>NZ_FNYH01000029.1 GCF_900108915.1 Allopseudospirillum japonicum
CGCACCGCGTAGCGGTGCCCTCTTGCCAGGATCTCGCTGAGCTGCTAATTTATCCAGCATGACAAAACGAGCCTACAAAGAGCGGTTTTATCCCACTGCCGAACAGGCGGCGCTTCTGGCGCAGTCTTTCGGCTGTGCTCGATTTGTCTGGAACAACACCCTGGCCTATCGCACCGAGGCGTATCAGCAACGCGGCGAGTCAATATCACACTCGGCAGCAGAAAAGCGGCTGGTCACACTCAAAGCGGAATACCCTTGGTTGTGCGAGGTCTCCAGCGTTATTCTGCAACAAACTCTGCGTGACCAGAAAGCGGCTTTCGACAACTTCTTCAACCCGAAACTCAAGGCGCGTTATCCGCGCTTCAAGCGTAAAGACGCCCGGCAGTCGATCCGCCTGACCAAGGCTGCGTTTCGCTATCGGGATGGCGAAATCACGATGGCCAAGACCCGGATACCACTCCCCATCCGCTGGAGCCGTCCACTGCCTGTCGAGCCTTCCAGCATCACGCTTTCACGCGACCGGGCCGGACGCTACTTTATCAGCTGTTTGTGTGAATTCACACCGGAAGCACTGCCGATCACACCCAGAACAGTGGGTATTGATCTGGGGCTAACAGATCTGTTCATTACCAGCGAGGGCGCAAAATACGCTAATCCACGCCATCTGAAACGCTATGAGGCTAAGCTGGCGTACCTGCAACGCCGCTTGTCGAAGAAGAAAAAAGGCTCAAACAACCGAAACAAGCTGCGCCGGAAAATAGCGCGGCTGCATGTCAAAGTTGCGGATTGCCGCCGCGATGCCCTCCATAAAGCGACCCGCACGCTCGTTAACGAAAACCAAGTGCTGTGTGTCGAGTCACTGAACATCACCGGCATGCTCAAGAACCGTCGTTTATCCAAGGCCATCAGTGATGCAGGCTGGGGCGAGTTCATTCGCCAGCTGGAATACAAAGCTGCCTGGGCGGGGCGGCAGCTGGTGAAAGTCAGCCAATGGCTTCCCAGCAGCAAGCTGTGTCATGGCTGCGGACACAAGATCGAGAAGCTGCCGTTGTCGCAGCGCCATTGGCACTGTGAAAGGTGTGGCCTGCCCATTGACCGCGACATCAATGCGGCCAAAAATATCCAAACCGCCGGGCTGGCGGGGTTCGCCTGTGGAGCGACTGGAGCGGGGACAGCGGCCTAAGCCACTGTCTAGTGAAGGCGTGACGAAACAGGAAGGTTCTCGGGGTGACTCAAGAACCCTCGCC
>NZ_FNYH01000028.1 GCF_900108915.1 Allopseudospirillum japonicum
ATGTGAACTACTCGCAGCTAAAGCAGCGAGCTTCCAAGATAACGGCCTAAGCCGCTAACTTTTCTTTTTTGACGCTTCGTTGGACACCGCTAGTCGAGCTTTTGGCTCGGCTAGTCTTACGATTGCCTCCACGTCCACTATCTGACTTGAGTTGTAAAACCCCATCGTCAGACAACACCGTTCCAGTGTCTAAAATTAGATTTATAGCCCGTTTCTTAATGACCAATGATGCGTTGTTATCCGCATTGTCAGTATTGCCACAGTGACCGCACACAAAAACTGCTTGTGATTTTCGGTTATCGGGGTGAGTGTGATCGCACTTGGCACACTCCTGACTGGTGTAGGCTGCATTGACTTTGAATACGGCTTTGCCTGCTTGGTAAGCCTTGTATTGGGTGTAGGTTTCTATGATGTGCCAACCAACATTGAGGATAGACTTGTTTAGTCCTGCCTTTTGCTTGGCTTTGTTCGATATGTATCGACCTTGCTCGTCCTTCCTAGCCTTTGGCTTGCGCGTCATGATTGAGGTTTTAAGCACCTCAAATACAATAACCTTTGCCTTGCTATCGACTAATGAGCGGCTTGTCTTATGAGCAAAGTCATTACGGATATTCGCCTTTTTAGCATGGTGCGTAGCCATGCGATGCTTGGTTTTATTTCTTCGACTCGCGCCTTTTTGCTGGCGAGCTAACTGGCGTTGAAGTCGCTTAATGTAGCGATCAGCTTTGGTCATGTTCTTTTTCTGATTGTCGCAGAAGTCGAACATCATTGAGCCCGCGTGAACAGGGATAGCGACACCACGGTCTACACCAATCACGCTTTCTTCCAGAGACTCTTTGGTTGAACCTTGCAAAAAGGCTAAGTGTTCCGCACGACTTGATCGCCCACATTCACTTTTGCCATTCTCATAGCAGAAAGACACATAATATTGACCACGCTCTTTTCGCACATAAAGCGAGTTTGGGATCTCAAACGGGCGATGAGCCTTAAAGGATAAGTAACCCATATTATTAGTCTTGGTGCCGATGAACAGGCGTAAATTGCCATCTTCACAGCGGTCGAAGCGGAATACCTCACGGGTTAGATGGATACTGCCACGATCGGTCTTACGTTTGCGCTTTGGCCGTCCACACACGCCTTTGATGAACTTCTGGTAGGTTCGATACCAGTTAACTGCGCTATTTCTGATGATCTGACTAGGGCATTGATAGAGCCAAGGGGTTAATTCCTTCGACTTAAAGTGTGATGCTTTCTGATCAATAGGGGCATAAGTACCTATGGGGTAGTATTTACGCGCAAAAGTACGGTAATAATTTTCCTCATCGACTTTGGCATTCCAAATACTACGCGCACAGCCCATCCACTGGCTTAATACCAGTTTTTGATGCGATGTAGGATGAGCGCGTAGCTTGATGCCTGTTAGCATGATAGCCCCATGGGTTGTTATTCGTCGTCACTATTATTACACTTAACGGCAAACTGTCAATCTAGTCTGTGGGTAATATGTACGAGTGGAGAACTGGCAGAAGATGCCTTTTTAAGAATAACGCACATCTAGTATTTGTTACTAAATATCGCAAAGGTGTTTTCACCAAGGAGATGCTGGATAGAACCAAAGAGATAATGGAGGAAACTTGTCAGCAAATGGATTGCGAACTCTTAGAGTTTGGTGGTGAGCATGATCATGTTCATTTGATGGTATCTATTCACCCGAAAGTAGCTGTATCGAATTTGGTTGGTAAGCTCAAAGGAAAATCGTCATATATGCTCAGGCGTGAGTATTGGGAGCGCATAAAGACAATGCTTTGGGGTAATCACTTTTGGTCGCCTAGTTATTGTGTCGTGTCATGTGGTGGCGCGAGTTTGGATGTTGTTAAGCAGTACATCGAAAATCAAAATACACCGCCAAGTGAAAGAGCCGTTAAAACTTCTCGCGCTTTAAGTCAGATAAAAGACTAATTAC
>NZ_FNYH01000025.1 GCF_900108915.1 Allopseudospirillum japonicum
TGAACCACCTGAATCCATGCCGAACTCAGCAGTGAAACCGCGTCGCGCCGATGATAGTGTGGGGTCTCCCCATGTGAAAGTAGGTTATCGTCAAGTACCTAACAGAAAAACCCTCAAGCATCTGCTTGGGGGTTTTTTGCGTTTGCATGCTAATTAAAAAACCAAGTTGCAAGGACAATCCAACCAGATACTTTTACAAGACTTGATTAATCTTTTCACGGAAGCTAATAACACGACGTTGACGTTCTGTGCGTGTTCAAGCAAGGCTTTATTGGCACCAAGCAGTCATGTAGGATTCACCGATTTAGGGATTTAGGGATTTAGGGATTTAGGGATTTAGGGATTTAGGGATTTAGGGATTTAGGGATTTAGGGATTTAGGGAAGGTCTTGTACATCTTAAAAAAGTGCATAAAAAAAGCCGACTCCATATGGAATCGGCTTTCTTTGTTAATCAGTTAGTTGGTAGCGGGGGCCGGATTTGAACCGACGACCTTCGGGTTATGAGCCCGACGAGCTACCAGGCTGCTCCACCCCGCACCTGATCAACGTGAAACACATTATAAGGATTTTTTCTGTTGGGTCAAGGTTTTTATCAAAAAAAAATTATCTTTGCAAAAAAGTATTTACTAAGCCTTAGTTTGCCTTGTATTACGCAGACTTTGTCTAAGAATTACAAATCTAAAAGATGTCAACATAAAGTCATATTACCTAAAGCACAAGAAAGATGATACAGTATAGCTAATGTGACTCAAGAGTCAGAAAAGCAAAGGTGCGGGACATAAAAAATAAAGTTTCACCTTGATGTCACATTTTTTGATCAAAATGAGCGTCAAACCTCGTCTGTCAGGGCAGGTAAGATGTCAATAGGATATAAATTCAAAGGGATACATTGAAATAATAATAAAGCGGATCAAAAGCATTTGTATGCTTGCGTTCGCAGATACGAACTTACATAAATCTAAAAGCTAAACTTTGAGGGAGAAGTTTTATGGCCAAACGTATTGCGTGGGTAACCGGTGGAACGGGTGGAATCGGAACAGGAATTTGCCGCGCTTTGGCTGATCAAGGCTTACAAGTTGTTGCAGGATATAGCAATAAGGAGAAAGCTTTAGCATGGCAGGCAGAGCAAAAAGCAGCCGGTTATGATTTTGGCATTTCGCAAGCAAACGTTGGTGACTTTGCTTCTTGCCAAGCAAGCTATCAAGAGATTTGCGAAACTTATGGCCCTGTGAGTGTTTTGGTAAACAACGCAGGGATCACACGTGATGGTGTGATGAAAAAAATGAGTTTTGAGCAGTGGGATCAAGTTTTACGTACCAACTTAGATAGCGTTTTCAATGCAAGTAAAGCGTGTTTAGATGGCATGCTAGAAGCTAAGTTTGGTCGCATCATTAATATCTCTTCTATTAATGGTGAAAAAGGCCAGTTTGGACAAACCAACTATTCTGCTGCAAAAGCGGGTATGCATGGTTTTACTAAGGCCTTGGCACAAGAAGTGGCTTCCAAAGGAATTACCGTCAATACTATTTCACCAGGTTATATCGCCACCGATATGATTATGAAAATTGACGAGGAAATTCGTGAGAAGATCCGTAAAGGGATTCCTGTAGGTCGTTTTGGTACGCCTGAAGACATTGCCCGTACAGTTGTCTTTCTCGCTGCAGAAGAAGCAAGCTTTATCACAGGTGCTAACTTGTCTGTGAATGGTGGTCAATATATGCACTAATCATTCACTCAATGCCTGCTTGCTTGCCATGCCTGTAAGGTGTTGAGAATTGCGCTTACAGAATGCCCAAGTCAGATACTTGGGCATTTGTGTTTTTGTCGATCAGTCTTCTTTTAAGGTAAATTGACTGGCCGCTTTTTGCATAGCTTCAGCAGCATAAGGTGAAGCTGTTTGCCCATTTTGATTATCACCGAGCTTAATCATTAAGCGTAAATCATTCGGTGAGTCTGCGTGCGCGAGAGCATCACGTTCGCTGATTTCGCCGCCTTTGAAAAGATCAAACAAGGCTTGATCGAATGTTTGCATGCCAAGTTCACGCGATTTTTTCATCAGGGTTTTGATTTCATGCACTTCCCCTTTACGGATTAAATCGGCAACTAGGGGGGTGTTGAGCATGACTTCAATGGCAGCACGTCGGCCTTGACCGTCCTTGGTCGGAATCAGTTGCTGGGCAACAACAGATTTTAGATTAAGAGACAAATCCATCCACACTTGGTTATGACGTTCTGGTGGGAAAAAGTGGATAATGCGTTCCAAAGCTTGGTTGGCATTATTGGCATGTAAAGTGGCTAAACACAAATGCCCAGTTTCTGCAAAAGCAAGCGCATATTCCATGGTTTCACGTGTGCGTACTTCGCCGATCATAATGACATTCGGTGCTTGGCGTAGGGTGTTTTTAAGGGCGACTTCAAACGAGTCTGTATCTATGCCTACTTCCCGTTGTGTCACAATGCTTTTTTTGTGTTGATGAATAAATTCAATGGGATCTTCAATACAAATAATGTGGCCACGCGCATTTTCATTACGGTATTGAATCATGGCCGCCAAGGAGGTGGACTTCCCTGTACCGGTTGCGCCGACAAACATAATTAAGCCACGTTTGGTCA
The DNA here is from genome assembly GCF_900108915.1 of Allopseudospirillum japonicum. Classification (GTDB taxonomy): domain Bacteria; phylum Pseudomonadota; class Gammaproteobacteria; order Pseudomonadales; family Halomonadaceae; genus Pseudospirillum; species Pseudospirillum japonicum. The sequence continues at coordinate 2,615 of NZ_FNYH01000025.1, forward strand.
TGGCAAGCTCATTGATAATCGGCGGTAAATTCAAGGTTTCTAACCGTGGAATATTAAATTCTATTTTTCGTAAAACCATCCCCACGTTATTGCGCTGATAAAAAGCACTGACACGAAAACGACCAATCCCTGGTGCGCTAATCGCAAAATTACATTCTTTCGTTTTACGGAATTCTTCGCGCTGCTCTTGGGTCATGACTCCTAAAACAACGTCGTGCGCCATTTTAGGGGTTAAAGCTTGCTCCATTAAACTCACTAATTGACCGTTAAGTTTCATAGATGGGGGCATCCCCGTGGTAATAAAAAGGTCAGAACCCCCTTTATCGACCATGGTTTTTAACATGTGCGCAAATTTCATCAATTTTGCGCGGGAAACCCCGTCCTGTTAGGGCGGGGAGGGATAGCGCGGCGGCGTCAGCCGCCCCTGTTCCCGCTCCTCCGTTTTAAGTGGGTTGCTATCTTAACAAAAGTCACGCTAAAATGTGACGCATGACAAAACGCGCCTATAAATATCGATTTTACCCGACGCCCGAACAAACTGAGCTGCTGGCCCAGACCTTCGGCTGTGTGCGTTTTATCTATAACGCGATACTGCGCTGGCGTACGGATGCCTTTTATCAGCGCCAGGAAAAGATCAGCTATGTCGCTGCCAACGCCCGACTGACCGAAATCAAAAAAGATCCTAAATTGGCGTTCCTGTCTGAGGTGTCGTGTGTCCCCTTGCAGCAATGCCTTCGCCACCAGCAAGCCGCCTTCAAAAACTTCTTTGAGGGCCGTGCCAAGTACCCGGTATTCAAGAGCAAGCGGCACCGCCAGTCGGCGGAGTTCACCCGCTCGGCCTTTAAATACCAGAACGGCAAGCTGTATCTGGCCAAGAGCAAAACCCCGCTGGACATTCGCTGGAGCCGTGAACTGCCCGGCGAACCCAGCACAGTGACCGTTTCCAAAGACTCGGC
>NZ_FNYH01000026.1 GCF_900108915.1 Allopseudospirillum japonicum
AATGATGCGCCCACCCTATCCGGTGGCCCTTACGCCTTTACCGCCACCGATGAAGATACCGCCTCGACCGGTGTGCTGATCTCAACCCTATTAGCCGGTGTGACCGCTGCGGATATGGATGGTGATACCCTAGGGGCAGCCATCAGTGCCCAAACCGGTAACGGCACTTGGCAGTATTCTACAGATAACACGAGCTGGACTGATTTTGGCTCCGTCGGCAGTGCAAATTCTTTGTTGCTAAGTGATAGCACTTATGTGCGTTATAACCCCGATGGTGAAAATGGCGAAACCGCTTCACTTACGCTTTACGCTTGGGATGGTAGCAGTGGCACGGCATCCAGTAATGGTTCGACCAGCACTGCCAGTACCATTATCAATGGCGATGCCACCGCCTTCTCAACGGAGACTATTAACGCCAACCTCACGGTTAATCCGCTGAACGATGCCCCCTCCGGCACAGACAAAACCCTGACCGCGCAGAAAAACAGCGCGCTGACGATTCAGGTCGCAGATACCGGTTTTAACGATGTGGATACTGGGGATGCGCTGGAACAGATCACCCTCAGCACCGCCCCTGCTTTAGGGACGCTATGGGTTGATACCGATGGTGACGGTACGGTAAACGGTAGTGAAGCCGCGTTGAGTACCAGCGATACCGTAACCGCAACGGATATCAGCGCAGGCTTATTAAAATACCGCCCTGCAACCGATGGCGTGGGTGCGGCTTATACCACCATTGGTTTTACCGTCAACGACGGTGATGCTAATGCAGCCAGTGCTAATACCTGGACGCTGGATGTGGTGTCCGCCCCTGAGATCGACCTAAATGGGGCAGCAAGCGGTAATAACGCCACTGCCACCTATACCGAAAATGACACCGATACCCCAGTGACCTTGGTAGATGCCGCTGCCAGTATTACTGATGATGACGCCAACCTGAAGAGCATGAGCATTCAGATTAGTGACGGCGCGCAAACCGGCGATGTGATAAAGCTTGGCAGTCATGCTGATAACGCAACGGTGAACGGCATCACGATTAGCTATACCTCGGACAGCGAAATCAGCCTTTCCGGCTCGGCCACTAAAGAAAACTATCTGGCCTTGTTAAAGGAACTCAACTTTGCCCAGACTGGGGATAAGGTCGGTGGGGTGGATCGGACCATCAGCGTGACCGCCACGGATGCGAACGATCAGACTGGGCTGGCCTCCACCATTACCGTCACCGCCACCAGTGTGAATGATGCGCCTACCGTGGCCACCAATATCGGGGTCACCCTGGATGAAGCCGCCACCATCACTATTGGCAACACACAGTTGAACGCCACGGACCCGGACGATACTGCAAGCGGTTTGACCTATACCGTCACCACCGCCACCACAAAGGGCACCCTTTGGCTGGATGCTAACAACAGTGGCACTCAGGATGATGGCGAAGCCTTGGCGCTGAACGGCACCTTTACTCAGGACGATATCGACAACAGCCGCCTGAAATACACCCACGATGGCGGTGAAACCACCAGTGATACCTTGGGCTTTAGCCTAGCCGATGGCGGGGAAGATAGTGTTTCCCCAGTTTCTGGGCAGAGTTTTGCTATCACTGTTACCCCGCAAAACGATGTCCCCACCATCAGCGAGCTGTCCGGTAACAGCCTGGCGTATCTGATAGGTTCGGACGCCTTAGTCATTGATCAGGGCACGGCAGTCAGCGTCACCGACCCAGATTCCACCGATTTTAATACCGGCACGTTAACCGTCAGCATCACCAATAATGGCGTCAATGCGGAAGATAAGCTTTCGATCAGAAACCAAGGCACAGAAACCGGTCAGATCGGTGTGTCCGGTAGCGATGTCACTTACGGTGGCACTAGCATAGGTTCGCTGGCCGGCGGCACCAGTGGCACAGACCTAACCGTTGATCTCAACACGAATGCCACAGCCGCAGCGCTTTCAGCACTCTTGGGTAATATCACCTATGAAAATCTCGATAGCACGACAGCCACTGAAAATACCCGTACCGTTCGTTTTGTCCTAACCGATGGTGATGGCGGTACCTCAGCCAATATCGATACCAGTGTGGTGGTTTCCAGCAATGCCGCGCCTGTGATTACCAGCAACAGCGGCGGCGACACTGCAGCAATTAATGTTGCGGAAAACAGTACCACGGTCACCATGGTAACCGCCACTGATGCTGAGGATGATACCCTTGCTTTTAGCATTAGCGGTGGAGCAGACAGCACCCTGTTTAGTATCGATGCTAATAGCGGGGCGCTAACATTCAAAGCCGCCCCAGATTATGAAAATCCACAGGATCAGGGGGATACCGCCGGTAATAACACCTATGTGGTGGAGGTACAGGCCGATGACAGTAACGGCGGTACGGATACTCAGACACTGACCGTCACGGTGACGGATGTGAATGAAACACCACCTTCAACAGGTGGCGGTGGCGGTACGGTCACCCCGCCCCCCACAGATCCCACCGAAACAGTCACCGAAGAAACCACGGA
>NZ_FNYH01000024.1 GCF_900108915.1 Allopseudospirillum japonicum
TAGGCTAGACTAGCCCTAGTGGGTTTTTGCTAAGTGTTTGATAAAAAAGACATTGACGCGAAAAACTCAGGCGCTATAATGAGCGCCATCAAGTCGAGGGACAGAACAAGACGCAGCGACGAGTTCGCTACTGAGGTTTCTGGAACAAATAAAGGCTTGACAAGGTTGGAGGATCAGGTAGAATGCTTGCCTCTGACGCGATTTACGAATCGCACTGCTCTTTAACATAATCAGGTAATTATAAGTGGGCGCTTGCCTAGACTGATGATCTTATCACTAAGATAATCAAGGCAAGCGACTCGTCAATAAGCGAGACGTTTAGACCTTGAGCCAAGTTTGGTTCCACTTTAGGAACTATATGATTTTAAACTGAAGAGTTTGATCATGGCTCAGATTGAACGCTGGCGGCAGGCCTAACACATGCAAGTCGAGCGGCAGCGGGGAGTAGCTTGCTACTTTGCCGGCGAGCGGCGGACGGGTGAGTAACGCATAGGAATCTGCCCAGTAGAGGGGGATAGCCAGGGGAAACTCTGATTAATACCGCATACGCCCTACGGGGGAAAAGGGGCTTTTAGCTCCTGCTATTGGATGAGCCTATGTCGGATTAGCTAGTTGGTAGGGTAAAGGCCTACCAAGGCGACGATCCGTAGCTGTTCTGAGAGGATGATCAGCCACACTGGGACTGAGACACGGCCCAGACTCCTACGGGAGGCAGCAGTGGGGAATATTGCACAATGGGGGGAACCCTGATGCAGCCATGCCGCGTGTGTGAAGAAGGCCTTCGGGTTGTAAAGCACTTTCAGCAAGGAGGAAGGCCGTATGCTTAATAGGCATGCGGATTGACGTTACTTGCAGAAGAAGCACCGGCTAACTCCGTGCCAGCAGCCGCGGTAATACGGAGGGTGCGAGCGTTAATCGGAATTACTGGGCGTAAAGCGCGCGTAGGCGGATAGGTCAGTCAGATGTGAAAGCCCTGGGCTCAACCTAGGACGTGCACCTGATACTGCTTATCTAGAGTAAGGTAGAGGGTAGTAGAATTTCCTGTGTAGCGGTGAAATGCGTAGATATAGGAAGGAATACCGGTGGCGAAGGCGGCTACCTGGACTATTACTGACGCTGAGGTGCGAAAGCGTGGGGATCAAACAGGATTAGATACCCTGGTAGTCCACGCTGTAAACGATGTCGACTAGCCGTTGCCGACCTTGAGTTGGGAGTGGCGCAGCTAACGCGATAAGTCGACCGCCTGGGGAGTACGGCCGCAAGGTTAAAACTCAAATGAATTGACGGGGGCCCGCACAAGCGGTGGAGCATGTGGTTTAATTCGATGCAACGCGAAGAACCTTACCTACTCTTGACATCCAGAGAACTTTCCAGAGATGGATAGGTGCCTTCGGGAACTCTGAGACAGGTGCTGCATGGCTGTCGTCAGCTCGTGTTGTGAAATGTTGGGTTAAGTCCCGTAACGAGCGCAACCCTTATCCTTATTTGCCAGCGGGTTATGCCGGGAACTTTAAGGAGACTGCCGGTGACAAACCGGAGGAAGGTGGGGACGACGTCAAGTCATCATGGCCCTTACGAGTAGGGCTACACACGTGCTACAATGGTAAGTACAGAGGGTTGCAAGACCGCGAGGTGGAGCTAATCTCAGAAAACTTATCGTAGTCCGGATTGGAGTCTGCAACTCGACTCCATGAAGTCGGAATCGCTAGTAATCGCGAATCAGAATGTCGCGGTGAATACGTTCCCGGGCCTTGTACACACCGCCCGTCACACCATGGGAGTGGACTTCACCAGAAGTAGTTAGTCTAACCGCAAGGGGGACGATTACCACGGTGGGGTTCATGACTGGGGTGAAGTCGTAACAAGGTAGCCGTAGGGGAACCTGCGGCTGGATCACCTCCTTAACCGATAGAGACACGGTTTAGGCAAAGTGCTCACTTATAATTACCTGATATGTAGAGAAGATTGAGTAGGCTTTGAGGCCTTACTGTTGTAGGCTTGTAGCTCAGCTGGTTAGAGCGCACCCCTGATAAGGGTGAGGTCGGTGGTTCAAGTCCACTCAGGCCTACCAAAGACGATGGGGCTATAGCTCAGCTGGGAGAGCGCCTGCCTTGCACGCAGGAGGTCAGCGGTTCGATCCCGCTTAGCTCCACCACGCACTCAATCTTAGCTGTATAGAGTATACAGATGTAAGGATGACGTTTTAATGAAGACGGTCTTTACCTCTGTAGATTTTCTACGGACGCTCTTTAACAAGATAACGAAGTCTGAAACCAAGAAGTAATTAAGGATACACACAAGCGATGAGTATCCGGCGAAACTTTGTCTAATACTTGATACGATTTTGAGACGGATTTGATCTTAGAGATTAGAGACGTTTTGGGGTTATAGAGTCAAGTGATAAAGCGCATATGGTGGATGCCTTGGCAGTCAGAGGCGATGAAGGACGTGGAAACCTGCGAAAAGCTTTGGGGAGCTGGTAAACAAGCTTTGATCCGAAGATGTCCGAATGGGGAAACCCACTGAGCTTGCTCAGTATCTTGATCTGAATACATAGGATTAAGAGGCGCACCTGGGGAACTGAAACATCTAAGTACCCAGAGGAAAAGAAATCAACCGAGATTCCCTTAGTAGCGGCGAGCGAACGGGGATTAGCCCAAAAGTGCAGATTAGTTTAGTGGAAGGTTCTGGAAAGAACGGCCGTAGAGGGTGATAGCCCCGTACACGACAAGCTTTTTTGCATGAAAATGAGTAGGACGGGACACGAGAAATCCTGTTTGAATATGGGGGGACCATCCTCCAAGGCTAAATACTCCTGACTGACCGATAGTGAACCAGTACCGTGAGGGAAAGGTGAAAAGCACCCCGGAGAGGGGAGTGAAATAGCTCCTGAAACCGTATGCGTACAAGCAGTCGGAGCAGACATGTTCTGTGACGGCGTACCTTTTGTATAATGGGTCAGCGACTTACATTCAGTGGCGAGGTTAACCGTATAGGGGAGCCGTAGCGAAAGCGAGTCCTAACCGGCGCGAGTCGCTGGATGTAGACCCGAAACCGAGCGATCTACCCATGGGCAGGTTGAAGGTTGAGTAACATCAACTGGAGGACCGAACCGGGATCTGTTGAAAAAGATTCGGATGACCTGTGGGTCGGAGTGAAAGGCTAATCAAGCTCGGAGATAGCTGGTTCTCCTCGAAAGCTATTTAGGTAGCGCCTCGAGCGAATACCATTGGGGGTAGAGCACTGTTTGGGCTAGGGGGTCATCCCGACTTACCAACCCCATGCAAACTCCGAATACCAATGAGTACTACTCGGGAGACACACGGCGGGTGCTAACGTCCGTCGTGAAAAGGGAAACAACCCAGACCGCCAGCTAAGGCCCCAAAATTCTAGTTAAGTGGGAAACGATGTGGGAAGGCTAAAACAGCTAGGAGGTTGGCTTAGAAGCAGCCACCCTTTAAAGAAAGCGTAATAGCTCACTAGTCGAGTCGGCCTGCGCGGAAGATATAACGGGGCTAAACTAGGTGCCGAAGCTGCGGGTGCATCTTAGGATGCGCGGTAGAGGAGCGTTCTGTACGCCTGTGAAGGTGGATTGAAAAGTCTGCTGGAGGTATCAGAAGTGCGAATGCTGACATGAGTAACGACAAAGGGCGTGAAAAACGCCCTCGCCGGAAGACCAAGGGTTCCTATCCCATGCTAATCAGGGTAGGGTGAGTCGGCCCCTAAGGCGAGGCTGAAAAGCGTAGTCGATGGGAAACGGGTGAATATTCCCGTACTGCTTATTACTGCGATGGGGGGACGGAGAAGGCTAGGCCAGCGTGGTGATGGTAATCCACGTAAAAGCAGGTAGGTCGTGATTTTAGGCAAATCCGGAATCACAAACCGAGATGCGAGACGATAAAGCTTCGGCTTTAAAGTGGTTGATGCCCCGCTTCCAAGAAAAGCCTCTAAGCTTCAGGTAATAAGTAACCGTACCCCAAACCGACACAGGTGGTCAGGTCGAGAAGACCAAGGCGCTTGAGAGAACTCGGGTGAAGGAACTAGGCAAAATGGTGCCGTAACTTCGGGAGAAGGCACGCTGCATTAATGTGAACGCCCTGCGGCGGGAGCATGAAGCAGTCGAAGATACCAGGCCCCTGCAACTGTTTATTAAAAACACAGCACTGTGCAAACACGTAAGTGGACGTATACGGTGTGACGCCTGCCCGGTGCCGGAAGGTTAATTGATGGGGTTAGCGCAAGCGAAGCTCTTGATCGAAGCCCCGGTAAACGGCGGCCGTAACTATAACGGTCCTAAGGTAGCGAAATTCCTTGTCGGGTAAGTTCCGACCTGCACGAATGGCGTAATGATGGGGGCACTGTCTCCACCCGAGACTCAGTGAAATTGAAATCGCAGTGAAGATGCTGTGTATCCGCGGCTAGACGGAAAGACCCCGTGAACCTTTACTATAGCTTCACAGTGGACTTTGATGTTGCTTGTGTAGGATAGGTGGGAGGCTAAGAAGCAGTCACGCCAGTGATTGTGGAGCCAACCTTGAAATACCACCCTGGCAACCTTGAGGTTCTAACTCAGATCTGTGATCCAGATCGAGGACATTGTGTGGTGGGTAGTTTGACTGGGGCGGTCTCCTCCCAAAGCGTAACGGAGGAGCGCGAAGGTACCCTCAGCATGGTTGGAAATCATGCAATGAGTGCAAGAGCATAAGGGTGCTTGACTGTGAGACAGACACGTCGAACAGGTGCGAAAGCAGGTTCTAGTGATCCGGTGGTTCTGTATGGAAGGGCCATCGCTCAACGGATAAAAGGTACTCCGGGGATAACAGGCTGATACCGCCCAAGAGTTCACATCGACGGCGGTGTTTGGCACCTCGATGTCGGCTCATCACATCCTGGGGCTGAAGTCGGTCCCAAGGGTATGGCTGTTCGCCATTTAAAGTGGTACGCGAGCTGGGTTTAGAACGTCGTGAGACAGTTCGGTCCCTATCTGCCGTGGACGTTGGAGATTTGAGAAGAGTTGCTCCTAGTACGAGAGGACCGGAGTGAACGAACCTCTGGTGTTCGGGTTGTTCTGCCAAGAGCATTGCCCGGTAGCTAAGTTCGGACGGGATAACCGCTGAAAGCATCTAAGCGGGAAGCCTCCTTTAAGATAAGATCTCCCTGAGCTTTAAGCTCCTAAAGGGCCCAGTAAGACCAACTGGTTGATAGGTCGGGTGTGGAAGCGCTGCGAGGCGTTGAGCTAACCGATACTAATGACCCGTGAGGCTTGACTCTATAACACCCAAAGCGTTTTAAAAGACAGTATTAGCAAAAAAGTTTGGATACTTACCTTGTACCTTTACTTCTTCAGACCGAGTTATCAAGATAATGCCTGATGGCATTATCGTACCGAATTGCTTGACGACCATAGCCCGCGTGAACCACCTGAATCCATGCCGAACTCAGCAGTGAAACCGCGTCGCGCCGATGATAGTGTGGGGTCTCCCCATGTGAAAGTAGGTTATCGTCAAG
>NZ_FNYH01000023.1 GCF_900108915.1 Allopseudospirillum japonicum
GGTTTTTATCAAGGGATGCTGGGGCGGCAAGCCGATCTAGAAGGCTTCCAATGGTGGGCACAAAAGCTTGACGCAGGTGCAGATCTTGCGCAAGTAGCTGTGGATATCTTAGCCCTGAGCCTTGTTGAGCAAACACCCGATCAAAGCACTTGGATTCAAGGACTTTACCAAGGAATTTTGGGACGAGCAGCCCACGCCCAAGAAGTCGATGCTTGGCAATCCAGCGAAACGCTAACCGGCCTGGCCGAGCAATTACTGGCCTCTGCGGAGTATCAAAGTACCCAAGGGACCCAAATGGCAGTACAAGCTTGGGACTTTTGGGTTTAGTAAAAACTGCGTAAATAAGCGTGTTCAGCCGTCTGTTCCTGCGGATCAGGCATCTCTATACTTAATCTTTAGCCTCTGGTCTGCAAAGACTAGGGGTTTTGTGTTTATTGGCGGATAAAATTTTCAGGCAGGCTAACCATGACAGAGCAGCGACAAAAGCTCCCCATCGGGATTCAAACCTTCGCCAAAATCCGCGAGGGCGATTACTACTATGTGGATAAAACCCCTATCGCCTGCCAACTGGCAGACACCAGTGGTTATTACTTTTTATCCCGCCCGCGCCGTTTTGGCAAAAGCCTGTTTCTGGATACCTTAAAAGAGCTGTTTGAGGGCAATCAGCCGCTGTTTAAGGGCCTAGCCGCTGAACAGCAGTGGGATTGGTCGAAAAAGCACCCAGTGATACGCATCAGCTTTGCCGAAGGTGTGCTCCACTCTGTTGAGGCGCTGCAAAGTCGCATTCTGGAGATTCTGGATGATGAGGCAAACAATAATGGGCTGAGCTATACAACCGACTCCATTGTTGGCCGCTTTATTGAACTGATTCGCCACAGCCATCAGCAAAGAGGGCAAAAAGTCGTCATCCTGATTGATGAATACGATAAACCGATACTGGATAATTTGACCCACTCAGACCAAGCCCGCGCGATGCGAGATGAACTGCGTAACTTCTATTCTGTTATTAAGGGGCAGGATGCGCTGCTGCGCTTTGTGTTTCTCACTGGCGTCTCCAAGTTCAGCAAAGTCAGCCTATTTTCCGGCTTAAACAATTTAAGAGACATTACGCTCTCTCCTGAGTATTCAGCCATTTGCGGTTATACCGAGGCCGACCTTGAGCGGGTATTTGCCTCTGAACTTGACGGGCTGGATCGGGATCAGGTGCGCCAATGGTACAATGGCTATAACTGGCTGGGGGAATCGGTTTATAACCCCTTTGACCTACTGCTGTTGTTTCAGGAACGAGAGTTCCGCGCCTTCTGGTTTGAAACCGGAACCCCGACCTTTCTGATCGATCTGCTGCAAAAACGCCAGACTTTTACCCCAGAGCTGTCCCAATTGGTGACCATGGAAACCTTGATCTCCCGCTTTGATGTAGACGATATGCCCACGGAAGCCCTGATGTTTCAGACCGGCTATCTCACCATTGCTGAGCAGTTCCGTATGGGGGCGCTCACCGAATACACCCTGAAATACCCCAACAAAGAAGTGCAAGCTAGCCTGAACGGGGTTTTGTTAGAGATGCTAATGGGTAATCCGTCCCTGCCGCACCAATTCACCGGCAAACTCTACCGCCTGTTAGCCAAAGGTGATGTGACCGGCTTGCAGCTACTGCTTAAATCCCTGTTTGCCAGCATCCCCTACGACTGGCAACGCAGCAATCCCATTGCCAACTATGAGGGCTACTACGCCAGCGTGTTTTACAGCTACTTCGCCGCCTTAGGTCTGGATATACGCCTGGAAGATATTACAAACAAGGGCCGGATCGATATGACGGTACTGTTTAATGAGCAGGTATTTTTATTTGAATTCAAGGTGGTGGAAGAGGTGCCGGAAGGCAAAGCCCTGCAGCAAATTATCGACAAGGGCTACGCCGATAAATACCGCCACCTGAAGCAGCCGATTCATCTGATTGGGGTGGAGTTCTCGAAAACAGAGCGGCAGATTGTCGGGTTTGAGGTAGCGACAGATGATCGCTAGCGAACGCACACTGCTACCCAATGAACCGGCTGTTTTACAGCCAGATCAGCAAGCGCAATTAACCCAGGCGTTGCTGATTCCCGTACAGACAGAACTGACCGCCTTGCTGAAAGCGGTGCGCCAGCAACTTGACCCTATCCTGAGGCAGCGTCAGCCCAGCAAGCAAGGTAAACCTTACCCTCTTGGGCAATGCCTGGAGATCAGTCAGGCGGTGGGGCAGCGATTGCAACAGCTGAAGCCTGAAAACCTGTCCTCGGATCAACAACAAGCGTATCGGGCCTTGATCCACTTTACCCAGCAAGGTGGGGTGATACGACAGGTTTGGGGTATATTACGCAACACCTACTTTCAGAACGCCTTTTTGTTTGGCAGCCTCTATGTGGATGTCGCTAATGATACCGTGGATGCCAGCAAACCCCCGGTTGAGATTTTACCCTTTGCCGACAGTGGCCTTGAGCCAGTGAGGGATTATCAGCACTTTGCGGAGATTGCACAAAGTTATTGGCAAGCTGAGATCTACCCCAATTACCTGTTTCCGGCATTAGCCCCTTATTTCCCTTTGATCTCAATCGTGGCAGGGGAAGCCCCACGCCTGCAGGTCGGCAACGACTATATGCTGGTACTCACCTGTCGGGACAGGTTTCAATCCGCCGCCCAAGTACTGCAACAGGGACAGATCCCCGCAGATTTGGTGCAGCGAATCAACAGAGCGGTATCTGATACAAGGCTTACCGCCATGCTTAACCCCAGCCCAAACCTCGCCCTTAAAACCTGCCAGCGTTATCAGGCAGAAAAACGCCACCTGGATCAGTGTTTTCGGGATTATCAGGTGCAGCAGTTTTTAGCGATCAATCAAGCGCTGGCAAGGGAGTGAAAACAGACCCGCTAGGAAAGGCAAAATAAAAAAAGTAACGAAGAGCCAAAAGTTTCCCAGACACACAGACGCAGGTAAGATCATCGACCTATCGAGGTATGTGTTTGACAGTACACCTACCTGCCCTACCGGATACTAAGTACAATACCTCCCACTGTATGTTTTGGATACTGTGATTACTCCAAACAGGTATACAAAGCGCTTTGTTCGTTGGAAGTTACCTTATGACTTATCATCCTGATCTAAAGATTTTTCGTCATCGTCACCCTCTACAAGCCCTAGGAGCTGCCTGTCTTTTCCTTTCGCAGGCAGAGCCTTTTAGCCAATACCGTTTTGGTACTTGGGTCGATACGCTCAAAGGTCAAATCTTAAGAAATCATTATTTTTTTACTGAAAGCCATGGCCAAATTGTTGGCTATTATGGTTGGGCACTTGTCAGCCATGAAGCGGCTCGCCTTTGGATTGACAATATACGCGAGCTAACCTACGAAGAGTGTTTAGATGGCCCTTGTGTTTTGATTATGGCAAACCGTGCGCTTTCCCGTCAGGTGCTGTTTCATCAAACCAAGGTAATGCGTGCTTTGCAAGCATCACGCGAGCTTGTCTATTGGAAACGCCAAACTCCGCAAGGAGCGCGGCTTGCACAATTCAATCTGCAAGCTCCAGGGACACGCCGCCCACTAACATCAGTGCCTATTGAAATTATAGGGTAACTTGTGCCCCTCTTTTGTTTCTTGTCTTTCTGTTTTTTTATTGGGAGAAGCCGCCATGACGGGATTGTTGCCATCTAGTACACATGACACACCAGCAAAAATAACTGGATCTGTAGTCATCATTGATAGTCAGATTCATAATCTACACGAAATTCTAGACAAGATTACTCCAAACATGGCGGCTTATGTGCTTGATCCTATACAAGATGCCGCACGCCAGATCAGTGATATTCTCATCCAGCATCAAGCAGTTACCTCTCTCCATCTCATCACACACGGTGCGCCAGGCCGGATTTTTCTTGGTGGCAAAGAATGGTCACAGGATACACTCGATGTTTATAAAGATACTCTGACTGAGTGGGGGCAAGCACTGGCGAAAGATGGTGATATTTTGCTTTATGGGTGTCGTGTAGCTGCTGATGCTAATCAAAGTTTCATCCAGCATTTTGCCAAATTAACTGGGGCTAATGTAGCCGCCTCGGATAATCTCACAGGCGCAGGCCATCTAGGTGGGGACTGGATTTTAGAAGCAGAAACGGGTGCTATCACATCGTCTGCGCTAACGGTACCTAGCTTTTCGGGAACGCTCAACCCTAGTCCAGCAACTCATATTGTGGATACTGCCGCTGATGAGGCGTTCGATGGCAGTGAAACCCTAAGCACCCCCGATGGCACGGGTTTATCGCTACGTGAAGCAATTGCACTAGCAAGTGCAGGGGATCGAATCGAATTCACCGCCGCATTGGACGGGCAGACGATCACCATTTTATCGGATAATGGTCATATTGTTATTGATAAGGACCTCACTATTGATGGTGACCGAGATAACGATGGCAATGCGGACATTACAATTTCTGGCTCCGATGTTGAGCGGGGCTTCTTTATCGGTGACCCCGATAACTTGAACGAGATTGGTGATGCGGCTGATGGTACCTCTAATGTCGCTGATGTCCTCTTAGAGGGTATCGCCATTGCAAATGGCGGTGGTGAGGGCGGTGACGGTGGTAAAAACGGTGGCGGTGGTGGCATGGGAGCCGGGGGGGCAGTCTTCATCAATGATGACGGTTCTCTTACACTGCGCGACGTCATTCTAACCGATTATTCTGCCACAGGCGGTGATGGTGGAGCGGGTGCCTCAGGCAGTTCCGGTGGCGGTGGCGGTGGTGGCATGCGCGGTGCCGGTGGGAAGGGTGATGACAATGAGGATGGCGAAGATCAAGGTGGCGGCGGTGGCGGTGCTATCTTTTCTGAAGCTGGTGCAAGCGCGACACTAGATGACACGACCGATTTACAATCTGGTGCGACCGGTGGCGGACAAGTCACCATCAACTATACAGACGCTAATACTGTGCTTCATGAAAATGTGCCTATTTTGGTCGATGCGACAGGTACTCCGATTATCCTTGATAGCAACAATCAATTTAATGGCTACACACTACAAGTCACTGAGCGTAGCGACTACGGCAGTTCAGCCAATACAACCCGTCCCTTGGTCAAAGTGATTAATGATGCAAGCACACTCTACATCGATAGTATGGGAATCGATGCCCATGGTGATCGCATTCTAATCGATACTACAGGTCAGGCTGTTCGGGATGCCAATGGCGACTACATCTGGCTTACCGTACCTGCTGGGGGCGGCTCAGGCGGTGGTGACAATGCCGGTACCACAAAATTCTTTGCTGGACATGGGGAAGTTCCAGGTAACTTTGTCACCGGCCAAACTGGTAATGACGGCGGTGACTTTGGCGGCGGTGGCGGTGGCACCGATGACGGCCAAGGCTTCAGTGGTCCCGACGATAACTTCTGGAGTAACCGCCTAAAAGGTGGTGGTGACGGTGGTGATGGTGGGTTTGGTGGCGGCGGCGGCGGCGGCGGTAATGCAGACGGTAAGTTTAGCAGTGGCAATGGTGGCAATGGCGGTTACGGCGGTTACGGCGGTGGCGGTGGCGGTGGCGGTGTCTATCGGCTCGGAGGTGAGTGGACGGGCGCTCCTACTAAAGGTGGCGCAGGTGGCCTTGGCGGAGGAGATGGTGCCAGTGGTGGCAATCTGATCAATGAGGAACTCAAAGGAGGTGGCGGCGGTGGTGGTGCCGGCCTCGGGGGTGCCATCTTTATTCGCGAAGATGGTCACCTAACCATTGAAGATAACATCACAGGTACTCGGGCACTTGGTGCTGGTGGTAGTGTCATCGGAGGTATCGGAGGCACAGACATAGCCAGTGATGGTGAAGCGGCCGGTGAATTTCTCTATATTCAAGGCAACAATACAGTCACTATCAGTATTGGTACCGATGCGATACGGACGATTACAGGCGATCAAACGGTCGGCTCCATCACAGATGAGTCGGGTTTGACCGGTGGCGTTGGCAAGGGGAGTCTCGAAAAAACTGGTGATGGTCAGTTGGTGATAGAACACCTTGCTATCTCTGGGGATTTAGCAGTAAATGCAGGAATTTTACAAGCCTCTGGCCGTACCGGAACCTTGTCTGTGGCAAACGATGGCACCCTTGCTTTCAAGCTTTCCAACAATTTTGACGCCTTGAAAGTCAGAGGTGATGCGAGTCCGGATACAGAAACACCAGCAATTCCCGCCCAAGGCGCTTATACGGCATTTGAAGGAATCGAAACCGCCATCAGTATGGGTGATACTTTCACTTTTACCTATGAAGGCACTGAGTATACAGCTACGGTGACAGGTGATAATACAAGCAATAATGGAACGCTTTCAGCACTTCTCAACTTACAGGACGATATCAATAATGCTGCCGGTAGCAGTGGCACCCTAGGGGCTAACCAAGTGCGTGTGCTATCCCTAGGCCGTGATATTGTGCTACAAGTTGATACAGCAAACCCGAATATTGCAACCGCTACTCTAGTCGGGGGTACCTTTACAGATACCGACGGTAGTCTAAGTGCGAATGCCTCCTTTAATGCTGTCGCCTATGCGGGCCGCACCAGTTCGGTCATTCCGGGAGATGATGGTAGTGATACGGATATCAATCTGGGTGGCACCCTAGTAGTTGATGCCAGCAATATCACAGCCAATCTTGGTGACACTTTCACCCTTATTGATAACCTAGCTATTAGCAACACCGTCACCGGTAGCTTTACCACAGTCAAATCGACAGGTTTGGCTTCTGGTCTCGCCTTCAAAGTTTTGACTGATGGTGGTGATGGTAATGATATTGTGTTGCAAGTGATTGAAGAGACCAATGATGCGCCCACCCTATCCGGTGGCCCTTACGCCTTTACCGCCACCGATGAAGATACCGCCTCGACCGGTGTGCTGATCTCAACCCTATTAGC
>NZ_FNYH01000008.1 GCF_900108915.1 Allopseudospirillum japonicum
ACTGTCTAGTGAAGGCGTGACGAAACAGGAAGGTTCTCGGGGTGACTCAAGAACCCTCGCCTAAAGCGCGAAGCGCGGCGGGCGGGGAGTGTCAGAACAGCAGATTTTACCCGCTTGTGGCCGATTGAAGGTTTTACTGCAAGTGCACTGCCTGTGGATGTGGTGTCTTTAGATGCACAGCGCCAAGGGGCTTGGATCACTTGGAGTGATTTAGGTGCAGGCGAAAGTTATTTTAGTACTCGCCTATATTATTTTGATGGCCAACAAGTGGATCAGCTTTATCAGGTCGATTTTTCTGATAATTATGGGGTGTGTGGTGCTCAATCCCAGCGTATTTGTCAGGGGGATGATATCTATATTCAAAGTTATTGGCACCCAACCCAAGCCCCCATCAATCAATATCAATTCTTGCAAACACGGATTCACTATCAAGGGATAGAAAGTGATGCATTACAGATCAAAAGCATCCAAACACACATTAAAAGTTTGACGACGCAGCAACTGCAATAAATAAGAGAGATTTATGGCGTATTGGTTATTTAAATCTGAGCCAGATCAGTTTTCAATCCAAGATCTGGCGCAGTGTCCGCAGCAACGTGAGCCTTGGGATGGGGTGCGTAATTATCAAGCACGTAATTTGATGCGTGATCAAATGCAGGTCGGGGATTTGGGTTTTTTTTATCATTCTAATTGCAAACCACCAGCGATTGTTGGTAGCGTCCGTGTGTGTCGTACGCAAGTGCGCGATGAAAGTGCATTTGATCCGCAAAGCCCATATTTTGATCCTAAATCAACGCTAGAAAACCCGCGTTGGTGGTGTGTAGAGGTGGAGTTAGTTGAAATCTTTGCACGCCCTTTGCCTCTGCCCTGGCTGAAGCAACAAGCGCAACTTGCCAAGATGCCGTTACTTGCCAAAGGGCAGCGTCTTTCTGTGCAGCCAGTGGCACCAGAACATTGGCAATACTTGATGCAGGCGGTTCAGACTGGCGTTTAATGCATTGATAAAGCGCAGACTTTTGTTGTTGCGCTCTTATTTGGTGCATTTTTGGTAAGGCCTTATGTGAGATGAATACCATACTACTCTGATTCAAGGTGCTAAGATCGTAAATACATGTATTTAGGTTGCAGTTATGTGTGAGCCTATCTCACTTAAAAACTCGGTTTCTAGGGCGAAAATCCTTAAAGATTGATTTTTAGGCATACTTTTGGCTAGTTTTACTAGGTTGTTAACTTCTTGTCTCCAGTGTGAAGCCTATACCTTCTTGTCTGTGCTGGCCTTCCTAATAACAAGAATAAATGCCTGCAATCCCCGTGTTTTGGGTCGCTGAAGTCGGTCTGCTGAAGATCGCTTGCCCCCGATTAGGTAGGAGCCTATGAATGATGGAAGCCTCTGTCGTACAGGAACATTTAAATCTCGTATGGATGCTGGTGGCGGCTGCAATGGTGATGCTGATGCAAGCCGGTTTTACTGCGCTTGAATCTGGCTTAACTCAAGCAAAAAATACGATTAATGTCGCTATCAAAAATATCACTGATTTTATTGTCGCTGTCTTATCTTTCTGGGCGATTGGCTATGGTTTGATGTTTGGTGACACGAGCAGTGGTTGGTGGGGGAGCAATCTATTCTTTTTGCATACAGAAGATCCCAGCTTATACGCCAGTTTTGTCTTCCAAGCGACTTTTGCGGGTACTGCAGCGACCATTGTCTCTGGTGCGGTGGCTGAGCGTATGAAGTTTATGGCATATGTGGCAGCTGCTTTTGTACTCACCACTTTTATTTATCCTATTTCTGGCCATTGGATTTGGCACCCTGAAGGCTGGCTGGCAGAAATGGGCATGATAGATTTTGCTGGCTCAACGGTCGTGCATTCTTTAGGCGGTTGGGTTGGTTTGGCTGGTGCTTGGATTATCGGGCCGCGTTTACATCGATTTAACGCACAAGGTCAAGCCCAGCCTATTTATGGTCATTCTTTAGTATTGGCAGTGGTTGGGGTGCTGATTCTTTGGTTTGGTTGGTTTGGTTTTAATGGCGGCAGCACCTTAACCGGCGATGCCAGTATTGCCCCGATTATTGCGAATACATTATTAGCGGCTGCCGCTGGTGGTGCGGCTTGCTTTGTGACTTCTGCACTTTTACATGAACGCCGTGAAGTGCAAGTTGAAAAGCTACTCAATGGTGTCGTGGGCGGTTTGGTAGCCATTACCGCAGGCTGTGCTGTGGTTGAGCCTTCTGGGGCAGTTGCTATAGGTTTTTCTGCAGGCTTGGTGACCTTTGCCGCGGAACACGTCATCTTGCATGTTTTAAAGATTGATGACCCGATTAATGTCGTTGCTGCGCATGGGTGTGGTGGTGCTTGGGGTACCTTGATTCTGGTATTTTTTGCAGATCCCAGCCAGTTAGTGAACCAATCTTTAGGTGATCAATTTATCGTACAACTGATTGGTGTGGCTAGCGTATTTGCTTGGGGATTTGGATTAGGTTGCTTGTTATTTTGGCTGTTAAAGCAAATGAACTGGCTGCGTGTGCCGCCAGAGGATGAAGAGCGCGGTCTCAATGTGAGTGAGCATGGTGCTAGCTCTGCGGTATTAGATTTACAAAATGCCATGCATTCGATTATTCAAGACGGCAATTTGACCCGTCGTGTGCGTGTGGAAATTGGCAGTGAATACGCGCCTTTAGCCCAAGTCTTTAATCGCTTTATGGACAGTTATGAAATGGCGATTGGCAAAATTCAGCGCAGTTCTAACAAAATGCAAAACTATGCTGCTTCGATTGCTCAAGCAGGGGAATCGCTTAATCAGGGGGTGGCTAGCCAAGAAGTCCAAACAACGCAAATTGCCGTAGCTATTGCGGAATTGAGCCAAACGGCTACCGAAGTTGCGCATACGATTCGAGCGACCTCAGAAGGAGCGCATAGCGCCGCACAAGATGCGCACACAGGTGAGCAAGAAGCAGAACGTACTCTAGTGCATATTCAAAATTTGGCAGCACAGATTGAGCAAGTGACGCAAGTGGTGCAACAAGTAGAAACCGATACCCAAGCGATTTCTAGTATCTTAAGTACGATTGATGAAGTGTCTGAACAAACCAATTTACTGGCATTAAATGCGGCGATTGAGGCGGCACGTGCGGGAGAAGCCGGACGCGGGTTTGCGGTGGTGGCAGATGAAGTCCGTGCCTTATCACGTAAAACACGTGATAACACGCAGCATATTTATCAAACGATTCACACACTGCGTGCAAAAGTAGGGCAATCAGTCCAAGAAGTGCAAGCCAGTTTGGAGCAAGCGAATCTCAGCGTGCTTGCAGTCCAGCAATCTGGCGAGACTTTTAAAAGAATTGCCACCCAGGTACAGGCGATTAGCAGTCAAAGTACCCAGATGGCGGCGACTGCAGAGCAACAAAGCCAAATTGCGCATGAGGTGAATTTGAGCACTCAAGCCATTAGTGAGGTCGCGCATACTAATGTAGCGCGCCTGCGTGAAGTGGCGGAGCGCAATCAAGAATTGCAAGCAATGGCATTGCGTTTAGCAGATTCAGTGGCGCGCTTCCAGGTGTCCCCTGTGTAGCTCAACTCTGGGTTTGACCCAATATTCATTGATGATTAAGGAACCAAGAATTAAAGCGCCTCCTAAGGATAAGCGGGTTAAATCCGCCTCCTTATTCCAAATCAGCACATTGACCAGCAGACCTGCCGGCACTAGGGCATTATTCATAATGGCTAGTGCCCCCGCATCCACCAAGCAAGCGCCTTTATTCCATAGAAAATAACCGATCCCAGAAGCGACCACACCCAACCAAAGCAAAATACCCCAATGGGTACTGGTGCTGGGGAGTTTGTCCAGATTGCCCCAAATTAAGAAAGCGGGCACAGCAATACATAAAGCCCCTAAATAAAAGAAGCCAAAAATAGACGCTTGCTGAATTGGGTTGTTTTGCTTTTCTAATAAGTATTTATAAGCGACTTGACCAATAGCAAAGCAAAGATTAGCGGCTTGCACTAAAAGAAAACCAATCAAAAAACCTTCGCTAATATTCTGATAGCGAATCACTAAGGCCCCTAAAACTGCAATCGCAGCCGTCACTAAGTACCAAGGGGTGAAGCGCCCTTTTAAACCATCATAAATTAGTGTGATATATAAGGGGGTAAAAATAGTAAAGAGCAACACTTCTGCAACGCTTAAATATAAAAAAGAATGATAAAAGCAGATATACATGATGCCTAATTGTATAGCTCCTATCCCCATTAAAGGATAAATAAGCGGTTTGCTGAGTGTGCGCCAACGTAAAAAGGGTAAAAAAATGAGCGCAGCTAATAAAACTCTAAGCATCACCGCAAAGTAAGCATCGACTTGACCTGCCAAATAAACCCCAATCAGGCTAAAAGAAAAAGCCCATAGTAAAGTGACCCCAATAAGGTATGGCATCTGATTCCTCGATTTGTGTTGATTTGATCTTGTATTAGATGATGGAAGGCAAAACAAACGCCTCAAAAAAAGTACGCTTGCCTACGCAAGAAACCGCTGAGTTGATTTAAACACCAAGAACTCACGGAATCGGCTACCAAAACACATCAGCAGTAGATTGACAATAGCCAAGAAATGCTCAGCTTATTGCAAGCATGAGCATCAAGAACCAAGAGAGATCTTTCCCCCTTGGTGGTGGGTTATTCTGGACTTTTTTGCGGTGAGTTTGCTTGATTTTTTGATTTAGACTCATTCATTAAAATTTCCCCAAATAAGCGGCTTACAGTTAAAGTCGCTGCAGCACCTAAAAAGAAAATCCCCAAAGTTAACCAAGTTTTCCACACGATTTCATCTTCTATTTCGCCCCAAATAATCGCTAACGAGAGCACGACGCCAGCGACAATACATAAAATACAGATGGTAAAACACACACGATTTAAAGTTTTTAAGTTCATGTAGTTGCCTCTGGCTGATCTTGTAAAGTAAAAGGCGGGCTTAATTGTGGAAAGCCTAATCTTTGATCAATTAAAGCACGCGCCTGTATTTGTGGATGCTGACAGGCTTCTGTAAAGGTTAATACGGGTTCCACGCAGGCATCAACTTGTGCAAAACGTGCACACCAATACGCAAAATCTTGTTGTTGAAAGGCTTGTGTGAGTAAGGCTTTCGCTTGTGTTTGACTCTTAGGGTCAAAGTCTTGAAATAAAGGCAAATAATCGGCGGAAATCGCCAAAGTTTCTAGTAATTTAGCTAAAAACACAGGCTCTAGGCTGCCAACCGCCATATAACGCCCATCTGAGGTGGCGTAATAGTCGTAAAAAGTACCGCCATTGAGCCAGCCGTTCTCCGCACTAGGCGCTTCCCCTCCTGCTAAGGCTGCTGCGCCTGTCATCGCATTTAAGGCAAAGGCGGCATCTGTCATACTAATATCAAGATGTTGGCCTTGGCCTGTACTCTGGCGTTGAATCACGGCAGCTAAAATACTCATCACCGCATGGTGAGAGCCACCGGCAATATCAGCAATTTGGGTCCCTTGTGGCACAGGTGCTTGATTTTGCCGACGTGAATAATCAGCGAGCCCACTCAGTGCTAAATAATTAATATCATGGCCGGCGCGTTCCCGATAGGGGCCAGTTTGCCCGTATCCTGTGATGCTGCAATAAATCAACCTTGGATTCAAGGCAGCGAGAGTCTCGTAATCTAAACCTAAACGCTGCATCACCCCAGGGCGAAACTGCTCAATCACAATATCGTATTCTTGAATAAGGCTTTTGGCCTTTGCTACATCTTGTGCTTGTTTGAGATCCAAGGCGATCTCTTGCTTATAAGCATTTAACTGCCAGAAAGCCGCGGATTGCCCTTGGATTTGTGGCGGTAAAAACTTCACCATATCCGGCCGTGGTGCTTGCACACGTAACACTTGTGCACCCATGTGCGCCAGTAACATGCTAGCGTAAGGACCCGGTAACAGGGTGCTAAAATCAAGAATTTTTAACTGGGCTAATGCTTGCATCTTGAGGATCTCCTTCTTTTTTGATCAGGCTGGTTTATTTGTATTTCAGAATGCAATAACCTTTCAGTGAAGTACACTGCTTATCTTTATCTACGCTCATAAAATGATGACAAAAAAGGAGTTGGGCCTATGCAAGCACTTCACAAAATTCAAGTGACGGATTATATGTCACATGACACTTACCATATTCTAGAAACCCAAGATATTGCGCAAGCAGCCAAAGCCTTACGTGAGCATCGTTTGCCTGGTGCGCCTGTCACCAATGCGCAGGGTGAATTGATTGGGTTTGTTTCTGAGCATGATCTGTTACGTCAGTTATTACAAAGCTCTTATCACTGTGATAGTGCAGCCAAGATAGGCACGGTTATGCAAACCCAGGTTGTTTCAGTGAAACCCAGTGATAGTATTATTGAAGTAGCAGAAATGATGAGTGGTGATAAACCGAAAGTCTATCCTGTCGTTGAAGGTAAAAAGCTGGTGGGAATTATCACGCGGCGTGATATCTTAAATGCCCTGTTAGCAAATCGCCAAAATTGTTAAGCTGATGTGTATAGCAGGTGTCTAGCGGGCATCTGCTTTTGTTGGTCTCTACTTATTATTTGACACAACCTATTTGACGCAAAGAGGGAAATCTCATGCCTTATGCAACTTATTATGCTTGGCCTATCCAGTGGCGATTTAGTCATTTATTTACCCTAAATACTTGTAGATTGGCGGCCAGTGTGCCTTTACTTTGTGTTCGCGTTCGACGTCGGTGATTTCTCATTAAAGATGTCAACGCCTCGTGATAGAGTCGTTTTTTATGTTAACCCAAGCGGTCATCTCGCCTGCAGATCTTATTCGTCAACTGCCAGTTGATGCCTCCTTAAGTGCCAGTATTCAAGCCCATAGAGCACAAATCCGCCGTATTTTACATCAAGAAGATAAACGCTGGTTGCTGATTGTCGGCCCCTGTTCCGTGCATGATGTGGACGCCAGTTTAGAATACGCCCATGCCTTAGCGGATTTGCAAGCACAATGCGCCTCCCAGCTTAAATTAGTGATGCGTGTTTATATTGAAAAACCCCGCACGCACTTGGGTTGGAAAGGCTTGGCTTATGATCCCCATTTAGATGAAAGTGACGATCTTCAGCAAGGTCTTTACCTGAGCCGCCAACTTATGCGTGCTTGTGCGCGTTTAGGCCTTGCGGTAGCGACTGAGGTTTTAAGCCCTTTGGTCGTGCCTTATATGGCTGATTTAGTGAGTTGGGGAGCGATTGGTGCACGCACCAGTGAATCGCAAACTCATAGAGAAATTGCCAGTGCCTTGCCTTATCCGGTGGGTTTTAAAAACACCACAGATGGACAAATTCAAATTGCGATTCAAGGGATGCAAGCGGCTGCACGCGCCCACCATAGGTTGACGATCAATGCCCAAGGCCAGTTGGTCCGTGAGCAAACCGCAGGTAATTTGGATACACACTTGGTACTGCGTGGTGGTCATCAAGGGCCAAATTATTCGCATCAACACCTGCAAGCCTATACCCATTTGAGTCAGAGTCTCACAGGGCGCCAGGTGCCTATGTTAGTTGATTGCAACCATGCCAACAGTGGCAAGCGCGCCGATTTACAGCCAGAGATTGCCTTGGATGTGCTTGCCAGTACCTTAAGTGCACAATTACCTGTCGTTGGCTTGATGTTAGAAAGCTTTCTCGTTGGTGGACAACAGGCGAGTGCTTGCGTGTATGGACAATCCATCACGGACCCTTGTTTAGACTGGGCCAGTACGCAGCATCTGATTTTGCAAATTCAACGTGAGCTTGAGCAAGCGCGGCATTTCCAGTCGGTTTGTGCCTAATCCACATAGGTTTTCAATGGCTTGTTGATACTTGGTGTTTTTGGCCAATTTACGCCCCTAGTGAACCAGGGGCGTTTTGGGTACTTTTAGATTTAAAAATGGTATGATGCGCCCTTTATTTTGACTGTGCAGGATATCTTCGGCTATGCAACTTCAATCCCTAGATGCACAAGTGTATCGGCAACGCTCCCGCCGTCTTGCTTGGCTGTTTGCGCTGGTCTTTGCGTTTTTAGGTATGCTGTTTTCTAGCAGTTTGGTGTACTTTTGGGGGAGTTCTCAAGGTGGGAATTTCTATCTTAACCTAACAGGTGTGCTTTTAGGACTGGGATTGACCAGTTTGCTTGTCAGCCTCAACCGCAAACATCCTTATATGGCAGAAATCCAGTACGCATGGGCACTAAAAAAGACCCTCAATCAAATCAGCAACCGGATGCCGCAAATCAAAGCCGCTGCGCAAGCCAATCAGCCAAGGGCGCTACAGTGTTTATATTTTTATTATCAAGGGTTAAAGCAGATTTATCATTTAGAAGATAATCCGCATCACCAAGTGGAACTCTTAGCCGATATACAAGCGCTCAAAGAACAATTAGAAAGTTTGGGTTTAGATTATAGTCACTTGGATACCTTTGATCCTCAATGGCTAACCGACTTGGAAGCAGGCTAGTGTATGTGGGTGTATCCAGAGATTGATCCTATTGCTTTGCAACTAGGCCCCTTAAGTATCCACTGGTATGGGCTTATGTATGTCGTAAGTTTTGCCGCTGTGTGGGCGTTAGCACATCGGCGCCGTGCCGCTTTAGGATTAACAGGGGAGCAAATCCAAGATTTAATTTTCTACGCCGCTTTGGGTGTGGTTTTAGGTGGACGTTTTGGTTATGCGCTCTTTTACCATTTTGACCGTGTACTTGCAGAGCCTTTGTGGATTTTTAAGGTCTGGGAAGGCGGCATGTCTTTTCATGGTGGTTTACTCGGAGTCTTACTAGCGTTATTGCTCTTCGTACGCCGTTATACGCTATCTGCTGCACAACATTCTGGGTTGCAACACCCTTTTTGGCGCTTAAGTGATTTTATCGCACCTTTAGTGCCTATTGGTCTGGGAGCAGGGCGTATTGGTAACTTTATCGGCGGTGAATTGTGGGGGCGACCAACGGATTTACCTTGGGGTATGGTGTTTCCACATGTGGATGCGTTAGCACGTCATCCATCCCAATTGTATCAAGCGACTTTAGAAGGTCTCGGGTTGTTTGTACTTTTACATTGGTATCAAAGCCATCCTCGGCCTGCAGGGGCGGTTTCTGGGGTCTTTCTCCTTGGTTATGCCAGTGCGCGCTTTGTTGCAGAATTTGCACGTCAACCCGATGCGCATTTAGGCTTGTTAATGATGGGGTTGAGTATGGGGCAAATACTCACCTTGCCGATGTTTCTAGTTGGCGCTTGGTTGTTACAGCAAGCTTATCGTCGTTAAACAGCGCCTATCTTCCACATAAAGTACAGATGCTAAGACCATGCAAACCTACCTAGATTTAATGCAAGATATTTATACCCAAGGCCTGGTGAAATCCGATCGCACCGGCGTAGGTACACGTTCTGTCTTCGGGCGGCAAATCCGCCATGACTTGCGCACCGGTTTTCCTTTGCTGACCACTAAAAAATTGCACTTTAAAAGCATTGTCTGTGAGCTTTTGTGGTTTTTAAGTGGTGATACAAATGTGAAAACACTGCAAGCCCAAGGCGTTAATATTTGGAACGAATGGGCGACGGAAACTGGGGATCTTGGGCCGATTTATGGCAAGCAATGGACCGCATGGCCCACCGCTGACGGCGAGCATCTCAATCAAATTGATGCAGTCGTGCATGCCCTCAAACATAATCCAGAGAGCCGTCGTATTTTATTCCATGGGTGGAACCCTGCAGATTTACCAGATGAAGGTCTTTCCCCGCAAGAGAATGTCAAACGCGGCAAAATGGCATTACCACCTTGTCATTTGTTGTATCAATTTTATGTGGCTGAAGGTCATCTCAGTGCCCAGCTTTACCTGCGCAGCTCAGATACTTTCTTAGGTCTGCCTTACAATATTGCCAGCCTTGCTCTATTAACCCATATGTTGGCCCAACAAACGGATCTAATCGCGCACGAAATTATCCTAACGACTGGGGATTCGCATTTATACTTAAACCATGATGCGCAAGTACAAAAGCAATTGACGCGTACCCCGAAACCTCTACCTGAATTAAAGATATTACGTCGACCTGAAAGTCTCTATGATTACCGTTTCGAGGACTTTGCTATCCTAGGTTATGATCCTCATCCACACATTGCTGCGCCCATTGCTGTTTAGGCGTGGTGTCTTGAGAAAAAAGTAGCTTACTGTATGACAACGCCAGCCAGAATTGCCTTAATTGCTGCCTGTGACCGCGCAGGTGTGATTGGGGTTGATAATCGCCTTCCTTGGTATTTGCCTGAGGATTTGCAATATTTTAAGCGGATTACCTTGGGTAAACCTATTATTATGGGACGCAAAACCTTCGAATCGATAGGGCGTCCTTTGCCTGGACGCTGTAATCTTGTGGTCACAGCAAACCCGCATTTTAAAGCTGAGGGTGTCAAAGTGGCATCTAGCCCACAAGAAGCCTTACGTATGGCGCAACATATTGCACATATTGATGGCACAGAGGAGATTATGGTGATAGGTGGCGCACAAATTTATGCACAAACGCTTGCTGCGGCACAACGTCTCTATTTGACGCAAGTCGAGGTCGAAGTGACCGGTGGAGATGCGTATTTCCCGCAATTTGATTCACAACAATGGCAAATGATCAGTGAGATCAAGCGTCCACCGCAAGATCCCTTGCCTGGATACCGTTTTTGTGTACTGGAAGCGGTGACGCAAGCGAGCGAGTAACCAAGCATGAAAGGGTTTAAATTTTGGCCATTGGGCCAAAGCGTTTTGGCACGGCAAGCCAGTGTAGAGGCTTTATGGCAAGAGTTGCAGCACAAGACACAAACCAGTCTTGAACAATTGCAACAACTGCGTCAACGTGTGCACGCGCTAGAAACCCTAGTTCACCAACAAAACCAAGAATATACACAGCTGCAAGTTCAGTATCAGCAGCTTTTAACCCTGCATCAAAATAGCTTGCAAACCCATCAAGCGACAGTGCAGGCGCTGCAGGAATTTCGACAAGGCGTGCTGGCGGCGACTCAGCTACCCTTATCCCATTCTGCAGCCGCTTTGTTGAAATTAATTCGTGTTGCCAAACTTCAGCCAGGGTCGGCTCAGTTGCATACGCCCGCTTCGCCGATCCCTTTTTCCACCCCTGCGGTATCCGCATCTGACTTAGTAGAGCAAACCAAGATCGTTATGAGTGAACAGGCCCTAGATACTCAGCCTTTAGAGGATAAGGCACCTTTAGAAGATACTGATACGGCTCAGGCAGCAGACGCGCCGGCGCCTAGTCCGCATGAAATATTGCAACACTGGTATCAAAAATATCCGCAGATTTTTAACCCACGCGAACCCAAACCTTTAAAAAAAGGGATTCACAAAGAGTTTGCCCAGTTAGAAGGTCTCAGTGATCGCCAAGCCAGACGCGTTTTAAGTATTTATGTTAACTTAAATACTTATTTGCGTACCTTTGAGCTAGGCGCAGTGCGTATTGATAGCCAAGGACAGCCTACGCAAGAAAGCATCCAAGCCGATGAGGTGGAATATGCACAGCAAAAGCTGGCACAGCGCAAACAAAAGTACTTAGAGCGTCAAGCCGCGCGTAAAGCACAGCAAGAAACGACAGGTGATGTCAAGCACGAAAAGCCTAAAAGTCATCCGCGTCGCTTTAAGGCTAAAAAGGTACCTGTGAAAAAAACAGCAGCATCTCAACCACAAACAAAAGTAACACAAGTGGCTGAGGCCAACGCCGAGCCTCAGTTACAAGATGTGCAAGATCCACAAGCACGGATGCAGCAAAAATTACAATGGTTATTAGAAAAAAATAACCGCAAGTAAGCCAAACCGAGGACGTCACTATCACAGTCTAAATTGATGTGGTAGTGGCGACTTTAAACGAGTTGCCAAAAGGCAATGGCTGTCAGGCTCGCTAGCTTGTTAAAAAATCACGGGGGCTGAAAGTGCATGGCACTGAATAAGGAGGAGCAAGCCCGCTGGTCATTAGGGATAAAGACACTGGAAAAGCGGCCTTGATGGTGTCAGTTTTGCAAATTTATTTTTCGGAATTTGTGTATGCGTCCAACCAGTCTGCTTACTCACTTGCAGTGCTATTTAAGCTTGATTTTGCTGAGTTTCAGCGCTGGTTTGACGGCGGTCGCTAGTACTCAAGCAACCGATCCGCAAAAAATTCCCTTACGTGATTATTTCGCTGAAACTTGGTCAACTCGTGATGGTCTCCCGCATAACAGCATTAATAGCATGGCACAGACGCCAGAAGGGTATCTGTGGTTTGCCACTTGGGAAGGTGCGGCACGTTATAACGGTCACGCATTTCGTATTTATACCCGAGGACAAGAAACCCACTTACCTGATTCCGGCTTGCGTGCTCTTGTTACAGATGATGAAGGTCGTCTATGGGTCGCAGGATCGCGTGGTGGTATGAGCTCTTGGTATCAAGATCAATGGCATCCTTATCCACAAGCAGCAGGTATGATTAATCATCTTTTATGGGCCGATGAAGGTGATTTATGGTTTGCTATCGAAGGAATGGGGGTGTATCAAAGACCAGCGGCTAGCTTGCATACGAATGCGCAAGATCAGGCCGTGCTCAAGGATCTAAGCGCTTATTATCTCGTGCAAGATCAAGCAGGCGATTTATGGGCTGCCACCGATGAGGGCTTGTATCAGATTGATCCGGTAAATCGGCAAAGCCAAGCGATGAGTCTGCGCCTTGGTTTGCCACCAGGACGAGTTTTCACCCTGCAGTTATTAAAAACAAAAAATCAACTTTTGATCGGGCATGAGCAAGGCTTGTGGCAGCTCGATTTACATACTTTAGCGCTTAAGTTAGTACATCCACAACTGGCACAAGAAGCCGTCACTGCTTTAATGCTAGACTCACATCAGCATCTTTGGCTGGGGACTTTAAATCACGGTCTCTATCGATTAGGTAGTCCTGATTGGCAAGTCTTAGAAAAGTTAGATGCATCCGCAGGTTTGCCGAATAACCGCATTTTGTCCCTACTCGAAGACCAAGAAGGCAGTATTTGGATTGGTACCAATGGTGGTTTATTTCGCTTGCGGGCAGCGCCTTTTGTCTCTTGGACCCCTCGGCATGGCCTAGCCGGTTACTATGTGCGCACCCTGCTCAGTCATCCACAAGATCAAAGCGTCTGGATTGGCAGTAGCACAGGATTAAATCGGTATAGTGCGCAAGGTGCGTTAACGACGTTAGCGCTTGCCACTGAAAGTCATCAGCAGACGCCTTTATCCGTACTGAGTTTAGCGGTATCACCTCAGCAGTATCTTTGGGTTGGCACCTACACACAAGGCTTGCTAAAAGTTGTCGGTGAACACTTAGAACCTGTATTAAATCGACAAACAGGTCTAAGTAGTAATGAAGTCCGCGCGATTTTAGAAGACAGTCAAGGCCGAATTTGGATAGGTACAGCGTCTGGCTTGAACCTTTGGTATCCACAGCGTCAACAAGTATACACCTATACGCAGGCACAAGGCTTGCCGGCAGATTTTATTATTGGGTTGGCAGAAGATGAACAAGGCCGTATCTGGATAGGTACAGGGGAGGGCGTCAGTTATTTAACGCCACAAGCACACCAAGAAACCCCAGCACACTTACAGCAAGGCTTGCCTGGCGAGCTAACACATCTTAACTTAACGCCCTTAGATCAAGCTGAATATGCGTTTGGTTTTTATCAACAGCCAGGCTTTATGTGGATGACAACCGACAGAGGTTTGATCCGTTATCGTTATTCGGATAGTCATCTGGCTTTGGTTGCTCGCCGTCATGGTTTGCCAGTGGATAAATTATTCCAAGTGGTGGCAGATAGCCAAGGTGGATTCTGGCTGACGAGCAATCGGGGGGTTTTGCGTATTCAACAACAAGAGGCCCATGCGATTGCCGATGGCTTAAGTTCACGTATTCAGTTTGAACATTATGGCGAAAGCGACGGTATGCTGAGTGCACAAGCAAACGGTGGCTCAAACCCCGCAGCGACTGTCGATCATCAAGGACGTGTCTGGATTGCCAGTGCTCGCGGGGCGGTTAAAGTGCAGCCGCAAGATTTACAAGAAGCAGGCTTGTATTATCCACCTGTCGTATTAGAAAACTTGCAAATAGATGGACATACTTATCCTCTTGTACCAACACAAAAAATCAAATTACCTGCAGGAATACAAAGGCTAGCCATTACTTATGCCGGTTTGGGCTATGTGATGCCGCATCGTATTGAATATCGTACGCGCTTGCTGGGTTTTAGTTCTGATTGGATTGTCCGTGATCATCAAGCCCTTGTTGAATATACCAATTTGCCACCGGGAGATTATCGCTTTGAAGTGCAAGCACGTTATCCTTATGGTCAATGGGATGGCCCTAGCACACATTTAGTGTTTTCTATCCAGCCGCTGGTATGGGAACGTATGGAATTTAAAGCCTTAATGGCCGGTGCAAGTTTAGCGCTTGTGCTTGGTTTGATGCGTTGGCGTACTTGGCATTTAAAGCGTAACGAACAACATCTTTCAGCCTTGGTAGATCAAAAAACCTACGAATTACAGCAGCAAGCCAGTGTCTTGGCACGTCAGGCCAATGAGGATCAGTTAACTGGCTTAGCGAATCGACGTGCGCTCGATGCTTGGTTAGCTAAGACGTTTTATCATGCGCAGCAAGCAAATCGCCCCTTATGTTTGGCGATTTTGGATATAGATCATTTTAAGCGAATTAATGATACTTGGTCACATTTGGTGGGAGATCAAGCGATTTGTGCCCTAGCAAAAATTTTGAATACGCACTTGCCGACAGATTGCAAAGTCGCGCGTTGGGGCGGGGAAGAATTTACGCTGATTTTGCCAGAACGCTCGTTAGAAACCGCTTATGCAGAGTGCGAACACTTGCGTAAATTAATAGAAGGCCAAAATTATAGTGCTTTGGCAGAAGGCTTACAGATGACAGCGAGTTTTGGTTTAGCCTCACGCGAAGGCGCTTTAGATTACAACAAAATGCTCAACCATGCGGACCAAGCTTTATATCAGGCAAAAGCCCAAGGACGTAATCAGGTAGTGATTTGGCAACCTGAAATGAGCAACACTGAGGCAGACACATCGTGCTGACTCCTACTTTGATGAGGAGCCAGCAAAGGGTAAAAGTCTTATTTAGGACGCAAGTCGGTCACGCGTTTTGCCTTGCCTTCCGAGCGCGCTAAACTGCCGGGTGCTTTGACCTCGACTTGGGTGCTAATCCCAATAAAGGATTTGATGTGGTGTTGTAATTCCTTGCCGATTGCTTGTTGATTGTCGGTTTCTAAATGCGTTGCATCAGGCTTAAGCTCCACACGCACCAACATGGTATCGAGGTGACCGTCGCGGTCGACTTGAATTTCATAATGTGGAGAAAGCGGCGCCATTTTTAAAATGATTTCTTCGATTTGCGTAGGGAAGACGTTCACGCCACGAATGATTAACATATCATCACTACGGCCGGTGATTTTATCAATACGCCGCATGGGCCGCGCAGTACCAGGTAACAAGCGTGTTAAATCACGGGTACGATAGCGAATAATAGGGAAGGCTTCCTTCGTTAAAGAAGTGAACACCAGCTCGCCATACTCACCGTCGGGCAAAACTTCTCCTGTATTTGGATCAATAATTTCTGGATAGAAATGATCTTCCCAAATGGTGGGACCATCTTTGGTTTCGACACATTCCATGCCGACGCCAGGGCCCATAACTTCAGAAAGCCCATAAATATCCATCGCATCAATGCCAAGGCGTTGTTCTAATTCTTGGCGCATGGTCCCTGTCCAAGGTTCGGCACCAAAAATCCCAATACGTAAATTGATCGAACGTGGATCAATGCCTTGGCGGTCCATCTCATCTGCAATATTGAGCATATAAGAGGGCGTGACCATAATGATATCCGGATTAAAGTCACGGATCAGTTGCACTTGTTTCTCGGTTTGTCCTCCCGACATAGGAATCACAGTACAACCAAGACGCTCAGCACCATAATGTGCCCCGAGACCGCCGGTAAAAAGACCATAGCCATAGGCAATATGTACTATATCTCCCGGATGCCCACCAGCCGCACGAATCGAGCGAGCGACCACATGCGCCCAGTGATCAATATCCGTTTGAGTATAGCCAACAACCGTGGGTTTCCCTGTGGTACCACTGGAGGCATGGACCCGCACGATATCGCGCATAGGCACAGCAAACATACCGAAAGGGTAGTTATCACGCAGATCATTTTTGACTGTAAAGGGAAATTTCGCTAAATCCTCTAAGCTGCGCAAGTCATAGGGATGAATGCCCATATCATTAAAGGTTTTACGGTAAAAAGGCACATTATGATAGGCATGAGCTAGGCTCCAGCGCATACGTTCTAGTTGCAATGCGCGTAATTGATCAAGGCTAGCGGTTTCGATCGCATCAAGCTTGGATAAAGGATGAATCAAGCTACTCATAAAATATCTCCCAAAATCTTTTATTGTTATTAGCCGTATCTTAGGGAGGCGCGTGCAGCGCACTCTTAAGATGCATCACCAAGGCCGCCCATTTTTAATCTCTTTTGTGTGGCTGTACCTTGGATGCTTGCTAGCAAGTGGTTTATAAACGTTCGATGACAGTCGCAATCCCTTGACCCACACCAATACACATCATGCACAAAGCGTAGCGCCCGCCGGTACGTTCTAGCTCATGCAAGGCGGTAGTGATCAAACGCGCGCCACTCATGCCCAAAGGATGCCCTAAAGCAATGGCACCACCATTGGGATTGACGTGGGCCGCATCGTCAGCCAGCCCCAAATCCCGCATCACAGCTAGCGCTTGCGCAGCAAAGGCTTCGTTAAGCTCAATCACATCCATTTGCTCAATGCTGAGGCCGGTTTGTGCCAAAACCTTACGTGCTGCAGGTGCAGGACCAAAGCCCATAATCCTTGGCTCAACCCCCGCGGTGGCCATGCCTAAAACGCGCGCGCGTGCCCTGAGACCGAATTGTTGAGCAGCTTCTGGGTTCGCAAGTAAGAGGGCACAAGCACCGTCATTGACGCCTGAGGCATTACCTGCAGTGACACTACCACCGGCCCGGAAAGGCGTTGGCAGTTTGGCAAGAATCTCTAAAGTCGTTTCTGCGCGTGGGTGCTCATCTTGGCTGATGATCTTGGGTTCGCCTTTACGCTGCGGAATGACCACAGGAATGATTTCTTGGGCAAGCTTGCCATTGGCTTGCGCAGTTGCGGTTCTTTGTTGGCTACGTAAAGCAAAGGCATCTTGATCCGCACGGGAGATATTGAAATCTTCGGCAACGTTTTCCGCGGTTTCTGGCATTGAATCCACGCCAAAGGCCTGCTTCATCAAGCGGTTAATAAAGCGCCAGCCAATGGTGGTATCGTAAATTTCCGCATTGCGTGTAAAGGCACTTTCTGCTTTGCCCATCACAAACGGCGCCCGCGACATGGATTCTACGCCGCCTGCCAGCATTAAACGGGTTTCGCCGGCTTTGATAGAACGTGCAGCTAAGCCAACAGCATCCATTCCTGAACCACATAAGCGGTTAATGGTGGTGCCCGGTAAAGTCACAGGTAAGCCTGCCAATAAAGAGGACATACGCGCGACATTGCGGTTATCTTCTCCTGCTTGGTTGGCACAGCCATAAATCACATCATCGACTTGGGTCCAATCTAAGTTGGGGTGGCGTTCCATTAAGGCTTTTAGAGGGACTGCGCCCAAATCATCTGCACGGACACTTGCTAAAGCCCCAGCATAACGACCAATGGGGGTACGAATGGCATCAATAATGAGGGCATCTTTCATGCGGGGGTCTCCTCTGCTAATAAAGTTCCGCGCACACTGTAGGATTTACCACGGAAAAGGGCGATCAGTTGCCCGTTTTGGTTTTCAATACGCACATCATAAGTGCCTGTGCGTCCTTTACGGGCTTTTTCCTCTGCCGTGGCTGTGAGCACATCGCCAAGTTTGGCCGGTGCGATATACTCAATACTGCATCCAGAGGCAACAGTGACCACATTGTAAGTATTGCAAGCAAAGGCAAAGGTTGAATCTGCCAAGGCAAAGATATAGCCGCCGTGGCAACTTTGATGGCCTTGAATCATGGTGTCGCTGACAGACATTTGCAAACGTGCAAACCCAGGGGCAATTTTTACGATCTGCATCCCTAGGGTTTGGCTCGCCTGATCGCGCGCGAACATGGCTTGTGCACAAGCTTGGGCTAAGGCTTGTGGATCTTGAGGGACCTTATTCATAGAATACGCCTCCGCTATAAGCTTTACGACGTAGTAATAGGGCTGGGCGGTATCTATCTTCTGCATAACTGGCTTGCAGATGGGCTAAGACTTGATAAATACGTGCTAACCCGACCTCCTGGGCCCAAGCGAGAGGACCACGGGGATAATTCACCCCATTTTGCATGGCGATGTCGGCATCTTGTGGGTTACAAACCCCTTGTAAGACAGCATCTGCAGCCTCATTGGCTAACATGGCGAGCGTCCGCATCACCACAAGGGCCGGCGTGTCTTCCATCACGGACACTTGAATTCCCAAGGCTTGTAACCAACCCACGACTTGGGTTACAGCCGTTTCTGAGGTGGAATCCGCCGCAGCAATGGCTAAGTGCGTGGTCTTGGCATAATCCAAGGCTAAATCCAATACCACCAATTGACTGATGCCTTCTACGACGGCGCGTTCACTGGCCATACGTCCATCGGTCAGAGCCACACAGGCATCACCAATACGTAAAAGACCATCTTGCGTACGTCCTGCGTTAGCGCGTTGATGCATTGGAATACCAGCGGCTTGGCTACGTGTAATCAAAGCCTGTGCAGGTCCTAAATTGCCCTCAAGCAAAATCTCGCTGGGAGCCGGTGCTGCAGTGGCATAGTTCACAGCTTGCTTCGCCTGTGCATGTACAAGGGCGCCGGCGGTTTCTGTGTAAGCATAAAAACCTTGACCGCTTTTGCGCCCTAGACGTCCACCTTCCACTAAAGCTTTTTGAATTAACGAGGGTTTAAAGCGCGGATCTTGATAGTAGGCACTGAAAACGGAGCTGGTCACCGCATAATTCACATCATGCCCAATCAGATCCATCAATTCGAAAGGTCCCATGCGAAACCCACCGGCATCACGCATCAGTGCATCAAGGGTTGCCACAGAGGCAGCCCCTTCCTCTAATAGGCGTAAGCTTTCCGCGTAAAAAGGGCGTGCGACCCGATTCACAATAAAACCTGGGGTGGAGCTAGCATAGACGCTTTGTTTGCCCCAAGCTTTGGCGGTGGCGTACAAGCATTGGGCAACCTCAGGTGCGGTTGCTAAACCAGAAATCACTTCCACCAGTTTCATAATGGGGGCTGGGTTAAAAAAGTGCAGTCCGGCAAAACGTTGTGGCTGGGCTAAAGGAGCAGCAATTGAGGTAATCGAAATCGAAGAGGTATTTGAAGTCAGTAAAGTATGTGGACGGCAAAGACTTTCAAGCTCGGCAAAGACTTTTTGTTTAATCTCTAGGTTTTCTACGATAGCTTCAATCACCAAATCGACTGGCGCAAAATCTGCTAAGGTGTTGACCGCTTGTATACGTCCACAAAGTTGATCGGCATCGGCTTGGCTGAGCTTGCCTTTGGCAACGAGTTTGCTCAATCCTTGCGCGGTTTTGTCGATACCTTGTTGGGCAGCGCCTTCGGCGGCATCATACAGTAACACCTGATGCCCATACGCCGCAGCGACTTGGGTAATCCCCGCCCCCATAGCGCCTGCACCAACCACACCAATGACGGCCTCTGGTGTGAGTGCGCCTTGGGCGTCTAATAATTCCGTGGGAATTTTATGCATTATGTGCTCCTTGTCTTAGCGGCCGCTAAATTCTGGCTGGCGTTTTTCCATAAAAGCGGCCACCCCTTCGCGATAATCTTGGGTGCGTCCTGCTAAACGCTGCAAATCACGTTCTAAATCCAATTGCTGATCGAACGTATTGGTCGCACTGGCATTGAGGGCACGTTTAATTAGCGCCAGTCCTTGGGTGGGTTGGGTTGCCAAGAAGCGGGCTTTCTCAAGCACGGTATCCATCAGGGCGTCATCCTCGACCACCTGCCAAATCATGCCCCATTGTTGGGCTTGTTCGGCGCTGATTTTATCGCCTAACATGGCTAACGCGGTGGCACGGGCTTGACCAACCAAACGTGGTAAAGTCCAAGTACCACCAGAATCAGGAATTAAGCCAATTTTGCAGAAGGCTTGAATAAAACTGGCTGAGCGTGCGGCATATACAAGGTCGCAAGCAAGGGCAATGTTGGCCCCTGCCCCTGCCGCCACGCCATTGACCGCGCAGATCACAGGCATCGGCAGATCACGTAGCATACGCATTAAGGGGTTGTAGTTTTTCTCAATCGAAGCCCCTAAATCCGGTGCTTGTGCATCTGGTGCGACATTACGATCGGATAAGTCCTGCCCTGCGCAAAAACCACGGCCTGCACCTGTGATCACGAGACAACGCACTTGGGAATCTTTGCGTGCGGCTTTTAGGGCATCTTTGACTTCGGCGTGCATGTCGGCATTAAAGCTGTTGAGATTGGCCGGACGGTTCAGCGTCAGGACAGCCACACCCGCGTTAACTGTGTATTCAATACAGGTATAAGTCATAGCACTAGCATCCTTTATAAAGGGGTTGGCGTTTTTCCATAAAGGCTTGAATGCCTTCATTGCGGTCTTGGGTGGCTGCCAATAAGGTAAAGGCTTTGCGCTCGTATTGCAGGCCAGTGGCTAAATCCATATCCAAGGCTTTGAGGAGGACGTCTTTCGCTTGTTGTACGGCTAAAGGCGCTTTGCGGGCGATGGTCCGCGCGATGCTTTGCGCACGTTCTAAGGTGAGCTCAGCTTGGGTGATTTCAGAAATTAAGCCGGCTTCATACGCACGTTGCGCACTGATGGGCTCTCCAGTGAGGACCATCTGCATCGCAGTACTTTTACCGACAGCTCTAAGTAAACGTTGCGTACCACCAGCTCCTGGAATGATGCCGAGGTTAATTTCTGGTTGCCCAAATTGGGCTTGGTGGCCGGCAATCAGAATATCCGCATGCATGGCGAGCTCGCAGCCACCACCAAGGGCAAATCCATTGACTGCGGCAATGATAGGTTTAGGAAATTGACTGATGCGCTTCCAGTAACCAACACGTGGATCTTGCAGGACACCCACAGCATCCAAGGTTGCCATTTCCTTGATATCTGCGCCGGCAGCAAAAGCGCGTTGGCTGCCTGTGATCACCACAGCAGCAATACGGTCATCTTGCGCACTTTGATCGAGAATATCCGCGAGTTCGCCTAGTAAAGCGGTATTGAGGGCATTAAGAGCCTCTGGCCGGTGCAAGGTTAGCGTGAGCACGCCAGCCTCTGGGCCATCAAGCAGAAGGTAATTTGGCATAGACTCCCCACAGGCTAAATTAGCCTCTAGCATCACTTTGTTATTCTTGTGGGCCAAGCCCATTGGCTTAGCTTGAGTGCAAATCTTTCAATGCGTGTGAAGCGCATAGCAAAAATTGCGCTAAATCAGTATATCTAAAAAGGGATACAGATCAATACATAAGAAAAGACTTTATGTATCGCATGTGGCAAAAAGCCGCATAGGCAAAAGCAAAAAAATTATTTGTATGACCTAGATAGCTAGCAAAGATTGACTGTCGGGTTTATAGTGAAAATCAAAGTTTCAATGCATGCAGGTGCAGTTGAGTTAATTTAAAGTGTTACAAAAAATTTGATATTGTCTTTAGCTATGTTTACCTTTGCCAAGGTGTCCTACCTTGTTGCTCTGGTGATGTTTGACGATCAGTTAGCCAACAAGTGATAACAAAATCAATAAAATGTACCCAGCAGGAGAGATCTTCCTATGAGTGATGCGCAAGCGCTATTTGCAACCCACCAAGCCACATTGCAGCAAGCTTTAGAGGCGATTCAAACACGTGATTATTGGACGCCCTATTCAGAGATGCCCAGTAAGCGGATCTATGGAGAAAATGCAGAAGCAGAAGGCAAGGCGGCTTTCGAAAGTTATTTAAACGCCCGTTTTGAACTTGCTGGTGTACCAGAGGTTGCAGACGTAGGCGAGGAAGCTTCTCCCTATGGTATCGAGCTCAATATCCGTTACCCACAACCTGATCCGCAAGCCTTGATTGCGCGGATGCAAGCGGCTTTACCTGCATGGCGGGATGCAGGTGTGGATGCACGTGCTGGGGTGTGTATGGAGATTTTGCAGCGTTTAAATCAACGCAGCTTTGAAATTGCCCATGCGGTGATGCACACCACAGGACAAGCCTTTATGATGGCTTTCCAAGCGGGTGGCCCTCATGCACAAGATCGTGGTTTGGAAGCGGTCGCTTATGCCTATGCAGAAATGAAAAAAGTCCCTGAAAATGCGACTTGGACCAAGCCACAAGGGAAAAACCCGCCTCTAGTCATGCACAAGCGTTTCCATATTGTACCGCGTGGGATTAGTTTAGTGATTGCTTGTTCCACCTTCCCCACTTGGAATACTTATCCAGGGCTTTTTGCCAGCTTAGTCACAGGTAACCCTGTGATTGTGAAACCTCATCCAGGTGCGGTCTTGCCTGTGGCGATTTCGGTGAAGATTGCTCAACAAGTGTTAGAAGAAGCGGGTTTTGATCCTGCCTTGGTCTCTATGGCGGCGGATTCCAGTCAAGCGCCGATAACCAAAACGCTCGCTTTAGATCCTGCTGTCAAGTTGATTGACTTTACCGGTTCTACGGCTTTTGGGGATTGGCTAGAAGAAAACGCACGTCAAGCCCAAGTCTTCACTGAAAAAGCCGGCGTCAATAGTATTGTGATTGATAGCGTGCAAGACATGAAAGCTGTGGCGCGCAACCTTGCCTTTACTTTGAGTTTATATTCAGGGCAAATGTGTACGACCACCCAAGCGATCTATGTGCCACGCACTGGGATTAAAACCGCGGAAGGTTCGCTTTCCTTTGATGAGGTGGCACAAGCGCTTGCCACGGCAACGAGTAAATTCCTTGCAGATAATGACCGTGCGTGTGCTGTTTTGGGAGCAGTGCAATCATGTGCTACCGCGGAACGTATTGAGCAATGCACGGCTTTAGGTGAGGTGGTACTCGCGAGCGAAAGCCGCCAACATCCAGAGTTTGCGAATGCGCGTGTGCGTACCCCCTTGATTTTAAAGGTCGATGCGCAAGATAAGGCGACTTATAGCGAAGAACGCTTTGGCCCGATTGCCTTTATCATTGCCACCGACAGTACAGAACATAGCCTGAATTTAGCCCGTGAAGTGATTAACGAAAAAGGCGCCATTACTTTAGGCGTCTATTCCACAGATGCGCAGGTTTTAGAGGCTGCAGAAGCGCTGGCAATCGATGTAAAAGTAGCGCTTTCTTGTAACCTAGATGGTGGTGTATTTGTGAACCAATCGGCTGCGTTTAGCGACTTTCACGCGACTGGGGGTAACCCAGCGGCGAATGCCTCTTTAACAGATACGGCTTTTGTGGCACGTCGTTTTGTGATTGTGCAAAGCCGTCGTCACGCTTAAGAGATTCAGTTAACAAAGGACAGAGGTGAAGTTATCAACTAACTTCACCTTTTTTATGTATTCATAACCAGAATATCCAAGGAGATCTTAAAATGCCTTGTTATCGTTTAGAAGGGGTCACGCCGGTTGTCGATCCCAGTGCCTATGTACATCCAACGGCTGTATTAATTGGTGATGTCATTGTTGGGCCTGGGGTTTATGTGGGTCCCAATGCGTGCTTGCGTGGCGATTTCGGACGCTTGATTTTAGAAAAAGGTGCCAATATCCAAGATACTTGCGTGATGCATGGCTTTCCAGGGACAGATACTGTGGTTGAGGAAGATGGCCATATTGGTCATGGCGCGGTTTTGCATGGTTGTCGTGTGGGTCGTAATGCCTTAATTGGCATGAATGCGGTCATTATGGATGGGGCCGTGATTGGTGAAGCCTCTATTGTCGCGGCCACCGCCTTTGTGAAAGCAGGTTTTGAGTGTGCGCCTCGATCCTTAGTCGTCGGTGCGCCAGCCGAGGTGAAGCGTCAACTCAGTGAGCAAGAAATTGCTTGGAAAGTGGCTGGAACCCAAGAATATCAGCGTCTAGTGACCCGTTGCCACGATAGTTTGCAAGAATGTGTCCCCTTAACCCAAGTGGAAGCACAACGCCCAAGAGTTAACGCCGGTGAAGTCAAACCCAAATACCAAACCAACCCATAGGTTCAACGTATGCAATACCAATTGATTTGTGTCGAACGCCAAGGTGCTGTCGGTATCTTGCGTCTGAATCGTCCGGAAGTGCTCAATGCTTTATCTGTGGCTTTGGTTGCTGAACTTGGCCATGCGATTCGCGCCTTTAATCAGGAGGATCAGATCGGTGCTTTATTATTGCTTGGGAGTGAGAAAGCCTTTGCCGCAGGTGCGGATATTAAGGATATGCAAGATAAGGCTTTTGTGGATTTGTTCCTAAGCGATTTTCCGCATCTTGCAGGCGATGGCTGGCAAGCTTTGCAGCAAGGCCGTAAACCTATTATTGCCGCGGTTGCCGGTTTTGCGTTAGGGGGTGGTTGCGAGCTTGCGATGGCCTGTGATTTTATTTTGGCAGCAGAAAATGCCAAGTTTGGCCAGCCTGAAGTCAATATAGGTACTTTACCCGGCGCAGGCGGTACACAACGTTTAACCCGTGCAGTCGGCAAGGCTAAAGCTATGGAAATGTGTCTGACAGGGCGCATGATGGATGCGCAAGAAGCTGAGCGCGCAGGTTTAGTGAGTCGGATTGTACCACTGGCAGATTTGGAAGCAGAAGCACTGAAGGTCGCCACGAAAATTGCTGCGCAATCGCGCCCTGTGACTTTGATGATTAAAGAAGCGGTCAACCAAGCCTTTGAATCATCTTTAGCCGATGGTTTAAAGCTAGAGCGCCGCTTATTTGCTAGTAGTTTCGCCCTAGAAGATCAAAAAGAAGGGATGCGTGCTTTTGTAGAAAAACGCCGACCTGAGTTTAAACATCGTTAATCTGGGTAGAAAAACAGGTTGGGTGCTGTACTTGCCCAACCTTGCAAGTTCACCTTTTTCCTACTTAGGTAATATAAGATTGACTAGCTTCCAAGAAAGGCCACGACGTTCAAGGATAAATCTTGTTTCCTTGCCCTGCTCATTCGGGACCCATACGGAGAATTGACTGCTTGAGTCATAGGAAAAACGTGCATTTTTGAACAAATCGTCTTTTTCAGGGGGCGGTGTCTGATCACGAGACGGCGCATCTTTAACAGGCTGTTTGCCTTCCATGATGGCGGCAAGTCCACTGGGTGTTACAAAAGAATCTACCATGCCATCAACGACTTGAGCAGCTAATCCCACAGCCAGAGCGGCAAAAGGATTGTCTTGCATGGCGACGCCTGATTTTTTCATCATGGAAGCATTGAGTTGTTCTTTGATGTTCTGACGCAAGGTGGGAAATTCGATATTTTCCGACATTTTTTCAGCATCATTTTCTGCTATCCCTGTTTTAATTGCGGCAACAGTGATATAGGGGCCAGCTGCAAGATAACCAATAAATAAGGCGACTAGCATGGCTAGGCTCACGATGATTTTTTTCATATCTACCCTTGGTGCGGTTACTGGAATGATTTTGATCAATTTTCTGTTGGCAAAGCTTCGGGTGCTTGATAATGCTCTGGCCATACACGTGCTACCACAGGGGAAGTCCGGCTTAAGCTATGACAGGTATCCAGGATAAAAGGTGTATGTCCTTGCCTTTGGTGATGATCTCGCAAAGCTTCATACATGGTTTGATAGGCTGAAGTCGCCATAGGGCCCAGGAGTTCTGTAAGATGGGTGCAGCCTTTCACACCACCTAGACGATCTTTGACCGCACGATTCCAACCCGGACCAATTTGTAAGCCAATTAAGGCTTTATACGCTGTGCTAATACTATGGCAGTGATTAAAAGGAGCATATTCTGTACTGGCGGCAGCATCGACAATATTCAGATCTAAATCTAGGGTGAGCCTGAGCCACATTGCATGGATGGGTTCTCCAGCGGGGATTTGCCCATTTCTGTCGTCATTATCCACAGCATAAGTTTTAATATCTGTCATATGGCCTTCAATATCCCAAAGACCATCGGCACGCTGATAACCGCGGCAAGTCACTGTACGTGTATGTAATAAGCGACGTTCAGCGGTTGCTGGAGGTAGGGTATTTGTCATTTGATTCAGTCCTTAATTCAAACCACCAAAACGCTTGTAAAAGGCTGGGCTAGGCTCAGGCAAAGGCCCTTCGGCAGTTTCTAAAATTTGGCTTAAATGTTGTTCGGCGGCGGCATAGATTAATCGATAAAGATTACGACAGAGTTGACGTGCTGAACGTCCCTCCCAATCCACAGGTAATAACTCTTCGGGCAATAAAGGATCACGTAGCAAGACTTTGCGGTATTCGTGAATCATCAAAGTGCGGGCAATAAAGCATTCTTGCGGATCTAATTGGCTTTTATCTTTTAATTCTTGCCACACAGGGCGAAAACGATTGAGAAAATTACGATAGCTATCAGAGAGTTGTTGTAAGTTCCAGCATTCACAGGCCTGTTGGCGTAAGGCTTTTGAGGCGAGCGGATCTTGGCGTTTGGTCTCAAACAACAAGGTGTGATCTAGCGCATCGAGCTCTTGCAAAGTCGCCATGACTTCACTGCGATCACAACGCGGGTGTGCCAAAACAGTCGGCGCTAGGGCACCAAAACCCATCCACTCCAGTTCCTCGCGCACGGTGCGCCTTTGTTCTGCACTCAGT
This sequence comes from Allopseudospirillum japonicum, assembly GCF_900108915.1. Lineage (GTDB taxonomy): Bacteria > Pseudomonadota > Gammaproteobacteria > Pseudomonadales > Halomonadaceae > Pseudospirillum > Pseudospirillum japonicum. The sequence goes on from NZ_FNYH01000008.1 coordinate 26,813, forward strand.
TGCGACAAAACGGCTAAACACCAAGTGCCATCCCAATCTGGATAAACAGGGACATAGACGCGCTTGAAGGCTTTTTCAAAGCGGCGGCGCCCAGAGGCCGTCAAGCTGTAATAACTGCGACGTCCAATTTGTTCCGGTAATAGCCAGGACTCTTTACTGAGCCGAAAAACAGAAGTGCGTACCAAACGCTGGCTTAATCCCAAAGGTTCAAGTAAGTGGATCAAACTACCTAACCAGACGGTGCCGCCACGGGGTGCAATGGCATCGCCGTAAATTGTAATAATCAGGGAGCCTGCACGTATGGGGCGTTGTTCGCGAAATGCATCGATCAAATAATTTAAATGAGGTGAATACTGCATAGTAGGGTAGGTAAGCGTAAGTCAAAAGGAACAATGCACCCTTACTGCGTACATTGAGCGTGTACCTCCCTTGGTTGGCGACAAGAGAAGCATCGGATGCCTGTATCTTAAGGGATGCCAAGGCACTTGTGCATTAGAGTTTATAATTTTATTAATCTTTACAAATAGTTAATTTTTTAGCTTAGTGAACTCAGCTCATAAAACGGGCGTATGCTTTTTACAGGGTCAATAAAAAAGCCCTGCAAGGCGAGCAAAAATGAGTGCCTACGCATATTGACATTGATATTATGATACACTAGGTTTTGTTCTGTTATTTTGATTGTGTCACTTTAGCCAGCAGTGCAAAAAGCTTGTTTCGTCCAGTGATTAACTATCAACTACTTGATTTAACAAGATTAGACGGATTAAGCTCTTTTGGTCAGTGTAGGTAACTTGATACACTTTAACCAGTAAAAAGCAAAGTTTTTGCAATACCTTACTATAGCTGCCCTGAGCTATAGCAGATTAGCGCTAGGCCCTTTGTGTCCCTAGATGATAAGTTAAACCTTGGTACCTAGCACCGAAGACTGGCGGTGTGTGCGTATATACGCAAAGAGCCTGAAATCATGGCACAGTCTGAATATAAGATAACAACAATAAAACAGGCAACCTCCCAACGAGAGTGAGCTTGTCTAGGAGAACTGAATGAAAACAACAAAATATACCCTCGCACTGACTTTAACACTCGCAGCAACGGGAGTAAGCCTGACGCCTGTACAAGCAGCAGAAACCTTGCGTATTGGCGCATTCGTTTCCGCTACTGGCCCAGCCTCTTTTTTGGGTGATCCAGAACTGAAAACCCTGGAACTTTATATTAAAGAAATCAATGCCCAAGGTGGGGTTTTAGGTCAGCAAGTTGAGTTAGTACACTATGATGACGGCGGCAGTGCAGGTAAAGCGCGTACTTATGTCAACCGTTTAATTGGCGCCGATAAAGTCGATATGATCATTGGTGGGTCTACCACTGGAACCACTATGGCAGCAGTGCCTTTGGTAGAACAAGCGCAAGTGCCTTTTATTTCTATGGCCGGTGCGATTGTGATTACGGATCCAGTAAAAAAATGGGTCTTTAAAACACCACAGACAGACCGCATGGCTGCCACTAAAGTGCTGCAAGATATGAAAGCACGCGGTATGACAAAAATTGGTTTGATTTCTGGTACAGGGGGTTTTGGGCGTTCAGGCCACAAACACACGCTAGAAGTCGCCAAAGAAATGGGTATTGAAATTGTCGCTGACGAGACCTATGGTCCGCAAGATACCGACATGACCGCTCAGCTGACTAAAATCAAAAGCACCCCAGGTGTGCAGGCGGTGTTTAATTTTGGTTTTGGTCAAGGCCCAGCCATTGTCACTAAAAACTATGCCCAACTTGCGATTGATCTGCCGCTTTACCAATCTCATGGGGTCGCCTCAGACAAGTATATCGAGCTAGCCGGTGATGCGGCGGAAGGCGTGCGCTTGCCGGCTTCCCCTCTTCTCGTGGCAGATACCCTACCAGAAACAGATCCACAAAAACCTGTGGTCACCGCCTATAAAGCCAAGTTTGAAGCTGCTTATAACATGCCAGTATCGACTTTTGGCGCTTATGCTTATGACGCTTTAATGCTGGCGGTGGATGCGCTTGAACGTGCAGGAAGTACAGACAAAGCCAAAGTGCGCGATGCTTTGGAGCAAACCCAAAATTATGTCGGTGTGACAGGGGTTTATAATCTTTCTGCGCAAGACCACATGGGCCTAGATGTTTCTTCCTTCCGTTTGTTAGAAGTCTCCCAAGGGACTTGGAAACTCGTGGAATAAGCACATCTCTTGCTGGACAAGCAACCGCGGTATAAATGTTGTTTGTCCTGATGCACATGAGCCTCCCTTTTCTTATGGAAACTTGCTTTGTTGAACAAGGCAGGGGGAGGCTGTGCCTGCAAGTTTGCCAAACTCAATACTTGTCACTTACACCTTATCCGTTGCGGGCTATCATCATGTTAGCAGAATTACTGCAATACCTATTTACTGGTGTCACCCTAGGTGCAACTTATGCCTTAGTTGCTCTAGGCTTTACTCTGATCTACAACGCGAGTCATGTGATTAACTTTGCCCAAGGTGAGTTTTTAATGATAGGGGGCATGTCGACTTTCTTCTTGTTAGAAGCTGGCCTGCCTTTGCCCATTGCGATTTTATTGTCTGTGTTGCTGGCTGGCGCTTTGGGGATTGCCTTGCAAAAGTTTGCTATTGCGCCTGCTAAAAACGCGGATGTGGTGACCTTAATTATCATCACCATTGGTGCTTCGATTTTTCTGCGTGGTCTTGCGCAATTGGTGTGGGATAAAGAAATCCATGCGGTACCCGCCTTTAGTGGCGATACCCCCTTAGTCATCGGTGGGGCGACCTTGCTACCGCAAAACCTTTGGGTATTAGGGATTTCTGTCATTGTGGTCTTGGCTTTGGTGTACTTTTTTACCCGTACTTTGACCGGCAAAGCCATTTTAGCCACCTCGATGAATGCAGACGCGGCCAAATTGGTGGGTATTAAGACCCAATTTATCTTAATGCTGGCTTTTGCTTTATCGGCGATTTTAGGTGCAGTTGCTGGGGTGGTCGTTGCTCCTATTACTTTTACTGCTTATGACATTGGCATTATGTTAGGCCTTAAAGGTTTTGTGGCCGCGGCAATTGGTGGCTTAGGCAATGGTGTCGGGGCAATTGTTGGTGGTTTGATTCTAGGGGTGACTGAAACCCTCGCTGCCGGTTACATCTCCTCCGACTATAAAGATGCTGTTCCCTTTGTGATTATTTTGCTCATTCTCTTTTTCTTACCTAACGGCCTGTTCGGGTCGCGCAGCACGGAGCGTGTTTAATATGATGCAAGCTCTCAAATCACCTCGTTTAGGTGGCTTAAGCGCACTGAGCTGTGTGCTCATCATCCTACCTTTTACGCTCAGCAATAGCTTCCAGCTTGATGTAGCGATTCAAGTCGGGATTGCCGCGATTGTGGTCGTGGGTTTGAATTTATTGGTGGGTTTTGCCGGACAAATTAGCTTAGGGCATGCCGGCTTTATGGGGATGGGTGCTTATATGAGTGCCATTTTAAGTGGTACTTATGGCTGGAGCCCACTGCTTGCGCTCATTTTTGCAGCGATTTGTGTTGGTGGTTTAGCCTTTTTAATTGGCGGTCCCATTTTACGCTTGAAAGGTCATTACTTGTCGATGGCAACTTTGGGCCTTGGCATCATTATTGCCATTGTGATTAATACAGAAAGTTGGCTGACCGGTGGCCCTGATGGCTTAGTTGTGGAGCCTTTATCTCTTTTTGGCTGGGCGCTAAGCCCTTTTGATGAATATCACCTGCTAGGGATCAGTCTCTCAGGAACGCAAGTCTGGTATATCCTGATTGCCAGCTTATTAGTGTTTGCCGTTTGGTTAGCCTTAAATATCATTGATTCCCCAACAGGCCGCGCCTTGCGTGCGGTTCATGGCTCTGAAATTGCCGCTCAGGTCGTTGGTGTCAATACAGCACACTATAAAGTAAAAGTCTTTGTGATTTCTGCAGTTTTTGCCTCTGTGATGGGCAGTTTATCTGCGCATTATACGGGCTTTATCACGCCAAATATTGCGGGTTTCCACCACTCTATTGAGTTGATTACCATGGTCGTTTTAGGTGGTATGGCATCGACTTATGGGGTGATTTTAGGTGCGGTGATTTTAGTGCTTTTGCCGCAAGTGCTTGCCGATTTGCAAGAGTTTGAAATGCTCGCCTTTGGTTTAATTTTGATGGTGACCATGATTTTTATGCCCAAAGGTTTGTTACCTACCTTGCTAAACCTGCTTAATAAACCCAAGCAGAAGACCACTTCTGAGGAGGCCGCATGAGCACACCTATCATTCAAGTGGAAGGGCTAAGCAAGGTTTTCGGGGGGGTACATGCCATCGAGAATCTCTCCTTTAGTATTCAGCAAGGCCATATACACTCAGTGATTGGCCCCAACGGTGCAGGGAAAACCACTTTATTTAACCTGATTACAGGGATTTATACGCCAACCCATGGCGATATTAAACTTAAAGGAGAAAGTATTGTTGGCCTAGATCCCAGCCAACTGGCACCGCGTGGTATGTGCCGCACTTTCCAGAATTTGCAAATCTGTATGAATATGACTGCACTAGAAAATGTCATGATTGGTCAGCATTTGCAGTTTAAAAGTAGCTTATTGGCCACTTTATTTCGCTTACCCTGCGTGGTGCAAGCCGATCAACAAGCGCGTGAAAAAGCCGCTGAACTTATGGATTTTGTCGGCTGTGCTAAGTACCTGAATACGGAAGCTTCTGCCATGCCTTATGGCGCACTCAAGCGTTTAGAAATTGCCCGTGCGTTGGCGGCTAAGCCGGATATTTTGTTGTTGGATGAACCAGCTGCTGGCCTCAACGGTGCAGAAACTGCAGAGCTGGATACCCTGATTCAAAAAGTTGCGCAAAGCGGGGTCACTGTGGTGCTGGTCGAACACGATATGAAATTGGTGATGAATATTTCTGATTACCTTTTGGTGCTAGATTATGGCAAAAAACTGGCCGAAGGTACCCCAGAAGAAATTCGTCATAATCCGGATGTAATCGCAGCTTATCTAGGGGGTTAATGTCAGATGACGACCAAGACTACATCGGTGAGCACAGACACCAACGCCCAAGAAACCACCATTAAAACCATTATGCGTGAGCATCTAGGGCTGTGGCATATTATTGGCATTTTAGAGCAGCTGCAGCAAGAAATGAACTTGCAAGATACGCCGCCGGATGTCCTTTTGATTAGCACGATTTTTGATTACTTTGAGCATTTTTCTAACAGGGTACATTCAGGTCCGCAAGAAGTCCTTTTATATCAACGCCTAAATGCCCGTTGCGATGATGCCCGCGAAGTGATTGCTAAACTGGAAATTGGTTATCAACGTGGCCATGATCAACTCCAGCAATTACGTCAGCTGTTAGAGACTTGTGCAGCCAATTTCCCAGAAGGGCGTGACACCTTTAGTTATGAGTTAACTGGCTTTATTCTGGCACTGCGCAAGCACATTAAAAAGGAAGAGGGGGTGATTATCCCCAAAGCACGCCAATATTTGACGGAAGAAGATTGGCAGGCAATCTTACATGCGAAAGACCAGCACCAAGATCCTTTATTTGGGACGCGCGTCCGTGAGGAATTTAAAGCCCTACGACACCGAATTGTCAGCTTAACGCCTGAAAATCTTGGTGGTTTAGGCTTGGCACATGTTAACCCGAGCAGTCCAGCGAGTGAAACATCTGGTGTTGCCCCTTTATTGCAGCTGGAAAATATCAATGCCAGTTATGGGCGTATCCAGGTCTTACATTCGGTCAATATCGAGATTCAACGCGGTGAGCTAGTGGCTTTGGTGGGCGCTAATGGTGCGGGTAAAACCACACTTTTGCGTACATTGTCAGGCTTACACCAGCAAGACTCGGGCCGTATTTTATTTGCCAGTCAGGATATGCACAGCGTGAGTGCAGATCAAAGGGTGCATGCGGGGATTGTACAAGTGCCTGAAGGCCGTCAAGTGTTTAAAGCCTTATCTGTCGAGGATAATATTCAGCTGGGGGCCTATTCACGTAAAGACAGCCCAGAGGCGATTCGTGCTGATTTGGAGCATATGTATGAAACCTTCCCGATTTTGCGCCAAAAACGCTTACAAGCTGCAGGGACTTTATCTGGGGGGCAACAGCAAATGCTAGCGATGGCCCGTGCTTTAATGGCACGTCCTAAACTTTTATTGCTGGACGAGCCAAGCATGGGGCTGGCGCCTTTAATTGTGGAAGAAATCTTCAATATTGTAAGCGAGCTTAAGCGTCAAGGTATGACCATCTTTCTTGTCGAGCAAAATGCGGCGCAAGCACTTGCATTGGCAGATCGCGGCTATGTCTTGGAAACTGGGGAAGTGGTCCTTTCTGGTGCAGGCGCAGACTTGTTAAAGGATGAAAAAGTCAAGGAAGCCTATTTAGGTATTTAATCGTTACTCGTTTTTTCCTGCACAATCAGGGCATTCTCACCTGCTTTGGGTCACCCTAAAGCGGGTGTTCTTGTTTGTTCAAAAAAATTGAATAAATTTAGGGGAAATGAAAGTTTGTTATCACTGATTTTGGCTGCATTGCAGCATCAATACTGTGAATCTGCCTAGAACAAAAATTTAAAATGACACATAAATTAGGTGTTGATTTATTTTTAGGTATCATATAAAACTATCTAGGAGTCACAGACCTGTTTAGCTGTCACCCGACACAGATCACAAGAATTCAAGCAAGAACAAGAATTCAGGAGTTCCTATGTACGCCCAGCTTGTTGATACCGGAACCACAGGCGTTAAGTCTCTGCAAGAGATGAGCGCAGAAGAACGTGCATTCCAAGAAAAAATCGATGCAGAAATTAAAATCGAAGCGAAAAATTGGATGCCAGAGGCTTACCGCCGCACTTTAATCCGCCAAATTTCTCAACATGCACACTCTGAAATTGTCGGCATGTTGCCTGAAGGCAACTGGGTCACGCGTGCCCCTACCTTCAAACGTAAATTGCAATTGATGGCAAAAATCCAAGATGAAGCCGGTCACGGTTTGTACCTGTACAGCGCCATGGAAACCTTAGGTGCTGACCGTGATGACGAGATTGAGCGCTTGCATCGCGGCGAGGTGAAATATTCCAGTATCTTTAATTACCCCACCCTCAATTGGGCAGATATGGGCACGATTGGTTGGTTAGTCGATGGTGCTGCGATTGTGAACCAAGTCGCTTTACAGCGGACTTCCTATGGCCCTTATTCGCGTGCCATGATTCGTATTTGTAAAGAAGAAAGTTTCCACCAGCGCCAAGGTTATGAAATCTTGCTCACTATGATGCGTGAGGGCACAGATGAGCAAAAAGCCATGGTACAAGATTCGATTAACCGTTTCTGGTGGCCTTCGTTAATGATGTTTGGTCCACATGATTCGGATTCTCCGCATACTGGCCAATCCATGGCGTGGAAAATCAAGCGCCATACCAATGACGAGTTACGTCAGCGCTTTATTGATCAAACGATCCCTCAGCTTGAATTCCTTGGCTGCACAGTACCTGATCCAGATCTCAAGTGGAATGAAGCGCGTGGCCATTATGACTTTGGTGAAATTCAATGGGAGGAGTTTTACCAAGTCTTAAAAGGCAATGGCCCTTGTAACCGTGAGCGTTTGCGCACTCGTAAAAATGCCTTAGATGAAGGGGCTTGGGTACGGGAAGCAGCTATGGTTTACGCAAAAAAACAACAACAGAAACAACAACAAAACGCTGCCTAATTTGAGGAGATGAGCATGTCTGACTGGCCACTTTATGAAGTTTTCGTACGTAGCAAACATGGCTTAAATCACAAGCATGTAGGAAGCGTACATGCTGCCGACGCGCAAATGGCGATTGAAAACGCCCGTGATTTATACACGCGCCGCAATGAAGGTGTGAGCCTATGGGTTGTCCCTTCGAATGCCATTACGGCTTCTGCACCAGACGAAAAAGAACCCTTGTTCGATCCATCACAAGACAAGGTGTATCGTCACCCCACCTTTTACAAATTGCCCGCTGAAGTAGACAACATGTAAGGATGGGTTGTATGACAAATCAAGAAGCCTTAACTGATTATGTGCTACGCCTTGGCGATAGTGCGTTAATTTTAGGTCAGCGTTTGTGTGAGTGGTGTGGTCGCGCGCCCGCCGTTGAAGAAGAAATGGCGCTGATGAATGTGGGGTTGGATCTTATTGGTCAAGCTCGCAATTGGATGGAATACGCGGTGGAGTTGCAAGGCCAAGGTCAAGATGCTGACCAGTTGGCTTTTACCCGAGATGCGCACCAGTATCGCAATCTCTTGTTGGTTGAGCAGCCTAACGGTAACTATGCAGATACCTGTGCGCGTCAATATTTTTATGATGCTTGGCATTACTTCACCCTGAAAGCCTTATGTGATTCGAGTGATGCACGTGTGGCTGAAATTGCCGCTAAGGGCTTGAAGGAGGTGACTTATCATCTGCGCCGTTCTAGCGAGTGGATTAAACGCCTTGGGGATGGTACTGAACAAAGCCATGCCAAAATGCAAGCGGCGATTGATGAAATCTGGACTTATACCGGAGAAGCTTTCATTGCGGATGCGGTAGATGAACAGATGCAAGCGGCCGGCATAGGTGTTGATTTGGCCCTCATCCATGAGCAATGGCGTGCGCACGTAGAAGCCACTTTACAAGAAGCCACCTTAACTTGCCCAGATATGCAAGCTTATATGCAGCAAGGCAGTAAGCAAGGCATTCATACTGAGCGTCTAGGCTTTATCTTAGCGGAAATGCAATTTTTGCAACGTGCTTACCCGCATTCTACTTGGTAAATTTTTGGCACACTTCAGATCACAGGTGGTGGTCTGAAGTGTTTTAATGCCATTTACAGAGGTGATCTTGCTATGGCACAAGCGCACGATAACGCCCCAGACCATCCAGTACACTATCAAGTACCTGAGCTGACCGATTCTCTAGAAGCGAGTTTGCGTTCGGCTGATTTGATTACCACAGATCGTGGACGTACTTTAGATTTTCATGGTCGCCGCCCGAGCTTGGACGAAGTGTGGGCTTTACTGGCACAAGTGGCCGATCCTGAAGTCCCTGTTGTGAGTGTGGTTGATTTGGGGATTGTGCGTGAATTGGTATGGGCTAAAGAGGTTTTGCAAGTTTATATCACGCCGACTTATTCAGGATGCCCAGCCACAGAGCTGATTGAAAGCGAGATCAAGCTGGCTTTGATGCAAGCCGGTATTGCACAAGTGTCTATGCATCAGCGGATTTCGCCAGCATGGACGACAGATTGGATCACTGCGCAAGGGCGTGCCAAATTAAAAGCCTATGGCATTGCACCACCAGAAGGTAGCGCAAGCAAGGCGGCTTTATTTGGGCAAGTGCAAGAGGTGACCTGTCCGCATTGCAATAGCCAAAATACCCAACGCATTAGTGATTTTGGTTCAACAGCTTGTAAATCCCTCTATAAATGCAATGCCTGCTTAGAACCTTTTGAATATTTCAAATGCATCTAAGTAAGATTCCTGACATTTTAATAACAAAGATTATAGCGAGGCCTGTATGAGCCGTTTTCATGCTTTGACGGTGACAGATATCCAGCAAGAAACCCGAGATGCGGTATCTATCAGTTTTGCAGTACCTGAGGAAGTGGCCAGCGAGTTTGCGTATAAGCAAGGTCAATATTTAACTTTACGTACCCAGATTCAAGGTGAAGAAGTACGCCGCTCGTATTCGATTTGTCGCAGTGTCGCAGATAATGAATTGCGTGTGGCCGTGAAGCGTGTGCCAGGCGGCGTGTTTTCCAACTATGTAAACGATGCGCTTAAGGTCGGGCAAACCTTAGAAGCTATGCCGCCGATGGGTAACTTTTATGTGAATCTGGAGCCAACGCGTACCGCCTCTTACTTGGCAATTGCTGCCGGTAGTGGGATTACGCCTATGCTATCGATTATTAAAACCACGCTAGAAACTGAGCCGCAAAGCGAATTTACCCTGTTTTATGGGAACCGCTCTGCATCAAGCACCATGTTCCGTGAAGAGCTCGAAGATTTAAAAAACCTCTATATGGGGCGTTTTAACCTGATTTACATCATGAGCCGCGAACAGCAAGATATTGATTTATACAACGGGCGTATTGATGCAGATAAGTGTAATGCCTTGTTTGATCACTGGATTGATGTGCCTAACTTAGAAGCCGCTTTCCTTTGTGGCCCACAGGCGATGATTGAAAGTGTTTCTGGCGCTTTGCAGGCTCACGGTTTAGAAAAAGCCAAAGTACATTTTGAGCTTTTTGCCCCCGCGGGTAGTCAGCAGCAAAAACGTGAGCGTCAAGTAGAAGCTGGTACCCAAACTGGCGTGAGCCAAGTCACTGTGATTGCTGACGGGCGTCAAATCAGCTTTGAGTTAGCTAAAAATAGTAAGAATATTTTAGAAGCTGGTAATGAACAAGGTGCCGACTTGCCTTATGCCTGTAAAGCTGGGGTCTGTTCAACCTGTCGTGCCAAAGTAGTTGAAGGAGAGGTGGATATGGATGCCAACTTTGCCTTAGAAGATTACGAAGTGGAAGCGGGTTATGTTCTGACCTGCCAGTGTTACCCTGTTTCTGACAAGTTAGTGGTCGATTACGATCAGTAAGGTGTTAAAAACCCTGTGTGTCCTTGCAACAAGCCTTGTAAAAACAAGCCTTGTAAAAAAGAGTACCTAAGTATTTTTCAATGCCTCCTTGATTTGCCCAACCTTGTGTTGGGCTTTTTTATGCGCACATGCAGGTACGGTCATCAGGGTGTGGGCGCTGGTTGGGGATGAAAACTGAGTGTGAGTATGATCACGACACAAGATAAAATCACAGCTGCTGCAATAAAGCCTTTGCCTTGATAGACTTCAGGTAATTTACGAATTTCGCGCCAACCTAAGCCTGCACTGATCCAAACGAGAGGAACTAAGATAGGGCCAAAAATTAGGCTTGCCATGGCCAAAATAATGGCGACCAAGGCCCAATCAGAATTTTTACTGATCGGGGGGGTATCTTTGGTTTGGGTAATGCCTTGAGCCTGCATCTGCTTTTGCGGACTACGGATTAACATGCGTGCTTCTTGTTCAATCACTTCAAAATGAACAGCAAGCCCTTCACTGGGTAGGCCGCCACTGCGCCAGTGGGCCAGTTGAAATGGGTAGTGTTGGCCATCATCACATGCTTGTACGACACCGCTTTGCTGTTCAAGATCAAAACGAATAATTTCACCTTGCATCAAAATTACCTTAATTAATTTAGCTAACATGGTGGGTCAGCTGAGGCGTTTTAAGCCCATCTAAATGCTCAGCTGCAAGTAAAAAGTTGCACTCACTTGCGGCCTGAGGTCGTCCTAATAAAAATCCTTGGACCTCATGACAGCCACGACGTGCTAAAAACATTAGCTGTTCTTGGGTTTCTATGCCTTCGGCAAGCACTTGCATTCCTAGACTAGTACCCAATTGCAGGACGGTTTGAATAATGGCCTCATCCTCTTTGCATTGCCCTATATCTTGTACAAAACTGCGATCAATTTTTAAGCGATCTAAAGGCAAGCGCTTTAAACGATGTAAAGAAGAATAACCTGTACCAAAATCATCTAAAGCAAGTCGATAGCCCGCATGCCGTAATTGATGGAGCTTATTTTCTGTATATTCCGGATCTTGCATCAGCAAGCTTTCGGTGATTTCTAATTCTAAATGTTCCGCTTGTAAACCGTAATGATGGACAAGGCTATCAAGCTTGGTGTTAAAGTCTGACTGCAACAGCTGTAATGCCGAAATATTTACTGCAACTAAGGGGGGGTGATAACCTGCATCTAGCCAAAGCCGAATTTGTTGGCAAGCTAATTCAATGACTTTCCAACCTAATGGAATAATTAAGCGAGTTTCTTCTGCTAAAGGAATAAACTCTCCCGGGGAAAGCCAACCTTGTTGTGGATGATGCCAACGAACTAAAGCTTCAAATCCAGATAAATAAGCATCACCATAGATATTGAGCTTAAATTGTGGCTGATAATGTAATGTTAATTCATTGTCTTGTAATAAAGCACTGCGTAAATCTTGTTCTAATGCAAAATAACGCACAGTGACATCGGTTTGCTCTTCTGTATAAAAAGCATAAGTATTTTTACCTTGCGCTTTAGCCGCATACATGGCGGTATCTGCATGTTTGATCAGTGCATCTAATGTCGTGCCATGCTTGGGTGATAGGCTAATGCCTACACTGGATGTGACTTGTAAGGCAAGTTGTTTTAGATCAAAGGTATATTGACCAAGGCATAAAATGGTTTCAGCCACTTCTTGGGCCAGGCAGGCATTTTCCTCTGCGGAATGATGCCGTGCAAAAGGATAGATAAATACAAACTCATCGCCACCATTACGAATCAGATCGCCTTCTTTAGGTAAGACTTGGGTTAAATAATGGCCCACTGCGTTAAGAAGATCATCACCGACTTGATGCCCTAAACTATCATTAATGATTTTAAATCGATCGAGGTCGATAAAAAATAAAGCAAACGATTTGGAAGGCGTTTGGCTTAATAAAGCAGCTACTTTCTCTTGTAAAAATAAACGATTGGGTAAGCCTGTAAGAATATCATGCCGAGCTAAATAATTAAGATCTTGGGTTTTGCGTTGCACTTTAGCCGCAAGCGTATATTCACGACTATGGGTAGTGAGTAGAACCGCCGTCGCTAAACACGCAATTAAAACGAGCAAGCTTTGTACATGATAAACACTAGAGCCTTGATTGGCAGATAAGTAATTATGCCCTGCTTGAATATGTAAGTGCCAATGTTGATGGGCTACTTCGATGGTGAATTTTTCATGCAGGGGTAAGTTTTGAATATCCTGCCCCAAACCAACACGGGTTTGATAAAAAGGTGTACTAGCACTGCGCTCATAGGCACTGACAGCAACAAAATTTAAGTTGGCTTCCTGTAGCGCTAGCTTAATTAAAGAATCCACTGTAAAAACCCCGACCATATAACCTGCTAGGTGTTTGCTGCTGGTCATTAAAGCTTCCCCTGCCTGTTGATACACAGGGTGTAAGATCAAAAAAGCGGGCTGTTGTTGATCTTGGACTAAGCGCAAAATTTGCGTGGCAATTGGCCCACTTTGGCTTTGTGCTTGGATCACCCAGCGTTGTCTATCCTCTTTAGATAAGAGATTAAATCCAAGGGCCGCTTGATTGACGTATAGAGGCTCTACGTATTTTACAGGGAGTAAAAGATGATCTAACTGATGGCCACTAAGGGTTTCTCCACGCACTTGGTAGTCACTACGTGCCAGTAGGGTGCGCGTATCTTGTTCAAATGTTTGCCGCTGATCAATATGAATCAAAGGATCCCAAGAATAGGCACGCACAGAAGGATTCGTGCGGAAAATTTGCCAAGTGGCATCACGAAATTCTGTCGGAGTTAGTCCTTGATTTTGGGTATATTGGCGCTCTAAGCTACTTAAATCTTTTAAGTTTTTTTGCATCCACGCTTGTAAACGTGCTTCCACCACTTGGACATCTTTAGCAAAGTGGGCGCTCAATTGTTCCCGTTGTTGTTGTAGATAAAAGTAATTGAGTAAGATGACACCTAGTGCAATCCCGAGTAACAAAATAAATAAACGTCGGTCGTTATTGGATTGCCAATGATGATGATCCTGATCCTTGCTGTCCCCACTGATAACAGGTAAGGGAAGGGCTTGCGCACGATAGGAAAAACATAAATAACCTTGATGAAAGCAGCGCAACATCAGCAAAACAACGGGTGTGACTAGAACCGCACCAAAGGTATCTCCCATCCACCAAGAAAAAGCGCTATCCCACCAAGAGGTATTGGCATATTCCGACTGACCAATAAAATGTAATGCCGAGCTGCCAATCCCTGCACTAACTAGGCTAGTGAGGGCACCGGCATATAAGACAAAGAAAAAGGCATCTTCTTCTTTAGCGAGTTGAAATAAGTTGTGAATACGTGGACGTAATAAATAAAATGCCAGAAGCACATGCGCACTAGCCCCAAGTGCCATTACGAGTGCTTGTAAGGATTCGTCAAAATTCAGGGTATTTTGCCAGCGCCAGTGAATGCTGAGGTTAAATAGCAGATTGCCAAGAAAGACTCCTGGCCAAAGTTTGCTACCGTAATACCAAAGTGTGCCTAAACCTATCCCAGCAGGTACCCATAAGGGGACAACTTGAGCATGGAGACCCATGGAAACCACCAAGTGACCAGCCAAGGCATAAGCTAGGGTTAGCATGAGTACTGAGGCAAGATATGTAAGCTTCATCCCTGTGCACCTAAAGGTAGAGTCTTTCTAGCTTGTCGTTTGCGCTGAAGCACGTGAGGCCCCCGATGTTTGAATACTAGAGTTTGTATTTTCTCAAATAAAAACCAAACAAGCGCCAACTTTATTGATAAGCTAACAAAAAGTGTTTTCTTCCAAAAAAATGTATTTCTTTAGAATATAATCAGGGTTTTTTATGGTTATACGACTAGTTTTTTATCGCTGAATTCGAATCAAGGCGTCGGGATACTTTGAGAAAAAAGTTACATACAAGCATTATCCCTAACTCAAATCATAAATACAATCGCATTAGGTAGCACTTGCTTACCTTGATGTCTACGAGAAGTTACATAATTGCTAGGTCGCGTATTTTTGTGACTAATGGGCTAAAAGCTAGCCCACAATCGTTTTGGGATACCGCACCAAAACGAGGCAAGCTTGCATACGGATCCACCCAGCCTGTACCTAGTACCAATGTATTCTTGTGTTTGTGATTTGGGGACGGTATTGTGCTTAAATCTATTTTTCATGGGTATAACGCCCGTACACTTACTAAGCTGGCACAGCGAAGTTTGATTATAAGAGAGACAACAAGGAGTCTTAGAGTATGCGTTTAATTCTGCTAGGTGCACCAGGTGCAGGCAAGGGGACACAAGCACAATTTATCTGTGAACACTTTAGCATCCCGCAAATTTCTACTGGGGATATGCTACGCGCAGCAGTGAAAGCAGGTACAGAATTAGGTCTAAAAGTACAAGAGATTATGAACACCGGTGGCCTAGTATCCGATGACATCATCATTGCTTTAGTCAAAGAACGCATTGCACAAGACGATTGTGCAAAAGGCTTTTTATTCGATGGTTTCCCACGCACTATTCCACAAGCAGATGCGATGAAAGAAGCCGGCGTGCCACTGGATCATGTGGTGGAAATTGCGGTTGAAGATGAAGAAATCGTTAAACGTATGGCAGGTCGTCGCGTGCATCCAGCTTCAGGACGTACGTATCATGTGGAGTACAATCCGCCCAAGGTAGCAGGGAAAGATGATGTCACAGGGGAAGACTTAATTCAGCGTGATGACGATCGTGAAGAAACAGTGCGCCACCGTCTGAGTGTTTACCATGAGCAAACGGCACCCTTGGTAGACTATTACAAAAATTGGGCTGTACAAGATGCACAGACTGCACCTAAATATACACGTATTTTAGGTGTCGGCAGCGTGGATGATATCCGTTCACAAGTGATGGCTGCACTTTCTTAAGTGACTCTCAGTACACATTGAAATATGAACCCCAAAGGGAGCTGACTTTGGGGTTTTTTTTATGCTAAGGCTTAAGCATCAGGTGTTGGGGTTGCGTTAAAAGTACGTGGACGCAAGACCTCTGGTTTCAGAAAAGGCTTTTCACCCGTATTAGAATGTTGACCTAAAATACGCCCTTCATGCTCTGTGCCGTAGCGCGTATGTTTATGGAAATTAAAATATTTTTGCCGTGTTTCCTGTGCATCGCCTGTGTAACGTGGATCTTGCGGACGTTCTTGCGAGTTAATATATAAGGCGACATCCCAAGCCTCTTGCACGCTCAAACGCCCTGGTTGGCTTAACGGCATATTGCGGTGGATAAAAGTTGCTGAGGTAAAAATACGTGTCATACCTGCACCCCAGTTATAGGAATAATCGCCCCATAAAGGAGGGTAAACTACTTTGCCGGCGACCTTCTGTCCTTGCCCATCAGCCCCATGACAAAGTGCACAGGCTTGTGCATAAACCGCTTGCCCTCTTTGATAATCTGGGGTTTGTGCAGGTTTTTCTAGATCGCTAAAGCCACGTCCAGCAAGGTTTTTCTCATACACGGGGGCGCTTTTGGCTAACCATTGATGATAGGCTGTAAGTGCCAACATATCATCACTACCATAGGCAGGTGGTGTGCCATTCATGGAAAAAGAGAAACAGCCCGCAATACGCTCTTCTAATGAGTTCACATGCTGATTTTTGCCACGATAATCGGGCAAAGTGGTTGCCGCTGGCCAAATAGGCCCAGACCAAAGTTTGCGGCCTTCCCCCATATGACAGCTTTTACAGGACATTTCATTAAACACATGGCGTCCACGTAATTGCTGGGTATTCATAAATAAATCATAGCCACGCCGAATGACAGCTTTGAGTTCTGGATGTAAGTTAGAGGCTTCCAGATCAGCTAGGGTAGGCGCTTGGTGTACGTATTGACCGGCTTTGGGCGTGGGCAAATGAATAGGTACTTTGGGAGCTTCCACTGCTTGACTGAAGGAGGCTGCGACAAGTAAAGCGCACCCTGTTAATGTGTGTTTTAACATGTTAGCGACCCTCCTTGGTGGATGTGGGTTGATGAGCAAAATAATAGGCTAGAGCTTCGATTTCCTCCGCAGTGAGACGCTCAGCAATCCCCAGCATAAGTTGCAAAGGATCATTAGTACGTTGACCTTGCTGCCAAGCGGTCAGTTGCCCAGCCAAATAGCTTACGTGCTGTCCAGATAACGCAGGAAAATCGGCACCGACACCTTGAGAATCAGGTCCGTGGCAACTCTCACAAGGCGGTAAATAACGATCCCAATCCCCTTGCTTGGCGAGATGCTCACCTAAAGCCATTTTAGCCGTATCGCTTGGTGTCAGCTGGGTGTTCACCACTTGAGCGGCATAATAAGCGCCTACATCCAATCTCTCTTGTGCCGTTAAACCCACGGCATTAGGGCTCATAATCGCATGGGTACGCGTTTTGGCCTGATAATCCGCCAGCTGTTTGGCAATATAGCCTGCATCAAGACCGGCTAAACGTGCAAAGCCTGCTGCGGCATTGCCTGCACCATCCACACCATGACAAGCCGCGCAAGGAGCAACACTGGGTGGTTTGCCTTGGAGTACGAGTTGTTGGCCACGTGTTGCATCCCCTTCTAAAGGTGCAGATACACTAGGCAAACTGATTAGACTACAAGTGATTAGGCTCGCAGTCGCGAGCCAACGTCCTTGGTACATAGCGCCTCTCCCATCAAGCAGTTTGATTTCTTTTTTTATTTATTGGACTTGGGTATTCAATCAGCATACAAGTAGGCATCCATAATTTCTAATGTAGTCTGGTTTAAATAAGGTAAAGCTAAGTAATTTCAGCCTCACTTGAGTAGCTAGTTAACGCATTTTTCTGTCCATCTACGCCAAAAGATCAATAGACTAAACTTGGTAACTCCTAGATGCAGCCCGTATAATCGCGCTGGCAGCTTTGTAAAGCCCGTGTTTTGCAAAGCATGTGTACCGAGCCTTAAAACCTCTAAAAGGAAAGACCCATGAGCTTTAACTCTATTCCTGCTGGAAAAGATCTGCCTAATGACATCTATGTAGTGGTTGAGATTCCTGCCAATCATGCGCCGATCAAGTATGAAATCGATAAGGACATGGACGCCCTTTTAGTGGATCGTTTCATGGCAACGCCTATGTTCTACCCTGCAAACTATGGCTATATTCCTAACACCTTGGGCGAAGATGGCGACCCGTTAGATGTCTTAGTGGTCACGCCTTACCCTGTACAGCCAGGTTCTGTGATTCGTTGCCGCCCTGTTGGTGTGTTGAATATGAGTGACGAAGCTGGCTCAGATGCCAAGTTAGTTGCCGTACCCCATAGTAAGCTCACCACACTTTATGACAATGTGCAGGATATTGATGACTTGCCTGTCTTGCTTCGTGATCAGATTGCGCACTTCTTCGAAAACTACAAGGATCTGGAAAAAGGCAAGTGGGTGAAAGTAGAAGGTTGGGCGGATGCCGATGCTGCACGTGCTGCGATTGAGAAAGCGGCAGCAGCTTACCAAGGTTAATACGTCGCTTGTATTAATGCTTTGTTTATAAAGTAAAAAGCCTCATCCTCTTGGATGAGGCTTTTTTGTTATCGGCGAAACCTTATTCCGCCAAGGCTTTTAACATTTTTTGGTGTTGAGCTTGAATGCTTTCCCCCGGCGCTGGTGTGGCTAAAGAAACGCCCACAATTGCGATACTGGCAAAGAGCACGCCAGGGACGATTTCATATAAATCAAACACGCCACCGCTGATTTGTTTCCAGATCACGACGGTCAAAGCACCAACGACAATCCCTGCTAGCGCACCTTGGCGATTCATCCGTGGCCAATAGAGGCTGAATAAAAGCGCAGGGCCAAAAGCGGCGCCAAAGCCTGCCCAAGCGTAGGAAACTAAAGAAAGCACACTGCTATCTGGATTCATAGCAAGCACGAGGGCAACTAAGGATAAGCCCATCACGGCAAAACGCCCCACTTTCACAATATCTTGCGCACTGGCCTGCGGATTAATCCATTGCTTATAAAAATCTTCTGCAAGGGCAGAGGAAGAAACCAAAAGTTGAGAATCTGCAGTACTCATAATGGCAGCCAAGATAGCAGCAAGTAAAATACCGGCAATCACAGGATGAAATACGGCATTCACTAAGACCATAAAAATCGTCTCGCCATCACCCAAGCTACCGCCTAAATGCGCATCAACGTACACCATGCCCGTAAGGCCGACAAAAATCGCCCCTGCCATCGAAAGTGCGGTCCAACTAACGGCAATTCGGCGTGCTGTAGGAATTTCTTGATTACTGCGGCAGGCTTGAAAACGTGCCAAAACGTGTGGCTGACCAAAATAACCCAAGCCCCAAGCCATTAAGGAAATTAAGCTAATCCAGCCTAGAGTTTCTCCTTGGCTATCTGTCCATAAGTTCATTAACTCAGGATTTTTCGCGCTAATGCTGGTAAACATAGCACTCATACCGCCATCGGCTTGCATCACAGCAATAGGGACGATTAAAAGTGCCGCAGCCATCAGTAAGCCTTGCACTAAATCGGTCCAAGAAACCGCGAGAAAACCCCCAAATAGGGTATAAGACACTACACATAAAGTACCGATAATCACCGCTGTGGTGTATTCCATACCAAAAACGGTTTCAAAGAGTTTGCCACCGGCCACTAATCCCGAGCTGGTGTAAAACAAGAAAAATAACAGGATAAAAAAGGCAGAAATGACTTGTAAAAGTCGTGAGGTATCTTGGAAACGGTTGGCGAAAAACTCAGGTAGGGTTAAAGCATCTTGCGCCACGATACTATAAGTGCGTAAGCGTTTTGCCATCACTAACCAGTTGGCCCAAGTGCCGACTAATAAACCGACAGCCAGCCATAAAGATTCCATCCCAGAAGCAAAAGCATAGCCAGGTAAGCCTAAAAGTAGCCAACCACTCATATCAGATGCCCCAGCGGATAAAGCCGCTGGCCAAGGGCCCAGTGAGCGTCCACCAAGGAAATAATCTGAAGAGTTTGCCGTTTTTTGGTAAGCATAAAACCCAATGCCTAACATGACGACAAGGTAGAGTAAAAAGGTGCCATATACGGCAACATGCGTTTCTATCATAGCGCGCCTCTTAGCCCCATCTTTGTTGTTGTTATGATGGTATGCAAGCGGGGGCAATCAGAAGGTCAACGGGTGAGGTTGACCCAAACCTGCATACGCATCTTAGTCTAATCAATCTTTGTACATCTAGTCGTGACGACTACCTAACTCGAGCAAGGTCGCATTGCCACCGACTGCCGTGGTGTTGATGGTCCGTGTGCGCTCTGTGACGAGCTTGAGTAAATAATCCGGCATCAATAAAGTGCGCCCATCTGGATAGGCCTCATAAATAAGAGGCACTAACACTTGGGTACCTTGCGCTAAACGCTGACACCAAGGAATCACTTGGGTGGGTTCAGTCAAAACCGCTTGCATCAGTCTTAACTCAGGGCGTTGCAGCGCTTGTGCTAAATCTTCCACTTGTGCCGGCGTAAAAACACCTGCGGGCAGTTTAGCTTGAGTCAGCACTTGTTCAACTTGTTGAAGTAACTCCTTATGCTCAGGTAAACAGCAAAGCACACTATTACCACACAAAAGACTAGCAAAAATCTGGCCTAAAATAAGGGATTCTGCGGCATTTTTTTCTGCATAGATAAAGCTTAAACCGCGTGCGGTGAGATACAGCTCGTTAGATTCGCCTGTTGGCCCAGGTAAAACGAGAGTTTGATCCCAAGTGGCGCTGACCTGATTAAAGTGCGTCCACAGCCTGTGGACTTGGGCATAAAATACCGCATCTTTTAAGGCAGCACTTTGCAGTGCTTGATCAAGGATATGGCGACGTGCTTGAAAGCTTAAATGTTGCCAATCGCTGACTTGAGAGGCTAATACTGTCATGATTGATCTCCTACACCGCATTCGACAAGATGAGTAAAACTCGCTAAATAGTGGGGACCGCCAGCTTTTGGGCCTGTACCTGATAAGCCTTGACCACCAAAAGGCTGCACACCGACCACAGCACCGATTTGGTTGCGATTAATATAGGTATTGCCAACCCGTGCGCAGGCTTCAATGTAGGCGGCTGTGGTCTCGTTGCGGCTATGAATCCCTAGGGTTAGTCCATATCCCTTCGCATTGATTTGCTGGATTAACTGTGGCAACTCGTTGGCGCGATAAGTGAGCAGGTGTACAAAGGGACCAAATTCTTCTTCGCCGAGTTGATCCAAACTCTGTAGGCGAATCGCTGTTGGTGCAACAAAGGTCGCTTGTTGCTGATAAGCTTCAGGTATGGGTGTTTGTGCAAGAATATGTGTTTTGGCACCCAGATTTGTCAGGTGGGCTTCTAGTTTGGTTTGCGCCACTTGATCAATCACAGGGCCAACATCTGTGGCCAGTTCGCGTGGATCACCTAAACGCAGTTCTGCCATCGCACCTTGTAGTAAATCAAAGACACGCTCGGCAATATCTTCTTGCACACAGAGTAGACGCAAGGCAGAACATCTTTGACCTGCAGAAGCGAAACCCGACAAAAGGACATCCTTCACTACCTGTTCAGGCAAGGCTGTAGAATCAACGATCATCGCATTTTGCCCGCCGGTTTCTGCAATCAGCACAGGAGGCGTATCGATTTGAGGGCGTTGTGCAAGGGCACGATAAATGTGTCTGGCCGTTGGTGTTGAGCCGGTAAAAGCCACCCCAGCAACTTGGGTAGCACTGGTTAAGGCCGCGCCGACTTCACCGGCGCCAAGTACCAAGTGCAAAGCTTGTTTAGGTAAGCCCGCTTGATATAAGAGTTCTAACGCACGATAGGCAATTAAAGAGGTTTGCGGTGCCGGTTTGGCGACTACGGTATTGCCTGTCACCAAGGCAGCGCTGATTTGGCCGAGGAAAATAGCCAAGGGGAAATTCCACGGGCTAATACAGACCCAAACGCCTCTGGGTTGGCGCTGGTATCGACGGATAACCCCGGTTAAATCGGTGATTTCAAGGGGTTGCTCGCTGATTTCTTGTGCACGCGCACCATAGTAGTAACAAAAATCAACCGCCTCGCGCACTTCATCAATACTATCTTGCAAGGTTTTGCCAGCTTCACGCTGACATAAGGCCACTAGCTCGGCAAGATGCGTTTGCATTAACTGCGCCATACGCCGGAAAATATCGGCTCTTTCAGTAACAGCGACCTGTGCCCAAGCTGCTTGATAATCGGCTGCTGCGTTGAGGGCCGCGTGTGCATCTTCTGGACTTGACCAAGCGATTTGGCCGACTTGATGGCTATGATCCCAAGGGGCATACACAGGTTGCCAAGCGCTTGTTTGAGGCGTTTGCCCGTTAATTGAAGCACTGGCTTGCCATTGAGTCGTATGAAACTGCGCAACCGCTTGTAAAAAAGGCGTGGCTTGGCTGTCAATAAATAGGTTGGGGCCTGTGCTAGCGGGGCGCTCGCTACCATAGATGGCTACAGGTAGGGGAATATGTGGGTTGTGTAAACTGACTTTTGCACTTAATGCATGCCAAGGATGTTGTACCAGATCTGCAATCGGGCAATTGGCATCGACGTGTACAAAGGAACTATTGGCGCCATTTTCCAGTAAACGCCGCACTAAATAGGGTAATAAATCTTTGTGACTGCCGACAGGCGCATAAATCCGTGTGGCCACCTGAGAGCTAGCTAAAATGCGATCATGCAAAGCATCGCCCATGCCGTGCAAACGCTGGAATTCATACGCTTGGTGACTAGCCATCTGTTGAATGGCCACCAGTGTATGGGCGTTATGGCTGGCGAATTGTGGCCATAATTTGCCCCGTACCGGTTCGCTTAATAAAAAGCGTGCACAGGCCAAATAGGAAACATCTGTCGCTTCTTTACGGGTAAAGACAGGATAGCCAGATAAGCCCCTTTGTTGACAGAGTTTAATTTCTGCATCCCAATACGCGCCTTTTACCAAGCGTACAGGAATTAAATCGCCCCCTTGATGGGCGAGAGAGGCGAGCCAAGCTAATACCGCCAACGCACGTTTAGAGTAAGCTTGTACCACTAAACCTAAACCGCCCCAGCCTTGCACTTCTGGGTGTTGATACAAGGCTTGGAAAACTTCCAGTGAAAGCTCTAAACGGTCGGCTTCCTCGGCATCAATGGTCAAATGCACATCTAAAATACGTGCACGACGAATTAACGTCAGCAAGCTCGCACAAAGTTCCTCTAGTACACGGGCTTTTTGGGCCACTTCGTAGCGTGGGTGTAATGCGGAAAGTTTGATAGAGACACTAGGGCGTGGTGCTTGGGTACTGGGATATTGGCCAACGGCTTCAATGGCTTTGGCATAATCGGCGGCGTATTTTTGTGCATCTGCTTGAGTTAACGCGGCCTCGCCGAGCATATCAAAGGAATAGGTATAGCCTTTGTCGCGGTAAGGCTGGCCACGGCGGATTGCCTCTTGCATTGTCTGCCCAAGGACAAACTGGTGTCCCATAATTTTCATTGCTTGTTGCATGGCGCGCCGAATCAGGGGCTCACCGAGGCGTTGCACTAAACGGTTGAGGGCTTGGCTAGCGTTGGCTTGGGTGTCTTGTGGGCTGAGGGTGACGACCTTCCCTGTGAGCAATAATCCCCAAGTGGAGGCATTGACCAGAAAGGAATCGGATTGTCTTAAATGCGCATGCCAATCGGCGACCCCGAGCTTATCACGAATCAAAGCTTGCGCACTTGCCGCATCAGGAATCCGAATTAAAGCCTCTGCCAAGCACATCAGCAAAATCCCTTCGCGTGTGTCTAGGCTGTATTCCAGCAAAAGGGCGTCGATCATATGCATAGCGCCATCATCGGCACGGATCTGCGCGATTAATGCACTGGCTTGGGTTTCAATTTGGGTTGCTTGCGTTGGGCTCGGTTGCGCTAGAGGTAAGAGTTCTTGTAACCAAAGTGACTCATCCACGGCGTATAACGGAGAAATTAAAGGCCAAATCGCCGAGGGTGCCTGTTGAATAAATTCAGGATTCAGCACAGCATTCGCTTGCAACATAGGGCTATCCTCAAAATAAATTGAATCTCCTGCGTGAAAGGATCAAGGCAGGGCTATCCAGTATGTTTTGAGCATAGGCAAAGCGTGCCGGTGGCGTCTTGTCAAAATCTCGGTTTTTTTATCCAAATAAAGAATAAAAAAGTCACCAAGATACGCGCGCAAGTAAATACCTCATCCACTTAAGGGAGCTAAAAGTGCCACAAATGGATGAGGTGTCTTGTCTGTAGGCTGCTTCCCCTTATGAGCAGGGGAAGCACTTTTCTTTGAGGAAAGATCAGGTTTTAAACTGAGCAATCAAAGTTTGCAGCTTGTGCGCGCTTGCGACCAGGCTGGTGCTGGTAGCATTGACTTGCTGCATTTCGGCACTGGTTTGTTCAGACACTTGGTTAATACTGCTTAAGTTGCGGATAAAATCTTCTGCTGCTTGACTTTGCTCCTCTGCAGCACTGGCCATCGCTGCATTGAGCTGGTCGATTTCGCCAATTGAAGACGCAATATGGTTAAAAGCTTCACCCGCAGCACTGGCACTTTCTACGCTGGTTTCTGCTTGAGTGCGTCCTTGAGCCATCATGCTGACCGCAGAGTGTGAATGCTGCTGTAGGCGCTGAATCATTTGTTGGATTTGCTGGGTTGATTCATGCGAACGTTGTGCTAATTGACGCACCTCATCCGCGACGACGGCAAAGCCACGGCCTTGCTCACCCGCGCGTGCCGCCTCAATTGCGGCATTTAAGGCGAGGAGATTGGTTTGCTCGGCAATTTCTTCGATCACCTCCAAAATGGTTTCTATGCCAGCAACTTGTTCGCCCAAAGTATTAATCGCTGTGGCTGCTTTCTCTACATCTTGCGCAAGCGCGTTAATGCTTTGGCTGGCATTAGAGACCGTATGCAAGCCGGATTGGGTTTGTAAGCGTACCGCATTGGCTTTTTCACTCGCTTGCTCAGCAATACCGGCACTTTCTTGCGCAGAAGCCGCCATTTGTTGCATGGTGGCGACCGCTTGTGCTGTGTCTTCAAGTTGACGTTGCATACCAAGAGCAGTGCTCGAGGTCGCTTGATTCATTTGCTCACTGGCTGCGACTAATTGTTCTGTCGATTGGCTGACAAGGTTAACCAAATTTTGGAATTGGTCCATAAGATGATTATAAGCGCCAGCAATTTTCCCTAACTCATCATGGGTATAAACATCCACACGCTGGCGTAAATCGCCGGAATCTTTAACTTGTAAAATCGTAGTTTGCAAATGATGAATATGAGAAGTAATAATATGAATGATAAATAAAGCAATGCCACCAATAAATAAGCTTAATACACCAATCGTTTGCACATAGTGCCAAACAGCTTGATGAATAATAATATCCACATCGTCAAGATAAATGCCATTACCTACAACCCAACCCCAGGGTTGAAAACCTTTCACATAAGAAATTTTGGCGACGGGTTCTTCTTGTCCGGGTTTTGGCCATAAATAATCCACAAAGCCTTCGCCTTGCTCACGAACAATACGCACAAACTCATCAAATAAGCGTTTGCCGTTAGGATCTTGAAAACCACTTAAATTGCGGCCATCGAGTTCGGGTTTAATCGGGTGCATGACAATCACAACTTGCATATCATTTACCCAAAAATACTCTTGGCGATTCTCACCATAACGCATGTCTCTTAAAGCATCTAAGGCAGCGTTTTGCGCGGCTTGTGTACTTAAAATCCCTTGTTGCGCTTGTTGATAATAATGTTCTACCAAGCTGTGTGCGGTTTCTACGACGTGGCGTGTTTTGACTTTACGGTCTTCCATTAAATAATGCGTCAATGCCCATAAAGAGAGCACGACAAGAAACACCGTACCTACCCCCATCAGCACAACAATTGACCAGAGCTTGTATTTTATTTTTATATTGGCCAAAACTGAGGACATGGCGATTTGCTCCTTACTAAACCTCAATCTGCAGTTTCAGTGCTAAGGGTGCTCTAAAGATACCTTACACATACAGGAATTATATCATAATTAGTTGAGCAAAGCGGTATCCTTGTGTTAACTCGGTCTGCTACCTGGTAAAGTAGCAGACCCAAGCCATTAGCTTGCTGGCGGTGTCGCAGGCGCTTGCATTAGGGCTTTGCTCGTTTTGTAGCTTAAGTATACGACCATAAGTGTCGTAAAGGTCAAGCCGAGTGTGCCTAAGAGACTAAAAAGTGCATAACCGCTGTAATCTGCATAGTGAAATAAAGCCACACTAAAAGCGGCGCTCGGGAAAGAATAAGCCCACCAAGAAAAAGCAAAACTCAGTTGCATAAAATAACGGACTTGGCTTAAAAGTAATAAAGCCATAAAACAAGCAAATCCAAAGAGAATATGGCTAAAAGCATCTAAGTCTGCACCTATGGGTAGATTTTGTAGTTTTAACCAAGCAATCCAAGCAACGGTTGGCGGCGCTAATAGAATAAATAAAGTCGGCATTAATTGTTCAGGTAAGGGGTGATGAAACATCACTCGATTAAAAATAAGTACTTTTAAAATCGGCCAGAAAAACAACCCTACTGCAAAGAAAAACCAACAAACTTCTATTGGTGCATAGTTCACCCCAGCAACAGGTGCAATTAAATTCCCTACTACAGGAATAAACCAAGCGGGTGTGGCATGAATCATTTGCGAGCGTCCGTGGTGCATCCATGAGGAAAGCACATACAAGGTTAAACCAACATGGACGATCGCACCAAGCCACCACATGGAAACGGCAAGATTAGGGAAATAATGGCCAACGGGGCCAGCAAGTAACATCAAGCCAATAGAAATGGCAGGGAAAAAACTAATACGTATAGGATGGTGAAATTCTTCCAATAAATGTTGGGGCGCGTAACGCCATTTTAAAAAAAGCGCCAGCATGATTTTCAGTAAAATCAAACAACTGATAAGCAAAAGTAGGGGGCTAACCCAAGGCGTCAGTTGCCAATGTGCTTCTGCGGCTAACCAGACGAGGGTTAACCCACCCCAACCCATGACACTGGCAAATAAAGGAATAGGTAATTTTTGTAGGGTGTGTAACCCCTGGCGAGGTGGCCAGTACAAAGATGACAGAGAAGACATGCTCAAAACCTCTTGTGTTAATCTAGGAACCCAAAGGCTAAAGACCTAGTTTATTAGCTTTTTCTTATAAAAACTATGCTTTCAGGTAGGCCCATGACAGAAATTTCCACTAAAGCGCAAACACGGATACTAGAACATCAATTTCATCAACAAGATGTCCAAATTCTACGTCAACAAACCCAATATCAAGGGTTTTTCCGTTTAGATAAGGTGTTTTTGCGCCACCGTTTATTTGCTGGGGGGTGGACACCCGAATTTAGCCGCGAGCTTTTTATTCGTGATTTAGCTGTAGGGGTGCTTTTGTTCGATCCTTGGCAAGATACGGTCATTTTGTTGGAGCAATTTCGTATCGGCGCTTTAACAGATGACATCTCGCCTTGGCAGTTTGAATTGGTCGCCGGTATCTTGGAAGAAGGAGAACAAGAAGCCCAAGTTGCACACAGAGAAACCTACGAAGAAGCAGGCTGTACTTTAAAAGATTTGCTGCCTTTGTATTCTTATTGGGCAAGCCCGGGTGGTAACTCAGAGCGTTTAAGTCTGTATTGTGGGATTGTTGATAGTCAAAATGCTGCGGGTGTGTACGGGCTAGCACACGAAAACGAGGATATTCGCACGCATGTATTGCCCAGAACCCAAGTATTGCAGGCATTACAGCAAGGCGAAATTTGTAATGCGATGACTTTAATCGCGCTCCAGTGGTTAGCCTTACATCATCAAGAGTTGCGCGCTCGCTATGTGGCGGAGGTTTAGCCATGCAATTTACCATTGCGCATTTATCAGACTTACACCTCAAGCGAGACACACAGGCCTTATTCAAGGGCCAATGCCCAGAAGCCCATTTTCTGCAAGCTTTGGCCGCTAGTAAACGCATCAGGGCTGATTTGTTATTGCTGACCGGTGATTTGGTACAAGATGTACACCCAGAAGTGTACCAAAGATTGTATCAGCATTTGCAAGCGCACCCTGTCCCTTGGGTGTGGTTACCTGGCAATCATGATGATCCGCAATTGATGCAAACTTGGGCAGCTTCTGCACCACGACAAATCGCTTTAAATGCACATTGGGACTTGATCACCTTAAATACACAAGCGCAAGAAAGCCGGCCGCTGGGGAGTGGCTGTCTTGGTCAGCAAGCGTTGGCTTGGCTGGAAACCTGTTTGCGTACTAGCCACAAAGCACAGTTGATAGCGATGCATCATCCAGCCCATAAGGTGGCGACGCCTTGGATTGATCGTCTGAATTTACAAGATGCGCAAGCCTTTTGGGCCTTGTGCCGAAGTTTACCGAAAGCAAAACGCCCCGCTTTGATTGTGAGCGGTCATGTGCATCAAGCATGGCAAGGGCGTTATTTAGGAATCAATTTATTAACAGCGCCGGCTACCAGTGTGGCTTTTCAAGCCGGTGCCACCCAATCACAGTTAGCACCTGTGACCATGCAAGGGTGGCGACAAATTGATTTGCTAGCGCAAGGCCAGTGGCGCACTCGGGTCCTGAGCCTTCAGTATTAAATCGGCTGCTGCATTCGATAACGCAAGCGCCATACTAATAAAGCCGCTGCGCAGGTGAGCCCAGCAATCAAGCCGTACCAAAAGCCATAGACGCCTAAAGGTGGTACGGTCAATCCGAGAAGATCAACCTCTAAAAGCCCTAAAGTATAGCCACCACCTAATCCAACAATCCAATAGGCAAATAAAGTCACCCACATAATGACTCGGGTATCTTTATAGCCACGCAAAGCACCTGCACAAGTAACCTGCAAAGCATCAGAAATTTGATAAGCCGCGGCAATACTGACCAAGGTAGCCGCTAACTGGATGACTTGGGTATTTTCTGTATACAAGCTGACTAAGGTGGTTGCGGCAAGCAACATACTGATGGCCATCATGCAGGCGATGACTAAGGCGGTCCAAATACCACGGGTCGCAAGGCTGGCGGCGTATTCCAGCTGGTGCGCACCTACGGCATTACCCACCCGAATGGTTAATGCCATCCCTAAGCTTAAAGGCAACATAAATAAGAGGGAGGTTAAATTAATCGCAATTTGATGTGCTGCTAGCACGGTTTCGCCAAAGCGGGCAATAAATAAGGCAATCACTGCAAATAAAGACACTTCTGCAAAAATGGCGACCCCGATGGGCAAGCCGACCACTAGAATTTCTTTAAAAATAGCTGGCACCCAACCGGTAAATTTGCGATACAGAGGAATCATGGCAAAGCTTTGGCTGCGTCCTGTATAGGCAAGTGCAAGCAGCAACATGACCCAGAAAGAAAGGGCTGTCGCATAACCACAGCCAACAGCGCCTAACTGAGGAAACCCCCAAGCCCCATAAATTAACGCATAGTTTGCTGGAATATTGAGCAAAAGCCCACATAAAGCAATCAAGAGCATAGGGCGTGCGTGTCCTAGTGCCTCGCAGTAGCTGCGTAAAATTTGGAAACCTGCCACTGCGGGTAAACCCCAAGCCAGCGCTTGTAAATACGCCACGCTTAAGCGACGGATTTCCGTTTCTACCTGCATCGCAAGGAAGAGAACTTCGCTATGCGTCAATACCCAAACACCTAACACCGTGAGTAAAATAGCGACCCAAAGGGCTTGTTGCACACTGGCAGCAATTAAACCGTATTGGCGTGCTCCTTGGGCTTGCGCAACCAGGGCTGTCGTGGCTAATAAAGTACCAATTACAAATAAAAATAAGGGCATCCATAAACTGGAGCCAACAGATATGGCGGCAAGATCCAGCGCACTCAGGCGTCCGGCCATCAGGGTATCGACGACACTCATACCCGTTTGTGCAACTTGTGCCCCGAGAATCGGCCAAGCTAATTGTAATAAGGATTGCAGTGAGATCCACCAAGCTTCCTTACTGGTTGCATCGGATTGATATTTCATAACAAGAGAACAATTCCATTCAGGTTAGAAAAATTGCATTGATATTGAAAGGAGTGAATAAAATGGCATCTTCCAGTGCAGTCACTTACAGTCTGAGCCCGCCTGCCATGCCAGAGGCTTGTGAGCTATGTCAGCGCCAAGGTGAAGCTTTAACCAAACACCATCTCATTCCAAAAACACGCCATAATAAGCCGCAAGTGCGTAAGCGTTTCACACGTCAACAAAGGCTCACGCAAATTTTATGGGTTTGCCGTCCTTGCCATGATCATCTACACCGTTGCTTTAGTGAAAGCGAGTTGGCCGCGCGTTTGTACACTAAAGAGGCTTTGTTAGCAGAGGCGCAAATCCAAGAATTTATTGCGTGGATTGGTACGCGCCCAAGCGGATTTCGCCCTAAATCGCCACATCGCAGAATGAAAGGCTAGTTCGGATTCAATAAGAAGCTGGTTATAATCAGGTTTTTGCTAATAGGGAAGCGTTGAGCATGGGTTCTCACACAGCCTCTTATCAGGCTGAAGACTTAATACAACTTTTTAATCAGTGTTTTTTGCAGACCTATCGTACACGTTTAGCCGCGAGTGAGGGAGAACCCTTGTATTTACCGGCGGCTGATCCACAAGGGACGCATCAAATTCTATTTGCTTACGGATATTTTCGCAGTGCATTACATGAAATTAGCCATTGGTGCATTGCCGGTAGCGCGCGTAGATTACAGGAAGATTATGGCTATTGGTATGCGCCCGATGGACGCACAAAAGCACAACAAGCTGCCTTTGCACGTGTTGAGGTCAACCCCCAAGCCTTAGAGCTGATCTTGACGACCGCAACAGGGCACCCTTTTTGTGTGAGTTTGGATAATCTGGCATCGCCACCAACGGCAAGCGAATATCAAAGCTTTCAGCTGGCCGTCTACCAAAAGGCGGTGGCTTATCTGCAAACGCCTACCAGCTTACCAGCACGCGGCGCCACGTTTTTTCATGCGCTTTGTGCGCATTATCAACGCCAGCCGACGCAAGTTTACCAGCAAATTGTGCAAGCGCTTGCATCAATCCGCCATTTATCGCCACCGTAAATAACGCACTGCCCTGTCGAAGCCTGTGTTTTTACTAAGTCTTGCACGCAGTTTTGCAGGGCTTGGTGTTGGCAAGGCTTCTGCTCTCTTGACAACCCAAGGCTTCAACAAGTCACCTGCATCAGCTTGGATGTGGGGCAAGGGATTCTCTGAAGGAAACGCACACCATGTTAAATCAAGACCAGATTAACAAAGCCCTATGGAACGCCTGCGATACCTTTCGTGGCACTATCAGCGCAGACACTTATAAAGATTTTATCCTCACCATGCTGTTCCTTAAGTACATCTCGGATGTGTGGCAGGATCACTACGATAGCTACAAGGCCGAGTACGGCGACGAGCCAGAACTTATCGAAGAGATGATGAAGAACGAGCGCTTTGTGCTGCCCAAAGCGGCCAGTTTTTACACTCTGTATGAGAAACGCCATGAACCCGGCAATGGGGAGCGTATCGACCAAGCCTTACACGCGATTGAAGAAGCCAACGGCACCAAGCTGAAAGACGCGGGTAAAAGTGTGTTCCAAGATATTAGCTTTAACACGGATAAGCTGGGTGAAGAAAAGCAAAAGAACACGATTTTGCGCCATCTGCTGGAAGATTTTGCCAAAGAGGATCTTAACCTCAAGCCGAGCCGTGTCGGTACCCTGGATGTGATTGGCAATGCCTACGAATATTTAATTAAAAACTTTGCTGCCAGTGGTGGGCAGAAAGCCGGTGAGTTTTACACCCCGCCGGAAGTCAGTGATTTAATGGCTGAACTCCTGGACCCACAACCGGGCAATAGGATTTGTGACCCGGCTTGTGGCTCTGGTTCCTTGCTGATGAAATGTGGCCGTAAAGTCTTGGCCAATCATGGTAACAAACAGTATGCCCTCTATGGTCAGGAAGCCATTGGTTCCACTTGGTCGCTGGCGAAAATGAATATGTTTTTGCACGGGGAAGATAACCATAAGATCGAATGGGGCGACACCATCCGCAACCCCAAGTTGCTGGATAAAAACGGCGATCTGATGCTGTTTGATATTGTCACCGCTAACCCACCGTTTTCCTTAGATAAATGGGGCCATGATGAGGCCGAACACGATAAGTTCAGTCGTTTTCGCCGTGGTGTGCCACCCAAAACTAAAGGCGATTATGCCTTTATCCTGCATATGATCGAAACCCTAAAACCGCAAGGGCGTATGGGAGTTGTGGTACCCCACGGTGTACTCTTCCGCGGATCAAGTGAAGGCAAGATCCGTAAGCAACTGATTGACGAAAACCTGCTCGATGCGGTGATTGGTCTACCGGAGAAACTCTTTTACGGTACCGGCATTCCGGCGGCAATTTTGATTTTTAATAAAGCCAAAACAGGCACTAGCACCCTATTTATCGATGCTAGCCGTGAGTTTAAAGCCGGTAAAAATCAGAACCTGCTCACCGATGACAATATCCGCAAGATTGTGCAGACCTACCGCAACAACGTCAGCGTTGATAAATACGCCTATATTGCCAGCCTTGATGAGATTAAAGAGAACGACTACAACCTGAATATCCCGCGCTATGTCGATACTTTTGAAGAAGAGAAAGAAATCGATCTGATGGCGGTACGGGCTGAGCGTGAACAACTCAAAGCGCAACTGAATGAGCTGGAAGGTGAAATGGATAAGTACCTTAAGGAGTTGGGTTATGGTGCCTGAAGGGTGGAAACAAGAGTCGCTAGGAAGTCTTTTTGAGTTAAAAAATGGATTGAATACCGAAAAAGATCAATATGGCAGTGGTTACAAATTCGTAAATGTTATGGATGTCTTTAAAAATGACATACTGACAGAATCCAAAATTATTGGGCGTGTTCAGGTTACAGATAGCCAGCTTGAAGGCTATCAGATTAAATATGGTGATGTTTTATTTAATCGTACATCTGAAACTTTTGATGAAATAGCAATGGCGGCGGTTTATTTAGATGATGCGATTGCTACGTTTGGCGGATTTGTAATTAGAGGGCGGCCTACTGGAGATGACATTTTATCAGACTATTCACCTTTTCTATTTCAATCTAAAAATTATAGAAGTCAGGCAATAAAACTAGGTCAAGGAGCGGTTCGAGCGAATATTGGGCAAAAAGACTTATCCAAGGTTTTGGTCTTATTACCCCCACTCCCCGAACAAAAGAAAATCGCCCAAATCCTCTCCACCTGGGATAAGGCCATCACTACCACCGAACAACTACTTGCCAACAGCCAACAGCAGAAAAAAGCCCTAATGCAACAACTGCTTACCGGCAAAAAGCGCCTGCTGGATCAGAATGGGGAAAGGTTTCAGGGGGAGTGGCTAAGAAATTCGTTGAAAGACTTGGTAGAGATTATCTACGGGAAGTCCCCCAAGGAAGTTGTCAGCCCAACAGGTTCATTTCCAATATATGGAACTGGGGGAATTGGGGGATTTGCGTCCGAAGCTCTCTGTGAAGAGACAGCCGTTTTGATTGGGCGCAAAGGGACCATCGACAAGCCTCTTTATATCAGTGAGCCGTTTTGGGCCATTGATACGACGTTTTATTGTTTGCCAAAGACAGATACTGACTTGAAATGGTTTTACTATCTAGTTGGTAGTTTGAAACTTAGAAGTTTTAGCGAGGCATCTGGTGTTCCGAGTTTGTCTCGAGAAACTTTAAATGCGATTAAGGTTTCAGTGCCGTCTACCATCGAAGAACAACAAAAAATCGCTGCGGTACTCTCCGCTGCCGATCAGGAAATCACCACCTTGCAACAAAAGTTGAATCACCTAAAACAAGAGAAAAAAGCCCTCATGCAGCAGCTATTGACGGGGAAGCGAAGAGTACGATTAAACGATCAAAATACTAAGGCCACAACTGATGGAAATTAAACGATTTCGCCTGACTAATTTAGGGCGTTTTAGCGAATTAGAGGCAGAGCTAGCGCCAACACAAGAGCTAAACAGCAATGTGACGGTTTTTATTGGTAACAATGGCGCGGGTAAAACCTCCATCTTAAAAGCGCTTGCCACCAGTTTAAGCTGGTTTGTTGCGCGGCTTCGTAGCGAAAAAGGCAGTGGTAGCCCAATTCCAGAAGGAGTTATTTTAAATGGTCAACCTTCTGCATTGATTGATGTTACTGTTTTAGACGATCACGGTCAGTCAAGTAATCCAGATTATCGTTGGTCGCTTGCAAAAACTCAGAAGGGCAAAAAAAACAAGTTTAACTCTAACTTAAACGATGCTAGTCGGTTAGCAGATGATTATCGCGCCGCCATCACCCATAAGGAACAAGCCAGTTTGCCACTGATAGCCTTCTACCCAGTTGAGCGGGTGGTATTGGATATTCCGCTCAAGATTAAAGAACGCCATAGTTTTGGGCAGCTCGATGGTTATGATAATTCGCTCAATCAAGGGGTTGACTTTCGGCGGTTTTTTGAATGGTTTCGTGAGCGCGAAGATGCCGAAAATGAAACGGGCGTGCCGCAAGATGTGCTGGATAAACTCTTGGAAACGTTGGGTGATAATCACGACGTTTGGCATAAGTTGCAGTCGTTAATGGCCTCTTCACGTGATAGGCAACTGACCGCTGTACGTACTGCTATTAGCAACTTTATGCCGGGCTTTAGTAATTTAAGAGTACGCCGTAAGCCACGATTACATATGTCAATTGATAAAAATGGCCAAACGCTGAATGTATTACAACTTTCACAAGGGGAAAAGTCGCTGATGGCACTTGTTGGAGATGTTGCCCGCCGTTTAGCCATGATGAACCCCGCGCTTGAAAACCCGCTGCATGGTGATGGTATTGTGCTGATTGATGAAGTTGACATGCATCTGCACCCCACTTGGCAGCGCAGCATTATTGAGCGACTAACCTCTACCTTCCCTAACTGCCAATTGATTTTAACCACTCACTCACCTTTAGTGATTAGTGATTATAAAAATGTACTGGTTTACTCGTTAGATGACGGTGAGGTAAGTCAGGTGCCATCGCAATATGGAGAGGATGCAAATAGCGTGTTACTCAATGTCATGGATACTCATATCAGAAATGCACAGATAACAACACGACTTAGCAATCTGCGAGATCTAATTGAAGACGGAAACATTGTTAAAGCACGGAGCTTGCTTGCGGAGCTTGAAACTGAATTACCCACGCAACATTTGGAGCTGAGCAAAAGCAGATTGCTCCTTCGTAAGGAGGAGTTGCGGCGTGCGAAAAATTGACAAAGGTATTGAGCCTCTTAGCTTAATAGCTTTTAAACAAGGCTCACCGAATGCGCGTTATTCTGACTTATCGGATGTTGAACGTAGAGACATTAGAGCTGCCTGTACCACAGAGCAATTTTATCTGTGCGCATATTGCTGCCAGTTAATTTCTGGCGATAATTCAGACACCATGAACGAGCATGTTGAGGCTCAAGCTATTGCTCCAAACCGCTCACTGGATTTTACCAATATTGTTGCCAGTTGCAGAAAGCCAAACCAGTGTGACGCTGCACATGGTTCTCGGCCATTAACACTCACGCCATTGATGCAAGAGTGTGAGACAGAGCTTCGCTTTAGAATGAGTGGTCGTGTGGAAGGGCTTACAGAGCGGGCAGAGAATAGTATCCAGGTTCTCAATCTGGGCGATACAGAAAAAAATAATAAGGCACTGATTGAGATGCGTAAGCAACTAATAGATAGCCTCATTTGGGAAAAATATGGAGATGATCCTGCCAATCTTGAATTGGAAGATGATAAGGAACTTTTAAACTTGCTTATTGACGATCTATTAACGCCAGAAGAAGGGAAATTGGCGCCATTTGCACCCGTACTTGTGAATATTCTGAGAAAAAGAATGGCTGACTAATCAGATTGCAGCTCAAGTATCAGGGATTGAAGAGAGATAAGGCATGACACAATACACACCAAAATTTCAGGAAGAATACAGTGCCAAGTTACCTGCGCTGACGTTATTGACTAACCTAGGGTGGTCGTTTCTCTCGCCTGCACGCGCGTTAGCTGCCCGAGATGGTAAAACGGATGCTGTTGTATTACGCCAAGTGCTACGCACTGAACTGCAAAAACGCACCTTTACCTTTGCGGGGAAGCGTTATCCCCTCTCTGAAAAAGCCATTGATAACTTGATTGCCGAGGTTTGCAGCCCCGCACTTAACGAAGGCTTGTTAACCGCGAATGAGCGCCTGTACAACCATTTGCTGTATGGCATTTCGGTCACTGAATTTGTGGATGGCAAAAAAGCCAGCCCGACGGTTGCGCTGATTGATTGGCAGAACCCAGCCAATAACAGCTTTGTATTCACCGAAGAGTTTACCGTGACCCGTTCCAATGGCGTCGAGAGCAGACGCCCAGATATTGTCTGTTTTGTCAACGGTATTCCCCTCGTGGTCATGGAAGCTAAGCGCCCAGATGGCAACACAAAAAAAGGCCCAACGATTGATGAAGGCATTTCGCAAAGCCTGCGTAATCAGCGCCCCGATGAGATTCCTCACCTGTTTGCTTACAGCCAGCTATTGCTATCGATCAATGGCAATGAGGGGCGCTATGGCACTTGTGGCACGCCCGCTAAGTTCTGGGCCGCTTGGCGTGAGGAAGATATCACCGATGCCGAGATGCACGCCATCAAAAACAAAAAGCTTTCAGAGGACGCCTTAGCCAACTTGTTCGCGCATCGACCGGTGCAAGACTTAGACTGGTATCAAAACCTGACGGCTGCCGGTGAGCTGGCGGTGACCGGTCAAGATCAATTACTGATCAGCCTATTAAGCCCTGCCCGCCTGCTGGAAATGATGCGTTATTTTACCCTGTTTGATAAAAAGGTGGGCAAAATCGTCGCCCGCTATCAGCAGGTGTTCGGTATCAAACGATTGATTGAACGCATCAATACCCGCACCAGTACAGGCGGCCGTGAAGGCGGTGTGATCTGGCATACCACTGGGTCGGGTAAGTCATTCACCATGGTGTTTTTAAGTAAGGCGTTGATTCTGCATGACAGCCTCAAGCAGTGTCGCATTGTGGTGGTGACGGATCGAGTGGATCTTGAGCGTCAGCTTAGCAAGACTTTTGCCTCAGGTGGTGAACTGGCAGACAAGAAAGATAAAGCTGCGGCTATGGCCACCTCGGGGAAACGCTTAGCGGAGCAGATTGGCAAGGGCACGGAGCGGATTATCTTCTCGCTGATCCAGAAATTTAATACCGCGACAAAACTCCCAGAATGCATCAATACCAGCTCGGATATCATCGTACTGATCGATGAGGGGCACCGAAGCCAGGGCGGTGAAAACCATATCCGCATGAAACAGGCACTACCTAAAGCAGCCTTCGTTGCTTTTACGGGGACACCCCTCCTCAAAGACGATAAAACCACTAATAAATTTGGCCCGATTGTCCATGCCTATACCATGCAGCGCGCGGTGGAAGATCGGGCGGTCACCCCCTTGCTGTACGAAGAGCGTATTCCCGATCTGGAGGTGAACGAACGCGCCATCGACAGCTGGTTCGAGCGTATTACTGAAGGGCTTTCCGATGACCAGAAAGCCGACCTAAAGCGCAAGTTTGCCAAAAAAGGTCAAGTGTACAGTGCCGATGATCGTATTCGCCTGATCGCCTTGGATATTGCCAACCACTTTGTCAAAAATATCGACGAGGGCTTAAAAGGCCAACTCGCCTGCGATAGCAAAGCCGCCGCCATCAAATACAAAAAATATCTGGATGAGGCGGGCTTATTTGAATCCGCCGTGGTAATAAGCGCACCCGATAGCCGTGAAGGTAATACCAGTGTCGATGAAGCTGCTATACCTGAAGTGACCCAGTGGTGGAAAGAGCATGTGGGGAGTCAAGACGAACCAGTCTATACCAAACACCTGATTGAACGTTTTGATAAAGATGACTCGCTTAAACTTCTGATCGTAGTAGATAAGCTGCTGACTGGCTTCGATGCGCCAAAGAATGCCGTGCTCTATATCGATAAGCCTTTGAAAGAGCACAATCTGATTCAGGCGATTGCGCGAGTGAACCGCCTGCATCCGAAGAAAAGATTTGGCTTACTGATCGACTATCGCGGCATTCTGGCGGAACTGGATACGACCATCCAGAAGTATCAGGACTTGGCTTCCCGCACTCAGGGCGGGTATGACATCAAGGATATTGCTGGCCTCTACAACCAGATGAGTACCGAGTACAAGCGCCTACCACAGCTGTACAAGCAGTTATGGGCGATCTTTGATGGCGTTAAAAACAAAAACGATATTGAGCAGCTACGTCAGGTGCTGGTGCCCAAGATTGCAGACAGAGACGGAGAGCTGGTGGATGTGCATCTCAAGGTGCGTGAAGATTTCTACGAAGCGCTAACGGCTTTCGCCAGCTGCTTAAAGGTTGCATTGCAGTCTGCCACCTTCTTTGAGGACAAGAGCTTCAGTGACGATGACCGCCGCCACTACAAGGAAACCGTCAAACACTTCTCTAGCCTGCGCCAGTTGGTACAGCAGGACTCTGGCGAGAAGGTGGATTATGACGAGTACGCCGACCAGGTGAAGAAGCTGCTGGATAAGCATGTGGTGGGTGTCGAGGTGAAAGAGCCCGAAGGTGTGTATGAAGTGGGCAAGCTGGGGCAGCAGCAATCGCCGGAAGACTGGGGCGATGATCCCTCTCCTACAAAAATCCGCAACGAAACCGACATTATTAAAACCCGTGTCACCCGCATGATTGAGCAGGAATTACAGGATGATCCCTATGCTCAGGAAGCCTTTTCTAAACTGCTGCGCCAAGCCATCGAAGAAGCGGAGAAGCTTTTCGACCATCCGTTAAAACAGTACCTGCTGTTCCGTGAGTTTGCAGACCAGGTACAAGAGCGCCGCTTGAACGAGATCCCAGACGTTTTTGCTGGTAATCATCATGCCCAAGCTTACTTTGGTGTGTTCAAAAAAGTGCTGCTTGAAGCCTTAGCTGTGCTTGATCAGCAGGTGCAGGATAAGTGGGTGAAGTTAGCTTTTGAGATTGATCAGACAGTTGAAACCTCTGTTGCGGAGCACTCTATCAACCCGCAGAACATCGAAGCCGATATTCGCAAAAAGCTACTGCCGCGCATGTTTCAGGAGTGCAAAGCGATTGGTGGAGGTATGGGACAAGCAAAAAAGCTAGTTGAAATGATCGTACAGATTACTCGCGTTGGACTGAAAGGGGCATGATTTATCAATGAGTGCCCTGATATATCTAGAAGGACGTGAGCTGAGTTTCTTCTACGGCGATGAACGGATTGTCTTTTTGCGTTTAGACCGTCCCAAGGCAAGTGGTAAAGTACAAATTAAGGTCTATCCGGATTGTCGGGTCGTCGCATCGGCCCCAGAAGATGCTGACAGTGAGACAGTTCTATCCGCTGTTAAAAAACGTGGGCGTTGGATATACGAGCAGCTTAGAGATTTCCGTAAACAGCTTGAATTCACCACACCTCGGCAGTACATCAGCGGTGAAAGCCATTACTACCTAGGGAAGCAGTACCTGCTAAAAGTGATTGAAGCACCAAAGCAGATTCAAGGCGTGAAGCTGCTACGAGGCAAACTGGAAGTATCAGTACGAACAAAGTCCACCGAAAAGGTGAAAGAGCTACTGACTGACTGGTACAAAGCACGGGCCAAGGAAACCTTCGCCAAGCGCCTCGATGCGATGTTGGAGCAAGCCCTTTGGGTAGAAGCGCGGCCACCGCTGCGCATCCTGACCATGCAAACCCAATGGGGCAGCTGCTCATCCAATGGCCGAATTACCCTGAACCCTCACTTGGTTAAAGCGCCTCGTGAGTGCATTGATTACGTGATTTTGCATGAACTTTGCCACCTTGCCGAACATAACCATAGCAAACGTTTTTACCGGTTGATGAGCCAAGTCATGCCTCATTGGCAACAAACGAAAGTACGATTAGATGGGATGGCGGCTGTGATTCTCAACGCTTAAGGTCGAAGGGGTGAAATCGCAGGGAGAAAGCCAGCGTATGCCAAGGCGTTGAAATAAAAAACTCCCTGCAAATACAGGGAGTTGTGTAAGTTAAAGCATCAAAACTAGATGCGGTTTTACTCAACGTAAAACTGGTCTTCATCCATCGCCATAAGCACATCAGCACCTGCACGTACTTGGGCTTCTAAGCTCAAGGTCCGTGGCAAAATACGTTTGAAGTAGTGCGCACCCACTTTTAGTTTCGCATCATAGAAACCAGAAGTATCCGCAGCCACTTGCGCTTGTGCAGCGGCCATCATGCGTAGCCACAAATAGCCATAAGTGACGAGACCAAACAGGTTCAGATAGTCTACCGCAGCCGCGCCGAGTTCTTCAGGGTTAGCACCTGCTTGCTCAACTAACCAAGCACTGAGGCTTTCTAAACGCTGGAGTTCGGCTTCGAGCTGGCTGACGTAAGCGGCGAGTTCAGGCGCATCACAAGCGGCCATAAACTGACGCACATCGCTTGCAAAGTGAGCTAAATAACCACACTTATTGGCAACAATCTTACGCCCTACCAAGTCCATCGCTTGGATGCCGTTGGTGCCTTCGTAGATTTGTGCGATACGTGCATCACGTACGTATTGTTCTGCACCCCACTCACGCACATAGCCTTGACCACCGTAGATTTGCTGGGCTTCTACACACACATCAAAGCCACGATCTGTGAGGAAGGCTTTAGCCACTGGGGTTAACAAGGCAACTAATTCTGCGGCTTGTTTGCGTTGCTCTTCATCAGGATGATATTTACTAATATCAAGCTGCATACCAACATAGGAAGCAAAAGCGCGTCCGCCTTCGTTAAAGGCTCGTACGTTCAATGCCATACGGCGTACATCAGGATGCACTAAGATAGGATCAGCAATTTTATCTGGGCACTTAGCACCTTTAGGCGCACGCGCTTGCAGACGCTCTTTAGCAAAATCCATGGCGCTTTGATAAGCGACTTCACCCAAACCAAGACCTTGGATACCAATCGACAAACGCTCATAGTTCATCATGGTAAACATGGCGGCAAGGCCACGGTTAGGTTCACCTACCATCCAACCTTTGGCACCGTCAAAGTTCATCACACAAGTGGCAGAACCTTTGATCCCCATTTTATGTTCGATAGAGCCGCAATTGACATTATTGGCATCGCCACTGCTGCCATCTTCGTTAATCAAGAACTTAGGTACGATAAACAAAGAAATACCACGGGTGCCCGCAGGGGCATCTGGCAATTTAGCCAATACGAGGTGAACGATGTTTTCGCACAGATCGTGATCACCACCTGTGATAAAAATTTTGGTCCCTGAAATGGTATAAGAACCATCTTCGTTAGGTTCTGCTTTCGAACGCAAGATGCCCAAATCAGATCCTGAATGTGGCTCAGTTAAGCACATGGTGCCCAACCAACGGCCCTCATACATAGGGGGCAGGTATTGCTCTTTGATTTCATCGCTGGCGTGCGAATCGAGCAATAAAACCGCACCTGAGTTTAATGCAGGATATAAAGTAAAGGAGGCGTTGGCGGCGTAGAGCATTTCTTCGAACAAGACAGTCAGCATTTTAGGCATGCCTTGACCGCCGTATTCAGGATTACCACCTAAACCCAACCAGCCACTTTCTGCCAAGGTGTCATAAGCTGCTTTGAAGCCAGCGGGGGTGGTTACCTTGCCGTCATCAAAGGTACAGCCTTCTTCATCGCCACTACGGTTAAGCGGGAAAAGTTCATTTTCGGTGACTTTTGCCCCTTCTTCGAGAATTGCATCTACAAGATCAGGGGTGACTTCTGACATCGCCGGCATGGATGCCCACAAACTACCGGCATCAAAGACTTCATTAAGTACGAAACGCATATCGCGAAGGGGCGCTTTGTACATGGCCATAAGCTTATCCTCGAAGATTAAAGAGTCCTAGGGTAATCAATGCGGAACTAAACCGCGCGTTTTAGTCATCATAACTCGCACCCCAGATCATAGCTAGTGCTGAGCGTGACTTATGAGTTTTTTTAAAACACCTCTTGAGCCTAGTCAACTTTGGTAATAAATACAAATACTTAATCACAAACTTCATTGAAAGACTCGCGTTTGCAGAAGTTTACATTGTTCTGTGAGAATTTCCCTTAAAATATTAGACTAGACAGTCTAGTTCCAATCTAGACAACCTATTTTTTCGGAAACCTGAGTCCTTGTTTATGTCCTCGCTAACTTCTGCGCCCTTGGGTGTCAATAATATCCGTAATTTACTTTTGATGCTGTCTGCATTGACTGCCTTGGCCCCTTTAGGGACAGATATTTACCTCCCTGCGGTTCCCAGCATGGCGAGCCGTTTAGGCGTCGTTATCCATGATATAGAAATTTCTATCAGCTTCTTTCTATTAGGGCTAAGCCTTGGGCAGTTGCTAGGTGGGCCTTTATCAGATCAATTCGGGCGTCGCAAACTGGTATTAACTGGCTTGGTTGTTTTTTCCTTAGCAACCTTGGCCATTATTTTTACCACCTCTGTCTATTGGTTATGGGGGTTACGTTTTGTGCAAGCGCTAGGCGGTGGGCTGGCGATGGTCAATAGTTCTGCAATTATCCGTGATATTAGCTCGGGTCAAGTAGGGGCAGCGAACCTTATTCGAGTGATGCAGGTGATGATGCTAGCGCCCTTGGTCGCACCTATGTTGGGGATGCTGATTTTGCACTTTAGTGATTGGAGTATGATTTTTGCTTTTCTATTTATATACAGCTTGGTATTAATTTACTTATTTTATTATTACTTACCAGAAACCAGTCCTCAACAAGCCAATAAGAATTTATTTAAAAATTATTGGCTTGTGCTCCAAGAATCCCGTGTCTGGGGGTTTATGATTTCTGTTTGTGCTGCTTATGCAGGTTTACTCACGTTTGTCACTGCCTCGCCGAGTATTTTTATGGAATACTTTGGTTTGTCAGAAACCTTGTATCCTTTTGTCTTTGGATTAAATGTCCTAACTATGATCTTGATGAGCCGAGTCAATTTGCATTTGTTAAGCCGGTTCACTTCTAAAAAAATTATTAGTATTGGCCAGAGTATCCAAGTTGTAGCCGGTGCTTGTATGCTAGTTTATGTCTTGTTTGTCCCTGTAATTAATTTATGGCTATTGGTTCCTTTAACCATGTTATTTATGGGTAGTCACAGTTTTATTATTTCCAATAGTATTGCTTGTACCACAGAATACTTCCCTAAACAGGCAGGGACAGCCACGGCGTTATTAGCCGCCTTAGGCTTTTTGTCTGGGGGGGTAGCTGGTGGTTTGGCAGGACACTTTGCAGATGGTACCCCTTTGCCTATGGTCACTGTGATGTTAGTGAGCTGTTTGCTAGGTGCTATGATACGTATTTATATGCGTAAAACATTGAAAGTGTGTTAATCACTTTTTTTGATAAAAAACCTGACCAAAGCGGGGAAGTTCTACCTATATAGAAAAAGAGACTTAGTGAGGCAAAACCTGCTAAGTCTCCTACTCCAAATAAAAAGATAAGGGGAAAATAAGCTTAACTTGCTTGTGCTAGGTCTATTTTGGTGGCCTGTTGTTTAGATAAAAATGGTGTGATATCACTAACATCATTTTGTTCAGGGTCTAAAAATTTAGCGGTATAGTCCTTATAAATACCACTGGTTAAAAATAAATCAAAAAGCTCAGCGTCAAAGTGCTGATCATTGCGCATGTAAGCCATGATCTTAAGTGTTTCACTTAAAGTTTTCGCTTTTTTATAAGGGCGATCACTGGCAGTTAAAGCCTCAAAAACATCAGCAATTGCCATAATACGCGCAGGGATAGAGAGTTGCTCTCTAGTTAGTTGGCGTGGATAGCCTGTTCCTACTAAGGTTTCATGGTGAGAACCTGCATATTCAGGGACACGCTTTAAATTCTCAGTGAAAGGAATTTTTTCTAGCATTTTAATGGTAGCTACCATATGCCCTTTAATGATAAATCTATCTTCTTCGCTCAAGGTGCCCCTTTGAATACTTAAGTTGTAAAGTTCACCTTGATTACTTTCATATTTAGGCACAGGTAATTTAAAACCAAAGGCTTGATACTCCTGCATATTGATGGCTCTTTCTCTTGGAATAAGATGCTCAGGCTTGTCTGCTAATAACTTCTCCATAGCAGGGGTTTGAATTTCATCTTTATTGATTCGGGTGAGTTCATCTTCACTTAACCCTAATAGAGGATCAAAATTTCTTTGCCATTCCCAAGTAGCAATGTCTTTAAGCTTTTCAATATCTTGTGGTGCCATAAATTCCCCACCAAGATTAGCGTTTGCAACAAACTCAAAGGCTTGTGTTAACTCAGTAAAATGCTTTTCTAATCCTTGAGATAAGCTGGCTTGCTGATCAGGTGTTTTTACTAAAGCTTGGTAAAAGCTAATTTGTGCATCTCTATATAACACTTCAAAACGCATCCGTATTTCATGAATACGGTTATAAATCGTTTCTAATTTAGTCGATTTATCAACAACATGTTCAGGTGTAATAATTTTCCCACAGTCATGCAGCCAAGCGGCCACTTTAAATTCACGCCACTCATCCTTATTTTTAAAACTAAAACTTGCTAGATTACCTTGGTTACAAGCACTTGCTGCAGCCGCTAGACGCATGGCTATTTCGGGAACACGCTCACAGTGGCCACCGGTATAATGGGATTTATCATCTATTGCTTCTGCTAAAATCTTGACAAAAGAATCTATTAGTTCTTTTTGATCCTCTTCATATTTTTGAATTGAAGCAGACATTTCTAACATAGAATCAGATAATCGGTTAAATTCATAAATTACTGTAGGTAAAGCCTTAACTTTTTCATATTCTTTGTTAGCAATAAAATGGGTCATATCTTCTAGTTGGTGTACAGGGTTGATCACAAATCTTTTTAATGCCCAGTGGATAGGGAAATAAATCAAGGCAATCATCAAAAGTGAAAAAATAACTGTATCAATTAAAAATGACTCTATATTAGCAACTACATCTTTTTTGCTAATGACTGAGGCAAGATACCAAATCTGATCTGAGTTAGCTTCTATTTTAGAGACAAAAAATACGAATGGATTACCTTCTTGATCAATCAACTCCCCAT
This sequence comes from Allopseudospirillum japonicum, assembly GCF_900108915.1. Classification (GTDB taxonomy): domain Bacteria; phylum Pseudomonadota; class Gammaproteobacteria; order Pseudomonadales; family Halomonadaceae; genus Pseudospirillum; species Pseudospirillum japonicum. Next base: position 71,517 of record NZ_FNYH01000008.1, read on the forward strand.
CAAAGTGATTCTGCAAGAAGTGTTGAGGAAGAAAGTTAATAAAATAGTCTGAAGTAACTGTTGTACTGGATTCTTTTAGAGAAGAGGCAATAATATCTTTTTGCTGGTTAAATATGATAAGATCACCCCCAAGCTCTTGGCTTTTTTGTATGAGCAATTCAGTAATTTTATCAAGTGTAAAGTCCACTGCAGCAACATTAATTTTTTTACCTTGCTGAGTATCAAAGTTGCCAAGCGCTAGGGTAATTCCTATCGATCCCGTTGAAGCAAATTGATACGGTTTTGACCAATATTGATGTGCTTCAAGGGTGACATTTTGGTACCAGTCGCGTGTGCGCGGATCATACTGGATTTTGGATACTTGGGTTTTAGCAGTAAAAAATTCAGTATTTTTATAATGCCAAGTATCTTTATTTTGCTCCCTTTGAATATAACGTACGGCTAACTCAGGCTCTCTGCGGGCTTGTAGAAAATTGCCATAAGCATCTGCAGTAAAAATACTTGCAATACTGGTATCGGTCTTTAATTGCTCCCACATTAGCTTTAATAGAAACTCCTTATTAGTGTTAATATTTTCTTTCTGGTTGAATTGATTGATTAAGTTAAGTTGATTGATTGCATTATCAAAAGTTTCATCTAAAATGTGAGCAATATTAGCAGTGGTTTGCGCATTATTGTTTTTGAGTAATTGGTAGGCTTGTTCTAAACTCTTGTTGTAAAAGTTGTAGATAAGAAAAATGGAAAGAGCTAATGTTAAAATCCCAAAAAGGCTGAGTATACTAAATACAAAAGTGTATTTCTTGTTCTTCATTTTAAGCGCCTCCAAGCTTTTATAAAAAATAAGAAAGCACAAAAAGGAATGGACGAGCTCTTTATCTAAAATTTTTCGGTTCATTCCTGAATAAGTAAAATATTCGTACTTCCATATGATTTTGTTATGAGGCGGCTATCATGCCTTTAAAGTGTCTTTGGTACAAGCTTGCTCGCACTCATGCAAATAAAATGTCATCTGCAACCAGATTATTTTTTGTACTTAAGTTGTACAAAAAATGAGACGCTTAAGTAATATGCGAAATTTGTATCAGAATGGGCGGAAAATCCGCTGCATCATTTTTACGTGGGAGATCTTCGCCGACTCAGATGAAAGTCCCTCCCCCTGTTAAGGGAGAGGTTAAGCACGGGTTAAGGTGCGGGGGTATCCTGACTTGCACGCATAATAAAATGCTTAATTCTATGCGTAATCCACCAAACACCCACCAAGATAATAGGGACAGAAATTCCTGTAATTAACTCCTTATTGATAGGCAAACCTGCAGCATATCCAGCATCTAGGATAAGTTTAAATAAACTCACACCATAATAACTAATTGCAGCGATAGATAAACCTTCAACCGTTTCTTGTAAGCGTAATTGTAACCGTGAGCGCCGATTCATTGAGGCTAACAAATGTTGATTTTGTGCTTCTATCGTTAAATCAACCCGAGTTCTTAATAAATCACTTGCGCGTTCAATGCGGCGGGCCAAATCTTCCAAGCCTTGGGTGACAGAAGTACAAGTATGATAAGCAGGAGTTAAACGGCGCTCAATAAAAGTACCTAGATGAATCCGCTGGCCAGTATTGGCTTCTCTTAATTCTTTTAAACGTTGTAACACTAAATGATAATACGCTTGGGTTGCACGAAAACGTGAATTGGTTTCGCCGCGGTGCGCTTCGACTTGGGCGGCAAGCTGAGATAAAGATTGTAAGAGTTCGCGTTCTTGATCAAGGTTTTCTAAAATCGGGATTTGTGCAATCATCTTGGCTAAATCCGCATCCATACGCGCAAGTTCTGGTGCTAATGTACGTGCTGGATTTAAACCTAATAAAGCCATTAAACGATAGGTTTCTAATTCTAAGACCCTTTGCACTAAACGCCCAGTTTGATTCGGGTTGAGCTTATCAATATATAATAAAATACGCTCAAAATTATCCCCTTGTAATCGAAAAGCACTCCATAAAGTGGCTTGGCCTTCCATCAGTTGTGCGCTAATTAAGCGTTGCCCTTCAAAGCAAATACTTAAATCTTGACGATCCCAAGGTTGATTTTTGGCATGAACTTCTAATTTTAAAGCAACCACCATCTGCCCAGGGAGCTTGGCTAACCAAGCCGGAGCAAGAAAATCTAAGGGTGAATATTTAAAGGGGAGATGGGCTTGGGTGCTGGGTCGATAGAAAGTGTAAGTGACAAATTCTAGGTGCCTTTCCCAGCGCAATTCAAATTCAGCAAAACTTTGTTGATACGAGGTTGCGCCATCGGACGGTGGGTTAACGCCGTAATCTCGGCAGAGTTGTTGTAGGTGTTGCCATTCGGCGTCTTTTTCATCCGTAGTTAATAAAATCCCTAGATGTACCACTTGCATCGGGGCTTGCAATACAGGATAAGGACGCGCATGTAACTCTGCATACAAGCTATCCCTCAAAGGATGTTGACGCGGTAAGGTTTCAATCGATGACATCTAGCAAGTCCCTGTCAATACTCAAAATAATGCATAAGGTACTGTGAATATACCGAGAGTGCAATCCTAGATAAAAAGCCCCTGTGAAAGACACAGGGGCTAGGCATTAATGGGAACTTAATATGCGTTTTGGTGGATAAGCTAACACTTTACGCACACTGGCTAAGCCACCTAGGAAGGTGAGTAAAGCGCCGGCAAGCGGCAATAACACCCATAATTCAAAATGTAGGCTCGGGGGAATTTTCAGTACAGAAACATATAACAGGGCAGCAACGCCCTCGGTCAGTATGGCCGCTAAAATGCCAGATAAAGCCCCTAAAGTGACCAGCTCGCTGATTTCTTCACGCCATACCCAGGCACGGGAAGCCCCAAAGACCCGTAATATGGCGCCTTTGTGTTGGCGTCTGGGTTGAGAGGTCACTAAGGTGGCTTGTAACACCAAAATCCCAGCGAGTAACACCACCAGGAATAAGGCTTCTATCGCAAGTGTCGCTTGGCGGACAATGTCTCGTACTTGTGTCAGCAAAGCATCTACATTTAATAAGGTGATACTTGGAAACTGGTTGAGCAAAGCATTGACTTGAGCGCCTTGGTCCTGCGGTAGATAAAAACTGGTCATAAAAGAATGCGGATACTCTAACAAGACCTCCGGCGGAAAAATCACAAAAAAATTCGGTTGGAAGCTTTCCCAACGGACTTGGCGAATACTGGTGATTTGTCCGCTAATTTGCCGATCAGCGATCTTAAATGTCAGTGTTTCTCCTAAAGTAAGCCCTAGACGCTCTGCAAAACCAGATTCAATAGATAGCGGAATCTCACCATTTCTCAGTGTATTTGCTGTCCACCAGCGCCCAGAAACAATTTCGTTTAATGGGGGTAATTCAGCTTGCCAAGTCAGATTTAAAGCACGCTGTAAGGCATTATCTTCCTGACCTGAAGCGGGTACTTGGCTGGCTGGGTCTTGGCCATTAATGGCGACAATACGCCCGCGCACCAAAGGATATAACCCCGCATGTGGCCAACCCGCTTGATTTAAATACGCCTCGAAGCCTTGGCGCTCATAGGGTTGAATATTAATTGCAAACTGATTGGGGGCCTCTGCTGGAAGTTGAGCTTGCCATTGGGTCAGCATATCCGTGCGCACTAACCAGACTAAGGCCATAATCACAAAAGTCAGACTAAAACCAAACATTTGCGCCAAGGTTAAACTAGGATGGCGTACCAGTTGGCGGATACCTTGCTGCCAAGCGCCTTGCGAGCTGTTCGCTAAAAGCTTTTGTAAACCGGCAAGTAGGAGCTTACCGATGACAAGGACACTTAAAGTGGCTGCACCTAAACCTAGACCGGTAAATAAAGTCAGTTGTAAATCCTGAGTGAAGGCGAGCAGTAGGGCAAAAAAAGCTGCGCCCGTCAAAAGGTGTAAAGGAAAGTCTGCACGCTGGCTGGGAGGTTCTGTTGGTCGTAAAACGCGCCAAGGGGGGATTTGGCTTAAGCGCCATAGAGAAGGAAAGGCAGCGCCGAGCATTAATAATAAGGCGACTGTGGTGCCTAAAAAGACAGGCTGTAAACTGGCGCTAGGTAAGGCATCAAAGGGGAGCCAAGCAGTTAAGAAGTATAAGAGGATGTTTTGTGCCAACCAACCAAGCAAACTCCCTAAAATACTCGCGAATAAAACCAGCAATAATAGCTGGCTTAATAAGAGGGTAAGAATTTGCCTGCGTTGACTGCCTAAGCATCCTAATAAAGCAATACTCGCTTGTTGTCTTTGTGCATATCTACGCGCGGTAAGGACTACAGCAATCCCTGTCAGCAAGACCGCCATCAGGCTCACTAGGTGTAAATATCGGGTGGCTGTTTCTAAGGTGTTGCTGAGTGCAGGCCGGTCTTCTTGCAGATTCAAGACCCTGTGTTCACTTGCTAATTGGGGTTCTAATGCTTGCCACCAAGCACTGATAGCTTCTGGGGAGCCAGCAAATTGCATACGGTAAGTAATTCGGCTGCCTGTACGCACTAATTGGGTACTGGCAATATCTGCCGCCGCCAGCATGACTCTGGGATTAAAGCTATAAAAACCATTGCCACGGTCTGGCTCGCTTTCAATTAAGCCTGTGATGACAAAATGCCCTTGGCCAAGGTGTAAGGTATCACCTAATTGTAATTGTAAGGCTTGCAGCACGCCGAGATCGACCCAAGCTTCGCCCGAAGTTGGCCCTTGCTGCACTGCTTGTAAGGTGTGCGGCTGTGCAAGGGTTTTGATTTCTAACGGTGCTAATAAAGGATAAGCGCCATCTACCCCTTTAATGCTGACAAGACGAAATTGCCCAGCCTCACTAGCAGCCATGCTAGGAAATTCCGCGGTGCTTGCAGTTTTTACCCCATATTGCTGAGCTTGTTCAGCCCAATTGAAGGGTAAGGGTTCATTCGCGCGAATAATAAGATGGCCACCGGCCATTTGTGCCGCTTGCAGTTGCATTCCTTTATCGACACGCTCACTTAGAAAAGCAATCAAGGTGGTACTGGCAACGGCTAAGATCAGTGCCAACATCAAAAGGCGTAGCTCTTGACTGCGGCTTTGTCGCCCTAACCAAAGGACACTTAACTTTAAATCTTGTTTTAGCATCGGGGCAACCTCTCTATTCGGGCACAATACGCCCAGCTTCTAACTTGATTCTACGTTGGCATTCTTGGGCTAACTTGCTGTCATGGGTGACTAAAACCAAGGTGGTATGTGCTTCTTGATTGAGCTGAAAGAGTAAATCAATAATTTGCCGTCCTGTGGCGGCATCCAGGCTTCCCGTTGGCTCATCAGCAAAAAGAATTTGTGGATGCGTCACAAAAGCGCGTGCAATGGCCACCCTTTGTTGTTCACCACCAGAAAGTTGATGTGGTCGATGGTGCATACGGGCTTGTAAACCCACTTGAGCTAACCAATGTTGGGCAACTTCTTGCGCACCTGCTTGTCCACTGACTTCCAGCGGAAGCTGTACATTCTCCAATGCGGTCAACTCTGGCAAAAGCTGAAAAGATTGAAAAACAAAGCTCATATAGTGTGCGCGCAGTTGAGCGCGTGTATCTTCATTTGCTTGGCTAAAAGCTTGTCCTGCAAGGCGAATTTCCCCTGCATCTGGGGTATCTAAACCTGCAAGTAAACCGAGTAAGGTCGATTTACCTGCGCCGGAAGCACCTACTAACGCTAAAGTTTCTCCTTTGGCAACTTCTAAGGACACTTGCTCTAATAAACATAAAGGCTCAGCATCTGGGCTTAAACGAATAAAACGGCTGATATTTTCAGCGACTAATAAAGGTGAAGATGTGATTTCTGTAGCGTTTGGTACTGTGTCAGAGGCAGTCGATGACATAAGACCTATCCTTAATAAATTGAAGACCAGTGTATTGATGAAAAATAATTTGGGAAATCGAGTATGCAAAAACCCATAGCAAAGCAGCGTAATCACCCTTGGTGGCGTCAATGGATCCTTTATTTTGGTCTCCCTCTGATGATTCTGGCTTACACCTACTCTTGTAGTGTTGCCTCGACGCCGGAATCCCTACCACAGGAGGGTAATATTTTAGTGTTGGGAGACAGCCTAAGTGCCGCTTATGGGATAGCACCTGAATCAGGTTGGGTCGCTTTATTGCAAACGCATTTACAAGAGTTTGGTTATGCACACCAGGTGGTCAATGCGAGCATCAGTGGTGAAACTACAGGTGGTGGACTTGTGCGTCTACCCGCATTGTTGCGACAGCACCGTCCTGTATTGGTTCTGGTGGAGCTGGGTGGGAATGATGGCTTGCGTGGCTTACCACCGGTGGCTATTCGTAATAATTTGGCGCAGATTTTGCAGCTTACACAGGAAGCTGGGGCACAGGCCATGTTGTTAGGCATTTATTTGCCGCCGAATTATGGTGAAATCTACACACAAAAGTTTGCAAATATTTACCCCGAGCTAGCCAATCAGTATGATGTACCTGTAATCCCTTTTATTTTGGCAGGGATTGCAGACCAACCTGAATCCGGCTTGATGCAAGAAGATGGGATCCATCCCACGCAGGACGCACAACCTAAGATTTTGGACAATATCTGGCCACACCTACACATGTTGTTACCTTAGTAGTGGGGCAAAGAGTTGTTATTTTGTTTTTGCCATCTACAAGGACAGGATGCAAACCGCGAGGTTTCATGCTGCAAGATCAATAAGATGTCATCAAAAGAAGACAGACTTGTGTAGCATAAAAAAGCACTTTGCTTGCCTTAAGGACTCAAGTCAGTGGCCAGCCTGCTTAACGACTCGCAATAATAAGGAAGAGTTATGACTACAGAAACGCCCAACTTTGCTGAACTAACTGCTGAAGATCACGCCCAAAAGCAAGAAACGAACCAAGAGCCAGAACCGCAATTCCGCCAAAACCAGTTCCCTTACCAACGCAAAATGGGACGTCGTGAATACGAAGCCGAAAAGCAAAAGCTGCAAATTGAATTGCTCAAAATGCAACGCTGGATGAAAGAAAAAGGCGAGCGTTTGGTGATTTTATTTGAAGGTCGTGATGCAGCCGGTAAAGGCGGTACCATCAAACGTTTTATGGAACACCTCAATCCACGGGGTGCGCGCGTGGTGGCTTTGGAAAAGCCAAGCGAAAGCGAGCGCGGTCAATGGTATTTCCAGCGTTATATTCAAAACCTGCCCACCAGTGGTGAGATTGTTCTTTTCGACCGTTCTTGGTACAACCGCGCCGGCGTAGAACGTGTGATGGGATTTTGCTCACAAGAAGAATATGTGCAATTTTTGCATCAAGCGCCTGTGCTTGAGCAAATGTTGGCAGAAAGTGGGTTACGCTTATTTAAGTTTTGGTTCTCTGTCTCGCGTGAAGAACAGTTCCGCCGTTTCCAAGGGCGTCGTGAAGACCCGTTGAAGCAATGGAAACTTTCCCCGATTGATATGGCGTCTTTAGATAAGTGGGATGATTACACTCAGGCAAAAGAAGCCATGTTCTTCCATACGCATAAGCCACAAACACCTTGGACTGTGATTAAGTCGGATGATAAAAAGCGTGCACGTTTAAATGCGATGCGAGTGATTTTATCAGCGATTCCTTATGAAAATAAGGATATAGAAACTATTGGTGAGCCGGATCCTTTGATTGTGGCAACTGCAGGTGAAATTCTTAATAACCCAGATATCTAATAGATCTACCTAGATCAAGGTGTTTGTGGTGAAGTGCTTTTATACTGAGTGTAAATGCCCGCTCGAAAGGCAAATGCCTATAGCAAGGAATCAACACAAGTGTCAGTTGCTAAGCAGGCGCTTGTGCTGTAGCTATCAACACAGTTATTGATTGCGAGGGATAAACGATGAAAAGCTGTCATGCAGAACATGCGCATCATGTGGTAGAAACTTTCCGTAATAAAATTAGTGCAAGCGCAGATCAACATATAGGCGCAAAACATTTGGAAGAGCTTGAGTTGTTGATTGAATCAGCAATTTCTAGTGCAGTGATGAGCGCTTTAGAAGAGGCTGCGAAAAAAGCCGATACTTTAGCAGCAGATTTACGTAAATTTGAGCAACATCAAGCCTAACTTGCGGACATTTCTTGTATTGAACGCATAGGCCGATGATAAAAACTGGGCTATCCTTAGACATTTGTGGCTAGGGATAGTCCTTTTTTTGGGAAAGCCATATGTACGCCAATCACTTATTCTGCAAGACTTCCTCTTCTTGCAAAAGCTCCTCCGCAGCCTCTTTATCCTTAGCGCCTACGCCGGCAAGTACTTTGACAGGTAGTTTCACAGGTACAAGTAGTTTCACGGGTGATCAACATACCCAAATGCTGAGCTTGCCGGAGCATGCCTTGCGCCATGATCACGCGTATCACCAGTTGGTGTTCGGCTTAGAAGGCAGTACAGAATTTGATTTAGCCGGTCATCGACGCCCTGTGACTTTAGGGGCTGGCTGTATTTTACCTGCCTCGACCGAGCATGTTTTTCAAGGGTGGGGACAAAATCATATTTTGGTGGTGAATCTCAGTACCCAGCAAGAAGCGGCGATGCTGGAAGCGGTCGAACGCTTATTTGCAAAAGCGCATTATTTTGATTGTCCCCCAGATTTACTCTGGCTATTGCGTGCCCTAACGCGGCAAATTTCTGCTTATCCACAGGATACACGTTTGCATCAAGCTTGTGGTCATACCCTGATTTGTGCGTTAAATCAGCATTTGGGGATGCAACAAGCATGGATACGTACCGGAAAGCGCTTAAATCTAGCGCATATTGATGATTATATTGATGCACATTTAGACCGCAGAATCCAAGTGAGTGAGCTGGCTGGGCTGATGTGTCTGAGTTTGAGTCAATTTCAATATCGTTTTCGTGAGCAAGTGGGAATACCTGCACAAACCTATATCAATCAAAGACGTTTAACCCAAATCGCTCAAGTATTGACAAGCTGTGATCGTCCTTTAAGCCAGGTGGCGCATGAGTTTGGTTTTGCTCATCAAAGTGCTTTGACGAAGGCCTTTAGTCAGTATTTTGGTATTTCACCAGCGCGCTATCGTACGCAATACACACGTCTGTGAGTGAGCTTGTTGGTGGCTAGGTATGGGGCTGATCTGCTTTGCTTTAGTCTAATGTCGAGTGAAAACCAGTTGCATTTGCGCCTTATTAATATTTAAATATTAAGCGTTCTCATTTACTGTTTGGGTTGGGTATCAATCCTTGTTTTCGCTGACTTGATAGGATATAGACACTTATGTTGAAGCCTTCGTTATTAGCCACCAGCTTGCTTGCAGCTTCTAGCCTTTTCAGCACGAGCTATGTGCTGGCACAAGATGAAGTCAATGTATATAGCTATCGCCAAGCTTTTTTAGTTGAACCCTTGTTTGCTGAATTTACCAAGCAAACAGGTGTGAAAGTGAATGTGGTGTTTGCTAAAGCAGGCTTGATTGAGCGTTTAGAGCAAGAAGGCAAACATACGCCGGCAGATTTATTATTGACGACAGATATTGGCCACCTTGAAGAAGCCATGGAAAAAGGTGTGCTGCAGCCAGTGCAAGATGAGGTTTTAGAGGAACATATCCCTGCACATCTACGAGATCCAGAAGGCCGTTGGTTTGCACTGACAACACGCGCTCGAGTAATTTATGCTTCGAAGGAACGTGTACCTGAAGGTGAAGTGCAAAGCTATGAAGATTTAGCTGATCCTAAATGGCAAGGTCGGATTTGTACACGTAAAGGTGATCACCCTTATAACATTGCCTTGATTGCTTCTATGATTGCGCATCATGGCGAAGAGGATGCCAAGGCGTGGTTAAGTGCACTTAAATCTAATCTGGCACAAAAACCCCAAGGCAATGATAGAGCGCAAGTGAAAGCAATTAAAGAAGGGGTATGCGATCTTGCCATTGGCAACAGTTACTACTACGGCAAAATGTTAGAAAACCCTGAGCAACAAGCTTGGGCACAAGCAGTGAACCTGGTGTATCCCAATCAGCAAGATCGAGGGACCCACATGAATATCAGTGGTGTGGGCATGACACTAGGCGCACCTCATAAAGAAGCGGCCTTACAGTTGATGCGCTTTTTAAGTGATACAAAGGCGCAAGGCATGTATGCCGAAGTGAACTATGAAACACCTGTAAAAGCTGATGTGCCTGCTTCTGAATTAGTCGCTTCTTGGGGCGAATTTAAAGCCGATACTTTGCCATTACATGAAATTGCAGCACAACGTAAAGCAGCGGCACAATTAGTCAACAAAGTTGAGTTTAATCACTAAAGTCTACAGGTAAGGCTTTTATACTCATCTCGACTTGTACACCCAAGCTTGGCAACAGGCTTGGGTGTTTGTGTCCAAGGGGAATCAGTTTTAACGGGAGGTGGAATGGCACAGACGCTAGGGCTTAAAGCGTATTTTCGTTTAGGAATACAAGCCAAAATGCATATCCACTGGGGAGTGAGTGCTTGGGTCATCGCACTGCTGGTACTTTTACCCATCTTAGCGGTCTTTGGTTTAGCGCTATGGCCACAAGATGAAAATATTTGGCCGCACTTGTGGGAAACTGTTCTTGGACACTATATCAGTACAACCTTGATGCTGATGCTCGGTGTTGGTTTGCTCAGTGCCTGCATTGGTGTAAGTACAGCTTGGCTAACGAGTCTGTATGAATTTCCAGGGCGTCGTATTTTTGAATGGGCGCTATTACTGCCTTTTGCGATGCCAGCGTATGTCATAGCATATGTTTACACAGATTTATTAGAGTATGCAGGCAGTGTACAGACTTATTTGCGCACTGTGTTCGCTTGGCAATCGCCACATGATTATTGGTTTCCGCCAATTCGTAGTCTCGGTGGTGCAATTGCCATGCTCACTCTGGTGCTTTATCCCTATGTGTTTATGTTGGCACGTGCTGCTTTTTTAGAGCAATCGCCTAGCTTACGAGATGCGAGCCGCTTATTAGGCTGTTCTGCATGGGGAAGTTTTTGGCGTATTTCTTTACCGATTGCCCGTCCTGCAATTGCAGTAGGTTTGGCTTTGGTTTTAATGGAAACTTTAAACGATTTTGGCACAGTTGATTATTTTGCAGTGCGTACTCTGACCGCTGGCTTGTATGATGTCTGGCTGAATATGGGCAATCTATCAGGTGCAGCGCAAATTGCTGTAGTGATGCTGGTATTTGTACTGACCTTAATGGGACTAGAAAATTTTGCTCGGCGTAAGCAAAAAATGTTTTCCCGTCAGGATGGCTTTCGTGCAAGTGCACGCATTCCTTTACAAGGTAGCAAGGCAATGTGGGCCAGCCTTTTGTGTACCTTGCCACTGACCCTAGGGTTTTTAATTCCTTTTGCTTTGTTGGCACGCCATGCTTGGGTTTATTTTGATGTCTCTTGGACCCCCACCTTCTTTAGCCATGCATGGAATAGCTTTTATCTTTCTAGCTTGGCAGCGATTTTAGCTTTAGTGCTCGGCGTTTTGCTTGCGTATGGAAAACGTTTGGTACCTCACCCTGCATTGCAAGTTGGCGTACGTTGTGCCGGCTTGGGCTATGCTATGCCAGGTGCGGTGTTAGCTGTGGGTGTGATGATTCCTTTTTCACGTTTCGATCATGCATTGGATGCTTGGATGCAAGCTAGCTTTGGTATTAGCACAGGTCTTGTATTAAGTGGCACGCTAGTTACGCTGATTTTTGCTTATTTAGTGCGTTTTCTTGCTGTAGCCATTGGGAGTTTGGATTCGAGTCTTGCGAAAGTAACACCGAGTATGGATATGGCAGCACGCTCTTTGGGTTGTCAACCGAAGGAAGTATTGTGGCGTGTCCACTTGCCTTTAATTCGTCCAGGCCTATTAACTGCAGGTTTGGTCGTTTTTGTTGACTGTATGAAAGAGCTACCCGCCACTTTAATTTTACGTCCTTTTGGATTCGATACTTTGGCAACCCATGTGTATCAATATGCTTCTGATGAACTGCTGGAAGAATCTGCACTGGCTGCTTTAGTGATTGTACTGGTGGGGATTTTACCGGTGATTTTAATTAGCCGTGCGATTGTAGGACAAAGACGTACTTAAAACATCAGGGCGCCGCAAGACGCCCTGAGATCAAATGAAGTTTTTACAGTGATGAACTGCGCAATGCTTGGATACGCTCTTCAATCGGTGGGTGGCTAGAAAATAAGATTTCGATCAAGCTACGCTGACTTGAACCCTTATTAATACCGAAAGCGGTCATGGTTGCAGGCATTTGGTCTGCCATCTCATGTTCAGCTTGTAGGCGTTGCAAGGCACTGATCATCGCGGCTTTGCTGACAAGTTGCGCGCCTGCTTCATCTGCACGATATTCACGGCGGCGGCTAAACCACATAACGATCGTGGAAGCTAGAATACCAAGAATAATTTCCGCAATTAAAGTGGTGACAAAAAAAGCAATGCTCGATGCGAAGCCTTCACCGCTTTCGCCTTCACCTTCTTCCTCATCACTAGAGAATAATTGGGAGACACCGTAAGCGATAATCCGTGCAAAGAACATCACAAAAGTATTTACCACGCCTTGGATCAAAGTCAAAGTGACCATATCGCCATTGGCAATGTGGCCGATTTCGTGGCCGATGACCGCACGCACTTCCTCCTCATTCATGTTTTCTAGCAGAGCACTAGAAACGGCAACCAAGGCGCTATTTTTGTTCCAGCCGGTTGCAAAGGCATTTGATTGATAAGAGGGGAAGATGCCAACTTCTGGCATACCAATGCCGGCTTTTTTAGATAAATCTGCAACGGTTTCCACTAACCATTGTTCTTGAGCATTGTTGGGTTGCTCAATAATTTCTGTGCCCGTGCTCCATTTGGCCATTGGCTTAGACATCAGCAGGGAAATCCCAGAGCCCAACATGCCAAAAACAAAACAGAAAATCAGTAAGTTTGTCAGGTCTAGGCCTGCACTACTGACATAGCCATCGACCCCTAACAGCGATAGGGTAATGCTAGCGACAAGAATGACCGCTAAGTTAGTGGCTATAAAGAGCAAAATACGCATCATAGTCACAAGATCCTATAAAAGAGGATAAATAAAAACGCCCCTTTCGAGGCAAATGCCAAAAGGCACTCAGCTTAGATAAAGAGGCGAGATAAAAGTTTACTGGCGATATTTGCTGAAAAAACGCGCTAGACGTGCAATCGCATCTTCTAATTGATCCACATAAGGCAAGGTGACCAAACGGAAATGGTCAGTATGTGGCCAATTAAAGGCAGTGCCTTGTACGATCAGCATTTTTTCTTGCAAAAGGAGGTCTAAGACCATTTTTTCATCGTCTTGAATATTAAAGACTTTAGGATCAAGACGCGGGAACATATATAAAGCGCCTTTGGGTTTGACGCAAGAAATTCCCGGAATTTGTGTGATTAATTCATAAGCTCGGTCGCGTTGAGCAAGCAAACGTCCACCGGGGAGAATCAAATCTTGGATACTTTGATAGCCACCTAAGGCAGTTTGAACCGCATGTTGTGCAGGAACATTGGCACACAGACGCATGGAGGCCAACATATTCAATCCTTCAATAAAATCATGCGCATGATTTTTAGCACCAGATAAAATCAGCCACCCAGAACGGAAGCCGGCAACCCGATAACTTTTCGATAAGCCATTAAAGGTACAAAAAAGCAAATCATCTGCTAGGCTTGCGATCGAAGTATGTTCGGCATCTTCATATAAAATTTTGTCGTAAATTTCATCAGCGAAAACGACTAATTGATGCTCGCGTGCAAGTTGAATAATCCCTTCGAGGATCTCTAACGGATACACTGCGCCGGTTGGATTGTTAGGATTAATTAAGACAATACCGCGCGTACGCTCGGTAATTTTGCGGCGCATATCCTCAAGATCTGGATACCAATCGCTCTGCTCATCACAAATATAATGCACGGCTTTACCGCCTGCTAGGCGAGTCGCTGCGGTCCATAAAGGATAATCTGGCGCAGGAATCAGGACTTCATCAGCATCATTTAATAAAGCCTGCATAGCCATGACGATCAGTTCACTGACACCATTGCCTAAAATAATATCTTCAACGCCTACACCGTCAATGCCTTTGGTTTGACATTCTTGCATTACCGCCTTACGCGCCGAATAAAGCCCTTTAGAATCACTGTAGCCTTGCGCTTGGTGCAGGTTGCGCATCACATCTTGCAAGATTTCTTCAGGTGCTTCAAAACCAAAAGGCGCTGGGTTGCCAATATTTAGCTTTAAAATACGGTGGCCTTCTTCCTCTAAGCGTTTGGCTTCTTGAAGCACAGGACCACGAATGTCATAGCAAACATTACTCAGTTTGTGCGATTTACGTACCGTGTACATATCCTGTCCTAAATAAATAGATCATCAGTCAACCTAGGATATTTCTAGGGGTCATCAGTTGGGCGGGGCATAGGCGAATGCAAGGGATGATCATAACGAGGGGCATCCATCCTGTACAGGATAAACTCAGGATGGATGCAAAAAAGTGGCAAAAGTCGAGAAAAAAAGCACTAAATTAAGTGCCTACAACACAATTTCGGCCTTTATTTTTTGCCTCATACAGGCGATTGTCTATGCGTTGCAAAGCACTTTCGATGGACTCCTGTAAGTTGACTTCACCAACGCCTATGCTGGTAGTAAAGGGGACAGGCTCGTTATTAAGGTTAGAAACCCAGCATTGCTCGCAATGAACACGAATGCGTTCGGCGACTTGTACCGCATCTTCTTTAGGTGTCCCCGGAAGGACAACAACAAATTCCTCGCCACCATAACGTGCTACCACGTCTGTGGTACGTAATTCAGCGTGTAAAATTTTTGCGAAAGTTTTTAAGACTTGATCACCAATTAAATGTCCGTGTGTATCATTAATCCGTTTAAATCGATCTAAATCCATAATCATAATAGAAATAGGAAGTGGCTTTTTGGCATTTTGGCTTTCTTTACTGAGTGTATGTAAGCGTTCCATTAAAACCCCACGGTTTAATAAGCCTGTGAGTGGATCATGGGTTGCTTGTCGGTAAAGACGTAATAACATATGAAGTTGCGATTGATTTGCCCAAATCGCAATAATCATTAATACACTAATTTGCCATAAATCATGAAATCCTACTGGGGTAAATAAATTACCTTGAAACCAGTCTGCTAAAATCATAATCGCAATCAGCGGAATACCTATGCTAATTGATTCCATCGAGGTAAGCGGGAATACACTTAAAAAAGCCATAAGCAAGAAGGGGATAAAGCTATAACCTATCAGTTGGCTTGCCTCTTGTTCTACTAATGCCATGATACCTAAGTAAAAGATCGCAGGGGATAACACTAAAAGTTTTAATGCGATCAGGGTTAACTTTAAGTTACCGCGGCTTTTATGGCTTAAATATAAAGTGCCAAGGAGTACGAGCGTTAATAATAAGCGCCCACCTACGACAATACTAATTTGCTCTTCTGGAAAAATAAGATAATCAATGGGAATCCATAAAGGTGCAAATAAAGTAAATAAGGTACATAGGATGATAATCCGCGAGCGAATATATTCACTACGGGCACTATTAAAGTCATGGGAATGATGCTGGTTCGTCAGGGTGTCAAATAAGTTCATCGAACGGATACGATGAAACATTCCTTGTGGGACACCTGCAAAAGGATAGCGGCGGCGCTCCGTCGCCTGCTTGGATTCAGATGCCTGCTCGGTATGCTGCACGCCTTCATCTCCTGAAAAAACAAAAAAGCCAATACAGGCCTTGGGGGCTTGATCCTAGCATAGCATAAAGGCTATTTATTGATGTAAATCAAGTTTTAGTAGTGGTAAAGAATGCAATTAGACATTTTCTACGGGAGATAACCGATACGAAAACCACCCCAATGACGTCCTTGAATATACACAGGGACAGATAAATCATGCATGATTTCACCTGTATCCCTTTTGTAAGTTTGCAGCAATAAGGTATGGGTATGGCTACCACAGCGTTTGCCAGTTCTATCATCAAAAATACGCTTGCTGCGGCTGTATTTTAAATCTTGCTGATAATCTCCTGTAGGTGCACGGCTCACATGACGGTTATGTGTAGGCACATAACCTTTTTGATCGCATAAAATGGCATAACTGACTTGGGTGAGTTGTTGCAAAATCGGTTCCTGAATTTCTGGTAACATACGATCAGTGAAAGCGTCATAACTTGTGTGGTATTTGGGGGGATCTGTATGCTCAATTTTTTGATACTGAGATTGAAATAAAGCTTCTAAGCTCAACTCACCTTGTGTAATGGCAGATTCAAAACGATGACTAATGGCTTTAGCCGCTGCTTGAGCTTGTTCAAAAATGATTTGGTGGCGCCCACTTAAATTTTGTTGTGCTAATACGGCACTAATTTTTTCTGCTTGTTGCATTAATTGACTGGCCTGATTGGCCAAAGAGTGCATATCTTGCGTTCCTTGCTGGGCTTCTTGCCGTAAGGATGTGCTGGCCTCTGCGATAGATTCTATATGTCCGTATGTATTGTGAATACCTTGGGCGATGGCTTGGATTTGTGATTCTACCGTATCAAAGTTGGTGTTCATGGCCGTTAAACGCTGGCTCACACTATCTATGGCTTGCGTTTGTTGTTGAATATCCTGCATTAAGGTTTGGATGTGAGTAATAACTTGATGCGTACTTTGCTGAATGTCTTGGACGAGATGTTCCACTTGACGAGTAGATTGACTAGTACGTGAGGCTAACTGACGTACCTCATCTGCGACTACCGCAAATCCACGCCCATATTCACCAGCGCGTGCGGCTTCAATCGCAGCGTTTAATGCCAGTAGATTGGTTTGTTCGGCGATTTCTTCAATCACAGAGGTCACTTCTTGGATATTGCCTGAACGGGCACGTAATTCATCCACAACAGTCAGTAAACCTGCAGAATTTTGGCTTAATTGATGCATACTCGTGGTGACTTCTAATAATGCCGTATGCCCTTGATGGCTACTTTGGCGTGCTTGTTCAGCGATTTCTGTAACGCCTTGTGCACTATCAGAAATACCTGCAATAGCTTGGCTAATCGATTGCATGCTTGATACAAGAATCCCTGTACTGGTTTCCTGCTGCTTGAGCGATTTTTCTAATAAGTCTGCATGATGAGATACTTCGGCTGTCGCAATAGCTGTTTTATCAGCACTGTGATTCAACTGATAAGCCATGCGTTTAAGCTGTAAATAATCTTGCGCAATAGGGTAGGTGGCTAGGCTAGCTTCTCGATAGGCTTTAAGATGATCCTCACTTTTTTGTGCGTATACGTTTTGTAGGTGAATCCACTCAGAAGGTAATGCCACCAGCTTCCACATGGCCCCAAGTGTTATACCTGCTGCGCACAAGAAAGCGATCAAGCCAGCTGTGGGTGTTTCCATCATCCATAAGATCAGCAGCATCACAAGCTGAATGCTAACAGCCAACGCGAATAAAGAGGGACGCTTTAACATAAAAATCTCCCATAGAGGGCTATTTAAGGTCGATCAAGTGACAGCTCAGCATCCTAGCTGGCCCTAAAGACTAAAGAGGCCTAGCATACCCTGTATTCGTTTGGTGAGGTCTTATACCTTGGTGGATTAAGCACCTTGTGCAATAGATAAATTTGAACTAGGGTGTTTACCTTCACTAAAACCAGTGCCTTGTGCGTGTTGAGGATCAAACCAAGCTAATTTGTGGGCTAGATGCACCACATTTCCTACAATAATTAATGTGGGTGGACAGATAGGTTGGGGACGTGCCTCTACAGCAGCAACAATGGTCTCTAAGGTAGCGATCAGGGTTTGTTGTTGGCGAGTAGTGCCTTGTTCAATTAAAGCGATAGGCGTATTGGCGGGCAGGCCAGCATGAACTAACTCGCGACTGATATGAGGTAAAGCACCTAATCCCATATAAAAGACAAGCGTTTGTTTTTCTTGCGCAAGTTGCTGCCAAGGAAGGTTGCAATGCCCTTCTTTTAAGTGGCCGGTCACAAAACGCACGGATTGCGCATGATCTCTATGGGTTAGAGGAATACCTGCATAGGTCGCACAGCCGCTAGCTGCAGTGACACCAGGAACCACCTCAAAGCTGATGCCCGCTTGCGCAAGGCGTTCTAATTCTTCACCGCCGCGACCAAAAATAAAAGAATCACCACCTTTTAAACGTACGACACGCAAACCTTGACGGGCAAACTTAACCAAAAACTCATTAATTTCTGCTTGTGGCACACTATGTTGGGAACGTGCTTTACCAACGTAGAATTTTTTTGCGTGTGCTGGAGCCTCTTGCAGCAATTCAGGTGCAACGAGGCGATCATAGAGTACGATATCCGCTTGTTGCAGCAATTTAAGGCCTTTGACTGTGATCAGATCAGGATCACCAGGGCCTGCACCGATCAAATAAACCTTACCAGCTTGCGGGGAACTGGGAGAAAAAGTAAGCTTGGTAAAAGACATGCGACACCTATTTAAATTTATGGAATATAAAATAAATTTTTTATGCCGCTTTTATATATAAACTCTCTGTTTTTGGCTAACAATCCTTAGTTATATGAAAAAAAGTAATTTGTCTAACTCCCTTGTAGAACAATAAAAAAACCGCCCTTGTGAGGCGGTTTTGTTACAAATCACAGCTTGGTGCACTGTGCTTATTCGTTGTGCTTAGTGGAACTGATCTTCTTCAGTAGAACCAGTCAAAGCAGTCACAGAAGAGGTGCCACCTTGAATCACTGTAGTCATATCGTCGAAGTAACCAGTACCCACTTCTTGTTGGTGAGCAACGAAAGTGTAACCCTTATCACGCGCAGCAAACTCAGGTTCTTGAACCATTTCAACATACGCTTTCATGTCTTCACGAGCATAGGCATGTGCAAGTTCGAACATGTTGTACCACATATTGTGGATACCGGCCAAAGTGATGAATTGGAACTTGTAACCCATGGCAGACAGTTCACGTTGGAACTTAGCAATTGTGCTGTCGTCTAGGTTCTTCTTCCAGTTGAAAGAAGGTGAGCAGTTGTAAGAAAGCAACTGATCTGGGTATTCTTTCTTGATAGCTTCGGCAAATTTCTTCGCTTCGTCTAGGCAAGGTGTTGCAGTTTCACACCAGAGCAAGTCAGCATAAGGCGCATAAGCGAGACCACGTGAAATCGCTTGGTCGATACCTGCATTAACACGGTAGAAACCTTCGGCAGTACGCTCACCAGTCACGAAAGGACGATCGTATTCGTCGCAGTCGCTAGTGAGAAGATCAGCGGCGTTAGCGTCAGTACGGGCCAATAAAATAGTTGGCGTGCCAGCAACGTCAGCTGCTAAACGTGCAGCAACGAGCTTTTGTACAGCTTCTTGAGTAGGTACTAAAACTTTACCACCCATGTGACCACACTTCTTCACAGAAGCTAACTGGTCTTCGAAGTGAACGCCCGCAGCGCCGGCTTCGATCATGGATTTCATCAGTTCGTAAGCGTTCAAAACGCCACCGAAACCGGCTTCCGCATCAGCAACGATAGGCGCGAAGTAATCAATGTAACCTGCATCGCCAGGGTTGCTACCGGCTTTCCATTGGATTTGGTCAGCACGACGGAAAGAATTGTTGATACGCTTAACGACAGCAGGAACAGAGTCTACAGGATAGAGAGACTGATCTGGGTACATAGACATGTAGCTGTTGTTATCTGCAGCGACCTGCCAACCAGAAAGATAAATTGCTTGGATACCAGCTTTTACTTGCTGTACAGCTTGACCACCAGTCAAGGCGCCCATCGCATTTACGAAGTCTTTTTCAGGACGGAATGCAGGCTTAGCACCTTCAGTCACTAGGTTCCAGAGTTTCTCCGCACCACGCTTAGCGAGAGTGTGCTCAGGCTGTACAGAACCACGTAGACGTACAACATCTTCTGCTGTGTAAGTACGCTTAACGCCTTTCCAACGTGGATTCTCAGCCCAATCTTTCTCGATAGCAGCGATCTGTTCTGCGCGACTCAGTGCCATGATAACAACCTCACATTTAGGTAAAGGTCTTGCAGCCTAAGCGACTGACAAGGAATAAAAACTCAATAAACTTCAAAAACACTTTAACTCGATACACAGATGGTGCCGCATCTGCATATCCAGTGCTGCAATGCAGCGTAAATTGCGTTTTTTGATACTGCGATGATTAAGCGCCGCTGTCAAATTAGTATTTGGTCTAAGCGACTTTGGACGCATAAGCTTAACCAGTGAAAAAATTCAAACGGGTGTTAGCCCGTGATTGCGTGCTAACTATGCCCTAAAAGGTGAGGGTTTGGCAAATAAAAATTTCAACAAAATCAAGGTTGTAAATTAACTACAAACCCGTTTTTTGTAGTTCTTTAATTTGCTGTGCGCGTTCCCAGTAGCTTTTAAACTCGGCGGCTTTCGCAAGTGCAAGACGTGAACGCCCAATTTCTAAGGTCGCCTTATGCGCATCTGTATCTGCTAGGTACAAGACATGGGTGTCATCAACTAATAAATAAGCCTCACGTTGTGGGCGATAACTTGGGTGGGTTTGTTGAATTTGCAATCCAGAAGACAAACGCTGTTGTAAGCGTACGAGTTTGTTGGTTCTTTGTGTTAAAGAGCGTGTTTGACTCACTAAAATCTGGATTTGATTATACTTATGTGCACGACATACACGAGTAAACTGGCTCATCACCTCATCGTCAAACCAAGCCAGATACAGTTCAGGCGCATAGATTTTAATTTTTTGCTTGGCAGCTTGGGTTAAAGCGTGCCAAGCAATTTGCATTTCTTGGCGCCCATGCACAATCCATTGCCCGCTGCGATCTTGTTCCAAGTAAGTTTGTAAGTAAGCTACCGAAATTTGCTCTGGTGCTTGTTGATCTTGAGCTGCGAGTGTCATCACCATATCTTGATGGGGGAGACCCGCATCGATATAGGTTTCACTAGCGATGCCAAAACCCAGTTGCTGATAAAAGCCTAAGCTTGTGGTTTGTGCGGCTAAAGTAATTTTTGGCCAGCCGCGTTGGCGGGCGCGTGCAACAATAAATTGCATTAGTTTGCGTCCTAAGCCATGTCCACGAACAGGCTTGAGCAAAGCAAGGCGTCCTAGCTTGCCCTCTTTGCTGATACGTGCGGTACCGACAGGCTTTTGATTGACCAGTAACAAATAGTGCTCACAGTGTGGGTCGAGCGCATCAAGCTCTAACTCAGGTGGTACTTTTTGTTCTTGGACAAAGACTTGGTGCCGAATAGCGGTACAGTACTTTTGATATTGTGACCAAGTCCCTGCGACTACTTTGACCTGCGCCATCATGCCCCCCTAAGGTTAAAATTCGTCGGCTGCAAGGATACTACCTTGATTATACCAATCCCTCAGTAAGGCGATAGCCGCCGTGAGTGCTGAGTTATCTATCGGCAAATTCTCGATTTGCACCGGTGGACGGCTGATACTTTCGATCCAAGTTTGTAAGAACCTAGGATAAGCAAAGACGTGTCCATCCACAAAAATCTGTCCGTCAGTGGTTGAAGTCGGTGGCACCCAAGCAAGACGGCTCCCCTCTGCCAAAATAAAAGCGCCTCCTTGTTGTAAATATGCCTCTACATCCACAGTGGTTAGTGGTGTTTCTGCAGGGATCAGCTGATCAGCGTATTTGGTTTGGGTCATCGTCAGGCCAAACCAGGTGCGTAACGTCTGCTCATCTGAGTGTAAGGCTTGGGTTAATAAGGTACGCATTCTTGTGATGGCTTGATCATCTATTTGCGCTGGATGTTGTGGCAAGTTGAGATCTGGATCTGTATACCTGAGATCTTCACTGAGTTGGGGGGCGATATAGTCAATCCAACCAGATAGGCTTTCCTCTGCACTGGGCGCGCGAAAACCAACTGACCAAGTCATGCATTCATCATCTAAAGCAAGGCCATAATGTGCCAGTGCAGGGGGCAGATATAAAAGATCTCCTGGATGAAGCACCCAATCTTGGCCATCAACAGGCGTAAAATCTTGTAAAATTCGCAAAGGTGCATCGGCTAAAATGGGCGTAGTTTGACTACAAAACTCCCCAAGTTGCCAGCGTCTGCTACCTGCAGCTTGTAATAAAAATACGTCGTAATAATCAAGATGGGGGCCGACACTACCGCCTTGGACGGCGTAACTGATCATGATGTCGTCGAGACGCCAACGCGGGATAAAATCAAATGCGTCCAAAAGTGCGGCGACTTCAGGGACATAATGATCCACGGCTTGGACTAATAACGTCCAATTTTTTGCAGGCAGTTGGGCAAAGGTGTGCTCGTCGAAAGGCCCGTGTTGTACTTGCCAATCTTGCTGAGCTTGTGTGCCCAAAACTAAGCGAGATTCCACCATCTTTTCCATTGCAAGGCCAGCGACTTCTTCTTTGCTCAGTGGGGATTGAAAATTTGCAATCGCTTGGCGGATCAAAAGCGGCTTTTTCTGCCAATAATCGCGCAGAAAGGTTTCGCGACTCATATCCCCTAATAAGGCGGTAGTCAGAGGCAACATGATTATTTCCTATCATTTTTAGAAAACAATGAAGGCTCCTAGCAAGTCACTAAGAGCCTTCATTTCATCAAAATCTGCAAGCTAGTGGATTAATCTGCCTGCAAAGCTAACGTTTGTTGTGCCGCATTACCTAGATAAGCGGCCGGTGTCAGTGCTTTGAGCTCAGTTTTAACACCTGCAGGTAAGTCAAGCGTATCAATAAACTCAGCCAGTGAGGCTTGATTAATGGTCTTACCACGGGTGAGGGCTTTTAGCTTCTCATAAGGTTGCTCAATACCATAACGGCGCATCACAGTTTGAATGGGTTCTGCCAGTACTTCCCAGCTGGTATCTAAATCTTCGTGCAGACGTGCGGCATTAGTTTCTAGTTTGCTAATCCCTTTGAGGCTGGCTTGATAAGCAATCAGGCTATGGCCTAATCCTACGCCTAAATTGCGTAATACGGTGGAATCGGTTAAATCACGCTGCCAGCGTGAAATAGGTAGCTTGCTTGCTAAATGCTGGAAAATCGCATTGGCAATCCCGAGATTACCCTCGGAATTTTCAAAATCAATCGGATTAACTTTATGCGGCATGGTGGAAGAACCCACTTCGCCTTCGACTGTGCGTTGCTTAAAGTAACCCAGTGAAATATAACCCCAAACATCACGATCAAAATCAATCAAGATGGTATTAAAGCGTGCGATAGCATCAAAAAGCTCAGCAATATAATCATGTGGCTCGATTTGGGTGGTGTAAGGATTCCAAGCTAAGCCTAAGGATTCAACAAAGGCTTGTGCATTGGCTTGCCAATCCACTTCAGGATAGGCGCTCAGGTGAGCATTGTAATTGCCGACTGCGCCATTGATTTTCCCTAATAGAGGCACGGCTTCCACTTGTTGTAGTTGACGTTGTAAACGGTAGACTACATTGGCCATTTCTTTGCCCAAAGTTGTAGGGCTGGCTGTTTGTCCGTGGGTCCGTGAAAGCATGGGTTGGTCTGCATGGGCTAGCGCAAGGGCTTGTATCGCTTCAATAACGCGGCGCATTTCGGGAAGAATGACTTCTTCTAACCCGCCTTTGAGCATCAATGCGTGAGAAAGGTTGTTAATATCTTCACTCGTACAAGCAAAGTGGACAAACTCATTGATTGCAGCCAGCTCAGCCACGGGGGCAAGATGCTCTTTAATGTAATATTCCACCGCTTTTACATCATGGTTGGTGGTGGCTTCGATCGCTTTAATGCCTTGTGCATCGGCTTCATCAAAGTTTTCTACTAGCTGATTGAGCGTCTGGTTGGCTTGGTCTGAAAGCGCAGGCACCTCGGCAATACCGGGATGAGCAGCAAGTTGTTGCAACCAGCGAATTTCAACCTCTACGCGGCGACGAATCAAACCAAATTCAGAAAAGTGTTTGCGCAAAGCGGCGGTTTTGCTGCCATAACGGCCATCAATTGGCGAAATTGCTGTGAGAGATGATAACGACATGCCTAAATACTCACCCTAAGAAAAATCAAAAATCAAAGCCTAGCATGATACCTAAAAAAGCCGAGACTCAGAAGCCAAGTTGCTGCAAATCCTTGAGGATCTTTTTGCGCCCGAACAATAAACGCCAGCGTTTGCCGCCTGATTGACGCCATAACATGGCCGAGCGTACACCTGCCAAAAGTAAGGCGCGTACCTTGTCAGCATTGATATTTTGCTTTAAAACTTCTGGCTCGCCTTGGACTTGAATACGAAAGCTTAAATGACTCAAAGTATCCTGATACAAGGTCGACAGGTTATGAATGACTTGGGGATCTGTGCTACCAAAATGCTGCACTTGATGTTTCATGTTCTCTAAACGTTGGCCAATGGCTTCCAACATTTGTGGTTGTTTCATCAGCTTATGTTGCAAGACCAAAATCGACATTGCATAACGCAGTACCGCAGGATGAGCGCGGGCATCACGTTGCATAAACTCTTTCAGTTGACGCGCACCGACTTGTAAGTGTTCAAGCTGGCCACCGTAGATATCTAAAGTACGTTCGGGGCTAGTGACAAGAATGCTTTCAATGCTGATAGCAAAAGGTGCTTGATCCAGCAAACCACGCGTAGCAAGTGAATGCACTTGCACTGCCGCTTGAAAAACACCAGCAAGTGCCAAAGTTTGGCGAACCTCGTAGGGATAATCTGAAAGACTCATAAAGGCAGTTCTCTTTAATCTAAAACGGCAAGCCATTAATTGAAGGTATGTTCGATCACTGCACCGCCTAGGCATAAATCATCTTGGTATAGAACAACAAATTGCCCAGGGGTCACAGCACGTTGTGCTTGTGCAAATTGGATGCGGTAGCGCCCTTCGTCTAACGGCTCGACGTGGCAAACTTGTTCTTGCTGGCGGTATCTTACCTTGGCTGTACACGTGAAAGTATCTGTGGCTGGTTTACGACTGATCCAATGGAACGCTTCTGTCACCAAGGCTTGGCTGTATAACAAGGGGTGTTCGCCTTGTACTGCGATTAACACATTGCGTTCGAGATCTTTACCAGCAACAAACCAAGGCGCTTCGGGGTATTTGGCCAACCCCCCAATCCCTAAACCTTGGCGCTGACCTAGAGTGTAATACATCAGACCTTGATGCTGCCCAATCACATCCCCTTCAGGTGTTTGAATTTCTCCTGTTTGTGCAGGCAGGTAGCGTTTGAGGAAATCACGGAAACGGCGCTCACCAATAAAACAAATCCCAGTCGAGTCTTTTTTACGTGCGGTCACTAAGCCAAGTTCAGTAGCAATTTTGCGCACTTCTGGTTTCGTGAGTTCACCAAGCGGAAAAAGGCTTTTGGCCAGTGCCTCTGAGGTGACGGCATGTAAAAAATAACTTTGATCTTTTTGTGTATCTTTGCCCTTGTATAAAGCGGCGCGTTCGCCATCCCAGCCACGGCGTGCATAATGTCCAGTGGCAATAAAATCTGCGCCCAAAATTTGGGCATATTGCATAAAGACCTTAAATTTGATTTCACGGTTACATAAAATATCTGGGTTAGGGGTACGCCCTGCAGCATATTCAGCAAGGAAGTACTCAAACACATTATCCCAATACTCAGCAGCAAAGTTAGCGGTATGTAGATGAATGCCTAACTTGTCACACACTGCTTGTGCATCGGCCAAATCTGCTTTGGCGGTGCAATATTCGGTACCGTCGTCTTCTTCCCAGTTTTTCATAAATAAACCAGAGACTTGATACCCTTGCTGCTGGAGTAAATACGCAGTGACTGAGGAATCGACGCCGCCAGACATGCCGACGATCACGGAAGTTTGTGCTGGCGGGGGCGTAAGGGCCGTATCCTGCATGAGGGCTTATCCTGACTTGTAGAACATAAGTGAACAATAAAACGTGGATGCTGTGCTTAGGCAAGGCCACGGAAATCCTGGATGATTTCTAAGGGATAATGTCGGCCAGCAAGAAAATCACGACAGCAGGCCAGCACCATAGGTGAGCGTAAACGCCCTGCGCGCTCAGCGGCTTGAATCTCATCCCATGTCAGCCAATGTGCTGCAACAATGCCTGTATCTAGTTCGCGTTCAGGAAAGTGTTGCTCAGGCACGGCAATAAAGCAGTGTCTATGATAGATGATTTGCTGATCTTGAATCTGGGCTTGATTGACATACAAGCCTAAATATTGTGTTAAACGCACTTGCCAACCACTTTCTTCTAAGGTTTCGCGTTTGGCGCCTGTGAATAAACTTTCGTCGGCTTCTAAATGGCCAGCAGGTTGGTTGAGTTTGAGCTTACCTTGTACCCATTCTTCAATCAGTAAAAAGCGCTCTTGATCATAAACCAAAGTGGCAACGGTCGTATTGGGCTTCCAACGCATAGGCAAGAGTATCCTATTGTAGATAAATGAAAAATATTTGTCTCTACGACGATTTTTTGCGTGTTTGAGTTTTGGCTGTTGGGTTTTTTGTTGAGGGTTTACGCACGACGGAGGCGGTCGCGACCGGCATATGTACTTCTGTGGTGCGGTAGCGACCGACTTTGATAAAATCCAATGTCCAAGTCCCTATGGCATAACGCACAAGACGCAAGGTCGGAAAACCTACGGTAGCTGTCATGCGTCTTACTTGCCGATTGCGCCCTTCTAATAAAGTCAGTTCAATCCAACTTGTACCTAAACCAGGGCGAGGCTGTACTGCTTCAGGGCGTTCAGGTAACCAAGCTGGTGCTTGAAAATGTGCGGCTTTCGCAGGTCGTGTCATACCATCGTTAAGCTCGACACCTTTGCGCAGTTTTTCTAATGCTTCATCTGTGATTTGCCCTTCAACTTGTACCCAGTAGGTTTTGGGTAGCTTGTATTTAGGCTCAGTAATTCTTGCTTGTAAAGCGCCTTCATCAGTGAGCAAGAGCAAGCCTTCAGAATCATAATCAAGGCGACCTGCAGGATAAATATTGGGTACCTTAATATAATCTGCAAGGGTGGTACGTCCTTTATCGTCACTAAATTGTGAAAGAACTTGATAAGGTTTGTAAAAAAGGTACAGGGTGCTCATAAGGCGTATCCAAGTGTTCACGCGCGCTTAATCAACTAAAGCGCGAGGATATTGTCATTAAGTTGTGATTTTAACGGAAGTAGCTACCAGATGCTTGCAGTAAAGTGACTTTTCCGTGCGGCTTTTTAGTGATCAAGATAAAAAAATTAACGGTTTTCTCTTTGCACTTGGCTTGCTCAAGTATCCAACTCCTTCTAATCTGTACAAGAAATAAGCAGCTAGCTCATGTTGCATAACAAGAAAAGTGAGGGAGTAAAACAATGGAATTTCAACATATTTGTGTTCCTAGTACTGGCGAAAAAATCCAAGTACAAGAGGATTTTTCTCTCTTGGTTCCCGACCAACCGATTATTCCTTTTATTGAGGGAGACGGGATAGGTGTTGATGTGACGCCACCGATGCAAGCTGTAGTGGATGCTGCCGTGGCGAAAGCGTATGCAGGTCAACGTAAAATTGCTTGGATGCAGGTATATGCCGGTGAAAAAGCGACGCAAGTCTATGATAAGGACACTTGGCTACCGCAAGAAACCCTTACTGCGATCAAAGATTATGTCGTGTCGATTAAAGGCCCTCTGACAACCCCTGTCGGTGGTGGGATTCGTTCCTTGAATGTCGCTTTGCGTCAAGAGCTAGATCTGTATGTCTGTCAGCGTCCTGTGCGTTGGTTTACTGGGGTACCTAGTCCGGTTAAAAATCCCGGTGATGTTGATATGGTGATTTTCCGCGAAAACTCAGAAGATATTTATGCAGGAGTTGAATGGAAAGCGGGGACGCCTGAAGCCGATAAATTGATTAAGTTCCTCCGTGAAGAAATGGGTGTGAACAAGATTCGCTTCACCGAAGAGTGTGGTATTGGTATTAAGCCAGTTTCAGCCCAAGGTACCAAACGCTTGGTGCGTAAAGCGCTGCAATACGCAGTTGATAATGATCGCAGTTCAGTGACCTTGGTACACAAAGGCAACATTATGAAATTCACTGAAGGCGCTTTTAAAGATTGGGGTTATCAGGTAGCAGCGGAAGAATTTGGCGCTGAACTACTGGATGGCGGCCCTTGGATGCAATTTGCTAACCCTAATACAGGCAAACAAATTATTGTAAAAGATGTGATTGCAGATGCCATGTTACAACAGATTTTGTTGCGTCCTGCAGAATATGATGTGATTGCGACTTTAAACCTCAATGGGGATTATTTATCCGATGCTTTGGCCGCAGAAGTCGGTGGTATAGGGATTGCCCCAGGTGCGAATCTCTCTGATTCTGTAGCCATGTTTGAGGCAACACATGGCACAGCACCTAAATATGCAGGTCAAGATAAAGTCAATCCTGGTTCGTTAATTCTATCGGCAGAAATGATGTTGCGTCATATGGGTTGGGTAGAAGCAGCGGACTTAATTATCCAAGGTATGGAAGGTGCAATTGCTGCAAAAACAGTGACTTATGATTTTGAACGCTTGATGGAGGGCGCTGAGCTCCTCTCGAGTTCTGAGTTTGGCGCCGCTGTGATTGCGCACATGGATTAAACTGCTTCGGTGTTGTTCGGTCTTATCATCCCGTTCGTGTTGCTACATGAGCGGGTTTTTTGTTTGTTCTCGGGTGTGCTATCTTGCTGGAAGAAAGCATCAGTTTTGTATTACCAATACACTGAATTTTTTAAGCGAGCCTTCTGGGTTTAATATATATTTATTATCTATTTTTAATGATCATGCATGATGAAACACCTTGGGCTTATCAGCCTCTAAGTTTACACTCAGCCTCATCTTTTGAGGTATACGCAATGGCAACTTCTGATGAAGATGCGGCAGGGGATGCCCATGAGGATGTCAGCCTTGCGCCTGCGCGTCCTCAACTTAAACCACCGCGCATGTACCAAGTGGTGATGTTAAACGACGACTATACGCCTATGGATTTTGTCGTCGAGGTATTGATGGAATTTTTTAATATGGATCAAGAGCGTGCAACTGAAGTAATGCTTGCGGTTCACTTGCAAGGACGTGGTGTTTGTGGTGTTTTCACCCGGGATGTGGCCGAAACCAAGCAGATGCAGGTTAACCAGTATGCACAGCAATGTGAGCACCCCCTGCTTTGTGATATCGAAGCGGTGGACTAAACCCGAGCTCACTCCATAATTTGGCGGCCAAGAGGGTACTCCCATGCTCAGCAAAGAACTTGAAAAAACCTTAAATTCGGCCTTCACCCTTGCGCATACGCAGCGCCATGAATTTATGACAGTCGAGCATTTGTTGCTCGCTTTGTTAGATGATGGCTCAGCGACAGAGGTTCTACGTGCCTGTGGTGCAGATATTGAGCAACTGCGTACGGATCTACACGAGTTTATTCGTACGACAACACCGACTTTAGCAGATAGCCAAATTCAAGAAAGAGACACCCAACCAACACTGGGTTTCCAACGTGTGCTCCAGCGTGCGGTGTTTCATGTGCAATCATCAGGGAAGTTAGAAGTCACAGGGGCCAATGTTTTGGTGGCGATTTTTGGTGAGCAAGAAAGCCAAGCAGTGTACTTTCTACGCCACCAAGGGCTTGCCCGTATTGATGTGGTGAATTTTATTTCCCATGGCATTTCTAAATTGGCAGGTCAGGAAACCGCCCCTGATCAAGAAGCGTTAGATGAAAATTTAAGTGAAAGCCCCCAAACTGGGCAGCAAGCATTACAGGCATATACTTCTAATCTAAACGAGCAAGCCCGTATTGGCCGCATTGATCCTCTGGTAGGGCGTGAAGCAGAAGTTGAGCGCGTGATCCAAATTTTGGCACGGCGGCGTAAAAATAACCCTCTACTTGTTGGTGAGGCAGGGGTGGGTAAAACTGCGATTGCAGAAGGCTTAGCCAAGCGCATTGTGGATCGGCAAGTACCTGAGGTGATCGCTTCAAGCATTGTATATTGTTTGGATATGGGCGCTTTGCTGGCAGGTACTAAATATCGGGGGGATTTTGAGAAGCGCTTGAAAACCTTGCTTGCCGATCTGAAAAAGCAGCCCCACGCGATTTTATTTATTGACGAGATTCATACCATTATCGGTGCAGGTGCCGCGTCTGGCGGTGTGATGGATGCTTCTAACCTGTTGAAACCTTTGTTATCTGGTGGGCAAATTCGTTGTATCGGTTCTACGACATTTCAAGAATTTCGCGGTATTTTTGAAAAAGATCGCGCTTTGGCACGTCGTTTCCAGAAAGTGGATGTGTTAGAGCCTTCTGTCGAGGATACCATAGGGATTTTAAAAGGCTTGAAAAGCCGCTTCGAGCAGCATCATAAGTTAAATTATCAGGATGATGCTTTGGAAGCAGCAGCACGTTTATCAGCGCGTTACATTAATGACAGACATCTGCCAGATAAAGCCATTGATGTGGTGGATGAAGCAGGCGCTTATGAGCAATTACAAACCGCAGAAAAGCGTAAAACTTGTATTGGAGTGGAAGAAATCGAAGCCATTGTGGCAAAAATTGCGCGCATTCCGCCAAAAAGTGTTTCTAGTTCAGATAAAGAATTGCTACGTAAGCTAGACACCAACTTGAAAATGTTGGTCTTTGGTCAAGACGAGGCGATAGAGACGCTTGCAAATGCGATCAAGTTGTCGCGTGCAGGGCTGAAAGCACCAGAAAAACCCATAGGCTCTTTCTTATTTGCAGGCCCCACTGGGGTTGGTAAAACGGAAGTGACGCGGCAGCTAGCACGCCTATTGGGCATTGAGCTTGTGCGCTTTGATATGTCTGAGTATATGGAACGTCATACCGTATCACGCTTGATTGGTGCGCCTCCTGGCTATGTAGGCTATGACCAAGGCGGCTTGTTAACAGAAGCGATTACGAAAAATCCACATGCAGTGCTCTTGCTAGACGAAATTGAGAAAGCGCATCCTGATGTGTTCAATCTCTTACTGCAAGTCATGGATCACGGCACACTCACAGATAACAATGGCCGCAAGGCAGATTTTCGCAACGTGATTTTGATTATGACCACAAATGCGGGGGCGGAGACCTTAAATCGGCGGTCGATTGGTTTCCAAACACAAGACCACTCCAGCGATGGTATGGAAGTTTTGCGTAAGCAATTCACTCCTGAGTTTCGTAACCGCTTAGACGCTATCATTCAGTTCCATGCTTTGGAACTACAGGTGGTGAAAAATGTCGTCGACAAATTCTTAGTTGAGTTACAAACCCAGCTTGAAGATAAACAAGTGACCTTGGAAGTGGATGAAGAAGCGCGCACTTGGCTAGCAGAACAAGGCTATGATAAAGACATGGGTGCCCGCCCTATGGCACGCTTGATTCAAGACAAATTGAAAAAGCCCCTCGCGGAGGCCATTTTATTTGGTGAGCTTGCACAAGGTGGTACCGTTTTTGTCAATCTAGAAAAAGAAACCCAAAGTTTAAAACTAGATTGGGAAGCGGTGACTACCCCTGCGTGATCTTTGCATCAGTGAAAGAAGGGGGTTGGCAAGGTGAGGAATACATTATGTACGCAAAGGAGAATTCATCTTGCCAACATCGAGGAAGCGGACTTAAGGGACGGGTTTAACGCGCACGATAGACAATGCGGCCTTTGCTTAAGTCGTAAGGTGTGAGTTCTACCTTCACCTTATCACCGGTTAAAATACGGATGTAATTTTTACGCATCTTGCCAGAAATATGAGCGGTCACTACGTGGCCGTTTTCCAATTCAACACGGAACATGGTATTTGGTAGGGTGTCAATAATCACACCTTCCATTTCAATACTGTCTTCTTTAGCCATACACTCGTTACCTTTAGGAGCTATCAACACAGAGCAGCTTCTCAAGCAAAAGTGAATGGAAGCTGCAAAAATCGCGCTATATTCTGCACCATCTGCGTTGAATAAGCAAAATAAGAAGCCTTAAAGTGTCCAAGAGGTATCCTCATCGAGATCACTTAAGGGGATGAATTCGTCCTGACGTACCCATTCATGAGGGCGACGCAAGACTTCAAGCGGGTAAAAACTGGACTTATACGCCATTTTACGACATTCAGCAATCCAATAACCTAAATACACATAAGACAAGCGCAGCTGGTGTGCATAAGCAAGTTGCCATAAGATAGCATAAGTTCCTAAGCTGCGGCGCTGGTATTTTGGATCTGGATCATAAAAAGTATAGGTAGCGGATAAACCTTGATGAAGGTGATCGACCGCCGCGACCGCAAGGAGCTTCCCGTGTAAACGAAACTCGTACAAAAAAGCATAAGCTTTTTGTGTGACTAAAAAGCCTTGGTATTGAGATTCATCCGCTGGATACATATCACCATCTGGATGGCGTTGGTGAATGTACTTGGCGTAGAGTTGATAATGCTCATCGACAAAATGGGCTGGTTGGGGGATCACTTGCAAATCTTGGTTGCGGTTGTAAATTTTTCGTTGTTGTCGTGAGGGTGAAAAGGCTTCTACAGGAATCCGCGAGGATAAGCAAGCGCTACAATTTTCACAGTAAGGGCGATATAAGTTTTGTCCACTGCGTCTAAAGCCCAAATCCGACAGAAAATCGTACAAAGATGAGGTGATTTCCTGTTTAGGATCAAGAAACAAGGTCGTCGCCTGACGATCCGCAAGATAGCTGCATTGATGAGCGTGCGTTTTATAAAAGCGCAGCCTAACAATATCTTCAATTGAGTTCGAGTGGCTCACAGGCAATCCTATCTCGGGTATTCACCGCATTTTTAAGCTGTTGGCTAAATACTTGGCGTGGTACTAACCGAGCGCCCAAGCTGGCAAGATGTGCACTATACACTTGGCAATCAAGCAAAAGGCAGCCTTGGGCGGCCAAGTATTGCACTAGGTGCACAAAAGCAACCTTAGAGGCATTGCTAGCGCGTGCAAACATGGATTCACCAAAAAAAGCCTGGCCGATAATGACACCATAGGCACCGCCAACTAAATTATCTTGTTGCCAAGCTTCTACCGAGAGTGCAGCACCCTGCTGGTGTAAGGCTTGATAAGCAGCTTGCATTTCTTGCGTGATCCAAGTCCCCGCTTGGCCTTGTCGAGGTATTTCGGCACAGGCAGAAATTACTTGAGCAAATGCATGATTCATGGTGATACGGAACTTGCGCTGGTGAAGTGTTTTTTTCAAGCTGCGGCTGATATGGAGTTGCTCTGGGTATAATACCATGCGTGGATCAGGCGACCACCAAAGTAAAGGCTCTCCTTCAGAATACCAAGGGAAAATCCCACGTTGATAAGCGGCATAAAGACGCGCACAGCTTAAATCACCACCCCAAGCCAACAAACCATCGGGTGTTGCTTGGGTTAAAGGCGGGAATATTTCTGGATTATTACCTAATTCAGGCAAATAGATCATGGAATTTGCGTGTCTTCTGGCGTTTGCGAATGTTCTTGCTGCAAGCTGGCTGCTTGGTATTCGGCGAGTTCTTTTTCTATATCTGTAGGGGTTTCTAACGTCAGTTGCCCTAAATGGCCCGCGCGTAAATCATGCAGAAGAACTTCGGCGGCTTTGTGAAAGTCAATCTCGCCCCCTGCACGTAAACCCCCGCGGCGCTGCCCTATATGGGCTAGGGTATCTTCAGGAGATAACCTTTGCTCCAGCTTATAACGCTTTGCTAAAACTTGTGGATAATTTGTATTGAGCCAAGCAGCAGTAAATAAACCCACGTCGTAATAATCCATTGCCGTATCACGAATAGCCCCTGTCGCAGCCAAACGATAGGCACAAGTTGGCGGATCCAGTTTAGGCCAGAGAACGCCTGGAGTATCAAATAAAGCTAAGCCTTGCTTGAGCATAATCTTTTGCTGGGCTTTCGTGACCGCAGGCTCATTACCTACTTTGGCAATACGTTTACCTGCTAAGGAATTAATTAAAGTGGATTTACCAACGTTAGGGATCCCCATAATCATCACACGTAGTGCTCGATCAGCACGGATATGGCCAGCGAGCTGACGACATAAAGAAGCAATGGGTTTGAGTGTGTTGGCTTGTGGTGTGATGATAGGCAAAGCGCGGACTTGGCTGTCCTGCTGTAAATGTTGTACCCAGGTTTGAGTTAATTGTGAATCCGCTAAATCGGACTTAGACAAAAGCTTCAGTCTAGGTTTATTGCGGCAAATATTGGCAAGCATTGGATTTGCACTAGAATGAGGAATGCGCGCATCCAAAACTTCAATGACGACATCAATTTCAGGTAAGACTTTGCGAATTTCTCGCTGTGCCTTATGCATGTGTCCTGGGTACCAGCCTAACGCCATAATGGAAATATACCTTCTATTGAGATAAAAACCTGGTTAAAAACAAGTGCTTTAATCGTAGACTTGCTTTTTCTTCCAAGTATCTTCTTCTTCTAACATCTTATCTAAGCCTTGGCTTAGCTGATTATTTTGATTTTTCGCATTTGCCTCTTGCATTGCAACTTCTTGCTCGAGGCGATCAATACGCCGCTTACAATTTAAAATTGTATCATTGTACTCGCCAGCGGCGTTTTGTTTGTTCAATTCATTAATGATACGTTTATAATGAATGATAGCAACTCTCAGTTTCCCTGCATTTTGCGCCGTTTCAGCCGCATGGCTGTAAACTTCGAGGATAGACTTGGTAAACGCAGATTTAATCTGTTTAAGATAGGACTGTGCACTGACTTGGGGAATTTTACGGTCTTGATATTGGCCAAGAATATATTTGTGCAAGTTTTTTAAGTTACGGCGCACGACATTCGCTGTTTGAATGTCTGTGATAGGTTTGTTGTTGAGGTTTTTACCACTCTCAACAACAAGAGCATGTTCTTCAGCCGCATCCAGATTTTTTTGTGCGCGTGCGTCTTTGGGATCTAACTCAGATTGCTCGCGCAAAAAATCGACGACTTGGCGTGCAAGAAAAATACGAAAGTCGTGATCTAAATAATGGGGTGGGATTTCGTCAATCAAAAACTGCAATTGGCGTGCGCGATCTCCTAATAAACGGACACGGCGAGCACGTTCAATGCGTTTTTGTTCTGCGCGTTGACGTGCGTAGACAAAAAAGATCATCCCAAGGGCGATAACGAGAGATCCGCCTAAGAGTGCTATGGTGGTAATCGTCATTTATCTCTACCTTGTGTGCCTGTGAAGCTAACACCTGTAAAAACTTCAGGTATCTGCAGGATACTTGCATAGATAGCTAGAGTGCAGCAGCCCCTAGAGCAAGGTAGGATGCTTACTTCGTGATAGTAGGAAACTATAGTAAAGCGCATCCTTTCAAGCTGTTGGTTGAGTGTGAGTATACTCTTGTGTCCCTATGAGATGCTACGCTTGCGGCAGCTTACTTAAAGGATATGCAGGAATTTTTACCATTTTGAAAAAAAATAAATAAATCATCTTGACAGAATAAAACCCGCTATATATTATACGCGCCACCTAAATGAGGTGCTTGCAACGAAGTCCCATTCGTCTAGTGGCCTAGGACACCGCCCTTTCACGGCGGTAACAGGGGTTCGAACCCCCTATGGGACGCCAAGCGGGAATAGCTCAGTTGGTAGAGCACAACCTTGCCAAGGTTGGGGTCGCGAGTTCGAGTCTCGTTTCCCGCTCCAATTTGCTTTTAGTAAAAAGCACGTTAGCAAGAAGATGTACGTAAAAATTTTATGTGTCCCATTCGTCTAGTGGCCTAGGACACCGCCCTTTCACGGCGGTAACAGGGGTTCGAACCCCCTATGGGACGCCAAAGCGGGAATAGCTCAGTTGGTAGAGCACAACCTTGCCAAGGTTGGGGTCGCGAGTTCGAGTCTCGTTTCCCGCTCCAAAAATTATTGATACCCAAGCTTATGTCCCATTCGTCTAGTGGCCTAGGACACCGCCCTTTCACGGCGGTAACAGGGGTTCGAACCCCCTATGGGACGCCAAGCGGGAATAGCTCAGTTGGTAGAGCACAACCTTGCCAAGGTTGGGGTCGCGAGTTCGAGTCTCGTTTCCCGCTCCAGAATTATAGAAAAAGCAGCCCTTTTGTGGCTGCTTTTTTGCGTTGGCTATTTTTTATATCAAGCATTTTTATTACCTCTTATCCACCAGCCCAATAGGAGAGCGAATATGTGCTCACAAGCCTTGGTGATTCGTCATTTAAGTAAAACCTATGCTAATGGTTTTCAAGCCTTACAGGGTATTGATCTCACTGTGGAAGAAGGTGATTTTTTTGCCCTTTTAGGGCCAAATGGCGCCGGAAAATCAACTACTTTGGGGATTGTATCTTCTTTGATTAATAAGACAGAAGGGCAAATTGAAGTTTGTGGTATTGATATTGATAAAGATTTTGCGACAGCGAAGCGTCAATTAGGAGTTGTACCGCAAGAATTTAATTTTAATCAATTTGAAAAAGTGCTTGATATTGTCGTGACACAAGGTGGTTTTTATGGGATGCCTTTAGCACAAGCAAGATCACGCGCAGAACATTATTTAAAAGCTCTGGGTTTGTGGGATAAAAGACATCAGGCATCACGTATGTTATCAGGAGGAATGAAACGGCGTTTAATGATAGCCCGTGCCTTAGTGCATCAACCTAAGTTATTGATTTTAGATGAACCTACTGCAGGTGTGGATATTGAGCTAAGACGCTCCATGTGGGATTTTATGCGTGAAATTAATGCACAAGGCACCACGATTATTTTAACTACACATTATCTTGAAGAAGCAGAAAGTTTGTGCCGCAATATTGCGATTATTGATCAAGGAAAAATTATTAAAAACTCGAGTATGAAGTCTTTATTGCAAGAATTGAATACAGAAACTTTTATCTTTGACACACGCACACCGCTGACAGCCGCGGTGAATCAACAAACAGAAGGTTATCAAGTACGTGTATTAGATGATTCCTCACTAGAAGTCGATCTACGCAAAGGGTGCTACTTAAATCAAGTATTTCATTTTTTTGAATCTCAGGGGATTCAAGTTTCTAGTATGCGTAATAAATCGAATCGATTAGAAGAACTTTTTGTTGAGCTAGTGCAGGCCAAAAACACACATCTAGAAACAAGTTCAGTATAAAAATGACTATAGGATAGCAAAATGCAATTTTCACAATATCGTATCGCTTTGCAGACTATTTTGATCAAAGAAATTCGGCGTTTTTTGCGAATCTGGGGACAAACCTTATTACCACCAGCCATTACTATGGGACTATATTTTGTTATTTTTGGGAATCTCATTGGGACACGTATAGGGAGTATGGAAGGATTTACCTATATGCAGTTTATTGTGCCAGGCTTAATCATGATGTCTGTCATTACTAATAGTTATTCCAATGTGACTTCTTCTTTCTTTAGCACTAAATTTCAACGTTCGATTGAAGAAATGCTAGTCTCCCCAATTCCTAATTGGGTGATTTTAGTTGGTTTTGTTTTAGGTGGCGTTGCACGCGGCCTTTGTGTTGGCTTTATTGTAACCTTGCTTTCTTTATTTTTTACTGATCTTAGCTTGAATAACTTGTTTGTTACCTTGTTAGTTATTTTTATGACAGCTGTACTTTTTGCCTTAGGTGGTTTTATTAATGCCATGTTTGCCAAAAAGTTTGATGATATTGCAATTGTACCTACATTTATTTTGACGCCTTTAACATATTTAGGAGGTGTGTTTTATTCTATTAAATTACTCCCTGAATTTTGGCAAGGCGTCTCCTTGATTAATCCTATCTTGTATATGGTCAATACTTTCAGGTATGGTATTTTAGGTGTGTCAGATATTAATGTGGTAACAGCGCTCATTGTCGTCTTCTTATTTATTATTGCCCTATTTAGCTGGGCATTATGGCTGCTTAATCGTGGTTATGGCATTCGTAGTTAAATTTCGATACGAGATAAGGGGTAAATATGCATCCAGCTGAGGCATCAAATTTAGGTAAGGCCAGTCCTTACCCAAAAAAATACGATTCTAAATGGCTTTATCCTATTGCACGCCATCTACAGCGCCAACATTTACAGACCGAGGGGGTTCCTTGTTATGGTGAAGATATGTGGACAGCGTATGAAGTTTCTTGGCTCGATATGAAGGCCAAACCACAAATTGCACTTGCGAGTATTCGCTTGCCTTTGCAAAGTCAAAATTTAATTGAATCCAAATCTTTAAAGCTATATTTGAACTCATTTAACCAAAGTCAATGGCCTAGTTTAGAAGCGGTGCAAGCACAAATAAGCCAGGACTTAACTCAAGTTGCCGGAATGCAAGTACAAGTGGATTTGTGGACTTGGCAGCAAGCAGAAATGTATTTGCAACCCAAACCAATACAAGGCATGTGTTTAGATGATTTAGAGTTGCAGGATGAAATTGCAAGCGCACCAGTCGATCAGCCAGATTTATTGGCTGATGTAGAAAAAGGTAAGAAACTAGTAAAGCCTGAATACTATTATTCACACTTGTTAAAATCTAATTGTCCAGTCACAGGCCAACCTGATTGGGCAACGTTATGGATTGAATACCAAGGGGCACCTTTAAACTTATCTGCTTTGTTAGCTTATATTTTAAGCTTTCGCCAACATCAAGATTTTCACGAGCATTGTGTAGAGCGCATTTATTACACACTTTGGCATGTATGCCAACCAGAGAAGCTCAGTGTATATGCTCGTTATACACGGCGCGGTGGTTTAGACATCAATCCTTGGCGCACGTCAGATGCAAAAGCAGCTCATGCACCTTTAATACGTACAATACGTCAATAAAAAAATACGATATTTTTTGTGGTACTTGCCTCCGTCCAGTAAAGGAGGAGGCTAGGTTATAGAGAAATTTTATATTTTTTTCTGTGGATCTTCTTCTCCATCATTTAATAAATGTTCACCAAAATTAAAATCATCTAGTTCATCTAGACTAGAATCTAATAAATCCATATCTTGCATTTCATCTGTATGATCAAACATGGATTCTTCGTAAGGAATTTCATCTTCTTCCTCAGAGGTTGCTTGAGTAGATTCATCGGTAAATTCTGGCATATCAAAATCGTCTGTATCGGGCGCATCATCTTTTAATAATGCATGTATTTCATGATCTAAGTCTTCTTCCTGTATCTGTGGATCTAGCTCTGTACGTGATGCATGTAAAGGCGCACCCATATCTGGATCTAGTTGTTCGAATTCGTGGCTACTAAGACTAGGGGAGCTTGAACTCAAGATATCTTCATCTTCATCAAACAGGGCGTCAGTTGGCAGATCATCCATACTAATATCGAAATGCACGCCAAGCTCTTCGGTAAGGGCTTGGGTATTATCTTCTTCTACAGGAAAATCTTCTTGTAAATCAGGAGCTTCTGGCAAGGTTTCTAGTTCTGCATCTGGGTCAACATCCAAATCGAAATCTTCCAATAAAGCCGCATCAGCAACCGCTGCCCCAGCAACCCCCAAGGCAGCAGCACCGGCCACTTTGGCACTTGTTGAAGATTTTAACTCTGAAGGTGCAGCCAGCTCACAGCCAAGGCGGCGTGCTAGTCGTTCTGCAAGATCACGTTGGGCAACATGGAGTTCTTGCGTTTCGGGATGCTTCACAGGCAAATGGTCAATCAGTTGTCCTAAACGTATTAACAGGAGTTGAGCTTCTTCATCCTGTTGTGGCTCTATGCTGACCTTGCGAGCAACGGCATTCTTTAATTTTTGCAGGCGTTTTTTTAGCGTGCGTATATGGATGACAAGGAACACAAGGGTGCCCAGCAGGAGCACGATAAGCTCGACAATGCCGAGTAAGGCGAAAGTTGATAACTGCATAATGGGCTTTCACTCCTGTAGCGATGGCCAACGTAAACCTTTAGGGCACAAGAAATGCTATCATTATCCGTCTTGTACTGCCTACTCTAGAAGAGGCGCTGCCAAGTCTTCACTATGAAGGATAAGATCTATGCATGCTTTAGAACTGTTGTTGACGCGTAACTCTATGCCCCGTCTGGTAGCACCTGCGCCTGATGATAGCACGATGCAGCACCTGTATCAGGCTGGATTGCGCGCTCCTGATCATGGATGCTTACGCCCTTGGCGGTTTATTGAATTTCAAGGGCAAGCTTTGCAGCAACTAGGTGAATATTTTGTACAAGCACAACAGCAAGAACAAGCCCAAACCACGCCAGCACAGTTAGAAAAAACACGGCAAATGTGTACACGTGCGCCCATGCTCGTATTGGTGGTTGCTGTGTGCCAATCTCACCCTAAAGTGCCAGAAGTTGAACAACTCATGTCTGCGGCTTGTGCTGCACATGGTATTTTATTGGCAGCCCATGCACTGGGTTGGGGAGCGATGTGGCGTACAGGTTGGTTGACTTATTCACCGAGCTTACATCAATCTCTTAGTTTACAAGCACATGAAAAACTGGTCGGTTTCTTGTATTTAGGAACACCTGCAGGCGCTTATAAACCACTGCCAGGGCATCAAATCACTGACTTTGTCACTAAAATTTCCGGATAAGGCCACCTATGTTATCGCAAGAATTTTTAGACGCATTTTTAGCAGACACCTGCCGCAAAATTCCTCTTGTACAACATTTAGGGATTCAAAGTTTGGATTTTAATGAACAAGCCTTGCAGATGAAACTGGCTTTGGCACCCTTAATTAATGATAAGGGTACAGGTTTTGGTGGTGGAATGAATGCTTTAGTAACTTTGGCCGGTTGGATGTGGGTTACTTTAACTTTGGAAGAGGCTGGGTTAGTGCGTCCTGTGGTGGTGAAGTCAAATCAAAGTGATTTTCTTGCACCAATTACGCAAGACTTTGAACTAATCTGTCGGCCTCAAACAGGGTACACCGCCTCCAAGTTAATTGAACAAGTGAAGGCGGGGACAAAAGCAGGGATTAGTTTACGTGCTGATCTACAATGTGCACAAAAAACTGCCTTGACTTATCAAGGGGACTATCGCGTATTAGCCACTTAATTTGACGTAGTCTGCGTTGTTGATGGCTCGAGTAAGTTTTCAATCGCACGGATAAAGCTAGCTTTATCAGGCGGTGTGGTAGCACCAAAGTGTTGTACAAAATGGCCTTGGGCATCAACAAGGTATTTGTTGAAGTTCCAGCGCGGACGCGGGGCGCCTTGCTCAAATAAAGTTTGAAAAACAGGATTCAGGTCACTACGGCGTACATGGGTTGGTTTGAACATGGAGAAGCTAACGCCAAAATTCAGCAAACAGACTTCGGCAATTTTTTCCTCGCTTTGTGCTTCTTGAAAAAAATCATTAGAAGGAAAGCCTAAAACCACTAGTCCTTGAGGGCCATATTTTTGGTGCAAACTTTCTAACCCTTGAAACTGCTTAGTAAAGCCGCAATGGCTCGCTGTGTTGACGATCAAAAGCGGTTGACCAGCAAATTGGCACAGATCTAAGCTTTCTGAGCTATGCAAGCGTCCTTGGGTGGATTGCAGCATAAGGGGGCAAGATGTCGTCATAGGTTGTGCTCCTTTGATAGAGGATAGATCTTGAGCAAAAGCGACAGAGCAAGAACATAGGTAAACCAGTATGAGCCAAG
This sequence comes from Allopseudospirillum japonicum, assembly GCF_900108915.1. Taxonomy (GTDB): domain Bacteria; phylum Pseudomonadota; class Gammaproteobacteria; order Pseudomonadales; family Halomonadaceae; genus Pseudospirillum; species Pseudospirillum japonicum. The sequence goes on from NZ_FNYH01000008.1 coordinate 112,926, forward strand.
GGGAAGCTAACCGCATAACATCACCTAATGATAAATAAAGTGGCTTAAGAGTATGATAGAGTGTATGATTTTTGTATAGCTTTTGCATAAGAAATAAGCAAGCTAAGCAAAATAAAAATCAAACTTGACTTGGCAAAAAAATAACGTATAATTTTGCCTCACTTGTACGGAAGAGTGTCCGAGTGGTCGAAGGAGCACGCCTGGAAAGTGTGTATGTCGCAAGGCATCGAGGGTTCGAATCCCTCCTCTTCCGCCAGAATCAAAAAGAAAAGCCCTGATTAATCAGGGCTTTTTTTATGCCTAATGATAGACTTTAAATTGCATCTGGTAAGGATGATCTTCTGTACAGGGGCGCACTCGACTGTGAGCACTTGCCTTACCCTTAGGCCCTAAAGTGCCTATCGATAAGTATTTAGACCACAGCAAATTCTTGTGAATATCAAAAGCATAGAGTTTGACGCCGACAGCATCGCGTAAGGTGCGGCTCTCATTCTGGACTGTAATACTCAGGCGACAGCTATTATTGCCTGATGTGCGTCGAATCTCCAGATCGCTATAGCTAGTGTTGTGGTTTAATTTACCATAACTTTTTACAGCTTGGCTGGTAGGGCTAATGATTAATAAGAAACTAGCTAATATAAAATGTTGTACGCGCATAAAATATCCCTATTGTGGCTTCCTTCCTTTGTGGTCCTGAGTTGATGATAGGCACTCTTCCTTGAGTGCTTGTGTTGCGAGTAAATTTATAGCAGTTTTCTTAAAGTAAAGGCACCACGGATATCACCTTCATTAAAGTTACGTGCTTGATCTTGCGGATATAACTCATCCAACTTCTGTAAGACAGCGGGCTGAATCTGGCTATCGGCACCATGGCAACTTAAGCACATAGATTGCGTTGGAATGGCCTTCATATAGCGCAGGACTTGCTGACCTTCTTCCTCCACCACTTGACTGTATTCTAATTCAGCAATTGGGGTACCGGCCTGTTTTTGAGCTGCAAAATCTTGTAAGACTTGTTGTTCCCAAGCATCTGCGGCATTGTCTGGGTTGCGTACTTTTAAGCTAGTACGGGCAATTTCGAATCCTTGTGCTTGGCTGACTTCTTGTGCAATGGGGGCGGCTTTCTCACTACAAACGCCGATGCCAGCAGGTAAACCACCTTCACCAATGGCCGCTTTTAAGGTGCTTTGTAACTCAGTAGCAAAAATTTTAATGCCGGTTTTCATCTCAGCGACTTGAGCGCTGGCATCTGGTGTTTGCGAACTTGTGGTCTCTTGCGCCCAACTGGCTTGGGTGAGTGTTAAAAGGGTAAAGCAGCAGGCAAATAAAGGATTTAGTTTCACTGGGTGGCTCCTTATGATCAACATCAGCGCAGTAAAAATTGATAATCGTATGAATATTAGTTTTTTCTTATCTTGATGGCAACCTTCACGAGGCTGCAAGGTCTTGCTTGTGTCGTATTTGTTGCTCAAGTAACGCCCACACACAAACGAGCATTAAAGGATACATAAGTGCGCCACTGTGATGTGCGAGTAGGGTTTGCGATAAACCAAAATCAATAAAAGTGATGGGAATGAGGGATAAAGCTGTGGCCAGTGCACGCGTACTTGTACAAGAAGTATACAAATAAGGGAGTGCATAGAAAATAGGTAAGAGGTATAAAGCCAACAAAGTCAATAAACCAAACAGCCCGCGCTTGAGTGTGGCATCTAACAAGTCATTATGAACATGGTCAAAAGGTGCAATGACAGGGGTGACTTGTCCGGCAGTAATTAACGCTTGCTTTTCCTGCATATAATCCGTTTCTCCCCAGCCTAACCAAGGGCGCTGCGGAATCAAGTCAATTGCCAGTTGCCACATTTCAAAACGTGCCCCGAGGGAGGTGTTCACTTCAGCTTGTTGATAAAGTTGAATATCTTGCCAAGCGGCATGAATGCGGGTCGCAACCCCAGTTTGCGGAATTGCATAGATAAGTAAGGGGACAATACAGGCAGAGGCAAGCAAAATAAATTTTAGCCGACAACTTAGCCAGGGAGCATAAGCCCGCCAAAGTACCCAAGCCACGAAAGGTAGGCCAATCCAGCCACCTCGGCTGCCAGAAAGTAAAGAGGCTAATAAACCAGCACTGCCTGCTAACAAGGCGAACATCAGCAAATAGGTGCGCTGACGCCCTTGGCCTTGTAGCACCAAGCCAACGCCTGCAAGGCTTAAGATCCCTAATAAAAGACTTAAGTCCCCAAACTGAATGACATGGGTAAAGCCTTCGGCTCTGGGCATACCCAATCCCCATTTTTGCCAACTGGCGAGTAGGCCGGCAATCAGGGCACCGAACATCACCCCAAGCCACCAAAATAGAGGCGATAAACGGATACTTAACAGAAACCAAAACACAGGCAAGGCAAGTAAAAAACGACTGGCACCATCTAGCTCCCTAAGCTCGGTCAAGGTGGGTAAAAAGCTCAACCAATAGGCAAGCAAAGCCAACATCAAAGCGTGTATTTGCCAAGACAGGCTACTTAAAGCGCGGCGCTGGCGCACTAGGGTGATACTTGCGCATAATAAAAGTACGGCAGCAATGGAGTAACCCGAAGGCAAGGCAAGACACAAAGCGCCCAATAAAAAAACCGCAAGATTAGTATAGGTCTCCAACGAAGGCGTGAGGCCAAAAGGGATCTTCACAGCATCTCCTCTTACAAGATGGGCGCGAGCGAATCACCTCGGCCGATTGCATAATAACGTAAGCCAGCGGCTTGCATGGCAAGCGGATCATATAAATTACGTCCATCAATGACCAATTTAGACGCAAGATGTTGCGCGAGCCAAGAAGCGGATACTTGACGAAATTCCTGCCACTCTGTGCAAATAAGTAAGGCATCGGCTCCCATCAGAGTTTGCTGTATACTTGTGCATAAGTCCAAGTCTGGACGCGTGCCATAAATCCGTGCGCATTCTGCTTGGGCCTGTGGATCATAAACTTGGACATGTGCGCCAGCTTGCCATAAAGCCTCTAAAAGCACACGGCTTGGTGCTTCGCGCATATCATCTGTCTCTGGTTTAAAGGCTAAACCCCAGACAGCCAAGGTACATCCTGCTAAAGATGTTCGTCCTTGCGTTTTTGCCAGTGCATCTTGCAGCTTCTCGAACATACGTTGCTTTTGTTGATGGTTGACTTGTTCTACCGCATCTAATAAATGTGCACGATACCCCACCTGTTCTGCCATGTGTGCTAAAGCTTGTACATCTTTAGGGAAACAGGAACCGCCATAACCACAACCTGCCTGAATAAAATGCGGGCCAATACGTGGGTCTGAGCCAATCCCAAGGCGTATTTGCTCAATATCCGCGCCCATGCGCTCAGCTAGATTGGCTATCTCATTGATAAAACTAATTTTAGTGGCGAGCATGGCATTGGCAGCGTATTTGCTAAGTTCTGCCGCACGGACCTGCATAAAAATCAGTTTTTGTGGCTGATCTTGTAAGAAAGGTGCATAACATTGGCTCATCAGTTCGCGAACGCGTGCGCTTTCTGTACCGACGATAATGCGCGCACCTTGGGTAAAATCTGCTATGGCAGCCCCTTCTTTAAGAAATTCAGGATTCGAACACACATCAAAATCTAAGTTGACTTGGCGTTGACTGAGTGTTGCCTGAATGCAGGCTTGTACTTTCTCCGCAGTGCCTACAGGCACAGTCGATTTATTAATGATCAATTTGTAATCTTGCATGTGCTCGCCTAAAGTGCGTGCGACTGCCAATACATAATTTAAATCCGCGCTACCATCTTCATCTGCAGGCGTACCTACTGCAATAAATTGCAACAGACTCGCAGACACGCCCCAAGCAGCGTCTGTGGTAAAGTGCAAACGTCCGGCGGCAAGATTGCGCTGAACTAAGTCGGCCAAGCCAGGTTCATAAATCGGGATGTGCCCTTGTTGCAAGGCTTGAATTTTTGCAGCATCGACATCAATACAAATCACCTCATGGCCTGCATCGGCCAAGCAGGTCCCTGTGACTAAGCCCACATAACCGGTGCCAAAAACACTAATACGCATATTGATCCTCTTGCCGCTATTGCCCTTTATTTTTTTATTCAAAACTCAGGGAGATTGTTCATGTTGACTCAACCAAGGTTAAGCAAAAAATGGGTGTGGATACCCTTGTTGTTGACCAGCTTAAGTTTACCCGCGTGGGCGCAACCTGTACGCGAACTTTATGTGAGCGCAGATTCTGAAGTGGAAGTCCGTCCAGATCAACTCCAGATGCGTGCGGAAATCTTTGCTGAAGGCGCTGATCTTGCCGCAACCCGCGAGCAAGTGGAAGAGCGTATGCGTACTTTATTACAGGCATTGCAAAATTTGGGGATTGATGCCAATAAGATGCAAGCGGGGAGTATCCAAGTGGTGCCCAAAATGCATTGGCAAGACAAGCAGCCACCAAAACGTATTGGTAGCCGTGTAAGCCGTGAATTGCGTTTGCATCTAGAAGACTTAAGCCTTTACCCGCAAGTCTTAGAAGCGTTATTTGCCGCTAAGGTAGATCATCTTGGGCAAGTGAGCTTTAGCTATAGCAAGGCTGAGCAGTTGGAACAGCAAGCATTAACCCAAGCCTTACAGAAAGCACAGGCAAAAGCGCAACTGATGGCGCAAGCACTCAATGTGCGTTTGGGTGAGGTGATGACAGTGCGCGAAAGCCGTGCGCCCCAGATGCAACCTGTAATGTATCGGATGGCTGCCCCTATGGCAGATATGGAAGCGGCTGGTGGCCGTCATAAGGCGCTTCCTCAATACGAAGCGGGGGAAATTAAAGTCAGTGCTGCAGTAGATCTGGTATTTCGTTTACAAGAGGTAAAAACCAGTGAGTGATGCGCGTGATCAGCGCCATAAACGCGCGATGCAAAAACGCAAGGCCTTGGTCGATGCCAAGGTAGCCGCTGCTACGGAAGATCGTGGTCAATTATTGATCTTAACCGGCAATGGTAAAGGTAAAACTACCTCCGCTTGGGGGAGTGTCGCCCGTGCTTTAGGGTATGATTATCCCGTAGGTGTTGTGCAGTTTATCAAAGGCACTTGGGAGTGTGGTGAACGCAACTTGCTGGCAACGCACACACTTTTAAGTGTGCATACGATGGGCACAGGTTTTACTTGGGAAACCCAAGATCGTGCGCTTGATCAAGCTGCATGTGATGCGGCTTGGGCAGTGGCAAAGACTTGGCTGTCAGATCCAAAGTATTATTTAGTAGTGCTCGATGAGCTAACTTACATGCTCAAGTTTGGATATCTTGCTATTGAAGAAGTCGAGCAAGCTTTAGTTGAGCGGCCGCGTGAGCAAAGTGTCATTATTACCGGACGCGCAGCCCATCGGCGCTTGTGTGAGCTGGCAGATACGGTGACTGAAATGCAAGCAGTACGCCATGCTTTTGATGCATGCATTCAAGCACGGCGCGGTTTAGATTGGTAATTTCGATTAAAATATTGACCTCCCCTTGTTGAAGGGGAGGGTGTGATTGAGTGGACAAATAGGGGGTTTACTAAGTAGACGAGCAAGGATCAACCGTTTCGCGAAAATCTTCGTCTTTAAGCGCAGGGACTTCCTTAACTGCATAGTTTTTATCTAGGCGATGTAATGCGTGGCACATACTGTTAAGGCGTTCATCCACTGCATGCATATGGTCGAGCATGGCATGGATAGAACGTGCTACAGGATCAGGCATTTCTTCACTAATACCATAGGCATCAAAGCCAAACTTTTCCTGCATGGATTTACGCTTGTCTGGATCAACGCTCAAATCTTCGCTCGGCATATCAGGTTCGGCACGTTTGACAATGCGTCCTGGAATACCAACAATGGTTGCACCTGCCGGTACTTCGCGAGTGACAACTGCGTTAGAGCCAACTTTTGCACCTTGACCAACGGTAAAAGGCCCTAAGATTTTGGCACCAGCGCCGACAATCACCCCGTTTTCTAGGGTCGGGTGGCGTTTACCTTTATTCCAGCTAGTACCGCCTAAAGTGACGCCATGATACAAGGTAACATCATCACCAATCTCCGCCGTTTCCCCGATAACAACGCCCATACCATGGTCAATAAAAAAGCGACGGCCAATTTTGGCTCCAGGGTGAATTTCAATGCCTGTCAGCCAGCGTGCTAGGGTAGATAGCCAGCGTGCAAACCATTTCCAGCCTTGTTGCCATAACCAATGGCTAACTCGATGAATCAGTAAGGCATGTAAACCTGGGTAAGTGGTGAGGACTTCAAATGTAGTGCGTGCAGCAGGATCGCGAGCGAAAACGCTAGCAATATCTTCGCGTAGACGAGTAAACATGAGGCATCAACCTTTAAAATTCGGGTGCAGAAGATCTCTTCGCCTTATCTTGGCTGTGAGCTTAGAATATGGGGGCTTATTTTGCTTTTTCTGTGCGCAAGCGCGCACATTTTTGCGTCGCCGTTTGGATGCCACGAAGAATATTCACTTCGGTACAATCTGGGCGCGCACGCAAATAAAGACGCCTCAAGCGCGTCATCAGTTGGCGGGGCATTTGCGGGTCGTGAAACTCGATATCGATGAGGGTTTGCTCAAGGTGCGCAAAAAAACCTTCTAGGGCTTCGCCACTAGCAAGAGGAGCATCCCAAGATGTACCCCAAGGGTGAGCAAGATTGTCTTGATTGGTCTTTTCTATACAGGCCATGCGGAGTTCATAAGCTAAGACTTGTACAGCAGCGGCAAGATTTAACGAGCTAAAATCGGCTTGTGTCGGGATATGTACATGCGCATGGCAGCAGCTGAGCTCTTCATTGGTTAACCCACGGTCCTCGCGGCCGAAAACAAGGGCAACTTGGGAGGTTTCTTGCTGCTGTAGGGTGTCTCTGACAGCCTGTGCCATTTGACGCGGATTAATCAGAGGCCAAGGTAAATGCCGTGAACGTGCACTAGTCCCTAGCACAAAGTGAGTGTCTGCTAAAGCGGTTTTGAGATCAGGGGCATGTAAAGCGTTTTGTAAAATATCATCTGCACCTGAAGCACGTTGGGTTGCTTCAATATCAGGAAAACGCTTAGGGTTGACTAAGGTTAAATGCTTTAACCCCATGTTTTTCATCGCGCGCGCAACCCCGCCGATATTGCCGGGATGACTCGTTTCTACTAGCACAATACGAACAGCATCAAGTTGCAGTTGAGGGCGAGACATGCGCGCGTCTTCCTGTATCGAGCAACTTTAGATAGCCAAAGTTGCTGGGAAAAAATTACGCTTTTAAGCGTTGCACTAAGGATTTAAAGGCTTTTGGACTGGCAGCAATCAGTTGAGTTTCTACTTTAGGTGCACCTTGTAAATTACCTACAAGTGCGCCAGCTTCTTTTAATAATAAAGCGCCAGGTTCTAAATCTTCATCCTCAATTCCTAAAATACACACAGCATCCAGCTGACCACAGGCGACCGCTGCAATGTCAATCAAATTGCAGCCACTATTAATATGGGCACCTAAGTCTGGGCCTAAGCCTTGTAATACGCGGATATATTCGCCTAGGTATTGGCTACGCCAGCTTGCATTGGGCAAAGGCAAAGCGATACGGGCTTGTTCTAACGTCCAATGCTGAGGAACACGACCACGCTTACCATTGGCTTGCATCCCATAACCACGGCTGGCTGTGTATTCATCCCCAGTAATCGGGTTGATCACAACTGTGTGTTCCGCACGTCCTTGCTTTAATAGGGTGATACTTAAAGCACAAGTATTTAGACCGTGCGCGAAATTATCCATGCCATGCTCCGCGCATAAACGCCATACAGGCGCTTCTGGTTTGCTCGCATGTTTCACAAAATGCCCTTGGATGCCATATTCTGGATAAGCACGTTGTAGCTGGCGTGCAATTAAGGTTTCGGCACGTTCACTAATACGCGTTAATACCTGTGCTAATGAAGCTTGATCATGGGTTGGATCTAAGCGTTCACGCATTTGCAGAAAAGGCTCTACGGCCTCGCGGGCAGCACGGAGCGCCAACTGGATAATAGGTTGCATGGATGATTTCGCCTGCGTCAGGAATCAAGGATGTTAAAGAACAGTCAAGAGGGCACAATTATAGCAAGGCTAAGGGGGAAAATATAGAGAGTCCTTAACGAGATGGTGCCCAAGCCCTCAAAGTAAAAAACGCAAGCCGACAGCGACAAGAAGGAGCGCAAAAATTTGCTTAAGACGTGTGCTTGGGAGCCTATGTGCTAAATGCGCACCCATGCGTGCAAAGGGGACACTCATCAGCACAATCCCAGCAAACGCAGGCCAGTAAACAAAGCCTGTCGCACCCGCAGGTAAAGCCTCTAACCCCCAGCCTGTGTATATGTTGACTAAGGCACCCACTATAGCAATGGGTAAACCACAGGCGGCAGATGTGGCCACAGCTTGATGCATAGGCGCATTACACCAAGTTAAAAAGGGTACGGATAAAGAGCCACCACCAATGCCAAAAATAGCAGAGGCCCAGCCAATCAGGCCGCCGACGCCTGTTAAGCCAGTTTGTTTGGGGATTTGTCTGCTTGGCTTAGGTTTAAGTCCTAGCCCCATTTGTAGGGCAACTATGAGAGCAAAAACCCCAATAATTTTTTGTAATGCCCACCCAGAAAGTAAGCTAGCGGTCATAACACCCAAAGCAGAGCCAAACACAATGCCTAAGGCTAAAGGCTGAAACCAATCCCAACGAACCGCCCCTTTATCTTGGTGTGCTTTCACCGAGCTGAGCGAAGTGACTACAATGGTCGCCAAAGAAGTACCTACAGCAAGATGCGTGAGGATATTGACATCCATACCTTGGGCGGTAAAAGTAAAAACTAAGGTGGGTACAATAATTAAGCCACCGCCAATACCAAATAATCCGGCAAGTGTGCCGGCCGCTGCACCGAGAAATAAGTAAGTTGTTAATGTCATCAACATAAATTAGGGGTCCATAGAAGAGCAGGAAAGGGACTCAGTATGCAAATAAGCCAGCCATTTGGCGACCATTTGCCGCAACTGCGTTGGACGATAAGGTTTCCCAAGATAATCATTCATGCCAGCAGCAAAAAAGGTATCCCTATCTTGTTCCAGTGCATTGGCGGTTAACGCAATGATAGGAATACGGCGATTATGACCATGCAAGCTCGCGCGCCAACGTCGTGTCGTCTCAATTCCATCAATTTCGGGCATAAAAATATCCATGAGTACCAGATCAAAATCCGTATGTTTGGCACAATGAAGTGCTTGGTAGCCATCATGCACTACGCTGACCTGATAACCAGATTTTTCCAAGATTGCCCGAGCTAACATAGTGTTCACTGGACCATCATCCACCACTAAGATATGTGCATCCTGCACTTGAGTCTGGCTAGCCTCGATTGGTTGACAAGGCAAACATACACTAAACACAGATCCTTGGCCGATCCGGCTTTTGACCTGAATATCCCCGCCCATTTGTTCGATTAAATGCTTACTTAACGTCAAACCAATACCAGCACCACCGTGTTCACGCCCGTATCCCATTTCTAATTGAGAGAAAGGTCGAAACAGATGATTAGTATCTAACGCATGAATCCCAACGCCTGTATCACTGACAGCAAAACGCAACCATAATTGATTGTTATGGTTGGCTTTTGGATGAGCGGGACCTTCGATTAAATCAACGTTTAAATGTACATGGCCTTGGCGAGTAAATTTAATTGCATTACTCATTAAATGGTTTAAAACTTGCTTTAATCGGTATTCATCTGCAAGCAGATATTGCGGAATGCGTGTATCTATATCTGCTTTAATTTGTAATGCTTTGGCTTGTGCTTGGCTTTCAAATTGAGCTAGTACATCCTGTACTAAAGATTCTGGCTGAAAAGGAATAGGCTTGATTGAGGTTGTGCCCTGCTCTAAATCAGAAAGTTGGCCGACATCTTCAATAATAGCAAGTAACTGATTAGAAGATTCCAAAATAGCATCAATAAAGCCTAGATGCTGCGCATTAAAGGGATGCTCTTGCGTTTCACCGGCTTCTTTAAGTAACTCGGCAAGTCCAATCACTGTATTTAAGGGCGCTCTGGCTTCATTACTGACTGCAGCAATAAACCCTGATTTAATTTGTGATGCTTCACGTACGCGTTGTGAGTTAACACTTAAACGGGTTTGTTTTTCTACAATAGAGGACATATCTAAGCAAATACCTAAAAAAAGTGCAGCTTCTTGTGTCTTATCCTCTATTTGTGGCTGCATATGCAAGGGAACTAAATATAATAAAAAGTTCGTGCCTTGGCTTTGATCTCTTGTGACTTGTAATAAACGGGTTTCTGGGTATAAGGGCAAGGCTTGCTGACGAAACAACTCATAGATTTTTTCTTTTGTTTTTGGCTGTTGAATCCCAAGCCCTAGATGATTTTCCCAAGCGTGATTAAAATATAAAACCTCATGTGTTGATGTGATTAAAACACAAGGCTGATGGCTACGTTGAAACCAGAGCTCACAAAGACGTTGGCACCAAATATAAAACTCTTGTTGATGATATTCATTAAAGCAAACCCCTTGTGCAGAGCAAGCGCGGTTTAATACTTTTTGTAATTGAATAAACTCTTGTGTATTTGTTAGTGCTTCGATATCCAAGCTAAAAGGATTGGTTTTTATTTGCGGTAATTTTCCTTTATCATCGGGTGTGCTTTGATGATTTTTACTCAGTTTATTATGCGTGAGATAGAGAGAGGCCAGTGCTTCCGTAAATAAATAAGCTGTCCGTTTTGTTCTTTGCCACATTAAAATAATGAGAATCAGCCATAAGCTAATGCTGACACCTGCAACGGCTACGAGAATACGTTGATGCTCGTGGGATAAAGTATAAGTTTCTAAATACAAGGTTGGCTCAGGGACCACGAGCATAAATTTCCAGTTTGTCTCCGTGACCGAAGCCCAGGCCACCACACTTGTCTGCTGCAAATCAACATGGAGCAACCCAGAGGGGTCTTGACGCATAGGTAAAGTTAAACTAGCAAAATCTGGACGCTGAAATAAATTGAAGGTTTCAGGTTTAAATTGATTGCCTAGCTGAGAGCTTGGCGTTTTAGGGTAGGTATGTTCGGTTAACTCTTTAACTCCCCAATCTTGTTCTGCTTGTGGCGGCATCGCAAGGACCATACCTTCAGCATCAAGTAGCATGGCATAGGCACCGTCCCAAGGCAGCTCAATTTGTTGTAACTGGCTGACAAATGCCTGCACGGTAATATCCATACCCACAACAGCAGTTAGGGTATTGCCTAGATAAACAGGGGCTACATTGGAGAGCATCCAGCCGCGCCCAGCAGGATCTAAGTAAACAGGCGTCCATACTGGAGTACGTCTTGGATTGTGTTCTTCATCTGCGCTGTAAAAAAAAGCGTGATCACGTACATCTGTATGTGGAGGATATTGTTTAAGTACTTGAATAAAAGGGTAAATCACATGCTCAGTACGAGCTGTGTTAATATAAACTTGTTGAATAAGAGATTCGGTGCGGTAGAGGTCAGTCATTAAGCTTTGTAAGCTCAACAAGCGTGCGGCAGTGAGGCGATCTTTTTGTGGATCTCTTGGATATAGAGCAGAAAAAAATAATGCCGCGCCACCATCGTTAAAAGCTTTATGTAACACACCCTCATCTGTAACTTGTAACTCCGCATCCGTTGGATTGGGTGCTGGATGAATTAAAGCGCGTTGTGTTTGACTTGCGAACAGCTGTCCACGACGCGCAATGGCATCGAGACGGATATTTAAGCCACGCGCTTGTTGCTGGACGAACTCTAATAGGTGCTTTTCTGTGCTAGCAATGAGCACCTGCTGGGAGGCACGTGCTTCCAGCAGGGTATAAGCAGCAAAGCCTATCCCGAAAATAATCGCAATAGCAAAAAGTGGCAACAAAACAAAGCGTTGCTGTAATTTCCACCACCACAGAGTTAAAGGTGGTGCGGATTGTTGATCTTCATCCATTAGGCTCAAGTAACACCAAAATCCCTTGTTCTTGCCAATAGGCGGATTGCATTAACAATATCTAGTAAGTGTGCTTGGCACAGAACGCCTAGGCAACTTCCCTTACTAGCCTACCGCTGTAGGCAATAAAACGACGAATAAACGAGGAGTTGACCTCAATATGTGCCTAGCACTTTTAGCGTGGCAGGCTTCATCTGCCTATCCTCTTGTACTTGCAGCAAACCGTGACGAAGTCTATCAGCGCCCAAGTGCCCAGCTGGCTCCTTGGCAGCAAGCAAGTAAGATGCCAGACTGGCCTCAACCTCTGTGTCCCTTATTTGGCGGCCGTGATTTACAAGCTCAGGGTGCTTGGCAGCTTGCAGATACCCAAGGCCGTTGGGGGATTTTAACCAACTATCGACATCCAGATGAACGCCTAAAGACCTATGCAGTCTCACGAGGTCACATTCTACCCTTTTGGGTTGGTCAAGCGATAGAGGCAAGGGACTTTAATCAGTGGTTACAAAGACATGCCTCAGAATTTGCTGGATTTAATTTACTTTGGGGTGACCGCCAGCAGGCATTTTGGTTTAGCAATCGTGCGGCATCTACGCAAGTGCATCCTTTAGATCCAGGGGTGTATGTGCTTTCTAATGCCCTATTAGATACACCTTGGCCTAAAGTACAGCGTTTGCATACTCTCGCTTTGCCTTTGTTGGCAAAATTATTACTCAATCAAGCACCGAATCCAGCGGCTTGGTGGCAACTGTTAAACGACCGTCGTCGCCCTGCAGATCAGGCTTTGCCCGATACACAGGTGGGTTTAGTTTGGGAACGCCATCTTTCTAGTATCTTTGTCCATGCAGGGATGCCCTCCAATTTAGACGAAACAGTCACGACCTATGGAACTCGAGCTTCTAGTTTGTTTTGGCACACGCAAGCGCAAGGCTATTTTGCAGAGCGTACTTATGATGTCAATGCACAGATTGAAGCAGAAAAAATACTCGCTTGGCATTTGCGGGCGTGAATACCTACCCAGTTGTTCGTGAACAACTAAAAAGTGAATTGCTGCTAGCCAAGTGACTGCTTGCGACCTAAGCCATAGGAAAGCGTGCGTCATAGGACGGCGAGCAGTCAAGGTTTCTATGCTCTTTTAAGGTGTTGATAACCTTTGTAAATGTTGGCTTAACGATGCCGCATCAAACTCACCTTGTAAACGCCATGCGCTTGCCTCCTTTTGATTATAGAAAAAGAGTAAGCTGGGCGGGCCAAATAACCCCCATTGGTCCATCAGGGCTTGTTGATCTGGTGTATTATCAGTGACATCCCAGCGAATCAGCTGCATTTGTTGCAAATGCGCTTGTACTCTAGGATCAGGGAACACTTGATCTTCGATGATTTTGCAAGACACACACCAATCAGCATACAAATCAACTAGAACCCAAGTATTTGCTGGGGCTTGTGCAAGGGCTGCTTGCACTTGGGCACTGGTATAGGCGGGTATCAAATCAATCTCCTTGGATTGTTGTATAGATGGACCTGTTTGACTAGTTAAAAAACCGAGGGGACGTGTGACTTGGGTATGCCCTGCCCAAGCACCAATTAATAAAGCGCAGGCGTATAAAAAGAGCCAAACACCAAGGATGCGTCGGATCAGCGCGCGACTGCTTAGACCGATAGCGAGCGCTCCAGCCAAGGCTAAAGAGCCCCACAGCCATAAGTGCCATTGCGGTGCGAGCCAGCGTGTTACTAACCAAACGGCCATAGCTAACAATAACCAAGCGAAGACGTATTTAATATCCTGCATCCAAGCACCTGCTTTGGGGAGGAAATGTTGGCCAAAAACAGCAACCAAGATTAAAGGAATCCCCATACCTAGCCCCAAACTGAATAAAGCTAAGCCACCTAAAAGGGCATCTTGCGTGCTGGAGATATAGACGAGAGCGCCCGCGAGAGGTGCAGATAAACAAGGTGAAACCACTAAGGTGGATAAAGTGCCCATAACTGCTGCACCTGAAAGGCTACCCCCTTGAGTTTTTTGCGACCACGCACTGAATTTATCTTGTAAATATCTAGGTAGGCTTAGATCGTAGTAACCAAACATAGCACCGGCAAAAATCACAAAAAGTAAAGCAGCAGCTGAAAGTACCCCAGGTGATTGCAAATGCGCTTGTAGGTTTAAAGATGCGCCAAAGATCCCCATAATGCTTCCTAAGAGAGCATAAGTAAATGCCATGGCCAATACGTAAGCGAGCGCTAAGCTAAAAGCGCGTGCACGTGTTAAAGAGGTACTTTTATCTTGTGCCCCCAAAATCAAGGTCGACATAATTGGTAACATAGGCAACACACAAGGCGTGAAAGTCAAACCTAAGCCTGCTAACGCGAATAAAATCAGCACAGACCCTAAGGAAGCTTGTGCAAGATGTTGGCTAAAAGTCTGTTGTTCGCTAGCGGGTGGCGTGGGCACTTGGGCTTGGCTTTGTGGCCCTAATAAAGTCGTCGGGTCGCTGTTTTGCGGTACATCTTGCGCACTTGTACTGGCAAGCGGGGCTTGAGCATCCGCAATATTTTTTTGTGCCTCCGCAGCAGAAACTGTGACTAATTTAGGCTGATGTGCGCCAGTAAGCCAAGCTTGCACTTGTGTATGATCAAGCGTGAGACTGACTTGTTGATGTTGTGGCGGGTAACATAAGCCTGCATCAGCACAACCCTGATAAGTGACTTTCGCGGTTAGGGTTAAAGGCGCTTGGGTGAGGCGAGGTTGAGGTTCGATTGGCTGGACTGGCACACTCAGTTCATCATAAAAAACATAGACTTCACCAAGAAACTCATCCTTTTTGTATTGACCTTCAGGCAGGCTGGCGATGGCCAATTCAAACTCAGTATCTGGTGTTTGTGTCAGCTGAATTTTATGTCGATACAAGTAATATCCAGGGGCCAATTTCCAGTATAAATGGACTTTTTGTGTACTGGGGACAAAAACAAAATCCAGTTGGAAGGCTTGCTCTGGAGGTAAAAATTCGCTATTTGCGGCCTGTTTATCGGCAAAGAGCTGCATAATAGGCGAATCCGTATTGAATAAACTCGCTTGGCTAGGCAGGCTAATAAGACAGCCAATGAGGAATAAGCAAACCCTCAAGAAAGGAAGGCTTGTTTGGTATGTAAGGGATGTTGACACAGGTAACTCCCGTGAATGAAAAAAATTCACAATCCTAAGCCCTGTATCAGGGCTCAACGTTTGAACATGGAGCAGTGACTATGCAAAAACTTGCTAAGTTCACCCAAAAGTTATTAGAAACGAGCCGTACACACTTACAACCTATTGAGGGGCGTCTTCCTTGGGGAAAAATAGCAGTTGGTGCGGGTACCTTGTATTTGACCTGTGCTGTGCTCGTCGGTTTTTATTGGAGCCAAGAACCTGATCCTTTTGATGTCCAAGAACATGCAAGTGACTATGCTCGAGCACAACAACAAAGTTTAGTGACAGGCAGCATCACCACAGCCACTGTGATTAAATTAGGGGAGACCTTATTAGAAAAGCCGGGCGGTTATTTGAGTAATGACCGTTTCCCCCCTGGGCTATGGTTAGATAATATACCCAGTTGGGAGTTTGGTGTCTTGGTACAGATTCGTGATATGTCACGGGCATTACGCCGTGATATGAGCCGCTCCCAATCGCAATCAAGTGAAGACAAAGATTTGGCTAAAGCAGAGCCACAATTCTTCTTTGATAGTAATTCGTGGATTTTACCTTCCACAGAAAGCGAATACCGCCGTGGATTGCAGGTACTCCGCAGCTATTTGTATCGCTTAGCAGATCAGCAACAAGCCGATGGCCAATTTTATGCACGTGCAGATAACTTGGTGCGTTGGTTATCTGATGTGGAAAGCCGTTTGGGGAGTTTGTCACAGCGTCTTTCTGCCAGCGTTGGTAAAGATCAGTTAAACTTAGCCCTTGCAGGCGATACCACAGCAACGCAAAGCACAGCCGCACCAAGTGATCAGAGAGTGAAAACACCTTGGACGCAAATTGATAATATCTTTTATGAAACGCGTGGGAGTGCGTGGGCTTTAATTCAATTATTACGTGCGGTAGAAATTGACTTTCGTAAGGTGTTGGAAGATAAAAACGCGCTGGTGAGTTTGCGTCAAATCATTCGTGAACTAGAAAGCACCCAGCAAGCTTTATGGAGCCCGATGATTTTTAACGGTAGTGGCTTTGGTATTTTTGCAAATCACTCTTTGGTGATGGCTTCTTATATCTCGCGTGCCAATGCCGCCATTATTGATTTACGTGAGTTGCTCGCCAAAGGATAATACGATGGATTTTGGGTACTAGCAATCTCAATAAGGCTTGTCATTATTTTTATGAAAAATATTTTACCACCTTCGACCTCTGTTTCGATTGTGCTTGGTGTTGTGATTGCGCTGGGCGTCTTATGGGGGTTACCTCCTAAGCCTGCTAGTACCCAATCAGCTGCTTTTCAAGAGGTTGCTGTACCTGTGCAAACGCGCCTTCAAGGTATGGAAACTGGACCTGTATCCTATGCGCAAGCCGTGCAAGAGGCGGCGCCTGCCGTCGTGAATATTTACACGACAAAAATCATTGAAGAACAAGTCCATCCTATTTTAAATGATCCATTTTTTCGTCAATGGTTTGGGTATCATTCAGAACCACGTCGCCAACAAAGGTTGCAATCAAGCTTGGGATCTGGGGTGATTGTCAGCCATGAGGGTTATATCCTCACCAATCATCATGTGATTCAAGATGCTGACGAAATCCGTGTCGCTTTACGTGATGGGCGCGAAACTTTTGCGCATATTGTGGGTGTCGATCCAGATACAGATTTAGCTGTCCTTAAAGTGGATCTACAAAGGCTGCCTGTGATTCGCATCAGTGCCTCCGATCAAATCCAAGTGGGGGATGTTGTCTTGGCTATTGGTAATCCTTTTGGTGTTGGGCAAACAGTGACCCAAGGGATTATTAGTGCGACTGGGCGCAATAGTTTAGGTATTAATACGTTTGAGGATTTTATTCAAACTGATGCGGCCATTAATCCAGGGAATTCAGGTGGCGCTTTAATTAATGCTTATGGCGAACTGGTCGGCATTAATACAGCCATTTTCTCGCGTTCAGGGGGGTCACAAGGGATTGGTTTTGCTGTGCCTTCTAACTTAGCAAGGCGCACGATGAGCGATATTATTCGTTATGGTTATGTCGTTCGTGGCTGGTTAGGTATTGAAGTACAGGATATGAACGCTCATCTATGGCGCTTATTTAAAATACCACCACAAGAAGGCGGGATTTTGGTGACGGCTATTGTGCCCGAAGGGCCAGCCCATCAAGCAGGTCTCTTACCGGGAGATATTTTGCTACAGCTCAACGGACAAAACATCGAAAATGCCCGTGAGCTGATGAATCTGATTGCAGGTACGGCGCCGACAACCCAAGTGAAACTTAAAGTATTACGCAACCAAGCCTACTATCAAGCACAAGCACAGATTGCCGAGCGGCCACATAGCCCCCAAGAAGTGCAACTGCACCCGGAAAAGCAGTGACTAGTATTTTTGTGGATCAGCAAGATAACCACGCAGAGAGTTTGGTAGGGCTTCATCAATAATGACATCAATGAAATAGCCGACATAATCTAAAGGGTTATCCAACTTTAAGTTGACGACACGGTTATTTTCAGTTCGCCCAGATGCTTGTCCAGGATCTTTCGGGGATAAACCTGTGACTAGGATGCGTTGCTTGGTACCCACCATCCGACGACTAATTTGCATCGCTTGATGGTTGATTTGTTGTTGCAGCACTTGTAGGCGCTGTTTTTTTACGGCCTCTGGTGTGTCATCGGCCATTTCTGCGGCAGGCGTACCAGGGCGAGCGCTGTAAATAAAGGAGAAGGAATGATCAAAACCCAAGGTGGTGATCAAATCGAGCGTTTGTTGGAAGTCTTCTTCTGTTTCTCCAGGAAAGCCAATAATAAAATCAGAAGAAAAACTAATATCTGGACGCAAAGCGCGAATTTTATGCATTTTAGCCAGATATTCCTCACGGGTGTGACCACGTTTCATCGCCTCAAGAATACGATCTGAACCGGATTGCACAGGTAAATGTAAGTGGCTAACAAGCTCTGGAATCTCTGCATAAGCTTGAACCAAGGATTCAGAAAACTCGACCGGATGTGAAGTGGTAAAACGGATACGGTCAATGCCATCAATGGCAGCCACAAAGCTAATGAGCTCAGCAAGATCTACCTCCTCACCTGCAGCATTATGGCCACGATAGGCGTTCACATTTTGCCCTAGCAGGTTGACTTCACGCACCCCTTGCTCCGCCAAGTGGACAACTTCTGCAATCACATCTTCGAACGGACGCGAGACTTCTTCGCCTCGGGTATAGGGAACCACGCAGAAAGTACAATATTTAGAACAGCCTTCCATAATGGATACAAAAGCGCTGGCCCCTTCTACCTTGGGCGCAGGGAGGCGGTCGAACTTTTCGATTTCTGGAAACGTAACATCCACCATGGGAATCTGCTGACGGCGGCTTGCATCGATCATTTCAGGCACACGGTGTAAGGTCTGAGGGCCAAAGATGACATCCACAAAAGGGGCACGTTTACGGATATTCTCGCCTTCTTGGCTGGCGACACAGCCTCCCACGCCAATCACTAAATTTGGATTTGCCGCTTTGAGTTGTTTCCAGCGCCCCAACTGATGAAAGACCTTTTCTTGTGCTTTTTCACGAATGGAGCAGGTGTTTAGCAAAATCACGTCGGCTTCATCTTCACGATCTGTGATTTCAAGCGCGTGTGACTCGCCTAAAAGGTCAGCCATGCGTGCCGAGTCATACTCATTCATTTGGCAGCCGTGTGTTTTGATAAACAATTTCTTTGCCATGAAAATATCCAATCACCAAGAAAGTTAAGGTAAATAAGCGGGCGTAAGGCCCACTAACAAAAATGCAGGGTATCAAAGGCGCTATTGTAGCAAACTTGATTAGGGCACGCCCTTGCTGGATTTTTGCTTGAGCAAACGCCGCATAAACCCTCGCCCAATCGGGCGGGGAGGCGTCACAAGTGTTTATTTGCGTACCCAGCCTGAAGCGGTTTTGATGTATTGGCCGGCAGGTGTACGTGCAATAGCTTTTTGCCCTGCACGTTGTGCAACTTGTTGTAAAGTCAACCCATGTTTGTTGGCGATACGTTGGTACTCTTGCTGACGTGCTTGGTTAATTGTACTCGCAAGATCTTGGGTTTGTGCGTTGGCTTTGATGACACCTAAATAGCCATCGAATTGTTCACCGACCCAGCCTTGGGTTTTCGCTTTATCTAACATTTGCGTTGCTTGGCTTAAACTCATAGCGTGTACTTGTGTGCTAAAACCTACGCTGGTAAAGCACAGCAACAGGAAGAAGGGCAACCAAGAGAGAGCGCGAAAAATAGGAAATGACATAAAAGATGCTCCTCTAAAATAATCCCTGTTCATCATTGAATAGTTCGTCGAGTTCTTTATCCACTTTAATGCGGATTTCGTGCTCGATTTTAACATTTAAATTAATGTTGATCGGCTCATTCGGCATAGCCACTTGTACCTTAGGTGTACAAGCACCCAAAAGTAACAAGCTGCTTAAGGCAAACAATTTCAGCATAAGTCTATCCTTGAAGATTTTAAGGCACCTTATTGGCGTTCTTGCTGTTGATAATAGTAGTTTTCAATGCGTTCTTGTAATTCTTGGTTTAAATCTTGGGTGATTTGTAAACTAGTTAATAAGGAAGGTAAGTGCTCTTCTAATTGAATGTTAAAGTGGATCGGGCGGCCTTGTTCAATGTGTGGATTATAGCCTTGCAAACGTAAAGCCAGTAGCAAACGGCCCGAAGGCGAATATTCTAGCCCTGTATATAAGGTTTGATAGTAAAACTCACTCAGAGCGGTTAACGCTAACTCAAGTGCTGGATTGCCTGCAGCTATTTCTTGCCGGTTGGGCACTTGATAGCTTAAATAACCACCGGGGGCACGCGCGTATAAAGCACCAGGCTGCACTTCAAGATGGTCTGGATACAGCACAAAAGGCAATACGCCTGCTAAGACACCTTCCCCTTGAAATCCTGAATGTGGGTGTACTTCTTGTAGTAGCTGAGCAAGTTGTACATCTTCAATATAAAGGACCCAAGGCCAAGCAAGTTGAGACATCTGTGCGAACTGAAACTGAGGATATGTTCTGGCTGAACTGGTCAGACGTCCGCCAAAGATTTCGGCTTGCATGGGCGCAAGCTGGATTTGCCAAGGTGTGGCTGCTTGTTTAGGCCAATCGATTTGTGCGCCAGCGGCAAGGTGTTCAATATCGACCCCTATATCTAGATGCGCTAATTGGATTTTAGGCTGTAAGCGCCAATGCTTGGCACGCGTGTTCCAAGCCAGATCCAGATCAAGCCCTCGCCAACTCCAAGTTTTATATAAGCCTTGCAGGCCTTGTAAATGCGCTTGTCCTTGGATTTGTGCATTTTGCATTTGCGTGATCGGACCAGCAAAATCCACCTGCATCTGTACTTGTCCTTGTTGCAGGCTTAAGCTGTCCGGCCAAAAGCGCAACTGAGGCAAAAGCCCATCTTGCGATATATCTTGATGTTGTATGCTTAAGTGAGCATCGAGATAAGCCTGTTGTGCTTGCCATTTTCCTTGGCTGCTCAAGTGCCATCTAGATGCCAGTGTTTGTTGGCCTGTAGCAAATAAGTGGCCGTTGAAGGTGAAAGGCCAAGCCTGTCGCAAACGAGGGGTTAGCTTGAGTTGCCCTTGCCAATCAAAAGGCGGCAGGTGAGGGGTTGCTTGCACCGCCTGCGCATCAGTTTCCACAATTAAATCAGTATCAAGCTGGTGAGTTGCCGCTCGCCAGAAGGCCTTCCCAGGCTGTAATTGTAAATTAAAGCCAGCGAGGGCCGCTTGGCTGGCAAGGTGGTGTACTTCTTTGAGTGCTAGTTTGCTATGTTGCCAAGTCATCTCTAGGCCTTGTGTGTCCCATTGTGCTTGTCCTTGTGCCCACAGCTCCCCTTGCGCAAATTGCCACTGATCCCACTGCCAAGCTTGCGGGCTGTGCAGATGAAGTTGCCAATCATCTAACTGCAAATACAAAGGCTGTAAGCTTGCTTGGCTGGCCTGTGCTTCTAGGTTCACTATATTCGTTCCTTGCATTTGTGCTTGGATTTGAGCACGCATTTGTGACCAAGACCAAGCCTGCAAATGATGCAGAGGCACACGACTTAAAGCATTGAGAGTACCAGACCAAACCAGTGGTGCTGGTTGATTCACAGGATGACCGAGCCAAGGTAGTGTTTGACTGTGGGCATCAAGTTGCCAGGCACCCACTAAATCTGCGTGTGCTGGCTGATCAGAAGAGAGATGCCAATTGACTTGGAGGTTCGCTTGGGTGCCTTGCCATTGAGGTGCTAGCACGCCTTGGGTATCTTGTAGATGAAGCTGGGTTTTCAGTTGGGGTTGCAAATGGGCTAATTGTGCTATGAGCTGCTGGGCTGGCAAGGTGTTAGGCGCTTGCCAAGCTTGTATATGAGCCGGCCATTGGGCTTGTAAATCAAACTGGAAATCTGCTTGTAAGGCGGTAAGCCTTGCTACCTTTGAGGTGTCGAGTTGATTGGCTATGCAAGTATTTTGTAACCAAGTAGGTAAAGGGATTTGCCCTGTGATATGTAGTGGGATCGCTTCATGCAAGGCCTGAGTTAGCTCTGTAGTGAAGGTAAACTGGCTTCCTGTAGTGATTTCCTGACTTTTGATAGCAAGTTGTGATGCTGTTAGCACCATCTGATGCTGGCTTTGAGTGGCGCACAGGTTTTCGTGTACATGCAGTTGTATATGATAAGCCGAAGATGCTGGGTGTGTACTGGCTTGTGCATTGAGCTGGCCGTGCAACTGGACATCGGATAAATCAAGTTGCCAATGTTGAATCTGTAAGGAGGAAGGTAGCTGGGCTAAATAAGCTAACCAAGTAGGCTGAGGGAAACGCCATGCAGGTAGGTGAAATAATTCAGCGGAATTTTTTTGTGCCGGTGATGCATGAGCTAAAGCAAGATGCTCTATATAGATATGTTGCGGACGCATAGATTGAAACTTTTGCAACTTTAACGCCTGCACTCTTAAATGAAAGTAAGCGTTTTGAATTTCTAATTGGGGCAATATCAAAGTGTGTTGTTGGCTTTGCCACTGGGGCCAATCAAAGGCAACCTGGGTTTGCGTCGCTTGCAAGCTTTGTAGCACATAAATTACTAGCCCACATCCAGCGACCGCTAAGGTGCTGATCATCAGGCTCAAGCCTCGCCAAAACATAGCTTTCTCCTTTAATTGACCCATACTGCATTTTAGAAGCCTGCTGAGACAAGAAAAAGATTCATCATTTTTGCATTTTTTGCTTGGCAAGTCGTCAAAGTGTCATCAAACTGCACTAGGTTTGACTAAAGTACAAAAGATAAGTGAATTTTACTTCCTGGAAAGTAGTGATCAGTTTTTTGCACCAAAATAAAGCTTAAAAAGCCAGTTAATACTCATAAACGCATGATTGAAACCAACTGAAAGCTCATTTTTTGTTGGTCAGTGCGTCGCCTATTGTCAGTCTATACGTTTATAATTACAGTTAATTACTTACAATAAAATTAAAAGAACATTCACTTTCTTTGTTAAACCTGTTTTAATCCAGACCAACTGTTAAATCACCTAAAAAGTGCAGTGTTTGCAAGCCGCACCAAATCGGTGCCATCTATGGCCTTTCCTGTTCGTTAGATAAAAGAGACGAGATTTTCTATATGACTTTATTGAATCAGGTTTCAGTACGTGTACGTCTGTGGATTTTAGGAGGCGTACCTTTACTTGGATTAATTCTCATGGTGATTTTTGCTGGCCATGATATGCGCCTGATTCATAGTAATATCACCACAGTCTACGAAGATAGAGTCTTGCCACTGGGGCAGTTAAAACAGGTCTCAGATCAATATGCGATTAATATCGTCGATAATTTGCAGAAATTCCGTGGGGGCTTGGTGAACGCGCAAGAATTAACAGCCAACTTTGAGACCGCAGTGCGTGTGTCTCGTCAGGCGTGGGCACAATATGTAGGGACCTATCTTACAGCAGAAGAAAAGCAAATTATCCAAGTCTTTGAAGGTTACCGCGCGCGTGCGCGTGAGCAAGGCAATCAGCTTCCAGAAAAGCTCAAGGTGTCGGGTTACCGCGCGCGTGCGCGTGAGCAAGTCGGTGCTTTAATGCAAGATTTACAAGTACTGAAAACCATGCCAAATCAAGAGTTTAACCAGCGTTTATATCAAGCGATGGACCCTATGACTGCTGAGTTGGAAAAGTTGATTCAAGTTCAATTAAAAGAAGCGGCTATCGCACGTGGACAGGCAGACATCAATTTAAATTCCGCATTACAACATTATTATATCTTAGCGGCTGTTTTGGCTGGAATGCTGATTCTGATTGGAAGTTTGACTTATCGTTCCATTTTATATCCCTTGAAAACCCTGCAAATGGGCATTGAAACTATTGAAGAAACGGCAAATTTAACTTTGCGGGTGCAAGTGCAGGGACAAGATGAAATTGCCGCTACCAGCTTTGCTTTCAATAGCATGATGGAGCATTTTCAGAAAGTCATTCGCCGCTTGCATGAGGCAACCCAACAGGTGGCCGCTTCCGCAGAGCAAATGGCAGCCATTAGCCGTCAGGTCAGTCATACCGCACAAGAGCAAGAAACGCAAACGACCCAGGTGGCCACCGCTGTTAGTCAAACCACAGTAGCAATTGAAGAAGTCGCCCGCTATGCCGTACAGGCTGCGGATACAGCACAAGCTGCTGAGCGTGATGCGAATGAAGGCGAACACAAGGTTCAAGATAATATTCGTTCGATGCAGGATCTCTTTAGCGCGGTTGAACAAGCGACCCAAGTCATTGACCACTTGCATACAGAAACAGATCAGATTGCTGTAGTGTTAGAGACCATTCAAGGGATTGCTGAACAAACCAACTTGTTGGCACTGAATGCAGCCATTGAAGCGGCACGTGCGGGCGAATCTGGACGCGGTTTTGCGGTGGTTGCAGATGAGGTACGCCAACTGGCAGCCAGTACGCATAAAGCGACAGGTTCGATTAAGGATATGATTGAAGGTCTGCAAACGGGCGCACAAAAAGCAGTCCATGCTATGGCGAAAAGCCGAGAGTTAGCGCAATCTAGTGCTGAGTATGCGCGTTTATCCGGACAGGCACTTGAATCAATTAATCAAGCTGTGGATGCGATTGTGTCTGTGAATACACAAATTTCTGCCGCTACGGAAGAGCAAACTTCCGCTGCCAATGAGATCAACACGAGTGTCAGTTATCTTAACGATAGCATTCGTGAAATCAGCGAAGGTGCATCGCAAACGGCCACCGCAAGTGAAGAATTGGCACGCCTAGCGCATGGTTTACAACAGCAGGTCGACCGCTTCACCGCCTAGGTCCCATCTGTCAGACCGAAAAAATCTAACCAAGCTTGATGCTGAGCGTAAATACTCGGCATCTCTTTCTCCGTGATCCAAGTAAAGCGTATCGGATAATATGCCGGACATTGGGCCAGCTTGTCTAAATCACGCGGCAAAACTGTGCCTATTTTGGCATAGCCGCCGACATTTTGGCGCTCGCGCAGCAGAATAATAGGTTGCCCATCACTGGGTATTTGGATGGCGCCAAGTGTAATCCCTTCAGAAGCATAATTCGTTGCTGGTGTTGGGATGACCTCACCAGTGAGGCGATACCCCATGCGATTGGATTGCGGACTGACCTGATACGTATGTTGGCTCAATAGGTGTTGTGCGTATGGACTAAAGTCTTGCACTTGATAGCTTGGTAAGATCCGTAAAACTAACGGCTTGGGCAAAGGCCAGCCTTGGTAAGTACGTCCAACCCCTCGGCTTGAATAAGAGGAAGAGGTAATTTGTGGCAAGCCTTTTAAGAGGTCTTGGGCTTGTAAAAAGCGACCTTGGAAACCGCCGCAGGCCTCCCGTAAGACGGTGCTACGACTACCAAAGCACACAGGTACTTGCCAGCCACCAGCCACGGCTAAATAGGAACGCATCCCCTGTCCTTGGTACGTAAAGCTTAATTGATCACCGGCTTGCACTTGAAAGTTCATCTGCATAGGAATGATTTTTTGATTGCGTATCATCTGTAGCGGCGCACCAACACAGGCAAGATAGGCGGTTTGCAATATTTCTAATCTGAGCCCACCACAAGTGATTTCCAAACTTGCCGCTTGCACAGGGTTGCCGAGTAAATGGTTGGCCCATGCATGTGCATTCATATCCAACGCACCGCCTTGGGCTAAACCTAAATGTGCTAAGCCTTGACGCCCTAAATCTTGCACACTGGTCGCGGGACCAGGGGTGATGACACGTGCTAAGGGTTGGGCTGGGGCATCAGGGAGAAATAACATGTTATCTTCCTTAAAGCCGTGAGGGATGGCGCTGATGTTGGCAATATTCGCGTGCGGAAATTGGGTAAAAGCGCACTTCATCTCCTAGTTGCCAAGGGTGTAAATAAGCGGTTTGCGGATCAAATAGGATCCAAGGCGTGATACCAAGAAGATGCCAGCCAGCAGGTGAAGTTAGTGGATAAATGCCGGTATATTCGGCAGCAATTGCGACACTACCCGCAGCGACTTGCGTCCTTGGGGTCGCGCGTCTTGGATGGATTAACTCAGGTGGCAAAGGGCCTAAGTAAGCAAATCCAGGGGCGAAACCTTGCGCTAAGACTTGATAGCTGGTTTGGCTGTGTAAATCAATAATATCTTGGCAGCTGAGTTGGCTGACTTGTGCTAGTGCGGCTAAATCTAACCCATACTCAGCATGGTAACAAACAGGGATCAAATGCTGCTGTGCTGGCGGGCGAGCAGCTTCTAAAGTCGCAAGCGGGCATTGGGTGCTCGCATAGCGCTGGGCATGTTCGGCAAGATAGGTATACCAATATTCGGCCGACTTGGTGAAAGGATGGCGTACCCACAAAGATTGCGGGCCAGGGATGATTTCTAACCAAGGCTGGGATTGTAATGCGCTTTGTAAACACAAAATCCGTAGTGATAAATGAGGCAAGTGTGGATCTAGAGATAAAATCCATGCGTCTAAGCCCGCTCTTTTGATCTGCCAGTGCAATCTTTGCATAGAAAACACCTTGCTAAAGCGCTTGTTGCAAGTATTGACGAATCGCTTGGGCAAATAGGACAGCGTGTGGATGATCTCCGTGGATACATAAGGAATCTGCTTCGAGAGCAGAAGCCATGCCAGCAAAGCGGCGTTTTTGCACCAAGGCTTGTACTTGTGTTAATACTTGTTCCACCTGGGTATGACAGGCATGGGCTTGTGTTCTTGGTGTGAGGGAACCGTCGGCCTGATATTGGCGATCTGCAAACACTTCCCATAGCAAAGGGATCTGGTAGGGCGCGGCTAAGGTACGCGCTTGGGTGTTGTCTGGCTGGCTCAGTACCATGAGGGGCAAAGGCGGGTGTTGACTTTTTTGTGCATAATCTGCCAAAGCTTGGCAAATCGCGGTAAATACTGTGGGTTGGTGCATCATATCCGTATAAAGGGCACCGTGCGGTTTGACGTAGGCAACGCAAGTGCCTGCAGCACGGCAGAAAGCCTCTAATGCACCTAGTTGATATAAGATCAGCGCATAAATTTCATCAGGTGAACATGCTAGAGAGCGGCGACCAAAGCCGACTAAATCAGGATAACCTGGGTGAGCGCCAATTTGTACTTGGTGTGCCACAGCTTGGGTCACGCTGGCTTGCATGGTGATAGGATCGGCAGCATGGAAGCCACACGCAAGATTTGCTTGGTCGATATACGGAAACAAAGCAACATCTTGCGACTGTTGCCAAGCACCAAAACTTTCCCCTAAATCAGCATTGAGTTTCAACGCACATATCCTTCTTGGTTAACAGGCTTGGATTGAGTGGAATTTACCCTCTTGGTCATAAAATAGGCGAAACCAACCACGAATACCTTCACGTCTTAAGACTTTTTGGAGCACCTTGGCCGGGAAACGTACTTTGCGCCCGTCACGGCTGGTAGCCACCACATATTTCACTTGCCCTTGGTAATAGGCTAAAAAAGCCTCTGCTTCTATGGCAAGCCAAACGTCAATCGATTGATAAGCTGCTGTCATATGAATTGAAATCGAAAAATAGAAAGGCCAAGTTTTCCAAGACTTGGCCTTGAGTGCAACTAAAAATCTTAGTACGGATTAAGTTTCAGGTTTTTGCTGAGCAAAGCTGGCAAGACGACGAATGACTAACGTGAGCAAAGGATAATCTGCTTGCTCTTGCTGGCAAGCCTCCTGCATTAATGCCTGCCAAGATTGCCAGTGTTGACCATGCCCTTGGCTCCAAAGTTGTAATCTTTCTTCTAAAGAACGTCCAGTATCTTCCATTTGCAAAACTTGCGCACTGAGTAACCCTTGTTGCGTGTCTAAATCATCACGCAAAGTTTCGCGTAGTAAAGCTTCCCAAGGCGTATGCACAGGTAAACGCGCGACCTGTTGGCGTAGATTGGATAAGCCTAAGAATTCACCCAGTGCAAAATAGGTCATAGCGACTTGTTGCAGTTTGGCCCCCGTTTGTTGCTCGGTGCGAATGATTTCTAAAAAGGCATAGCGAATGGAGCTGGCGGCAACAAGGCTAGCGATGGCTTCAGGTACTTTTTCTGCCAAGAGTTTTTGCGTGCGTTCTTGCCATTGTGCTTGTGCATAGCCTTGCACTAAATCGCCAATTTGCTCGCTGAGTTGTTCAATTTTGGAGGTAAAATGTCCGGTGACTTCCTCCATGCTGGTATGGGCGAGGGCATGTTGACTCAACCAGCGGGTAGCATAACGTAAGGTACGCATGAGTTCGCGCATCATGCTGGCTTGCACTTGAGCGCTGACTTGATTATCAAGAGATTCTATTGCTTGCCATAATCTAGGCAAATCAAAGATATCTCGTGCAACCAAATAGCCGCGTACAATCGCTTCAACACTCATATCACCTGCATGGCGTAAACGATGCACAAAGCTAATGCCCATATGATCAATGAGATCATTGGCAAGGCGCATAGCTAAAATCTCTTTATGCAACGGGTGTTGCTGTAGGGCATCGCCATAACGTTCGACTAACACGAGCGGGAACACTTGGTAAATCTCGCGTTGAATCCAGGGCTCATCGGCTAACTCTGTAGCTTTAATGGCCTCTTTTAAGTCAATTTTGGCATAGGAAATCAGCACGCAGACTTCGGGTAGACTTAGCCCTTGGCCTTGTGCTTGACGTTCGGCAAGGGCTTTATCTGTTGGCAGACCCTCAAGCTCGGGATTGAGCACCCCACGCTGTACCAGATCGCGCATAAAGTTGCGTAAGGCACTTAAATCTTCCGCGCTGGTATGTTGGGCAAGGCCAATCGCTTGGGTTTGACGGTAATTATCTAGCAAGACCAGCATAGCCACTTCATCTGTCATGCTTTCCAGTAGTTCGTTGCGCTGTTTAAGGGTGAGATCACCTTGACGGACCACATCATCCAGCAAGATTTTGATATTCACCTCATGATCAGAACAATTCACGCCGCCAGCGTTATCAATAAAGTCTGTATTCACTAACACGCCTTGCTGTGCCGCTTGGATTCGTGCCGCCTGAGTGAGACCCAAATTACCACCTTCGCCAATCACTTTACAGCGCAGGGCAGAGGCACTAATGCGCAGGGCATCATTGGTTTTATCGCCCACTTGGGCATGGGTTTCTTGGTCTGCTTTGACGTAAGTACCAATACCACCATTCCACAGTAAATCAACTGGTGCACTAAGTAAGGCGCTGATCAGTTCATTAGGTGTGAGCTTGTCTGCTTCAATACCTAAGCAGGCTTTCATTGGTGTGCTGATAGGAATGGATTTGGCCTCTCGGGAGAAAATACCACCACCAGTAGAAATCAGGTTCTTATCATAATCATCCCAAGAGGATTGCGGCTTTTGAAATAAGGCTTGGCGTTGGCTAAAGCTTGTACTCGGATCTGGATCTGGATCAATAAAAATATGTTTGTGATTAAAAGCGCCAATTAAACGAATATGCTCGGATAACAGCATTCCATTACCGAAAACATCGCCGCTCATATCACCAATACCCACGACGGTAAAACTTTGGGTCTGTGTATTGAGGCCCAAAGTACGGAAATGCGCTTGTACGGAAACCCAAGCCCCACGCGCGGTAATCCCCATTTTTTTATGGTCGTAACCGTGCGCGCCTCCGGAAGCAAAGGCATCGCCTAGCCAAAAGTCATAACCGGAAGCAATGCGGTTAGCAATATCAGAAAAAGTCGCCGTGCCCTTATCAGCGGCAACTACTAAGTAAGGGTCATCCTCATCATGGCGAACTAAATCGGGCGGTGGTTGAATCTGTTGCTGAACCAAGTTATCAGTAATATCTAATAAACCTTGAATAAAACAGGTGTAAGCCTGAATCCCTAAAGCTTGTTGGGTTTCTCGGTCGGCGTTTTCTGGAATCTGCTTGCAGACAAACCCCCCTTTCGCACCGGCAGGGACGATAATGGCATTTTTGACTTGTTGAGCTTTGACAAGTCCGAGAATTTCGGTACGGTAATCTTCTAAGCGGTCTGACCAGCGTAAACCCCCACGAGCGACTGCACCACCACGCAAATGCACGCCTTCCATGCTGGCGGAGTACACAAAGATCTCATATCTAGGCCGAGGCAGCGGTAAATCTGCTAATTGGCGTGGATCGAGCTTAAAAGAAATATAGGTTTTGGGTTCGCCTTGCGCTGTGCGTTGAAAAAAATTGGTACGCAAGGTGGCTTGGATCAGTTCCAAATAACGGCGCAAAATTCTGTCTTCGTTGAGGCTAGCGACCTTATCCAATGCTTTTTGAATGCGTTCTAACGTGTGTTTTGTTTCTGCCTCCGATTGATTACCGTTCGGGTCGAATCTTTGCATAAACAAGGCGACTAACCAACGACAGAGTTTTGGATGATTGCCAAGGGTGCTGGCGATATAGTCTTGGGAAAATCCAAAACGGATTTGTTTCATATAACGTGCATACGCACGCAGCATAGCGACCGAGCGCCAATCTAGATGGGCACCTAAGACAAGACGGTTAAAGGTGTCGTTTTCGGCTTCACCCTGCCAAACCCGCGCGAAAGCTTCTTGAAAGGTATCGCGTATGCTATGTAAATCAATCTCTCCTTGCGGATAAGCCAGCTCAAAATCATGAATCCAGTACACATCGCCGGTACGGCATTCTAGCTGATAAGGATGCTCACCAAGGACACGTAGACCCAGATTCTCCAGTACGGGTAAAATATCAGACAGGGGTAACGCGCGATGGCGGTGGAACAGTTTAAAGTAGAAAGCTTGGGTACCGGTTTCGACTTGGCGATAAAAGCTCATTGCTAAAGCTTGTTGTGCTAAAGATTCACAGTGCAAAATATCGCGAACCCCAGTGCGCGCGTTAAAATCTTCCCGATAAGAGGCAGGGAAAGCCTGCCCATATTTGCGCACATGTTGATTGGCCTCCTCCTCACCAAAATGCTCCAGTAGCGCATCATATAAATCATCTTGCCAAGATTGAGCTGCTTGCTGAATACGGTTTTCTATTTGTTGTGCGTCCCACTCTAAAGCGGTTTGATCAGGCAACATACGCAGGATATATTGGGTCCGCGCGAGAATGGATTCAGAAAAATAAGTGTTAAATTCAACAAACTCTGCTTGTAAGGCATCACATAAAATGGCTTGCGTTTTTAAGCGTAGCTCTGTGCTGTACAAATCACGCGGCATAAATACAAGCACAGAATACAGATGACCAAAGTGATCTCTACGGATAAACACACGAATTTGTCGGCGTTCGCGGATATTTAAAATGCCCAGAGCCGTTTGGGTTAGCTCCTGCATACTGGTTTGGAACAGATCATCTCGCGGATAAACTTCTAAAATCTGTAGTAAATGTTTGCCTTTATGCCCTTGAGGCGCCAGTTGTGCTGCCCGTAAAACCGCGTCTACTTTTTGACGTAAAATAGGAATATTGCGTGGGCTTTGTGTGTAAACACTTGCGGTATATAAACCTAATAATCGCCATTCTCCGGTCAGTTGGCCTTGCGTATTAAAAGTTTTTAAACGGATGTAATCAGGATAGGCTGGTCGGTGTACACGTGAATGATGTGGCGCTTTTGCAAAGGATAAAAGTTCGGGAATGAGAACAAACTGACGCTCATCGAGCGCTAGTTCTTGGCGCGATTGCTCGGAATATCTTGGGTCGTCTAGCTTAAGCACCCCCAGTTTAGAACCAATTTGTGGTCGCAAACGTTGGTGGCCGCATTCATCTTCGGCAAAGATATAGGCTTCTAAACCGAGGAAAGTGAAATGCCCATCGCAGAGCCAATCTAAGAAGGTGGCGGCTTCTTGCACAGCTGGTGCATCAATTTGTGGCGGTGGATTGCTGCGAAGGTTTTGTGCGAGGCTTTGTACTTGGGTTTGCATCCCAGTAAAGTCTTGAACGGCTGCCTGAATTTCTTGGAAAACTTGTAGCAAATCGTCGCGGATTTTTTTAAGCGTAGTTTTTTGAGTGTGGCGATCAATTTCTATATAAAGTAGGGAAATACATTGATTATCTAGGGTATTTTCGTTGAGATGCTGGCAAGAGGTAATCTGTAATTCATTGTTTTGCTTTTGCAATGCAAGAACGGCACTATGAATATGATGAACAGTAAAAGCGGCACGATTAAGCGCCATACGTACAGAATCGACTAAAAAAGGCATGTCTGGGTGAGCAATCTCAATCACAGTATGATTGGAATGCCAGCCTTGTTCTTCAATATCTGGATTATAAATGCGCACCTTAGCATGAGGTGCTTGGTAGGCTTGTAATAGATGCCAGCTGGATAAGGTAGCGCCATAAATTTCATCTGGCTTGCGCTGCCAAAGGTCATCACTGGCACCTTGATAATACACATCGGCAAAACGCATCAAGCGTGCTGCTTCTTGTTCTGGTAAACGTTGCTTTAGTTGCTGGGTTAAGGTTTCTAGAGCATCAGCTTGTGAAATAGGCATAAGTGGTTTCTCCTACGAGTGGACACTTATGCCAGTATAGACGTTTTTTATTAATGCACCCCGTCTAATCAACTGTGCGCTGAAAATAGGCTAAATATCTGATTTTAATGTAATCTGCTGGATTTGGGTTTGGGCTTGTTGTAAAGAAATTTCACGATGCTCCGGCATATTAAGACCTTCAGCATACAAGGTGTGAACTTGGGTGAGGCCAAGTAAGCGTAAGAAAGCATGCACATAAGGTACTTGGTAATCCAACCCAATATCTTTATACAAACCGCCGCGTGTGGCGACTAAGTACACAGGTTTATCTTCTAGCAATCCCTTAGGGCCTTCTGGCGTATAAGCAAATGTTATCCCCGCACGTGCGAGTTGATCAAAATAAGCCTTTAGTTGTGAGGGAATATTGAAGTTATACATAGGTAAATCAATCACTAATAAATCTGCCTGTCGCACCTCCTCAATGAAGGCATCAGAAATGGCAACTAGCTGTGCCTGTTCTGGTGTTCGTTCTTCTGCAGGTGTATGGAAGGCTTGTACATGACGGGCTTCTAGGTGTGCGATGGGGTCTTGTGCTAAATCCTTGCTGTGTAGGGTCACAGGTGTTTGTGCTTGCTCGCTGAGGTGCTGGATCAGCTTGTGTGCTAGTGCACGTGATTGACTGTTTTCTGCAAGAATACTGGATTGGATATGTAAAATTTGCATAAGAAACCTGCCTTAAGTGTGTTGAATAAAAAACTGTTAGCCAGTGTGCTATTAATTAAGCCAATATAAAAACGCAATTTTTATTAGAGTTTCATCGAAAAATTCGATATGTTGAGCGTTTTATTTCTATGGCTTGTGCTCACTGATGAAAATCTCTCTAGAACAATGGCAAACTTTAGTCGCTGTTGTTGATGCAGGTGGTTATGCAGCGGCAGCAGAACACTTGCATAAAAGCCAATCTTCGATTAGCTACGGAATCCAACGCATTGAACACCAGCTAGGCGTGCCTGTCTTTCGTTTAGTTGGGCGTAAAGCAGAGCTGACAGATCAAGGCCGAAGCTTATATCGACATGCACGCCGTTTATTAGCTTCAGCACATCAACTCGAAGCCATGGGGCAGTATTATGCGCGTGGTGATGGTGGGGAAATTCGTATTGCTTTAGATATGCTTTGCCCCATAAAGCCGCTTTGGTGTAGTTTAAATGCCTTTGCACAAGACTACCCGATGACGAAAGTCACTTGGTTAGAAGCTTCTTTGAGTGGTTCAGAGGAATTATTACTACAGCGTCAGGCGGATTTGGTCATTTGCCCACAAGTTCCCGTTGGTTTTTTGGGCGAGCCCTTATTAACTGTAGAGATGCTAGCGGTTGCCCATCCTCAACATCCTTTGCATCAGTTAGGGAGCCGCTTGACTTTAGAAGATTTGCGCCAATATAGGCAGTTGGTGATTAAAGATTCAGGGCGACAAAATCGAGATGCCGGTTGGCTAGATGCAGAACAACGCTGGACGTTTAGCCATATTCAAACCTCTATTGCGGCCGCCTGTGAGGGGCTTGGTTTTGCTTGGTACCCTTTAGCTCGTATTAAAAATGAACTGGCTCAAGGTCGCTTGCAACCCTTGCCGCTGGCACAGGGCGCACGCCGTTTTGTGCACTTGTCTTTAGTCGTAAGTGCTGGCGAGTTTGCGCCTCATAATGTACGTCGCCTTGCGCATTTAATGCGGGTACATTGTCAATCTCAGCCGCTTAGTGATGACGCCAACTAGAGAAGTCTATGTCTTTAAATTCAGCCTTTACACAATTACAGCAGCAGCTAGAAACACGCATTATTGGCCAACATCGATTAATTAATCGCTTGCTGATCGCTTTATTGGCTGATGGTCACTTATTAGTAGAAGGCGCGCCGGGATTGGCGAAAACGCGCGCCATTAAAAGCTTGGCCGCGTGTCTAGAAGGGAGTTTTCAGCGAATCCAGTTTACTCCAGACTTGTTACCAGCAGACATTACAGGGACAGATATTTATCATCCACAAACAGGCGATTTTAGCTTCCAAGAAGGTCCTATTTTTCATCATTTTATTCTAGCTGATGAGATCAACCGCGCGCCTGCAAAAGTGCAATCTGCTTTATTGGAAGCCATGGCCGAACGTCAAGTGAGTTCTGGACACAGAACTTGGCCATTAGCACACCCTTTTTTAGTAATGGCAACTCAAAATCCGTTGGAGCATGAGGGGACTTTTCCGCTACCTGAGGCCCAGTTAGATCGTTTTTTGTTACATGTCAGTCTGACTTATCCTAACTTGCAAGAAGAAGCGCGCATTTTAGAACTGGCACGTGCTGAGTGGCAAAATACAATGCCAGACGCAGCGCCATCAGGCCTTGCAAGCAGTACACAGGATACAGTCAAGCTCAGTCGTGAGGTGTTACAAGCCGCTCAAGCGCACGTTTTACAAGTCTATATGGCACCCGAGCTGACTCAATATATGCTGCATCTGATTATGGCCACTCGCCAACCCCAGCACTATGATCCGCAAATGCAAACTTGGTTGACTTATGGAGCTAGTCCGAGGGCGACTTTGGCTTTGGACCGTTGTGCGCGTGCTCATGCTTGGTTAGCAGGACGAGATCATGTTGAAGTCACAGATATTCAAGCTTTAGCACCAGATGTGTTAAGGCATAGGCTTATTTTAAGCTATTTAGCACAAGCCGAAGGCATCAATAAGGATGCTTGTATTCAACGTCTATTGGAAATTGTCCCTTGTACCTAGATGCTGAGGCCTATCAATTACCACATCTGCTTGCCTTACAAGCTTACGCACGTGGGTTAAGTTTGCACCATTTGCCCTATCAGCAGCCAACTTATGGGCAGCATGCAGGAGGTTTGCTGGGACGAGGTATGGAGCTGCAAGATATTCGTGCTTATCAACATGGTGATGATAGTCGTTTAGTTGATTGGAAAGTGAGTGCGCGTACCGGACATTTGCATACTAGAGTATTAGCACCTGAGCGTGAACTCAGTGTGCGCCTGTGGGTTGATTTGTCTCCCAGTCATTTATTTGCACAGGCAGGCAATAAAGTCGGCATGAATGTGCTGACAGCTGCCTTGCTTGCTTGGACGATACGCCAGCAACAAGACAAGTTACATGTCTATCTGCATCAACCACAAGAGCTACAAGTTCTATTACATCAAGCCAGTCAAGTGCATTTTATTCACCAGCTTGAGGCTTTAAGCCAAGCAGCGCATCAATTAACTCAAGTTGAAGCGGTAGATACACAAGCTTGGTTAAGGCATCTCAAATATTTTGCGCAGCAAAGCCGTCAGGGGGATGTACTGGTGATTATTAGTGACTTTCATGCCTGTCAGCAAGAAGAAAGCTGGACGTGGTTACGACTTTTAAGTCAATCTGCTTGGGTTGTGCTAGTACATGTACGTGATCCCCTAGATGCGCATGCGCCTCAGGTCGAGCAAGTGACCCAAGGCAAGAGCTACTATAAAATGACAGCGTCTTTACAGCATCAATGGCGACACTATTTTCATCAACAAGGTGAACGACTGAAGGCATTAACACAGCATCCACATTGCCACTATCTGGCCTTGGATACAGATGCAGATCCTTGGTGGCAACCCTTGTATGCTTGGTTGGGGCCTTCAAGGATCAATTAATGGATCAGCAAGCTTTGCAAGCAGCACTGTATGATATTGAGTGGTATGCCAATTGGTGGCCGCCTATAGGAGCCTGTGTGCTCGCACTGACTTTGTTATTGTTCACCTGGGGACTTTTATATTGGCGTGCCAAACGCTGGCGGCGCTTGGCATTGGCACAATGGCGGCACTTGGCAAGTGGTGATTTGCGACACCCAAATGCGGATACTGTGGCGCAGTTAAATGCTTTGTTAAAGCAAGTTGCTTGTACCTGTTATCCGCAAGAGTTACAGGTGCGTGCTTTAAGTGGTGACGCTTGGATTGCTTGGTTAGATGCACACGTCAAAATACCCTTATTTGCTGATACGTTGGCAGGTCGTTTGTTACGAAATCAGTATCACGCGCAGGCTAATGTTGAACCACAGGAACTCAAAGCTTTATTACGTGCAACGCGTTTATGGATTAAACAACAAACATGAGTATCAGCTGGCTTACCCCTTGGGTGTACCTTTTATTGCCCTTACCTTGGTTATTGGCTTGGTGGTTGCCGCAAATTCGTGTATCGACTTGGGCACTGCGAGTGCCTTTTTTGGCACAGTTACAACGCCGGCAAGATGCGAACTCTAGATTATGGCAAGCTTGGTGGCGGCATTTGCTTGCAGCTTTTGTTTGGATCGCTTGCGTGAGTGCTGCTGCCGGGCCTGTGTATTTGTCCAAGCCTGTAGAATTACCTTATTTAGGTCGTCAATTAATGTTGGTTGTTGATCTGTCCGGTAGTATGGAAATTCAAGATGCAGATTTTCGCGGGCAAAAACTCACTCGGTTGCAAGCGGTGAAATCTGTCGTCGGGGAATTTGTACAAGCACGTGGACGTGATCAAGTGGGTTTAGTGGTATTTGGCGACCAACCCTATTTATATGTACCTCTTACTTTGGATCACACCTTATTAGTTCATCAATTAAATCAACTGCAAGCACGTATGGCTGGGAATGCGACGGCTATTGGTGATGCACTGGGACTGGCTGTGAAAAAATTATTGCCTTATCGCCAAGAGCGTACCTTGATTTTGCTGACTGACGGACAAAATAATGCGGGTACTTTAAGTCCAGAAGAGGCCTTGCAGCTGGCTGCGAGTGAAGGTATTCGTGTGTATGCTATTGCTTTTGGTGACCAAAGCATTGCACAAGAGCAGCAAGGATGGCAAAGCTTGATTACCGCGCAAGGTGGGCGCTTGTTTCAAGCCAGCAATTTAGCAGAGTTGCAAAGTGTTTACCAAGTGATTCAGCAACTAGAGCCAGCTTCACAAGCACGTTGGTGGCAAGCACAAACGAGCCTAAGTGTTTGGTGTTTGCTCGCGGCAATCGCCGCTTGGCTTTTAGGTGCTCTGTTGCATGGATGGCAAAGCAGACACGAAGCCAGCTTAAAGCAGTAAAGGCGCACATATGGCAGAGAACTTTCAGTTGATAACATTAGGTACAACGCAAAACTGGCAGCATGTTGATCAGCTGATACAAACATACTTGTTGCAGCCTTGGCCTTTAATGCAAGATTGGGTTATTTTGCGTCCTTGGGGAGCGGTCATCTTCCTGCTGCTTCTTGGTGTTTTGTGGATTTTAAACAGACAACAACAAATTCGGGTGCCAGATTGGCATTGGTTGCCAGAAGCAAGGCGTGCGCCTATGGTGCAAAAAAGTGAAGATAGCACAGAAACACGGACGTGGTTCTCTCGCATACTCACATGGGTGGGAATTTTCAGTGTGTTGCTTGCACTGATAGCACCTGCTAAAGAACAAGAAATGCCCGTAGCGCAACAAGCCGATGCCCTCGTATTGGTAATGGATTTATCTTTATCCATGCTTGCGCAAGATCAAGCACCGAATCGTTTAGAGCGCGCCAAAATCAAGTTATTAGATAGCTTGCGCCAGCGAACTTCTGGATTGAGTGCTTTGGTTGTCTTTGCACAAAGTGCCCATATTCTAACCCCCTTAACGACAGATCAGGCAAGTTTAGCCGCCCTGATTCCTATGCTTCACCCGCAAGGTATGCCGGTACCGGGTTCAAATCCTGATGCTGGGTTGGCAAAAGCGGGTGAACTCTTAGCTTCTTTGCCTGCCAGTTATCAAAAAAGAGTCGTTTTGATTAGCGATAGGTTACCGCATCAGTGTCCTACCTATCCGTTAGATGTCTTTGCTCTATTGATGTTAGGCACAGAAAATGGAGGAACCTTGGCGCAGTGGCCTGTGCAGTATCCTGAACCTGAAAATAAGGATCTGGCCTTGGATATTGCTCAAGTGCAGGCATTTGCTGAGCAATGCGGCGCGCGTTGGAGTGTATTGACGCATGATCAAAGTGATTTACAGCAATTGCAAATATATCAAACCTCTCTCAGTGTAGCGAGTGAAACGAAAATGCAAGCACGCTATTACCAAGATTACACCGCGTGGGCAGTATGGCCTTTGCTTTTAAGTCTGGCTTATCGGTGGCGATATCAAAGCCTGCTTTGGGGCTGCTTGTTATTGACATATTTGCCGCAAGCGATTTACGCACAAACATCCATACAAACGCATGCAGAGACAAACCGAGTCACAGAAATTCAACAAGAAGTTGCGCAACACCCTGCCCCTTTTTTATATGCACTGGCACAAAAGCAAATGCATCAAGCGGCAGAATATGCAAATCATCATCCTTTCTACTTGGGAATTTTAGCGTATCGACAACAAAGATATGCGCAGGCAGCACAAGCCTTTGCACAAGCTGAAAAGATATGGCCGTTAACGCATCCCCAAGGGCTGGCAGCACGTTTTAATCATGCCAATGCACTTTTGCTAGCAGGGCAAGCCCAGACGGCGGCAAGCTTATATGCACAAATTTTGCAGACATACCCGCAACACATAGGAAGCCGTCACAATTATCAAATTGCACAAACGCAGATACAAAGGCTAACGCATCAGAGCCGCACCAGTAAGAGTCAAACGCAAACGCCACCAGTTTGGGGAAGGCAACAAGAGGCGCAAAAGGAGACACAAGCAAGACATGCAAATATGCAACAAGGGCTAGGGCGCCTCAATTTAATTACTGACGATCCTTGGGCGCTTCTAAGACGCAAACTACAAGCTGAATATAAGCAGGGATCTCATCAGCAAGCAGCCACAGAAATTGAGGTTGCATGGTGAGGCCTTACCAAAAACCTTATTTACTTTTTTTGATGATTTTAGTGTCAGTGGGATTTAGGTGCCAACTGATTTGGGCAGCTGATCGGGTTTATGGACCGCAAGATCAAATCCCTGTCTTGATGTTGGAAACTGACATCAATCAGCAAGATATCTATCCTTTGCAACCAGCGTATTATCACTTTCGCGTGCTCTACAGTGTGCGCATTAGTGAACCTAAGTTGGATAGGTTGCAAGTGCTTCATGCAGATGTTTTATCTTTAGGGGAAGGGCAAGAATTTTTTTTGGAACGCCAAGGACAACGCTACCGAGTTGCACAGTGGGCATTTGCTGTCGTGCCACAAATTGATGCGCCGGACAATACTGCTATTCCTGAACGTATGTTTTCTGGACGTTACTTCTTAAATCAAGGATTTAGTGGTGATGAGTTTGTTTTAGTTTCATCGGCTTATCCGCTAAAACTGAAAGCGATTCCTGAAAGCTTCCCTAAGGGGTATCCATGGTTGCCAGCGACCTCCTTAACTATTCGCGGATTCTGGCCACAGTCTTTGCAAGAATGGCGCGTAGGAGAACCAAGGCAATGGGAGATCAGTTTGGATGCAACCGGTCAGCTCGCAGAAAACCTACCTTTTATTAATGGTGACTTAGAAGGTTTTCGTGTCTATCGTCAGCCTTCGCGTTTTGAGAATTATCCGCTTGCACAGAGCATGCAAAGTATCCGCAAGGAACTGCTGACTTTGGTACCAGAACACTCTGGAGTGTTCTGGTTACCACAAATTCGTATTCCTTGGTGGGATTTACAAACTCACACTCTGCGCTGGAGTGAGCTTGCGGCACAACAAGTAAAAATTTTGCCTGCACTGGATCAGGAAACCGGCTCATCCACGACGGAAGCTGTTAATAACCCTCTACCTTCGTTGGCAACTGAGCAAGCAAGTCAAGTGTGGGTGCAGCAAACGCGCAAAACTTATTTGTTGTATCTTTTCTGGTACATGATTGCCCCTTTACCTAGCGTGCTATTATGGTGGTATCGCGGAAAAATTTTTACAAAACGTCCATGGCATCCTTTATACCCACGTCTTGACCAACAAAAAAACCACTAAACCCCTTGCATTCTGTTTTGATCTGCGTATAATTCGCCTCCGCTGCTTAGGACGAGACCATTAGGTGCGTCTAGGTA
>NZ_FNYH01000006.1 GCF_900108915.1 Allopseudospirillum japonicum
AACTTAAAGCGGCTGGACTGTCGTTTTCGCTTGCGGAGTCTGTGTAAGTCAATCATTCATTTGATTGTTGCGGACGTTGAAACAAGAAGCCTCGCCCATAGCCGTTAGGCGACGGGCGGGGAGTAGTCACAATGTTGCAGTGCCTTGTATTTTCGCAATTTTTTGCATGAGGATTACCCCACATGATATGTACACAAGCCCCGCCGCCACTGGAAGCCTTTCCTGTATTGATTGAAAAATTGGGTGTTTCTTTACAAGCACACCTTGCCACCTTGGCACCTGAGGAGGTGGTTTGGGTCGGTATTCATAGCGGTGGCGTTTGGGTCGCCCAAGCTTTACAAGCTGAATTAGCGGTAAAAGAGGTGGCGGGCGTGGCGCAAGCCCCTTTGGGGACACTGAATATTAGTTTTTATCGCGATGATCTCACCCGTATTGGCTTGCATCCGCAAGTTCAGCCTTCACAGCTTCCTTTAAGTGTGCAAGATAAGCATGTCATCTTGGTCGATGATGTACTCCAGTCAGGGCGAACTGTCCGCGCGGCGATGAATGAATTATTTGATTATGGCCGTCCAGCGAGTATTTATTTAGCGGTACTGGTACAAGTTAACGCGCAAGAATTACCGATTCAAGCCCAAGCGGTTGCCGCAAACGTCGATTACCATCCACATTGGCGCGTGCAATTAGATAGTGAATTAAATTTACATTGGATTCAAATAGGGGAAGATGCTGGTGAATAATATTCAGCTTACTGCGGATGGTCGTTTGCGTCATTTATTGACTTTAGAAGGCTTGCCAGCAGATTTATTAACCCATTTGTTAGATACCGCTGAATCTTTTGTCCCTACGAACCGTCAAGCGGTCAAAAAGCTGCCATTATTACGTGGTAAAACCCTCATCAACTTATTCTTTGAAAATTCTACCCGTACTCGTGCCACTTTTGAGCTGGCGGCGCAACGCCTTTCTATGGATGTGCTCAATCTTGATATTAGTACCTCCTCCACGGCAAAAGGCGAAACCTTAAAAGATACCCTGAAAACGCTTGAAGCCATGCATGCCGATATTTTTGTAGTACGGCATTCAGACTCAGGCGCGGCCCATTTTATTGCGCAGCACCTCACCCCAGATGTGGCCATTATTAATGCTGGTGATGGACGCCATGCCCACCCTACCCAAGCCTTATTGGATATGCTGACTTTACGTCGCCATAAAGGGGATTTTAACCAACTGAAAGTCGCGATTGTGGGCGATATTTTGCACTCGCGCGTAGCACGTTCACAAATTCATGCGTTAAATATCCTAGGGGCTGCAGAAGTACGTGTGATTGCCCCGAAAACACTCTTGCCGGTTGCGATTGAAGATTTAGGCGTGCGTGTTTTTACCCGGATGGCCGATGGCCTCAAAGATGTGGATGCGGTAATTATGCTGCGTTTACAAAAGGAGCGGATGCAAGGCGCCTTATTACCTTCTGAGCAAGAGTTTTACCGTCTTTATGGCTTAACCAGTGACAAACTCGCTTATGCACATCCACAAGCGGTAGTGATGCATCCTGGTCCTATCAATCGGGGGGTTGAAATTGAATCCGCCGTTGCCGATGGCGAACGATCCTTGATTCTCCCCCAAGTGAGCTACGGCCTTGCTGTACGTATGGCGGTGATGAGCCATCTTATTGGCGCGCAAGTTCCACAACCTTAAGGATGTGTTTTCGTATGAGTGAAGCAACAAAAATTTCCATTATCGGCGCACGCGTTCTCGATCCAACGCAACATTTAGATGCTTGTTTAGATGTGCATTTAGACCAAGGGCGCATTTTGGCGTTGGGCGATGCGCCTGCGCATTTTATTCCTGAACGCACCTTGGATGCGAGCGGCCTCCTGCTGACACCCGGCTGGATTGATATCGGTACCCATGTTCGCGAGCCTGGCCCCAGCTATAAAGGCCAGTTAGCCTCTGAGTTACCCGCAGCCGCCGCAGGTGGTTTTACCCATGTATGTGCGCGTCCAGATACCCAGCCGGTACTGGATAGCCCAGCTTTGGTACGTACCCTAAGAGATAAAGCCGCAGGCATTCAAGGCGCACGTTTTTTACCTATGGGAGCTTTAACCCGAGATTTGCAGGGGCAAGCCTTAACTAATATGGCAGGTTTGCAAGATGCCGGTTGTATTGCACTGAGCCAGATGCACTATGGTTTTCAAGATGTGGGGATTTTAAAGCGTTGTCTTGAATATGCTGCCACCTTTGATTTATTAGTGTGTTTGCAACCGCAAGACCCTGCCCTTGCAAGTAAAGGCTGTGCACATGAAGGCGCGGTTGCGACCCGAATGGGGCTAGCTGGGATTCCCGAAACTGCCGAAACCTTGGCGTTAGCCAATATCCTGTTATTAGTGGAAGCGACAGGGGCACGGGTGCATTTACAGCACATTTCTTGTGCGCGTTCTGTCGATATGCTCTATCAAGCGCAAGAACGTGGGTTAGCGGTCACTGCGGATGTGAGTATTCAGCACCTGATGTACAGTGAGCATGATCTGGAAAACTTTAATACCCTCTTTCATGTGCAACCACCGTTACGCACCTTGCAAGATCAAGCCGCATTACGCCAAGGCTTGCAAGATGGTGTCTTGCAAGTGCTAAGCAGTGGCCATCTGCCGCAAGATGCCGCAGCTAAAAATGCACCTTTTGCAGCCTCTGAGGCAGGTGTTTCTAGTTTAGAAACCCTGGCCAGCCAAGGATTAGCTTTAGTAAATCAAGGCGTTTTGACCCTGAATCAGCTGATTGAACGTCTCACCTATGCACCGGCTTGTGTACTGGGCTTAGACGCCGGACATTTACATTTAGGGGCGAATGCAGATTTTTGCTTACTAGATCCGGATGCACACTGGCAAGTGACGCCCGCGAGCTTAGTCTCTATGGGGAAAAACACGCCCTTATTAGGGCAAGAATTGACAGGCCGGATTGTGAGCACTTGGGTCCAAGGACGCGAAGTTTTCTCTCGTCTTGCTTGAGATAGATAAAAAGTGAATTTTATTTTACAAATCAATTGCAGGGACGCAATTTTTAACCCTAGGTGATTCAGATGCAAGCGATGCAAACAATGCGTGCCATTTTAACTAGAATGCGCACGATAGCTTTAGTCGGTGCGAGCAACAAACCCGAACGCGCCAGTTATCAAGTGATGCAAGCCTTGTTGGCGCAAGGCTATCAAGTCTTTCCTATCAACCCTTTATTGGTAGGAGAAGAGATTCTGGGCTGTCCTGTTTTAGCTGATTTAACTGAAGCGCCTTGCCCTATTGATGTGGTCAATGTTTTCCGCCAATCCGATCAGGTACCACAGATTGTGCAAGCCAGTATACAAGTGCAAGCCAAAAGTATTTGGACGCAATTAGGTATTGAGCACCCACAAGCCACCGCACAAGCGCAAGCTGCTGGGTTACAAGTGGTGACGAACGCTTGTATTGCAGTAGAATTAAAAAAACTCACCTAATTACTAGAAGCATACTTCCAAGGACAGGCCATGTTCACCAGCTTGAAATCTCGTTTACTTACTGCATTTTTTATTTTAAACGCCCTGAGTGTGTTCGCCTATACAAGTTACTCGTATCAGATCCGCAGTACAGATTTATATCAGGCCATTGATGAACAGCTTATCCTTGCGGCCCATGCAGGGGCTTTTATTACAGACACACGTTTGTATCAAGCAGTGGCTGCAGGCGATTTTAGCAAAACAACTTCAGATCAATTACAAAGCCGTATCTACCAATTATTAGAACATCATCCCATTCAATACGTGTATACCTTAATTGAACGTCAAGGCAAGTTCTATTTTGTTTTAGATACACCGGACCCAGAAGAATATGATGCAAAAGTTTTTCCTGATCCCTTACCCTTATATGAAGAACCCAGCCAAGCCTTAATCCGTGCTTTTCAAAGTCAAACGCCTGTTTTTGATGAATATACCGATGAATGGGGCCATTTTCGTTCAGTCTTTATTCGTCATCAAACCCCAGAAGGATATACCTTTGTTGCAGGGGCAGATATTAGTATTAATCACCTCAATCAAGAATTATTAGTGACTTTATTGACGTCTGCAGGTATTGGGATATTTATCTTTATTTTTTCTTCCGCATGTATTTATTTGTTAATTCATCATTTATTAAAGCCTTTAGGGCAAGCGCAAACAATTATTCGTGAAGTGGCACAAACGCGCAATCTGACCTTAAGAACCCAAGCCGGCCAAGATGAGATAGGTTTATTATTACAAGATTTTAATTTTTTAATGCAAGAGCTCCAACAAACCCTTGCCCAAACCACCCAAGGGGCATGGCATACGGCAAGTATTTCTGAACAATTAAAATCCAGTAGCCAACAAATTAATCAAAGTGCCATTAGTATTGTGTCGGCATTAGATCAGGTGCGTTTGGAAAGCGAAACCAATGCCAGTTTATTGCAGCAATCTTACCAGCAGCTGACAGAAACGGTCACCCAAGTGCTTGATGCAGTGCAGGATTTAGACCAAAGCCAAGCAGCCATTCAACACATGGCACAACAAATTCAGTACAGCACCCAAGTACATACACAATTAGCTGAGGATTTGGATCAGCTAGCGCAAGAAGCACAAGAAGTAAATCAAGTGCTGGATAGTATTAACGAGATTGCAGAACAAACTAACTTATTAGCACTAAATGCAGCGATTGAAGCGGCACGCGCTGGGGAACAAGGGCGCGGCTTTGCGGTGGTTGCCGACGAGGTACGTAAACTCGCACAACGCACACAAACCAGTTTGCAGCAAACACGTACTATTTTGGATCATAT
The DNA here is from genome assembly GCF_900108915.1 of Allopseudospirillum japonicum. Classification (GTDB taxonomy): domain Bacteria; phylum Pseudomonadota; class Gammaproteobacteria; order Pseudomonadales; family Halomonadaceae; genus Pseudospirillum; species Pseudospirillum japonicum. The sequence continues at coordinate 4,807 of NZ_FNYH01000006.1, forward strand.
TCTACAAGCCATCACGCAAGTGAGTGGCAAAATGCAAGCGGCTTGTACTGAGCACCAAGCCTTATTAGGGCATTCGGCGCAAGCCTGTACCCGTATTGATACCAGTACGCAAGCCATGCATCACACCCAATATCAGGTACAAACCACATCCCAGCACCTCACCCAAGTGGTGCAGGCCAATACGCAAGTTTTGCAACAAATGACCCATATTGAGCAGCATACACAGGAAAACTCCACCAGTATTGAGCAAATCTCTAGTGCTGCCGACCAATTGCAAACCTCGGCAACGGCACTAAAACAGCAATTAGCGAAATTTACTTGCTAGTTGCAGTACGAGGCATGGCAGGGCTCCTTGTGATAATTCATAAAAAACAGCAAGATAAGACAAAGTATTCACACAAGGATCTGCACCATGGCCATCAGCCAAGCCCGTATTATCGAATCCCTTGCCCAGGCTTGTAACCCGCTTAATCCAGATGAATTGATCTTTTCTTTTTTAGATGCTTACGGTTTTCCAAAAAGTACAATCACTCGGCTGCGTAAAGGCGGTGATAGCCGCAACCTGGCCGAAGGTGAGGATATTGCGCTCAAAAAGAAACTTTACTTTCGAGCCCTAGCGCAAGGCTCGGATTTGGAGGCTGAGGCCGAGGCGCTCAAGGCTAGCGAATTGGTCACCCGCAATGACATTCGTTTTGTGATGGTGACGGATTTTGTCAACCTTGTGGCTTTGGATTTGCAAGCGGAAGAAAGTTTGCACACCCCGCTTGAGAAACTCGATAAGCAATATGCCTTCTTTCTGCCATTGGCCGGTTATGAAAAAGCGATTATGTATGCCGAGCATCCGGCGGATGTAAAAGCCTCTGAAAAAATGGGCCAGTTGTTCGATCTGATTCGCGAGCGTAACGAGCTTTCCAAGCCGGAAGATATTCATGCGCTGAATGTCTTTCTAACGCGCCTCTTATTCTGTTTCTACGCCGAAGATACCGGCATCTTTGCGCAAGGGCAGGTAACCTCCGTTATCCAGTCGACCACTCGGGAGGATGGCGCAGACCTTGATCAGTTTTTTATGGACCTGTTTACCGTCTTGAATCTGGAGCAGGAAGATCCCAAGCGGAACCTAATGCCAGCCCATTTTCAAGCCTTCCCGTATGTCAACGGTGGCCTCTTCCATGATAAGGAGCCGATCCCAGAATTTGGGCGTAAAGCACGTCGTATTTTGCTGGATTGCGGTTCACTCGACTGGTCCGAGATTAACCCAGATATTTTCGGTTCCATGTTCCAAGCGGTGATTGATAAGGAACAGCGCGGCAACCTGGGTCAGCATTACACTTCTGTCTCTAATATTATGAAGGTGATCCAGCCACTGTTTCTTGACAAGCTGTACGCCGAATTAGAGAAGTCACGTAAAAGTGAGAATAAGCTCAAGGGGTTACTCCTGCGTCTGCAGAATCTGCGGATTTTTGATCCTGCTTGTGGTTCTGGTAATTTTTTGATTATTGCCTATAAAGAGTTGCGCAAGCTGGAAATGGAAGTCATCGATGCGCTGAACTCAGTGTCAGATCAGCCTGAGATATATTATTCAGGTATTCGGCTTTCCCAGTTCTTTGGCATTGAAATTGACGATTTTGCCCACGAGGTTGCGGTTCTTTCGTTATGGCTAGCCGAACACCAAATGAATATGGCCTTTAAAGCTAAGTTTGGCTATGCCAAGGCGGCGCTGCCATTACGGGATTCCGGCCATATTGTGTGTGGTAATGCCTTACGCTTGGATTGGCAACAAGTCTGCCCGCCGCTTGATACTCACGGAAATACCTATGAAGTTTATCTCTGTGGCAATCCACCGTTTTTGGGTAGTGCTGGGCGTAGTCAGGTGCAGAATGAGGATATGGCTTATGTATTCTCGGAGTTCAAATCCTTCGGTATGCTTGATTTTGTCGCCTGTTGGTTCTGGAAAAGTTCGCAATACATCTCCGAACGTCATGCAGAGTTCGCACTGGTTTCCACCAATTCAATCTGTCAAGGGGAACAGGTTGCAACACTCTGGCCCTCTATCCTTGGTAAAGGTCTAAAAATCCGTTTTGCTTATCCCACTTTTGCTTGGAAAAATCAGGCAAAACAAAATGCTGCTGTTCATGTGGTTGTTGTTGGTGTGGCTAATGCTTCTATCAACCAGAGATCAACACTGTTTAAAGTACAGGACGGTAAAAACATTCATCGTGTTGATGTCGACAATATTAACCCCTATTTACTGGAAGGCGGGGATATAGTGATTGAAAGCCGCAGCAAGCCTCTTTGCTCGGTCCCTGAAATGCTCTATGGAAATAAGCCTATCGATGGTGGGCATTTATTACTTAACACTGCAGAAAAAAACCAGCTTATACAAGCTGAGCCGCAAGCCGCCCGATGGATTAAACAATTGATGGGAGCACAAGAATTTATCCAAGCCAAAGAACGTTGGTGTTTATGGCTGGTTGAGGCAACCCTTGAAGATATTGAGGCTATGCCCTTGGTAAAGCAGCGGGTAGAGGCTGTTCGGGAAACACGTCTTGCTAGTCGGGACGCAGGGGCACGAAAATTGGCTGAAAGGCCTCATCAGTTCAGAGATCTGAAAAATCCAGAATCTTTCATTTTGGTTCCGGCCTTTACAAGCGAGCGGAGGCCGTATGTCCCAATAGGTTTTTTTGGTGCTGAAACCATATCAAACAATAAAAACTACATGATACCCAACGGCACCTTGTACGAGTTTGGCGTTCTTGAATCTGAAATGCATATGGATTGGATGCGAACTGTCTGCGGCCGCTTGGAAAGCCGCTACGGTTACTCGGTTACACTGGTTTATAACACCTTCCCTTGGCCCCAAGTCACCGAACAGCAACGTAAACAGATTGAAGCCTTGGCCGAAGAGGTCTTGTTGATTCGTGAGGATTACCCAGGCAAATCCTTAGCCAATCTATACGATCCCGATAAAATGCCCGAGCCTTTACTCAAAGCCCATCAAACCTTGGATCGCGCGGTGGAAAAGCTGTACCGCGACAAGCCGTTCCGCGATGCGTCCGAACGCCTGGAGCATCTGTTTGCGCGTTACGAGAAACTGATTGCCGCTGAGAAAGCGCAAGCACCTGCCAAAAAGAAATCTACACGGAGTAAGTGATCATGGCTAACCTCTTGACCGTCCAGTACAAGCAAACCGGGAACAGCGCAAACCTCAATGCGCTGGGGATGCGCGAAATGCAAGCGCGTGCCTACGAAGCCCGTGATGCCCAATATCTATTGCTTAAGGCGCCGCCGGCGTCGGGTAAATCGCGTGCTTTAATGTTTTTAGCGCTGGATAAGCTGCATCATCAAGGTCTCAAAAAAGTGATTGTTGCGGTGCCGGAAATGTCGATTGGGAGTTCATTCAAGGATACCGATTTGACCCGCGGCGGCTTTTTTGCGGATTGGAAGGTGTTGCCAAGCCATAACCTGTGTATTCCCGGTGGTGAGGCGCGCAAGGTGCAAGCTTTGGTCAATTTTATGGCTGATCCCCAAGCCCCCATCTTGATTTGTACCCATGCGACCTTGCGCTTTGCTTATCAGCAGCTTCAGCCCGCGGATTTTAACCATACCTTATTGGCGATTGATGAGTTTCATCATACTTCCGCCGATGGCGAGAACCGTTTGGGTAATCTGATTGATGGGGTGATGGCTGGTTCGAATGCGCATATTATCGCGATGACAGGCTCTTACTTCCGTGGCGATGCCGTGCCTATCTTGCTTCCTGAGGACGAGGAGAAGTTTACCCAAGTCACTTATTCCTATTATGAGCAGCTCAATGGCTACCAGTATTTAAAATCGCTCGGGATTGGCTATCACTTTTATACTGGGTCTTATCTTGATGCCGTACATGAGGTTTTAGATACCACCAAGAAAACCATTATTCATATTCCGAATGTGAATTCGGTGGAATCCACCAAGGACAAGCTGACTGAGGTGGATCATATCCTGGATGCGATTGGCGAAGTGATCGAGAAAGATATGACGACCGGCATTATCACGGTGAAGGATGCCTCAGGCCGGCTATTGAAAGTGGCGGATTTGGTGGATGATGGCCCCTTGCGGGTTGAAGTCCAAAACTATTTGCGTCAGGTGGCCAAAGCCGAGGATATGGACATGATTATTGCGCTGGGCATGGCTAAAGAAGGTTTTGACTGGCCTTGGTGCGAGCATGTGCTCACCATTGGGTATCGCTCCTCACTGACGGAAATTATTCAAATTATTGGCCGTGCGACCCGTGACTGTGAAGGTAAAACCCATGCGCAGTTTACTAACCTGATCTCCCAGCCGGATGCCGAAGATGAGGATGTCAAACGGTCGGTAAACGATATGCTGAAGGCGATTACTGTGTCCTTACTGATGGAGCAGGTGTTGGCCCCTGCAGTGACCTTTAAACCACGCTCGCGCTTGCTGGCGGGGGAGCCGATGGCACCAGGGACGATTGTGATTGAAGATACCAGTGCGCCTGTATCCGTGCGGGTGATTAAGGCGCTGGAAAATATGGATAATATCAAGGCGGCGATTCTGCAAAAGCCCGAAGTGATAGCGCCGGCGGTTACAGGTGATGCAGATCCCGAGGTGATGGAAGCGGTGGAAATCCCCAAGGTGATCGAAAAGCTGTATCCAGAGATGGAACAACAAGAGGTACAGACGGTCGCGGAAGCGGTACAGACTTCGATGGCGATTCAATCCACAGGGGGGTTATTTGATGAAGCCCAACTCCCTGCAGGGGCGCAAATTTTCGTACCTCAGGGGATTGAAGATCAGGCTAGACCTTATGAAGCCGAAGCCAAGCTTTCCTCTAAAACAAGCCCGAGTACATCGACGAGCGATGCGAAAGCGCACCGTAAGTTTGTGCTGATTGGCAATAAATTCGTCAATATTGAACATCTGAATGTGGACTTGATCCGCCAAGTAAATCCTTTCCAAGGCGCTTATGAGATTCTTTCCAAAGCGGTCACGCCGTCCGTGCTGAAAACCATTCAAGATACCGTGGTGGGGATGCGCTCGCAGATGTCGGAAGAGGAAGCAGTCATCCTCTGGCCGCGAATCAATGAATTCCGTAAGGACAAAGGGCGTGAGCCTTCGGTGACAGCCAGTGACCTTTACGAGCGCCGATTGGCGGATGCACTGGCTTACATCAAGCGTAAAGCGCAGGAACGCAAAGCCGCTCAAGCACACACCGCATAACATAAGGAGATGGACCATGCCCCCGATTGATCACCATCGCAAAGGCAGAGCGCGCCTGTCGTTAGAGGATATTTTAAATGGCCCAGATGAATTTGGTTTGCTTGCGGTGAAAGCCAAGGAGGCTGGCGGCGGCCTGCCTGTGGAAGTAACTAAATTTGAAGAAATTAATACCTTTATTGAGCAGCATGGCCGGGTGCCTGCTAGTTCAGGTGCCCTGTCTGAAAAGCTGCTGGCTCGGCGGCTCAATACGTATCTTCATTGTCCAGAGTCGCACGCTTCCCTGAAACCCTATGATCGTTATGGCCTCTTATCCAGTGCGGAAACAGAGACTCAGCCCAGCGCTGACCCTGTACAACCCAGAGTGCAAAGCCTTTCAGAGACAGAAAATGTCACCTCGTTAGAGGATATTTTTGCCAGTGAAGCCTTTGCGGCGCTAGATCAAGGCGAGGCCGCCTTATTTGAGCCTGTGCATGTGGCTTTTGCGACACCAAGAGAAATCCCAGAGGAGATTGCGCAGCGGCGGATTTGCAAAGATTTCTCTGTGTTTGAACCTCTCTTTAAAGCACTGCATCAAGGTCTGCAATCAGGAAAAATAAAAACGGCACGTTTTCAGCGGGCCTCCCAGATGCGAACCGGTGATGCCTTTATTTTAGAAGGGGTGCTGTGTTTGATTGATGAAGTGGGCGAGCGCCGAGAAGATAATCAAGGCCGCTATGATCCCCGCTTGCGGGTCATTTTTGAGAACGGTACTGAATCAAATCACTTGCTGCAATCACTGGCGAAACGTCTTTACCAAGATGAAAACGGCCGCCGGATTATGCGTGATCCTGATTCGGTCGAGGATGCATTCAATAATATTACCCATAAAGATCAGCGTGCCGGCCAGATTTACTTGGTCGCGACCAAGAGTGAACACCCAGATCTGCAAGGGATTCCCAACTTGATCAAAATCGGCTACACAGAGCAGACGGTTGAGGAAAGGACCAAAAATGCAGCGCGGGAGACGGCGTTTCTGGAAGCACCGGTCAAGATTCTCGCATCCATGGAATGCTATAACCTCAATCCAAGAAAATTTGAAACCTTAATTCATGGATTTTTGCATGCGCAACGGTTGCAAATCACCCTGATCGGTCAAGATGGCAAAAAGTACCACCCGCAAGAATGGTTTTCTGTACCTTTGGAGACAGCAAGAGAAGTAGTGAAGCGTATCCTTGATGGCAGTATCGTCCATTACCGCATGGATAACACGCGGGGACAACTGGTGAAAAAAAGCGCAACTTAAGCTTTATCCCTGCACTTAAATAGCTTAAAGCTATTGCTTTGTTAAATACAATCAATTTTAAGTATGTGATCTGATCGGCTTATACTCAATCCCGTAAACAAAAGTTTGCACAGCACACAAAGCATTTTTAATAAATTTTGCTAGCCTTTTATAGGCAAGTGCTAGCTCAATCCAAAACGAGGAGAAATCAAGATGTCTATGTATATTGGTTCTGAAGTACAAGCTTTTAACGCGACAGCTTTTCACAAAGGCGAGTTTGTGGAAGTGTCTGAGCAAGACCTGAAAGGCAAGTGGTCTGTGGTTTTCTTCTATCCAGCTGATTTCACTTTTGTCTGCCCGACTGAGCTAGGCGATTTAGCAGATAACTATGATGAGTTCCAAAAGCTCGGCGTAGAAATCTATGGTGTTTCTACTGATACCCACTTCACCCATAAAGCTTGGCACGACACTTCAGAAACCATTGGTAAAATCCAATTCCCTCTGATTGGTGATCCAACAGGCAAAATTACCCGTAATTTTGGGGTGATGATTGAAGAGGCTGGTCTAGCCGAACGCGGTACCTTCGTGATTGATCCAGAAGGCAAAATCCAAATCGTCGAGATCAATGCAGGCGGTATTGGCCGTGATGCAAGTGAATTGCTGCGCAAAGTAAAAGCTGCGCAATATGTGGCCACACACCCAGGCGAAGTTTGCCCTGCTAAATGGAAAGAAGGTGAAGCGACCCTTGCCCCTTCTTTGGATCTTGTCGGTAAGATCTAAGACGCCAGACCACCAGCAGGGTGATGATCACCTTGCTGGTACCTTCCCAGTAAAAACGCACACTACCTAAAGAAGGCGCTTGTCTGTTCGGGTTAGTCGTCTGTGCAAAATTTAAAAATATTTTTATATAGGAATATAATTATGTTAGACGCTCAATTAAAACAACAGCTGCAAGCTTATTTAGGTCACTTAAAACAACCTATCGAACTCAGCTTAGCCTTAGATGATTCTAAAAAATCACAAGAAATTCAAGATCTTGCACAAGAAATTGCCAGTCTATCGGATTTAATCAGCCTGCATCATACCGAGCGGGCACGTGCACCTAGTCTAGGGATTGCACCAGCAGGGGAAACCGCAAGAGTTATTTTTGCCGGCGTGCCTATGGGGCATGAGTTTACCTCCTTGGTACTTGCCTTATTACATGCGGGCGGGCATCCACCCAAAACCGATCCCGCCGTGATTGAGCAAATCCGCCAACTGGATACAGAATTACACTTTGAGACTTATATTTCTCTATCCTGCCAGAATTGCCCGGATGTGGTGCAAGCGCTGAATTTAATGGCAACCTTTAACCCTAAAATCACCCATACCATGGTGGATGGGGCCTTATTTCAAACTGAGGTTGAGCAAAAACATATTATGGCGGTGCCGGCGGTCTATTTGGCCGGTGAAAGTTTTGCCCAAGGGCGGATGAGCTTGGAAGACATTCTTGGCAAAGTCGATACCCAAGCCGGCGCACGGCAAGCGCAAGCCTTAGCACAAAAAGCCCCTTATGATGTGCTGATTGTCGGTGGTGGCCCAGCAGGTGCCGCAGCTGCTATTTATGCTGCTCGTAAAGGGATACGCACCGGCTTAGTGGCCGAGCGTTTCGGTGGTCAAGTCATGGATACTGTGGGGATTGAAAACTTTATTTCTGTGCCCTATACAGAAGGGCCGAAATTGGTGGCGAATTTGGAAGCCCATGTGCAGGAATACGGTGTAGATATTATTCGTGATCAAAAAGCGCAGGCTTTACGACGTGCACAAGGGATTGAGGTCGAGCTGGCTAGTGGGGCGACCTTAACAAGCCGAAGTGTGATTTTAGCGACCGGTGCGCGCTGGCGTGAGTTAAACGTCCCCGGTGAGCAAGAATATAAAGGCCGTGGCGTGGCTTACTGTCCGCACTGTGATGGCCCCTTCTTTAAAGGGAAAAAAGTGGCCGTGATCGGTGGTGGGAACTCTGGTATTGAAGCGGCGATTGATCTTGCCGGCATTGTTGAACAGGTCACGGTATTAGAATTTGGCGAAAGCTTGCGGGCGGATGCGGTATTACAGAAAAAAGCCCAATCTTTGGCCAATGTGGAGATTATTACGCAAGCGCAGACAACTGCTGTGGTTGGTGATGGCAATAAAGTCACAGGGCTAACTTATCTTGACCGCCGTGATCAAAGCGAGCATACCCTGGAACTGGCGGGGATTTTTGTGCAAATCGGCTTGGTGCCTAATACGGATTGGTTGCAAGACTCGCAAGTGAATCTATCAAAATTTGGTGAAATAGAAGTTGATAGCCGAGGCGCGACCTCTATGGCCGGCGTGTTTGCTGCGGGCGATGTCACTAATATCCCATATAAGCAAATTGTGATTTCTATGGGATCAGGCGCCAGTGCCGCACTGGGTGCCTTTGATTACCTGATTCGGGAAGCTTGATGCCTTTTTTAAGACACCTTGAAGAGTGCCCCGACAGATCTGCTCCCCAGCCGCAAGGTTTGGGGAGTTTTTTTATTTGCAAAAACACCAAAAAAGCCCCATCAAGAAGGGGCTAAAGATTCAGACGCTAAAGTCAGGTTGAGATGCCACTAGGCAGCTTAATCGCGCATAGTGACAAATTCTTCCGCGGCTGTTGGGTGAATCCCTATGGTGGCGTCAAAAGTTGCTTTGGTCGCACCGGCTTTTAAGGCGACGGCCATACCTTGAATAATCTCGCCGGCATCTTCACCCACCATATGTAACCCAAGCACTTTCTGGCTAGTTTGATCTACCAGCATTTTCATAAGGGTTCGTTCTTGGCTACCGGAGAGGGTATGTTTAAGTGCGCGGAACTCAGAACGATAAACTTTCACATTAGCATATTTTTGGCGTGCTTCTTGTTCCGTCAGGCCAACACAACCGATATTGGGATGTGTAAAAACGGCAGTCGGAATTAACTCATAATCCAAGTCCACCTTTGCCCCTTGGTACAAGTGTTTTACCAAGGCCATGGCTTCTGCTAAGGCCACCGGCGTCAATTGCACGCGACCGATCACATCACCTAAGGCATATAACCAAGGCAAATTGGTTTGAAATTCATTATTGACGGCGACCGCGCCTTTTTCATTGAGTTGCACGCCTAAATCTTCCAGGCCCAAGCCTTGGATTTTGGGTTGGCGTCCTGTGGCGTATAACACTTGGTCGGCAAGCAAGGCTTGGCCATTGGTGAGTTCAGCGAGAATCCCGCCTTCCCCTTGGCTTAAACTTTCAATATTGGTATTGAAATGCAAGTTCACACCTTTTTTACGCATTTCACTCACTAAATGTTGGCGGATATCCTCATCAAAACCACGCAAGACCAAATCACCACGGTAAATCAGGTGAGTCTCTGCGCCTAAGCCTGCAAAAATACTCGCAAATTCCACCGCGATATAACCACCACCAACAATCACTAAGCGCTGTGGAAATTCGGCGAGATCAAAGATTTCGTTCGAAGTAATCGCCAATTCGCGCCCTTGTAAGCCATGAGGTACACTCGGCCAACCACCGGTGGCAAGCAAAACACGCTCAGCGGTATAGACTTGTTCGCCGATTTTCACTTGATGGTCGCCAACTAATTGGCCACGGCCTTCTAACAAGGTGACGCCTGAGTTGACTAATAATTGACGATAAACTTGGTTAAGACGTTGAATTTCAGTTTTTTTCTGCTCGCGTAAATGGGCCCAATCAAAGCTGACTTCTGCTGAAACTTGCCAACCAAAGCCTTGTGCTTCATGGAGGCTTTCGCCATAGTGTGCCGCGTACGAATACAGCTTTTTAGGCACGCAACCCACATTGACACAGGTGCCCCCCAAATAAGTGTCTTCGCAAACGGCGACTTTCACGCCTAAAGCTGCTGCGGTGCGCGCTGCACGTACACCACCGGAACCTGCGCCAATCACTAATAATTGGTAATCATATTGACTCATAAAAAAACTCCTTGTGATCAGATACATTAGGGATAGCTTAACATATCTTATTGATAAAACGAGAAAATAGGGCACGATGACCCATCTTGGTTGCTTACAACTTTGGTCTAGATGGTATGATGTTGAAAGCCAGTCCACCAATCAAAATACCTTATTGTGGCCATAAAGGAGACCTAACTCATGTGTCAATCGACAGATACAAGCCCTCAATGTGCTATTAGCAAGTTGTTAGAACAAAATCGTACGTGGGCCGAATCCATCCGTGCGCAAGATCCGCAATATTTTCAGCGTTTATCTGCACAACAAAGCCCAGAATTTTTATGGATTGGTTGTTCGGATAGCCGTGTGCCAGCCAACCAAATTACCGGCTTGCAACCTGGGGAGGTTTTTGTACATCGTAATGTCGCCAATATCGTACACAACAACGACTTAAACCTTTTATCCGTAATCCAGTTTGCTGTTGATGTGCTGCAAGTCAAACACATTATGGTGGTTGGGCATTATGGTTGTGGTGGTGTGAAAGCAGCTATTTCGAATAAGGAATTTGGCCTAGTTGATTATTGGATTCACGATATCCGTAATATTTATCAGCTCCACCGTGAAGAGCTAGAAGCCTTAGAGCAGGAAGATTTAATTGTCGATCGCTTATGTGAGCTCAATGTGATTGCCCAAGTCGCCAATGTGTGCCGTACCAAGATGGTCCAAAGGGCTTGGCGTCGTGGTCAAAATTTGAGTATTCATGGTTGGTGTTATGGTTTAAAAGATGGTTTGTTAAAAGATTTGGGCGTGAGTGTCTCGTCCTTAGAAGATGTGCCTTCGGTGTATCGCATGGATACCCGCTTTCAGGTACCTAATTAGAGAAAAATGGTGTGCGGGTACCTGCTAAGGTATCCGTATTTTAGGGAGAAAAAAGGATGCAGGGTCGATTAAAACAAGGTTTAACGCCTTGGTTTGCAGCTTGTTTTTTTGTTTGTGCTGGTGCCATGCTGGCGACAGAAGCTTTAGCGAATGAAAGCACGGCCCCTAAATTACCTGGCTTAATGAAAGAGACAGAAAGCCATGATTTTGAGTGTGTGCCTTTGCCGCCAAGAGTGACAGTACAAGGGCAAATGTATAAGTGGCGAAATGCACAAGGACAATGGGTCTACAGTGATCAGCCCCCTGACGATCCTCGACGCGAATCGCAAATTCTGAATGCCAAGCATCATGGGCTTGCTTTGGATTTATCCTTGCGTATTCATGGCGAAAGCGGCGTCAGTTTTCTGCGTGATCAAATCCAAGCGGATACGCAACAGCTAGCCAATTTACTTGCCCGTTACTTGCCTCAGCATTCCTTCCCTGCCATCCGTCTCAATATTCAAATTTTTAGTGATCAAGACTTGTACCAGCAGTATTTGCAAGAACAAGCACCTCAGCTGAACCCACAAGCGATAGGTTTTTATAGCTTACGCACGCATGAAGCGGTCGTGATGCGTCAAAATCGTGCAGAAGATACTTTAAGAATTTTACGCCATGAGGTGGTGCATCTTTTAATGGCAAGCTTGTTTGGTCCCACTCCGCATTGGCTGAATGAAGGCTTAGCAGAAAATTTAGAAGTTTTAGATTTACAAGCTCAGTTAAAACTTCTAGCGCCTTCCGTTCACCATTACCAACGTGTGCAACAACAAGGAATCGCTTGGCCACTGGCGGAGTTTGTGACCTTTGCTTCCCCAGAATGGGCGCAGTTGTCGGCACCAGATTTATATGCCCAAGCTTGGGCATTGGTCCGTTATTTACTCGAACCAACGCAAGAACACCACTTACGCGCTTTATTTAAAACCTTATGGGCACAACGTTGCCAACCCTTTGATAGTTTAGCTTGGTGGCAACAAACAACAGATTTGCAACATTTTGAACGTGAATGGCAAGCCTGGCTTGATGCAGGCTTACCTAAAAAATTGCGTTTTTAGTGAAAATCTGTGCAAACCCCGCCCGATCGGGCGGGGATGGATAAAGCCAAGGGGCATTATAGGTTGTAGTGAATCACGCTACGGATACTTTTACCTTCATGCATCAGCTCAAAAGCATCATTAATATCCTCTAAGCGCATGGTATGGGTAATAAAATCATTGAGTGCAAACTTGCCTGCTAAATAGTCTTCCACAATACTAGGCAACTCAGAACGCCCCTTCACGCCACCAAAAGCCGAACCACGCCAAACGCGACCTGTTACCAATTGGAAAGGACGGGTACTAATTTCTTGACCTGCACCGGCTACCCCGATAATCACAGATTCGCCCCAGCCTTTGTGGCAACATTCTAATGCGGAACGCATCACATCCACATTACCGATACATTCAAAAGAGTAATCCACGCCGCCTTCTGTCAGCTCTACAATGACATCTTGAATCGGCTGATCATAATCACGCGGGTTAATGCAATCGGTCGCGCCTAACTTTTTGGCTAACTCAAATTTGGATTCATTGACATCCACCCCAATAATCCGGCTGGCACCGGCCATGGTGGCACCGATAATCGCAGATAATCCAATGCCGCCCAGACCAAAAATGGCTACAGTGGCACCGGCTTCGACCTTAGCGGTATTCATCACGGCGCCCATGCCTGTGGTGACCCCACAACCTAACAAGCAGACTTCTTCTAAAGGGGCTTGAGGGTTGACTTTGGCTAGGGAAATCTCTGGTAATACTGTGTACTCAGAAAACGTTGAGCATCCCATATAGTGATACAGGGTTTGGCCCTGACAGGTGAAACGACTGGTACCATCTGGCATCAACCCTTGTCCTTGTGTGGCCCGTACAGCCTGACATAAGTTGGTCTTGCCAGATTTACAGAATTTACATTCGCCACATTCTGCCGTGTATAAGGGGATCACATGGTCGCCGACTTGCACACTGGTGACACCTTCACCGACAGACTCTACAATACCGCCGCCTTCGTGCCCTAAAATTGTCGGAAAAATACCTTCAGGATCTTCACCTGAGAGGGTAAAAGCATCCGTATGGCAAACACCGGTGGCCACAATACGCACTCGGACTTCACCTGCTTTAGGCGGTGCCACTTCGACTTCTTCAATTTTCAAGGGTTGCTTGGGGCCCCAAGCAACCGCAGCACGGCATTTAATTACTTCAGCAGTCATGGAGAACGCCTCTTTGGTGGTCAGGTTGTGATCAAGCGCACGAATTAAGTAATGTGCTTGCTGAAGTAGTTTAATCTTTTCTACCTGCATGATAATAGGTTGTTTTTACAAATCACTTTTACCAATCAGTAATAATCCGAGTTGGTAGCACAAGCACAGAGATAGAAACATTATGGCTCAATGGGAAGGTGTTAATGAATTTGTTGCTGTGGTTGAAAGCGGCAGTTTTACCCAAGCAGCACAACGCATTGGAATTTCCACGGCGCAAGTGAGTCGTTTAATTGCCCAATTAGAACAGCGTTTGGCAACCAAGTTACTGTACCGCAGTACCCGCAAGGTTTCCGTGACGGAAGCAGGCACCCTTTATTATCAGCATTGTCGCCAAGTGCTGGACGCTTTAGAAGCCGCAGAGCGAAAACTCACCTATTTGCAAACCACCCCAAGGGGTAAGCTGCGTATTACGATGCCGATCACTTATGGTGAAAAAGTCGTAGCCCCTTTGTTAAATGATTTTATGTGCGATTATCCGGAGTTAAAAATCCAAGTCCAACTCAGTAACCAAAAGCTAGATCTTGTGAAAGAGGGTTTTGATTTAGCGGTTCGTATTGGTAAATTAGAAGATTCAAATATGATGGCCAAGCGTTTAGCAACACGTCGATTATTTTTATGTGCTTCTCCTAGTTATATTCAAACTTACGGTATGCCACAGGCCTTATCTGAATTAAACCGACATAATTGTTTATTAGGAACACTAGATTTTTGGCGTTTTAAAAAAGATGGTAAAGAATATAACTTAAGAGTACAGGGAAGTTTAAGATATAATAGTGGTCATGCCTTAGTTGATGCGGCTTTAAAAGGCTTGGGTCTAGTGCAACTGCCAGATTTTTATGTGCAATCCTCTTTACATTGTAAAGATTTGATAGAAGTATTACCTGAATTTCAACCAGAAGATGAAGATATTTGGGCACTGTATCCACATGACTTGCATCTTTCACCCAAGGTCCGTAGATTAGTCGATTTTCTAAAAGAAAAATTATAAACTGATATCTTATTGTGCTTTAAATGCATTCAAGAATAGATAATTTAAAGATCCAGTTCAAAATAGGTCTTACCATGTTTGGTGCTTATATTAGATCCATGAATTTTATTAATAGGGACATGACATTTGACGATGCACACGCCACAAACTCGATATTTGTTTTTAGAAATGCTGGCCTTATGGCAAGGCTATGTCCGTAATAAGGATTTGGTTAATCAATTTGTGATAAGTCGCCAACAGGCTTATCAGGATATCCGCGCTTACCAAAAGCACTATCCGGGGCGGCTTTATAGAACATCTACTGGTCCTTATCAGTTCACGCCACAATTTATAGAGCAGGCGTCTAAACACTCACTAGAAGATTACTTGCATTGGTTGACGACAGGTCAATTTTATGCACCGAAAATATCACAACATGCCTTATTCGGTGAGTTTTGTGTTGCGCCGCAACGCTACGTAGCACCTCGGGTGATTGCTGCTTTAACGGAAGCCATACGTCAGCAAAAACGCGTCGAACTTGGTTATGTCTCCCTCTCTCATCCTGAGTGGCAAGGGCGTATTTTTCACCCACATACTTTTGTGAAAACGAGTCTACGTTGGCATGTCCGTGGGTATTGTGAAAAATCCCAAGATTACCGAGATTTGGTGTTAAGTCGTTGTCGTGGTGATGCTGAGGTACTGGATACATCCCAATATACGCAAAAAGATGATTATGCTTGGAATACACAGGTGACGCTTATTTTTGCACCTGATCCTCGGTTAAGTGAAGCACAAAAAGAAGTGGTTAGCCATGATTACCAATTGAAAAACGGGCAAGTACAGATCAGCACACGCGCGGCTTTAGTGAATTATTTATTAAAGGAAATGCAAATTAACCCCCAATACCTTGAAGGCACACCAGAAGCACAGCAAGTAATTTTAGTCAACCCAGATGACGTTAAACCCTGGTTATTTGGGCGCTAATATGCAGTTAAACACACTTAAGGTAAAGTCACTTGACCTATACCAATAAGGAGGATTGTACTTTGTATTGATATCAGGTAGATAAGGGAAAGGTAACAAGGAACGGAGTTAGCAATGGACGATTTATCCCCTTCAGACCTTAAAGTGATCTTGCACTCGAAGCGTGCCAATATGTATTACTTGGAACACTGCCGTGTAATGCAAAAAGATGGGCGCGTTTTATACTTAACTGAGGTTAATAAGGAAAACCTCTACTTTAATATCCCTATTGCTAATACCACAGTATTAATGCTTGGTAATGGTACTTCGATTACGCAGGCAGCAATGCGTATGCTTGCGCAAGCTGGGGTGTTGGTTGGATTTTGCGGTGGTGGGGGCACGCCACTGTATATGGCCTGCGAAATAGAATGGCTGACACCACAAAGCGAATATCGTCCTACGGCATATTTACAAGGTTGGATGGGCTTTTGGTTTGATGACGATAAACGTTTAGCTGCCGCTAAAAGCTTCCAACAAGCGCGGATCCATTATTTACAACACGTATGGCAAAAAGACCGTGATTTAAAAAGTGAGGGCTTTGATTTTGAAGATAAAAGCATTCAAAGCGCCCTTGATCTCTTTTTTACCCGCACCCAAGCTGCAACCAGCTCGCAAGAATTATTACTGACTGAAGCACAACTGACCAAAGTGCTCTACAAGTACGCAGCTCATCTCACGCAAAACGCAGGCTTTAAACGTCAACATGAAGCAACTCGTACGGTGGCGATTGGCAAAGCCAACGATTTTTTAAATCACGGTAACTATCTAGCTTACGGTTTAGCAGCATGCACACTCTGGGTTTTGGGCATACCCCATGGTTTTGCAGTGATGCATGGTAAAACCCGCCGTGGTGCTTTGGTATTTGATGTGGCGGATTTAATCAAAGATGCGCTGGTTCTTCCTTGGGCATTTGTATGCGCTAAAGAAGATGCCACTGAACAAGCATTTCGCCAGCAGATACTACAAGCATTCATCGATCATAAAGCGCTTGATTACCTGTTTGAGCAGGTAAAAAAAGTGGCTTTGCAGGCGTTAACAGAACAGCAAATTGACGCAATTGAAAACGATCAAGTGGGTGACGCTTTATGATGGTCACTTTTGTTTCTCAATGTGAAAAAAATGCGCTCAAGAAAACCCGCCGCGTACTAGATGCCTTTGCCAATCGGATTGGTGATCATACATGGCAAACCCTGATCACCCAAGAAGGGTTGAACACAGTTAAAAAGATGCTACGAAAAACGGCGAGCCGTAGCACTGCGGTCAGTTGCCACTGGATCCGCTCTCGTTCGCGCAGTCAGTTGTTATGGGTTGTGGGGAATCAACGGAAATTTACTTTGGAAGGGTATGTGCCGGTGAATAGTACAGAGAAAAACCTGTTGCACAGTGAATACGAAAATGATTGGAAATATTTACCTTTAATTAAAGCGCTGGCGGCGATGGCGGCATTACTACACGATTGGGGTAAAGCTTCTTTATTATTTCAAGAAAAATTAAACCCTGAGATAAAAACCAAGCGTCAAGGTGATCCGCTGCGCCATGAGTGGATCTCTTGCTTGCTATTTCATCAGTTTGTGACAAGTCAAGGTTCTGAAAATCACGATCAAGCTTGGTTAAACGCACTCATGCATCAAGGAATTGATGAATCGGGCTTTGCTCCTGATGCCTTGCTAAGAGAAAAATCTTTAGCAGATTTACCCACAGCTGCAGCCCTTATCGCTTGGTTGATTGTTTCTCACCACCGACTCCCTTTGCCTAAAGACGCCGACTTGTGTAAGGCGCAAAGAGAAAAGACAAACGCTTCGTTTAATGACTTATTGAGCAAAATTACCTCAGCATGGGGCTATGAAAACCGCTTTGATGAATACAACACATTGCTGCCGAAATGTTTTGAGTTTCCGTTAGGGCTGCTTTCTGACTCCAAGGTTTGGCGTGCTGAACTCGCGTATCGTGCAAAAGATTTATTACATCACTTACCCTTATTAGCGCAGGCCATGCAAGATGGTAGTTGGCGGGTGATTTTGCATCATGCGCGCTTGAGCTTGATGTTAGGGGATCACTATTACTCTTCGCAACCGAATGATCATCAATGGAAAACGTCTGTAGACCTGTACGCTAACACAGATCCTAAAAGCAAAGCACTTAAGCAAAAGCTCGATGAGCATTTAGTTAAGGTTGCTAAAGTCACTGTGAAGACAGTGAAGTTATTGCCATTTTTCGAATCTGAGCCACTCAAAGCAACGGAGCTCAACGAGCTTGCACCTAAGGCTAACACACCAAAAACCTTCCGCTGGCAAGATAAAGCAGTACGTAAAATCACGGAGTGGCGTGCACACACGGAAGATCAAAGCCAAGGCTATTTTGTGGTCAATATGGCAAGTACAGGCTGTGGCAAAACCATCGCTAACGCCAAAATGATGCAGGCGTTATCTGAAGATGGTGAAAGTTTACGTTTTATCCTTGCGCTTGGCTTGCGTACTTTGACCTTACAAACGGGGGATGAATATAAAAAACGCCTGCAATTGCAAGACAGTGATTTGGCGGTTCTGATTGGCTCAAAGGCGATTTATGAACTGCATCAATCCGGTCAAGCGGTTGATAAAGAAGACATTGAGCTTTATCAAGCTGAGCTAGGTTCTGAGTCGCTGGAAAATCTGCAAGAAGAAACAAGCGAAGTACATTGGCAAGGTGTGTTACCTGAAGAAGAATTGACCACCATTCTTTCAACTGATAAAGGAAAATGTCAGAAATACAGGGCTTTACTTTACGCTCCAGTGCTGGTGTGCACCATCGATCACATTATGGCCGCGACCGAAACCAAACGTGGTGGACGTTATATTTTGCCTTGCCTGCGTTTAATGTCGTCGGATTTGGTGATTGATGAAATTGACGATTTTACGGGCGATGATCTGATTGCGATTGGCCGGTTAGTGCATTTGGCCGGTATGTTGGGGCGCAAAGTGATGATTTCCTCCGCAACTATTCCACCGGATTTAGCGCTTGGCTTGTACAACGCCTATCGCCAAGGCTGGGCAATTTTCGCTGCTAGTCGTAACCGCGCCACTAGGATTAATTGTGTGTATGTTGATGAATTTACGACACAGACGCAATGCATTGGGAGTTGTGATCAGGATTTAGCCACTTACCAAGCGTTGCAGCAAAACTTTATCACTCAGCGAGTGGCAAAACTTAAAGGTCAGCCTGTTAAACGTAAAGCTGAAATTCTTGAGTGCGTTAAGTTAGATGATCAACCACTAGAAACACAGTATTTCGAGATCATTAAACAAGCGGTGTTGGTCAAGCATCAGCAGCACCATAGCATAGATCCTGCAAGCCAAAGACAGGTTTCCTTCGGTGTGGTACGAGTTGCCAATATTGCGCCTTGTGTCGAACTCACCCGATATCTACTGAGTTGTGATTGGCCTGCAGAGACCGAAGTGCGTTGTATGGCTTATCACAGCCAGCAAGTGTTGTTGCTGCGTCATGCACAAGAAAAGCATTTGGATGAAGTGCTCAAACGTAAAGAAAAAACCGGAGAATTACCTGCCGCTTTGACTCATCCTATCATTCGTAACCACCTAACCACTTGCCAAGCAAAAAACCTGATTTTTATTTTGGTGGCAACGCCAGTAGAAGAAGTGGGGCGAGACCATGATTTTGATTGGGCTGTGATTGAGCCTTCTTCTTTCCGTTCGATTATTCAAATGGCAGGGCGTGTACGTCGGCACCGTGATGGAGAAGTCTTGGTGCCTAATATTGGTGTGTTGCAGTACAACGTTAAAGGCTTTCAAGGAGGACAAGCGCGTGTCTTTAACCGCCCAGGCTATGAAACACACCAAGTTCCGCCGCTAAAAACCCATGATTTGAAACAAGATTTAGTCGATGAGACCGCACTTTTGCAATCGGTCAATGCGATTGCGCGTATTCAAAAGCCAGCGGCATTACAGCCACAAAATCGCTTAGTCGATTTAGAGCATTTTGCGACCGCCAAAACTTTTGGGATCGACCAAATTGGTAAGCCAGAGACAAAACAGGTCAGCCGGCAGGATAGATTTAGCCGCAACCGTCGTAACAGCGCGCCGCCGCCATCTTGGAGTGAGCATTTGCACGGTCATATTCACGGCTACTGGTGGCTTACCGCATTACCGCAATTTTTCAAACGCTTTCGTAAAAGTGAACCCACGGTGCAAATTTATTTGGTTAAAAAAGAGCGCTGCATTGAGTTTTGTTTGCGCGAAGAGCGAGGCGGCGGTTTATACCCGATTGAACGCACTTTAAATATTAGTCATCAGCCGCTGGCACCAGAGCAACAAGAGAAACTCTGGCTGCAACGCGATTATAGCGAGTTGGTAAGTCAGTACAGTCCAAACGCTGAACAGGAGTACGCTATTTCAGTACGTTATGGCGAAATCAGCTTTACCCATCGTGAAGGTCATCAGCAATTCATCTACAACGACCAATTGGGGTTAGTAAAAGAAGCTTAAAAACAGGAAAGGCTGGGAAAAACCCAGCCTGAAGCTACCTGCATGGTAGTGAACATCTTAAACAATTAAATAATTTTCTAAGCTGCGCTTTTCGCAGTGGGTAGAGGCTACAGTAGGCAAGATGCACTTGCAAAGAAAAAATAATCAATTTTTTATTTTAAATAATTAAATAATGGTTGATAAAATTTTGGGCTGTCTATAGACTGATTAAAACTTGATCGAAAAAGGAGATATCAGGTGTTAGATCCAGCAATAGCCGCCTTTTTTGCGGAGCGTAAAGAAGCATGGCTAAAGAAAAATATCAGTGCAGCAATGTCTGATGCAGAAGTATTAGAAAAACAACAGGCGTGTGAGCAGAACTTTTTATTAGATAACTGGTTGCCTGATGCGTCGCGTAGAGTATGCAGTAGGGCGTTAACTACTCATCCAAGTAAATTTAGCCATCCAAGTACAGGCGTTGGAAAAACAAATATTAAGGATGGCACCTTTGTATCTCCTGTATTGTTTGAAGGAAATCAACGTAATGATGGCTTTTTCAGATCTGGCAATGTGAGATTTGATTTGACCGATTCAGTTGGAGACGCTGGTGCGTTGGCTGCTGAAGATTTTCTTCGCGTTACTCTTTCTGATGGTATGAGTGTTCTTCAACACATCGAGTCTGAGACTAAAGTAGCTAGAGAGCTTTTAACGGTTAAAGGTGTTGACTATGAACAACTTCGCTCAAGCTTCTTAGCTATTAAAAGTACAAGTGAAGAAACGTCTACGAACTCAAAAATCAAGCAGGTTTATTTTCCGGTCGCAGATCAGCAGTATCACTTACTTTCTTTATTGACGCATTCTGGGCATTTATTTGAGCTTCGACAACGACTTGATGCCCTTCGATTTAGTAATGAAGCGAATGAGGCAAGAGAGTGTAAGAAAGCAAATCGGTTTCATCCCGCTGGTTATCAAGAAATATTCGGTCTCACCACGATAGGATTTGGTGGAACCAAACCTGCAAATATAAGTGTGTTAAACAATAAATTTGCAGGTAAAGCGCATTTGCTGCCTTCCATGCCACCTGAGTTAACACCTCGCAATATCCGTTTGCCAAAAACCGACTTTTTTAAAGAGAGTTTTACCGCTTGGCAAGCCAAAGAGGTACTGGAAGCGCTGCATCGCATCTTTCTCACCGATTACAACAATATCAGTATTCGTGATGGGCGCGATTACCGCATTCAGCAATACCTTGATTTGGTGATTGAAAAAATGTGGCAAGTACGTCTGTTTCTCGAAGCGTATTCGGGTGAATTATCGAGTGCCTTGCCTTTGGAGCAAAAGATTTGGCTCTATCCAGAGTTTACTGAGCAGCGTCAGCAAGAGGATGAGTGGCTCGATCAAATTACTCGCCATATTGCCCGTGGCTTAAGAAATCACTACACACGCAGTAAAGTGATTGCCAATCCCGTCACCTTGGCAGACCAAGAGCTGTTGGCGATTGAAAAAGTGGTCGCCAGCAATCAGGAGAACTTGCGATGAAGGTATTAATTTTACCGCATTTAAAAATTCACAACGCCAATGCACTTTCCAGCCCCTTTACTATTGGCTTTCCAGCGATGACGGCATGGTTAGGCTTTGTGCATGCCTTAGAACGCAAGCTGATCCAAGCTGGTTTATCCGATCTGATGCTGCAGAGTGCGGCTGTGGTAAGCCACCGTTGTGATGTACAGATTTATAAAGGCGAAGGTGATTACGTCCACTCGATCATAGGGACGGGTAATCCACTTGATAAGGAGGGTTCACGCCCAGCATTTATTGAGGAAGCCCGCTGTCATTTAGATATTTCCCTTGTGATTGAGTGGAGTGGCAATGAGGATCAAGTTGAGCAAGCAGATTTTGCCGAACAGTTACAAGCGGTGATCGCGACGATGAAAGTCGCAGGCGGCGACGTTTTTTCCGTTGGGAAGCCCTCAATTCAATCAGTGATTACGGAAGAGGATACAGCCCAAGTCCTACGCCAATTAATGCCAGGTTATGTGCTGATCGAACGCCGCGATTTAATGATTGAAGCTATGCAGCAAGGCGCTGATGCGCTGGATGCCTTGCTTGGTTACCTCACCGTACACCACCAATGTGAACAACTTGAAGATGAAAGTGTGGTTTGGCGTAGCCAGCGCAAAACCAGTGGCTGGATTGTGCCCATTGCTACCGGTTTTCAGGGTATTTCGCCATTAGGTGAGGCAAAAAATCAGCGCGATCCTGAGGTACCGCACCGCTTTGCTGAAAGTGTGGTCACCCTAGGGGAATTTGTCATGGCGCACAAAATCAAGCACCTCGATAACATCCTTTGGCAATACCACCCCGATTTAGAAAACGATCTTTACCTTTGTCAGCAAGTCAACGCTATCAACGAGCATCAATAAGGAGTGATCTCATGGCTAAAAATAAAGACCTTGTATCAGTACTCGCATTTGAAAAAAAATTAGTGCCATCCGATGGCTATTTCTTTGGATGCCAGTGGGAAACCAAAGAGCAAGCAACCCCATTAGCTCTGCAAGAAAAATCCGTGCGCGGCACGATTTCCAATCGCTTAAAATCAGCGGTGAAAAATGATCCCGCTAAACTGAATGCGGAAGTTGAGAAAGCAAACTTACAGCGAGTGGATGCCTGTGCTTTGGGGCAAGATCAGGATACTTTGAAATTGCATTTTACGCTGAAAGTATTAGGCGGTCTTGCTCAGCCTTCTGCCTGTAATAATGCGCAGTTTAAACAAAGTTACAGTGCTGCAGTTTCCCAATATATTGACAAATATGGTTTTGTTGAATTGGCAAAACGCTATGCCACTAACCTTGCTAATGCCCGTTTTTTATGGCGCAACCGAGTGGGTGCCGAAGTAATTGAAGTGCAGGTGAAAGCGTTAAACCAAGGTGCAGAGCAAACTTGGACTTTTGATGCTAAACAATTTAGCACACGTCATTTTGATCATCAGGATGCACAAGTCCATAGCTTGGCAGAGCGTATTGCCAAGGCGCTGGCGAGTGAATCTGATTGTTTGATGCTGCAAATTGACTGTTATGCCAAAGTCGGTAAAGCACAAGAAGTTTATCCAAGTGAAGAGTTAGTGCTGGATAAAAGCAATAGTAAAACCAAGAAAAGTAAAATCCTTTATGCAGTCAAGGATCATGCTGCGATGCACTCGCAAAAAATCGGTAATGCACTGCGTTCCATTGATACTTGGTACCCAGAATACGCATCCGAAGAACAAAGCGCAGGTGCGATTGCCATTGAGCCTTATGGTGCTGTGACCAATTTAGGTAAAGCCTTCCGTACCCCAAAAGATAAGCAGGACTTTTACACCTTCTTTGATAAATGGGCGCGTGGTGAAGATTTACCGCGTGAAGAAGATGAACACTACGTCATGGCGGTATTGGTACGCGGTGGTGTGTTTGGTGAAAGTGATAAATAGGTGGCAGTGATGAACTACTACCAAGAAATCACTTTGCTACCAGAGGCAGAAATACCTCTTGCCTTTCTTTGGCAAAACGTTTTTCAACAAGTGCACATTGCTTTGGTGGAGCACAAAGTGGCGAGCAACCAATCTCTGGTTGCGGTCGGTTTTCCTGAATACGGCCAGAAAGGCTTTCCTCTGGGCAGTAAGCTGCGCTTATTTGCTAAGGAGCAAGCGACACTGGAAAAGTTAGCGATTGATCAGTGGCTCACTCGGTTGCAAGACTATGTCCACATCAAAGGAATTAAACCCGTACCAGAGGATGTAAGTTACGTCAGCTTTGTACGCAAACCGGTGAAATCACCCGAACGAGTGGAGCAAGAGATGCAGCAAAAGGCCACCCTATGGGCAGCAAAATCCGGTAAACCCTTAGTGGAATGCTTAGCGGATTTGCAACAAAGCAAGCCGATAGCCTGGTGTACTTTGCCGTTTATTTACTTGCACAGTCAACAAACCAAGCAATGCTCGCCGGATAAAAGCAGCAAATTCCCGCTGTTTATTGAGATGCTGCCTCAAAGTACAGCATTGGAAGGACAGTTCAATTGCTATGGGCTAAGCCAAAAAGGGAGGACACAGCAGACATTAGCCACTGTTCCGCATTTTTAGACCTTAGAGAAAGGGTAAGTGTTTACCCTTTCTTTTTGCTCTTTAAAAATAGGTTTAAAATACAATAAGTTGTGCTGGATGGCTTTCAACAAGGTAAAAATACGGTTTTTTCCCTAAGTCTCTATTGCAACTTATTTTTATCTGTTTATTCTATTGTTCACTGCCACACAGGCAGCTTAGAAAACGCGCCTATCTGACATTATCGACGTAACCGTGTTCACTGCCACACAGGCAGCTTAGAAACTGCTTGACTACCACCGAAAGCATCGTAAAGCGTTCACTGCCACACAGGCAGCTTAGAAATGACCGGTGCGGTTGCCTCCTTGAGCGCCACCGTTCACTGCCACACAGGCAGCTTAGAAATGAGCCAGTAAGTACCTCAAAACCGCACTGGCGTTCACTGCCACACAGGCAGCTTAGAAAAACGCCGTCTACACGATGGGTGATGCGTCAAAGTTCACTGCCACACAGGCAGCTTAGAAACGATGCGTGCATTTGAGTAAAGCATTTTACCCGTTCACTGCCACACAGGCAGCTTAGAAAAGCACTGCGCGACGAACCGCTTTAGACTCACGGTTCACTGCCACACAGGCAGCTTAGAAAAGACGCTAGCAGCGGGTGAAGATGGCACAGAAGTTCACTGCCACACAGGCAGCTTAGAAAGATTGTTGGTTGTTCTGTCGTTGTTTGTGCAAGTTCACTGCCACACAGGCAGCTTAGAAAGATCATGTTCAAGGCTACGATGCAAGCAGTCTGTTCACTGCCACACAGGCAGCTTAGAAAAGGCTTGTGCGTCCCTTTTTTAGTGATGACTGGTTCACTGCCACACAGGCAGCTTAGAAAGTATAGACGCTTGTAGCGGCGTCCTACGGTTCGTTCACTGCCACACAGGCAGCTTAGAAACAAATCCCTTGGGCTTTGTCTGCTATCTCTTGGTTCACTGCCACACAGGCAGCTTAGAAAACCGCGAAATCGAAGCGGCAACCAACCTCTTGGTTCACTGCCACACAGGCAGCTTAGAAATCAAGCTGTGGGTAGCTTGTTGTCACCCGCCCGTTCACTGCCACACAGGCAGCTTAGAAAAAGGCGAGCGACACGCTCATGGTATCGGGTGAGTTCACTGCCACACAGGCAGCTTAGAAAATGCGTGTCATCAGCGCGGCACCACGATTATAGTTCACTGCCACACAGGCAGCTTAGAAAATCATTATATCAGAAAGCTCGCTAAAGCTCGTGTTCACTGCCACACAGGCAGCTTAGAAAAGAGTGGAGGGTAAGAAGCCATCACTGGCTAAGTTCACTGCCACACAGGCAGCTTAGAAAAGCTCGCGCGCGCGCTCTGCAATTTTTTTCTTGTTCACTGCCACACAGGCAGCTTAGAAAAACAGTTTCACCCTACACTAACGCATCCACCAGTTCACTGCCACACAGGCAGCTTAGAAAATATAATCCGCGTGCAGGCGGTTTTGCTCGACGTTCACTGCCACACAGGCAGCTTAGAAAAGCTAGATGCTTTTCGTGATACCTACGGTGCAGTTCACTGCCACACAGGCAGCTTAGAAAGTACTCAAGGGCTGATGGCTTGCAGTCGAGCCGTTCACTGCCACACAGGCAGCTTAGAAAATCATTATATCAGAAAGCTCGCTAAAGCTCGTGTTCACTGCCACACAGGCAGCTTAGAAAAGAGTGGAGGGTAAGAAGCCATCACTGGCTAAGTTCACTGCCACACAGGCAGCTTAGAAAAGCTCGCGCGCGCGCTCTGCAATTTTTTTCTTGTTCACTGCCACACAGGCAGCTTAGAAAAACAGTTTCACCCTACACTAACGCATCCACCAGTTCACTGCCACACAGGCAGCTTAGAAAATATAATCCGCGTGCAGGCGGTTTTGCTCGACGTTCACTGCCACACAGGCAGCTTAGAAAGCGACCTTCAGCCGTCCCTTGCTAGCCTAGGCGTTCACTGCCACACAGGCAGCTTAGAAACCCATGAGTGGCCCGCTGGGGCGCTAGCACACGTTCACTGCCACACAGGCAGCTTAGAAAGCTAGACGGGGTTTGCGCTTGCTGTGGAGGCGGTTCACTGCCACACAGGCAGCTTAGAAATGCGATGCAGCTGATGTTGCGCCTAAGTCACTGTTCACTGCCACACAGGCAGCTTAGAAAAAGACAAGGAGGATTTGGCATGTATATCTGGCGTTCACTGCCACACAGGCAGCTTAGAAACAATCAGGCATATCATCTTCGGTCATGCTTGGGTTCACTGCCACACAGGCAGCTTAGAAAAGATTGAGTTCCGCTGCATTTTGTTGACTTTGGTTCACTGCCACACAGGCAGCTTAGAAAAAAAAGTACAAGGCGCAGAATGGCGTGGCATCGTTCACTGCCACACAGGCAGCTTAGAAAATAAATATCGCGTAATCAGCAACCCAACCGTAGTTCACTGCCACACAGGCAGCTTAGAAAGCAGATTACTTAAACGTCGTGGATGGCGGCGGGTTCACTGCCACACAGGCAGCTTAGAAATCCCGTTCACTGCGCTTCTTGAAGTGAAAAACGTTCACTGCCACACAGGCAGCTTAGAAAGCTAGAGTTTAAATTAAAAAGTGAAGCTATCTGTTCACTGCCACACAGGCAGCTTAGAAATCTTATCTTGCGTGCTTGCTCAAAAACAATCTGTTCACTGCCACACAGGCAGCTTAGAAAGCACGTGGATCCGAGAGTTATCATCCAGCTAGGTTCACTGCCACACAGGCAGCTTAGAAATGCATCTGTGATGTCAGTGCCCATCAAAATATGTTCACTGCCACACAGGCAGCTTAGAAAAATAGTGCCTTCACTAGAACAAATCAAAACGCGTTCACTGCCACACAGGCAGCTTAGAAACACAAACCCGGGCGGCGACTCTAGATCAATATGTTCACTGCCACACAGGCAGCTTAGAAAAGCTTGCTTAAAGCGCGGATCGTTTGCCATGCGTTCACTGCCACACAGGCAGCTTAGAAAAAAAGTCACTTGCGAAAGGCCGTAGAGTATCGGTTCACTGCCACACAGGCAGCTTAGAAATATCGCACTTACTAAAGCCATAGTACTTGTAGGTTCACTGCCACACAGGCAGCTTAGAAACGCCATCTTTCTTGATCCGCTAGTAAAGTCAAGTTCACTGCCACACAGGCAGCTTAGAAAGTCGTTACGAAACTGCATGATGTCGCCGTGGAGTTCACTGCCACACAGGCAGCTTAGAAAAACAAGGTCAAAACAGCCTGCTCAATCTTGGTGTTCACTGCCACACAGGCAGCTTAGAAAAATCTTGTCGGTAGCGGCCTTGTAAGCATTAAGTTCACTGCCACACAGGCAGCTTAGAAATAAAGGCGGCGATGCAGGACGAAAGCGGGCGTGTTCACTGCCACACAGGCAGCTTAGAAAAAAGTCATTTCGCTGCATGGCGCTAAAAGTCAGTTCACTGCCACACAGGCAGCTTAGAAATGCTGCGGCTGGGCGTTTCTAGTGGTTGGGTTGTTCACTGCCACACAGGCAGCTTAGAAAGGACTGAAAGACGATTTTTAGCGGCACTTGAGGTTCACTGCCACACAGGCAGCTTAGAAAAAATCGCGGCATATTGCACGGATGAGATCGGGGTTCACTGCCACACAGGCAGCTTAGAAATGGCGTGGGCCAGTGCGGCTTCGAAGTGCTTAGTTCACTGCCACACAGGCAGCTTAGAAATTTACTTGATACCTTACCCAAAGGGTGGCGCTGTTCACTGCCACACAGGCAGCTTAGAAATGCGGTATATGGTTGGCAGGCATGGCCCCGCCGTTCACTGCCACACAGGCAGCTTAGAAAGATAAATAAGCAAATCCTCCCTGCTGTTTTTCGTTCACTGCCACACAGGCAGCTTAGAAAGTACGGATCATGGTGCATTCTGTGTGACTTGGGTTCACTGCCACACAGGCAGCTTAGAAAAGTTGATCAACTTTAGTTACAAGGCCGGTAGAGTTCACTGCCACACAGGCAGCTTAGAAACGGTGCAATGATGGGCACCACATCCCGTGGGCGTTCACTGCCACACAGGCAGCTTAGAAACAGTTCTGGGCAATCCCCGAAGCCGATTGGATGTTCACTGCCACACAGGCAGCTTAGAAAACAAGAAGTATCCAGAAGCCACGTGGGTCGTTGTTCACTGCCACACAGGCAGCTTAGAAATGTGATGATTTCCGCAGCAAGCTCCAGCATGTGTTCACTGCCACACAGGCAGCTTAGAAAAATCAATGCCAAGCTCAGACATTAGTTGAGACGTTCACTGCCACACAGGCAGCTTAGAAAGCAGACAACAAAAAACCCGCACTAGGCGGGTTGTTCACTGCCACACAGGCAGCTTAGAAACATTGTCGCGCCGTGGATTGAGTCGCCACCAGGTTCACTGCCACACAGGCAGCTTAGAAAACGTAGGCAACCGAAAGGTTAGTGCTAGTTGTGTTCACTGCCACACAGGCAGCTTAGAAAAGTACGACGCTTTTAATCACGTCGCTTTACTTGTTCACTGCCACACAGGCAGCTTAGAAAACACTTGCTGTGGCCGCCGATGCAGGAGTTGTGTTCACTGCCACACAGGCAGCTTAGAAACCAGATGCGCAGCTACTTGCTATCGCGGATGGGTTCACTGCCACACAGGCAGCTTAGAAATCCAAGATGCATATCCGCGCCCGTGGCGCACCGTTCACTGCCACACAGGCAGCTTAGAAACCCAGCCTTTGCCAGTGTCTTTTTATATAAGCGTTCACTGCCACACAGGCAGCTTAGAAAGCCACCAAAGGGCAGCAAGAGGCTTACCGTGCGTTCACTGCCACACAGGCAGCTTAGAAACGTCGGGATAGCCGCAAAATAAAGATAACAAAGTTCACTGCCACACAGGCAGCTTAGAAATGTATATTTTCTTGTCCTGTATAATCCCGATAGTTCACTGCCACACAGGCAGCTTAGAAACAACACATCGGGATCAAACTTGATCAGGTCAAGTTCACTGCCACACAGGCAGCTTAGAAAAAAGTGCTCATCCTAGGCCAGCACGCCACCTTGTTCACTGCCACACAGGCAGCTTAGAAAGCCAAGCCCGCTGAGGGCATGAGCATCAACGAGTTCACTGCCACACAGGCAGCTTAGAAAAGACCCGTATACACGGGCGACGGCTGGTGCATGTTCACTGCCACACAGGCAGCTTAGAAAAAGCAGGCAAAGACCTTTAATCGAGCGTGGGTGTTCACTGCCACACAGGCAGCTTAGAAATAGTATGAAAAAAGTCAAAGCAATCAATACCGGTTCACTGCCACACAGGCAGCTTAGAAATCTTTGTAGTGCAATCCGTCACGCATACCCTTGTTCACTGCCACACAGGCAGCTTAGAAAGCGTTGTCCGCGTCTTTCAGACTTTAGCCGAAGTTCACTGCCACACAGGCAGCTTAGAAAGCACGGCGTTTGGCTCATCACTGCGGGCATTGGTTCACTGCCACACAGGCAGCTTAGAAACGCTTTTCGTGTTTCCGTTCTTCTGTGCTATGGTTCACTGCCACACAGGCAGCTTAGAAAGCCACCAAAGGGCAGCAAGAGGCTTACCGTGCGTTCACTGCCACACAGGCAGCTTAGAAACGTCGGGATAGCCGCAAAATAAAGATAACAAAGTTCACTGCCACACAGGCAGCTTAGAAATGTATATTTTCTTGTCCTGTATAATCCCGATAGTTCACTGCCACACAGGCAGCTTAGAAACAACACATCGGGATCAAACTTGATCAGGTCAAGTTCACTGCCACACAGGCAGCTTAGAAAAAAGTGCTCATCCTAGGCCAGCACGCCACCTTGTTCACTGCCACACAGGCAGCTTAGAAAGTGGCACTCAGTTCCGGCAATGGGCTACCCGGGTTCACTGCCACACAGGCAGCTTAGAAAAACTCAAGCGCGGCAACCAAGCAGCGGTTGCCGTTCACTGCCACACAGGCAGCTTAGAAAGCCTTGTGCCTAATGCGCTAACACAGGCTATCGTTCACTGCCACACAGGCAGCTTAGAAATATAGCGCTCCTTACATAGACCCCTTTGATAAGTTCACTGCCACACAGGCAGCTTAGAAACGCACGTACTTATACTTTGAGCACTGGACATCGTTCACTGCCACACAGGCAGCTTAGAAATCAAAGACAAGCGTGTGCACGATCCGCTCAAGGTTCACTGCCACACAGGCAGCTTAGAAATATAAAAGTACAATCTTAACACTGTACGATTAGTTCACTGCCACACAGGCAGCTTAGAAAAACACATAGGCACAAAAAAGCCCCTATGGGCTGTTCACTGCCACACAGGCAGCTTAGAAACTTCTGATACGTGCTTGCGATTAGTCGCAATCGTTCACTGCCACACAGGCAGCTTAGAAAGTAATGACAAGCGCGTTTTTGGGCCTGAAAAAGTTCACTGCCACACAGGCAGCTTAGAAAGAACTCAACGCTTACGAAGAAGACAAGGGAAGGTTCACTGCCACACAGGCAGCTTAGAAATGTGGCGTCAAAAGTTCGGCATCCATGCCTAAGTTCACTGCCACACAGGCAGCTTAGAAAAGCGAGGTCATGAGCGAAGACGAGTACGTATAGTTCACTGCCACACAGGCAGCTTAGAAAGGACTGTGCTGCGGCCTCATAGATGCGGCCAAGTTCACTGCCACACAGGCAGCTTAGAAATCTTGAGCGCTCACGCCTCGCATAATTCTGTAGTTCACTGCCACACAGGCAGCTTAGAAAATTGATTTAATGATGGCTTTTTTCTGGGGGTTGTTCACTGCCACACAGGCAGCTTAGAAATTGGGATTGTTTTTCCCGTCTCCCAGCGCCAAGTTCACTGCCACACAGGCAGCTTAGAAATGACGCTGTGTTGATTGGTGTTACAGCAACGCGTTCACTGCCACACAGGCAGCTTAGAAATCTGGGACCCCACCGTTTTGTTACCGCCCCAAGTTCACTGCCACACAGGCAGCTTAGAAATATAATCCTGGGTAAACCGTGCCGTTTGAGGTGTTCACTGCCACACAGGCAGCTTAGAAAAGTGTGGACGGCAGGGACGTATACCCGAGGCCGTTCACTGCCACACAGGCAGCTTAACTTTTTGTGTATCTTAATTCTAATTTTAGCCTATGCCAGTCTGTTGCTGTCATTTGATCGGCATACAGGCTACAAGCAAAGGCTTGCCTTGAATGAAGAGGCTTTACTTGGAATCGGATATAGCTTCTGCCAAGCCATAAAGGGACAAGACGTGCTGCCTGTACTTGTGTATCGGCCCATTGTAAACGCGGTGTTGGTTCAGCAAACAGAATCAAGCAGTGTAAGCTTTGGGTTTTTTGGTAATCTTGGTAACTCCAAAACCCCCAAAGCACACTGCCTAAAATAACAGCGATGAGTGCTGGTCCGCCAAGGTGGCTTAGCAGGTAATAGCTGAGAAGAATCAGCAAAGGCAAGGCCATTCCCCAGCTGATAACCAGCACATAACGTGCATAATTAGAGGGTGCGATATTGATCTGAATTGGTGTTTTCTGCATGGTCGATGATCATCTCGACAATACGTTTGTGTTCAGAATCTTCTGGCAATTCGCGACGCATCATCCACACAAACAGATCTTGATCTTCACAGGTGATTAAGTCCTGATAGGCTTGTTGATCTGCAGCGGATAAGTAGGGGTAACGGTGTTGTAGGAAAGGAATCAGCAACAAATCCAGCTCCCACATACCACGGCGACTATGCCAGTATAAACGCTTTAGTTCTGGATCTGCTTGTGCGGCGAGCTCAGGTGTTGCAATCGAGGAAACTTGCGCTTGTGTCATGGCGAATTTAGGCCTCATTAACAGGTGAAAAAGATCCCTAGTATAGCATTGGTTGTTGGTGATTAGGGTGTTAGACCTTGGCTATAGCCCCATCGCTTTTGTATACGAATTACCAAATGTCCGGTGTTAAGATGGTATCACGTGTGCTTGCTGCTGTGCGTGGATAGTCAAGTGTATAATGTAATCCCCGACTTTCTTTACGCAATAAGGCAGAGCGAATAATTAATTCAGCGACACTGGCCAAATTTCTTAGCTCTAATAAATCCCCACTAATACGATAATTAGTATAATATTCGCTGATTTCACTTTGTAATAACTGAATTCTGTGGCTGGCTCTTTGTAAACGTTTATCGGTTCTTACAATCCCTACATAATCCCACATAAAACGGCGTAACTCTTCCCAATTGTGACTAATAACCACATCCTCATCTGAATCTGTGACTAAAGAAGCATCCCAATCAGGAATCTTCACTTCAGGTAATTTATTTTGGTTTAACTCAGCACGAATCGCCTTGGCTGCACTCAGACCATAAACAATACATTCTAACAGAGAATTGCTGGCCATACGGTTGGCACCATGTAGACCAGTAAAACTGGTTTCGCCAATCGCATATAAATGTGGAATATCGGTACGTCCGGCCTGATCAATGACCACGCCGCCGCAAGTATAATGGGCAGCCGGTACAATCGGAATTGGGGTGCGGGTAATATCAATACCAAATTCTAGACATTTTTGATAAACAGTAGGGAAGTGATAAAGAATAAAATCTGCGGATTGATGGCTAATATCTAAATATAAGCAATCACTGCCTAATCGCTTCATTTCATGATCAATCGCACGGGCAACAATATCTCTGGGCGCCAGTTCTGCACGTTGATCAAATTTGTGCATAAAACGTTGGCCATCAGGTAATAATAAATGCGCACCTTCACCACGTAACGCTTCCGTAATCAAAAAAGATTTTGCTTGTGGGTGATATAAACAAGTGGGGTGGAATTGATTAAATTCCATATTAGCCACTCGACAGCCTGCACGCCATGCCATGGCAATCCCATCACCTGAACTACCATCGGGATTGCTAGTGTATAAATAAACTTTACTTGCGCCACCTGTGGCCAAAATCACATGCTGAGCATGAAAAACCTCAGTTTCCCCCGTGGTGCAGTTCAGGACATAAGCCCCCACACACGCTTGGTGGGCAAGGTTAAGTTTGCGGCCTGTAATCAGGTCAATGGCCATACGTTGGGGGAAGCAATCAATATTGGTTTGTTCATGTACGCGTGCCAGTAAAGTGTCTGTGATCGCTTGGCCGGTAGCATCAGCAGCATGCAAGATGCGTCTGTGGCTGTGGCCGCCTTCACGCGTGAGGTGATAAGGAAAGGCATCGGCTTTATCAGGTGTTTGTTGCATCTGCGCTAAGGTGGTGAAAGGTACGCCTTGCGCAATGAGCCATTCAATGCTGGCACGGCTTTGCTCGACGACAAAGCGTACGGTCTCTGGATGACATAAACCCGCACCTGCATTTAAGGTATCTTTCACATGCTTGTCGATACTGTCTTTAGCATCCATAACTGCGGCAACACCCCCTTGTGCCCAACGGGTAGAGCCTTCACCTAGGGCGCCTTTGCTTAATAAGGCAACACGTGCTTGGGGTGCAAGTTCTAGGGCGAGCGTCATGCCTGCAGCCCCACTACCTATAATCAAAACATCATAATGAAAGTGTTCACTCATGGCGTGAAGTCCTTGCTGGTGGCTAAACACAGGGATTAGGGAACTGGAGGCTTGCACCTAGAGTCACAAGGGTAATCCTGCTGTCTTGCGCATAAGGCGCTGAGTTGAAGGCAAATTGCCTAACATTGTCAAAGCACGAGCATTGATAGCAAGAGTAAATGATCGCACAATAGTCCTTAGGCCGTTGGGAGTTATGGGTATGAGTCATGCCACTTTCACTGCCCCTTGTACAGAGGGTAGGTTTTGGTCCAACTGTACACACGCTTTGCGTTTGACGTCTACGTCTAAGCGCAATTTTGATTCATTGAGCCAGTCAAAGGCCCTTAACTTGGACAATCGTGACCAGATGACAACAGCGAGGGACACTGACCAGCAGCTCGTTGAGCGCGTCAAACGAGGCGATAAACGTGCCTTCGACCTCTTGGTAAAGAAGTATCAGCATAAAATTTTGGCGTTAGTAGGGCGCTATATTCAAGACCCTCACGAAGTCTACGACGTGACGCAAGAAGCTTTTATCAAGGCCTATCGTGCGCTTGGTAAATTTCGTGCTGAAAGTGCATTTTATACTTGGTTATACCGAATTGCGATTAATACGGCGAAAAATCATCTCGTTGCGCGTGGCCGTCGTCCGCCCGGCAGTGATGTTGATGTGGAAGAAGCGGAAACCTTCGCGCATAACACAGGTTTAAAGGATATCGCATCTCCGGAAGCGAATTTGCTACGTGATCAACTAGAAAGTGCGCTTTTTGCTGCGATTGATCAATTACCAGATGATTTGCGTACGGCCATCCGCTTACGTGAACTTGATGGGTTGAGTTATGAAGATATTGCGCATGTCATGGATTGCCCTGTGGGCACTGTGCGTTCACGTATCTTTCGGGCACGTGAGGCGATAGATCAGCAATTAAGAGATTTGCTAGAAGGTGTCAAAAACGATTTGCGCGCCTAAATAGGCATCTTGATAGAAAGCTGTTTACAGAACATGTCTGTAAATTCAAGTAATGAGGGGCATTAATATGAGTGAACGGTTGCGACAAAGTTTGTCGAGCCTAATGGACAATGAAGCAGACGATTTAGAAGTACGACGTTTGCTCAATGCCTTGGAGGCTGACACAGAACTGAGTGAGCGTTGGCAACGCTACCATCTTGCACGTGCACTTTTGCAACAGCAGGCGGTTGATGTCACACAAGATATAAGTGCGGGTGTGATGCAACGTCTTGCGGATGAAGATCTAGCAGAAGAAGATGATGTTGAAAGACACCCGCACTCAAGCACATCAAAAACGCCTTTGTGGTTGTGGGTGCGTCAAGGTGCTATTGCGGCGTCTGTGGCTGTGATGCTGGTGACCGGGGTACAAGTATATTATGGCCATCAAGCAGGTCCCTCCGTTGAGGTAGCACACACGAGTGACAAAATAGCGCCGGTAGAAAAACTAGCCGCAAATACAGGAACAACACCGACTTATCTCAATCTACCTGAGGTGCCGAGTGCCAATCAGCCTTATTTGCTACCTGTGAATCAAACCAATTTACCCTTGTCACAAGCACAAGGCACGCCATTACAGCCGTTAGCAAATCAAGGTTTACTTTATCCTTATTTGCTCCAGCATGCTGAGGTCTCTGCTTTAGACACTCAGCAAGGCGCTTTGCCCTTGTTGCGCGTTTCTTCGTTGCAGGCATCTTGGCAAAATGTGGAGTCTGCTAAACCCTAAATGGCGTCTTGTCGACAAAAACCCTCGTCTCACAGGACGAGGGAAATCACCGGATACTTATTATTTTCTCGCGTCTTACCTTAAAGTGGCGGTTGAATGTGCATAAGCTTGTGGCCATGGTGGACACGGATTCAATGCCGCTTTCAGGATTCAATGAGGCTGCCCAATGCCCAACCTGCATCTTCTTTTTTTATCCTTGCCTAAAACCTGCTGGGTGCGCTTGTTGTGGGTTTGTGTGCTCAGCCTAGGCCAGCAGTCGCTTGTCTATGCTGTATCTAATGTGCAACCTGCAAAAGGGCAAGCCCATGTACAAACCAGTGAGCATCCGCAAACACCAGAACAAACTCTATTGGCCTTCTTAAATCAGCAGGCGCAATATCATGCACAGGGCATCTTGGTATTTCAGAAAGGGACGCATCTAGATACGGTACATTTTCGTTTTCAGCCTCATACTAATGGACACATGTATCGTGAGTGGCAGCATACCAATGGGCTGGTACGCCATTGGCTACAAGAAGGTAATCAATTACAAGGACGTTTTGCACAACATCCCCCCTTACCTGCTTTAGTTGTGCCTTGGGCAAACTGGCAGCAAGCTTTGGCGCATCAATGGCAGCATCTGCGCCAGTATTACACAGTGTTAGCAGCGCCGGCACAAAGGATTGCCAATCGTGAGGCTTACTGTGTGCGCTTGCAGGCGCAAGATATATGGCGTCATGGCTATCAGCTGTGTGTTGATCAGCAAACGGGAACGCCTTTACGTGCTGCTTTTGTCAATCAGCTGGATCAGGGCATATTAGAGCGCTTTGAAGTGGTGGATTTACAATACCAAGCATTAGCACCAGAGGAGCCTCCCCAAACCCAAGTGCCTGATCCTCAAGTCCCTAGAGTGAATCAAGGCGAAGCTAGCCACGAGACCCAAGTGCCTGTCACACGGCATTGGCAATATTTATGTCGCCCACATTGGATCCCCCAAGGATTTCGTTTGCAGTCTTATCAGGACCAACTTATTTTTCAAGGACGTCAGTTACAACAATTTTTCTACACCGATGGTTTGGCAGCCTTTAGTGTGTTTGTTGAACCAAGCCAAGATGCCCCCATTACTTCGGGAGCCTATCAAACAGGCGCATCCTTAGCTTTGGTGCAAGGGATCGATCCTTTACCAGCCAAAGTCCCCAAGTTAACTGGGGTCTTGGTTGGTGAGTTACCACAAATTAGCGCACAACGTATTTTAGCCTCACTCAAGTGCGAGCTGCGCAGATGAACAAGCAATCAATAGGTAAAGCCCATGATTGAAGAAGAAGTCCAAGTCACTCAGGTGACAAGCGATGGGCGCGTTTGGGTACAAGCACAAGGTAAACACGCTTGCATGAGCTGTCAGGCGCGTCAAGCGTGTGGACAATCCTTACTGGCAGAATCCTTCTTAGGTAAGTTTTTTCAGCGTCACCCAAGCTTGCAAGTCGCCTGTCCTTTTCCTGTGCAACTAGGGGATACGCTCCTTGTCGGTATTCCAGAACATACCTTGGTTTGGGGGGCGGTGCGTTTGTATTTGCTTCCTTTGTTAGCACTGATCTTAGTGGGTGCTTGGGCAGAACAGGTGGTCGCTTGGCCACAAGCTGCAGTGGCTGGGGCAGCCTTGGCTGCGATGGCACTGACTTTTGTCGGGGTACACTACTATGAACGTCAGTATGCACCCAGCAAATATTTACAGGTACTTAAAAAGAGCTCGTCCCTGTGCGAAGCGGTGCACACGCATCCGCTCAGTATCAAATCCTGATGGAGAATGTTTTATGCAACTTGCGATTTCTGCTCGGCGCTATGCGCTTTTTGGTGTTTTGGTACTTGCGGGCTTGATGTCCTTGGTTCCTGAGGTACAAGCACGTTCCTTACCGGATTTTACAGAACTTGTCGAAGAGGCATCGCCTGCAGTGGTTAATATTAGTACCACTCGGGTCGTCAATCAGCGCAGCGGTTTACAGGGTTTTATGAACCCAGAGGAACTACCACAATTATTCCGTCATTTTTTTGGTGATCAACTCCCTTTTAACTTGCCTGAAGGGAAAGCCGTACCAAGGCAATCACTCGGTTCGGGTTTTATCATCTCTGAAGACGGATATATTTTAACCAATAACCATGTGGTGGAAGAGGCGGACGAAATTATTGTGCGCTTAAGTGATCGACGTGAATTAACAGCCAAGTTAATTGGCAGCGATCCCAAAACGGATATTGCCTTGTTAAAAATAGAAGCGCGTGATTTGCCAGTCGTGGAATTAGGTAAGGTATCACGTTTAAAAGTAGGGGAATGGGTGTTGGCAATAGGCTCTCCCTTTGGTTTTGACCACACAGTGACCGCAGGCATTATTAGTGCCATGGGGCGTTCTTTACCGAATGAAACCTATGTGCCTTTTATTCAAACCGATGTTGCTATTAACCCAGGCAATTCTGGTGGGCCCTTGTTTAACTTAAAAGGCGAAGTGATCGGGATTAACTCACAAATTTATACCCGTTCAGGCGGCTTTATGGGGCTTTCTTTTGCGATCCCTATTGATGTGGCAATGAATGTTGTCGAGCAGCTAAAAGAAGATGGGCGCGTGGTGCGTGGTTGGCTAGGCGTGCAAATCCAAGAAGTGGATCGGGATTTGGCAAAATCTTTTGGTTTAGATCGTCCTATGGGCGCTTTGATTGCCTCTGTTGATGAACAAGGCCCAGCGGCACGCTCTGGTATCCAAAGTGGTGATATTGTCCTTGAATTTGATGGACATGAAATTAGCCGTGCGGGCGATTTGCCACCTGCAGTAGGGAATTTGCGTCCTGGGAATCAGGCTTATGCCAAAGTCTGGCGTGAAGGGCGTTTAATGACATTGACGGTTGAAGTTGGCGCGCGTCCTGAAGAAAACAAACTTGCCACCAGTCAGAGTGCACAAAATGCACCTTTAGGTCTGATTGTGAAGACACTAGAAGAAGGCACGCATCAGCCAAGATACGGTGTGCAAGTGGAACGTGTTTTAGAGGGTGAGGCAGCCCGTGCAGGGATTCAAGTAGGTGATGTTATTACCCGCTTGGGCTACACTCGCATACGCTCAGTACAAGATTGGCAAGCGCTAGTGGGAAATCTTGCCAGTGGGGAAGTTGTACATTTGCATGTGGTGCGTGAGGGACGCTCGCATTTTGTGGCCATTAAAGTGGATTAAGTGAGTCTCAAGGAGTTAAGTATGCCAAAATCAAAGCCAGCCTATGAATACAGTGTGCGTCTTGACGGTTTAGGGTGTACGGATTGTATTCATAAAGTGACAGAAGCCCTGATGGAGCTTGAAGGTGTGGTTTTAGTCGATACCTCTTTATCCCATGCTTGGGTTCATGGGCATGTGGATGAAAAGCAACTCATCCAAATACTAGAAGACTTAGGGTATAGCGCAGAAATCGAGTCTGTGCGTCCTTCGGAAGCTGGTGAGTAAACACTGATCCCCTTGCCTATACTTGGACAAGTAAAGCCTTACATGCCGTGTGCAGTAAGGCTTTTTTATTCTAAGCGGCAAAATTAAGGAGTGAGTTAATCATGGTCCCATCAAATACACAGAAGTTTGCCTTGCGAGGACTCAGATGCGCCGCTTGTGTAGCTAAAGTGGAGCAAGCCTTAGAACAACTCGATGGCGTGACCCAGATTCAAATCCATCTGGGCAATCGTACAGCAGTTATTGAAGGGGAGGTGCCGGCAGAAGCGATTCAAACACAAATTGCACACTTGGGATTCCAAGCCACACCGCTAGATACGCAAGCCCAAGAAGAAGCGTTTCGTGCTCAAGAAGCAAGTGCTCATCGCCATCATTTATATATTACCTTGTATGCCTTAGGCCAGGGTGTGGTGTTAATGGCGCTGATGCTGATGGGACTTTTGCCAGAGTTAACACAAGCGCACTGGCCTTCGCAAAGTCTTTGGCTGGGGATTGCACTTTTAAGTTTGAGTGTGATTTGGCTTAGTGGCAAACATTTCTATCGTGGTGCTTGGTTTGCCTTGCGCCAAGGCTACGCCAGTATGGATACCCTGATCGCTTTAGGTACAGGCAGTGCTTGGATTTATTCCACCTTGGTGAGTCTTAACCCCACTTGGTTTCCAGAAGCAGGGCGTCACCCTTATTTTGAAGCCGTCGTATGGATTTTAGGCTTGGTGAATTTAGGCCAATGGCTGGAACACAAAGCTCGTGGCCGTGCATCGCAAGCAATTCGCGCCTTAATGACATTACAGCCTGAACAAGCAAGTTTGTTACTAAAAGACGGTCAGGAACAAAAAATTGCTCTGGCTTCTGTGCAGGTTGGTGACAAGGTACGTGTGCGTCCGGGTGAGCGTATTCCTGCCGATGGCATCATCAAGGAAGGTTATGGGCACTTGGATGAGTCCATGTTAACCGGTGAGCCTTTAGCTATAAGTAAAACCCAAAATGATTGGGTTTATGCGGGGACCTTGAATCAAACGGGTAGTTTGGTCATGCAAGTACGCAAAGTGGGCGAAGATACAGCATTGGCAGAGATTATTCGTCAAGTGGAACAAGCACAGGCAAGTAAACCAGAGATTGCCCGTTTAGCTGACCGTATCAGTCGTATATTTGTCCCTGTGGTAGTGATTTTGGCCTTGTTCAGTGGTGCTTTGTGGTGGTGGTTAACAGAATTTCAGTATGCTATGACAGTCACTTTAAGCGTATTAGTCATCGCTTGCCCTTGTGCTTTAGGTTTAGCGACGCCTATCTCTTTACAAGTCGGTGTAGGACTAGCAGCACAACGTGGTGTGATGTTCCGTCGTGGCGACGCTTTGCAGGGCTTGGCAGAAGTTGATGTGTTAGTCATGGATAAAACAGGGACCTTAACCCAGGGTACGCCTCAATTAGTGGCTTGGCAAGATACCCAAGGGGTGTGCTTATTTGATCGTCAGAACAGTGTTGCCTTGACAGAAACACAGGCAACTTTGCTGGCAGATATTGCGAGTTTAGAGCAGCACTCAGAACACGCTCTGGCTGTGGCTTTAGTGAAGGCGGCACAAGCGCG
Source organism: Allopseudospirillum japonicum (assembly GCF_900108915.1). Classification (GTDB taxonomy): domain Bacteria; phylum Pseudomonadota; class Gammaproteobacteria; order Pseudomonadales; family Halomonadaceae; genus Pseudospirillum; species Pseudospirillum japonicum. The sequence continues at coordinate 45,354 of NZ_FNYH01000006.1, forward strand.
AGCATTAGTTTTAACTTCTGATGTCACGGATGTACAAATTGAGGCCGGTTTGGGTGTGAGTGCGCGCGTACGTGGCCAGCAATATTGGATAGGTCAGCCTCAGTGGATTCTAGAAATGACTGAACAAGAGGCTTTTCCCCCAACTTGGGCAGAAAATTTTACAACTTGGTCGCAGCGTGGAGAAACATGCATTGCGGTAGCATGCAAGTCAGCACAGGCACCAATGCCCCATTTAACGGCCTTATTGGCGTTTGCTGATGAAGTCCGGCCAGAAGCTAAACAAATGATACAGGAAATGCGCACGCTCGGAAAAAAACTCGTTATGCTGACCGGAGATCAGCAAGTCACCGCAGAGAGTGTGGCGGCTTATTTAGGAATCGACCAAGTCTATGCTCAAGTCAGCCCGCAAGAGAAGCAAGTCTATATCCAGCAGCTACAAAAGCAGGGTTGCAAAGTTGCTATGATCGGTGATGGGATTAATGATGCTCCTGCCTTAGCACAAGCAGATGTAGGTATTGCTATGGGTACAGGAACTCATATTGCTTTGGAGGCAGCCGATGTGGCCTTAATGCGTGATAACTTGTATGCAGTCAAAGAAGCAGTGATCATTGCGCGTGAAAGCTTGCGTAATATTAAACAAAATCTTACAGGGGCTTTTATCTACAATATTATTGGGATTCCAATTGCTGCAGGTATTTTATTTCCACTAACAGGGGGGTTATTAAATCCTGCTTGGGCAAGTGCGGCTATGGCCTTATCTTCGTTAACCGTGGTGACTAATGCCAATCGGTTACATTTAAGTATTCGGCCCCATTTATAATAGGACAGACATAAAAAAGCCCTGCATCAGCAGGGCGACCATTTCCTTGGTGGATATCCTATCACTAACTTCCTAACGCTTTCCTTCTAGGCCTTGATAACTCCTTGTCTTAGTTCACTTCCGTGTTAAACGTCCTAAAATCCTCATACCTTTCCTCGGTAAGTTTACTTCCTGTAAGGCTAGTTTCCCTGCTAGCGATTCCTTGACTCCCGTCCTTGAGATCCTTGTATGGCGACTCCGTGTGTAGCTCCTTGCTACTGCGCCTAAACACCACTATAGCGGTTTGAGAATTTCATACTAGAGGTTTTTAACATGAAAGCATGTAATTTTTTGCTTACAACTTAAGTTGTATTTTTGCAGGAGAATAAAAAAGATATGCAAGTAGTGACATATAAAAAAAGCAGTCTTCTTAATAAGAAAGACTGCCTAAGGCTTACAAGACGCTAGATCAGTGCAGGGTGCTGAATCTAGGTCAACAAGCGGAGATGGAACAGGAGAACAAACAAAAAGGTACCGGCACGCCGCCTGTGATTAAGCCGCCTGCGTTGAATTGAAATGGGGTTCAACCAAGTAACGCCATGCGCTGAAGCTGACACTCATCAGAACACCGAGTACTAATGCAGGTAGTACAAGTATTGGCTCCATGATAAAAATACCGGCCAGTGCGGCGCTCACTACGGCAAAGACGAGTGCTTGAATTTCATCTGATACACGAGAGTCTAGGATTTTCATCATCAAATTCCTCAGTTGATTTGAGTAAAAAGGTAACACAAATTTTGAGAAAAGCAAGGGGGGTAACACTCAAAACTTGATGAATATTTGATGAAATTAAAGTTGCATTCGCCTAAGTCGCTGCTAACGTATTGAGTTAATTGCAAGAATTAATCTGCTTGCAAGTCAGGGTGTGTATACACAAGCAGTAAAAAGTGTGTCATTAAGCTGATGGCTTGGTGTGTTTATCATGTGAGCCAGTTCCAGCAAGAGAGAAGGTATTTGAATTAGGAGAGTTCAAACATGCATACAGATGTAATTGCACAGCTTGCCGGCGGGATAGGTTTGTTCCTGTTGGGCATGATGTTGATGACCGAGGGTTTGCGCCTTGCTGCCGGGCATACTTTACGAGATGTACTTGCTAAAAGTACGGCAACGACATTACGTGGTTTGCTGTCAGGCGCTTTTATTACTGCTTTAGTACAAGCTTCAGGTGCAGTGACAGTTGCAACTATCGGCTTTGTGAATGCTGGTCTGATGCAGCTCAAACAAGCAGTGACCATCATTTATGGTAGCAATGTTGGCACCACCATGACCGCTTGGCTCGTGGTAGCTATTGGGCTGGAGTTTGATATCGAAGCCTTAGCCTTGCCCATGGTCGCTTTGGGGATGGTACTTAAGCTTGTAGGCAATCAGACCAAAGCTGCCTTGGGGGAAGCTTTGGCTGGCTTTGGGGTATTTTTCTTAGGCTTAAATATCCTGCAAAGCACTTTTGGTGATATGAGTGCTCAAGTGAATTTGGCGGAATATGCGGGCGATGGTTGGGCATCACGGCTTATCTTTGTTGGTATAGGCTTCGGGTTGACATTTCTTATGCAGTCATCCAGCGCGGCGATGGCCCTTACCTTAACGGCTGCTGCAGGCGGTGTTGTCCCTTTAGCTGATGCGGCTTGTATTGTGATTGGTGCTAATGTAGGGACCACCTCAACTGCAGTTTTAGCCACTTTAGGTGCTACAGCTAACGCGCGTCGTGTAGCAGCAGCGCATGTAGTTTTTAACCTAGTGACAGGGGTGGTTGCTTTTTTAATTATGCCTTGGTTATTACAAGGTTTATTATGGGGTACCCAAGCTTTAGGTGGAGATCAAGATATTGCGGCTATTCTCGCTTTATTTCACACCTGTTTTAATATATTAGGTATTTTATTGCTTTTACCTTTTACAACCCCTTTAGTGAATGCTTTAGAAAAACGTTTTTGTTCACGTGAAGATGATCAAGCACGGCCACGCTATTTAGATGATACTTTAGTAAAAACGCCAGTTTTGGCAATGCACGCATTATTAAAAGAGCTAGATCGTATTGGTGAACATACTCAACGTATGATTATTAGTATTTTAAGTGCAGAAGGTCGTGGCAATGAACAAATTCTTTTACAGGAACAAGAAAGCTTGCAACGTTTAGTTGTTGCTGTTGGCGAGTTTGGTTCACATATTCAACGTGAACACTTACCTGAATCTTTGGATCATTTGTTGCCGGAGGCTTTACGGATTTCACGTTATTATCAAGAAATGGGTGAATTAGCTTTACAATTATCTCGACAACAAGCAGAGCTAAAAGCGATAGAAGTACAAGATTTAGCGAAACAAGTCGCTAGTTATCGTAGTGCAGTGGTTGATTTAGTCGAGGCGGCTCTGGGTATACAAGAAATTGATGCAGACGCTTGCACGCAGGCATTACAAGGCTTACAAAAAGAATATCAAAGTTTAAAATCTGCGTTATTAAAAGCAGGGGTCACAGAACAAGTCGCTGTGCGTCAGATGGTATTGCATTTAGATGTACTGAGTGATATTCGTCGTATGAGCGAGCAAGCGCAAAAAAGTGCAAGCTATCGCGCACGGGTGGCACGTTATATGCGAGAAGAAATTCCCGTGCCAGTATCAGAAGAAGAGACTTCTTCAGAAAAAAGCCCAGTGGTAGAGGAAGAAAAGGAAAGCCAAAGTACGCCAGAAGATTTAGCGCGTAAGTTAGCAGAGCATACCGAGAAAACCTAAAATCGGATACATAAGTGCAAATTTGTGCATACAAAGGCACTGAGAAAGCTTCCCCAAAGTGCTCATGAAAGACGTTTTGGGGATTTTTGTCACCTAGGTATAATATTTGTGTAATGTGGTTACATTTTTTAGCTAAAAGATTACTTACCAAAAAAAATTAAATCTTTAAAATCCGCATCCATTTGCCATGTTTTATCCTTGTCATTAACTTATGAGTCAATTGCGTATGTTAGATATTTTAAGAAATTTTGCGATTCAAACACGTTTACGAGTCATTGTTGGTTTAGCTATTCTGATGTGCATTTTATTGGTGGCTTTAACACTGACAGAATATCGCAAATCTATCTTAGAAGAAAAATATTTAAAAATACAGCAACTAGTGCAAATGGCAAAAAACACCCTAGTTGGTTTGCATCAGGCAGGCGCTTCTGATCGTGAGGTGATAGCTGCAGCAGCTAAAATGACCTTCTCATATCAAGGAGAAGAAAATTATATTTGGATTGCTGATTTGCAAGGAAATATTATTTACCATCCTATGGTTAATCATACCAATGAACAAAATGTAAAATCGCAAACTTTTTATAAAAGACTGATTCAGCAAGCCAACCAAGAAGGTCAAGGGTTTTCTCAGTATGATTGGCCAAAACCTGGGCAAGCTCAAGCATTACCCAAGCTAACTTATTTAATGACAGACGCGAATAAAGGCTGGATTTATGCCGCTGGGATTTATCTAGATGATGTAGAGAAACAAATTGAACGTGTCATACTCAAAGTGGTTGTTATTTTAGTCCCCTTAACACTGACCATGCTATTACTTTCTATATGGATTGCTGCTTCAATTAAAAAACCATTAAAGCAAACTTTAGTATTGTTAGATAATATTGCTCGAGGTGAAGGTGATTTAACACAGCGCTTACCTGTGGAGGGCAAAGATGAACTCGCACGATTTGCGAGTCTTTTTAACCATTTTGTTCAGCGTATGCAGGCTCTGGTGAGTCAAAGTCATGTGACGGCACGTGAGTTAGCACAGGCTGCAGAAGAATTAACACGTGTTACCCAAGGTAGTCAAAGCACTTTGCATTCGCAATCTCAGCAGACAGATCAAGTAGCTGTGGCAATGCATCAGATGAGTTTGGCAATTCATGAAATTGCAGAGAATTCTGGGCATGCAGCACATATTGTACAAAATTCACAAACTTTAACTGATCAGGGTCATCGATGTCTGCAAACCACTTTAGAACGTTTGCAAGCACTGATGCAAAGCGTGACGCAAACCCGCACAGGAATAGGTCAATTACGTCAAGCGGCAGATAATATTGTTGGTATTTTAGATGTCATAGGTGGGGTAGCTGAGCAAACCAATTTATTGGCACTAAATGCTGCGATTGAGGCGGCTCGTGCTGGTGAACATGGTCGGGGTTTTGCTGTGGTTGCTGATGAGGTGCGTTCTTTAGCAGCGAGTACACAAGAAAGTACAGGGAAAATTCAAACCTTGATTGATACGTTATTACATCAAGTGCAAGAAGCAGATCAAAGTATGCAGCTGAGTTATAAACAAGTGCAAGCGACCAATGAAGATGCACAACAAACCTATCAAGCATTACAAGAAGTGGGGCAGGCAGTGAAAGCGATTAATGAAATTGGTTTGCAAATTGCTACTGCAACTGAAGAACAATCGGCAACTGCGGAAGAAATTAATCAGAATTTATTAAGAATTAATCAGCTTAGTGATCATACTTTAAATGGTGCGCAAGAGGTTAACCAAGCATCACAAGATCTGGCTCAGCTTGCTGAGACTTTAGATATGAGTATTCGTCGATTTAAATATTAATAAAAAAAGCCCCAGTGCGGGGCTTTCTTTTTTAACTAACGAAGCTTTAAATTAACCTCTGTAATTACAGGACAATGATCCGAAGGTTTTTCCATCCCTCGTGCCTGATAATCAATTGTCACTTGGGTACAAAGATCTAATACCGGTTGACTGGCTAAAAAAGTATCAATTCTTAGTCCGCGTTTAGGCTCAGCATCAAACCCACGACTACGATAATCAAACCAGCTTAAATCACGTGATTCTGGATATAAATGCCTGAAAGTATCCGTGAGTCCCCAACTCAATAACTGATGCATCCAGGCACGTTCCTCTGGCTGAAAACTGGTTTTCCCTGTGCGCAGCCAACGTTTTTTATTTTCTTCACCAATTCCTATATCAGCATCTGTAATGGCAATATTGAAATCGCCCATGACTAATAATAGATCTTGGGGATGATAGTCTGTTTGTAGTAAGTTTTGTAAATTGGCATAAAACTGGCGTTTCGCAGGGAATTTAGTTTCATGCTTAATGTTTTCTCCCTGAGGAAAATAACCATTAATTAAGGTGATTTTTCCCTGATCAGTCAGCCATTCACCTATAATTAAACGTTTTTGTGCCTCTGGCGTATCTTGGGAAAAACCTTTTGTCAGCTGATGCGGAGGAAGCTTGCTTAAAAAGGCAACACCATAGTGTGCTTTTTGTCCATGATAATAAGCTTGGTAACCTAAGGCATGAATAGCTTCTATTGGGAAAGCTTCATCATGTACCTTGGTTTCTTGTAGTGCGATCACATCTGGTTGATGTGTTTGAATTAAATATTCAATCTGGTGTAAACGTGCGCGTATGCCATTAATATTAAAGCAAATAACCTTCATTTAAACCTCTAGGTATTTAAGAGTTTTTTTATTGTGCTAAGTAACTGTTCTTTGGAAAAAGGTTTTTCTAACAAAGCATGAGCACCAACCAAGCGGGCAGATTGTAAAGAAAAGCCTTTATCTAAAGTGCGGCCACCACCAGAAATAGCTAATATTTTTATATTAGGCCTTTTTTTTAATATTTCTGGGATGCCCTCAACACCAGTTTTATCTGGCATCATAATATCTGTGATAACGAGTTGGATGTCGTTATGTTTTATTAACGTTTGAAGCCCAGCATCAACGCCTGAGACTTGAGTCACTTGGTAATTTTCTCGATTCAAAAGCATAGAAAGCATGGTGCGTAGATCTTGATCATCATCAATTAACAATAAATGAGTCATTATTTTTCTCCAAAGATTATTCCATAATAGGTAAAAAAATGGTGAATAAAGTACCCAAACCAACATGACTACTGACGTTTATATTACCTCGATGGGCCTCAATAATACCTTTGACAATAGAGAGACCTAAACCTGAACCTTGCCCAATATCCTTGGTAGTAAAAAAAGGATCAAAGATATTGCGTAAATGCTCCGGTGAGATACCTTCTCCTTGGTCTTCAACACTGATAGCAAGTTGGCGGCTGCCGTCTGCATGTGTACTTTTACAGAGGCGTAGTCCAAGCGTTAATTGCCCTTTAGGCATAGCATCTAAAGCATTCACGACCAAATTATCTAAAACTCTTTCTATTTGGGTTGCATCTGCTTGGATGAATGTAGAGTACGCAGCTTCTTCTATATTAACTTTAATATTAACCTTATCACGTGCTTTAATTCGCGCAGTTTGTGCAACCTTTTCTATAAGTAAGCTTGCTTGTAAAGGCTGAAAGTCTATAGGTTCTTCACGCACATATAAAAGTAAACTATTAATTAAGTTTCGTGCTTTTTTAACAGATTGAATGATTTCTTGGCTGCATTGATAAGAAAAAGACTCTGGATTTAACTCTTCTTGCAGCATCTCAGCATAACCACTAATGGTTGCTGTAATATTGTTAAAATCGTGGGCAACACCTGCCGCAAAATGCCCAAGCGCTTGAATTTTTTTATCTTCTTGTTGCCTGTGATAGGCAAGATATAATCTATGTAAAATATGTATCTTATTAAGTAATTTGTGTTTTTCTAAAGGCTTGACTAAGTAATCATCTGCACCATAGCGTGTGGCATTTTCCCAGTCTTCCGCTGTGTCATTGGACGTTACCATCATAATAGGCCGCCAATGATGTGCATCTAAAGTACGAATTTGACGTACCGCCTCAAAACCATTCATGCCAGGCAGGTGGACGTCCATAAGTACAAAATCTATACGCTGTAATGATAACAGCTTTAAACCCTCCTCTGCAGTGCTTGTGGTAAATACTTTATAGTCAGGCTCCGCAAGAAAGTGTTGAATTAGATACCTTTGCATTGGATCATCTTCAACAAGTAATATCCTTAAAGGATCCTTAGATTTATCAGGTGTTTGCAACATTATCCTGCCTTTGTAAGGGGAAAAGTAATCGAATATCTGTGTATTTATTTGGCCGTGAATCAATTTCAATTAAGCCCTGATGCAGGGTAACAAACTGATTGACTAAACTCATACCTAAGCCTGTACCTTTACCAATATCTTTTGTTGTAAAAAAAGGATCGAAAATACGTGTTTGAATTTCTGGGCAGATACCAGAACCATTATCATAAAAACTAATTACAGCATAGTTTTTGCTTTGATGCGTTTCAATGAAATTAAAGGTTTTAATTTGTGTAGAAATGATAAATTTTGGTAAATTTTGGCTAGCTAAAGCATCTTTTGCATTACGTACTAGGTTAACAAGTACTTGAATAAAACCATGAGCATCAAGAGAAACAGGTAAAGAATGCTGATGTAAATTCATCGAAAAATGAATCTCTTCCCCAAGCATATCCTGTACAATGGCTTGTGTTTTGTAGACCAACTGATTTAAATTTTTTATTTTTGTATTAGGTGTTTTTTGGTTATCAGGATTGAGAATGTCAAGGTGCTCAAGTAATCGAGCTGCCCTTGTACCTGCACATAATGTCTGTTGTAAATTTTTATATAAAGGATCTTGAGGTTGGCTAAGAGCAAGATTAAGTTCAGTTAAGCCATTGATGGTACCAAATAGATTATTAAATTCATGTGTCAGTCCAGCTAATAAATGACCTAAAGCCTCTAATCGACCAAGACGATTCGTATTTTTTTCGAAGAGAAGGCGTGAGGAAATATCTTGTCCAATTGAGATATAGCCAAGGTGATGCCCTTGAGAGTCTAATAATTTTTTAATACTGGTACTTTGATGCCATAAACTTGTATCTTTACGCTGGCCAGTCAGTTGTCCTTGCCAGATTTGATGTCGATGGATACTTTTGAAAATAATAGGAAAGCTTTGATCTGATCGAACTTGTGCTAACCAAAAATGAGCTGGATGTTGGTAGATTTCCTCACAGGTGTAACCTGTTGCCGTACAATAGGCAGGATTGACATAAATGATATTGAGACGTTTATCAGTAGCGATAACTAGCGTATCTACATCATGAAATAAGGATTTTAAAGAAAGCTGATTAAAATACGCATATTTCATGATGCTGACTCCAAATATTTATCAGTATTTACCTCCTTATAAAGTTAACGTCCTTCTGTTAAAGCTTGATTGACCAAGGTGCGTAATTCTTGCATGCGAAAAGGTTTTTTTAACAAATGATGCGCCCCTACAGAACGTGCAGAAGCTAAACTAAAATCACTTGATAACACACGTTGGCCACCAGACATACCAATAATAGCAAGCTTAGGATGTTGCCTGACTAATTGACGGATTAAGTCAACACCATTTATATTAGGCATACAAATATCTGTAATAACCAAGTGTGTTTGTGCATTAAGTTTGCTTAACGCTTCTTGGCCATCGCTCGCTTCTATAATTTGATGACCATCTAAAGAGAGCATCTGTTTAACTGTATACCTGAATTGTTGGTCGTCATCAACTAATAAAATATTTGCCATCTGTTCCATCCAAGTTTAAAAAAGTTCGATACGTGCCCCTTGAGAAGAGGTATTGCCTTGACGAGGATCTTCATCTAGGTCAGGTGCGGATAAAGACAGGTGAGCATCTTCTGCTTGAGCATAGGCCTGTGCAACTTCTTGTAATACGTGCCAATCAACCTGCTGATGGCTCTCTAATTGCTCTAAAATACGGATTAATACTTGCTGGCGCTCATTAAAAGAAAATTGTAACCGTTCGACAATCTGTCGTATGACATCTTGGAATTGAATGCTGCCTAACGCATCATTGACTTCCTTATTTAGATGATCATTATGTGTAATAACAACACTTAATAACATGCGATAAAATTGTCGCATATCAATATAGCCACTATTGAGCTCACGGGTTAGATTCATAAGACGAGTGACTTCTTCAATATCTTTATTAAGGCGTTGGTCAACTTCATCTCCAATGTAAGCATTAACAGAGCTATGCACTTCTTTAATGCCGTGACCAATTAGAGAGGCTGCTTCTGCTGCTTTACTAGCCAAAACACGCACTTCACTAGCAACCACGGCAAAGCCACGCCCTGCTTCACCTGCGCGCGCTGCTTCAATAGCTGCATTGAGTGCAAGCAAATCGGTTTGTTTACTAATTTCATGAATCAAATCGACACGGGAGTTTAAATCAATGACACGCTGACCTAGTAAATGAAAGTCACTTTGTTGTCGTTTAATATGTTCAGGTAAAGTATGGATAAATCCAGAAAGTTCATTGATAACATGTGCACTTTCTTCCATTGATGCTTGCATCTGTTCGCTTTGCCCGCTGGCAACATCTAAATATCGTGTGAGATCTTCTGCAAGTTCGTTAATATGGGATAAGCGCTCGATAATTTCAAAAGCGGCATTTTCAGTGAATTGAATGCTTTCATTTAATCGGCTTTGTGCGAGTTGATCTTGCTCACAAAGTGCATTTAAACCTTGGCTGCAAGCTTGTGTATCTAGGGTGATCGTTTTTTGTGGTTCGGGCTGTATTGCGGCTTGCGCTTTGTATTTTTTAAAGGTGCGATAAGCCTCTAAACCAAGCAAGCCTCCAGCTGTGATCATGCTGATCAAAGTTGCAGGCAGAGGGGTAATTTGAGCCAGTAAAGGCGCTATCCCATGCGCCATAACGATAATTGCTACTAAATAGAAAGCTAAACCTAGCGGGATATGCTTCACATTAAGCTCCTGGGACAACCTCTTTAATCACTTTGAGCAAGTCGGAACCCGATACGGGTTTAACCAACCAGCCGGCGGCGCCTGCACTTTTTGCTTCTTGGCGTCTTGCCTGTTGTGATTCTGTTGTTAATACAAGAATAGGAACAAATCTAAATCCAGGTAAAGCTTTGGCAGATTTGATTAATTCAATGCCATTCATAATAGGCATATTAATATCAGTTATAATGAGATCTGGTTTGCCACCTGTGGATAATTTTTGCAGTGCTTCTTGGCCATTTTTAGCCGATTCTACATGAAATCCAGCCTGTTTTAAAATGTTGGTTAAGCTAAGTAAAATAGTCGCAGAATCGTCGACAATAAAAATTTTTTTCATACAAATTCCTCCGTAAAGAAAATATGCCCGTGAATAAAAAACTTGGTAATAGATTAATTTATGTATTATTGATAAACATTAAAAAAAATACAAGCAATTTAGAAGTGAGCTTCCCATAAAGAAGCAAGCTCTTTAGAGAGTAAATGATAATCCATCGCACCTGGGCTGCGTGGTGAGAAATAACAAACAGGTTGTGCGGCTGCAAAAGCTTCTGCTAAACGGATATTGGAACGTATGCCACGCAATATACGTGCTTGACCAAAATGCTTAATAAGATTATCAAGTACTTGCCGATGTAAATTAAGGCGTGCATCTAGCATAATCGGTAATATACCTATAGATTTAAGGCGTGGATTATAGCTAGAGCGCACCTTATAAATAAGTTGGGCAAGTTGTAACGCACCCACTTCACTAAGATGATGTGGAATTAAAGGCAGAACAACACCATCTGCAGCAGTTAAAGCATTAATGAGGACAGCATCTAAAGTAGGTGGCGTATCAATAATAATATGCGTATAAGCACTGATTAAGTGGTCGCGTTGAAGGCATTGGTATAAACAATCGACCCCCCACTCTAAGCCCCGTCCATCAAAACGAGTATCTGCAGCAAGCAAATCCACACCTGTTACAGGGGTAGATTCAATAAGAGAGGGTAATTCGGTATGCGCATGACGAAAAATTGTGTGTATACATGCATTGGCAGGGCGCTTATGCGCACACCCTAAGCCGAGTGCACAATGACCTTGAGTGTCTAAGTCAATGACCAAAACTCGGGCACCTTGACGCCCCCACTCAGCTGCAAGGTTGACGCTGGTGGTCGTTTTACCTGTACCACCTTTACGATTGGCAATAGCGATAATCATAAATATTCGTAAGCAGATCGCTTAAAAAATGACGATTTGCTTGACTGCCTCCGTTAACTTGCAGCTGATGATGCTTGGGTCGATTAGGTTTCAAGACTGAGTAAGCTGGTGAGCGCCCATTGTAACCCTGCTGTATGGCAATAATCATCTGTTTGTGTCTGGTCTTTAGGTAAAATGACAGGGGTTTGCGCAGCTAAAATGACTTGTAATACAGCAGCATGTAGATGCTGGCAAGCGCTGATATCCAGTTTGGCTTGCGGATGTTGTAAAAGCCAGTCTAGTAAAGTTTCTGCATCTTCGACACTGGCTAGGGCTTCAATATAAACGCATTCAGGCGTATAGCGAATGGCCATGATGTTTTCCTCGGATAAGCTGCGATGTTAGAGCCTGTGATCAAGTAGAGCTGCAAGGTTTAAAATTAATAAAACGCGCCCATCACCCATCAAGGCAGTGCCTGAATAGTAGGTATATCCTGCCATGACACCTTCTAAAGGTTTTTGCACAATGTCGATGCCTTGATGGAAATCATCAATCACTAAGCCAAGTGCTTGCTGGCCAATCTCAACCACTAAAACCGCTTCTTCTGCCAATTTTTGGGTGTCTGCAGCAGGTAAGCCCAATAAATCCCGCATACGTTTTAAAGGGATGACTTGTTCGCGCAGTACAACCACTTCCTCTTGCTTGATATAGCGAATTTTTTCTCTTGGTACACGCACAGTTTCACGAATGACAGACATGGGAATACCATAGATCTGTTGATGGATTTCCACCACCATAACTCGAGCGACTGCCATAGACAGTGGTAGCAGGATGCGAATCTGTGTTCCCTGACCTACTTGGCTGGCAACTTGTACTTGGCCACCTGCTGATAAAATGCTGGTGCGCACCACATCCATGCCAACCCCACGGCCGGAAATATCAGAAACAGCTTGTGCAGTCGAAAGACCCGCGGCAAAAATTAATTGCAAGGCTTCCTGTTCTTTCATGCTATCAAGTTGGGCTTCATCAATTAAACCCTTTTGATAAGCTTTTAACTTGAGTGTTTCACTATCAATACCACGACCATCATCGATCACTTCAATCAAGACCTGATCATCCATCGGGAGCGCACGCAAAATAATTTGCCCAACCGGATGTTTGCCAGCTGCCTGGCGTTCGCTAGTATTTTCAATGCCGTGATCCAAGCTGTTACGAATTAAATGGATTAGAGGATCTGCGAGTGCATCAATCACATTTTTATCTGCTTCGGTTTCTTCGCCTTCTAAATGTAACTCGATTTGCTTATCAAGCTTGCGGCTTAAATCGCGTACCAGGCGTGGAAAACGTTGAAACACAGTAGAAACTGGGATCATACGTGCAGCCATGACCGTACTTTGAATGCTATCAGCAATACGATCTATATTGGCATAGTGGGTTTTAATTTCCTTAGCGAGCTCGGCTGCAGACATCCCTTGTTGTGCATGTTGGGTCAAATAAGGCAAAGCATTTTTGGCAACAATCAGCTCGCCGGCAAGGGTCATTAAATCATCAATGCGTTTTTGATCGACGCGAATAGATTTGTGAGTCGGTGCTTCGCGAATATGGGCATCTAAGGCTTTGTGGACTTCCGCCACCTGCTGGGCTTTTGCGGGAAGCGTATTTTCATTGACATCCACTTGCTGATCACAGTTAGGGGGCACAGGTGCCCAAGTATCTAGCAGAGGTGCTAGCCAGGTTAGTAAGGGCTCAGTCGTTTGTTGCACAAGTGCCGCTTGCTTGGCTGCCTGTAAATGCTGGCTTTGTGCTGGATCCTTTGCGAATAAGCTTTCAAGTACACAAGCACTTGCTTGAATTGCACCGGTGAGCGTCTCTGGTGTTTTGGGTAAAGACAGCATATGTTGCTGGGCTTGTAAAATCTCCAAGACGAGGAGGTGATGATCTTGAATACAACTTGGGCTGGCAGAGGTTGGAGCCTCTGTTTGTAAAAGATTATCTAGCGCAGGTTGCAAGTAATCATCTTCCTCCGTGAGGAGAAAGCCTGTTAAATAAACTAAAAGTCGGCGGTAATCTGCAATTGGCCATACGGAGGCATGGGCAAGTGCCCAATCCAGCCAATCTAAGGCCGCATGCGCTTGTAAAAGCCCACTTCCTAGTTCACTAAGGACTTGGGTACGTTCTTTAAGTCCTTGCCAGTCATTGGCTTGAACTAGTTGTGGAAGCTCTTCAACAAAGGACTGATAGATAGGCGTTTCTAATGGTTCCCCTGTGGGGAAAATCAGGGTTGTGGCATCTAATTCTAACCACTGAATATCTGTGATCACATAACGAAAGTGATCTTCTATTGCTTGATGTGGTGCTTGTACAAGTAAATAAAAATCCAGCACGCACTGATAAGGGTCCAAATCGACTAAATCTGGCCAAGGTGTCTGCGGGCAAACCCCATACCACAGCAAACCTTGCACATGGCGCACCATATGGAAGGGGTCTTGACCTTGAAAAAAGCATTGTGGATCTGGGCGAAAACGTAAAGCGTAAATTGCTTGCTGCGCTAATAAAGAGGTAGCGGCTTGTTGGCGTACCTTGTTTGGCACTTGTGCCAACCAACTTGTCTGTCCTGCGCCCCAAGTGATCGCTTGGGCCGCTATTGAGTTGGTTTGTGTTGGAGCAGAATCTAGTGCTTTGTTGCCTGCCTGAGATGCTGGTGTGTTTTCTGCTGACGTGTGCGTTTGCTGAAATCCCTGTTTTAATTTTTGGCTCAAGTTTTGCGCATTTTTTACCATTTCCACGCTTGGATGTTCTTGCTGTTCGACTTCATCAAGCCAAGTCGCCAACACGTCCATAGCAGATAAAAGTAAATCAGTTTGTTCACTGGTGAGTTGGAACAAGCCATCGCGCAATTTATCTAAAGCTTCTTCTGCAAGATGGAGCATTTTAGTCAAAGCGCTAAAATCATCAAATAAGCCAGAGGAGCCTTTAATGGTATGCATGGCCCGAAAAAGATCATCTAACTCTGTGCTGTCTTGGGGATTTTGTTCCAAGGCAAGCAAACTGCGGCTGGCGACTTCTAGATTATCGCGTGACTCATTAATAAAAGAAATTAATAAAGGATTCATCAAGCGTCTCCTAAATTTCTTGCTTTGACTGACCCAAAATAAGAGTCACCAAGTCTTGTAGACGCTTGGGATCTGTGGGCTTAATTAAATAAAAATTAGCACCAACACTATAAGCTTTTTGAATATCTTTCGCTTCGGATTCTGTGCTAATCATAATAATAGGTATACTTTGTAAATCAGGGTTTTTGCGTACTTCTTCAATAAAGCGGTAGCCATCCATTTTGGGCATGTTGACATCCACTAGCATGAGCGCAAAAGAAGCTTGCATCGCTTTTTCTAGCGCCTCAACGCCATTTTCAGCCTCTGAGGTAGGATAACCTAACTCAGTAATTAAGTGCCTGTGATAAAGGCGTACTGTGACCGCATCATCCACAATTAATACTTGCTTCATTACCCAGACTCCTAATCAAGTGGCTTCTGGTAAGCCAGAGCCTTATTAAATTTACGTACTTTAAATAAGGACGAGATACGGCTCATAGATTCTGAATGTCCAAGGAAAATAAAGCCTCCAGGATTTAAGGCATCATAAAAGACTTCAGCAGCGCGCCGACGTGCAGGCTCATCAAAATAAATCAAGAGATTGCGACAAAAAATAATATCAAAATGGCGATATTCTCGCGTTTGTGCTAGATCAGCTAAGTTGACCTGAGTAAAAAGTACAGAGTCACGAATATCTTGGCAAAGTTGCCATTGATTCGCGCCTTTAGGGAGAAAATATCTATCGCGAATATCTTGCGAAATATGCATTAAAGAACGGTCCGAATATAATCCGCGCCGGCAACGATCTAAGACATGAGTATCTATATCTGAGGCAACAATTTCGACATCAACTTGTTCGATTAAAGGCCAGTATTCCAGTAAAGACAGGGCAATTGAGTAAGGTTCTTCACCTGTACTTGATGGAATCGACCAAATACGTAAAGTTCGTGCCTTATTTTGAGGATATTGAACAATTTCATTTAAAGTTTCTTCAACTAAGCATTCAAATTGATAACGCTCGCGCATAAAATAAGTTTCATTCACTGTCATACAATTGACCAGTTGCTGAAACTCTTGTCCAGAAGCCTGAAAACGCATAAAAGTGAAATAACTACGAAAGCTATAATACTCAGTGTGGCGCATGCGTTCTAATAAACGTTTATCAACAAAATATCTTTTACTGTCTTCGAAATAAATACCTGTGCGCCGGTAAAAATAATCTCGAAAACGTGCAAACTCTGCATCGGTAATTTGCAGTACACTAGCCGGCATTACTGGTGTCCTCAATACGTTGAATGGCTGCATCAAGGGCAAATTTTAAATAAGGTGTTTGAGCAACACGCGCTTGCAATGCGTTCAGTTGAGGAAGCATTTCCGGTGTTCCCAATTCAAGCAAACGATCAATCGCCGTTCCAAGAACATTAGGATGTTGCTCTTGTGCAAGCACATGCAATAACCATTCAGGTGCACATGGGTGTGCAAGTAATTGCAAAATATCAATCGCAAAAATGCGAATATCTGGGTTGGTATGGGCAAGTAAATCTTGAATATGTGGTGCGACCTCTTCCGGCAAGGTTTGTAATATTTCAATGACTGTATTGCGAATACCCGCATCATCTGAGTTTAAGCGTGCAATCAAGCCTTCCACGACCTGTGGACCGCCAAGACTTTGCAGTGAACAGAAAATCGCTTCTTGTACTTTTAGGTCTGTTTCTCGATCTAGTTGGGTGAACAAATGGGGGACACTATGCACGAAATTGGCTAATTCACGTGCGGCCCAGCGTCTTGTGTGTGCTTGAGGATCCTGCAAATGTGCAATCAAGGTTTGCCAGTCTGGTGCTTGATCACCTTGAGCTGCATCCGCTGTGGCGACGCTCGTTGGTTGAACATGAGTTTGCACACGTTTTAGTGCCATCACTTGACCTCGATTAACAGCTTGCCCATTGAATCAATTGTTGGGCGATTTCATGGTTAGGAAGAATACAGGTGGCGCCTTGTTGTTCGATTAGGGCGCGTGGCATGCCAAAAACAACCGCAGTTTCTTCGCTTTCGGCCAAGGTGCGCGCCCCTTGCATTTTGGCCTGTGCCATTTCTTTGGCACCATCATGTCCCATACCGGTTAATTGCACACAAATTAAATCTTGAGGGCGATAAACTGCTAATGCAGAAGCAACCATCAAAGATACGCTAGGATGCCAGAGGTATTCACTATGTGAAGGTACGCTTAATAAACGAATTTGTGTGCCTCGTTTGCTAATACGTAAATCCGCATCACCGCGAGCAATGTACACATGACCTGCTTCCGGCGCACAAGGGCTAGAAACTTCCTGTACAGGTAAAAGACACGAACGATTTAGGCGATCTGCAAAAACTTGGGTAAAGCGTGCGGGCATATGTTGCGCAACCACAATTGGGTAAGGAAAGTTCGCAGGTAGACCTTGCAAAATCGCTTCTAAAGTCCCAGGCCCCCCCGTAGAAACACCAATGAGCACAAGTTTTTTATCTTGGTTGAATGCACGTCTTTGTGTTCGTGCACTGGCTTGAGTTTGCGCCTTAGCCTGGCCTTGCTCCTTGGTAAATATGCGAGAGGGAGTCGTTTTTTCTAGTGGCTGGCTGCGGGTTTGTTGTAAACGTAAACGCGAACGCAATTGTTTAGCTGTTTTGGGTTTTTGTTGTAAAGCAGCGTGAATTTTTTGTAAAAGTTCTGGAAAAATGCGTTCTAGGTTTTGTGACATGGTGCCATCAGGTTTGCTGACATAATCAAAAGCACCAAGCTCCAAAGCTTCAAAGGTGGCTAAAGCGCCTTTTTCTGTTAAAGAAGATAGCATAATCACAGGACAAGGATGATGCGCCATAATGTGGCTTAAACAAGTCAAACCATCCATATTCGGCATATTAATATCTAAAGTAATCACATCAGGGGGATGAGTTTTTATTTTTTCTAGGGCATCGATACCATCACGCGCACTGATCAGCTCAAAGTCACCGGTTTGAGTAAAAAAATTTCTGAGTTGCTTACGCATCAAAGCGGAATCGTCCACGATTAATAAGCGAATGCTCATCCTATATGCTTCCTACTTGATTAGCTTATGAACTGGCTTGCAACAGCCCAGAGGCTAGGCTGTTGCTTACTAAAATTAAGAGGTTTTCGCACTGGCAGCTGCCAATGCTTGTTCTTCGTTACTCATGAGTTCATAAGGATCTATGAGTTGGATCAGGGTTTTTTGCTCAGGTAAACGGACCACTTGACCTAAAAGTCGTTCTTGTTCGCTGGATAAATGCGGTGCTTGTTCAATGCGGCTACGCTGAATCCGCATGACGGCATTGACTTCATCAACCACAAAACCGGTAAGCAAGTTATTGATATTAAGTACAATAATGCGTTGGCGCTCGCTAGGTTGGGCGCGTGCCATTCCAAAGCGATTGCGCATATCTAACACAGGTAAAACGGTACCGCGTAAATTGATCATGCCGTCGATAAACTCAGGGCATTTAGGGACACGATAAAGTTGTTCAGGTAAGCGGGTGATCTCTTGAACTTGATCGATGGATAATCCATACAGCTGCGTATTGAGCACAAACACCACAAGTTGGCATTCATCCGTGAGATATTCGCTGTCACTTTCTAAAGTTTGTGGATCATCCATTGTCTGGCTCTCATTGAAAGCAGCAGGTGCCGTGTCTTCTAATAAGGCCTGCATATTGTTAAATAAGGGGGCAATATGTAATAAGGTAATTAAACGCTCGCCTGCATCTAAACGACACAAGGCTTCGATTTCCTCATTATTCCCTTGATGGTGGAGCACTGCCGGCATAGGCTCTAACTGTTCTTCGTGAATCCGTACCACCTCACGCACTTGATCGACCATTAATGCTAAGCGTGCGCTGCCATGACGCAGTACAACGAGCATTTGCTCTTCCAAGGTACAAGGGTCTGGCATTGCAAATAAGCGGCGCATTGAAAATAGCGGAAAGGTATTCTCACGCAAGGTGATCAAGCCCATCACATGGTGCGCTGTATTGGGGAGTAAATTAATCTTCCGTGGTGGTCGGATAATTTCTTGAACATCGGTAAGACGAAACGCGAATTCTTGCGCATCAATCATAAAACTGACTAGTTGGGTGAGCTCCTCGTCTTCTTGCTCTTCGCGTATTTCTTGCAGACTAAAATGATTGTTAGCATCCAAAGACGTGGTTTTTAGCATATGGCTGAATTCTCTTTGAATTAGAGATTCAATATCCAATAGCTGAATGACATGGCCGCCATGCTCACGATAGACACCAGATAATACCGCTTCATGCTGTAAAGAGGCAAAATCTTGGGTACTTTGAATTTGATGCGCAGCAAGGTCAGTCACGCGTTCGACACGATCGACCACAATTCCGAGTGCATGACCGACTTCAATTAAGAGAACACGGCTTGCATCAGTAAGTTGGCGTTTTCCCAACCCTAAAATATCGCCCAGATCCAAAATAGGGACGACCGTGCCACGAAAACTAGCCAAACCTAGCAAGCTAGGGTGCGTTAAGGGCACTTGGACTGGTTCTGGAAAACGTACAATCTCCAAAACGCGGCTCATAGGAATCGCGAAAGACTCTTGCATTAACGCAAAAGTGACATATTGATGACTTTGTTCATCTGCACCGGCTTCTAAGTCAGGGCTGGAATCTTCAGAAACTGGCTCAGCTTGCGCTGTGGATGCATACGGGGTCGTGTGCATAAATTCCCCCTTTTAATCCTAGTTACTTTGGATTTCATCAGCGATAGAAGCGATTTCTTCGATAGCAGCTGCTAACTCTTCAGCACCTTGAGATTGTTGCGTGGCAGCAACCGAAGCTTGACGTACGTTGGCGGCGGCTTCTTCTGTCGCAGCAGAAATTTGCTCCATCCCTTTTTTGGCCTGGGTAATTGCGGTAGCTATTTCTACCGAAGCGGCTTGAGTATATTCATTACTTTTTAACAAATCTTTTTGCGCGTTTTCGATACTATCAATATCCAGCATGGCTGTTTCAGCGCGTGTGACTTCTTGTTGGGCACGTTTGAGAGCTTCTTCTAAATCACGCTCTACCATATTGGCCTGATCTTGAATGTTACGTACTAATTCTTGGACTTGTTCGACATTGCTGGCAGCATCATCAGCAAGGTTTTGAATATCCCCAGAGACCACTGCAAAGCCTTTGCCATATTCCCCTGCGCGTGCTGCCTCGACGGCGCCATTAACTGCTAACATACTGGTTTTAATTGCAATATTAGCAATTGAATTGGTGATTTTATCAATTTGGCGATTGAGTTTTTGAATAGAAAGAATATCTTGCAGGTTGCTTTCAGCCACGCTGAGATTCTCGCGAATGCCATCAAGCATACTTTTTACACGATCACGGTTATTGCTGATGCGCTCGGAAATGGCTTGCACACGTTTGAGTGTATCTAAGGTGCGTTCATCAATATCTTTCGTATTGCTTTCAATACGATTAATCGCACCGAGTGCTTGCTCAGTGGCAGAGGCACTTTGCTCTGATCCGCTGAGCACTTCATTCAAGGCAGAATCAATTTCCTGTGCGCCACGATTTAATTCTTCTACAGAGGCAGCTAATTCTTCTGCCGCAGAGGCAACGCCTTCCGCACTTTTTGCAATATCTGTGCTATTGCGCAACTCGTCGGAAATATCTTCTAACTCGTTAGTAGCGGCTTCTGCACCTGAGAGGGCTTGCCCTTGTTCATCCAGTGTTTTTACCACTTGCTCGGCCGCCGCTGCTTGTTGTTCAGCTGCGGCTGCAATGGCTTCTGAACCTTGTTGCAAATCTGTGATGGCAAGTTCAGAGTTTTTAATAATTTCATCAATTTGTTGCGCCGCTTGGGTCACATGCAGCATATCCGCGAGGATGCTTTTAAATTGGCTGCTGACATCTTCACCCATAGCGGCTTGTTCTAGAGCAAGATCAGCAGATTGTTTAACCGCTTGGCCTGCAGTTGCCGTTTTTTGCTGAATCTCATTGACTAACTCTGTGATATCGGTCGCATTTTTTTCGGAGGCTTCTGCCAAAGTACGCACGGTATCTGCAACAACAGCAAAGCCTTTACCGTGACGCCCTGCTCGCCCTGCTTCAATCGCAGCATTTAACGCTAATAAGTTGGTTTGATCTGCAATACGCATCACTTGGCGGGCAGCATCATTAATGGCATTGGCTTGTTGTTCCAAAGTGCTCATTAAACGTGCAGAACATTGTTGGCGTTCTGCGGTGCTGTTGAGATTTTCAACAAGGCCACCAATTTTTAGGCTAGCCGACTCAGCATCTTTAGAGACATTTTGTGCTCGTTCGCGTGAGATTCTCGCATTGTCTGTTTGCGTGGCCATCTGAGTCGCAATGCTGCGCACCGCTTCTAAACTTTCGTGGCTGGCGGAGGCAGATTCTTCTGCACCTGTGGCGATTTCTTGTACCGCAAGGCTGAGTTGGTCTCGTGCGCGTGCCGCTTGCGTAATCCCTGCAGCGAGTTGTTGGGAGGCACTGGCAACGCGTTCTGCTGCTTGTTGCTGTTTAGCAAGGGTGCGTGCGTGGCGGCGTTTTTGCTCGGCTAAACGTCGTGCAGCTAAATCTTGTGGATTATCAGCTTGATTGGCTTTGCTAGGCGTTTGCGAAGGGTTTTTTTTCAGTGCCATAGGAAAAATCTCTCAGCAGGTAAAAGAAGGAGCATCAAGTCAGCAGAAAAATCGCAGGATGAGCTATTGAGTCAAAAATAGGTAACAGAGTTTATCTATTAATCTGACTTTCAAATGAATCTATGTCAAGAAAAGTAGCATTTTATCTAGGGTAGACCTATCCAAAAGCATTGAGAGTAAAAAAGTAAAGAAACGTAAAATTTACCTGAATCTTTTGCAAGCTCTTTTAGTATAGGCGTGTTGATAAATCTTGATTAATAAGGACTTGAATATGCATCAAGCGACAGGTCAGCGCAGAAAAAGGTATTGGTTACCTTGGTTAGTACTGAGTGTGTTTGTCAGTATAAGTTATTTTTTGTTACAAAATCCACCTAAAATCACTCGTCAAAGCCAAGCAAAGATACCTGCTGTTAGTGTGCAGGTGCAAGCACTCCAGCCGCAAGATTATCAAGTGGCCTTAAGTTGGCCTGCACAAGTACAAGCCGCGCAACAAACGCGTTTAAAAGCCCAAGTGGGTGGACGTATTGTGGCAGTGAGTGAGAACTGGCATTCAGGTGCGCAAGTGGAGGCTGGTGAGGTATTACTGCATTTGGAAACCAGTGAATATGCATTGGCTTTGGCACAGGCGCAGGCGGCTTGGGCACGTGCACGCCAAACACTGGATGAGCTGAAAGCACAAAGTGAGGATGCGCAGGCCGGTTGGGAGAATTTAGGCCGTTCTGGAATTGCTCCCAAACGTATCCGTTTACAACTGCAAATAGAAACTGCACAAGCTGAATTGGTGGCGGCAAAAGCCGCGGTTGAGGTGGCACAACTCAACCTAGAACGTACACAAATTCGTGCGCCTTATGCAGGGCGCTTGTATGAGGTCACTGTTGATTTAGCCGATACCTTAAGCACGCAGGAGGTACTTGCCAGCTTGTACCGTACCGACAAGATGCGTGTGCATTTTAATTTGCGTTTGCAAGAGGAAACTTGGCTGCCAGAAGCAGGTACTGTCTGGCAAGTTCGAGATCCCGATACCCAACACACTTGGTCAGCGCATTTGCAGTATATTGAGCCACAAATTGAGCCAAATACCCAAACCTTGCAAGCGGTCTTGATCCTCACGCAAGCGGCTAATCCGCAAGTACCTTTACCTCGCTTACAGCAGCAGGTGCAAGTGCAAGTCGCCAGCCGCCCTTTACAGCAAGTCTGGGTGGTCCCTAGTGCTTATCTACATGAGGACACTTTTATTTATTTGGTGCGTGAACAAGTACTGATCAAACACCCTATCCAAGTGCTGTGGAAAGGACCACAAGAAGCCGTGATTGCAGATCTTGCGACTTATCAAACCCAGCTTACTCCGGGGGATTTGATGGTTGTTAGTCCTTTAGGGCAGGTGACGACAGGGATGCCGGTGCAGCTTGCTACAACAGATGTTGAAAGAGGAAATCAACCATGATTGCTTGGTTTGCACGTAACCATGTTGCCGCCAATTTGCTGATGCTGACCTTGTTGGGTTTGGGCTTGGCTTCACTGACTTATCGTATTCCTTTAGAAGTCTTCCCGAGTTTTGCCGCAGAGACCATTAGTGTCCGGGTAAGCTTACGAGGTGCAACACCTGCTGATGCTGAGTTAAGCCTTGCTTTACCTATAGAACAAGCTTTGGCTGATTTGCAAGGGATTGAAGAGATCAGCAGCCGTTCGGTTGAAGGGAGCACGAGTATCACGTTACAGGTAGCAGATGGCTATGATCCACAAGAGGTGTTAGCCGAGGTGAAAGCGCGTGTCGATGCCATCAATAGTTTGCCGACAGAAGCAGAACGCCCATTAACCAGTTTGGCCAGCCGCAAACGTGAAGTTATTAGTGTGGCCGTGTATGGCAATGTCTCTGAACTAGAGTTGCGCCAATATGCGCAAGAAGTGAAAACCAGTTTGTTAGCAGAGCAGGGGATTACTCAAGTTGAGTTTGATGGCGCACCTGCTTATGAAGTGAATCTCTATATTGCACAAGATAAGCTGCGTCAATATGGATTGAGTTTACAAGAAGTACAAGAACAAATCCGCGCGTATGCGCAAGACTTTAGTGCTGGCATGATACGAGGTGCGCAAGGTGATATCAGTATTCGTAGTCTAGGAATTGCTTATCATAAAGATGAATTTGCACGCTTACCTGTGGCTACTTTGGCAAATGGTTATGTGTTGACCTTGGGAGAATTAGCACAGATTGAGGATACATTTACAGAAGCAAAAAGCCGTAGCCGTTTTAATGGTTATCCCTCTGTGATGCTGGATGTCTACCGAGTAGGAGACCAAAGTGCTTTGCAGGTGGCAGAAATCGTGCGTACTTATATCGACCAACAGCAAGCACACTTGCCACAAGGTATTTTTGTTGATTATTGGGATGATGATTCTGAAATTGTGAAAGGGCGTTTAAGTATCTTGCTCACTAACGCCTTGCAAGGCGGTGTGTTGGTCTTGGTTTTGCTGACTTTGTTTTTGCGCCCAGCAATTGCTTTCTGGGTATTTATTGGGATCCCTGTGAGCTTTATGGGGGCATTTTTGTTGATGCCTTTCTTTGGTGTCACCTTAAATATTTTTTCTTTATTTGCATTTATTTTGGTCCTTGGCATTGTTGTCGATGATGCGATTGTCACAGGAGAAAATGTCTATACCCATTTACGTCATGCAGAATCTGGTTTACAAGCAGCGATTTGTGGTACGCAAGAAGTGAGTGTGCCTGTCACCTTTGGTATTTTAACCACGGTGGCGGCTTTTTTACCTATGGCCTTTATTGAAGGCGCACGGGGGGCTTTATTTGCCCAGATCCCTGTAATTGTCATCCCTGTACTCTTGTTTTCCTTAATTGAATCCAAACTTGTTTTACCTGCACATTTAAAAAATATTCGTCTTAATCGGGTGCAACATCCTTCAGCTTGGGTGCGTTGGCAACAAGCATTTGCCTCTGGATTTGAACACTGGATTTTGCGCATTTATCAGCCGCTACTAAAGCAAGCACTCATCTATCGAGGAACCACGCTCGCACTTTTTGTTGGGGTTTTGATCTTGATGCTGGCGCTAGTCATGAGTGGCTGGACGCGCTTTACCTTTTTTCCACGGGTGCAAAGCGACACCGCACGTGCTTATCTTACCATGCCAGCAGGTACGGCTTTTGCGGTCACAGATGGACACTTGATGAAAATGCTGGCGGCGGCGCGTACTTTACAAGAAAAATATCGTGATCCAGCAACAGGCCAAAGTCCGATTTTGAATATTCATGCAACCAGTAGTCAAGAAAGTGCAGGGATTCGTTTACAGTTGGAAAATGCGCAAACGCGCGATCCTGCCTTAAGTACCCGACGCTTAGTGAATGAATGGCGCGAACATATAGGTGCCATTCCGGGTGCTGAATCCCTCAATTTTCGTGCTGAGATAGGGCGAGTGCATGATCCCATTGATATTCAGTTAAGCAGCCAACGCGCACAGGACTTAGCAAAAGCGATTCCAGAAATCGAAGCCTATTTGCGCACCTATCCTTATCTTTTTGATATAGCTAATAACTTAGCTGCTGGTAAACAAGAATTGCACTTGCAACTTAAACCACAAGCACATGCGTTAGGTATCACACGCGCTTATCTTCTCAATCAGATTCGTGCGGCTTATTTAGGATTAGAAGTATTGCGTTTGCAGCGTGGTCAAGATGAAGTGAAAGTCTATTTGCGTTTGCCTGTACAAGAGCGGCAAAGCTTGGCAGAATTTGCCCGTTTGCCGATTGTGACTCCAGAAGGCACGCGTGTGGATTTGCAAAGTGTTGCAAGTTGGCAATTTGCGCGCGCGCCAGCAGCGATTTATCGCTTGGATCAAGCACGTATTGTTAGTATTACTGCAGATGTAGATAAACAAGAAGCTAATTTGACACGTTTGCAAACTGAATTAACCGATTATTTAGATCAATTAATTCAAGCCTATCCTGGGATGAAATATCAGCTCAAAGGAGAAACCCAAGAACAGCAAGAATCTTTTTCCTCGCTGGGTTGGGGATTAGCCTTTGTGTTTTTCGCTTTATATGCCTTATTGGCCATTCCTTTTGCCTCTTATAGTCAGCCGTTGATTGTGATGTCTGTGATTCCTTTCGGTATTATTGGCGCACTGGCGGGGCATTTGATTGTTGGTATGGATTTAACCATGATGAGCTTGCTGGGCATTTTGGCACTGATTGGCGTTGTGGTGAATGATAGTTTGGTTTTAGTGGATTTTACCAATAAAGAGAGTCAAGGCTTACGAGAAAGCCAACCGGCATACTCTGCTTGGCAGGCGAGTTATCAAAGTCTGTTGCGTGCGGGTGCTGCGCGATTTCGTCCGGTGTTTTTAACCTCCATGACGACCTTTATTGGATTAATGCCTTTGTTATTTGAGAAATCGACGCAGGCACAGTTTTTAATTCCGATGGCAGTTTCTTTGGGCTTTGGTATCATTTTTGCGACCTTAATTACCTTAATTATGGTACCCGTGAATTATCTATTATTAGAAGATTTAGCCGCTTGGTGGCGTGGTGAGGCGAACTAGCTTATAGGAAAATGGGGAGGTGTGAACCTCCCTAATTTTTTCAATTAGAAGCGTTTATATTGTATGTTTTGATTGCATGGAATGATTATATTGTGTGTTTTTATTATATTCAAGGGGTGAGCTGTATCCTTGCTCAAGCTCTTAAGGTCCTGACAGGGCTCCTAATAAATATAATTAGGGTTATTAAAATAATATAAAAAGATAATCCAAAAAAATAAGATATTTAAAATGGATGGAAGATGAGATGTGTTAATTAATCAGGATGGATTTTTAAGCTAAACTATTAAGTTATGGAGAATTCATGATTTCATATTATTTAGAGTGGGCGCTCAGTGCGCTCAATGTATCGTCAATCACAGATTTTTTTGTTATTTTACTGCTTACTGTTTGTGTTATTTCTATTGTCTTTAAGAAGAAAGGCATTCATGTTCACTTTACGCAATATGTACCTACTCTACTGACCACTTTAGGTATTTTAGGGACTTTTTTCGGCATTGTTATCGGTTTGTTGGGTTTTGATGTTACCAATATTGATGGCAGTATCGAAGCCCTATTGGGGGGGATGAAAACTGCTTTTCTGACCAGTCTGGTGGGAATGCTGCTTTCTGTTGCGTACAAGGTGTTGGTTTCTACTGAGATGTTAACCTCCGGCAATAACGATGGAATGGATGCTGACCAGATTGGCGCTGCTGAAATTTATGTGGTTTTGCAGGAGCAGCGTGATAATGCCAAAAGTGCCTATGAACAGCACGCTGAATCCCTTAAAGCACTTCAGGACGCTGTTGGTAGTGGAGATGAGTCCAGCCTGACCGGCCAGATAAAGCTGTTACGTAGTGATGTTAACGATGCCAACAAAAACCAATTATCAGCTTTAAAGCAATTGACTAAGGCTATTGGTGGCGATGATAAATCTAGCGTGACCGGCCAAATAAGGCTATTGCATAGTAATATTGTAAGCCTACATAAGATCCAGCGTCAGGAGTTTACCGAGTTTCAGTCCAAACTTTGGGCGCAATTGCAGGAGTTTGCTGAGATGATGTCGAAGTCGGCAACTGAAGCTGTTATTGAAGCCTTGCGGGATGTGATTACCGACTTTAATAACAACCTAACTGAGCAGTTTGGTGAAAACTTTAAAGAGCTTAACCAAGCAGTCGAAAATCTGGTGCAGTGGCAAGAAAACTATAAGCAGCAGATTGAAGAGATGACGCGCCAATACGCGCTGGGCGTTACGGCGATCTCTAATACAGAAACGGCTGTGGCCAGTATCCAGCAAAATACCCAGCAGATTCCGCAGTCTATGGAAAAACTCAGCGAGGTGATTCAGGTAAATCAGCATCAGGTCGATGAGCTGGCACGCCACTTGGAAGCCTTCAAAGATGTTCGGGATAAAGCTGTCGAGGCACTGCCTCAACTGAAGGAGCAGATCAGTCTGACGGTTGCCAGTGTTGACGGCGCTTCTGTGCAGTTGACAGAAGGACTGAGTAAATCAGGTGAATTGATGCAGGAGCGTATTAAAGAGAGCGCTGCGACCTTGGCAGATAAGGCTGCCGAGGCCAATAAAGCTTTGAAAGAAGCCTCTGAAACAGTGCATCAATCCACAGAAAAAACCTCTGAGCTGCTGAGAAATATCACGTCAGAGATCACTGAACATAGCCGTAGTGTCGGCAATACCCTTAAAGAGTCCGGTAAAGCACTACAGGATGAGGCCGCCCGCAGCCGTGAGCAGTTTGAATCCGGTCTGGAATCGATGCGCGATCAGCTCAATAGCACCCTTGAACTGATGTCCGAGCAGCAGGCTGCTAAGGTTCAGGGGCTTATTGCGGGTCTTAAAGAGGCGATGGAAGAGTCGATCCGAGAAAGCGCCAAAGCAGCAGATGGCAGTATCGAAATTCTGGATAAAGCAATGCAGACCGAAATTAACCGAGTAATGGAGCAGATGGGGCAAGCTCTCGTATCCGTTACCGGCAAGTTTACTGAAGATTATCAGGCATTAGTGGCACAGATGCAGCGTGTGGTACGTACTCAGGCCGAAGTCTAAGGAGCGGTTATGTCTGACTTTCTGAAACCCCGCTCTGCCGAGCAGGAAGAAACCCATTGGCTCTCGGTGTCCGATCTGATGGCAGGTCTGATGATTGTTTTTCTGTTCATCGCTATCGCGATGATGCGAAGTGCTTTTATCGAACGGGATCAAATTAAAGAAGTGGCTGTTGCATATCAGGATACTCAGGTTGCTATTTACCAAGCGCTGCTGAATGAGTTTGAGCAGGATCTGCCTAAATGGAATGCTGTTATCGATAAAGATTCACTGACTTTTACCTTCAACTCACCAGAGGTACTGTTTGCGAGAGGAAAACAGGAGCTGAGTGAGCAGTACAAGCGCTTATTGGATGACTTTTTTCCACGCTATATGATGGTATTAAATCAGTACCGCGACACTATCAATGAAGTACGAATCGAAGGTCATACCAGTAGCGTATGGAACAGTAATACTAGTTCAACCGATGCTTACTTTTTGAATATGGAGCTCTCTCAGGGGCGCACCCGCAGTGTGCTTGAGTATGTTTATCGTTTAGCAGAGATAAACCCCCATCAGGAGTGGATTAAAGCGCACATTGCGGCGGTGGGGCTATCATCGTCGCGCCCCGTTTTAGACGGTAATAACCAGGAAAATCGGGAAAAGAGTCGTCGTGTGACTTTTCGGGTCGTTTCCAATGCAGATACCCGTATTAAGCAGATTCTGGAGATTAACTGATGAAGTTGTCGTTTCCGGCTGATGCACTTTGGCAGCAAGTCCAGAAAATGGGCGCGGTTAAAGCAGAGTATACTTTGGACAGCGTGCTTAAAGACCCACCACCGCCCATTGTTACCACGCCAGAGGGGCTTGATGTCCCTCTAGATGAGGTGACCACCCCTGGTGGTTTACTGGGTTATGACGGTGCTCAGGTTGTACTTTACATTCCGGATCACGGCAAAAAGATTGATACCGTTCTGGCGCAGGGTGATAAAGGCAATCGAGTGCATATTGCCAACTGCCAAACGCTGGACGATATGCGGCGGAAGAAACGTTTCCAGCGCTATCGGGCAGTGGTCAACATTACCGGCGATTTTGAGGTTTTTGGTTTCTCAATGAGTCGAAACCGAGATGTAGAGGGCAAAGCCCGCCTTCAGGTCTGCATAAACTGCCTTAAACATCTAAATTACAAGGGCTACTTAACGGAAAGCTCACGAAAAAGAGAGATTATTATCAATAGCTTTAGCCTAAAAGAGTTTTTTGCCGAAAACAGCACCTTGTTCCGGTATTTGCCGACTGCTTTTACAGAGAGAAAGTCGGGCTATACCGATGATTGGAAAAACGTCTCACAATCCTACCGGACAAGGCAAAACTTTACCTGTGAAAGTTGCCGCGTTGATCTAAACCAGCATAAGTACTTGCTACATACCCATCATAGTGATGGTAATAAGCGCAATAACCATAGCAGTAATCTGATAGCTTTGTGTGCAGACTGTCATCGCAAACAGCCTTTACATGACCATATGTTTATCAAAGCATCGGATATGGCCTTATTACAAAAGCTTCGCCAGCAGCAGGGATTACTAAATTCGAACTCGGATTGGGAAGATATCTTTCAGCTGATCGACCCTCCCTACGAGGGCTTGGTAAGGCTTTATCGGAAAAATAATGTGATGAAGCCTGAGGTAGGTTACGAAATTACCGATGATCAAGGTCAAGTTATTGCTGAAGTTGAGCTGGCATGGCCAGATGATAAGTTTGCTATTACAAAAAGCGAAGACCAGAAGATGGTGCTGGCAAAAATAGATTGGACAGCGCAGACATTACAAGAGGCTCTTTATTCGCATTGATTATTGAAGGTGCAGGCGAGATATGAGTAACATCAACGCCTGCTTAATACTGTTGTTGTGATTTTTGCTCCTTATTTCATTTTTAGTTCACTAAGTAAATAAAAATTAGATATTTTAATTAAAAATAGCATATCTGATAATCTTGCATAATCGAATGCCCTTAGAATATTTTCTGCTGCTAGCAAGAAATATTTCTGCGTCGTTAAAACTAAATTAACACGGCTAAAAGTAACTATAAAGACCGCTATGACGTACGACTTTTTGTGTAAGGGCTTGCCGAATGGCCTGAGGACGACTGGTTAATAAACTAAAGCGTGTTTTAGCACGTGTAATACCCGTATATAAAAGCTCACGTGTTAACAAAGGACTCGTATGCTGAGGCAAAATAAGTGCAGTATGTGCAAACTCTGATCCCTGCGCTTTGTGGACGGTAAGAACATAAGCGGTTTCTACCTCCTGCAAACGGCTAGGTAACACCCAATGTAAGCCGCCTTGCGCCTGTTGGAAAACAACACGAGTCACATAACGACCTTCTGGCTGGCTAGGTGTGTGTTCGAAACGTTGTAAACATAAGCCAATATCACCATTCATCAAGCCTAAACGGTAGTCATTACGGGTGAGCATCAAAGGACGCCCAAGATAATACGTTTGTTCAAGATGCTGCCAAGTTAAAGGGGTTTGGGCATCTTCTGCTAAGCAATGTGCAATTGCCGTATTTAAGTAAGTGACTCCCCAGATGCCTTCACGTACCACCGCAAGTAACCGGAAGGCTTCAAACGCTTGTAGACATGCTAGTGCCCAAGTATCCCAAGCATCAGCAGGTGCTTCTTGTGTCGGTTGTGCTTGGTACACTTGTTGCAAATAAGTACGGTACGCCTGTGCGGCAAAAATAGCTCCTGGATGTGTACTTGGGGGGCTGTGCGGATCTGGTTTAGTGAGCTGAATCAAAGCCAAATCATCATGTTCACGCAATAAATAACGCACAGAATGATAGGCACCACGTTGCACCGCATCAGCTAACTTTCCTATGCCTGTGTTCGCTGCAAATCGATAGGTTTGGTGCAGCATAATAAGATGCTGTGAGAGTGGATATTGGTTCTGTATGGGTGCAGTTAATCCGCATTGATCTAAAGGCTCACCCGTGCTGGCTTGTAAATATTGCACCGTGTCCATTTGGTAATGCATAGATGCAGCATCTTTACAGAGTTCGCCTAAAACTGCCCCAGCTTCTACTGATGCCAGTTGATTTGGATCACCAAGTAAAATAATACGTGCTTGCTTAGGCAGAGCATTTAAAACAGCAGCAAACATTTCCAGATCTATCATGGATGCCTCATCCAAGATAAGCACATCGACGGCTAAAAGATGCTGTGCATGATATTTAAATTGACGACTATGGGGGCGTGCACCCAACAATTGGTGCAAAGTAGTGACCTGTGTGGGAATCTGTGACCAAGGGACTTGTGCAGCGAGTGGTACTTGCTGTGCCAACTGGGTTAACTGTGAGCCTATCGA
This sequence comes from Allopseudospirillum japonicum, assembly GCF_900108915.1. Classification (GTDB taxonomy): domain Bacteria; phylum Pseudomonadota; class Gammaproteobacteria; order Pseudomonadales; family Halomonadaceae; genus Pseudospirillum; species Pseudospirillum japonicum. The sequence goes on from NZ_FNYH01000006.1 coordinate 76,748, forward strand.
TTCGGTTAAACGTGCTGCAGCTTTACCTGTGGGTGCAGCCAAACAAACATGAGTGTGTGGATTTTGCGCATATAAAAGTGCTAACAAGCGTACAACTGTGGTGGTTTTTCCTGTACCAGGTCCACCGGTAATAAAGGTTACCGCTTGACTGCTTGCTAAAGCTACAGCCATTTTTTGCCAGTTTAACGTTTGCCAAGTGATTTTCTTGTGGGGTCGTTGCACTGGCATAGGGAAGAGAGCATCGAGCAAAGCTTTATTTACGACTTGGTTTGATCTTCCTATTTGCATCCGCGTATGTAAATGTTGAGCAACTTGGTACTCATAACGCCAATAACGTTGTAAATATAACCGTGTTTCGGCCAGAACCAAGGGGGCTTGTATCTGGGCATCTTGTGCGCTATCAACTAAAGAAGATTTCTGTAAGGCACCTTGCCAATAATTTAAATCTAAGGAAGCTAAACAATCAGAAGGCAAGGGTGGCAAAGCCTGTAGAGGATCTTGTAGTGACAGATGCCCCTGTTCTGGAGGTAAAGAAAGGGTAAAATCTGCATGAGCTAAAGTTTCATCCAATAATAAACAAACATGCCCACGCCCTAGTTGGTGGCTTGTTAATACAGCGGCTAACAAAACGCTGGCTGGGGCTTGTGGATCGTATTTAGCAAGAAAATGTGCGAAACCAAGATCGACAGCACGCAGCCAAGCCGCTTCTACCCAAGTGTCAAGTAAATGCCAAAAATCTGTATCTGGTGGCACTGTAAGATCGGGTAATTTAGGGTGGGGTACTAATAAGGGTTCAATATCCATGGATTCCTTCCGATTCAAAGTAACATAGGGTCCAGTATGCCTGTTTGCATATCCTATGGAAAACCCCCAAACACAACAAAGTACTCACTCAGTTTAATAATAAGTAAGTACCCGCCTTTCTGTGAAAATTATACCGTTATTTTAAATATTTTAATGGTAGTTGAGTTTTATCAACAACCTTCCTCATAACGAAACTTGAATGTACCCCTGTAACTCCAGGGATCTGCGTTAGAGTATTCAATAAAAAATCTTGATAAGCCTCCATATCGGGTACCACAACCTTAACTGTGTAATCAGCTGTTTGGCCTGTAACTAAGAAACATTCCACTACCTCTGGACATTGAGTCACCACAGCATCAAAAGCCGCGAAACGATCTGGTGTATGTCTATCCAAAGCGATTTGCACGTAAGCAGTTAACTTGAGATCAAGTTGAGAAGGGTTGAGCAAGGCAACATAACCGTGAATATATCCAGCGTCTTCTAGCTGTTTTACTCGACGCAAACAAGGCGATGGAGACAAGCCAACTTGATCTGCAAGTGTTTGATTACTCATTTGTGCATCTTTTTGTAATAAAGATAAAATGTGTTTGTCGATCCGGTCTAGTTTCACATCAGCTCCAAAAATCAGTATTAAATTTTTAATTTTTAACCAAAAAAGCAATCATATTGCAAAAATAAGAGATTTTCCGCAAAAAACGCAATTTTTGTGTTGCGCAAAAACTCTATACTAGGTTGGTCAAAAGCTTTCTAGTTGAGTTCAACAGATAGCGACCAAACTAACCTAGCTAACTTAAAGGTACCTTAAAGTGAAAGCAGCAAAAGCAAATTTTAATTATCAAAAATACACAGCATTTCCTAAAGTGCATTTGCCTGACAGGCAATGGCCTGAGCGTGTGATTACACAAGCCCCCCAATGGTGTAGCGTAGATTTGCGAGACGGTAATCAAGCACTGATTGACCCTATGCAAGTAGAACAAAAAGAACGTATGTTTGATTTGTTAATCAAGTTAGGTTTTAAACAGATTGAGGTCGGATTTCCTGCAGCATCACAGCCGGATTACGATTTCGTACGCTTATTGATTGAAGAGAATAAAATTCCAGCAGATGTTGTGATTCAGGTGCTGACGCAAGCAAGGCCTGCTTTAATTAAAAAAAGTGTGCAAGCTTTGCAAGGTAGCCGGCATGCAATTATTCATCTGTACAACTCAACATCTAAAGTACAACGTGAAAAAGTTTTTGGCTTATCTAAGCCAGAAATAATTCAACTAGCTATTGATGGTGTGCATGCCATTAAACAAGAAATCTCTCTTTATCCAAAGACAAAATGGCAATTAGAATATTCGCCTGAAAGTTTTACTGGTACAGAACTTGATTTTTCTATCGAAATTTGCAATGCAGTGATTGAGGCATGGCAACCTAAAGTAGAAAATAAATTGATTATTAATTTACCTGCCACTGTTGAGATGTCTACTCCCAATATTTTTGCAGATCAGATTGAATATTTTTGTCGTCATATCCAAGCACGTGAACTCATTGAAATTAGTGTACATACGCATAATGACAGAGGATGTGCTGTTGCAGCGGCTGAATTAGCAGTGATGGCAGGTGCTGATCGTGTTGAAGGAACTTTATTAGGCAATGGAGAACGCACTGGGAATATGGATATTGTGACGATGGCAATGAACTTATATAGCCAAGGTATAGATCCAAAGCTAGATTTGGCATGTGTCAATGAAATTATTCATACCGTAGAATCTTGTACTCATATTCCTACACACCCGCGTCATCCCTATGTTGGTGAGCTGGTTTATACTGCTTTTTCAGGTAGCCACCAAGATGCAATTAAAAAATGTCTTGCTACTTATCAAGAAAATGAAGTTTGGGATATTGCTTACTTGCCTATTGATCCAAAAGATCTAGGGCGTAGTTACGAGGCTGTGATTCGTATTAATAGCCAGTCTGGTAAAGGTGGTGTTGCTTATATTTTAGAAAACTACTACGGATTTAAATTACCTGCTTGGTTACAAATTGAGTTTGCAAAAAAAGTACAGGAGCAAACAGAATCTCTAGCACGTGAGTTGAAATCAGCTGAAATTATTGATTTATTTCATGCTTGTTATTTACAAGATTCTTGTGCAAAGGTACTTGAGTATCATTTGGAACGTCAAGCACAAGAAATGTTACAAGTAAAATTTGTAGTCAATCATGAGGTAGTAATCTTAAAAGGGCAAGGTAAAGGTTGTTTGCACGCTTTAACGCAAGCGATAGGGGAATATTTACATGCTGAAATTCAAATTCAAGAATACAGTGAGCACACTCTAGGTAAAAATAGTCAAGCAAAGGCAGTCACTTATATTAAGTTGAGTATAGAGGATAGAATATATACGGGCGTTGCGGTGAATGAAGATGTACTAAGCGCCAATTTAAATGCGGTATTAGCAGCCTTGACTTTTGAACTAGAAGCTGCACACTTACAAGTGGAAAAAGCTACTGGTTAAAAATTTTGCGCTAGCTTAGGATGCTGAAATATGACTCAAGAACACCAAGTTTATCTCGTGAGAGAAAAAGAAGAGAAAGATAGCACAGCAAAGATAATATATATTTTATATATTGCCAGTTTGGTTTTTGGTATTACTTCTTTAGTTGGTGTCATTCTCGCTTATGTCAATCGTAGTGAAGCTTCAGAGTGGCTCGCTTGTCACTATCGTTATCAAATAAGAACTTTTTGGATAGGCTTGGTGTACGTGACAATAGGAGGCGCTTTGACCTATGTTGGAATTGGTTATTTTATCTTACTATTCTGGATTATATGGTTAATTGTACGTTGTGCAAAAGGGCTTAGAGCATTAGGGAAAAAGCAAGCACCCCAAGGGTTAACTTCTTGGTGGATGTAATCCAATAATAGAAGAGCTACCTATATAGGTGGCTTTTTTAGGTATTTAATATGAGTTATCCAATACAAGATAAGCTAGTGATTGCAGTGGCATCAAGTGCTTTATTTGATTTGGCTGAAGCACACGAAATTTTTATTAATCAGGGTGAGGATGAATATAGAAAATTTCAAAGAAAAAATAAAAAAGTCTTACTCGCTAAAGGAATTGCTTTCCCTTTTGTACGCAGATTTTTAAATATTAATCTTGCCTATCCACAAGAATCTCCGGTTGAGGTTGTTCTTTTATCTCGTAATGATCCTGATACAGGACAAAGAGTTTTTAATAGTATTCAGCATTATCAATTAAATATTACTCGGGCAGGGTTCCTCAGTGGAAAATCACCTTATTTGTATATGCCTGCATTTAATGCAAGCCTGTTTTTATCTGCGAATCGAGAAGATGTGATACAAGCAATTCAAGCGGGTTATCCTGCCGGGCAACTATTAGCAGGGGAAATTCAAGATACTGAAGAAGATCAAGAATTAAGAGTCGCTTTTGATTTTGATGGTGTTTTAGCTGATGATGAAGCAGAAAGTATTTTTCAAAAAAATGAAGACTTAGATGCATTTTGTTCTTATGAGGTGAAAAATGCTCAAAGGCCGCATCAACCGGGACCTTTAGCATCTTTATTTAAAAAATTGTCTTATTTACAAAAGCTAGAACGACAGAGAATGCAGCAAGATTCTAACTATATTCCAATACTACGTATTGCTATTGTGACTGCACGCAGTGCACCTGCAAATGAACGTGTAGTGACAACATTAAATGCTTGGGGAGTTATTCCTGATGAAACTTTTTTTCTAGGAGGCATGGATAAAAATCGTATTTTGCAAATTATGCAGCCGCACATATTTTTTGATGATCAAATGAAACACTTGTCGTCGCTTTCTTCAGGCATTCCTGCAGTTCATATCCCTTTTGGTATCAGAAATATTTAAAGCTATTTAAATAACCAAGACTTCAATACCTGAGTCACTTTGGGCATAACCAAGTAGGTCATTAAAATCACCTGCAAGCTCACGATAATTAAACTATGGAGCCAAGCTGGTAAGCTAGATTTGATTGGCTGTAAAATATAATTTAGTATATATACAAGAATAAATACAACTGGAATTAATACTAGAACCATTTTATAGGCTTTCGGTGATTTATTAGGTAACTGTGGTAAATCGAACCAAAATTCTATCCCTGTTGCTCTTCGAGTATTGGATTCACCCTCAATCCAGTCCTGTACTTCTTGCAGGAAATCTTGTCTTATTTGAGAGGTTTCCCAACGTTGGCAATCTGCATAGGTATCAAAACGATAGATAATGACGTATTCACCCTGAGTCGCAGGCGATGGGCGCAATACATTAACACTTTGGTGCCCAGGAAAGTTAGAAGCAGCTTCTACCATTTTGGAAATCCAGCGCTCATATTGAGGTTCGTAACCAGATTTCACTCTACGGGAAATGCTAACTGTGATGGGGCCTATATCTTGATTCTGGCTGTACATTTTTTTCCTTATGGTAATTAATGGTCTAATTGATAATTTAGCCAACCGCTGTTTAGTTTAATCTGTATGCAAAAAAACTTCTCGTATATTCTAAAACCAGTTAAATTCAAAAAACCAATATTAATATAGCTTATAATTGAAGTTGATTTTTACTGTAAAATAAATGCTGGTTGCCTGTGATAGGATCTTGAAAAGCTAAACTAAAAGCAAGTAACTGTAATGGTAATTCCGTACTGACTTGTGTTGTCGGCGCTTTAATTTGTGGATACCAAGGATCATGTTGAATAGGAATACCTAAAGCTGCAAGGTGTACTCTTAATTGATGTTGGCGACCCGTGATGGGTATGAGTTGATATAGGCCAAGATGATTTTTTTGGGTGATCAGAGCAATATGGGTTTCACTATTTGGTGTGCCCGAGACTTCTTGCATAATAAAAAAAGGATCACCCTTTATAATACGGCTGCGATAAACTAAAGGGAATTGCAAATCTTCATGAAGAGGTGCAATTGCATGATAAACTTTTTTTATCTGACCTTGTTGAAAAAGTTGTTGATAAGCACCGCGATAAGCTGCTTTTTTACATAGTAAAACTAAGCCTGCGGTTGCTTTATCTAAACGGTGGGCAGCTTCTAACTCAGGAAGATTCAGTTGATGGCGCAAACGCACAACCAAGGTTTCTTTGACGTGTTGGCCGCCGGGCGCTGTGGCTAATCCGTGTGGTTTGTCAGCAACTAAAATATAGTCATCTTGATAAATAATGGTTTCTTGCGCTGCAATAGGTGCTTCTTCAGGTACATCCCGATAATACCAAAGCAAAGTATGGGCACGATAAGGTGTATCCAAAGTGATAGCTTGGCCTTGTGCATCAAAAAATTCCCCTTGTGCTAAGCGCTGCTTAAGTTGCATTGCGGGAATATGGGGAAATTTATGGATTAAAAAACTCAGTAGATCTGGCCAAGGGGGCGAGGGAAGACGCAGATAACTGGGGCGTACACCTAAACGTTGTGGTAGGGGAGCTTGTGGTTTGCGTAAACTTTTTTTGCTACGGGCCATAAGATTTGCTACAGAATTTTTAGATAGTGACATATTTTGCTAGTGAGAATAACACTCAGCAAGTCTAGGGTTAAGGAATCTTTTCTGCTTTTGGGGCGCACTAAAATATAGGTATTGCTATATCTCAATAAAATATGCTGAACTAAGTACAGACACTTATTTTTGCTAAGCATCTGTCATCAATTGACGTTATATTTGAAATAACAAGTGTCAGGCGGTCTATGCCTTGACGCACTCACAACGCAGGAGTCTATATTATGACAACTACTCCAACTGGTGGTGGTCCAGGTGTCGCCGATCTCACACTGACCAACCAATTTAGTAATGGCTATGATGCTGCTTATGAATTCTCTGGTAATGCCTCTATTGATGCGCTGTTAGGGGGTTCCTCTTGGGGTACAGGACCAAGTAATAGCGTCGTGTTGACCTACAGTTTTCCAGATGCTTCTAGTCTTTGGGCGAGTAATTATGGCGGTGGCAGCAATGAAGCAAGTGCTGGTTTGACCCCTTTAAACAGTGCCCAACAGCAAGCTTTTCGTGAAGCTTTGGCAACCTGGTCTGAAGTTGCAGATATTAAATTTCAGGAAGTCAGCGATACCTCCGCTTCTGTTGGGGATATTCGTGTCGCTTTCTCGCAAGCGGTTTCTGGTCAAGCCGCAGGTTGGGCTTACCTGCCAAGCCCTGGGTCTTACAATTATTCAGGTAGTACGCTCAATAGTTATACAATAGCGCCTTCTTCGGGTGATGTTTGGTTAGATCCCGCAGATGCTGGTGAGACCAATTGGGCGGAAGGTTCAGCAAATTTTGCGACTTTAGTCCATGAGTTAGGGCATGCTTTAGGATTAAAACATCCATTTGAAGCGGAAGAGAGCGGCCAAGTATTAAGTGGCAGTGAAGATACCTCGCAATATTCGATTATGTCATACACGGACTATCCAGCAATGGGGAATGTGTATACATCGACAGGGGGCAACTCTTACTCATATACCGCGATTCAAGCCAATGGCCCCATGATGTATGACATTCTAGCCATGCAATATTTGTATGGCGCGAATATGAGCACACGCACAGGGGACGATACCTATATTTTTAGTAGCTCGACCCCTTTCCTAGAAACCATCTGGGATGCAGGCGGAACAGATACGATTGATGCCTCAACGCAATTATATGGTGTACAAATCGATCTGCGTGATGGCCATTTTAGTTCTGTAGGTGTGAAGCAAACAGGGATCTCAACTACAGCGCCGGCAGAGGGTAACCTAGGGATTGCACACAATGCCTATATTGAAAATGCCGTGGGTTCCGATCATAACGACCTACTACAAGGCAATGCACTAGATAATGTGCTGACAGGCAAAGGCGGCGATGACACATTAAAAGGGGATGCAGGTACAGATACGGCCCTGTATTTTGGCTTAAGCAATCAATACCAAATTGCGGCGATTGACCAAGCGAATAATATTTGGCAAATCTCTGGTATGGAAGGGACAGACCGTCTTGAAGGTATTGAAAAGCTTAAGTTTAACGACAAGCTCATTAGTGTTGAAGAGTTTGCCGGCTTAGTTGCGCCAACAGATGCAGAAACAGATACAAGCACAGACGATACCTCAGATACGACTACAGACGACACAACAGATCAAACAACAGATGATGTCACGGATGATACCAATAGCGGAGGTTCTGAGCACTTTACTGCTTATAACCCAAGTACAGGAAATACAGACACGCTCGTTGATGCTTTATTGGATGAAACAAGTCAAGATAACATTCAAATCTTAAATGTTAAGGTGACCGATAGTACACAAGCAAATCAAGGCGGTGGTATTTACTGGGATAAACCAGTCAAAGATGGCTACGACGATTACGACGACTATTATGGTGGCTATAACCAAACGCAATATTCAGTCTCTTTGTATGATGGTGGTATTCAAGGTATAGATATAGGAAGTGGGATTTTCTTATCGACAGGTACCGCGACACCACCAAGTACCAATACCCAAGGTGGCTATTCAGTGCAACTAGGTTTGCCAGGTAGTGATCGTATGGATGCGGTAGCATCTCAGGCTTTCTCGGGAGCGGGAAAATCAAAAGATCTAACTCAGTTTGAAATGACTTTTAATGTAGTGAATCCTAATATTAAGTCCATTTCTTTAGATTTGGTTTTTGCCTCAGATGAATATCCGGAGTTTTCTAACAGCTCCTATGTAGATATTGCCGCTGCTTTTGTCAACGGCTATAACTATGCTTACTTTAATGGGGATATTAGCCAGCCTTTAAGTGTGATTGATGCTAACTTGGCCAACAACTTTGAAAGTAACGAAAATGGCCAAATTGCGATTGAGTATGATGGTATTAGTAATAAGCTATCTTTAGTGGCACCTGTTGATTTAGGTAAGAATACCTTAACCTTAGCCATTGCAGATACAGGCGATATGAGTTACGACTCTGGCCTCTTTATTTCTAACCTGCAAACCCTCGATATTGAATTAAATCCTGTGAGTACAGGTACCGACGATTTCTTCGGGGAAGGCACCAGTGGCACAGAGGAAGATGGTTTCTTCTTTGACGATAGTGCAGCAGGGATTCAAAAACCGGTCACAGGAACACCAGGAAAAGATACCCTGCAAGGCACTGAGCAAAGCGAGCTTTTTAATGCTTTACCAGGAGATGATAAAATTATTACCGGCGGTGGTAATGATGTGGTGATGGCCGGTGCCGGCAACGATCAGGTAGAGGTGACAGGTTCAGGGAACGTCTCCTTGTATGGTGCTTCTGGTTATGATGTTGCGACCTTTGCTGAACTCAGTTCAGATCAAGTCAGCCTGAAAAAAGTCGGTACAGTGGCTACTTTAGAAGTGACGAGTGGTGATCATCAAGGCACAGTGCATACCTTGTTTAATTTTGAGGAAATTAAACTTCAGGATATGGATTATTTAGTAAAAGATTTGGTGAATGATTCCGCAGCGGTAAGTAAGAGCGAAAGCCAGCTAGGCTCAGCCGGTGCAGATGAGGTTACTATTGATGATACTAAAGAGAATGTCAGTGCTTCTGGTGGGTTAGGTGATGATGTGTATCACATCAGTGCGAACCAGAAAGGTGAAGTTTACATTGCGGATATTTTTGGAACTAACACCATTGACTTTACCGAAGCCAGCATTGAAATGGCCTTTAATTACCAAGGTCAATTAGCCGTAAAAACCACCTCTGGTGCTAAAGTTTTTGTAGAGTTTGCTGATCAGCAACTTTATAACTATGACGGCCAACAAGGATTAAGCCTCACAGGCTTTATTCAAAATGTTATTGATAACCAAATGGCTTAATTTGTAGCTAGAGAGCACCCCTTCAGTGTCAGCTTTAGGGGTGCTGATAAAAAAATTTATCAATTACACTGCGCTAGTAAGGGTGTGTTCTTCGATTAGCGCACCGATTTTCTGCAATCATTGATCAGTAGTCTTCTATTATTGAATCAATAATTAACGGCGAGCTTGCCAAAATCTCTGCAAAAATTGCTAGTATTTTTAAATAAGGGTGCATTATAGGTGGCTTGACTTGGGTATCAGCAAAGTCATAATCTCGACTCGTACCTAAAACAACATAATCCGCATCATTTTCTATCCTCTGCACTTCCGAACACATCAATCGCTATATCAATCATCCTTTCTTTCTAGTCGAATAATGATAATTGTTTTTTATGAATAGGTGAGACAGCATGCTTTTGTCACCCTTTTAATCAAAAAATAATTTATTGTATAGAAGGTTGATAGACGCTGTTGATTTCTTGATGTTTAATGCCTCTTGCAAAGACAATCAAACCGTATTTTCCAATAAATCGAGATGGCAAATCATCGCATATATTTAACTCAGGATTGCAAATGAAAAAGCACATATTAGTAGCCTTGATTTCGTTTTTATTATTATCAGGATGTGCTAGCACTTCACTGCCTATTAGGCAAGATGTTGCTTTGTCTTCTGATTTAGAGCGCATTGCTTATCATGTTACTGGTCAACAAACAAAAACAACATTAATTTTTGTGCATGGCTGGAGTTGTGATAGTCGCTATTGGCAAAAGCAAATCCCTGTCTTTGCAAAAGATTATCAAGTGATTGCCCTTGATTTAGCCGGTCATGGCCACTCTTCATTAGATAGATCTGAATTTTCAATGCAAGCATTTGCAAATGATATCAAAGCTATTATGGATCAAGAAGGGATCGAGCGTGCTATCTTAATTGGCCACTCTATGGCAGGCGTTATCATTGCTGAAGCGGCTAAATTAATGCCTACAAAAATTGTTGGAATTATTGGAGTAGATACCTTGCAAAATGTCGGTGAGTCTATCCCCCAGTCTGTACTTGATCAGATGCTCCAACCCTTTATGACGCACTTTAAAGATGCGACAAAAGACTTTGTTTCGCCTATGTTTCCAGAAAATACGGATCAGCAGCTCCTTCATTGGGTCAAAGAGGATATGTCATCCGCCCCGAAAACAGCTGCAGTTAATGCATTTAGAAATTATCTACAAATGCATGTTAATGGTGAAGCTGCGCTAGTATTTAAAGATTTAACACTTCCTGTGATTTCAATTAATAGTAGGCTCTGGCCCACAGCACAAGCAGAAAATAGTAAATATATCAAGAACTATCAGCTTTTTTATATTGAAGAGACAGGTCATTTCCCTATGTTAGAAAAACCAGCAAAATTTAATCAACTACTGAAAAAAGCCATTAGCTTGATAGAAAAGTACACAAATGAAAAATAACCGTTAACTTGCTATCAGCATGCTGAGGCATGAGGGCTGAGGGTGGGCAGGATGAATAAACGCACTTTTTTACAGCTATTAACCTTAATGTTCTTGGGATCACATACTAAGGTGATTGCGAGTCAGCAAGAATCCAAAACACGGAAAAAAAGCGAGCGTATTGTTATTGTTGGGGCTGGGTTAGCTGGGCTTGCTGCTGCAAAAGCTTTGCAACAAGCAGGGCATCAAGTGTTGGTATTGGAAGCACGCGAACGGACTGGTGGTCGTATTTGGACCAGCAATCAATGGCTTGGTATGCCGCTTGATTTGGGTGCAACTTGGATTCATGGAGTAGATGGGAACCCAATCACTGATTTGGCAGATGAAATTAGTGCTCGGCGTTTGATTACCAGTGATCAAAAAAGTGTGATTTATCATGCTGATGGTCGTGTTTTTTCTCAGGTGGAAGAAAAACAACTCAGAAAAATACGTAAGCAAGTTTTTGATCTCGTGCGTAAAGCACAGGATGCAGAGACGGATGTCTCTATTCAGCAGGCAATTGCTCAGTTGGTACAGGAGGCTGCGCAAGACACGCATCGCCTCAATTTACTAAACTTTATTTTATCGAGTGATTTAGAGCATGAGTATGCGGCGAGTGTCCGTGATCTATCGTCTTATTGGTACGATAGTGATCAAGCATTCGCAGGAGAAGATGTCTTTTTCACACAAGGATTTAAGGTTATTACTGAGTATTTAGCGCAAGGTATAGAAATTCACTTGGCGCAGGTTGTCAAAGAAATTCACTGGCAGCAAGCACAAATACAAGTACATACCCTAGATCAAGTATGGAGAGCAGATCGCGTTATTGTCACTTTGCCTCTTGGCGTTTTACAGCATCAAGATGTGCATTTTGTTCCCGAGCTGCCCAGAGAGAAACGCCAAGCAATTGCTCAGCTAGGTATGGGGGTGTTGAACAAATGTTACCTGCGCTTTGCGCATGCATTTTGGCCGCAAGCGGTGGACTGGCTGGAATACGTTTCAAACAGCCCAGGGGAATGGAATGATTGGATTAGCTTGCAGCGTACAGCCCAATTACCGGTACTTTTGGGATTTAATGCTGCAGATCAGGGACGCGCCATGGAAGCTTGGTCAGATAAACAAATCGTTGCCAGTGCCATGCAAAGGTTACGGACGATTTTTGGTGCCTCTATACCTGAGCCGATTGATTATCAGATCACGCGTTGGGCATCGGATCCTTTTGCTAGAGGTGCCTACTCGTATAATGCATTAGGATCAAGGCCAAAAATGCGCGATTCATTGGCAAAACCTTTACAAAACCAGTTATTTTTTGCCGGAGAAGCCACCAGCAAAACCTATTTTGGAACGACGCATGGAGCTTATTTATCTGGCTTACAAGCCGCACAGAAAATACTCATGACTTGATGATCTCTTGATCAATCGATGAAGTGTATTGACGCTGCCAAGCAGCGTCATATATTGCACTAAATCACGTATCTGGTGAAATGAATACAAAGATTTATTCGCGCCAAGGCATAATGGGTACCACAGAAACAGAATTTTTCGGTGAACCATCAATCACTTTGTCTGAGTACACTAGATAAATCAGGGTATCACGCTTTTTGTCATATAAACGTACCACCTGCATAGACTTGAAGACTAAACTTGTACGTTTAGTAAAGACTTCTTCCGCCTCCCCCGGCTCAAGATCAGATTTGATTTTAATCGGGCCGATTTGCCGGCAGGCAATAGCAGCATCTGCAGTATCTTCTGCTAAGCCTAAGCTACCTTTAATGCCGCCGGTTTTAGCACGTGATAACCAACAAGCGACGCCCTCAACTTCTGGATCATCAAACGCTTCGACCACAATTTTATGATTGGCACCTAAAAGCTTAAATGTTGTGGTCACTTCGCCTATTTCTTCTGCTTGTGCCTGCCATGGCATGAGTGTTAGCAAGCCGACAAAGGCCAGAGTGTGTTTCCATAACTTAGGCATAACGCCTCCTTCTCTATCAATACAGTCTAGTGTTTAGCTGGTTTGCTGTGCGTATGTATAAATTTGTTGCAGCATGGCAGCAAGTCCATTGCTACGTGTGGGGCTTAAATGTTTATCTAAACCAAAGGCACTTAAAAAATCTTCAGGGCGTGTAGCCATAATGTCGGCTGGCGTTTGTCCATCGTACAAGCGTAACAGCAAAGCAATCAAGCCAGAAACAATGGCGGCATCACTGGTCGCTTGAATGTGGAGCTGGCCTTCTTGTAATTCAATATGCATCCACACATTAGACTGGCAACCTTCTATTTTATATTCAGGTGTTTGATAAGCTTGGGGAAAAGCCGGCAGGGTTTTGCCTAAATCAATAATATATTGATATTTGTCCATCCAGTTATCAAAGAATGAGAATTCATCAAGTAATGCGGCTTGAGCTTCGGTGAAAGTACTCATCAGACTTCCTTTATAAGACGTTGACAAAGAAAGTCACTATTCTACCGCAAAATAAGGCTCGCTTTAGGGATTAAGAGCAAGTATCATATTACGTAATACATTTTACGTAAAAATAATGAGCAAGAGAGGTGATATAAGATGGCGCGTCATGGTATTTGTTATGAGGATGTTGTCGAAGCAATCCAAGCCTTGCAGGAACAAGGCCAAGCAATTAATGTGCCTAAAATACGTGAATATCTGGGAACAGGCAGCTTTAGTACGATTAATGAGCACTTACGTACTTGGCGTATGCAAGTACAGCAACACCCAGAATCCACCCTGGCAGCGCAACAAGGTTATCCTCTAGAGCTGCAAAGATTATTTAGTGCCTTGTGGCAACAAGCATGTGATTTAGCACGGCAGCAGCTAGAACAAGAGCGCCAACAAGCACGTACTCAGGTAGAAGCAGCCCAAAAAGCACAGCAAGAAGCTAGCCTACAACAAACTTGGATGCAGCAAGAATTAGAGAAAGCACAAATTGCTCAGCAAGCCGTACAAGAGAAGCATACCCAAACTCGGCTAGCTTTAGAGCAAACACACGAACGTTTGCAGCAACTACAGCATCAACAGACGGATCTACAACAAGCTTTACAGCAAGCGCAACAAAAATATGAACAAAAAGAAAATCACTGGCTACAAGAAATTGATCAGCTGCGCCAACATATCAAACAAAAAAATCATGATTTGGCCCAAATGCAACATCAATTAGAACTGGCACAACTAAAAACAGCGCAACAAGACACCCTACATGCACAGACAATTGCCCAGTTAGAAAGCCAGTCGCAACAGCTGACTGTTCAGCTTGAAACCCAAGCACAAGAACATCAACAAGCACTACAAACACTGCTTCATGAGCATGAGCAAGAACAAAAAGCACGCCGTTTGGCTGAACATGATATGCAAGATTGGCAGAAGGCTTATCGTCAACAAGGGGAGCAAATCCGTAATTTGCAAGCGGATTTACAAACTTGTCTAGCGAAAAATGCCCAATTGCATGAAGATATAGGGATTCTACGTGCTCATGTTCCCTTTCCGACACCTTATTAATCATTATGCGCAGTTTATTTTTTAGGATTTATTTAGGATTACTGATTGCCGCCTTGCTTTTGCTAGGTGGCACAGGGATCATGTACCAATATTGGCAAAAAGATCGTGTATTAGATTATTTAAGTACCACATTAGAGGCGAGCCTTGCGCTGGTTGTGGAGGGGCTATCGCGTCATCAAGGCAGCCAACAAGAAGCTTGGCTTGGTATTAGTCGCCGGATTACGTCTTTACCAATTGAGCTGGTCGATGCACAAGATGTACCTCAGCACATACGCGAGCACACTCCAGCAAAGACGTTAACCCTAGTGGCAAGTGAACATAGCCAAACACTCGATGTACAAGCCTATGCTTATCAAAAACTGAATACGGATGATACGCTATGGATTCAAGTTGCTGTTGAGGAATCGAGTATTAATGAACAACTTGTCCGTGGCAGTATTTTATTATTACTTAATGAAATAGGACGTTATCCAAAAGAAAAACGCCAAGAAGTTTTTGCAAATTGGCAAAATATTTTTAATTTTCCAGTGCATTGGCTGCGTGCAGAGCAAATTAAAGTCAATTACTTACAAGAACGCGCGTTAAAACGGAAAGAGACGGTAGTAGAGTTTTTTACGAATGCACAGAATGAACGTGGCATTCGTGCATTGGCACCTATTGGAAATAGTGGTGATTTCCTACAGTTGGGGCCCATTTTGTTATTAGATCCCTTTCCACGCGTTTGGGTAATTAGTGCAGGTATTATTAATATTGTCCTGTTAATTATTATAGGATTTTTGCTTGTACACCCATTGGAGCGGCGTTTAGAGCGCATGGCAAAAGAAGTGGATGCTTTGCGCTTGAGTGGTCAAGCAGAGTTATTAACGATTGAAGGGCAAGATGCTTTAACTGCATTAGCCAAAAAAATTAATACCATGTCGAGTTGGATTTATCAGTTATTACAGAGTCAACGTGAATTAAACCGTGCTGTCTCTCATGAGCTAAAAACACCTTTAGCAC
The DNA here is from genome assembly GCF_900108915.1 of Allopseudospirillum japonicum. GTDB lineage: Bacteria > Pseudomonadota > Gammaproteobacteria > Pseudomonadales > Halomonadaceae > Pseudospirillum > Pseudospirillum japonicum. The sequence goes on from NZ_FNYH01000006.1 coordinate 92,319, forward strand.
GTTTGAGATTTCGCCGTGAGCTAGCCTTGACCAAGTTAGAACAACTCGAAATAGCAGGTGTTAATACAGAAGCTGTGAAACAGCATTTACTGGGTATGGCCACGAGTATTGATGAGCTTAATCATCTAGTAGAAGAGAGTTTATTATATGCCCGTCTAGAAGCACTTGCCCCAGATCTGAAACTAGAAGTTTTAGATCTATTTGATTGGGCGCAAGAAATTGTGCAACCTTTTACAAGTCAATATCCAGATCTTGAGTTTACGCAAGATATTTATCAATCACGACCTGTCCATGCAGATGCACACCAGTTAAGACGTGCTTTACAAAACTTACTTACTAATGCACAACGTTACGCAAATCAAAGAGTACACTTATATATTCATCAAAGTGCGCACTTTACTTTTATTCAAGTGGAAGATGATGGTGTGGGGATTCCAGAAACCCAGTGGGAGAGTGTACTAGAACCTTTTAAACGGGTGGAATCTAGCCGTAGCCGCCAAACAGGAGGCAGTGGCTTAGGGTTAGCGATTGTGAGTCAAATTATGAAATGGCATCAAGGCGAAATTATACTTGGATATTCAAGCTTAGGTGGTTTAAAAGTGATCTTAAAATTGCCTAATCAAAAAATGCAAACTTTAGGATGATTAAATTGTGCTGAATCGATAAAGCCGAGCATTTTTCACGATGTAAACTTGCAGCATATCATGCAAAATCACTAAAAATGTTACAGGGTGAAACGCTTAAGCCCTTTATTGGTGACGCTAAGACAGTCATGCTTGGCGCCTTCCATCATTCTTTTTGACCAAAATGCGCGACAAGCCCCGTAGTTGGCAACGTAAAATCATCCGCGTTAGCCCAAACCACAATGGCCAAGTCTGTGCAGGATGCAAGCTGGGCCATCCTGAAAACCATGTTGGAATACAAATGCGATCACGCAGGCATTGTTTTTAAAGAGGTTAACGAGTCGTACACCACCCAAACCTGCTCGCATTGTGGCGCTTTGCCCGATGAGAGGCCGCAAGGTATCGCAGGTCTTGGAATAAGAGAATGGACTTGCCGTGCGTGTGGTGTCACGCACGACCGCGATGTAAATGCGGCCAAGAACATTCTTGCGCTCGGGCATGAGCGTCCTGCAGAGGGAATCCCCGTCCTTTAGGGCGGGGAGGATGTCAATTACTTCTGTTCTTTGCGACTATTCTTGGTGACCTAATACCTTGGGGGAGTGCCTTTGCAGCGCCTAGTTTCATATTCTCGATTGATAGCCCGAGTGCTAGGTGTTGGCTTATGGTTAACTTGGGTACCCTTTTTGCATGCCCAAGAAAATGAAGATTGGGGGGAATGGGCGAGGGATACAGATCCACTAAATCATTTACAAGGATTAGAAATTGATCCTGATATACGCAACACCCTTATGCTGACCGAACCTTTGCTGCAAGAACATCTAGTACCTGAAGATGATAAAGGAACGCATGAACCTTTAGATGCGCAAGAGCAAGCCATCGTCAATGCACTTGATAACAGTGATTTATCAGATTACGCCACTTCGAGCACGGAAGATCTCGAGAACTTGGACGACAAACTGACAGATGAGTCCATCTTGGATAAGCTCGATGCAGTGCCATCGCCTGAATAAATAATGAGGACTAAGGTGATCACAGCGACTTCTATCATGACAAAAAAGCGTTTGCACACTTGGTTGCTAACAGGATGCTTAGCCTGTACTGACCCAGGATTGCAAGCTCATGCGCAAACCCACGCAGAGTTTTTACAAGCCTTGACTCCTTTATTGATTGATCAGCCTTTAAAAGCGCGCACACTTTTGCAGCAACGTTTACAAGCCTATCCTAATTGGCAACGTGGTCGTTTAGAAGCCGCACGCTTAGACTATCAATTAGGAGATTATCAAGCAGCGGCTGCCAAAGTCGCACAAGTGTTGCAAGAAGATTTACCTGCACAAGTCCGGCGTAATGTGGAGTTATTCGATCATAAAATTCAGCAGGCTTTACTTGTGCCACCGCAATACTGGTCTTGGCGTGGTCGCTTTATGTTGGGAGGGGGTTGGGACTCGAATGCGAATACAGGGCCTACAGGGACAGATATAGGGGTGAGTGAAGTCAAGCTAAAATCGAGTGCTACGCAAAGCCAAGATGAATATACCTTAGCCCAAATCAGCTTAGATATAGAGCGCCCACTAGGAGAAGTTACACAAAGATTACAGTGGAATAATCAGCTGAATTTATTTACACGTAATTACTCACAACAAACCGATGTGAATATTAGTAGCTTTCGTTGGCGAACTGGAATAGAAAAACAGCAAGCCGCTTGGCATTATGGTGCAGATATTGAGTTACAATATTTAAAATATGGTAATCAAGATATTCGTTATATAGAAATACATCCTTTTGTAGGTTGGCAACAAGCCGCGCATAAAATAGAGTTAAAAACCCAGTTAAGTCAGCGTAATTATTTAAATCAAGGCGTCTTAGGTAAAGACGGCTATATCCGTTCTTATACACTAGAATATCAATACGCTTGGTCTAAAAACTGGCTCATGAAAGGTGAGTTTACTTGGAATGATGCCCAGTATCAGGACTTACGTTACGCCTATCAAGCATGGGAACTAGACTATCGCGTGCTTTATAGCTATCAAAATTATTTAAATCTTTGGTCACAAGTGCGTTACCGTAACAGTCACTATCAAGCACCTGAATACCCCTTATATGATGATGAACGCCGTGAAGATTATTGGACTTGGCGTCTAGGTGCCCAATATAAATTAACACCTTCGGTTGATATAGAAGTCATTTGGTCTAATTATTGGAATCAAGCGAACCATTTATTGCATGATTATCAACGTCAGCAAGTGGAAGCACGTTTGGCTTGGTTATTTTAATCACTGGCTTGATCGCTTTAAATAGGATAAACACATATGTTACATCTTATGTTAGTAGAAGATGATTTAGAGTTAGCCGAACTGACCTGCGAATACTTACGTAACTTTGATTACGAAGTAAGCCATCTTGCCGATGGTGCCCAGGCAGCAGAAAAAATCCTAGCAACCAATCCAGATTTGCTGATTTTAGATATTATGCTACCCAACAAAAGTGGGATTGATATTTGTCGGGAGGTGCGCACCCAATAGAACCCCGCTTATTAGTGGCACGTATTAATGCGATGACACGTCGTATGCACCGAGGCCCAGAAGATGAGAGGGCATCAGATCATCCTATGATCCAGGTGCAAGATCTAGAAATTGATACAGGAGCACGTATTGTGCGCAGAGGTGGTCAAGAGCTGACCTTAAGCACTTTAGAATATGATCTTTTGTATTTATTTGCACGCAATGCTGGCAAAGTCTTATCACGCGATGAAATTTTACAAGCTGTGCGGGGCTTAGAATATGATGGCGTAAGTCGTTTTGTCGATATTAGTATCTCGCGCCTACGCCATAAAATTGGTGATGACCCAAGTAATCCGAGCCGAATTAAAACAATTCGTAATCGCGGTTATTTATTAGTTGCTAAAACAGCTTATTGACCTTCTTAACGAAACGCTTGTAAGTTTTTAAAGCATTTTTCGCGTGCAACATCTTCTGCTAAGCGTCCTGTGTAGGGCGCCTCTTTCAAGCTGGGATAATTGCCAGTTGCCTGATAAAACACCACACCACGTTCAGTACAAGCTTCTACTTGGTCATAAGGCCCTGAGACCACTTCACTACAAGCAGACAAGGCGAGGGAGATGAGGCTAAGAAAAATCACTAAATAAGGCAATGGCATAGACTTGTCCTTTTGCTTTGGTAGTAAAGTTACAAGTATATACTAAGCCTTACGTAAAGAAACAAACTGCAGCCTTAAGTAAGGAAAAACCTAAGACTGCTTTGATATAGGGCAAAATCACTAGAATTTAGAAGAAACCTAGTGGATTAATATCATAGCTCACCAGCATATTTTTGGTCTGCTGGTAGTGGTTGAGCATCATTTTGTGGGTTTCGCGGCCTACGCCAGATTTTTTATAACCACCAAAAGCTGCATGGGCTGGGTAGTGGTGATAACAGTTTGTCCATACGCGTCCTGCTTGAATACCACGTCCCATACGATAGGCAAGGTTCATATCTCGAGTCCAGACACCTGCGCCAAGGCCGAACTCAGTATCATTGGCAATCGCAAGGGCTTCAGCTTCATCTTTAAAGGTGGTCACAGAAACCACTGGGCCGAAAATTTCTTCTTGGAAAATACGCATCTTGTTGTGGCCTTTCAGCAAGGTTGGCTGAATATAAAAACCACCGCCTAAGTCTTCGGCTAAGGCCTCTTTTTCGCCACCTAAAAGCACTTGTGCGCCTTCTTGGCGACCAATTTCCAAATAGCCCAAAATCTTCTCGTACTGCTCTTGAGAGGCTTGCGCACCCACCATGACCTCGGTATCTAGTGGATTGCCTCGCTTAATCTGTTGCGCCCGCGCCACGACACGCGCGATAAAGTCTTCATAAATATCTTCTTGAATCAGCAAGCGTGAGGGGCAAGTACAGACTTCGCCTTGGTTAAAAAAGGCCAGCACTGCACCTTCCACACATTTGCTGATAAAGGCATCTTCTTGTTGTAGTACATCGTTAAAATAAATATTGGGGGATTTGCCACCGAGCTCGACGGTAGACGGAATAATATTGTCCGCTGCACATTTAAGAATATGTGAACCTACCGGTGTAGAGCCGGTAAAGGCAATTTTAGCAATCCGCGTACTGGTAGCGAGGGCTTGCCCTGCTTCAGCACCAAAGCCATTAACGATATTTAATACCCCAGCAGGTAATAAATCTTGAATCAACTCGGCGAAGACTAAAATGGATGCCGGCGTTTGTTCTGCCGGTTTTAAAATCACGCAATTACCTGCAGCTAATGCGGGTGCAAGTTTCCATGCCGCCATTAACATAGGGAAGTTCCACGGGATAATCTGCCCGACGACCCCTAAAGGCTCATGGAAATGATAGGCGACCGTGTTGGCATCAATTTCCCCAATGCTGCCTTCTTGCGCACGAATACAGCCGGCAAAATAGCGGAAATGATCAATCGATAAGGGGACGTCCGCCGCCAGCGTTTCCCGTACCGCTTTGCCGTTATCATAGGTCTCGGCAACGGCCAGTTTTTCCAAATTGGCTTCCAAACGATCGGCAATTTTGAGCAACATATTGGCGCGTTCGGTCACAGAAGTTTTGCCCCAAGCCTCTTTGGCAGCATGGGCGGCATCTAGGGCTAACTCAACATCTTCTGCGCTAGAACGCGGGATTTCACAAATCGCTTGCCCATTCACAGGGGAAATATTGGTGAAATACTCACCTTTCACCGGTGCGACCCACTGACCACCGATAAAATTGCCATAACGTGCCTGAAAATCAACCACAGCACCTGGGGTATTTGGTTGTGCGTAGATCATACTTTTGCCTCATGATGAGATACTGGTTGTTATTCTTGTAAAGTGCAAAAAGATGCCCTCCTATAATGACTTATCCTCAGCAAGTGTCAAATAGGCAGATGTTAATTTAGCCTTAAGTTGTGCTAGGTAGGCTAGTGCCTTAAACCACAAAAGGAGCATCAACAATGGGGATTTCTTTACGTTTTTTGGCGGTCGCTTTGGTGATTTTGGTTTTAAATGGTGCTGTGATTAGCTGGTTGAGTGATCAGATTATGGAAGATGCTTTTTTACAGGAAGCAAAACATAAAATTCATCTGTATCTTGATCAGATCGCAGTGCAAGTGGCTCAGCTGGATCCGCCAACCGATGCGGATCTGGCGTATTTTCGCCAGCGTATTAACCAACACCCAATCTTTGGGCAACAAATCCAAATCAAATCCTTATATCTGTTTGATCAGCAAGGACAAATTCTTGCTCATAGCCAAGGGAAACGCACGCCTAAAAAGATACAAGGGGCTTATGCGCAAGTCGTTTTAGCAGGCCAAGCCTCTTTGGGGGAGCGTGTGGAATGGGACCCTAAGCACCAAGAAGTCAGTGCAGATTTTTTATTACCCATCCAGCTAGCTTCTGGCATCCAAGCGGGCATTGAAGCGGAAGTGAGTATGACAGGGGTGATGCAGGCGATTGCACATTTTGATGAACCGTTTGAAATACAAGTGTGGACGAGCATTTTAGGCTCGAGCATTTTGATGTTCTTGTTATTAGGCTGGTTAGTCCATCGACGTTTAACCGGTCCAGTGCAAGATATTTATCATGTCGTGCAGGCCTTATGTGAGGGTGCCTTACACACGCGCACTCAGATAACCAGCCAAGATGAAATTGGCACCCTTGCCCGTGGCGTCAATCAATTAGCGCAAAGTGTACAGGATTTGCTTGCGCAGCAAGAAGAAGCTTATCTGCAAACCCTCAAAGCTTTGATGCGCACTTTGGAGGCGAAAGATCCTTATACAGCGGCCCATTCAGGGCGTGTTGCCCACTATTCAGTTAAATTGGGTCGTTATATCGGCCTAGCAGAACAAGAACTGAATTTATTACGTAAAGGCGCACTCATGCATGACTTGGGTAAAATCGGTATTCAAGATCAAGTGCTCAACAAACCAGCGGCCTTGACTGCCGAAGAATACCAGCATATGCAGGCACATCCGCAAATGACAGCCAGTATTATGAAACCGTTAAAACGTTTTAAAGCCTTTGCAGAAATCGCTGCTTGGCATCACGAGCGTTGGGATGGCCGAGGTTATCCTGATGGTTTGACTGGGACAGAAATCCCTTTATTAGCACGTATTGTCGCGATTGCCGATACTTGGGATGCGATGACAGGAGACCGTGTTTACCGTAAAGGGATGCCTGCTGCCAAAGCGTTAGCTATCTTGGAAAGTGAACAAGATCAAGGGCAGTTTGATCCCCAGTTAATCCGTCAATTTATTAGGTTAATGCAAGCAGAGTTAGCCAGTTAAGCAAAACATAAAGGCCTTACAAGTCTGTGTAAGGCCCAGAGGAAAAACGCAAGAATCTTATGCGCCTTGCGCCCGCTGAATAAACAAAGGGAGTGCTTGGTCTGATGCGGCTTGATAACATACGCTAAAAGGCTTGAGCGCCTGTAACGCTGCTTGAAGATCTTTATCTGCACGTAGGGCAAAGGCATTAAAGCCCACGCGCTGCATATAAAAGAGCTGATCCTGTAATACATCCCCAAGCGCGCGTATTTCTCCTTGATACTGATAGCGGGTACGTAATTGACGCGCTAAGGTATAACCGCGGCCATCATTAAAATCAGGAAAATCAATCCCGATCAAAGGGGCTTGCATCAAGGACGCCGCCAGCGCATCGGTTAACTCAGTATCACTGGCTAACCAAGGGGCCCGTAATGGATGTGCGCTTTCTTCTAGCCAAGCGTGCAAAGGCAATAAGTAGGCTTGGGAATCTTGGGTGTCAGGTTGGTTGGCATCCGCACAGACACGAATCCAAGCATCTTCCACAATCTGGCCATCACGAATAATCTTAGGCATACACACCTTCCTTAAAGGGTTTGGCACCAATGCGGTGATAGGTATCAACAAAGGTTTCCTCTGGGTGACGCTGAGCCACATACACGGCCAACAACTTGGCAATCACCTCTGGAATCGCCTCTTGGGCGAAAGAAGGCCCGAGGATTTTCCCTATGTTGGCTTGGTTACCTGAGCGTCCACCAAGCGAGATTTGGTAGAACTCTTGCCCTTTTTTATCCACGCCTAAAATCCCAATATGGCCAATATGGTGATGACCACAGGCATTCATACAGCCGGAGATATTGAGATCCAAAGGCCCAAGATCATAGACATAATCCAGATCGTCGATTTTTGCTTGAATGGCTTGTGCAATTGGAATCGATTTGGCATTGGCAAGATTACAAAAATCCCCACCAGGGCAGCAGATAATATCTTGCAATGTGCCCACCGTGGGTGAAGCTAACTGATGCTGGTCGAGAATTTGCCATAACTCAAATAACTGATCGAGACGCACATCCGCGAGCACCAAGTTTTGATTATGGGAGACTCTCAATTCACCCAAGCTATAGCTTTCTGCAAGATCAGCCACAAGCGTCATCTGTTGGGTGTTAATATCTCCAGGTGCATGGCTGGGATGTTTTAAAGATAAGGTAACCGCCGCATAGCCTGAAACCTTATGGGCTTGTACATTGTTGGTGACAAAGCGCGAAAAGGCTTTGTTTTGCGCCCGTGCTTGCTCAAATGCTTGGGTATCTACACCTTGGGTTCGTGCAGGCTCATGGAAAAAGCGTGCCGCATAGGTAACTGCTTGTTCCGTGAGGGTGCTGGGGCCATCTTTGAGTTCTTGCCATTCTTGTTCGACACGTGCGCGGAAGGTGTCCACCCCTAAGGCTTTCACAAGGATTTTAATCCGTGCTTTGTATTTATTGTCGCGGCGGCCGTATTGGTTATAGACACGCAAGATGGCTTCTAGGTAAGTGATCAGGTGTTGCCAAGGTAAGGCCTCACAAATCACATCCGCGATTAACGGCGTACGCCCTAACCCCCCGCCAACCCACACTTTAAAGGCTAAACCTTGCGCACCTTGCACCAGCTCTAGGCCAATATCATGCACTTGTACCGCCGCGCGATCTTGCTTTGCTCCATTGACGGCAATTTTAAATTTGCGTGGTAAGAAAGCAAATTCAGGGTGCAAGGTGGACCATTGGCGAATCAGCTCACACCAAGGGCGTGGGTCAGCGACTTCATCGGCTGCAATGCCGGCAAATTGGTCTGTGGTGGTATTGCGAATGCAGTTACCACTGGTTTGGATCGCATGCATTTCTACTTGGGCGAGCTCATCCAACACTTGCGGGATTTTCTCTAAGGGAATCCAGTTAAACTGGACATTCTGGCGCGTGGTAAAGTGCGCATAGCCCTTGTCATACGTAGTCGCAATATGCGCTAGGGTGCGCAATTGACGCGCACTTAACATGCCATACGGGATAGCTACCCTTAGCATGGGCGCATGTCTTTGGATATACACGCCATTTTGCAGGCGCAAAGGGCGGTATTCATCTTCGCTTAAATCACCAGCAAGATAACGTTGGGTTTGGTCTTTAAACTGAGCAACACGCTCATTCACCAAGGTTTGATCATAGGTATCATATTGGTACATGTCGGGTCCTATCTACAGGGAACACCAAGGTCGATGCTGCGCACCATAACAAGGGAGTTTTATTCTTAAAAAGAATAAATTATCATATTTTTATTGCTTATAGTTAGGTTGATGTGTCTTTTGCGTGATGCCTTAACTTCTGAAAGCCTTGGTACCACAACCAAATAAAGCCGCAAGAATGTAGACCACGATAGGCAAGCTGGAGCCACCAAATCCCCAGCAAGCCATAACCTAAATACACCCCAAGCCACCAAGCAAGGGGTAAAAATAGCCCCCACTGCAAACTTAAAGCCAGTTGCATAGCGGCTTTATGTGCGCCGATGCCCTGTAAAGCCTGATTAAAAACGAGTGCACCTGTATCCAGCACTATCATTAAGGCGGTCAGTTGTAAGGGGAAAATCGCGCTGGCTTGTAATCCAGGATCGGTTAGAAATAAAGCAACAATGACATCTGGATATAAAAACAACGGCAGGCTTAATAGCAAAAGCAAGCCAAAAGCCACATAAGTCACATCCCATCCCCACAAATAGGCTTGCTGAAAGGCTCGGGCACCTAAACTATGCCCCACTAAGGTCATCGCTGCCATGCCTAGGCCGACCGCGGGCAAAATCAGCAATAAGGACAAGTTCACTAACACATGACCAATCGCCACGCTGGCGGCGTCAATTTGTCCTAGAATCCAGAACAAAACGGCATAGCCTGCAGCAAATAAGGCCTGCTGTACGGAGGTGGGCAAAGCACGTTGACTCGTTTTCCAAATTAAAGCCCAAGATGGGGGTTTAAATACAAAACCACTGGGGCAGGCTCGTTTCCAAGTGAGCCAAGTCCACAAAATACACCCCAGGGTGACAGAAAGACTCGTGCCTAAAGCGGCACCTTGGACGCCTAACGGGGGGATACCTAAACCGCCTTGGATCAACCACCAGGTAAGTATCACGTTAGTGCCATGCATTAACAAAATAATTTTGAGGTACAAACCTGCTTGATGAATCCCATTCCAATAACCACGAAAACATAAGTTAATGGCGACAGGCAAAAAAGCGAATGCCCGTAATGCAAGATAATCACTGGCAAGGGTTTGGACTTGAAGATCTTGGCTGAGCAAAGCCACAAGGGTATCGGCATGCAAATAACCGATAGAAGTTAAGGGGATGCCTAGGGCAAGTGCGAGCACAATACCCGCATTAAGAGGACGCGCCCGTTCACTATAACGGCGGGCGCCATTGAGACCAGCAACTTGCGCTTGCACCCCAGAAGATAAGCCCATCAGTAAAGCGGTGAGCATAAAGGTGATATAGCCACCAATGCCGACACCGGCAAGGGCGATTTCGCCGAGCTGGCCGACTAATGCCGCGTCGACAAGATTTAAGAGACTTTGGCTTAGCATGCCACCCATAATAGGCAAGGCAAGTGCCAGAATATGCTGGATACGCTGGCTTATGCTGGCGCTGTGTCGATTCATGCCGATATGAGCACTCGTTGCAGCCCTTTGCTCCTGCAAATATCTGCAAGAACAAAAGGCATAAAAAAGGAAGGGCGCTTAGTTAGCGATCCGGATCATAAGAGAGGACGGGCATTAACCAGCGTTCTAATTCTGCAACGCCCATCCCCTTGCTGGCGGCCAAAACTTCTACCTGATCTTTGGCAATCTTGCCCACATTAAAATACTTGGATTGCGGATGAGCAAAATACCAGCCAGAAACTGCCGCTGTGGGATACATGGCATAGCTTTCTGTGAGGGTCAGGGAAGTATGCTCAGTGGCATTGAGCAATTCAAACAGCACCCCTTTTTCTGTGTGATCTGGACAAGCAGGATAGCCAGGTGCTGGACGTATCCCTTGGTAACGCTCGCGAATCAGCTCTTCGTTTGAAAGCTGTTCTTTTGCACCATAGCCCCAGAATTCTTTACGAACACGCTCATGTAAATGCTCTGCGAAGGCCTCCGCCAGCCGATCTGCCAAAGCTTTAATCATAATCGCATGATAATCATCATGAGCTTTTTCATAGGCTTGGGCGAGTTCTTCTGCACCTATCCCAGCAGTGACCGCAAAACCACCAATCCAATCTGGGATTTGGCTTTCTTTCGGTGCAATAAAATCAGCGAGGGAATAACAATGCGGCTGCTTGCTACTTTGTTGGCGAATGGCGTGGATTTTTGCTTGTACCTGTTGGCGTGATTCATCTGTATAGACTTCAATCACATCACCACAGGCATTGGCTGGCCATAAACCAAGTACCGCTTTAGCGGTTAACTTTTTGTTGGTGACCAGATCGGCCAACACTTGTTGCGCATCAGCAAATAAACTGCGTGCGGTTTCACCCACAATCTCATCTTGCAAAATCGCCGGATATTTACCAGCAAGATCCCAGCTAATAAAGAAAGGTGTCCAATCAATGCGTTCGATTAATTTTTCTAGTGGATAATCTTCAAAAACCTGTAAACCTAGGTGGCGTGGTGCTGGCGGCGGATAGCTTTGCCAATCTGGGGTAAAGCGACGCGCAAGCGCTTGCTGATAGGTAAGATCTGCGCTTTTAGGCTGACGCTTACTTTGGCGCTCGCGTACTTGTTCATACTCGCTAGCGAGCTTGGCCAAAAAGTCAGGTTTAAGCTCAGCAGATAATAATTGACTGGCCACCCCTACAGAGCGGGAAGCATCGGTGACATACACCACAGGCCCTGTATAAGCTGGCGCAATTTTAACTGCTGTATGGGCTTTTGAGGTCGTCGCCCCGCCGATCATCAAGGGTAAATCCATCCCTTGGCGCTGCATTTCTTTGGCTACATGCACCATTTCGTCGAGCGAAGGGGTAATCAAGCCTGATAAGCCAATAATATCAGCTTGATGCTCGCGAGCAGCTTGTAGGATTTTTTCACAAGGCACCATAACGCCCAGATCAATGACTTCATAGTTATTACACTGGAGCACCACACCCACGATATTTTTTCCAATATCATGCACATCCCCTTTCACGGTGGCCATAATGATACGGCCTTTGGCACTTTGTACACCGTTTTTTTCCGCTTCAATAAAGGGGATTAAATAGGCCACGGCTTGTTTCATCACCCGTGCTGATTTCACTACTTGGGGCAAAAACATTTTGCCTTCGCCAAATAGATCACCTACCACATTCATCCCTTCCATGAGGGGGCCTTCGATCACCTCAATCGGGCGCGCACTGGCTTGGCGGGCTTCTTCAGTATCTGCTTCGATATATTGGGTAATGCCTTTGACTAAGGCGTGTGCAATCCTTTCTTTAACGGGTAAGGCGCGCCATGCTTGGTCTTCTTTTTTCTCTATGTTGGTCTGGCCATCACCACGAAACTGCTCGGCAATTTCTAATAGGCGTTCAGTGGATTCAGGATGACGGTTTAAAACCACATCCTCCACAGCATCACGGAGCTGGGCAGGCAGATCATCATACACCGCCAGCTGACCAGCATTGACAATCCCCATTGTCATGCCTTCACGAATGGCATGATATAAAAAGACAGAGTGAATCGCTTCGCGGACAGGATTATTACCACGGAAGGAGAAGGAAACATTCGATACACCGCCGGAGATCATCGCATGGGGGAGATTTTGCTTAATCCAAGTGACCGATTGGATAAAATCTACGGCGTAATTATTATGCTCTTCAATCCCAGTGGCTACCGCAAAAATGTTCGGGTCAAAGATAATATCTTCTGCGGGGAAGCCGACCTCTTGGACCAAAATATGATAAGCGCGCGCACAAATTTCGATTTTACGTGCAAAAGTATCCGCTTGGCCGACTTCATCAAAGGCCATCACAATCACAGCCGCCCCATAGCGTCGACATAAGTGGGCTTGCTCGCGGAAAGCTGCCTCCCCTTCTTTTAGGGAAATCGAGTTGACAATGGGTTTGCCTTGGGTGCACTTTAAGCCGGCCTCAATAATTGGCCACTTGGAAGAATCTATCATCAAAGGCACGCGAGCAATATCGGGCTCACCGGCAATCAGGTTTAAAAAACGCACCATCGCCCCTTGTGAATCCAGCATACCCTCGTCCATGTTGATATCAATCACTTGGGCACCGCTTTCAACTTGCTCCTGAGCCACTTCTAAGGCAGTGGTGTAGTCTTCCTCAATAATCAGACGCTTAAACCGGGCGGAGCCGGTGACATTGGTGCGCTCACCGACATTCACAAATAAAGACTGGGCTTCAATATTAAAGGCTTCTAAACCGGAGAGGCGGCACGCGGGCGCAATTTCGGGCACTGGGCGTGCTTGTGCTGAGGCGACGGCTTTGGCGATGGCCGCAATATGTTCCGGTGTGGTACCACAGCAGCCGCCAATAATATTGACTAACCCAGACTCGGCAAACTCTTGTACGATAGCGGCCATTTCTTCTGGGGTTTGGTCATATTCCCCAAAGGCATTGGGCAAACCGGCATTGGGGTGTGCAGAAACGAAAGTATCCGCTTTATTGGATAACTCTTCTAAATAAGGGCGTAGCTCTTCGGCCCCTAAGGCACAGTTTAAGCCAACGGAAATGGGTTGCGCATGCCGAATCGAGTTCCAGAAGGCTTCTGTGGTTTGCCCCGAAAGGGTGCGTCCAGACGCATCGGTAATCGTGCCAGAGATCATCACAGGTAAGTGACGCCCTTGGCGTTCGAAGACTTCTTGTACCGCAAAAATTGCCGCTTTGGCATTTAAGGTATCGAAAATGGTTTCTATCATCACCAAATCAATACCGCCACGGATAAGGGCTTGGGTTGCCTCAATATAATTGCTGACCAGCTCATCAAAAGTCACATTACGAGCGCCCGGATCATTCACATCGGGGGAGATAGACGCGGTACGACTGGTTGGGCCTAAGATCCCCGCAACATAACGGGGTTTCTCTGGGGTGCTATACAAATCCGCTTGTTGACGTGCAAGGCGGGCGGCCGCTTCGTTAATTTCTGGGACCAAATCCTGCATCTGGTAGTCCGCTTGGGATAAGCGGGTCGCATTAAAGGTATTGGTTTCGATAATATCCGCACCGGCTTTCAAATAGGCCGCATGAATACCTGCGATCATATCCGCTTGGGTCAGCACCAAAATATCATTATTCCCCTTGATATCTGAGGCCCAATCGGCAAATCTGTGCCCGCGGTAATCTTCCTCACTCGGCGCATACTTTTGAATCTGGGTTCCCATACCGCCATCAAGAATATGAATACGTTGGCGAAGGGCATGATGTAAAGGATGATCAAGCATACGGGATTCTCTCTACGCGGACACAAAATTAAACGAAAGCCTAGTGTAACAAAATCTGCTTTTTTGCGTCAGGCTTTATACCTGATTAAAATACTTGGGTATGTTCAAAAGCCAACGTTTGGCGTACCATATCAGGTAAGAAGATGCCTCAGGCATCCATTGGCGCATTGACTAAGTTTAAGGTATTGAATTTTATGAGTAAAACAATCGAGTTCACCACAAGCGCACAAAGCTATCTCAGTGAGTTGCTCAGCAAGCAGGAGGTTTCTGGGATGGGTGTGCGGGTTTTTATTACTCAGCCTGGTACCCCTTATGCAGAAACCTGCCTTGCTTATTGTCGCCCCGGAGAAGAAGAAGCCAAAGATCACCCCTTGGTATTAGAGGCCTTCACTGTGTACCTTGATGCCAATAGCTTGCCGTTTTTAGAAGATGCGGTGGTGGATTTTAACCCAGATCGCATGGGCGGCCAGTTAACCATTAAGGCACCCAATGCCAAAATGCCAAAAGTGAATAAAGATAGTCCGTTAGCTGATCAAATTAACTATGTGTTATATGCGGATATTAACCCTGGGCTGGCGGCGCATGGTGGTGAAATTAAACTGATTGAAATCACCGAAGAGAAGGTGGCCATTTTGCAATTTGGGGGTGGCTGCCAAGGGTGTAGCGCTGTGGATTTGACCTTAAAAGATGGGGTAGAAAAAACCTTGCTCGAAAAAATCCCTGAGCTCACAGGGATTCGTGATGTAACCGATCATAGTGTCAAAGAAAACGCTTATTATCAGTAAGTGCTTTATCAGTAAGTGTTGCTGCGGCCCTCTTGCGGGAGGGCACTCACCCTTTCTTTTCCTCTCTTCTCTTTTTTTCTTCCTCTCCCTAATGATGTATGCAGCTTGCCTAAGTCCCTGGGTGTGTCTTGCGCTGCTGAGCTTCGCGCAATTTATCTTTTTTGCTTTTCCGTCGGCCTTTCACAGGGGCTGGGCCTTTAGTTGGGGTGGGTGCGCTGAGAGCCGATGGGCTAGGCGCAAAATCTGCAAGGGATTCGCGTTCTAGGCGTATTTGGTAGCGTTTTTCAATTAAACGGAAATGGGCTTCACTATCTGGGTCGATCAAACTAATCGCGGTACCTGTCGCACCTGCACGCGCACTACGTCCAATACGATGCACATAATCTGCACTGGAACGCGGCAAATCATAGTTGATCACAAATGCCAGTTGAGCAATATCCAAACCACGTGCGGCCACATCGGTAGCAATCAAAACTTGTATCTCCCCTGCTTGAAACCTTGCTAAGGCAGACTGGCGTTCTTTTTGGCTGCGATCGGCATGCAAGGTTTTACCCGTAAACCCATATTTATGCAGTTTATGCACTAATTGATCTGCACCGCGCTTACTGGCAACAAAAACGAGAAATTGCGCCTGTGGATGGGTGCTGAGTAAATGACGTAATAAGGCCGTCCGTTTGTTTTTATCCACGAGGAGTGCGCGTTGGTTTAAGTGAGTGGGGAAGGTGTGGCTCGGGGTGAGATCAAGCTGGTGGGCATTAACCAACAAGCTTTGGGCAAGGGTTTGTACCTCAGGCGGGAAGGTCGCAGACAATAACACACGCTGGCAGTGTTTAGGTATGGCAGCCATCAAGGTCTGTACCGCTTCTGAAAATCCCAAATCCAATAAACGATCGGCTTCATCCAACACCAAGTGCTCAACTTGACTGAGGCTAATGGCGTTTTTCTCCAGCAAATCCAATAAACGTCCCGGTGTGGCAAGGATAAGGTCGCATCCGGTACGCATTGCCTGCATTTGTGTATTGATAGACACACCGCCATAAATAGCCAAGGCGGTACAGGCTTTGGGGTAGGCACTGGCATAGCGCAGGGCCGCTTGGTGAATTTGGATCGCGAGCTCACGTGTGGGCACTAACACCAAAGTACGCACTTGGTGGGCGTGTAATTTGCGTGCTTTTGTATGCATTTTTTCTAATAAAGGTAATAAAAAGGCGGCAGTTTTACCTGAGCCGGTTTCTGCCACCGCCAGCAGATCTGTGCCTGCCAGTAAAGGCCCAATCGCTTGGCTTTGAATAGGCGTCGGTTGTTGATAACCGAGGTGTTGCAGATGGCTTTGCACACAAGGAGATAAGCCGAGAGAAGTAAAAGACATACAATACCCAGTTCACGCAAAAAAAGATGAGTTTAACAGGTTTTGCTTGCCACCACCTGACACAGGTGGGGGCTAAGATGAAAACAGGAAACTCACTGGTTTATTTTGGATTAACAGGGAATCCGTATGCATCCGCTTAAACAAGATATGCCCCACGCTTTAGTTGATAGGCAAGCCAAGATTCAAGACTTGGCCCAGATGCCGCATTTTAGCTGGCAACAACCTTTATTAACCCCAGAGCATTTTTATCCTCCGTTAACTGGGGAGCGTTTAGATTATCGCTTTTTTCAAGTCACTGAGGTCAGCCGAGATCATGCTGAAGGCTACCGTTTGGCGATGGCCAATGTGTTATCGATTGCGCACGATAGTCAGGCGGCCTTGGCGTATTTGCTGAAGGGCGACCCACAAGGGGTGCGCTTGTATCTTGGGGTGATTGAGCAAGGCGGCAAAGCCCATGAAGCCAGTCGCCAATTAAAAAGCGCGGTAGAGGGGAACTTCCTTGGCGTGCGCCTGCAAGAAGTGAAGCAGGATGATGTGGCGTTTCAGCGCATACTCGATACTAACCGCCATTTGGGCTTGGTGCAGGGGGTGCCGTCATTTAACGAGCAAGCACAACATCAGGAGGTACAAGAATTCCAAGGAATTGAGCGCCTTGCCAATGCGTTACAAGGTGAATCTTGGCAACTTTTGTTAGTGGCTCAGCCTAGTCAGGAAACTGAAATCAACCAGATGATTGAGCAGATTTATCAATTTTCTACGCAGATTTCTACGTATGTCAAACAAAACGTCCAGCATTCAGAAAGCCAAGGCAGCCAGCAAAGTGAGACCACAGGCAAAAGCCAAGGAACCAATAAAGGCTGGACGCATACGGTTTCGGAGAACAAAACCCAAGGTCAAAGCAAGGGCAAAAGTATTTCTCAAAATGAAGGTGGCAGCCAAAGTACCGGGGAAAGCCGCAGCCACAGCCGTAGTAAATCTGAGGGGGTGAGTGACAGCCGATCCTCAGGCAGCTCAAGTAAAAGTACCAATACAAGTACCTCAGAATCCAGCACCACAGGCACAAGTCACACCCAAGGAACCAGTTGGGGCACCTCTGAATCTGCGAATACGGGGGAAAGTAGTAGCCAAAGTGAAGGGGTGAACTTTGGGCGCTCAGAAGGGGAAAGCATAGGGACAAGTCAATCTAATACGCTGGGCACGAACGAGAATCGCAGCCTTGCACTCACGCGAGAAAGAACCAACAAAAGCCTTGAGGAAATGCAAAAGCATGTCAGCGAAACTCTGCTGGAGCGCTTTCGTTTAGGTTTAAGTAAAGGCATGTTTAAAACCTCGCTTTATTTAGGGGCCGCAGATCAAAGAACTTTTAAAATCCTCAAACAAAGTGTGCGCTCAATTTTTCAGGGTAACCAGGCTGGGGTGACGCCACTCAAAATTTACCCCCTGACGCCGACGCGTCAACTGACAGATCTTCTACAAGGGCGCGTGCAAAACTTGCTCCAACTGGATGAGCAGGCCTGCTTAATTCATAGCCTGCCTTTTGATCCTGTGGAACAACAAATACAGGCGGCTACCTGGCTCAATACACGCGAATTAGCTTTGCTGGCGGGGTTACCCAGTCGAGAGATTCCTGGAATTCGTGTGCGCCACAGTGTGGATTTTGCGATCAATGTGCCCAAAATCAGCGACAAAGCCTTACCGCTTGGGCATTTAGTACACCATGGCCGCCATTTACACACGCATCCGCTCGATTTGGCATTGGCCGATTTAAATAAGCATGTGTTTGTGACTGGGGTGACAGGTTCAGGCAAAACAACTACTTGTATGCGTTTGCTGGAGTCTTCCGGTCTGCCATTTTTGGTGATTGAGCCAGCAAAAACCGAATACCGTGCTCTATATGCTCGGGGGCAAGCGGTGGAGTATTACTTAGTCGGGCGCGAGGATATCAGCCCCTTTCGTTTTAACCCTTTCGAATTAGTCAATGCCCGCCACCAGCTGTCAGGCCATATTAGTCTGCTAACGGCCACCTTGACCACTGTGTACCCTATGGAAGCGGCTATGCCGCAGTTAGTGGAAGAGGCCATTATTGGCGCTTACCAAGCTTATGGTTGGGATACCCACAGCGGCAGAAACCTTTTCTATCAAGATCCTTGGGCGCCTGAGGTGCAAGGTGCTTGTTGGCCTATCTTCAGCGATATGATTGCACAACTGGATGCTTTAATTGCTTCTAAGGGAATGGGGAAAGAATTTGAGGAAAAATACCGAGGCTCCTTGGTGGCACGTCTGAGCAACCTCACCGATGGCATTAAAGGGGCCATGCTCAATACAAGGCGTTCTTTAGATTTTCAGCAGTTGCTGGATCGTCAAGTGGTGATTGAGTTGGAAGAAATCAAATCTGAACAAGATAAAGCCTTGTTGATGGGGTTGATTATTACCCGCTTAGCAGAATGTGTTAAAGAACGCCATCGCCTCCAGCCGGATTTTCAGCATTTAACCCTGATTGAAGAAGCCCACCGCTTATTAACACGCCCAGAACCTGGTGAATCTGATGCGCGTAAACTCGGGGTGGAAATGTTCGCTAACTTGCTGGCAGAGGTGCGCAAATATGGCGAGGGGCTGATTATTGCCGACCAGATCCCGAATAAGTTGATTGCGGATGTTGTGAAAAACACCCATACCAAAATTGTGCATCGTTTATTTGCCGCCGATGATCGCAGAAGTATTGGCGATGCTATGGGACTCAATGAAGCCCAGCGGGACTTTTTACCTTTATTGCAAACTGGGGAAACCCTGGTGTATTGCGGGGGCTGGCATGGCGCGGTACGCGCGCAAATCGAGCCTTTAACCCAAACCGATGCCCCGAGTTTGTTGGAAGAAGATTTGCAGCGCCAAGGGCAAAAGCAATTATGGCAACACAGGCATTGGCTATATCCCCATCTGAGCCAATGTGAGCCCATGCAGCACCCTAAAGCGTTAGCTTGCCTCGTTTATGAGGGCAACTTATTGATTCAATTATGGATACGCTTGCTCAAATCGAGCCATCTGCCTTCCTATAAAAGGGCGCAAGAGGATGACAAGTTGCAAGCGGCCTTGAGGCGCTGGAGTGATCAGATCCTTGCCCACTTGCCTGAGCTGGCGGGGCCAGAATCTTTAATGACTTGTGTGCTTGCGTTAATGCAAGACACTTTGATCAAACCGGAAAATCAACATAAAACGGAGGAGTTAGCCTGTTTGCATACCTACTTATTAGAGGGGTATCACCAGGCGCTGAAGGTGACTGAAATAGATTTTCAAGAGGCGCGTGCGCCCTTATTAAGGTTGTTGTCGTTACAGCATTGAATAAATTACTTGCAGGAGTCAAGCATATGGGACTTTGGAGTGCAGTTTGTGGTATTGCCACCTCGGTGGCATCGAGTGTGGTTTCTGGGGTAGGCAAGCTCGTGGGTTCTGTGGCGACAGGCATAGGGACTGCGGTGAGCACCTTAGTGGGTAAAGGGGCGGCGTTCGTCGGTCGTGTCGCCAGTGTGGTGGAAAACGTGGCGAAAGCGAACGAGGTGTTAGCCCCTGAAGAAAAAATGCAGGACATCGGGGAAAAAAGTATTCAGGCGGCAGATCAAGGGATTGTGCCGCAGAAGTTTGAAAAATATGAGGATTACATGAACAAAATCCGTGCTTTTGAAGTGGACCCCATCAAGGCGGATTCAGTCCCTGTAGAGCAAAAACTTGGTGCGGCGGTTGCGGTGAGTTTACAAGGCTTAGAGATTAAGCTGGATTTGCCTAAGGGATCAACGGGGAACATGTTGCGCCTTATTATGTTTTCTCCTGAGTATTTTCATAGCGGGCGGGTGCGTTCTTTAGTCGATAGACGCATGGATTTTGATAAGGTCACAGATTATTTTACTGGCCAGCTGGATTTAAAAGACACGCGTGCCGTACGTGATGAGCTACTCACCGCAGAAAAAAGCCTAGGTGAGCCTGTGGATGCTTCGGCACATGCACTGAGCTTGCAGGCATTAAAAGCGAAAGCACAACAAGAAGGCTTGTAAAAGCCGATTATTCACGCCTCCCTGTGCTAATGCGGGGAGGTTTTTTTAACATGATCCATGGATACAGGAGCACCCGCATGGCGGAAACGTGTTTAGCCTTGGTGGCATATCAAGGCCAAGTCCTAGTCTTTGAGCACCAAGCCAGCCAATGGCAACGGCTGGATTTAAAGGAGGAACCTTGTCTGTGTCTGCAAGCTTTGGGTTGGCACAAGATTTTACAAGAAATCCGAGATTACTATAACCAAAGTGGCGAGCTTGCGGACATAAGCATCTATTTTTGGGTAGAGGCGGCACAAATCCGCGAGTTAACCCCCTTGCTCACGGCCAAAACCTATGGTTTACAGCATTGGCACCTGATGCAATGGCCTTTGTGGTTAGCTTTTTTATCTCCGCAGGCGGCCCCTGCAACCGATCAGCAGACGCAAGATCTCGCCCACTTGCAGGCATGGGTACAAGCGTCTCTCCTTCCGCAATTAATGCCCGTGCAAGGTTTGGCATCGGCCGCGCACACGCTAGAGAAACAAGCAGCGCACTGGCAAGCGCAACTTGAGCATTGCCAACAAGAAAAAGCAGCGCTCGCTTTTGATAAGGCCGCACTGATCCAAGAAGTGGCCGAGTTACGCCAAGCATTGCAAGATCAACAAGCAAAGGCAGTCTACCAACCGACAAACTTATCCTTAGAAGGCTTGGTGACCTATTTACCCATTATTTACAAAGAGTTTTGGAGCACGATTCGCCCTGATGAATTGGCCTTGTTGGCGTCTAGCTTACAGGTGCCAGAAGTGCCCTCGCCAATTCGTGAACCTAGTGCAGGCGTGATTGAAGTGATGAAAAAACGCTTACAAGCCTTGCCCCCATCCCAGCAAACCCAAATCCGCGCCTTTTGCCAAAGCTTACCCAAGCAACCACAAGTACGCGCAGAAATGGCTTTTTTTTTCAACTAATGGAGACCACCACCATGGATCAACAGCAAAAAGAACGTTTAGCAGAGTTAAAAAATCAAACTCGTTTTTTTAGGGAAAGACTTGTTTATAACGATTTGTTGTTATTACTGGAATATGATCCCCAAGTCCAAGATCTCATCCGCGCCTTGCTGCCAGTGAACCCAGCACCCCAGCAGGCCGCAGAATCCGCAGAAGAGGCCAGCAAGCCACCCAAAGCGCTTGTGATGCCTGAGGTGGAAGAGGCCCTAGTTGCCGCGCCCGCAATGCCTGTAATGCCCGATCCTTTGCCATCACCCGCGGATATTTTTTATCAAGATTTTGCCGCTGCGCGTGCTTTCCTCGCTCAGGTGCAAGCCGATGCTGAGATTGCCGAGCTTTGGTTGCTGGCGGAGGAAACCCCAGCAGCGGCCTTAATGCGTTTGTTGGCCCGTGCCAGTCAATGGGATCAAGTGTTAGAAGTGTGGGACATTCTGGCCAGCCGTTGCAAACGCCAAGCACGCCCCGCCACAAGTACAGAAAGCCATATCTTGCAGAGCGCCCTTGCTTATTACAATTTGACCTTAAACCAGCGCCAAGCTGGCTTAGTGACGCCCCCTTGCCCTGGTGGATTTGATCATCAAATCCATACGCGTGCCACTGCGCAAGGGGAAACTGTGTACCAAGTCTGGTTGCCGGGGATTGAAAATGCCGCCGGTAAATTACAGAAAAAACCCTTGGTGGCCACACGTTAATTCTATGGAGGGAAGCAACCCATGTCCGAGCTTTTACAGCAAGAAATTCAGCACTTACAACAACAAATCCGTATAGGCAAGCAGGCGGCCCCTCAGTGTTTACAAGCTTTTGTGGATGAAGCCGCCTTAACCCAAAGTTTAACCGCAGAACTTAACCCCCTATGGGCGGCTTATCAGCCGGTATTGGCTTCCTTAAGTGCCTCCTTAAAAGACCCCTTTTATTGGCTGGTGCTGGGGGAAGACGCCTACTTATACGAGCGCCAGCACCAAAGGCTATGGTGTTTACCTACAGGTGTGGGTGATTTTTCCTTATTTAAGATAAGTGCCGGCAAATCATTGCCAATAGAAAAGCGGTGCTGGCAGGGCCAAGCTTGGAAGTTACCCAGTGTAGAGGCCTTGGTTAGCTTTGCACAAACGCCAGAAAACCCAATGCGCCGGGACAGCACACGCTTATTTGGTCAATGGAGCTGGCTAACGGCAGCAGGGCACCTTGATCTTGATGACCGCCAGCCTAGCCCGACGGATGGTTATAAGGGCTATTTTTTGGGGGTAATCCGCATCACTTGGGATGCGCTATTAAGGCTAAGCCAGCAACAAGGGGGATGCCTAATTGCCAATACCCCAGATTTAACCCGCCAATTGCACACACACTATGATCTATCTGACAGCATCATTGATACAGCGGCTTTTGTACAGGGATTAAAGCAAGCTCCATGCGCATTGGCCCAGGTACAAGCTAGTGCGGCCTTCCGTGCTTTAGATGCTTGGTATCATAAAATCCCTGTGCGGGTGGCACACCAGATAGGGGCGCAAATTGGTCGCCAAGTCCAGCAGCAGGTCCGGCGTTTACCTGCAAGCTTACAGCCTTTGCTGCATCCTAAAAGCTTAGTCACCACCCTGATGGCGGAAGTGGTACCTGTGATTAAAGCGCGCCATGTCCAGCTGGCACAGGCCCCGCAACAAGCATTTTATTGGCTAGTACAAGCTGAGGAAGTGTTTTTATTAGAAGCCCGTACCCATTGGGTATGGCAAATCCCTAAGGATTTGGAGGATCTGGATACAAAGGCCGCCCAAACCCGCCTCAGCCAAGATACAGGTGTGGAAGCCCACCAGCGCTGGCAATTACCCAGCGCGGACGAGCTGCACACTTTTGCACAAACGCCAAATAACCCGATGCGCCAGGGCAGCAATGCACGCTTATTTAATCGATACCACTGGCTAACAACCGCAGGGTGGATAAATCTTGATAATGCGTTTACAGACCCTACAAAAGATGGAAAAGGCGCCTGCCTCGGGGTCATCAAGGCCTATGGCCAGCATACTTGGGCCGATTTGCTCGCGCTTTGTGCTGATAAGGGGTGGCGTTTAGTGGCCGCCAGCCCAGTTTCCACCGAAACTCAAGAGGCCCTGCACGGCGGGGATACCCCTAACTTGGCGCAACTTCAGCAAAGTTTACAGGATTTGCCTAATAATGCAGATTTACCGGATTTACCGGATTTTGATCAGCAAATCCCTGCGCGGGTGCGGGCGTTAGTGATGCAAAGCTTGACGCATCTGGATGCTGAGATTAGCCCTTTACCCCCATTAACAGTGCAGCAAATGCAAGATCTGGGGTTATGGGAATTGTGGGGCTTACCCGCGGAAACATTAGAAGATCTCGCAGCCCAAGCGCGTAACCCCGCCTTAGATGTGCGGGCGTGCCCGGTGGCGATTGATTTTGGGACCAGTAGCACTGTGGTGGGGTATTTGGAGCAGGGGCGTAAAAAGCTGATTCGGATTGGGGTGAAGGATTTTACCAGCCCAGTTGAACAGATTCATTTTGAAAACCCCACCATTTTAGAATTTGTGGATATCGCCACAAGTATGCAAGCCTGGCAAAGTACCCCTTATCGTCCACGGATACCCTGGGGCGCGATGCGATGTTCGCACGAGGCCTTAGCCAGTTTACGCGATAATGAAGGGGATACGCGGATTACGGCCAGTATCTTGGCCAAGATGAAGCAATGGGCTTTGCGTGATACCCAGGATACTAGCATTCGCCTCTGTGATCAGGTACAAGGGCAAGCCTTTACCTTAGCCCCGCTCACCTTAAGGAACCCAACCAAAGGCCAAGCCTTGCAGGTGGATTCAGAGTATCCTTTAGATCCGATTGAGTTATATGCCTACTTTTTGGGCTTAAGCATCAACTGGCGTCAGCGCGGGATTTTTCTGCAATATTACATGACCTTTCCGGTGGCTTATCCGCAGGCAGTGAAAGATAAAATCTTGTCTTCTTTCCGTCGTGGCTTGCAAAGGAGTTTGCCGCAAACTTTGCTTAATTCGCCACAGTTTGATGATTTTAGCGTGGAAGAGCGCGCGTCTGAACCTGCGGCTTTTGCAGCAACGGCCTTGCCCTATTTTGGGATTCAACCCACAGCGGCAGGCCAAGCCTATGGGGTGTTTGATTTTGGCGGTGGGACAGCGGATTTTGATTTTGGTGTATACCGAGAGCCAAACGCCGAAGAAGAAGACCAAGGCTATGAGGAAGTGCTAGAACATTTTGGCGCTGCGGGGGATAAGTTCCTCGGTGGTGAAAACTTGTTAGAGCATTTGGCATATGAGACGTTTAAAGCCAATTTAGACCTTTGCCGCAGCAAATCCCTAGCTTTTACGCAACCTCTGGATGGGGAGGATTTCCCCGGTAGTGAGCTGTTATTAGAGCAAACCCAAGCCGCTGCTACCAATACCCAAGTTTTAATGGGACGTTTGCGCGCTTTCTGGGAGAAAAACGAGCATAACAGCCAAGGGATTGAAAAGGTTAAATTACTTGATCGCCAAGGGCAGGAAGTCAACTGCGAACTCAGTCTCCCTTATGAGGACTTAGAGGCATTTTTGCAGCAGCGCTTATTACAGGGAGTGAAAAACTTTTTTACCGCGTTACATAAAGCCTTTACTGAAGCGGATTTGATGCCGGAAAAAGTCCATCTTTTCCTGGCTGGGAATGCCAGCTTATCACCAAGATTGCAGAGATTATTTGCATGGATCGCACCCACCGCTGAGGGGGCTCAAGGAGAAGAAACCGACGAAACAGCATTAGCCCTTGCCAAAGCCGGCAGTGAGGAGGTGCAAGCTTGGGTACATCAGATATTTGGCAAGTCTGTGCCTGAATTTGTGCTCTTCCAACCCATTACAGAAAACCCTCAAGATCCTTATCAAGCGACGACTAAAACAGGGGTGGCTTTGGGGTTATTGGACTTGTGCCCCGGTTCACCTATGGCGATTGTCAATCGCGCTGCTTTAACCAGCCAAGGGGAGGCACCTTTTAATTTTTATGTGGGAGCTATTCGCCGCCGTCAATTCCAGCCTGCGCTAAAACGCCACGCACCTTATGGTGTCTGGCAGGAAGCCGGCCCAGTCCGTGAAAATACCTTTACCTTGGTAAGCTCTCAATCCCCTGCTGCCAATACAGGTTTGCTCGCACAGGATGATCCTACCTTAATTCATCAGCGTTTAACTTTCGTCCATGCCCAAGGGCATAAGGTGTTTGTGCGTCCATTAACCCCTTATCAAATTGAGCTTTGTACTGGGGTTCATCGTGAAGCTGTCGAAGCGGGAGAAATCAGTAATCAACAAAAGATTACTTTGGGTTAGTTCCCTCTCTTTTACACAGATTGGCAATATAAACGCGAGGCCCTCCCCTGTGAAGGGGAGGCTTGCCAGTTAATGACAGAAAAAACCTTGGCGGCCATATTTTAACCCTATGGAAGGAAGCAACCCATGTCCGAGCTTTTACAGCAAGAAATTCAGCACTTACAACAACAAATCCGTATCAGCAAGCAAGCGGCCCCTCAGTGTTTACAAGCTTTTGTGGATGAAGCCGCCTTAACCCAAAGTTTAACCGCAGCCCTATGGGCGGCTTGTCAGCCGGTATTGGCTTCCTTAAATGCCCCCTTTTATTGGCTGGTGCTGGGGGAAGACGCCTACTTATACGAGCGCCAGCACCAAAGGCTATGGTGTTTACCTATAAGTGTGGGTGATTTTTCCTTATTTAAGATAAGTGACGGCAAATCATTGCTAATAGAAAAGCCGTGTTGGCAGGGCCAAGCCTGGCAGTTACCCAGTGTAGAGGCCTTGGTTAGCTTTGCACAAACGCCAGAAAACCCAATGCGCCAGGGCAAGAATGCACGCTTATTTCATCGATACGACTGGCTAACGGTAGCAGGGGAAATTGATCTTGATGACAGCCAGCCTAGCCCGAGGGATAGTGATGATGATTATGGCTATTGCTTGGGAATGATAAGAATCACTTGGGATGCGCTATTAAGGCTAAGCCAGCAACAAGGGGGACGCCTGATTGCCAATACCCCAGATTTAACCCGCCAGTTGCACACACACTATCGTCCATCTAGCAACACCCCCAATGTAGCGGCTTTTGTACAGGGATTAAGGCAAGCTCCATGTGCATTGGTCCAGGCACAAGCTAGTGTGGCCTTCCGTGCTCTGGATGCAAGGAGCAGCCCTTTACCTGAGTTAGAGCCTGCTGATTTAACAGATCCTACAAAAGGTTTATGGGAGCTTTGGGGAACGTCCGCCGAGGAATTAGCTGCTTTAGGAGTGCGTGCACGCAATCCAACACAAGATGTGCAGGCTTGGCCAGTTGCGATTGACTTTGGGACGAGTAGCACTGTGGTGGCCTATCGCGAAGGGGGTAAAAAACGTTTACTGCGTGTTGGAGTCAAGGATTTTTATAGTCCAGTTCAGGCTGAGCATTTCGAAAATCCGACCTTGCTAGAAATTGTGGATTGGCAAGCCTTGTGTACGCCTTGGCAACAAGTGGCTTATCGTCCGCCGGTGCGTTGGGGAGATGTACGCGCCTCGCATGAGGCACTTGCAAGTTTACGTGATAACGAAAACGAAGTGGGGGTTGTGGCCAGTATTTTGACCAGGTTAAAACACTGGGCTTTGCATCAAAGCGATCAAAATCTTGTTATTTTGCAAGATCGTGCACGTCAGCAAGAGATTATCTTGCCTAAATTAACCTTGCGCAATCCAGTAAAAGGCCAAGCTTTAAGCGTAAGCGAACAGGACCCTTTTGATCCCATTGAGTTATACGCTTACTTTTTGGGCTTAAGCATCAACTGGCGTCAGCGTGGGATTTTTCTGCAATATTATATGACCTTTCCGGTGGCTTATCCGCAGGTGGTGAAAGATAACATTTTGGCGTCTTTCCGCCGTGGTTTACAAAGGAGTTTGCCTGCTTCTTTGGTAAATCAACCCGCTTTTGATACCTTTTGTGTGCAAGAACGTGCGTCTGAACCGGCAGCCTTTGCCGTCGCTGCTTTGCCTTTCCATGGAATCGAGCCCACCCTAGAGGGCGTCAGTTATGCGGTCTTTGATTTTGGCGGGGGAACAACGGATTTTGATTTTGGTGTATACCGGGAGCCAACGCCAGAAGAGGAAGACCAAGGCTATGAATTTGTTTTCGAGCATTTTGGTGCAGCGGGGGATAAGTTTCTTGGTGGTGAAAATCTATTAGAGCATTTGGCGTATTTGGTTTTCAAGGAGAATGAAGCCAGCCTGCGCCAAGAACAAATTGTGATCACTTGTCCTTTGGATGCAGAACCTTTTTTGGGTGCGGAAATGTTGATTGCATCTACGCAAACGGCACGAACCAATACCCAAGTATTAATAGGGCGTTTACGTGCTTTTTGGGAAGAAGGAAAGCAAAGCCAGCAAGGACTTGTGAAAGTAAAATTAGTAAAGCGTACAGGGGAATCCAAGCATCTAGAATTGGCTGTAGATTATGAAAAATTAGAAGCTTATTTGCAAAAACGCCTGTACGAGGGTGCTGAGAAGTTTTTGCTTGCGATGCAACAAGCTTGGTTAGATCAAGCGCATGAGCCCGAAAAAGTGCATGTGTTGCTCGCAGGTAATGCAAGCCGTTCGCGCTATTTGCTACCAGCATTTGCGCGTGCGCAAGAAAATTATCCAGCACTGCCAGAATTAATACTGCATGGTCCTATTACAACACAAGAAACCCAGCCGGATCAGGTCACCACGAAAACAGGAGTCGCTTTGGGGTTATTGGATTTGTGTCCTGGCGCTCGTACCTTGGTGATTAATCATGCTTGTATACAAGCTGGTGGGGAAGCGCCCTTCCCTTATTATGTTGGGCGTATTAAGCGCAGATATTTTCAGCCTGTATTAAAACCGAATACGCCTTACCAACAATGGCAAGAAATTGGGATTGTGATCGATGATCATTTTGAGCTTGTGTATTCACGCTCACCCTTGGCGAACACGGGCCACTTGCCGCAAGATGCTAATGAACTGCATTTTCTACCGCTGAATTTTTATCAAGCAGATCGTCAGCGTGTCTTTGCGCGTGCATTAACGCCGGACACCTTGGAAGTATGTAGCGCACTCAACCGAGAAGCTATCGAAGAAGATCACGCGCAAGCAAGAGCCCTTGCCAATTTGCAGCGCCTTACCTTACACAAATAATATACTTGGCTGTGAATCGGGGATGTTTTTTAAGCATCCCGAAAAGTACCCACTGAAAGCAAAGCTATAAGTGAGAAAGGCTTGGTTTGGTGGCTTATCAGGCAAGTCTTTCGCCTTCCCCTTAGCCAAGAAGGGGATTTGTAGATTTTAAAAGTTTCTTCCCCTTAGTACGTGCAAAAACATACCTTTCACTTATTCTTTTTTTAATAGCAATTAAAGAAAGTTAAAAGAGGGGGGATAGGATAGCTGGATGCAGGTTTTTTAGACGCACTATTTAATTTACGTAAAATGTATTACGTAATAGATGGCAAATTAAAAAACCGCCTAGGCTTAAGGCGGTACAAGACTTTAAGGTTGTTGAGAAATATCGACACAGCAAGATTTTTTAGGTACCGGATCATAACCACCAGGGCTCCAAGGATGACAACGTAAAATACGTTTGATTCCTAAATATAACCCTTTGATCGCACCTTGTTCCTGTAAGGCTTCTAGCATATACGCTGAACAGCTTGGTTCAAAACGGCAATGACTCGCCATCATAGGACTAATGGCATAGCGATAAAATTTCACCAGTAGCGAAAGCAAAAAAACAAAGGCGTTATTTATGGCCGTATAAAGTTTTTGCATCAATTAAAACCTCGCCTTGCGTATGAATGTGCTGGTGTTGCGTATCAACTTGATGAAAAAAGCAATGTCTACGTCCTGTATGACAAGCAGGCCCGATTTGATCCACTTGCAATAAAAGCGCATCACCATCACAATCAATGGCCATACTCATTAAAGTTTGCATTTGCCCTGAGGTTTCACCTTTACGCCATAGTTGCTGGCGCGAACGTGACCAGTAGCACACACGCCCTTCTGCTAACGTTGCTTGAATCGCGGCTAAGTTCATCCAAGCTAACATTAAAACTTCACCCGTATCATGCTGTTGAGCAATCGCTGCAATTAAACCTTCTTGATTAAAATTCAGCTTGGGTAAGGTTTCTGCTAAATCCAAAGGTTGTTGTTGATATTCTTGTGCTTTCCAGAAAGTTTTACTCATGGGAATTGATTTCTTGCTCAGGCGCCCGTGCGGAAGAAACTCCCGACCAGCGTGGTTTTAAGTAATTGATAAAAGAAGAGACCAGATACACAATCCCTGCCAGCACGACCATACTTGCGCCAGCGGGAAGATCGTATTCATAGGATACCACTAATCCGCCACTGGTGAAGAGCATCCCTAATAAACTTGCCCCCAACATCATATGTACCAAACGCCCTGCATATTGAGAAGCAATTGCCGCTGGCAGAGTCAGCAAAGCAATGACTAAAATGAGGCCAACCACTTGGATTAGTAAAACAACCGTGACTGCAACCATGCACAAAAGTAGCATATAGAAAAAAGCGACTGAAATACCACGTAAATGAGCGAATTCTTCATCTAGGCATAAGGCTTGGAAGATGGGATAAAAAATAATGACAAGCAATAATATGATGACATCAGCAACTGCCATCCATATAAGCTGCTGTTCAGTCACCATTAAAATATTACCAAAAAGATAACTCATCAAATCCACGTTATAGCCTGGCGTTTGACTAATAAACAGCACGCCCGTTGCCATACCTAAAGCAAATAAAGCACCTGTTAAAGTATCTTCTTGATGTTTGTATTTTAGACTGACCCATCCAATCAGTAAGGCAGCCAAAATGGCGCTAATCAGTGCGCCAGATAAGGGATTTACACCAAGATAATAAGCGAATCCCATGCCACCAAGAACCGTATGTGCAATACTGCCTGCCAGATAGCCAATACGCTTTACAACGACATAAGACCCCATGACGCCACATCCTAAGCTCGCTAGCCAGCCAGCCAATAAGGCGTATAGTAAAAAATTTTGTTGCCCTAAAGCATCAAAAAAAGCCATGACAAGGATATCCTTTTATGCCGAATTTTGTGGAAGATAATCTAAAGGCTGACCATACATATGACTAATAAGCTCAGGGGTAATTTGCGTATTTTCATGACAATGTAGTGTACGATTTACACAAGCGACTCGGGTTGCATAATCATGAATTAAGCGCACATTATGACAAATCACTAAGATACAAATCTCTTGATTAATCTGTTGTAAATAATCAAATAATTCACGCTCC
This sequence comes from Allopseudospirillum japonicum, assembly GCF_900108915.1. Taxonomy (GTDB): domain Bacteria; phylum Pseudomonadota; class Gammaproteobacteria; order Pseudomonadales; family Halomonadaceae; genus Pseudospirillum; species Pseudospirillum japonicum. The sequence continues at coordinate 123,137 of NZ_FNYH01000006.1, forward strand.
ATATGTGCATCTATACTAGCAGTTGGCTCATCCAATAAGAGCAACTTTGGCTGAGTGACTAAGGCGCGTGCAAGTAAAACCCTTTGTAATTGACCACCTGATAAATTTTGAATGGAACGCTCTGCTAGATGGGCAATGTCTGTTTGTTGCATGACCTCTTTTGCTAACATAAGATCTCGTTCAGAATAACGTCGCCACCAACGTTTGGGCGAACACCAAGCACGCCAACCTTGTAATGCTTGTAAACGTCCCATGAGGACTACTTCTTGTACGCTAATCGGCAAACTCCGTGGAAAATGCATACTTTGCGGCATATAACCTATCTGGGTATTTTGTGGTGCTGGTTGACCATAGAGATGAATTTGCCCTGCTTGTTGAGGCAACAACCCTAAAATAAGTTTAAACAGGGTACTTTTGCCGCCACCGTTTGGGCCGACAAGGGCGATAAATTCATTTTGTTGTACCTGTAAATTCACCTGGTGCAGTACGGGAGGGCTTTTAGGGGTATAGCGATAGGTTAAATTGCGAATATCAAGCGCAAGCACTTGTTTGCCTCCTGTTGATATCAAAGACAAAACAGCCTAGCGTCTTGCTAGGCTGCTTAAGGGAGATTATGAATGGATCTTTGGTTTATTCATGGCGTGTTGCTAATGCTCTCGCAATCGCTTGCGATGCATCACGCATCATTTGCATATAATCACTGGCTAAAGGATCTAGAGTGACCACTTCGGCTTGTAGTTCTTTGGCAATACGTTGCGCCAAGTGTTGGCTAAATTGTTGTTGTACAAAAATCACTTTAATATTTTCTGCCTTGGCGGCTTCAATAATATCAGCGAGTTGGCGTGCGCTGGGTTCTTTGCCCTCAAACTCAATCGGCCACTGTTTTAACTGATAACGATCAGCAAAATAGCCCCAAGCGGGATGAAATACCATAAAAGCTTGGCCTTGGTAGGCTTGCAAACTTTGTGCAATTTCTTGATCTAATTGCTGTAACTCTTCGATAAAAGCTTGAGCCTGCTGCTGATATTTTTGTTGATTTTCAGGGTCTTGTGCTGATAATGCTTGTGCAATCGTTTTGACTTGCTGTTGCACACCTACCGGATCAGTCCAGATATGTGGGTCTTGACCTGTGTGTGCTTCTTCTGCATGCTTTTGGTCATGGTCATGGTCATGGTCATGGTCATGGTCATGGTCATGGTCATGGTCATGGTCGTCTTCTTCGTGATGATTATGCGCTTCTAAGGTTCTGAGTGTTAAACCTTCACGTGTATCCACAATGCGCATTTCTGGGAAATTCGCCGCCAGCTTTGGCAACCATACGGTCTCAAAAGGGACTCCCACACTAAAATAAATTTGTGCTTTGGCAACTTCTGCCATTTGTTTCGGCGTGGGTTCATAGGTTGCGGGGCTGTGACCTGGTTGCACCATCACATGAATGTTTGCCTCTTCCCCCATCACCTCTTGGACAAAGTATTTTTGTGGCAAGACACTGACCATTACCTGAGGCATTGCTAAGGCGTGCCCTGCCCAAACACTGGCACTCATACTCAAAGCAAGGGTTAGAGGTTTTAAAGCATTAGGAGCAGATAAAGCAAATTTCACGTGGTTTTTCCTTTTTTAAGAAAAGTTGTAAATAGGTATTACCTGCTCCCAACAAACTAACGCAGAAACTGCAAACGCTGGCCTTGAGCAGGGGCTAATCCTTGGGTTTGGCTCCAAGCAAGCTGGCCATTGACCCAAGTGGCTTCAATACGCGATTGAAATGTTTGCCCAGCAAAGGGGGTCCATGCACATTTATAGTGGCAATTTTCGTGGGTAATCGGGCTGTTTGCGTTCAAATCGACTAATACAAGATCAGCAAAATAACCCTCACGAAGATAACCACGCGCCTGTACCTGAAAACGCTCTGCTACGGCGTGTGAAGTTTTTTGTACGATTTTTTCTAAACTGAGGCGTCCAGCATGATAATGTTCAAATAGACTTGGTAAAGCATGTTCCACCAGTGGTAAACCCGAAGGCGCTTTGAAATAAGTATGTTGCTTTTCTTCCCAAGTATGAGGCGCATGATCTGTTGCAATCACATCAATCCGATCTTCGACTACAGCTTGCAGCAAAGCCGCTTGATCCGCAGCGGTTTTAATCGAAGGATTACATTTAATTAAGGCGCCTAGAGTGGCGTAATCTTCTTCATTAAAGAAAAGATGATGCACGCAGGCCTCGGCAGTAATTTGCTTATTGGCGATTGGGCCAGCTGTAAATAAGGCTAACTCGCGTGCGGTTGTAAGGTGCAATACATGGAGTTGTGTCCCTTGCTTACGTGCTAAATCGACTGCAAAAGACGAAGATTTCCAGCAAGCCTCTTCCGAACGAATCTTGGCATGGTATGCCATAGGTACATCTTCGCCGTATTTCGCTCGATATTCAGCTTCTAATGCATGAATACTCGGAGTATCTTCACAATGAGTTACCACCAAAGTAGGTGCATGTGCAAAGATTTCCTCTAATACTCTGGGATCATCTACTAGCATATTCCCAGTCGAGGCGCCCATAAATACCTTGATACCACAAGCCGTTTTTGGATCTAGACTTTTAATTTGCTCTAGATTGTCATTACTAGCACCTAGATAAAACGCATAGTTAGCATGGGCACGGCCTTGGGCACGCTGATATTTATCTTCCAAAGCTTGCGCATTAATCGTTAAGGGATTGACGTTGGGCATTTCCATAAAAGAGGTAATACCACCACGGACGGCAGCCGCTGATTCTGTTGCCATATCTCCCTTATGAGTCAAACCCGGCTCACGAAAGTGTACCTGATCGTCAATCATGCCAGGGAGCAAGTAACGGCCTTGAGCATCTAGAGTTTGTTTGCAGGCTGCTTGACTTAAATCTGGCGCTATTGCAGCGATACGCTCCCCTTGAATGGCCACATCTAATACTTGAATGCATCCTTCATTCACAACCTGTGCCTGACTAATCACCATATCATACATGATATTACCCTCAGATGTTTTTATGTTATAACATAACAAAAATATCGCCAACTTAAATTTAATCAGCGGATGTTTCCTGTGCGCAAGTGGCACAAATACCTTGCAGCTCTATCGTATGCCGCTTCAGTGTAAAATCGATACTCGCAGCAATTTGATATAATTTAGCCTCTACTGCCGCTGCAGGTAGTTCAGTGACCTGTCCACAGCATTCGCAAATTAATAGTTGATAACCATGTGCATGCTCAGGATCGCAACAAGCCACATAGGCATTCAAAGATTCAATACGATGGATCAGCCCTTGTGCTAATAAAAAGTCAAGGGCACGGTAGATTGTTGGTGGGCGAGCAGAAGCATTTTCTTGGGTGAGTTTATCTAAAATATCATAAGCTTTGGCGCCACAAGGGGCATCAATGATTAACTCAAGTACCCGTTTGCGTGTTGGTGTCAAACGTGCACCTTGTTGTTTGCATAAAGCTTCGGCACGTTGCAACCAGGCTAAACGTGTTTGTAAGTTCGTATTACCAACCATAAAAGATCCATTTCAATACCCCAGCATCAGGGGAATAAAACATAAGATTTGGCTAAATTAAAAGCATCTGCTACATTGGAGGCCTTCTTAGTCTATAAAGCAATGAGGTACTTTATGAGTCATAAGGTTGCAACTGATTTTGTGGCTGAGGCCAAGGCCCACATTCGTGAAGTGACGCCCACCGCAGGTGCGGCCTTGCTAGACCAAGGCGCCATCGCTTTAGATGTGCGCGAGCCACAAGAATTTATGCAAGGTCATTTACCAAAAGCCGTGATGCTACCGCGTGGTGTATTAGAGTTCCGAGTGTTAGACCATCCTCAATTACAAGATAAAGCACAGAAAATTCTAGTCTATTGCCAAGCTGGTGGACGTGGTGTGTTAGCCACACGCACCTTACAAGATATGGGCTTTACTCAAGTGGTCAATCTTGCAGGTGGTTTTAGTGCTTGGCAAGAAGCACAACAAAGAATCGAAAAGGACCCCGCTGCTTGGGCATAAAAACGCATTGGATAAGACTCACTTTTGTGAGTCTTATTAATTTTATGTAGAAGTTAGCTCATAAACCGCTTGCATACGTCGTCCCTGATCTTGTAAATGCACTCGGGACGCATGGCGTTTTAGTCTGATCAGCGCTTCTTCTTGGATATCAAGTCGATCCGCACAGCCACCTTCGCAGGCAACTTCAAGAATTAAACGCTTACCCTCATTTAACCAAACTTTCAAATCAACTCGCCCATTTTGCAAATCGGCTAAACCTTGCTCACGGGCTTCATAATAAAGCGCTAGCCCCTCTTCATCGTGTTTTTGTTGATAGTCCAAGCCAAGTAACCCTTGTTCTAAGGCTAGGTTATACAACTCGCGCATAATGAGAAATAAATCATGGCGTACTTGTGGATAAGGCAAGAGGGTATCTAGCATGGTCATCACTTGCGGGACAGGATCAATCGATGCCAAAGTGTCCCCCTCACCACGGAAAGTCCACAATAAAGCAGCAGGTTTGGCCAAAGGTGCAATTTCTTGCGCATGGCGTTCTGCTAAAGGCGTGCCGGATTTAAGTTCTAATAAAGAAATATCATCGATCAGAGCAACACCTTGACTCCAGTCCGTCAAAGTATCCATCAGAGGGACAAGTAAGGAGGTCTGGCTTTCCTGTTGCGCACGCTCTGCCAACCAAGTTAATAAGCGTTGGCGACCGAAAATTTGTCCTTTCGCATTTTCACATTCACGGACACCATCACTGGTAAACAGTAAACGCTCGCCTGGGTTGAGATGAATTTGCTCAAAATGATAGCTTAAGTCGGTTTGACTCATGCCTAAAGGCAGGTTCCGCGATGGAAAGCCACGTACGCCTTCTGCACCCAGTAGCCAAACTTCTTCCATGCCGGCATTCCAGAATTGTACACTCTGGCCATCAGGCTCAATGATAATCAAAGAAGCCTTCATATAAATCTGTGCAGGCAGCAAATCACACATTAACTGATTTAAAGCTTTTAATAGACGTCTTGCTTCATACCCTTGCTCGACTAAACCACGAAAACGTGCCAACACAGGCAAGGTTCCCAAAGCAGCACTCACACCTTGGCCGGATAAATCACCATGCAAAACAAATAATTGCCCTGATGGATGTCGGTGCGCCAAGATAAGATCACTACAAAAACTTTCGGCAGCCTGTAAATGGACTTTCAGCGTTTCCGGATGGGAGTGACTTTCATCACCGGCTAAAATCACATGATTAAATAGCTGTTCAGCCATATCTAGCTCACGCATACGCTCTTTATGCAGTTTGCGCATGGATTCATGCATGGCTCGGATACGCATCATCACCAGCATTTTTGCCTTGAGACGTCCAAAACTAATGGGCTTAGTGAGATAATCATCCGCACCTGCCTCAATCGCGCGCATTAAGGCATCGGCTTCGCTGAAAGCAGTGAGCACAATAATGCCGGCAAACTCATCACCTGCGAGGGCTTTAATACGACGCGTGGCCTCATAACCATCCATATTTGGCATGGCCAGATCCATAAAGATCATATCCGGCATCGTATGCTGACAATACTCCACCGCTTGTAGACCATCGCTGGCTTCATCGACTTGGTAGCCTTCTTTTAACAAGAAAGTGCGTAATACCATACGGTTAGCACTGTCATCATCCACAACCAGCACACGCGGCATGGATAAAGACTCGACCTCTTCAAATTCCTGAATGCTCTCCAGATCTGGCATAAGGTAACCTCGTGATTAGCTGGACCTGCTTAGGCGCCTGTACTTAAGGCCTCAAGTTCTAACCAGCGTTCTAGCTTAGTATCCAATTCATTTTGTAAATCTGTTAGTGCTTGTAACTCAGCGTTTACTTGATCACTCGGCTGCTGATAAAACTCAGGCTGGTTGATTGTTTGCTGTGCTTGTTCAAGCGCAGTTTCTAAGGCATGAATCTGTTCTGGCAGGGTTTCTAATTCCCTTTGTTGTTTGTAGCTGAGCTTCACTTTTGGCTTGTTTTTTGATGCTTTACTTGGCGAGCCCCCTGTATCTGTATTTGCTGGCTTCTCAGGCGTTGCCTTGGTTGCACTGGATGTTTGATCGGCTGCATAGGGATGTGCTTGTGGTTCTGTTAAATGACCACCACTGATTTCGGCCCAATCGCTATAACCGCCGACATATTCTAAAATGCCGCCGTGTCCATCAAAGACGAGCGTTGAAGTCACCACATTATCGACAAAGGTTCGATCATGGCTCACCAACAAGACACTGCCTTGGAAGTTAATTAATAACTCCTCAAGTAGCTCTAGGGTATCAATATCTAAATCATTGGTTGGCTCATCCAGCACTAATAGATTTGCTGGTTGCGCAAAGAGTTTGGCCAATAGCAAACGATTTGATTCACCGCCGGATAAGGCTTTGACAGGAGTATGAACACGCTCTGGTGAAAATAGAAAATCCCCTAAATAACTAATGACGTGTTTTTCTTTTCCTTGCACGTTAATACTGGTGCGTCCTTGGGCCAGATTATCAAGAACACTTTTTTCTGGCTCGAGCTGATCACGCAACTGGTCAAAATAAGCCACTTCGAGTTTGGTTCCCAAGCGGACTTGGCCTTGATTCGGTGTCAGCTCGCCTAAGATAATCTTCAGTAAAGTGGTTTTGCCTACACCATTTGGGCCAATCAAGGCGACACGATCACCACGCACTAATGTCAGATCTAAATTCTGAATCACAGGTGCCCCTTGGGCTTGATAAGCATGGGTCACTTGCGTCAGCTCAGCGACTAGCTTGCCTGATGAAGCGGCTTTTTCAAGCTGTAAACGGGCTTGGCCTTGACGCTCTCGTCTTGCTTGGCGTTGCTCTCGCAATGCATATAAAGCACGCACACGCCCTTCATTACGGGTACGTCTGGCTTTAATTCCTTGGCGAATCCAAGCCTCTTCTTGGGCAAGCTTCTTATCAAAGACTGCATTTTGCCGTGCTTCAACTTCTAGTTGGTGGGCTTTATGGGTAAGAAAATCTTGGTAGCTTCCCTCCCAAAGTGTTAGGTGACCTCGATCTAGCTCAATAATCCGTGTGGCCAAAGCTTGCATAAAGGTTCGGTCGTGGGTGATAAATAAAATCGCCCCTTTAAATTCCAGTAGCTGCTTTTCTAACCAAGCAATAGTGGCAATATCTAGGTGGTTGGTTGGCTCATCTAATAACAAAATATCAGGATCAACCACCAAAGCACGTGCAAGTGCAACACGTCGCCGCCAGCCGCCGGATAAAGCGGACATAGGCGTATCTGCAGGTAATCCCAGTTTACTAATCAGGGTGTCTACCTTTTGGCCTAAAGCCCAGCCGTCACGTGCTTCTAACTCATGCTGCAAATGTTCTAGACGCTTGAGGTCAGCTTCTGTGTGAATGGCCATCACTTGATGATGATAATCTTGTAATAACTGGCCAACTTCAGGAATACCTGCCGCAATCACATCATACACGCTTTGCTGATCTGCATGCGGCAGGTGTTGTGTCAGCTCACCAATACGTAAGCTAGGATGGCGCCACAATTGACCGCTATCTAATATAAGCTCGCCACTCATTACTTTCAGCAAGCTTGATTTGCCAGCGCCATTACGCCCGATCAAACCAATACGCTCTCCTTTTTCAATCACTAAATCCACATTGTCTAGGAGAGGGTGTAAACCAAAAGCAAGATGTGCTTTTTCTAATCGCACTAAGGTCATATCATGCCTGTTGTTGGCTAATTACAAGGTCAATAAAATGCAAAGAATCAATAAAAACTAACCCGCACGCAGGCGGATTTGTTCTTGTACCAGATTGGCTAAGGCTTGCGGTTGGAATTTGGAAAGAAAATCATCACAGCCGACTTTCTGCACCATCGCTTTATTAAAGTTGCCAGATAGGGAGGTGTGTAAAACCACAAATAAATCTTTAAGACGTGGATCTTCGCGGATTTCACGGGTGAGACGATAACCGTCCATTTCTGGCATTTCTGCATCAGTGATGACCATCAGTAATTTTTGAGGGACATCAACCCCTTGATCGGCCCATTGCTTCAGTAGGTGAAGCCCTTGAAGGCCATCGGTCATCGTGTGGACCTTAAGTCCCAAAAATCCTAAAGTTTCACGTACTTGATTTAATGCAGTTTGTGAGTCATCGACCACCAAAACTTCCATTTGTCGTGCCGCTTCTTGTAATTTCTCATCCAATAAACTGCTATCTAGCTGAATAGAATAAGGGGAAATTTCTGCTAATACTTTCTCAACATCAATAATCTCTACAATCTGTTCCTCTAGACGTGTAATCGCTGTGAGATAATGTGCACGCCCTGTTGTACGTGGTGGCGGCATAATCTGATCCCAATTCATATTGACAATACGATCCACACTGCCCACAAGAAAAGCCTGCACCGAGTTATTATATTCGGTCACAATGATATTTGCTTCTTTATGGTCTGCAAGTGGTGGTAAGCCAATAGCTTGCGCAAGATTAATGACAGTCACTGTCTGCCCACGCAAATGGGTGACACCAACAACATAAGGATGATGATGAGGTAAAGAGGTCAAGCGAGGTAACCGCATGACTTCTTGAACTTTAAAGACGTTAATAGCAAATACTTGCCGCCCTTTAAGACGGAACATCAGTAGTTCAAGTCGATTCTCACCCACCAAACGGGTACGTGAATCCACACTATCGAGAACCCCAGCCATGGGTTAGCCCCCATTGTATTGAATTAATCCAGTCCGAGATAGGCACACTTAGTATGCGCTAACTCTGGTTATCTTAGAGAAAAAGCGCGCATTTATCTACGCTAGAGCGAATCCTTTACTAGTTAAAGACCACGGTTTTATTGCCACAACAAATAATACGATCTTGTAAATGCCAACGTAGCCCACGTGCTAATACGGCTTTTTCCACATCTTTACCTATGCGCACCAAGTCTTCTGGCGTGTGCCGATGATTCACACGATGAATATCTTGTTCAATAATCGGCCCTGCATCTAATTCCTCGGTCACATAGTGACAGGTGGCCCCAATTAATTTAACACCGCGAACAAAGGCTTGGTGATAAGGCTTAGCCCCCACAAAAGAAGGCAAGAAACTATGATGGATATTGATCACCCGACCCGTATATTTTTGACACAAGTTCGGTGGTAAAATTTGCATATAACGTGCAAGAACTAAAGTATCTGCTTGTGCTTGATCAACTAAGGCTTCAATTTGCGTAAAGGCTTCTTCTTTATTTTCTTTGTTGACCGGTACATGGTGGTAAGGAATCCCATGCCACTCTACAATAGAACGCATATCTTCATGATTAGAGATCACGCAAGGAATATCACAAGCCAGCTCACCACTATGCCAACGATATAAAAGATCAACTAGGCAGTGTGATTCCTTGCTACACATAAGCACGACGCGCTTTTTAATTTCAGAATCACTAATATACCAGTCCATTTCAAATTCACGTGCAATCGGCGCAAATGCGGTACGGAACTCATCCAAACTAAACGGCAGCGAATCAGCGCGAATCTCATGACGCATAAAAAAACGATTGGCTTGCAAATCTGAGTGGTGGTTAGCCTCTGTAATCCAACCACCATACATGGCCAAGAAATTACTAACTTTCGCGACAATTCCTGTGCGATCTGGACAAGAAATAACCAGGGTGTAGGTAGGTTCCATAATCGTGAGTTACCTTATTTAGCCTAATGACAGGCACATCAAAATTGAACTAGCAAAAAAGCTCACCATTGGTTTGAGCTTCTTATATAGGGAGGCTTATTGTATAAGCCCCCTAGACACAATACCATGCAAAACACAATCAAACGTTTATTCGCCGAAATGCTGTATTTTGGTGCATTTTACGCTGGATGAAGGCGCATTGTTAACCAATTTTGTGCATAAAGTGCTAACAAACGCCCCATTTTAAGTCATTTAGACAACTGTTTCGCAGAAAATGGCCCACTTTTTGCATTAATAATATTTACCAACACATTTTTCCAATAGATTTTGGGTGCACTTCCCCACTTGAAAAAGAGAGCACTTTTATTTTTATGAACGCTTGCAGCTTTTCATACCAAAGGCAACTTACTTTATCTGCACAACGGCTACGTTTGGCGCAAAAGTTAGAAGCTGCACCCAATGAATGCGTTGGGCATTGGCAACAAATGCAGTTGCGTAGTCATTTCCAACCGATTATCAGCCCGACGCATAGGCGCACAGTCGGTTATGAGGCTTTGTTACGTGCGAGCCAAAATGAACAAGCCTTATCACCTTTGGCTGCTTTCGCGCGTTGTGAAACAGACGAAGCCATTGCCTCTATGGATTTGTTATGTTTACTACTGCATGTATTTAATTTTCAGCGTCTACAAAAGCAAGATGCTTGGCTATTTGTCAATGTACGTAATGAGCAAATTAATACGCAAAATATGCGTGCTGGCTTGATGCGTCGTATGTTGGCACGTCATGGGCTACAACCCGATAATATCGTGTTAGAAATTTTAGAAGATGCCGTTTCTGATCCCGGACTCTTAGCGGATTTTGTGCATCATTATCGCGAAGAAGGCTTTTTAGTCGCGATTGATGATTTTGGTGCAGGTCAATCCAATTTTGACCGTATTTGGCGCATTGAACCCAACATTGTCAAACTAGACCGTTCTATGATCGCCAATGCAGCGGCTAACCCTAAGCAGCAGCGCCTATTGCCTAAATTAGTGGCTTTACTTAGAGAAACTGGGGCCTTAGTGCTGATTGAAGGGATTGAAACCCAGCGCGAGGCCTTACTGGCTTTAGATAGCGAAGCGGATTTATTACAAGGTTATTACTTTGCACGTCCGAGTGCCCAAGGGAGTGTCAGTCGAGAGTTAAGTACACATATTCGTGATTTGCACCATATTTCTTACCAAAGCCAGCTTGCTCAATTAAGGCGCAGATCACATAAAAAAGCCTTATTGCGCCAAAGTATCGAAGATGCTTGCCAAAGTTTACAGCTCAGTTTAGATCTTAGCGCTGCAACACAATCTTTGTTAGCGCACCCAGCAGTAAAACGCATTTATCTACTGAATCGGCATGGGGTCCAAATTCACGAAACGTTAAGTCCTCATCCATCCTGTCAGCATCGTTTAGAAGCTGCACAAACGACGAGTAAAACGACGCTACACTACAAGCCTTTGCGTGCTGCCGAGGGCGCTTTGTGGGCACGTCGCACTTATTTTCGTAATGCACTGGCCCAACCAGGAAAAGTGCATTTTTCACAGCCTTATTTAGGCCTACCAGATGCGGATCTAGATATCACTATCTCACAAGGCTTTATGCATGAGGCACAAGGTCAGCTGGTGGTCTTGTGTGTCGATATTAACGCGGCCTTCTTAGATGATTAACTGACAGATACAAAATATGCATAAAGTACAGATTTTGCTAAATACAGTTGCAAAAATCTAAAAATATCTTGCATTATAGAAAGGTCTTGTTTTGCAACTTCAGTGATGCCAGCCTCTATGATCAAATCCATTCGTGCTTTGTGTACCCGTGTTTTTACTCAAGTTCACTCACAAACCCCTTTAATACGCTTTGAATGGAGCCTAGTCATTGGCTTTTGGTGCATCCTCGCTTTCGTACTGGCCTTTGTTTTATACAAAGATCGTCAGCGTATGCTTGCGGAAGAATCAGATTATTTAATCCACCAAGCACAGACACTGACCACAAATATCCGTTACCAACTCACTGCTATTGATAGCCTTCTAGTGAATGCACGTGAACAAATTGCCTACCCTTTATTCAGTATGCAACCGCATTTAGCCAGCTTAAAAGAAAGTGACTACATCCATCAATTGATTGAAAAACGTCTACGTGCACAATTAAAGATTATGCCTGGAATACGGACATTGGCGCTTGTCGACGCACAGGGCCTGATTATTGCAAGTAGCAACCCAGACCTGATAGGGATTAATATTAGCCAGCGCGCACACTTTCAACAGGTTAAACAACAAGCATTCCAGCATACAGCCTCAAAGCAAGATACAACGTTTAATGATCAATTATTTGTAGCACCTCCTTTTCCAGCATCAGTTGAACAAGACTGGGTTTTAAGCTTGAGTCGTGCCTTAATGAGTTCTAATGGCACTTTTTTAGGTATGATTTCCGCAAGTTTAGATCCTAGTTTTTTTGGGCAACAATTAAAGGCTGTCACTCATACCCAAGATGCGCGTGCCGCTTTAGCGCATGGTGAAGGACGTTTATTTTTGATGATGCCTGAACGTCCAGAATTAATTGGCATGGATTTAAGCACCAACCCAGATTCTTTTTTCTCACGCCACCAAGCGCAAAATAAAAAGATTACTTTAATGACAGGTCATGTACACACAACGGGTGAGCAGCGATTATTAGCACAAAGCCGTATTGATCTAGAAAATATGAATACTCCTTTAGTAGTTGCTGTTAGTCGTGACTTAAAAATTATTTACCTTGATTGGTATCAAGAGCTGGGTATTGCCAGTCTATTATTCTTTTTTATTATTTTAGTGAGCGGGGTTGGCTTATTTTTTTATCAAAAGAAGCGTCACTTAAGTTTAGAGAATGCTAAAGAGCTACATAATAAGCTTTACGCAGAGCATGAATTACTTTCTTCTGGACCCATATTTGCCATTATTTGCCAATTAACGAAAGGTTATTTAATCCAAAAAATCTCTGACAATACGCCCAAGCTTACTGGCTATCAAGAGAAGGCGCTAGTAAATACACCTTATCTTAACTTGCTGCATCCACAAGATAGACATCAATTTATTGAATTAGTGAACCAAGCCATTCAATCCCCCCATGTCAAAAGCTTTGAACATAGCTATCGTTTGCAAGATCAGCAAGGTCAGTACCATTGGTACTATGATTTCACCTCAATTATTAGAGATGCACAGGGTAAAGCACTTGCTTTGCATTTTTATTTATTTGATCAAACAGAACTTAAAAAAACTGAGCAAGCACTTGAACAAGAGCGCACCCGACTTGCGGATATTTTATATGGTACCCATGCAGGCACTTGGGAATGGAATGTACAAACAGGAGAAACTCGGTTTAATTCACGTTGGGCAGAAATGATTGGATATACCTTAGAAGAACTGGCACCAACGAATATAGATACTTGGATGAAGCTAACACACCCAGAAGATTTACAACGCTCGAGTCAATTATTAGAGCAGCACTTTTCTGGTCATTTAGACTATTACGAATGCGAAGCAAGAATGCGTCATAAAGATGGCCATTGGGTCTGGGTTTTAGACCGTGGCCGTTTAATCCGTCGCGATGCTGCCGGACAGCCTCTACTTGTATCAGGTACACATCAAGATATTAGCCAGCAAAAAATCGCCGAATTAAAAATAGAAGAAAGTGAAGCTTTATTCAGGAGCTTATTTTATAGTATTCCAGATGGAATTATGCTTATTAATATAGATACTGGACGGCCTGTCCATTTTAATCGCGTCGCACATGAGCAACTTGGATATACCTATACTGAGTTTAGTCAGCTGGCAATTAATGATATTGATCAAAATGAAGCAATAGAAGAAACGCAAGCACGTTTTCGACGTTTAAAAACAGGTGCGGTAGAAGATTTCGAGGCTTGGCATACTTGTAAAGACGGTAGTTTATTACCTATGCGAGTTAAAGTCTGTTGTATTGATGTCAAAGGGCAAACTTATTTTCTTGCAATTTTTCATGATTTAAGTCAAATTAAAGCATCACAAGCTGCACATCAAGAGTTATTAGCACGTCTACAAAAACTCGCTCAACTCGTTCCGGGTGTCGTATATCAATATGCTTGGGACCCACAAAGCAAACAAGCAAGCTTTCCTTATGCTAGTGAAGGTATTAAAGATATTTATGGTGTGACACCAGAAGAAGTCAAAGAAGATGCGCATTTGATTTTTACTCGTATTTATCCAGAGGATGTCAATATTGTCGTTGAGTCCATTCAAAATTCAGCACAAAGCCTTCGTGTATGGACATGTCGCTATCGTGTGCAACACCCGCAAAAAGGATTAATTTGGGTAGAAGGTCATGCAACACCGGAAAAAACACCTGAAGGCCATATTTTATGGCATGGATATATTTTCGATATTAGTGAACGACGACAAATAGAGAGTGCATTAGAAGAAAGTGAGCGTCGCTTTCAACAGTTTGCCAATGCAGTGGATTTAGTTTTTTGGATACGTACAACAGATAAAATTCTTTATATTAATCATGCTTATGAAAATATTTGGGGACAAACGACCGAATATTTATACCAAAACCCGAACGCTTTTATAGAAAGTATCCATCCTGAAGACAAAGCACGTGTTTTATCTGCCGTGATGGCATCACGTCAACAACAAGGCGGATTTGACGAAGTTTATCGTATTGTACGCCCAGATCAGCAGATACGTTGGATTCATGCGCGTAGTTATGCCATCACGGCAGATATAGAAGAACAGCCACGGACTGCTGGAATTGCTCAAGATATTAGCCAGCGCGTACAAGCTGAGCAAGCTTTGCAAGAAGTGACTTTAGAATTACAGCGCTCAAATGCTGAATTAGAAGAATTTGCTTATGTTGTTTCGCATGATTTACGCCAACCTTTGCGTATGGTCAATAGTTATACGCAATTATTAGAACGCCAATTAAAAGTCCAATTAGATGAAGACACCCAACAGATGATGCATTTTCTGCGTGAAGGTGCACAACGTATGGACCAAATGTTGTTATCTTTACTTGAATATTCTCGTGTTGGGCGTAAAGGTATGCCAATGCAAGCATTAAATGTGGAGACGAGTATTCAGGAAGCATTACATTTTCTCTTTCCACAAATTCAAGAAACTCAAGCAGAGATTAGATTAGAGCCAGAAACCGAATGGCCTTTATTATATGCAAGCCAAGATGAGCTAACACGTTTATTTCAAAACCTTATCGGTAATGCCATTAAATATCATGTTGCCGGTCAAAATCCCAAAATCACCATTCAAGTTAACCAACACAAAGATCCTAATTTTTGGTGTTTTAGTGTATGTGATCAAGGGATAGGCATTGCTCATAATCAAATCGAGCGTTTATTTAAAGTCTTTCAACGTTTACAAACTCGAGAAAAATATGAAGGCTTTGGTGTAGGTTTGGCGATTTGTCGCAAGATTGTTGAGCGTCACGGTGGACAAATTTGGGCAGAATCTGCAGGCGAAGGTTTAGGCACCTGCATTCAATTTACCTTACCTTGTTGCCGAGATACGCTGGTATGAAAACGTTACTATTTTCTTTATTATTTTATATATGCCTGATGTTCAGCCCAGCCTCTATCTATGCTGAGCTTGATCAAGCAATTAATAGAAATTCTTTATTGCAACTGATGCAACAAATGCAAGTTCCTAGCTTGCTAATTGAACCAGAAACTGGCCGAATTGATTATGCTAATCCTGCTGCACAGCAATTCTATGCATATAATTTAGAAGAATTCCAAAAGCTTTTTATTCAAGATATTAATACCTTTACTCCAGAGCAAGTCGCGCAAGAACGTACGCTTGCAGCACAGCAAGAGCGGCAGTTTTTTATTTTTCGTCACCAAGACGCACAGGGACAACTTCATAAAGTTAGGGTCTATAGCCAGCGTTTAAAAGTGAAAAATCATCAAGCGTCACAACAAGTTTTATTATTGTCAGTCATTTTAAGTTTGCCGGAAAAATCTACTGAGGATATTCATCAAGAATTACTAAAAAATTATCAAGCCAACTTGGAAGAAATGGTGGATTTACAAGCACAAAAGCTTTTATTAGCAAGGGAACAAATTAATCAATTGCTTATAGGATTAATTAGTTTGCAAAGCGCATGGATCTTTTATCTTATTTATAGTTTACAAAAGCAAAAGCGCCTACGCAAAGCACAAGATGTACTCATTGAAAAAATCCATCAAACGAATATCCAACTCGCACGTCTTTCTGAAGTTATGGCACATCACTTTCAAGAACCTGCGAGACGTTTAGTGAATTTTTCACAACGTCTTACTTTATATAAGACTGAATTAAATCAAGATGCGAGCCTTTGTATAGATTTTATCGAACAGCAAGCAAGACGTTTAAGTCTTCTTGTTTCACAAATCCAGCGTTATCTTGCCATAGAAGTTGATCAAACAGATGTGACGCAACAGCACACAAGTACGCGTGTTGATATGAGTTTGCATCGATTGGTTCAACACTTCGGGCCACGATTAAATCAGATCAAAGGATCGGTAGAGTTAACAGAAACACCTGCATATGTGCAGCTAGAAATGAAGAAATTTCAAGAAATTTTCACCTTTTTATTTGAAAATGCGTTAGCTTATCGGCACCCACAACGTTTTTTATGTCTTAAAATCAGTTGGTATGTCCATAAAGACAGGGTACATTTTCGCTTCACCGATAATGGTATCGGTATTGCACCAGCAGATAGAGAACGTGCTTTTTCTCTATTTACCCGTTTAGTCAAAGCTTCTGATTACCCTCAAGGTATAGGAATGGGATTGGCCTTAGTACAAAAATATGTACATAAATACCAAGGTCATATTTCTATTGAAGATGGTATTGAAGGAGGCATTAGTATTTTATTTGATCTACCTAAAGGATCTTTACGTGCCTATGAATCAAAATAGAAATTTCCGAGTTTTATTGGTAGAAGATGAAGCAGCAGATGCACACTTAATTAAAATGGCTTTTAAAGAGAGTCGCATTCTTATTGATCTGCAACATGTTGAAGATGGTATAGAAGCACTTGCTTATTTAGCAAATGAGGCACCTTACCAACAAGCACAACGTCCAGATCTTATTTTACTGGACCTTAATATGCCGCGGATGGATGGTAAAGCTTTTTTACAAGCCCAGAAAGAAAATGACCATTGGCGTATGATACCTACTGTGGTGCTGACCACTTCTGAAGCTGAGTCTGATATTATGGCCTCTTATAATTTAGGTGCTGCGGGTTATGTGGTTAAACCTTTAGATGTAATGGATTTTATCAAAAAAGTTCAAAATCTGGAGGAGTATTGGATTAGCCTCGTAAAATTGCCGTCTTTTTATTAATACTGGATGTACAGGAATTAGCCATGTCCGATTCCCCTGTTATTTTAGTGATAGAGGATGAACCTGGAGATGCTCAGCTTATTCGCTGGAAACTCTTAGAAAAACAAACTGATGCTTTTCAGGTACATTTGGTTGCCTCATTAAATGAAGCAGAACACTTTAGCCGTACACAGCGCCCAGATGTCATTTTGCTTGATCTTAATCTGCCTGATTCTACAGGGGTCAATACGGTTGTACAGTGTAAAAAAAGGCTGCCAGATTGCCCATTGGTTGTTTTAACTGGTTTGAGTGATTTAGATGCTGTCAGCCCTGCGATTGATGCAGGTGCAGAGGATTACCTTTCCAAAGATGCCGAAGGGAGCGAGCTGCGCAAAGCTATTCGTTACGCTATTTTGCGCCATAGGCGTGAATCAGAAGCCCGTCTTGCAGCCAGCGTATTTAGTCATGCGCGTGAGGCTATTATGATTACCTCACCGACAGGGATTATTTTAGATGTCAACTCAGCTTTTGAAAGTATTACAGGGTATACGCGGCAACAAGTTTTAGGGCGTCACCCACGCTTGTTAAACTCGCAGTACCAAGGACAAGATTTTTACCGTGAAGGTTGGGGATCTTTATTAAACCAAGGTGCTTGGGAAGGTGAAGTCTGGAATATTCATGCGTCAGGCCGAGAATATCCGACAAATCTTACACTCTCAGCGGTGCATTCTAACATAGGGGAAATTACCCATGTGGTTGTCTTATTTATGGATATTAGTGCACAAAAAGCCTATCAAAATCAATTACAACATATGGCGCATTATGATGCTCTAACAGGTTTACCAAATCGTACACTTTTATCAGAACGTTTAACTCAAGGCTTGGCAGATGCACGAGGTACACAACAGGGTATGGCTGTCATTTTTGTGGATTTAGATGGTTTTAAAGCAATTAATGACACTTACGGCCATGATGCAGGAGATTTCTTATTAAAAACATTAGCCAAGCGCATGCAAGCTAGCTTACGAGATACGGATACACTAGCGCGTATTGGTGGTGATGAGTTTGTTGCCTTGGTCAAAGGGATTAAAAATGAACACCAGATTCTTCCTCTGGTAGAACGTTTATTAGCAGTGAGTTCAACACCTGTGACCTTTCACACAACGCCTTTGCATGTCTCTGCGAGTTGCGGTATTACCCTGCTAGAAGACACGGGCTTAGCCACAGATACACATCATATTTTGCGTCAAGCAGATCAAGCCATGTATGCGGCAAAACAGGCAGGCAAAAATTGCTATCGCTTTTTTTCTGCCGCTTAAGGCACAAAAAAGGCAAACAAAAATGTTTGCCTTTTAGTTTAACGTGTTCGCAAATATTTATAAGCTGCGTGTGCAAAAATAAAAATCTTTACATTCATAATCGCCAGCGTTCATGCGCTTATTGGCTTCCTCCGCAGTACCTGCAGGGGGCACAATCACTTTGTCACCAGGCTGCCAACCTTCTGGTGTGGCTACCTTATGAGTATCACTCGTTTGCAGAGCATCTAATAAACGTACAAATTCAGGGATTGAACGCCCATTGCTCATAGGGTAATACACCATAGCGCGTAGAATCCCGTTTGGATCAATAATAAAAGTGGCACGTACTGCAGAAGTATCTGCTGCGCCTGGATGAATCATCCCATATGCACGAGCAACATCCATTTTCAAATCTGCAATAATCGGGAAAGGAATCTCGACGCCGAATTTTTCTTGAATGTTACGCATCCACGCAATATGCGAGTGAATGCTATCAATCGATAGCCCTAGAAGCTCACAGTTGCGTTTGGCAAACTCAGGTGCATGTTGTGCAAATGCCATAAACTCTGTTGTACAAACCGGCGTAAAATCGGCAGGATGTGAGAACAAAACTAACCACTTACCCTGATAATCCTCTAAAGACTTCACACCGTCTGTGGTCGGCGCTTTGAAATGTGGGGCTTTTTCATTTAAACGTGGAAAGCTGACTTGATTTTCCATGATGCTACTCCTAATAAGAAAAGACTAGGTCGTCATTGCTTTTTTTCGATAAATCTAAATTAACATAATCTTATCTTTTTGGAAGCCATCATTTTCTATTTAATCAATAGAAATTAACTATTAAGACTGCTAAAAACGAAAAACCCCATAGCGGTGAGGCTATGGGGTCGGGTATAAAATACCTAGCAGGAAATCAATCTAAGGGAAGAACCTTAGTTGCTTTCCATTTGCTGCTTGATCAAATCACCAATGGTGGTAGGACCTGCAGCTTCTGGCTCTTGCTGACGAATAGTACGCATCGCTTGTTTGGCTTCTGCTTGCTCTTTCGCTTTAACAGATAAGCTAATCACGCGGTTTTTGCGATCAACGTTAAGGATCTTGGCTTCAACCTGATCACCTTCGTTGAGCACGTTACGTGCATCTTCAACACGGTCACTGCTGATTTCGGAAGCTTTTAGAACACCAGTGACATCGTCAGCGAGTTCGATAACAGCTTCTTTTGCATCAACAGAAACAACCTTACCAGTTACCAAAGAGCCTTTATCGTTAGACACTAAGTATTCAGTGAAAGGATCGCTTTCCAACTGCTTAATACCTAAAGAAATACGCTCACGCTCTGGATCGATGGATAAGATCACAGTTTCAAGCTCGTCACCTTTCTTGTACTTACGAACGGCTTCTTCGCCAGTTTCGTTCCAAGAAATGTCAGACAAGTGTACTAGACCATCAATGCCACCATCCAAACCAATGAAGATACCAAAGTCTGTAATCGACTTGATGCCACCACGGACACGGTCACCCTTGTTAAACTTAGAAGAGAACTCTTCCCAAGGATTTGGTGTGCATTGCTTGATACCTAAGGAAATACGACGACGTTCTTCATCGATATCCAGTACCATCACTTCAACATCATCACCCACATTGACTACTTTAGATGGGTGGATATTTTTGTTAGTCCAATCCATTTCAGAAACGTGAACCAGACCTTCAACACCTTCTTCCAACTCAGCGAAACAGCCGTAGTCAGTCAAGTTAGTGACACGTGCACTGACTTTAGTGTTTTCTGGGTAACGTGCTTTAATATTTACCCAAGGATCTTCACCAAGTTGCTTCAGACCTAAAGATACACGATTACGATCACGATCGAACTTGAGCACCTTCACATTGATCTCGTCACCTACGTTAACGATCTCAGAAGGATGCTTGATACGCTTCCACGCCATATCTGTGATGTGCAGAAGACCATCAACGCCGCCTAGATCAACAAAGGCGCCGTAATCGGTCAAGTTCTTCACGATACCCTTGATTTCCATACCTTCTTGCAGTGCAGCCAACAGAGCTTCGCGCTCAGCGGAGTTTTCTGCTTCTAGCACAGCACGACGTGAAACAACCACGTTGTTACGCTTAGGATCAAGTTTGATTACTTTGAAATCAAGCTCTTTACCTTCGAGGTGCAAGGTATCACGTACAGGGCGTACATCAACCAAGGAACCAGGTAGGAAGGCACGGATCGTGTTGATGTCGACTGTGAAGCCGCCTTTCACTTTACCGTTGATCACGCCTTTAACAATTTCGTTCTTCTCGAACGCGCCTTCTAGGCCTTTCCAAGATTCTGCACGACGTGCTTTTTCACGTGATACGCGCGTCTCACCGAAACCATCTTCTACGGTTTCTAGCGCAACTTGAATTTCATCGCCGATTTGTAATTGCGATGGGTTTTCAAATTGGTTTAAAGGAATAACACCTTCAGATTTTAGACCCGTGTTAACCGTTACCCAATCGCCTTCGATGTCAACGATAACTGCGGTAACAATGGAACCAGGTTCCATGTTGACTTCTTGTAAACTCTGTTCAAACAGTTCAGCAAAGCTCTCGCTCATGAGTTTCCTGCGTGATCAATCAATAAAAAGTTCAGCGGCTAGGCCGCAATTCTCCACGCCACCAACAAGCGTGGGCCACAATAGACATGCGTTTAGCGATGTTAACGCTGGTTACTACCAGATAAGCTTTTCAGGAGGTCAACACAAAAGGTTAATAGCTTACCTGGTTACGACACTGACTAAACGCTCTCCGAAAAAAGATCCTAGGATGAATTTTAACTTAATCAAGTAGCTTACGGCTGCGTGCCTCGGCTAAAATTCGGGTCAGGACTTCCGGAATTGTCAGAGCTGTAGTATCGATACATACGGCATCTACAGCTGCTTTCAGGGGCGCTAAGCTGCGTTCACTATCACGAGCATCACGCGCACTGATTTCCTGAATAAGGGTGTCGAGACTAGCATTAAACCCCTTCTCCTGCAACTGCCGTAAGCGTCTATGTGCTCTTTCTTGCGCTGAAGCAGTTAAAAAGATTTTTAATGAGGCATCAGGGAAAACCACTGTGCCCATATCTCGGCCATCACACACTAAACCTGGTGCATCGCGAAATGCACGCTGACGTGCCAGTAAAGCTTGACGAACTTCTGGTAACGCAGCCACTTTGGAAGCCGCTTGCGCACAGGTTTCTGTACGTAACTGACGGCTTACGTCTTCTCCTTCCAATACCACTTGCACTAGCTCATCTGCACCAACTAAAAACTGTACATCAAGATGCTGAGCTAAAACGGCAAGTGCTTCTTCATTATCCAACTTGACGTGGTGATGCTCTGCCGCTAATGCCACTAAACGATACAAGGCACCTGAGTCTAATAAATGCCAATTGAGTTGACGAGCAAGCAACATGCACACTGTGCCCTTGCCTGCACCACTTGGGCCATCGATCGTAATCACAGGATATGTTGGACTCATAGAAGATCCACTCCCTAAGCTTGGGTTTGTGCTTGCACTTGAATCCCTGCACGACGCGCAAGTTCCACAAAACCAGGGAAAGAGGTCGCAACATTAGCACAATCATGAATGGTAATTTGTCCCTGTGCACGTAAAGCGGCGACAGTAAAGGACATAGCAATTCTATGATCTTCATGGCTGGCAACTTCACCACCTTGCAAATGGCCACCAAGAATATCAATACCATCAGCATAGACTTGGCATTCAATTCCCAAGGTTGTCAAACCATCTGCCATCACTTGAATCCGATCGGATTCTTTGACGCGTAACTCTTCTGCACCACGTAAACGTGTGGTGCCTTGTGCACAAGCTGCGGCAATAAATAACGCGGGGAACTCATCAATTGCCAAGGGCACTTGATCTTCTGGAATATCAATTCCGTGTAAAGGCGCATAGCGTACACGAATATCTGCTACTGGCTCGCCACCAACAGATTTTTGATTGAGCAGTTCTAAATCAGCGCCCATTAACTTCAGGATATTAATGACACCAATACGGGTTGGATTAATACCGACATGCTCCAAAGTAATATCAGAGCCAGGTGCAATACAAGCTGCAACCATAAAGAAGGTCGCAGATGAAATATCTGCGGGAATATCAATTTCACAAGCGCTGAGGCAGCCGCCACCTTCTACTTGGGCACTAGCCCCTTCACGCGTAACTTGATAACCAAAGCCTTGCAACATACGTTCTGTATGATCACGTGTCGGTGCAGGCTCAGTCACACGCGTTTGTCCTTGTGCATATAAACCCGCCAGCAATAAACAAGATTTAACTTGCGCACTCGCCATAGGTAGCACGTAATCCATTCCTGTGAGCGTTTGACCACCACGAATTTTTAAAGGGGGACGTCCACCTTCGTTGGTGTCAATATGAGCCCCCATTAAGCGTAAAGGATCTGCCACACGCCCCATAGGACGCTTGGACAAAGAAGTATCGCCAGTGAGTTCAGTATCAAAAGTCTGAGCTGCTAATAAGCCTGCTAGCAAACGCATTGATGTTCCTGAATTTCCTAAATATAAGGCAGATGCAGGTGCTTTTAAGCCATGCAAACCAACACCTTGAATCGTGACTTGACCGGCATAAGGACCATCAATGCTTACCCCCATATCACGGAAAGCTTGCAAAGTGGCCAAACTGTCTTCGCCTTCTAAGAAACCACTAATTTTTGTGCATCCTTCAGCAAGCGCACCAAGCATAATGGAGCGGTGCGAAATAGATTTGTCACCAGGAACACGAATATTTCCGGTGACTTGGCCACCAGGTGTTACTTGAAAGCGAATATTTTGGGTATCCATGGGGGAATAAGCTGTATGATCAAGAATTTTAGAAAAATGTTCACGTGCTGATTTAGCACGAGTGAACACACTTAACAACGCGGTACTATCTGCTTGCGCAACTGCCGTACGTAATTGCGCCACACCTTGGGTAAACTCGTCTAACGCTTCTAAAGTCGCGTCACGATTGGCTAGGAAAATATCATGCCACATTTGTGGGTCACTGGCGGCAATACGGGTAAAATCGCGAAAACCACCAGCAGCATAACGGAAAATATCTAGGCTAGTATCTTGGCGTGCCAAGGTATCAACTAAAGAAAACGCAAGCAAATGGGGTAAATGACTTGTGCGTGCCAAAACTTCATCGTGACGTTTCACTTGCATACACAGCACTTGCGCACCACAAGCCGCCCAGAGCTCAGTAATTTGCTCAATAGCTGTACGGGGGTTGGCATCTACAGGCGTTAAAATGACCTTATGACGATCAAATAAGTCTGCCTTTGCCGCACGGACACCGCTTTTCTCTGATCCTGCAATCGGATGCCCTAAGACCAAGTTCGCCGGATACACTTCCCAAACTGCACATGCAGCGTCATAAACCGACGATTTGCACGAACCCACATCAGTAATCAGTGTGTGTGCACTCACATGGGGTTTGATCTGGGCAAACACTTGCTGTATACGCACGACAGGTACGGCAATTAAGATGATATCCGCAGCACGTACCAATTCAGGCAACACGGATGTGTCTGCACTTCCCTCATCAATAACGCCAAGCGCAAGTCCTGCTTCTACCTCATCTGGTTTAATATCATAACCCAGCACCCGCTGACAGCTTCCCGCCTGCTTGAGCGCTAAAGCAACCGAGCCGCCAATGAGCCCTAAACCAATGATGAGCAGTCGATTAATATTCACTCCAGCACCCTAGTTAACGCATCAATAAAGCCTTGGTTTTCTGCTTCTGTACCTACACTCACACGCAGATGATGCGGCATTTGGTAAGCAGCAACAGGACGCACTATGACACCTTCGCGCAATAAAGCTTGATAAATAGGCAAAGCATCTTGTTTAAAATCGATACACAAAAAGTTGCCAACAGAAGGAATATACTCAAGACCTAACGCACGGATTTCCTGCTCTAACTGAATCAAACCTGCACGATTTAACGCGCGACTTTGTTGTAAATAGGCTTCATCCGCAAGCGCTTCTTGTGCACAGACTTGCGCCATGATATTGACATTAAAAGGTTGACGCACACGATTCAGTAAATCCGCAATTTCTACACTAGAAACACTGTATCCCACACGCAATCCAGCTAGCCCATAAGCTTTGGAAAAGGTACGTGTCACAATCAAGTTTGGATATTGCTGCAACAGACTCAACCCATTGGGATAGAGACTCTCCTCAACATATTCAAAATAAGCTTCGTCTAAGACCACAATCACAGAAGCAGGTACTTGCGCTAAAAAACTATGAATTTGTTGTTCTGATAGCCAAGTCCCTGTTGGATTATTAGGATTGGCAATAAAAACAATCCGTGTATGTTCTGTGATAGCCTGCGCCATGGCTTCTAAATCATGGCCCCAATGGATTGCAGGAATGCATTGATGCTGTGCACCACACGCTTGCGTTGCCAGCGGATACACGGCAAACGCATGCTGGCTGTACATGGCTGCGGTATTTGGATTGAGGTAGGTACGCGCAATTAGCTCAAGTACATCATTAGAGCCATTACCCAAAGTGATTTGTTCAGGCAGGACATCCAAATGTTCAGCTAAGGCTTGTTTCAAGGCAAAGCCATTACCATCAGGATAACGGCTGACTTCAGTCACTGCCGCTTCCAAAGTCGCAATAATACGTGGGGAAGGCCCTAGAGGATTTTCATTGCTTGCGAGTTTGATAATCTTTTGAGGATCTAAACCCAGCTCACGCGCCAACTCCTCAATGGGTTTACCTGCTTGATACGGTTGCAGACCCAAAATTCCCGCATTTGCTTCAGAGACACATGAATGCACAGAGACGCTCCTATTTTTTCTATACACTTTTGCCAGTGAGCAACTGGAGAACAATACAGGCAAGCTCCAGTTGTTGATGGGTCAAACATTGACGCTTGCCCCACCCTAAAAAGGACGGGGTTTGACGCACCTTGTGATTCAGGATCTATAAAACGCCTTTCGGATAAGCACCCAAGATTTTTAGATCACTAGCGCGTTCGGCAACATCTTGCAGGACTTGCTGAATTTTGCTGTCTTGTGTATGACCACGAAAGTCGATAAAAAAGACATAACTCCAGGCACCAGACCGTGAGGGCCGAGTTTCTACGCGCGTTAAATCTACCTGATGCTGACGGAATGGCTCCAGCAAATCATGCAAAGCCCCCGGTTGATTACGCATAGAAACCATAATTGAGGTTTTATCATCCTGAGAAGCAGGGACTTCCTGATTGCCAATAATTAAAAAACGTGTTGAATTATCTGGACAATCTTCAATTTTTTCAGCCACTTTTTGCAACTGATACAAGTCAGCTGCCATATCACCAGCAATGGCTGCAGAGTGCCATTCGCTTTTGATTAAACGGGCAGCTTCCGCATTACTATTGACAGCCACACGCTCAGCTTGCGGGTAGTGTGCATCAAGCCATTTACGGCATTGCGCTAAAGAAGAGGCATGCGAATAAATCCGACTAATTTTATCGCGACGCGTGTTCTCCCCTATCATCAAATGATGGTGGATTCGTAACACAACTTCACCACAAATATGCAAGCCAGAATCTATAAAACTATCCAGTGTATGATTAATCACGCCTTCCGTAGAGTTTTCTACAGGGACAACACCATAATCTGCTGCGCCTGCTTCAACTTCACGAAATACCTCATCAATCGCTGGCAGAGAAACACACACCGCCGAATGCCCAAAGTGTTTTAAAGCGGCTTCTTGAGTGAAAGTACCTTCTGGCCCTAAGAAAGCGACTTTAATCGGGCGCTCTAATGCTAAACACGCAGACATAATCTCACGGAATAAACGCGCCATTTCTTCGTTTGATAAGGGCCCCGTATTGCGTTCCATCACGCGGCGTAATACTTGTGCTTCACGCTCAGGACGATAAAAGACGGTCTGTTCGCCTTCACTGGCAGTTTTTACTTGGGCAACTTCTTGCGCACATTGAGCACGTTCATTGATCAAGGCTTGGATCTGTTGATCTAGGGTGTCAATCCGCTCACGCAAAGACTGTAAAGGATCACTCATGTATTTTTCTCCTTAATAAAATGGCTTAGGCGTGGCGTTGCTCAAAATCACGCATAAAATCAATTAAGGCATCAACGGCGGTTTCAGGGACTGCATTATAAATACTGGCACGCATACCACCGACAGACCTGTGACCGCTTAAGTTCAGTAAACCCGCCTCTTGGGCATCAGCAAGAAAACGTGCATTTAAAGCATCATCTGCCAATTGAAAAGGCACATTCATTATTGAACGATAAGCGGGCTGAATCGGGTTGGTATAAAAATCACTTGTATCAATCGCTTGATAAAGTTTTTGTGCTTTACGTTGATTGATCTGCGCCATCACTTGCAAACCACCAATGTCGTTTAACAGCCAATCAAAAACTAAACCTGCCAAATACCAAGCAAAGGTGGGCGGCGTGTTATACATAGATTCATTCTCTGCCATCACCTTGTACTGCATCATCGTCGGCGTGATTTCTAATGCTTGATCTAACAAATCATCACGGATAATCACTAAAGTTAAACCCGCAGGGCCAATATTTTTTTGTGCTCCAGCATAAATAATGCCAAATTTTTCTATATCTACAGGTGCACTCAATATGTCGGAGGACATATCACAAACCAAGGGCACTTGTTCAGGTGTTTGAAAAACCTCAGGCGCCCGCAAACCACCAATGGTTTCGTTACTGGTGTAATGCAAATAAGCGGCATCTGCAGAGAGTTGAATATCTGCTTGGCTTGGCATGGCTGTCAACTGACTGATTTCTGCACTCGCAGCCACATGCTGGTTAGCATAACGTTTAGCTTCCGCCATAGCCTTTTTTGCCCAAATGCCACTATAGATATAGTTAGGCGTGCCCCCTTGACCAAGTAGGTTTAAAGGAACCATCGCAAACTGGCTTGAGGCACCACCTTGCATAAAGAGGACTTTATAGTTTGCAGGAATTTGCAGTAGCGTGCGTAAATTTGCTTCGGCTTGTTGTGCAATACTAACAAATTCATCGCTACGATGTGACATTTCCATGACAGAAAGCCCGCGACCTTGCCAATCAAGTAATTCTGCTTGTGCACGCTCTAGCACAGAAGTAGGTAAAGCGGCTGGCCCTGCACAGAAATTAAATACACGCGTCATACAAGGATACATCCTTTCAATCAAATAAGATTTTACTTGGTAGCATTTTAAACAACTGAGGTGACTTCAGTATCAGCCACTTCTTCGCTTGTCGCTTCGGTTTCTGCAACGAGTAGAGCCTCGTCTTCGTTTAAGCTAGTTTCGCTCAATTCCTGAATACGCACCGCACTAACTAAACGTTCTTCCTCTGCAAGACGAATTAAAGTCACACCTTGGGTGTTACGGCTACTGATAGAAATTTCAGCCACTCGAGTCCGTACTAAAGTGCCTTTATCAGTAATGAGCATCAACTCATCTTGATCATGTACCAAAGAGGCCGCAACAAGCGCACCATTTCTTTCGCTCGTACGCATTGCAATCACGCCCATACCACCACGTCCTTGTGCACTGAATTCATTGATCAAGGTACGCTTACCATAGCCAGATTCGCTGGCAGTAAGGATATAAATATTTGTATCTTCTTGGGTTTGCTGTGTTTCAGAAGGCAAGATCATCAAACTAATCACTTGCGCGCCTTTTGTGAGGTTGATCCCTTTCACACCACGTGCACTACGCCCTAAAGCACGCAAAGCCTCTTCAGGAAAACGAATCATCTTGCCGGTGTTAGTACACAAGGCGATATCTTGTTCGCCTGAGGTGAGAGCAACACCGACCAAGCGGTCGCCTTCATCTAAATTCAGCGCAATGATACCGCCTGTACGTGGACGTGAGAAATGACGTAATTCTGTTTTCTTAACAACCCCCGCTGCAGTTGCCATGCAGACATATTGATGTGCTTCATAGGAAGACAAGGGTAAAACAGCTGTAATCCATTCATCCTTGCTTAAAGGCAAAAGGTTCACTAGCGGTCGTCCACGTGAGGTACGCCCCGCTTGTGGAATCTCATAGACTTTTAACCAATATAAACGCCCCAAATTGGAAAATAGCATCACAGTATCATGGGTATTGGCAACTAACAGATGCTCGATCACATCTTCATCTTTAAGCGCGGAGGCTGTTTTTCCGCGACCACCGCGTTTTTGGGCTTGATAAGCATCCAGAGGTTGCGTTTTGGCATAACCACCGCGTGATAAGGTCAGTACAACTTCTTCTGGAGTAATTAAATCTTCACGAGACAAATCTTGATGGTTAAAAAGAATCTGTGTGCGTCTTGGATCTGCATATTCATCAAGAATACTTTGCAGCTCAGTACAAATCACCGTTAGCAAGCGCGTATCATCCGCTAAAATTCCCTGTAGATAGCAGATCTTATCCAGCACTTCTTTATATTCGCCTAATAGCTTATCTTGTTCTAAGCCTGTTAAGCGGTGAAGACGTAAATCTAAGATCGCTTGTGCTTGCGTTTCCGACAGGACATATCCTTGTGCTGAAGGTGCCACAGGTAGGCTTTCATCTTCTATTAATTGATGCCCTGCTTGGTTGAGCATTTGCATCAAAGTGTCTGAGTTCCAGCAACTCGCTTGCAGTTGTGCTCGTGCTTCTTGCGCACTCGGACATGCACGAATAACACGCACGACTTCATCAACATTACTTAAAGCAACTGCGAGCCCTTCCAAAACATGACCACGTTCACGTGATTTTTTTAACTCAAATAAAGTACGGCGCGTTACAACTTCTCTACGGTGGCGGATAAAAGCTTCTAATAATTGTTTAAGATTAAGTACCTTTGGCTGACCGTCTTCCAAGGCAACAATGTTGATGCCAAAAGAAATTTGTAGCGGTGTTTGGCTGAACAGATTATTCACCACCACTTCACCAGATTCACCACGTTTTAGTTCAATAACAACGCGTAAACCATCTTTATCCGATTCATCTCTTAGTTCGCTGATTCCTTCAAGGCGCTTTTCTTTCACCAAGTCCGCAATTTTTTCAATCAAACGTGCTTTGTTGACTTGATAAGGAAGCTCAGTGATCAAGATAGTTTCACGACCTGTCCGTTCGTCGACTAAAACTTCATGCTTTGCACGTACATAAATACGGCCTCGTCCAGTACGGTAGGCATCTAAAATACCGGCACGCCCATTAATTAAAGCACCTGTAGGGAAATCTGGACCTGGAATATATTCCATAAGATGCTCGGTATCTAAATCCGGATCCTCCAATAACGCTAAGCAGGCTTGTACCACCTCACCAAGATTATGGGGTGGAATATTCGTTGCCATCCCAACCGCAATTCCTGAAGAGCCATTAATAAGCAAATTAGGTAACCGAGTTGGCAGCACATCAGGGATTAATTCAGTACCATCATAATTTTCAACAAAATCAACCGTCTCTTTTTCTAAATCAGCCAGCATCTCATGTGCAAGCTTTGCCATGCGCACCTCGGTATAACGCATAGCGGCAGCGGCATCACCGTCAATGGAACCAAAATTCCCTTGGCCATCAACGAGTACATAACGCATAGCAAAGGTTTGCGCCATACGAACGATAGTGTCATAGACAGCAGAGTCACCATGAGGATGGTATTTACCGATGACATCACCCACAACACGAGCAGATTTCTTGTAAGGCTTATTCCAATCATTGTGAAGTTCATGCATCGCAAAAAGTACACGTCGATGCACTGGCTTAAGACCATCACGCACGTCAGGTAAGGCACGACCGACAATCACACTCATGGCATAATCGAGGTAAGATTGTTTGAGCTCATCTTCTATATTGACTGTTTGTACTTCTCTGGCGATCTCACCCATAGTTATTCCTGATCCTTAAGCTAATGCGCATCTACAGCTGTAGCTATAATAGCTCTGAGCAATCAAGCCAGTGCGCGTGTATCTTAAATATAAGCTTTGAGTATACCATAAAGAACTTAAGGAGAGAGCTTCTCTATTGCCCAAGACGCGACATTTTGCCACAGGTCTATGCCAACTTAAGTTATTTAGAATGAAAGAGATTTTTTCCGCTCATTCATATCAATGCTGGGATAAAAAAATGCGTGTTTGGCATCCTTATCAACCTTGGCTGATTGGTTTAGCCTTTTTATTCTCTTTGATGACCCATGCTTGGGCTGTGTTGGGCATCGCTTGGCAGGATCCTTTGGTGCCATCAGAAAAAACGTCGCCTAGAAGAACACAAATTAGTTTGCAGGCTTATCAAATACCGCAACCCAGTGCTGCCCCTTCAATGCCAGTCAAGGCTACATTGCCCCAAACAGATAATACACAAAAAATAGTGCACACAACCCCAAAGAGTATCCCTAAAGCAAACGCACCAGTAAAAAAAATAAAAGGAGTTCAACCAGTTACCTCAGAGCCAAAGCCTGTGCCTAAAAAACAACAGCCTATTCACTCCAAAACATCAACTTCTGAGCAAACTCCTTCAGCAATAGAAAAATCTCCTGTAACTATGCAACCTGCACCAGTTAGCCCACATAAAAACATAGATGAAGCACCCCAGTTAGAGCTAGAACAAGCGTATTATCAAGCATTGATTCAACATCTAAGTGAATATAAACATTATCCGATGAATGCTCGTCGACGGGGTATTGAGGGAACTGTTGAATTAAAAATTCGCCTGAATGCGGAAGGTGCCCTGCTTAACATCGAAGTATTAAAGAGCACACACCCATGGCTGCAAAAGGCCGCAATTGAAAGCGTGCAACAGGCTTTACCTTTTCAAAAGGTAAGCTGGGTTTTTGCGCAGCGTGACAAGGATTTTTTAGCAGTATTTGATTTTTACCTAAACTAAAAAATATTAAAAATATAACGGTATAAAAAAGAAATAAGGCTTTTTTTGCAAAAAGTTTAAAAAATGACTTCGAAATCACTACTGGCCAATGCTTGCAAATACGGAATTAACTTTTGTAGACGTATTTGTATTTCTTGCTCGCTGAGAGGCTCAGGCAGACCAAAACCCCAAACAGGTGCTGGCCAAGCCAAATCGTTGAGATACCGTACAATGTGGTGCACATGTAACTGAGGCACCTTATTACCTATAGCTGCGATATTGACCTTATCTCCCTGATAAGCATGCTTAAGTGCTCGGGCGAGCAAACAGGATTCCTCGATAAATTGTTGACGATCATCAACAGCAAGTTGATACAGCTCAGTGATGTTATCAATACGTGGTACTAGGATAAACCAAGGAAAACGCTTGTCTTTCATCATCAACAGCTGCGAAAGCGGGAAATTGGCAACAGGAACTGTATCTTGTATAAGTTGCAAATGTAGTGTAAACATAGTAAATATCCTATGAGTTTTTATAAAATGCCCAAGCATCTAGCATAGATAAATTAACCTTCTTAGATTATCACTTAAGAAAAATCTATTACAAGCCACTTTTGGTAATCTAATGATACTATTCTAAATTACGCCTGAACCCAAAGAAAAAGCAAGAAAAAATTTAATGATTATAAAAGTATTCTAAGTTTACTAATATGGGAGAAACGCATTGAAAGATTATACTGGTTCTTGTTTGTGTGGTACTGTGCAATTTAAAATCACAGGAACTTTTGATAGCTTTTATCTTTGTTATTGTAAGCATTGTCAAAAAGATACAGGATCTGCACATGCAGCAAACCTATTTTCACAGTCAGCAAAACTGACTTGGTTGGCTGGTATCGATGCTGTAACCTCCTATACACTCCCAAATACTCGTCATCATAGAAGCTTTTGTAAGTTCTGTGGTTCTGCATTGCCAAATTTGCAACTTGAGGGTTTACTTGTCGTTCCGGCAGGGTGTTTAGATACCAAAGTTTCCATATTGCCAACAGCACATATTTTTACATCCAGTAAGGCTACTTGGTGCCAGAACCTTGATCAGATACCAGAATTTAAAAAACTGCCATCATGTTAGCAGACTACTTTAAATCATTTATTAGAAGTTACATAATAAATATCTGCTGGGCTTACAAGGAAAAGTTATCAAGATGCTTAACATTCAAAAATATACCCAAAATAATATCCAAGATATTATAGAGGTATTTTATCAGGCCATTTACACAATTGATGCCAGTTTGTATACTGATGCACAAAAAAGAGCTTGGGCACCTTTGCCTGTTGATGATACATTTTGGCTACAACGTTTAGCTCGCAAAAAACCTTTAGTTGCTCAATTTAGCGATAAAATCGTGGGCTTTATTGAATTAGATATAGACGGACATATCGATTGTTTGTATGTCCACCCACAATGGCAAAGGCAAGGTGTTGCATCTGCACTTTATACACACTTACTTGAAGAAGCCAAGCGTAAGCAAATACAAAGCTTGTACGTGGAAGCCTCACTGGCAGCTCGACCATTTTTCAAAAAGCATGGGTTTAAGCTTATTAAAGCAAATAAAATTTACAGAAAAGGCGAAATTTTAGAAAGCTTCTCTATGGAATTAATTTTATAACTCTAGACCCTATTGGTATATTAACCAATACAGAAATTAACTTACATCACTGAAGGAATAAAATACCTTACTATGTTTATGGAACCAACCAATACGGCCTGTGAAACGCTCGAAATAAAAAAAAGCCGTTTTATTAGCCATGCTAAAAAAATCTCATCCCGACAAGAAGCACTGGCTTATATTGCTGATTTGAAAATGCAATACCCTGATGCGCGCCATCTTTGCTGGGGATACCTTGTAGGTGATCCTCAAAACTCCACTTATGCCGCTTGTTGTGATGATGGTGAACCAAGCGGTACCGCTGGGAAACCGATTCTAAGTCAAATTCAGCATGCTAATGTTGGTAATATTATCCTAGTGAGCGTGAGATATTTTGGTGGGATTCGTTTAGGTGCTGGTGGTTTGGTAAGAGCTTATAGAGCATCGGCCCAAAAAGCATTGCAAGCTTTGCATACCCAAATTTACACACCATTAGAAACCATAAAATTAACTTGTCCTTTCCATGAAGAAGCTTTATTAAGAAAGTTAATCATGTCACTATCTGGAGAAATTACATTAGTTAATTATTCAAGCAATGTTGAGATGCTAATTACACTCCCAGAAAATTCCCTTCATGCTTTGCAAGCACACTTAGCTACTTTTAATGCAGAAATCATTGCAACCAGCTTATAAATAAGAAGTACCCTGATCACATTGCTAACACATCTTGTTGTATCTGACTTAGCAAGCTTTAAGCTGATACCCATCAGTACCTTAACCTACTGAGTAGGTTTGCATACTAGCAAACTCATACACTCTCTACCACCTTATAATCTGCTACTGCTCCCCCTATAGTATTTTCTTCAGTCAGCTGCAATAGTGATCATAGCCACCTTGCCAAAGCATCAATTGTGGCGCAATGCCTACCTTGAAAACAATTAAACCAATATCTCCATTAAGATTGCAAGCCTAAAACAGCAGGTAGAGCTTGCAGGCTAAAGTTGCAAGTTTCATGCAAAATCTCAACAAAGAAAAAATATTTACTTTGGTTAGTAAATAAGGGAGACTCAAATAACGAGCACTTAGGTTACTTATACTAAAGTAAAGTAGCCCATAAGATCACGGCGAATAATAACTAAAAAGGTTCACCTCATTAATCGTTGGGTCAATACAGTCAAGCTAGTTTTTAAACGTTCCAAGGTCTCTAGCACAAAAAAGTTAATTTTGACTTATACAGGAAGTCTCTATGGCAAGGTTTCGCTCAAGAAAAAAAGACATCTCAATCGCCATCCCAGCGATTCCTTTTCAACAATGTTACGCTAAAACCTGGCAGCAGCCAGATGGCACTGTGTGTTTAGGGCGCAGTGTGTTTAATCATTGTCAGATTGTTGGAGAGACCGCCCGTCAGTTAATGGCCTTATTCCCGTCGGCGATACGCAACCAGCTGTTTCCTGAAGATAGTGAACTCGTCTCTGCCAGCCATGATATTGGTAAAGTCAGCCCCAGTTTTGCAGCCAAGTTATTTAAGGCCACGGGACAGGATTACCGAACCCTTCCTGCTTTGGCTCAAGCGACTCCAGAGACGGAGTCCCAGTGGGGCGGTCATGCGGGCGTGAGTCAAGTGACTGCAGAAGCGCTCCAGGTTCCTAAATATGTCGCTGAGATTCTGGGGCAACATCACGGCTTTAATCCTCCGGTTGATGACAAAAGAGCCGGTGATGAAATTTTTGGTGGCCAAAGCTGGCAAAATGAACGGCAAAAGCTAGTTGAAGCGCTTAAGGCTGCCTTGCATTGTGACTGGCCTGTTTTCGAATCCGCAGCACAAGCTCGGGTTGTGGCCGGTTTAACTTCTGTGGCCGATTGGATCGGTTCAGGTGCATTCTTCGAAGACCCTCACGCAGACTGGCAGCCCCGTATCGGGCAAGCATTAACTGATGCCGGATTTATCCGGCCAAAAATCATTCCTAGGCTGTCCTTTGCCGAGGTGTTTGACCCTGAGCACAAAAAGATGCAGCCAAGGCAAGCCCAACAGGTGTTTTTCGAACAAGTACAAGGCCCAGGCGTGTATATTCTGGAAGCTCAGATGGGGATGGGCAAAACAGAAGCGGCGCTCTATGCGGCTTACAAGCTGCTGGCACAAGGACAAGCGACCGGTATCTATTTTGCGTTACCGACTCAACTGACCTCCAACAAGATCTATGACAGGTTTAACGCTTTTCTTGAACAGATCGTGCATCCAGATACACCTAACCGTGCTTTGTTACTGCATTCTAGCGCTTGGTTACTGGATACCGAAATGGGGGAAGAGGGCCGCCCCGGTGGTGCCTGGTTTCATCATAAAAAGCGCGGTCTTCTCGCACCCTTTGCGGTCGGAACGCTCGATCAGGCACTTATGGCAGTCATGAATGTAAAACACGGCTTTGTTCGTGCGTTTGGCCTTGCAGGCAAGGTCGTTATTCTGGATGAGGTTCATAGTTACGATCTTTATACTGGAACCATCCTTAACGAATTAACCGCATTTCTGCGCCAGATAGGCTGTACCGTCATTATTCTAAGCGCCACCCTAAGCCGTCAGCGCAGAGAAGCTTTGACTGCAAGCCCGTGTGCTGCAAGTGATTATCCTCTGATTACCGCAGTCGATGCCTCCGGCAATCCCCCGATTGAATTGGCTGTGTATCAGCCAGACACTGCTCCAGTTTCGGTACAGCTTGTATCGGATGATCAGCAAGCGCTTGAAGAAGCCCTAGCAAGAGCTGAGCAGGGGCAGCAGGTGTTATGGATTGAAAACACGGTGGCAGAAGCGCAGCAGCGTTATCTAGATTTGGCCAGCCGAGCTTATGCACTGGGTTGTGATATAAGTTTACTGCACTCGCGTTTTATTCCCGCAGACCGGCAACGCAATGAGACTCGCTGGGTCAATGCCTTTGGTCAAGCGGGCTGGAGCGAGAGGAGGAAACAGGGGCGTATTCTTGTCGGGACTCAGGTGCTTGAACAGTCGCTGGATATTGATGCTGATTTTCTGGTCAGCCGGTTTGCGCCTACAGATATGCTGCTGCAGCGTATCGGACGTTTATGGCGGCATGCATCAACCCCGCGTCCTGAGACCGCCTGTCGGGAATGTTGGCTGATCGCGCCGGATCTTGAGCTGGCGCTAACTAATCCAGCCAACGCATTTGGGGCCACTGCAAGCGTTTATGCACCTTATGTGCTGTGCCGCAGTCTTGAAGTTTGGCAAAACATCACGCGCTTGGTATTGCCGAAAAATATTCGCGGTTTGATTGATCAAACTTACGAGGATCGGCAAGAAAGCGGCTTATGGTCTGCGTTATTGCAGATGTTGAAAAAGGGCAGCCGATACCGCACAGGTGAAGAGGCGCTGGAATCCTTGGCGCGGCTGACACTCTCCCGCAACGGCAAAACATTACCCGAGCATAAAGCCGAAACGCGCTACAGTGATCAACAGACACTGGATGTCCTATTACTGCGTGCCATCAGCTACGACGAAAATATAAAAGCTATTCGCGTTCGCTTGTTAGATGATCAAGAACACTTATTACCTTGCAGCCGTTCGCATTTAACGAAGCAGCAATGGCGAGCACTGGCGGCCACATTACACCAACAGTTAGTTTCTATTAAACCTGATGATTGTCCGCCTGCAATGAGTTACAACGAGCTTAAGAAGCTTCAACTTGGGCAGGTTTTTTATCTGGGAGACCCGCAGCAGGATGAGGCTTTGCTGCGGATCGCTCTGGTTACAGACACGGGAGAAATCCGTACCCTAGATGGCGCGGCGGTGGGCAGTGACAAGCATTTGGAATATCGTGATGACCTGGGGTACCAGGTTATTAAGCATAAGGAATAGTTATGGATAATCGCTTTAATCTGATTGATGAGCCTTGGATACCGGTTGCTGATTTTGGTCGGGTCAGCTTGCAAGCAGTGTTCAGCCGACCTGAGTTAAGAGCGCTGGGCGGTAACCCAGTACAGAAGATTGCACTCACCAAACTACTGCTGGCAATCGCACAAGCTGCGGCCACACCCAAAGATGATGAACACTGGCAGCAGATGGGTTGGCAGGGGATGGCTGATCAATGCTTGTCATACCTACACCAGTGGCACGATAGCTTTTATCTGTATGGTGAAAAACCCTTTTTGCAGATGCCACAGATAGCTCGTGCGGCTGAAAAGTCGCTCGGCGTTGTTTCACCGGAAGTTAGTACCGGCAATACAACCGTACTTACACAGAGCCAGAAAGAGCAGGCTTTACAGGATGCAGAGCGGGCTGTGATTTTGATCCAGCAAATGAGTTTTGCTCTCAGTGGTAAAAAAACTGATAACACTGTCGTGCTGACAGAAGGCTATCGTGGAAAGCAGAATAACAAGGGCAAGGCAGCCACTGGTAAAGCCGGTGTTTCTGTTGGGCATATGGGGTTGCTGCACTCGTATTGGATGGCAGATTCACTGGTCAAAACCATTTGGATTAACCTTTTTACCCAAGAAAATATCTCTGAACTTGCGATGTATCCGGAACTTGGCGTACCGCCTTGGGAGCAAATGCCGGCAGGGGAAGATGATGCCATTGCGCAAAAAATGCAAAACACCTTTATCGGGCGCTTGCTGCCAATGGGTAAATTCTGCCTGTTCTCTGAAACTGGGATTCATTATTCCGATGGTATTGCACACGCCGGATACCTAGAAGGCAAGGCTGATCCAACCGCTTCTGTGGATTTCTCACAGAAAAAGCCAAAAGCGCTTTGGGTGAATCCAGAAAAAAGACCTTGGCGGGAACTAACATCACTGTTGCAGTTTATTGAACAGGGCAAAAGCAGCGGCTTTCAGACCTATCAATTACAACTGCCGTTAAAACGACTGCGTGATACTTGCGATGAATTTGCGCTTTGGTCCGGTGGTTTACGGGTCAGTAGCAACGCAGGTGAACAGTACGCATCCGGCACGGATGATTATGTCCAGTCAGAACTCTGGTTAACTGCAGACCTTTTGGGCAGCTATTTCCTGGAAAACCTTAAGCATGAGATGCAGTTGCTGGATCAAGTCAAAAATGCTTTATGGGGTGCAACAGTAGGTTACTTCCGCCAGCTATCTGATATCGATAAATCGGGCTCAGGCAAAGCGCAGCCCTTTGTTGCCAACCAAGCAGAAAAAGCCACTAGCCTGTTTTGGCAACTGTGCGAGCGTCAGGCCCAAGCTCTGATTGATGCCTGTGACAACACCGAAGAAGGCCGACAGCAGCGTTTACAACTGCGAAAAGTGTTTGCCGGCTACGCCCATGAGGTGTTTGATCGTATTTGCCCCAATCACAGTGCCCGGCAGATGGATGCTTGGGCGCAGAAGCGACCTAATTTTTCAAAATATCTGCAAGCAGAATAAGGAGAGGGCCTTTATGGAACCCAAGCCCAAAGGAG
Organism: Allopseudospirillum japonicum; assembly: GCF_900108915.1. Lineage (GTDB taxonomy): Bacteria > Pseudomonadota > Gammaproteobacteria > Pseudomonadales > Halomonadaceae > Pseudospirillum > Pseudospirillum japonicum. The sequence continues at coordinate 161,403 of NZ_FNYH01000006.1, forward strand.
AAGCAAACCCGCAGCCAGCGGTGGGAGCTGCCGCCCGTTTTGTCGAGTATGTCCTCAAACGTCAGGCAGAAGATAACGGCTTTGCCGCCAAGTTGCGTCGGGCAGATAACCCAGCAACCGAGTATCAGAGCTGGGAGATTTTGGCCGGTTTTGGGGTGGATCTGGAAAAAAGCTGGCAACGGCTACCCTACTGTACTTTGGGTGCCGCTTTGGCTAAAGCCAAACCGGAGCGCGATGGCACCCTGGGTTTAGGTGCGGCCATTGCGGCTTGTTATGAGGATGGTGCTCAATCCGATCAAGCCAAAGCCCGCCTGCGACGTCTTCTCGCCTGCACCAGTATTGAGGAGCTTTGTCAGATTTTACGCCCCGTGCTGGCGCTGATTGCCAGCCGTGGGGTCAAGCTGAATTTCAGCCTGCTGTTACAGCAACTGCTCTGGTTTTCAGGACAAGGACAGGAACGAGTGCGAACCCGCTGGGCACAGGACTTTTACCACCGTCAGCCAGAAGACAGCACAGAGGGAGCGGATAATGAGTGAGCTTTATGCCAGTGCGCTGCATCTTGATCGCAAGGCGGTTAAAGCCCTGAAAATTACGGATATCTACTCTCTGCACCGTGTGGTGTACAGCCTGTTTGCTGATGTGCGCAGCGAAGATGAAAAGCAGAGTCATATCCCAAGCGGTATTCTTTTTGCCGATCAGGGTGGTGATTTTCAGGGGCGTAAAGTGCTGATGGTTTCTGATCGTAAGCCGGCTGAGCAGATCGACGGACAGTTTGGTCAGGTGATCACCAAAACGATCAGCCCTGATTTTCTGGAGCACAAAAACTACTGCTTTAAAGTACAGATCAACCCAGTACGTAAAGAGAAAGCCAGTGGTAAGCGGATTGCGGTTAAAGGCCGAGATAAGGTCGCCCAGTGGTTTGCCGAGCGAGCTCCTAAAAGCTGGGGCTTTTCCGTTGATCTGCACACCTTGCAGGTCGAGGGCATTGAGGTACTGCAGTTTATCGATAAAACCAAGCGCCAAGTGACGATAGGGCGTGCCACCTTACAAGGTCGGTTAACGGTGACTGACGCTGCACTATTTGCACAAAGTTTTCAAAACGGTATTGGCAAGGGACGCGCTTTTGGCTGTGGTCTGTTACAGATTGTGCCCATCATCGACAATCCCTTTGCCCAATTTTAACTTTCAAGGAGTACACCATGACTTTATTAAAAAATACCCGTATTGAGTTCCACATTCTGCAGTCTTTCCCAGTGACCTGTCTAAACCGTGATGATGTCGGCGCTCCTAAATCCGCTATGATCGGTGGCGTGCCTCGTGCCCGTGTTTCGTCTCAGTGCTGGAAGCGTCAAGTACGTCTGGCGATGCCGGAGTTTGGTATCAAGCTGGGGGTGCGTAGTAAAAAAATCGCTGCCTTGCTGACCAAGGAATGTTTGGCCCTAGGAGCCAACGAAGAAGAGGCGCAGGCTTGTGCTGAGGCGATGGCTAAAGCATTAGCCGATGATACCTTGCTATTTTTAAGTGAAACTGAAGCCCAAGCCTTTGCAGCTTACGCCCAAGAAAAAGCCTTTGATCCCAAAGCACTTAAAGAGAAAGAACTGGCTAAGGTTGCTAAAAAAGCACTGAATCCGGCAGTGGATGCGCTGGATATCGCTTTATTTGGTCGTATGGTGGCAAAAGCACCGGATATGAATGTGGAGGCTGCAGCCTCTTTCTCGCACGCCATCTCAACCCATAAAGTGACTAACGAAGTAGAGTTCTTTACCGCAGTGGATGATTGTAAAACCGACGAGGAAAGCGGTTCTGCCCATATGGGTAGCCTGGAATACAACTCAGCGACTTACTACCGCTATATCAGCCTGGATCTGGGACAGCTGCAGCAAACCCTAGGGCAAGATGCCGACCTGAAACCTGCCATTGAAGCCTTCGTCAAGGCACTTTATGTGGCTGTACCTAATGCCCGCCAGACCACTCAGGCTGGGGCGTGTCCGTGGGAGTTTGCCCGAGTGCTGGTACGTAAAGGGCAGGGGCTACAGGCTTCATTTGAACAGCCGGTCAAGGCCAAAGGTGAGGGTTATCTTGCTGCCAGTAAAACGGCGCTGAATGACTGGTTGGATGCGAAAGAAAAACTGTCCGGCTCCTTATTTGGCAAGCAGGCTGATCTGCAGTGGGGCGAAAATCTGGAATATAGCCTTGATCACCTGATCGCCGATCTACAAGCCCAGCTATAAGCGGAGGCTTAAGATGAGTGAACCGAATCAATATCTGCTGCTTTGGCTGGAAGGCCCGATGCAGGCGTGGGGGCACGATTCCAAATTTGGCGTGCGCGATACACTGAGTTTCCCGACGCGCTCAGGGGTGATGGGATTGCTCTGCTGCGCTCGCGGAGCGAGTGGGCCTGAAACCGAATGGCTGGAAGCAATGGCAGCGTCTGAGATGGAGGTCCGAGCCTATGCCCGGGTTGATAAAAACGGTCAGCCAGTGATGAGAGAGCCAGCACTGCGGGACTTCCATATGGTAGGCAGTGGTTACGATGATACTGATCCTTGGCAAAACCTGCTGATCCCCAAAACTTCGGAAGGTAAAAAGGCGGTTGGTGGAGGGACCAAAATGACCTACCGCTATTACCTGCAGGACAGTGCTTTTGCTGTTGCCTTGCAGGTCACATCTGACCAGGCGGAAGTTTTAGCTGATGCATTACAAAATCCGGTGTGGACGCTTTATCTGGGGCGTAAAAACTGCGTGCCAACAGAACTGATTTATCAGGGTGTTTTTACCAGTGCAGAAGCACTCTGGGCGCACGCTGAACAGCTGGCCGAGCAGAAAGAGCGCGTACTAAGTTATCAGGTTGTGGAGCAGGAGACAGACGATGGTGAAGTCTTGACCTTAAATGATGTGCCAGTACAGTTTGGATTGAATAAACGCTACCGAGACCGGCGGGTAACGCTTCTAGAAGCGATTAACGAAGAGGTATAAGAGATGGTGCAGGGAGAGCGGTTGTTTGTCAAGGTGACCCGTGAATCCCTGCCTCAGGTGCAGGATAAGTATCCTTTTCTGTATCTGGAGCGGGGCCGATTGGAGATTGATGATAGCAGCGTCAAATGGATTGATTCAGATAACAATGTCGTGCCTTTGCCAGTGGCCACTTTAAATACGCTGTTATTGGGGCCGGGAACCTCAGTCACCCATGAGGCAATTAAAACCGCCACGGCAGCGAACTGTGCGGTCAGTTGGGTAGGGGAAGACAGTCTGCTGTTTTATGCGGCAGGTTTTTTACCCACTGCAGATACCCGCAATCTGAAACGCCAGATCACTCTTGCAGCAGATGAAGCCAAGTCTCTTGAAGTCGCTCGAATGATGTTTGCCAAGCGTTTTCCGGATGCAGATCTGGCCGGAAAAAGCCTGAACAGCATGATGGGTATGGAAGGTAATCGGGTGCGGGCGCTCTATCAGCAAAAAGCCGAGGAGTATGGCGTTGGCTGGAAAGGCCGTCAGTTTGTACCAGGCAAATTTGAATTTAGTGATTTGACTAATCAAATACTGACCGCCTGTAATGCCGCTTTATATGGCATTTTATGTTCTGGTGTACATGCGATGGGTTATTCGCCTCATATTGGTTTTGTTCATTCCGGCAGCCCTTTGCCCTTTGTTTATGATCTGGCAGATCTTTACAAGGAACCCCTGTGTATTGATCTAGCCTTTTATCTGACCCGTGAGATGGCAGGCCGGTATGATAAACACAAGGTATCAGCAGCATTCCGTAAGCGGGTTATTCAGATGGATTTGCTGAAACAGGTCACTTCGGATATCAATGAGTTGATGGGGGTGCGTCGTGCTCGTCGTATTAGCAAATGATCTACCACCTGCGGTACGTGGCCGGATGAAACTTTGGTTTATCGAGCCGCGTCCTAATGTGTTTGTCTCTGGTGTGAAAGATTCTGTTGCGCAAACGGTTGTGGATTATCTGATCAAGCATTGTCCGGTTGATTCCGGCCTGATGCTGTTTCGTAGTATTCCAAAACCTCCGGGTTATGAGATTCGCTACAAAGGCAAAGTCCGAAAACCTATTACTGAAATTTGTGGATTACAGTTGATTATTGAAACCCTAAAAAATCCATAAATACTATATTTGGTGCTTGCAAGGATGCTCTTTAACAATATACTGGTGTCTTCCCCACGCCCGTGGGGGTGTTTCTCAATACTCCTGCTTTGATTAAGCAGTGTTTACGTCTTCCCCACGCCCGTGGGGGTGTTTCTAAGTTTGATGCTTTGCCAAGTTCTTTAAAGCTGTCTTCCCCACGCCCGTGGGGGTGTTTCCAAGTGCGCACCTTTGTACCTGCCTTCCCTTCCGTCTTCCCCACGCCCGTGGGGGTGTTTCTAGAAAAACGCTAGTCCTTGTCCCCAAAAATTCGTCTTCCCCACGCCCGTGGGGGTGTTTCCGTGCGGCTTCTTATTTTTCATTCGTTCCGCTGGTCTTCCCCACGCCCGTGGGGGTGTTTCTCGATACATCAGCGTAAAAGTCTTCCAGTGATCGTCTTCCCCACGCCCGTGGGGGTGTTTCCCCCAAGAATCGGCTCGAGCCCTTGATTTATCAGTCTTCCCCACGCCCGTGGGGGTGTTTCTACTTTTCGGCATCCATAGCTCTTGCTACAACCGTCTTCCCCACGCCCGTGGGGGTGTTTCCGATTAAAGACTTCCCCGCCCCCGTTGCTAGATGTCTTCCCCACGCCCGTGGGGGTGTTTCTGGAATCAAGCGTGCTGCGTCATTTGCGAGCGAGTCTTCCCCACGCCCGTGGGGGTGTTTCCCCTGTTTCTATATAGTCCCAGTGGCTCATTTGGTCTTCCCCACGCCCGTGGGGGTGTTTCCATTCAAATCCGCCGCGATGCCGAGGGACGCTAGTCTTCCCCACGCCCGTGGGGGTGTTTCTCTGCTCGGAGCGCGTGCCGATTTTGTCTAAGCGTCTTCCCCACGCCCGTGGGGGTGTTTCTTTTGCCGGTTTCTAAGCCGACCTTGCGAGCAGGTCTTCCCCACGCCCGTGGGGGTGTTTCCGATGGGCACTACATCACGCGGGCCTAAGTTAAGTCTTCCCCACGCCCGTGGGGGTGTTTCTAACATGGACTTTGCAAGTTTAGACACTCGTGAGTCTTCCCCACGCCCGTGGGGGTGTTTCTATCCATCATAGGAGTTTTATGTATGTCAAATGGTCTTCCCCACGCCCGTGGGGGTGTTTCCAGCGCTTCTTGCTCAACGGGTGTCAGATTATCGTCTTCCCCACGCCCGTGGGGGTGTTTCCGATCTGCATAAGGCTGCTATGGCGAAAGGTAAGTCTTCCCCACGCCCGTGGGGGTGTTTCTTATGATAACTTGATCAAATTTAGCGAATCCGGGTCTTCCCCACGCCCGTGGGGGTGTTTCCGCCGCCATTGCTGCGCATGTTTTGCAGACCAAGTCTTCCCCACGCCCGTGGGGGTGTTTCCAATACAAGCCTTGCTCAAGCGCAAGCGCAAAAGTCTTCCCCACGCCCGTGGGGGTGTTTCCCAGTGACCAAGTTGTTAGCAGACGATCCCCAGGTCTTCCCCACGCCCGTGGGGGTGTTTCCGCCAAGTAAATTCACTGCTTCAATAGTGGAATGTCTTCCCCACGCCCGTGGGGGTGTTTCTAAAGTGGATTGATCTGGATGTTAAAGACCGCTGTCTTCCCCACGCCCGTGGGGGTGTTTCTCTATCCCACGAAGCCTTTAAAGGCTATGTGGGGTCTTCCCCACGCCCGTGGGGGTGTTTCCAGCTTTCCAGAAGAAAGCCAGAGCGCAGAAATGTCTTCCCCACGCCCGTGGGGGTGTTTCTGGTTTTTTTGATTTAAGAGATTACGGGGATAAGTCTTCCCCACGCCCGTGGGGGTGTTTCTGGGGGTTATTTTACTTTTCAAAGGGTTATAAAGTCTTCCCCACGCCCGTGGGGGTGTTTCCCAAGACTTGATGCAGCAGCTTTTGCGCAAGACGTCTTCCCCACGCCCGTGGGGGTGTTTCTAGAAACAGACCAGCCGAAGCTGTCATCAGCGGGTCTTCCCCACGCCCGTGGGGGTGTTTCCGTGAAAACGCGCGTAAATTCCGCCAAGAGATCGTCTTCCCCACGCCCGTGGGGGTGTTTCCTTATACAGCATCTGCATTACTGGGTACTGTCAGTCTTCCCCACGCCCGTGGGGGTGTTTCTCATTGAAGATGGTCTCCGTGTTGCTGAGCTGCGTCTTCCCCACGCCCGTGGGGGTGTTTCCTATCTTGCTACGGCAACGCCGACGACTTTGCCGTCTTCCCCACGCCCGTGGGGGTGTTTCTGTACGCTTTACCAGCCTCACTCAAACCAGACGGTCTTCCCCACGCCCGTGGGGGTGTTTCTATGATCGCAAAGCAATACTGAGCAAAGCTTGGGTCTTCCCCACGCCCGTGGGGGTGTTTCCGTGTGATCCTGGTGAGGACATATCTGCTATCAGTCTTCCCCACGCCCGTGGGGGTGTTTCTTTTGCTGGTAGATGCTTTCAAGCGAGCTTTTTGTCTTCCCCACGCCCGTGGGGGTGTTTCTACACTCTAAAAGATCATCAACGTCACCGACATGTCTTCCCCACGCCCGTGGGGGTGTTTCTAGTGACATCAAATACAGATATGGAGTTTTGCAGTCTTCCCCACGCCCGTGGGGGTGTTTCTCCGGCACGCTGGAAGGGTTGCTTGGATAAAGTGTCTTCCCCACGCCCGTGGGGGTGTTTCTTTTAGAGCCGTGACCCAGTTTGTTATGTCTTCGTCTTCCCCACGCCCGTGGGGGTGTTTCTAGAAGTGATCTTTTAACCTTTGTGCAAACAATGTCTTCCCCACGCCCGTGGGGGTGTTTCCTTCACTAGTGCTTAGGGGGTTTGATGCCAACCGTCTTCCCCACGCCCGTGGGGGTGTTTCCTAAAGTCGCCCCAAGCTATCAGCTGGGGCAAAGTCTTCCCCACGCCCGTGGGGGTGTTTCCAGCTTGTTGGCGGGGGCACGCACCCTTTGCTTGTCTTCCCCACGCCCGTGGGGGTGTTTCTTGTGGAGTCTCATTTGGCGATAGAGGCTAAGGGTCTTCCCCACGCCCGTGGGGGTGTTTCTGCTTTGCAAGGTTCTTTGTACTTCTAGCAACTGTCTTCCCCACGCCCGTGGGGGTGTTTCCCCCGCTGAATGGCGGGGATGTTTAGAACCCTTGTCTTCCCCACGCCCGTGGGGGTGTTTCCAGTGGTATAGCGTCTTACAGAAGTATGCCTTCGTCTTCCCCACGCCCGTGGGGGTGTTTCCCCTCCCCCGCACCACTGCTTGATGACACGCTAGTCTTCCCCACGCCCGTGGGGGTGTTTCCCATCTCACTTTTGTGCAGCTCTGCGCGGTAACGTCTTCCCCACGCCCGTGGGGGTGTTTCTGGCCGCAAAGGCACCATACACCTCGTTCATATGTCTTCCCCACGCCCGTGGGGGTGTTTCTAACTTTATTAAGTGGTGGTGGCGGTCTATAGAGTCTTCCCCACGCCCGTGGGGGTGTTTCCTAGTTCATAAGTTCGAGGGGGGCGACACGGTCGTCTTCCCCACGCCCGTGGGGGTGTTTCTGGCGGCTGGGGTGGCAGTATCGTGCAGTCATGGTCTTCCCCACGCCCGTGGGGGTGTTTCCAAGCAAGGATGCAAGCTCATGTTAATGAATGAATCTTCCCCACGCCCGTGGGGGTGTTTCCAGCAAACATCCTTGTTTGCTACGTTCAAAGAAAATCTTCAAAAATGACTTAAACACTCATTTTGCTTTGCAAAAAAGTGAGCAAGGTTTGGGCTTCCACCAAGGTTGCCTCAGTATCACGGCGGCCCTTATATTCTATTTGGCCTTGTTTTAAACTGCGTTCCCCGATAACCAAGCGATGCGGAATCCCCATCAGCTCAAGATCCGCAAATTTAACGCCCGGACGCTCATCACGATCATCAAGCAGAACATCAAAACCAGCTGAGGTTAATTCCTGATATAAGCGCTCGGAGGTTTCGCGTACTAACTCAGATTTATGTGCATTCATAGGCACAAGTGCGATATGGAAAGGTGCAATAGCATCTGGCCAAATAATGCCTTGTTCATCGTGATTTTGTTCTATGGCTGCGGCAACCACGCGGGTGACACCAATGCCATAACATCCCATCATCATAGGGCGTTGCTGGCCTTGTTCATCCAAGATGGTCGCTTTCATCGCTTCGCTATACTTGGTACCTAATTGGAAGATATGTCCGACCTCAATCCCCCGCTTGATTTGTAATTGGCCTTCACCATCGGGCGAAATATCACCAGCCACCACATTGCGCAAATCAGCAACTTGCGGCAGAGGCAAATCACGCTCCCAGTTGATACCGAAATAATGGAAACCATCACGGTTAGCACCGGCAGAAAAATCACTCATCACCGCCACAGCGCGATCCACAATCACGGGCATAGGCAAATCAAGGGGACCTAAAGAACCACAACCGGCACCCACTTGTGCGCGAATTTCTTCCTCTTCAACCCATGTTAAAGGCGCAGCCACTTCGGGCAAATTCGCGGCTTTAATCTCATTTAATTCATGATCACCGCGTACAATCAAAGCAATCAAGCCACCTTCAGCAGCACGAACAATCAGGGTTTTAACAGTGCGTTCAATGGGCACATGAAAATCTTTCACCAAATCAGCAATGGTTTTGCTGTTGGGGGTTTCTTGTAAGCGCAGTGTTTCCTGTGGTGCATCCGCCTTTGCTTTGGTCACCAAGGCTTCTGCCTTTTCTATATTAGCGGCATATGAAGAGGTATCCGAAAAAACAATATCGTCTTCGCCGGAATCCGCCAGTACATGGAACTCATGAGAACCACTGCCCCCAATAGAGCCGTTATCTGCCATTACTGCACGAAATGCCAAGCCTAAACGGGTAAAAATGCTGGTATAGGTGTCATACATGACTTGATAGGTTTGCTTGAGGGAAGCCTCATCCAAATGGAAAGAATAGGCATCTTTCATAATAAATTCGCGTGCACGCATCACCCCAAAACGCGGGCGGATTTCATCACGGAATTTGGTTTGAATTTGATAAAAATTAGCCGGTAATTGGCGGTAGGATCTGACTTCCTTACGAATTAAATCCGTAATCACTTCTTCGTGCGTGGGGCCAACACAAAAATCGCGCTCGTGCCTATCTTGTACACGCAATAACTCTTTGCCGTATTGTTCCCAACGTCCAGATTCTTGCCATAATTCGGCAGGTTGAATTGCAGGCATGAGTACTTCTTGTGCGCCAGAGCGGTCCATTTCTTCACGCACAATTTTTTCCACTTTGCGCAAAACGCGCAAACCAAGCGGCAACCAAGTATAAAGACCGGCACCATGTTTACGTATCATACCCGCACGAAGCATTAATTGATGGCTGATTACTTCTGCATCTGCAGGGGTTTCTTTCAGAGTAGAAATTAACAATTGAGTGGCACGCATAAGCCTTATGTGTTCCCTAATATGTCGATGAATAAAATGCAAAAATACAATGCGAACCCGAATCTTAACGCGGATTCGTGCGCAATCAAAAAAATCCTGTATGCAAAGCAGCCTTTTGTGTACTCATCCCTTGATAACGCCCCCAATCACGGAAATTAAGCACTTGTCCGTGGGCACGAATATGATCAATACGCCCCAAATCAACTTTGGCATAGACCCAACCACTGCGTTGACCATCACCTAAAGCCAAGACACCTTCCGCAGGAAAACCATAATCACAAGGGGTAAATACACCCGCAGACCCCATGCCTTGATCCAGCATGGGCGACCAATCACTTTCACCAATCACAGTCGCTTGTGCTACATAACATTGCTGCTCGACAGCACGCGCTTGACAGGCATAGCGTAAACGCCAATAACCAGCATGGGTTTGCGTCCAACTAGGCACCAGTAGTAAATTCGCACCTTGTTCACACAAGGCACGCGCATACTGTGGAAACTCCGCAGCATAACCGGGCAAAATGCCAATACGCCCACCAGCCAGTGCAAAAACCTGCTGTACCTTGGCAGCACGCATCCCCCAATGTTCATTTTCTGCACGTGTCAAGACTTGTTTATCTTGGTAAGCACCCGCACCTTGATGATTGAAAACCCAAGTCCTGGCGTGATAAGAGGTGCCCGCTTCTTCCTGCCAAGGAATGCTGGGTGCAATCAGGTTCACTTGGTAGGTTCGAGCTAAATATGCAAAAATATCAATAAAATCATTTTGCAACGTTTGCAAGGCTTCTAATTGAGCATATAAGTCTGTATACACATCTAAACTAAAAGTACGTGCTAATAAACACCCTAAATGCTCACCAAAGACTAAAATATCAGCCCCTTGACCTGCCGCTGTGGCCACTTCATGTTCCATCGAAGTAGCAAACTGATCCCAATCTCGGAAAGACTGGATCGCATGTTGGCCTACTGCCAATGTGAGCATGGGCTTTCTCCTACTTTAATGAGGTCGATGTAATGAAATACGCCAAACGCTTGTTGATGACCACCGGATTGGCAATAGTGCTATCTGGTACCAGTTTTCCCAGCTATGCCTTGGGGCTGACGGATAATGCCTTATATTATGGCATGATGGAACAATTCGGGGTGCCAAAACGCGATATTATGGTGTCGCGTGTTGAAGATGCCCGTGATACACAAACAGAAGCGGGTGAACAGTTTAAATCAGCATTGGAACGCTTCGCTTCGATTGTTAACTTACCGCCCAGTGAGCTCCAGCAAATTTATACAAGCTTAAATGATGAATATGAAATGAGTTTAGCCGCAGCCGAACGTGTTTCTGCACGCATTGCGGCGATTCAAGGTGTCTCTGAAGCCTTATTTAATGAATGGGAAGAAGAATTGGCCAGCTTTCAAAATGCCAAATACCGCCAAGCCAGCGAGCGTAGCTTGAGAGAAACCCGCCGCCGTTATCAAGCTATGCTCACCGCTATGCAAAAAGCAGAAGCCAGTATGCAGCCGGTATTAACCACCTTGCGTGATAATGTTTTATTTTTAAAACATAACTTAAATGCACAAGCCATTGGGGCATTAAAAGCGGAGTTTGCAGGTTTAGAAACGAATATCCAACACCTTATTAGGAATATGCAAGCTTCTATTGAACATTCCAATCAATTTATTCAAGAAGTCAATGCACAGACTGTCGCTGAGTAACTTAACTTATGTGAACTACTCGCAGCTAAAGCAGCGAGCTTCCAAGATAACGGCCTAAGCCGCTAACTTTTCTTTTTTGACGCTTCGTTGGACACCGCTAGTC
>NZ_FNYH01000017.1 GCF_900108915.1 Allopseudospirillum japonicum
TGGAGCGACTGGAGCGGGGACAGCGGCCTAAGCCACTGTCTAGTGAAGGCGTGACGAAACAGGAAGGTTCTCGGGGTGACTCAAGAACCCTCGCCCAAAGCGCGAAGCGCGGCGGGCGGGGAGTGTCAGCTGCCTAGGTCCACTGAAGATCTAGGTTAAGCAGTGGCAGGGCTTTGTACAAAGGCGCTACGAAATAAAAAACCTTGTGCATAGTCGATGTGTAATTCGCGTGCCCAATCGAGGTGCTGCTGAGTTTCTACCCCTTCTAAAATCACTTGTTTTTCTGTGGCATGGGCAAATTGAATCAAATGCTGCAATAGATGACGGGCTTGTCCACCTTGCCAACGCACTAACCAATCGCGTGCTAGCTTAATATAACGCACGCCCGCAAGGACATCTAAAGCCACTAAAGAATCCTCCGCACCCACATCATCCAAAGCTAAAGGGATACCGGCTTTGCCAAAACGTTTTAGCATGGCAATACTTAAACGCGCATCACTGACGGAGCTATTTTCGATAATTTCCACTACAGCTTGCGGACAAGTAGCTACCAAATCCACTAAGGGATGTTCAGGTTCACTGAGAAAGACTTCAAACGCATCCTGATCGATATTTAAAAAGAGTGCCTGGGTCTGGGGTGCATATTGAACTTGGTGCTGCTTAATCCGATATTCCATTTGGAATAAGCTCAGCGGACTGGTATGCAAAGCTTGAAACACCCAATCAGGACGTAGGTTTTGCCCTTGTGGACAGCGAAAACGGGCCAAGGCCTCATAACCGATAGGCGTTAGGTGGCGTACGTCCATGATGGGTTGGTATTCAGCTGCGATACCGCGCCCCTCTAACAAAGCTAATAAAGTGCTTGGCGGAAGATGAATGCCCACATCAGCAGATAAGCTCAAACAGCCTCTCCTTGAATCTTAAAAGTACTATTGAAACAAACACCTAGGGCATTCGCCTGTGTATTTCTCAAAGTGAGCATACTAAGCAAAGCCTAGAAAAGATGCAAATTATTCTCATAAGAATAACCTTCTTATTTGCTGCGGTAAGGCTGACCCTTGTGTGGGTGATCCCTGACTTTACCAGATCTGCTATCATGCTGGTTTTGAGCTGGTTTTCGCTATAGGGAGCACATATGGCACAAGTATTACAAAAGCGTTTAGCCTTTATTGGTGCGGGGAATATGGCCAATGCCATTATTGGTGGCTTACGTCAACAAGGGCTGGCTGCGGATCTTATCTATGCCTCGAACCCAGAGGCGAGCATCCTCGCAGAACTGCAACAAACGTATGGGATTCATACGCAAACATCAAACTTAGAGGTGGCGCGCCAGGCCGAGATTTGGGTATTAGCAGTTAAACCACAAATTTTGCGCCAAGTGTGCCAAGAATTAAGTGCATTGGCACGCCAGCAGCGCCCGTTAATTATTTCCATTGCTGCCGGCGTAACTTTAGAGATGTTGGGCGATTGGTTAGGCGCACAAGATTTACCCTTAATACGCTGTATGCCCAATACCCCAGCTTTAGTAGGTGCAGGAGCTTCCGGTTTATACGCGAATGCACAGGTGACCGAGGAAGAAAAAGCCAGTGCGCAAGCGCTGATGCAAGCGGTTGGTATTAGTTTATGGGTGGAAGAGGAAGCCTTAATTGATGCAGTCACAGGTATCTCAGGTAGTGGCCCTGCGTATTTCTTCCTTGCAATGGAAGCCTTAGCCGCTGCGGGCGAAGCACAAGGTTTAACCCCTGAAGTTGCACGCCAACTCAGTTTGCAAACCGCTTTAGGGGCTGCACGAATGGCTTGTGAAAATACAGTGGATGTGGCTGAGCTGAGACGTCGGGTGACGTCACCTAAGGGAACAACGGAGCGCGCGATTCAAAGTTTTGAAGCTGCTGGTCTTCGTCAAATCTATCAAGATGCAGTACAAGCCGCAGTCACCCGTAGCCAAGAATTGGCACAAGAATTAGCAAACGCCTCCAAATAATCTAACGGATAAGGAATACGACCATGCTGCGGCAGCTTATGATGGGATTAGTGGCAATTAGCTTGCTTAGTGGATGCGCAGGTGCACAAAAAGCGCCACAACAAGAAGAAGCCGATTCTGCGCTAGAAACTTACAATCGGGCCATGTTTGGCTTTAACGATACTCTAGATACTTACGTTCTGCGTCCTTTGGCGCAAGGCTATCAATGGGTGACACCTGAGTTAGCACAAGAAGGTATTGCTAATATTTTCAATAATCTAGGCGATGTAAAAACCGCAACCAATGCCTTGTTACAAGGTAAATTCCAACAGGCTGCGCAAGATAGTGGTCGTTTTCTGATGAATTCCACTTTAGGGATTTTTGGGATTTTTGATGTGGCTACACCCTTTGGCTGGCAGCGCCATGATGAAGACTTTGGCCAAACCTTAGCGGTTTGGGGCGTCCCCCAAGGGCCTTATGTTGTATTGCCTTTGTTAGGCGGTTATCAATTAACCCATGCTTTGAGCCTAGCGCCAGATGCCTACCTTGCCCCAATCCGCCATATGGATGCGCATGAAAGTGCGGAAAATGTCGCCCTTGCATTAGATACGGTGCAAACCCGTGCCCAGTATTTGAACCAAGAGGGCTTAATCCAAGGTGATAAGTACTTATTTTTAAAAGATGCCTATCTACAAAGACGCCAATTTTTAATCCAAGATGGGCGTTTGGAAGAAGATCCTTTTGCAAACTCAGCAGAAGCTGATTTTGATTATGATGCTGAAGCTTTTGCGGATTAATAAGCAAACTTGACGCTCCCCATCCCTGTTGTCTTCACAAAGGATAGAGATGGGGCTTGACGTCCCTCACCCAAAGGGTGAGGAAAACCAAGAGCTAAGCAATAAAATCTCGGATACGCTGTACCGCTTCTTCCAATCTCGGTAAATCACAAGTATAGGCAAGCCGAATACTTTGACGTGCCCCTTGTACACCGAAATCTAAGCCGGGTGTGACGGCAACCCCTTGAGTATTCAGTAAGTTTTGGCACCAAGCCATGGCATCTTCCGTTAAATGATCAATCCCTGCATATACATAAAAGGCACCTTGCGGCATCACAGGGACTTGCATACCTAAAGCACGTAATGCAGGTACCAGATAATCACGGCGCTCGGCTAAAATTTGCCGTCTTTGCTGTAAAATTGCCTGAGCTTCTGGGGTAAAAGCGGCCAAGGCTGCATATTGCGCAGGGGTAGAAGGCGCAAGAAAAATATTCTGTGCTAATTTCTCTACCGCCGCTTGTGCCCCTTCTGGGACTACTAACCAACCTAAACGCCAGCCGGTCATGCCAAAATATTTGGAAAAACTATTAATCACTAAAGCATCCGCATCTGTTGCTAACGCGGTATGATCTGGCACGTCATAAGTCAAACCTTGGTAAATTTCGTCTACTAATAAATGACCACCCCGCGCGCGCACCGCTTGGCTGATCTGGGCGAGATGTTGTGGGGTCACTAAAGTCCCTGTGGGATTGGCTGGGGATGCCAGCATTAACATGCCTGTATTGGCTTGCCAATGTTGCTCGATGTGCTGTGCACTTAGCTGAAAATCTGTACTGGCATCGACAGGGATTAACTGGGCTTGTCCACCCATCAGTGCCATAAAGTTACGATTACAAGGATAGGTTGGATCTGCCATCATCACTTGCATCCCTGGATTAACCGTCAAGGCGCTAGCGAGTAATAACGCCCCTGATGCCCCTGGGGTAACAAAGATACGTTCGGGCGCAACCTGTACTTGGAAACGCTGTGCATAATCATCACTAATGGCTTGACGCAATGCAGGTAAACCGGCAGCTGGCGTGTATCGTGTGTGGCCTGCAGCCAATGCTGCTTGCCCTGCTGCAATAATAGGTTCGGGGGTGGGGAAGTCTGGTTCTCCCACCTCCAAATGAATAATATCGCGCCCTTGCGCGGCCAAAGCTTGGGCATCGGCCAGTAAGCGCATCACATGGAAAGGTTGGATGTTGTCTAGGCGCTGTGCCCAAGTGGGTGTAGAAACAGGATGCTGGGTCATATAGTTACCTAGCTGTTTTAGTTTAAGGATTCGCTTTCAGCGCTTTCTAAGGTATCGGTGATTTCGAGCCACTGGGTTTCTAGGGTTTCTAACTGGGCTTGATATTCACCTTGCTGTTTTAATCGCTGTTGTAATTCGGTTTTGCGTTGCGGATTGGTGTACAGATCCGCATCTGCCAGTTGGGTTTCTACCTCGGCTACCGCCTCTTGTACTTGGGTCATCTGGTGCTCTATTTGGGTCAACTGGCGTTTGAGTGGCCGTAAAGCTTCCCGCTTTTGCGCCGCCAGCCGCCGGGCTTCTTTGCGATCTTCTTTCACTTCCCTTGTTGTTGTTATACTAGGTGCTGGCTGCTGACCTTCTTTCGCCCAAGCTTGGTAATCGTCTAAATCTCCTTTAAATTCTGTTACTTGGCCATTCGCCACCAACCAAAATGTATCCACCGTATCCCGTAACAAGTGCCTATCGTGGGAAACCAGAATCACAGTGCCACTAAAGGCTTGTAGTGCAATATCTAACGCATGGCGCATATCCAAGTCTAAGTGGTTGGTTGGCTCATCCAGAAGCAGCAAATTCGGTTTCTGCCATGCAATCAAGGCCAAGGCTAAGCGGGCTTTTTCCCCACCAGAAAAACCTTGAATACTACCGGTAGCCTCTTCCCCATGAAAACCAAAACTGCCAAGAAAACTACGGATTTCTTGCTCGCTAGCTTGTGGGCTAAGACGCTGAATATGCAGCAAGGCAGACGCTTTTAAATCCAAGGCTTCTAATTGATGTTGCGCAAAATAACCGATGTAAAGATGTTCGCCACGCACCTCCTGCCCCTCAAGTAAGGGCAAGTGGCCTACTAAGGATTTAATCAGTGTTGATTTGCCTGCACCATTGGGGCCAAGCAAACCGATTCTTTGCTCAGGTAAGAGGCTTAAATTCACCCTTTGCAAGATAGGAGTCTGTTCCTGATAGCCAAGGCTGGCATTATGCAGGTTAATTAAAGGGGAAGAGGTTTTATCCGCAGCGGGAAATTCAAAACTAAAAGGTGAATCCACATGTGCCGGTGCAATTTTTTGCATACGCTCTAAGGCTTTAATCCGGCTTTGTGCTTGTTTGGCTTTGGTCGCTTTGGCACGGAAACGATCAATAAAATGTTGCATATGCGCCATTTGTGCTTGCTGCTGCTGATAAGCGGCGGCTTGCTGGGCTAAACGCTCAGCGCGGGCACGCTCAAACGCGGAATAATTGCCTGTATAAAGGACCAGTTGCTGCTGATCAAAATGGACAATATGATCAACGACGGCATCTAAAAAGTCTCTATCATGCGAGATCAACAGCAAGGTGCCAGGGTATTGGCGCAATTTAGATTCTAACCATAAAGTGGTTTCTAAATCCAAGTGGTTAGTTGGCTCATCGAGCAAGAGAACTTCCGAAGGTTGCAAAAGAGCACGCGCTAAATTTAAGCGAATTCGCCAACCGCCAGAAAAAGAAGAGACGGGCTGTTGCATTTGTTGCATCTGAAAGCCTAAACCTAGCAAGAGCTCTTCGGCTTGATTGGGCAAACGATAAGCATCTAAATCATCAAGTTGGCTATGCAAATGGGCGATGGCTTGCATATTGTGTGCTTTTTCTGCCACGGCAAGTTGCGCTTGTACTTGTCGGTAGGTGTGATGACCATCCAACACGTATTCTCGTGCAGGACGTTCTAAGGTTTCTACTTCTTGCGCCATATGCGCGATGCGTGTTTTTGCGGCAATAGAAACTTGGCCAGCATCTGCTTGTAACTCACCAAGCAAGAGTTTAAAGAGGCTCGATTTTCCGGCACCATTACTGCCTAAAACCCCGACTTTTTGCCCCAAATGTAGGCTGAGATTGCATTTTTCTAGTAAAGTCTGGGTACCCCGTTGCAGAGTGACTTGCTCTAGTGTCATCATGATGTGGTATTCCTGGAAAATCTTGGCGTGGTTGCCCTGAGAGCGGGTTGCTCTAGGTATGATTGAAAATAGATGAAAAAGGCAGGAGTGCCTGTGCAGTTAGATTATGATAACCCATTTTGGCGCTTTTCATTGCGCCTTTACCGTTTGCCCAGTATTGAGCGCGCTTGTCTCCACTTACAAGACACTACAGGGGCCTCTGTCAATGAGCTTTTATTTGCTCTTTGGCTAGCGCAGCAACGTTTTGCTTTTACGCAGGATTGGGAGCGGGCGCGTCAAGGCGTGCGCGCTTGGCAACAAAAATATACCCAAAGTTTGCGTGCGCAAAGACGTGAGTTAAAACGCCTCGCACTTGAATTACCAGAAAGCCCAGTGTCTTCTCTATATCAATTAATTCAAAAAGCCGAATTGCTCGCAGAACAACAAGAACAAGCCTTGTTATATTATTGTTATCAGCAAGAACAGGGAATGCAGAAAGTTTCCCAACGTCACGGGGCTTTATGCACTAATTTAGTCACCTGTTTTCCAGCTGGGCAATCCATTGCGCGCCCTTCTCTTGAGGTCCTCCTTGGCGTGACCTTGGAAGGGCCTTTGGTAAATGAATGTGCAAATCGTATTTTAGAGGCTTATGCCAGCGAGAACGTCTGATGAAACTCATGCTGAAGTTGATGTTAATGCTCCTTGTTTTGGCCATGATTTTACCTATGGCCTTAAAAGGTCCAGATGGGCGCCCTTTGATGCGCTGGCAAGATTGGTTGGCAGAAGATACCCCGCAGGCTTCAGGTTCTTCTGCGTCAGGCCATTTTTCTACATCAACACCCGCTTCTTCTCAGGCACCTGCACCGGCACAAAAAATCTACCGCTGGCAGGATGAAACGGGACGTTGGCATTTTTCTGATACGCCACCTTTAGCAGGTCAAGCGCAAGAAGCCCCAAAAGCGCATTTGAATCTTGTCACTTCACAAGCAAGGTCAACCTCTGCAGATCAGCATGAGCCCATGTCATCCGTGCCATCGGCGATGGATACACAAACGCCCTCCTTGCCAGATGCCGCCTTAATTTTGCACAATGCGCGAGAGGTACGAGATTTAACCCATGAGCGTCAACAACTCACTGAAGATGTCTCTACCTATGCGCGTTAGCAATTTTTTACCCTAATGCCTGTCCAAAGTACACCTAAAGGCAAGTACGCATTTTGTAAGCAAGCAGCCTTTACTGCCTATTTGATTTTGTCATAGTAAGGACCTTTAATGAAAAAACTTCTTTCTGCCGCAGTTTTAGGGGGTACACTCGCTGCCTCATTCACCGCAAATGTTGGCTTCGCTGAGCAACTGAAGCTTGAAACTGAAGAAAGCCGCCTCGGTTACACCCTTGGGGTCATTATGGGGCATCAGCTAAAGTCTAATGTGGATGATCTGGATATCGAAGCTTATAGCCAAGCCATCCGTGACATTTACGAAGGCGTTGAGCCACAGATGAGCAAGGAAGAAGCTCAGGCGACTTTCCAAGCCTTCCAGCAGCAAAAAATGCTTGAGCAACAAGCAGAATTTGAAAAGCAAGCCCAAGCCAATAAAGAGAAAGGCGAAGCTTTTCTTGCAGAAAATGCGGATAAAGAAGGCATTCAAACCACAGAATCTGGCTTGCAATATAAAATTGTCAGCGCGGGCGAAGGCGCTAAACCAGGTTTAGAAGATACAGTGAAGGTCAACTATGAAGGGACCTTGATTGGTGGTGAAGTCTTCGATAGCTCCTATGAACGTGGCGAGCCTGTGACTTTTAAGGTGAATCAAGTGATTCAAGGTTGGCAAGAAGCCTTGCAGATGATGCCAGCCGGTTCGACTTGGATGCTCTATATCCCAGCAGAACTTGCTTATGGCCAAGGGGGGACAGGCGGCCCTATCGGTCCTAACGAAACCCTGATTTTTAAAGTGGAATTGTTAGAAGTGACGCCAGCTACCCAAGAAGCCAGTGCAGAAGAAGCACCTGCGGGTGAGTAAGCGCTTTTCTTAATTAGGAATAAGACACAAACGCCTTCCAAAAGAAGGCGTTTTTTTGTGTCCATCATAGGCGTGAGAAAACGGGCGTGAGAAAACGCAAGTATTTAATCTTTTTGTAACAGATAATCAATAACTTGAGTGACTTTTGCTTCCCCACCGGCGGAACCAATATCAATAAGATATTGGCCATCAACAATCACCGCAGGGACTCCCATCACACGGTAAGCGCGTACTTGTGCCGCTTGTTGGCGCAGTTGGCTTTCCACTCCAAAGGAATACAAAGTCTTTTTAAAGGTTTCTTTATCTACACCCAAATCAGCATAAAAGTCAGCTAAGGCTTGTTCCGAAGCCATGGGTTGCCCTTCTTGGTGAATGTGATCAAACAAGAGCTTATGGGCTTTATCTTGGACGCCAAGGGCTTCACCGGCATGATAAGCACGCGCATGCAGTTCCCAAGAAGGATTCAGCACTGCGGGTAAATGGACAAAATGAACATCTGCGGGCAATTTTTGCGCCCAAGCACTGAGGTAAGGGTCTAAGCGATAGCAATGGGGGCAGCCATACCAAAATAAAGCAACCACCTCATGCTCACCTTCTGGCACTCGGGTTGCCACCGTTTGCGCTAAACGCTTGTATTCTTTGCCTTCTGTATAGGTTTCGGCAGCAAGCGCTTGTGTACTTGTGCCGAGAAAGCTTGCGACAAGTGTGAGCGTGATGGCGGCCAAATGGGTGCGCCAAGAAACAGCAACTGACATGATAGAAGATCTCCTTAACAATAGAGGAAAGAAAATTGCGCTAGAATGCTAGCTTGATTTCCCAAGACGTCATAGCAAGGGCATCAAAAAAGCACCAGCTTGGTGTCAAATTTTTGCGCAAAAGTTGCATTTGCAGGCTATTTCCTATAAATAAGCAAAACTCTTAAGCTAGGTGCACATCCTTGTGGGCCTAGTTCACAAGGCTAGAAAACTGATGCAGCTCAGGTTTTCTGGTGACCTCTCCCATAAAGGGACGGATCAATATAGGGGGCAGCCGTATGCCACAGACACAAGAACACATCGACATTTTGCAAAAATTTACGCCTTATCAAGCGAAGAAAGATGAGGAGTATATGAATGAGCAACAGTTAGCGCATTTCCGGCAAATTTTGCAGTCTTGGAAGCAAGAACTACAAGATGAAATGACGCGCACTGTGCAACATATGCAAGAAGGCGTGATGAATCTGCCTGATCCTGCAGATCGTGCGACGCAAGAAGAGGAGTTTAGCTTAGAGTTACGTGCGCGTGATCGTGAACGCCGTTTGCTTCGTAAAATTAACAGTGCGCTAGATCGTCTAGAAAAAGATGACTATGGCTACTGTGATGAGTGTGGCGTAGAAATTGGTATTCGTCGTCTTGAAGCACGTCCAACGGCAACTTTGTGTGTGGACTGCAAGAGTTTAGCAGAAATTAAAGAACGTCAGTTAGGTAAGTGATCTTAACCTAAAAACGTGCTTACGACCTAGGCAAGGTGGATCTGCCTTGCCTTTTATTTCCTTGTTTAAAACCCTTCTTTGTTCCCTATGTGGCGTTCATCTGTAACTTATCCCTTGCCTCTCCCTGATCAAGGGTATCGTGGCCGCTTTGCCCCTACGCCATCAGGACCTTTGCATTTTGGTTCTCTTGTCACCGCCCTTGCCAGTTACTTAGATGCGAAGGCCCATCAAGGGCTTTGGTATGTACGTATTGAAGATCTCGACCCACCGCGAGAACAAGCAGGGGCTGCGGCCGATATTTTACGTACGTTGGAAGCTTTTGGCCTGTATTGGGATGGCGAAGTTGTGTACCAAAGCCAGCGCCAAGCCCTGTATGCAGAGTGTATGCACACGCTCATACAGCAGCAAGATGCCTTCGCTTGTACTTGCTCACGTAAACAATTAGCTGGATATGCTATCTACCCAGGTTGGTGTTTGCAGCAGGTGGCGGATACTTCTCAACCACATGCATGGCGTTTGCGGATGCCTGAACAAACTTGTGAGGTACAAATTCAGGATCGATGCCAAGGTGTATACACTTGGGATCTTAGCCAGCTGACCTCTGTGGTTTTGCAACGCAAAGATGGGCCTTATGCTTATCAGCTTGCAGTGACCTTTGATGATGCGGCGCAAGGGATGACCCATATTGTGCGTGGCAGTGACTTATTAACAAGTACCCCTTGGCAAATTGATTTGCAACACCGCCTAGGTTATCGACAACCCCAATATTTGCATTTACCTGTCGTTTTAGCAGCCAATGGGCAAAAGCTCAGTAAGCAAAACCATGCCCCCGCTTTGATACCAGCACAGGCGCCCCAGTTGCTCTATCAGGCTTTACATCTTTTAGGTCAAGCACCTGATCCACACATGCAATCGGCACGCATTGATGAGATTTTACCCATTGCTATCAAAAATTGGCAACCACAAGCCATCCCTAGGGTTTTAAGCCTATATCAGAGGTAAATCTGGTAAGATAAGATTTTAATTTTTCTGTGTAATCTGCTGTGAGGCGCACTTAGCTATGCAAAAAACTTACCAACCCGAAGCGATTGAAAAGCACTGGTATACACAGTGGGAGACAAATAACCACTTTGCGCCCAGTGGACAAGGGTCCCCCTATTGCATCATGATCCCGCCGCCGAATGTCACAGGTAGCTTACATATGGGGCATGCATTCCAAGATACCCTGATGGATACCCTAACACGTTGGCAACGGATGCAGGGTAAAAATACTTTATGGCAAGTAGGGACCGATCACGCAGGGATTGCCACCCAAATGGTGGTTGAACGTAAATTGGCTGCAGAAAGTGGACAAACGCGCCACCAACTAGGGCGGGAAACTTTCTTAGATAAAGTCTGGCAGTGGAAAGCGGAGTCTGGCGGGACAATTACCCGGCAATTACGCCGTATGGGCGCATCGGTTGATTGGAGCCGTGAGCGCTTTACTATGGATGATGGTTTTTACAAAGCAGTGCAAGAAGTCTTTGTGCGTTTGCATGAAGAAGGTTTGATTTATCGTGGTAAGCGTTTAGTCAATTGGGACCCTGTGCTACATACTGCCATTTCTGATTTGGAAGTGGAAAACCGTGATCAGCAAGGTCATATTTGGCATTTGAAATATCCATTAGCTGAAGGTGCTACCACGGCTGAAGGTAAAAATTATTTAGTCGTTGCAACCACGCGTCCGGAAACCCTATTAGGGGATACTTGTGTTGCCGTACATCCTGAAGATGAGCGTTATCAAAATCTGATAGGTCACTATGTGGATCTGCCTTTGGTCGGGCGTCGCTTGCCCATTATTGCAGATACCTATGTGGATCGAGAATTTGGCACTGGCTGTGTCAAAATTACCCCAGCGCATGACTTTAATGATTACGAAGTGGGTAAACGTCATCAACAAGTGTTAATTAATGTGATGACGCCGGAGGCAAAAATTCGTGCGCAAGCGCAGATCTTTACTCTAACCGGAGAGGCTGTCACGGATGTGGATGCTAGCTTGCCAGCCGCTTATGCGGGGTTAGATCGTTTTGAAGCTCGTGAGCGTATTGTAGCTGATTTAGAAGCGCAAGGCTTGCTAGAAAAAATCGAAGCCCATGCAAATAAGGTACCTTATGGTGATCGTTCTGGGGTGGTGATTGAGCCTTTATTAACAGATCAATGGTTTGTCAAAATTGCGCCTTTAGCAGAACCAGCGATTAAAGCGGTAGAAGAAGGCCAGATTCAATTTGTACCTAAGCAATACGAAAATATGTATTTTGCTTGGATGCGGGATATTCAAGACTGGTGTATTTCACGCCAATTGTGGTGGGGACACAGAATTCCGGCTTGGTATGATGAGCAAGGCACCCCTTATGTCGGGCGCACAGAAGCTGAAGTCCGTGCGAAATATCAACTAGGTGAAGAAATCCAATTACATCAAGATGAGGATGTATTGGATACTTGGTTTAGTTCAGCACTTTGGACTTTTGGCACCCTGGGTTGGCCAGAGCAAACGCCTGAGCTTAAGACCTTCCACCCAACGGATGTTTTGGTCACTGGCTTTGATATTATTTTCTTCTGGGTCGCGCGTATGATTATGATGACCTTGAAGTTTACCGGTGAAGTGCCCTTTAAAACCGTATACGTCCACGGTTTGGTGCGCGATAGCCAAGGGCAGAAAATGTCCAAATCCAAAGGGAATGTACTAGATCCTTTGGATATTATTGATGGTATCAAGTTAGAAACCTTAGTGACCAAACGCACTCAAGGCATGATGCAGCCACAATTAGCGCAAAAAATCGAAAAAGCTACGCGCAAAGAATTTGCCGAAGGCATCGAAGCGCATGGCACAGATGCGCTGCGTTATACCTTCTTATCCTTGGCGACCACAGGCCGAGATATCAAGTTTGATATGGGCCGCCTTGAAGGTTACCGCAATTTCTGTAATAAATTGTGGAATGCTGCGCGTTATGTGTTGATGAATACGGAAGGTCAAGACTGTGCACAAGCTGGCGGCGAATGTACTTATTCCTTGGCAGATCGCTGGATTCAAGCGCGTTTGCAACAAACTGAAATCCAAGTCAATCAAGCTTTGCAAGATTTCCGTTTTGATCTGGCGGCGCAAGCACTCTATGAATTTATCTGGAATGAATACTGTGATTGGTATTTAGAGCTCTCTAAACCTGTTTTATGGGATGAGGATGCTTCTGAGGCGCAACTAAGAGGCACGCGCGCAACGCTAGTGCAGGTTTTAGAAGCCATCTTGCGTCTTGCGCATCCGATGATGCCTTATATTACGGAAGAAATTTGGCAAAAAGTTGCGCCTTTAGCCGGTTGTGCCGGCGAAACCTTGATGACGCAAGCTTGGCCAAGTGCCGATGTCAGTAAAATCGATGAACAAGCCATTGCCGATATTGAATGGTTGCAAGCTGTCATTTTGGCAGTGCGTAATCTGCGTGGGGAAATGAATATTCCACCTGGTAAGGCGTTGGATGTACTCCTGCGTCAAGGAGATGTGCAAGATGCTCGTCGTTTACAAGAAAATCAACGCTTTTTGCAGAAATTAGCCAAGCTTGCCAGTGTACGTTGGTTAGCAGAAGCAGAGGAAGTACCGCCTGCGGTTACTCAAGTAGTGGGGACAATGGAAGTTTTAGTCCCTATGGCGGGCTTGGTCGATAAAGCCGCGGAACAGGCACGTTTGCATAAAGAAATCCAGCGCTTACAACAAGAAATCCAGCGCGTGCAAACCAAGCTTACTAATCCGAACTTTGTCGATAAGGCACCGGCGGCTGTGGTTGCTAAAGAACAAGCAAAACTGGATGATGCTCGTCAGGTAGAACAAAAACTCACCGAGCAGTTGCAGAAAATCAGCGCACTCTAAGTGAACGCAAATTGCAAATCAAGGTGGGCACAAGTGGCCCACCTTATGTAATAACGCAAGCTTGCGTGTGCAAGATTCGCTTCCTAGGTATGAGGGTGTTTATGGCTCGCAATCTTCTTTCTAGACTAGGCACAGGGGTATTGGTGCTTAGCATTTTAGGCTTGTTGGTCGGCTGTATGCAAAAGCCCCAACCTATTTTAAAAATAGGGGCTAATCATTGGCCTGGCTATGCCCCCTTGTATCTTGCAGATGAACAAGGCCACCTGCAACGAGAGCAGATTCAGTTGGTAGAATATCCCAGCACCTTAGCAGTGATGCGTGCTTTGCGTAATGGGATTTTAGATGCTGCAGCTGTCACTTTAGATGAAGCCTTATTGTTGGCTGATTCTGGATTAGCTTTAGATATTTTATTAGTTGCGGATGTTTCCTTAGGTGCTGACTTATTAATTAGCCAACCAGACTTGACCCGTGCACAAGATTTAAAAGGAAAAAAAATTGGCGTAGAGGCGACGGCACTAGGTGGATATTTATTAAAACGCTTTTTAACTCTCAATCAATTAAATCCTGATGATGTTCATGTGGTTACCTTACCTGTGAATAAACATATGCAAGCATTTGCAGAAAAAAAAGTAGATGCTGTGATTACTTTTGCTTCGGAAGTCGCCCATTTAGCAGCAGAAACCCAATATCAGGTATTATTTGATACTCGGGATATTCCCAACGAAGTGGTCGATATTTTAGTGATTCGGCGTCAAGAAAATCAGGCATGGGAAAGCCATATTCAAGCCCTGTTAACTGCTTGGTTCCAAGCTTTGACCTTATGGGAGTTACAGCCTTATCAACAAGACGCTGCTTTAATGCGGCGTTTAAATATTAATGCGGCTGCGTTAAAAGAAAGTCTACAAGGGATGCAAATGGGCACTTTGGCGCTCAATCGCACCTTGCTTACGCAAGGCCAACTAGAGGCGAGCTTACAAAAAGTACGCACTTATCTTTATCAGCAAGGACGTTTGCTAAATCCAAAAGCTGATTTAGGCGTGATTGAAACGGGTTTACTTGAGCAAGTGGAGCGCTAGTTATGTGGGCATCACTGTCATTACGTTGGAAATTTCCTGCCCTCTTATTAAGTACGGGTTTGTTTTTTGCCTTATATCTATTTGTGTTTCATATTCCGCAAAGTATTTCTAATACTGGCTATCAGTGGTTAAGCACTGTGCATCAGATGTTGGCTTTGCAACAAGGCAGTTTTAATGACCATTTGCGTGCAGGGCGTTTTGCGGATTTGGAAATGGAATTAGCCGATTTAGGCACCATTGAAGGCATTCAATGGGCTTTTGTTGCCGATGCACATAACCAAGTACAGGCTTCAACCCGTTTAGCTTGGCGTGGTCAAAAGATTAATGAATTAAATTTATTACAATTTGATGCAAGTTATTTAAATAAAACCCGTGCGAGTGGACGTCATCAGCTGCAAAAAATCGGTACCCATACTTATTTATCTTATTATCCATTACGTCAACAAAGTTACACCCTAGCTGCTGATAGTGTGCTGGTTGTGCGTTTGGATTTTAGTTATTTAATGAAAAACGTACAGTATGCCGCTGTCGTACAAGCGCTGGAAGCAATTGGGGTGTTAGTGGCGCTGGCTTTGGTATTGATGGTGCTGATTCATCGTTGGATTA
Organism: Allopseudospirillum japonicum; assembly: GCF_900108915.1. Lineage (GTDB taxonomy): Bacteria > Pseudomonadota > Gammaproteobacteria > Pseudomonadales > Halomonadaceae > Pseudospirillum > Pseudospirillum japonicum. The sequence continues at coordinate 15,001 of NZ_FNYH01000017.1, forward strand.
CCCAGCGTCTTGCTAAAATTGATACCTGTGCGGTGTCTGTCTCACAAGGTCGCTATGAAGCGCGCGTCCATTTTGATGGGCAAGATGAAATTAGCCAGCTTGCCACGACCTTTAATGAGCTTGCCGAGCAGATCCAAGCCGAACGTCAGCGCATTGTAGAAAGTGAGCAGAGAATGCGTGCTATTTTGACCAGCTCACCTGATGCCATTATTGTGGTCAACGCGAGTTTGACGATTACCAATAGCAATCCTGCGGCACAGCAATTATTTGGTTTAGCACCTGCCCAGTTACATCAAAAGCCTCTAGCCGAGTTATTAAGCCCCTTGCCAAATTTGCATCCACAAACGTATCACCAAGAAACACGTACGAGCACACAAGAAAGTCTTGGCGTGCATGTGAGTGGGGTGAACTTTGATGCCGAGGTCACCAGTGCTGCCGCTGAAGTGGATGGGAATCCACACTTTATTTTAATTGTGCGTGATGTCAGTGAGCGCAAACGTACGCAAGCAAAACTAGATTATCTGGCGTATCACGATATTCTCACCAGCGCACATAATCGCACGTATTTACTGACATGTTTAGAGCGCGTCCTTAACCAAACACCCGCGCCCACTTTGGCTCTTTTGTATATCGATTTGGATCATTTTAAGACGATTAATGACAGTCTCGGTCATGAATTAGGTGATGAGTTGCTCTGCGCTGTTGCTGATCGTTTGGGCACTTTTGTAGAAATTGACGGTGTATTGGCACGTTTAAGTGGCGATGATTTTGTACTTTTCGTCCAAGGTGAGCTAGATCAAGCCAGTGTGAATACCTTAGCCAATCGGGTGCTCAATGCCTTTGAATTACCTTTTGAGTTAAGAGGGTATGATCTCTTTTTAACTGTGAGTATCGGGATCACTTTACATAAGAAAACCCACTTAGGTGCGCGTCAGTTATTAAAAGAAGCTGATTTGGCCATGTATGAGGCCAAACGCCTTGGGCGTTCAACCGCATGTTTTTATGATATGAAGCTGGCCGCTGCGTTAGAAGAGCGCATGGCACTGGAAAATGAATTGCGCCAAGCCTTAATGAATGGCGAGTTTGAGTTATTTTATCAACCGCAAATTAGCGTAAGTGACACACAGTGTGCTGTTGTCGAGGCCTTATTGCGCTGGCATTCTCCAGCGCGAGGTGTGGTCTCCCCTGTGGTTTTTATTCCTGTATTGGAAGAGACAGGGATGATTTTAGAAGTCACTGCTTGGGTTCTGCGCCAGTCTTGCCGCCAAGCAAAAATCTGGCGTCAACAAGGGATTAATCTGCGTATTTCGGTCAATTTATCCGCGCTAGATTTCCGGCAAACGGATTTGGTTAGCCGCATTGAACAGATTTTACAAGATGAAGCTGTGCAGGCAGATTGGATCGAATTGGAAATTACCGAAAGCGCATTGCTGGATGATATTGACCGTACTTTGTGCATTTTGCACCAGTTGAAAGAATTAGGCTTGAGCGTGCTGATGGATGATTTTGGTACAGGCTATTCTTCTTTAAGTTACTTAAAGCGTTTTCCTTTTGATGGCTTGAAAATTGACCGTAACTTTGTGAAAGATTTGCCAGAAGATACCAGTGATGCCGCTTTAGTCTCTGCGGTATTGGCCATGGCCAAGGCGATGGGCTTAGATGTGGTTGCAGAAGGGGTCGAAACCGTCGAACAACAACAAATGCTCGCTGATTTGGGCTGTCCACGTTTGCAAGGGTATTTGTTTAGTCGGCCCGTGAGTGCACAGGAATTGCTGGCATTGGATATGTTTACAACCTACCCAACCCCTTAATGATCAAGGAAATGTGTTATGGATCAGTATGCTGTTTTTGGTCATCCGATAGCCCATAGTCGCTCACCACAAATCCACCGAATGTTTGCTCAGCAAACCCAGGAAAACCTAGAATATCAGGCTATTTTAGCGCCGTTAGAAGGATTTGCAGCCAGTTGGCGTACTTTTGTGGCTCAAGGTGGATGTGGTGCGAATGTCACTGTGCCTTTTAAGCAAGAGGCGCTCAGTGTCTGTGATACCTTATCGACACGTGCCCAGCAAGCGCAGGCAGTCAATACCCTGATTGTGGATCAGCAAAGTGGTCAAGTACAAGGGGATAATACTGATGGTGTCGGCTTGGTACGGGATATTCAAACCCATCTCAACTATAGCCTAGCCAATAAGCGTGTACTGATTTTGGGCGCTGGTGGTGCAGTGCGTGGCATCATCCAGCCTTTGTTAGAACAAGGGGTGCACACTTTGCATATTGCCAATCGGACCCCGCAAAAAGCCCAGGCTTTAGTGGTAGCCTTTACTGGTCCCTTGAGTGCAAGTGCTTTGGATACTCTAGATCAGATGGCGGCCTTTGATGTGGTGATCAATGCAACGTCTGCGAGTTTAAGTGGCCAAATGCCCACTTTGCCAGCGAGCTTACTCACAACAAAAAGTCTTGCGTATGATCTGGTCTATAGCGCACAGGCCACGCCCTTTATGCAATGGGCGCAGCAAGCAGGTGCAGGCCAGGTCGCAGATGGTTTGGGGATGTTGGTTGAGCAAGCTGCGGAAGCCTTTTATCTATGGCGACAAGTGCGCCCGCACAGCGCACCTGTGTTAGCGGCTTTACGTGCGCAATTAAGCGCCAACCAAGGCAAGTAACTCTGAAAGTTGCAGATCCTGCACGCCGGCATAGGCATAGCTTTGATGGTCGGCATGTTCGATTGCGAGAGTCAGCCCAGAATCAAAATTGAGGGTCAAACGATTATCAAAGACTTGGTGATCTGTGATGGCTAAACTGGCATCAAACTGGATGTGATTGCTAGAAAATAAGTCACTGATATTCAAATAACCTTGCGCACCCTGACCAAACTGATAAGTATCTGCCCCTAAACCGGCGTTGAGTACCGCTAGCTCGGGGGCTTGATTGATTTGCCATACATCTGCTTGCCCCGTACTGAGCAACGCGGAAGAAGTGGTCACTGTCAGCGGGTTGAGCTGCAAACTCTGCTCGGTAAACTGGATCGCTTCTACTCCAAGTAAGGCATCTGTGCCTTGTGCGTGTTGGATTTGCCAACCTTGGTTGCCTTGATAACTGAGCTTGATTTGTGACAAATCTTGGTTATAGCGCACTGTATCCCAGCCTGCGCCAGCATAAATACTGTTATGGCCCTCTCCTGAGTAAATCAAATCATCCCCTGCACCTGCCAGCACTTGGTTATAGCCACTGAGTGGGCGGATTTCATCCTTGCCGGCACCTGCATCAATATGGTTATTAGTGCTGGTGCCTAGAATTTGATTGTCTTGTGCATCGCCTGCTAAAGCCTGCACTACACCTGCACTTTGTGCTAAATGCGTCATCAAAAAACTTTGCACGCTTTGCGCACTCACAGTTTGGCTAGCGCTGGGAGTTTCCTCATTCGTGGTATCTTCACCTGTATCTGTCGGATCCTTTTCCCATGCGAGCACGCGTAAATTGGAAACAAACAGTGCCGAGTCAAATAAGGCATCACCGACGTCTGTAATACCGATTTGCAATTGATTCGTGCCTGCTTTAATCGGTAAATACAAGCTGAGTACTTGGCTAATCCCATCATATTCGATCGGGATAGGACTGCTATCAGAACTCCCATCATCCACAATCACGCCACCGCCGCCAATTGAGCCGCTGCCTGTACCGCCACCTATCAAAGAGCCACCACTGGTGCCGCTATTGTCTGTTGTGTTCGTATTGCCACCCCCGAGAATGGATCCCCAACCACCAGGCCCCAATAAGCTACCTGTGCCTGAGGTGTTGCCTGAATCGCCGGTATTATCTGGGGTATCTTCTGTCTCTGTGGCGTTTGGTGTCTCTGTGCTGCTATCAGAATCCGTATCCGTGCTTGTCTCTGGCGTAGCACTAGTTTGCTGGTTGTTATTAATAAAGAGCTCAGGATACTTGGACGCGGTCGCTATGCTTAATGGCTGATCTTTATTTGGGTAACCGGCTTGATTAAAGTAACCGTAATTGGTGCCATTCATGACCAAAGCGGCCAAGTCGGCGTATTGGCCTTGAGTGAATTCTGGATATTCTTCAGACGCCAGCACAAGATCGAGGCGTAAGCCGTAAGCATATTCAGTTTCGACATCAAAGGTGAGCTCAAGCACACTCGTATCATAAATGGGAATGGCTGTACCATAGGTTTGTTCGACCACACTTTGCATGGGGGCATAGCCGGCATTGCCGAGCTGATGCGAAAAACCTGAGCTGGTGTTGGTATTTTGAATTAGGGCGCTGCCTGTGGTCATGACAAAACCAGCCCCCAACCCTAAGCTATCAATAGAGCCATCATAGAAGGCGATAGATGGGGTATAGCTAGTTGCTGAGCCACCTAAAAGGCTGGCACTTTGTAAATTGAAACCTGCACTTGGGGTGAGACTAGCGACTAAATCGCTGGCATTGCCTGAGGTAAAAGAAGTCAAAGCACTACTGACGGCCATAAAAAATCCCTCTTAAAATCAAGGTTGCGCGGCTTGAATACGCGCGCTGGGTAAGTAAGGGGCTGGATCAAGACTGGTGGGGCGCTCGAGTAGTGTCTCTGTTAATAGGCGTACTGCCGCTGGTGCGAGCACTAAACCATTGCGGAAATGCCCTGCATTGATGTAGAGGTTTTGGTAACCAGGAACCGCGCCAATCCAAGGAATGCCGTCAACGGAACCAGGACGCAAACCCGCCCAATGGTGTTCAATCGGGAAATCGGCCAAAGCAGGGATGATACGATACGCCGTTTCTTGCAAAGAAAGGCGTGCTTCTTCACAGGTTTGCTTATCAAAACCTACATATTCTAGGGTGCTGCCCGCTAGAATACGTCCATCGGCACGTGGGATCACATAACGCCCATCCATTAGTACCACACCTCGTACAAGGTTTGGCACGGCTTTAAAGAGGATCATTTGCCCACGGACTGGTTGAATTTGCGAATGAATTCCTAAATCGCTCAGAAGCTGCCCTGTCCAAGCACCAGTTGCTAAAATCACTTTGCGTGCACTAAAGACCGCTTGAGCGGTTTCTACACCTAGAACTTCACCATCTTGAATTCGTAAGGCACGAATTTCGGTATTTTCGAGTAAACGCACTCGAGGATTGAGCTCTAAGGAACGTTTTAACGCTTGTCCCAGCCTTGGATTGCGAATGCTAGCGGTATCTGGCATCCATAAAGCGCTTTCGCAATGGGGGGCGGCTTCTGGTTCACGGTCATACAAAAAGGCCTTATCGACCACCTGCATACGTTTGCCTTGGGCCTGTGCCCAAGCGAGGGCTTCGGCTTGATCGGCAACCCGTAGAAATAAAGCGCCTTCTGTGCGTAGTTCAGGATCTATGCCAGTTTCTTGTAAAAGCTCGGCGGCCAGTTTGGGATAAGCTGCTTGTGAAAGAGAGGCCAAAGCAGTAATAGGATCTGAGTAGCGCCAAGGGTATAAGGGCGAGACAATACCGCCGCCTGCCCAAGAAGATTCTTGAGCGCAGGCACCGCGCTCAATTAAGGTTACACCGGCCCCTGCTTGGCTTAACTCACGGGCTAACATCAAACCAATGACACCGCCACCTACAATGACAAAATCATTTAACATACTCACTTCCTATCGCAAAAAAATCACACGTCTTTTCGTGTCAATCATGCTAGGCAGAATAGCATAAAGCCTTTGTCTTGGGCTGACATCTTCTTATCTATTTCAATAAAGTGGTGTATAAGTGATTCAATTAAAAAGACTTTTTTCTGAAGTTGAAGCTGTAGAAACGAGCGATTGCATTGTCGACCTACCTCAGGGAGCACGCCTGCTTGTGCAGCTAAAGTGTACGCCCACCGCGATTGTTCAAGTTCAATTAAAGCGATTAACACCTGCGCAAATAGAGCCACCAAGACCTCAAAAAACTAGTAAGCTCGCTCAGGCTGCTTATCAGCAGTTAGTTGCGTATGCGCAAGGCAAGTTACAGGTGTTTGATTTACCCTTGGCTGCTGTGGGAACTGAGTTTCAACATCAGGTTTGGCAGGCCTTGTTGCAAATTCCTTACGCCCATAAGGTGTCTTATCAATCATTAGCGCAAGCAGTGGGCTGTCCTCAAGGTGCGCGCGCGATCGGACAAGCGAATGGACGCAACCCTTGGCCTTTGCTTGTGCCTTGTCATCGGGTGATTCGTGCCGATGGCAGTTTGGGCGGTTATTCTGGTGGTCTCGAGATTAAAAAATATCTTTTAGCCCATGAAAGTCAGATGGCACATCCAGGCTAATCATGCACAAAGATTGCCGATCCGGTAGTGAATTTGCATAATAGCCTCTCCTTCGTTAACTGCGCCCAAGGTACGCATACCCATGGATAACTTTAAAAATATTGGCCTGATTGGTCGCTTGGGAAGCACAAAAGTCGTGGATACGCTGAAGCGCCTGATTCGCTTTCTCACAGATAACCACTATAACGTGATCCTAGAAGAGCAAACGGCGACTGTAATGCTCGGGCATGGTTTACAAGAAGCTTCGCGTAAGTTGATGGGAGAAATGTGCGACCTTGTCATTGTAGTCGGTGGTGATGGTAGTTTGTTAGGTGCCGCGCGTGCTTTGGTACGTGCAGGTACCCCTGTGTTAGGTGTCAACCGTGGGCGTTTAGGGTTTTTAACGGATATTTCCCCAGAAGAAGTCGAGCAAAAAGTCGGCGAAGTCTTGCGTGGTCACTATGTTGAGGAGCATAGGTTTTTACTCGATGCGCATGTGTATCGTCACGGTGAGCCTATTGGTCATGCCGATGGGCTCAATGATGTGGTGCTGCATCCAGGAAAATCTGCGCGTATGATCGAGTTTGATCTTTTTATTGAAGGTCAGTTTGTTTATAGCCAAAGATCAGACGGCTTGATTGTTTCCACCCCCACAGGCTCAACTGCTTATGCTTTGTCTGGTGGCGGACCTATTATGCATCCTAAGCTGGATGCTCTCGTACTGGTGCCTATGTTCCCGCATACTTTATCAAGTCGCCCGATTGTGGTCGATGGTAATAGCGAGATTAAAATCCATATCAGTGATCATAATGAAACTTACCCGCATGTCAGTTGTGATGGGCAAACCCATATCGTGGCTAAACCTGGAGATATTCTTTATATCCGCAAAAAGCCGCATAAACTGCGCTTAATCCATCCGCTGGGACATAATTATTACGAAATTTGCCGGACCAAATTAGGCTGGAGCAGCCTGCAAATGGATTCCTAATCCGCGAGGTGTGAGCATGTCTAGCCCTTGGACCTTACCTGAGTTACCCAAAGATGTTGGTTATGACATCATCGGAGATGTACACGGATGCGGAAATACCCTTTGTCGCCTACTTGAATTGTTAGGCTATCGTGTGCGCTCAGGGGTTTACCGGCATCCCCAAGGCCGTAAAGTGGTGTTTTTAGGGGATATTGTCGATCGTGGTCCACGCATTCGCGAAGCCTTGCATACTGTGTACGCTATGGTGGAAGCGGGCGAGGCTTGGATGGTAATGGGTAATCACGAATACAATGCCATCACCTATTGCCGTCGTAATCGCCAAGGAACGGATTTTTTACGTGAGCATAGCCCGCGTAATAATCGTTTGATTATTGAAACCTTGTCGCAATTTGCGAATTATCCTGATGAATGGGATCATTTTCTTGGTTGGTTTATGGAACTGCCCTTGTTTTTAGATCAAGGGCAATTTCGTGTGGTACATGCTTGTTGGGATACCCGCTTGATTGAACGCTATTGGCAGGCCTATACCAGTGTTTACCTTAACGAGTCTCTATTGCATGAATCGGTACATGAGGGCACTTTCGCTTATCAGGTTATTGAACGTCTGACACGCGGCATTTTATTACGTTTACCTGAAGGTATGGAAATTCGTAGTGGTGATGGTTTTGTGCGCCGTGCTTTCCGTGCCCATTTTTGGGCGCGTGATCCACAAACTTATGGTGATGTGATTTTTCAACCAGATAATTTACCTGATGATTTAGAAGACCAAATGTTAAGTGTATTTGAAAAGCAACAGTTGGCTTATTATGCACTTGATCAAGCGCCCTTATTTATCGGGCATTATTGGTGTGAAGGCATCCCTGCGGTGATGGCACCGAATATTGCTTGTGTGGATTATAGCGCAGTAAAGTATGGCCGCTTGGTGGCGTATCGTTGGGATGGGGAAAAGTGCCTAGATGCGGATAAATTTGTGTGGGTCGATGTATTACGTGAAGAATTCCCTAATGTAGGCGCTCTACCTAATTTATTGGCTTAGTCTATTTCTGGTATAAATGGCCATCTATAAATTGGATACTCCCACACAATAGGGTGGGAATATCTCTTATTAAAATAGAGAGGTTTGCAACATTTCCCCATTCATTTTATCAAGAGTCATAGGGTTGGTGCTTTTTATCTTTTAAGTCTGTAAGTGCAGAAGATAAGGCTTAAGTTGTTTGGCCAGTGCGCGAATGACAGGCACGCAGACGCTATTACCAAATTGCTTATAGGCTTGTACATCACTAACGACAATTTTAAAGTTCTCTGGAAAACCTTGTAATCTAGCGGCTTCTCTCGGGGTGATTTTCCGAGGATTTTTATTGTGTCCCTGATCAATGAGAATTTCTGATCCATCTTTATAGTAACGTGCAGAAATGGTATTCGTGTATGGAGATTCTGCGGTAAATAAGCCATAGCCAAAGCCATTGCCCTTATTTTGATGTGCAAGTTTCCTCCTTTGATGCCCCTGCCATAAACGATCGGATAAAGTATATTTAGCATCAACACTTTTTTCTAGAATATCACCGACTTGTGTTTTTTTTCTTATCGGATCTGGAAAAATAAATTCTTGCTGGCCTTTTAAGGCTAATATGTAAATACGCTCACGATTTTGAGGAACACCGAAATCCTTGGCTGCGAGCACTTTGCTTGCAACATGATAGCCTAAACTTTCCAGTGTCTGTTGCATCACTTGATAAGTTCTACCTTTATCATGCGTTTTTAATCTTTTAACATTTTCTAGCAAAACGATATTAGGTTGATGGTACTCGATTATTTTAGCAATATAAAAAAATAAAGTCCCTCGCGTATCTTCGAAACCTTTCTGGAGGCCAGCTTGCGAGAAGGGTTGACAAGGAAATCCTGCTAGTAATAAGTCAAAATTAGGTATTTCACTTGGATGAATTGCGGTAATGTCACCATGAGGCTGCTCACCAAAATTTGCTTGATAGGTTTGTCTAGCAAATTGATCAATCTCTGAGGAGAAAACACATTTTCCCCCTATCTCATCAAAAGGTAAACGAATACCCCCAATGCCTGCGAATAGATCAATAAATTTAAAACTCATTGTTTTGCCCAGTAGGTTAAATTTTGCGGGATTTCATCCTTGCTTGCACTAATGTTATTGTCGATAGTTTTGATAAAATATCTTTTCAAAAAAACTGTGTAGATCGGGCTGCATTTGCAACCCAATAACACTCATTAATAATAAACCCCTTTAGGATCAAGTAGCTTGATTTTTCCTTGATGGACTTCATTCATCAAAAAATCAAAAAAAGGTGCCAGCCAAGTGCGTAAATCTTCTTTAGAAGGCATCTCTAAACCAGCAAATAAGGGGTCTTCACGTGCCACTTGTGCGCGGCGTGCTGAAATGCAATTTAATAACTGACGCTCAATATCTGAGGCTTTAAACATACGTAGCAAACAAGCCAAAGCTTCATCACTAGCATTACGGAACAAAAGCTGTTGCGTTTTGGCAGGTAATAAGAATAAAGAAAGTAGTAATTGACGATAAACCCCCTGCAAAGCGACATCAGTACTTTTTTTGTCGATGCCTAACTGGGTATCTAAATCAGCTAACAATAACAAGCCATCATGTAAGCTAATATAGCAGCTCATATAAGGGGTTTTAAACGCTAATTCTTGTCGATGAATGCCTAAAGTTAATGCATCGTTCACGAAGTGTTTCTCCATTATTGATTATTCGCTGCTTGACGTAGCGCTTTAATTTTTAAATTGAGATTCTGTAAAAGTTGTGCGAGCTGGCGTCCATCAGGTGCGCCTTGGCTTGCCAAGGTTTGACGCAGTTTTTCTGGTAAAATCCGTGTAAGAATTTGTTGAAATTTTTGACTTTCGACCTGCTGGCTTGCTTGATATAAATGAGCCATTTCTTGGCGACTGACTTGTTTAAGCAAACTTTGAATTAAACTTGGATTTAAAGTCGCCAACTGATCTAAAAAAGCCTTGGCTTTTTGCGCTAATTTTGGATCAAGCGGCGCTGGTGGTGGGGTTTTACTGACAGCTTGTTGATTTTTAGGTAAGGTAGGCGTCACTAAAGTATCTAAAACACGTGCTTGTTCCCACAAAGGTAAATCAACAGACTGTTGCGCTAGTAAATAATACTGGTCGTAGGCTTCTTGGCCTAAAAATTGATTTAATTTATCCATTAAGTTGGATTGGTTAAATTGACGTGCCAGCACCAAAACTTGTGTGAGATGTTCATTTTCTAGACTCTGTAGAAATCTTTGGCTGTCTGCTGGAGGTAAATCGGCCAAGCTTTTAAAATAGGGCAATAAATTTTGTACCTGCTCTTGGGCGGCTTGTGCATTAAACTCTGGGTGAGGCCATTGTGGAATCACACGCCCTTCTGCTACTAGGGTAAGAATATGTTGTAACTGCTGTAATAAGCGCACGAGGTCCTTGAGTGAAACAGGTATTAAATTAAGCACTTGTTCTTCTAATTGCGCATAAGCACGTTCATTCATGGTTTCTTGTAAACGCTCAACAAAACGCGGATATTCACGCCTTGCATAGCGTACCAGCTTGGCTAAAAAAGCCGAGTCGATTTCTTGTAATAGAGTACGAAAACCCTCTTCATCAAACTGGCAAGCGACTTGTAAAAAATAACCACAACGCTGTAGATGCTGTTGTGCTTCAGGTGAGCTGGTCTGTGTATCTTCTAAAGCGTGTAATAATTGGTGTTGTAGCTGATCGCGTAGGGCTTGTCCTTGGTTTAAAGGGATTTGCACATGGCAATAACCAAGCTGGATATGAAGCTGCTCTTTTTGGGTGTAGACACGTGTTTCTAACATACAAGGGTCTCTAATTTGGAAATCAGCACAAAGGATGCATGCAAAGTGCGTATTTTGGCAGGATAGCCGAAGGCGAGTCCTTTAGCTAAAATACTGGGTTCGCAAGCCTTTTGGGGTGGGCGTCTTTTCAGTTACTTTACTATTCAACGGATATTTATGTTAGAGATTAATCCTATCTTAAACCTCATTAAAGACTTAAATGAACGTGGGCAAGTCTTAAGGGGGTATCTTTGACTATGCTCATAAGCAAGAGCGTTTAGAAGAAGTCAGCCGTGAGCTTGAGGATCCTCAAGTCTGGAATGAACCGGAGCGTGCGCAAGCTTTGGGGCGTGAGCGTGCCCAGCTAGAAGCTGTGGTCCATACGCTAGATGAGCTTGCACAAGGCTTGACAGATGCGCGTGAATTATTAGATATGGCCGTGGCCGAAGACGACGCGCATACAGTCGAGGAAATTAGTACCGAGGTAGAACGTTTGCAAGGCCTGCTTGCCAAGCTAGAGTTTCGACGTATGTTCTCTGGTGAAATGGATGCCAATCATGCGTATTTGGACATTCAAGCGGGTTCAGGAGGCACAGAAGCGCAAGATTGGGCCAGCATGTTATTGCGTATGTATCTACGCTGGGCAGATGCGCATGAATTTAAAAGCGAAATTGTCGAATTATCCGATGGTGAAGTTGCAGGAATTAAATCCGCAACGATTCGTGTTGAAGGCGAATATGCTTACGGTTGGTTGCGTACTGAAACCGGCGTACATCGCTTAGTGCGGAAAAGTCCTTTTGATTCTGGTGGACGTCGGCATACCTCCTTTGCGTCTGTGTTTGTGGCACCAGAAGTCGATGATTCTTTTGATATCGAAATTAACCCAGCAGATTTGCGCGTGGATGTGTATCGTGCTTCCGGTGCAGGAGGCCAACACGTGAACCGTACTGAGTCTGCCGTGCGTATTACCCACCTGCCTACCAATACGGTCGTGGCTTGCCAATCGCAGCGCTCGCAACATGCCAACCGTGATTTTGCAATGAAGCAGCTCAAAGCCAAGCTGTATGAGTTGGAAATGCACAAGCGCAATGCTGAAAAACAAAAGTTAGAAGATTCTAAAGCAGATATCGGTTGGGGGAGCCAAATACGTTCTTATGTTTTGGATGATTCACGGATTAAAGACCTACGCACTGGGGTGGAAAACCGCAATACCCAGTCGGTACTCGATGGCAATCTGGACCGCTTTATCGAAGCAAGCTTGAAACAAGGCTTATAAGGATCACAAGCCGTTAATCTGTGCTTTGCGCACTTTATTCACTGATGATAAGTAAAGAGTAGATGATATGACCCAAGATGCCGCCCCTGAACATGCGCAGCAAGATGAGAACCGCTTGATTGCTGAACGTCGTGCTAAGTTGCAGCAAAGACGTCAACAAGGACAAGCTTTTCCTAATGATTTCCGTCGAGATGCTTTGGCCGCTGAATTGCAAGCTGAACTCGGTGAACAAGATAAAGCCAGCTTGGAAGCTTTAAACCGAGCTGCAAAAGTGGCTGGGCGCATTGTGCGTATGCGCGGACCTTTTATGGTGATTCAAGATATGAGCGGGCAGATTCAACTCTATGTTGATCGTAAAAGCTTGGACGAGGCGACCCGCGCAGAGATTAAAACTTGGGATCTTGGCGATATCGTGGCGGCGTCTGGTCCTGTGCATAAATCGGGTAAAGGTGATTTATATGTGCATATAGAAACCTGCCAGTTACTGACAAAAAGCTTGCGTCCATTGCCGGATAAATTTCATGGTTTAGCAGATCAGGAAATGCGTTACCGTCAGCGTTATGTGGATTTAATTGTCAATCCAGAAAGTCGCAAAACGTTTCAAATACGCGCACAAGTGATTCGTTCGATTCGTGAGTTTTTAACGCAGCGGGATTTTATGGAAGTAGAAACCCCTATGCTGCAAGTGATCCCAGGTGGAGCAAGCGCACGTCCTTTTATCACGCATCATAATGCGTTAGATATGGATATGTATTTGCGTATTGCGCCTGAGTTATATTTAAAACGCTTGGTCGTAGGTGGCTTTGAAAAAGTTTTCGAAATTAACCGTAATTTCCGTAATGAAGGCTTATCAACGCGCCATAATCCAGAATTTACCATGCTGGAGTTCTACCAAGCCTATGCAGATTATAAGGATTTAATTGATTTAACCGAAGCTATGTTAAAGCAGGTAGCGCAAGAAGTATTAGGTCAAACCCAAGTAGAATACCAGGGCGAGTGTTATGATTTTGGCCAGCCATTTAAACGCCTAACTTTGTTAGAAGCCATTCTGGCTTATGGCGATAATATTCAAGCAGAACAATTGGCAACGCTGGAAAGCGCGTCTCAATTGGCAAAAAACCTCGGGATTGGCGTGAAAGCTTCTTGGGGCTTGGGTAAGGTACAAACGGAAATCTTTGAGCAGGTTGCTGAGCATCAACTACGTCAGCCTACTTTTATTACCGAATATCCTGCCGAAGTGTCACCTTTGGCACGTCGTAATGACGAAAATCCTTTTGTGACTGATCGTTTTGAATTTTTTGTCGGTGGGCGTGAAATTGCCAATGGTTTTTCTGAGTTAAATGATGCTCAAGATCAAGCAGAACGCTTTGCTGCACAAGTACAAGAAAAAGAAGCCGGCGATGACGAGGCTATGTATTATGATGCTGATTATGTACGCGCATTAGAATATGGGTTACCGCCAACGGCAGGTGAAGGCATTGGGATTGACCGTTTAGTAATGTTATTGACCAATAGTCCATCGATTCGTGATGTGCTTTTATTCCCAGCGATGCGTCCGCAATAGACTAAAGTCTAATGGGGAAGGAATCTCCTTGTAAAAGTATGTGACTTAGGAGTTTTTGACCAAAATGCGCGACAAGCCCCGTACTTTGAGTGAAGGGTAGCGCAGGGAGGCGTCAGCTTCCCTTAATGGGGTTGGGTTTGTTGTTCAATGTATTGCATATCACTGACATAGGCACACCCCCAAGGCTACCGGCGTAGTCACTTGGACTCTATAGCACATTCTTTATGTATACTTGAAGGCATGAAATACACCAAGACTCTAAAAGTTCGCGTCCGAGACAAGCACCGGCCTTTGCTTAATCAAATGGCTCGGTCGGTTAACTTCGTTTGGAACTATATCAATGAACTGAGTCACCGTTCCATCAAGGAACGGGGTGTGTTCCTGTCCGCCTACGACATTCAGAAGTACACCCAGGGTGCGCATAAAGAATTAGGGTTGCACAGCCATACAGTTCAGAAGGTTGGGGCTGAGTACGCTACCCGCCGCAAGCAGTTTAAGAAGAATCGCTTAAACTGGCGCAAATCTGGCGGTGTGCGACGCTCACTGGGCTGGATTCCAATCAATACCGGTATGGCGAAGTGGAAAAATGGACAGGTGTACCACAATGGCCATTACTTTAAAGTCTGGGACAGCTACGGCTTGGGGCAATACAGCTTCCGAACAGGTTCGTTTAACGAAGATGCCCGTGGGCGCTGGTACTTCAATGTGGTGGTTGAGGTGGAAGCAAAGATACCCGCAGGTCAAGACAAAATCGGTATCGACCTTGGCTTAAAAACCACCGCGACCTGCTCTGATGGCACCAAGCTGGAAGCAGGCCACTTCTATCGTGATTTAGAACCGAAGTTGGCGATGGCGCAACGGGCCGGAAAGAAAAAACAGGTCAAAAATATTCACGCCAAGATTGCCAACCGACGTAAAGACGCCTTGCACAAGTTCAGCCGCCAACTGGTGAACCGCTGCGGTGAAATCTACGTTGGTAATGTAAAATCATCCGCGTTAGCCAAAACCACCATGGCCAAGTCTGTGCAGGATGCAGGCTGGGCGATGCTGAAAACCATGCTGAAATACAAATGCGATCACGCAGGCATTGTTTTTAAAGAGGTTAACGAGTCGTACACCACCCAAACCTGCTCGCATTGTGGCGCTTTGCCCAATGAGAGGCCGAAAGGTATCGCAGGGCTTGGAATAAGAGAATGGACTTGCAGTGCGTGTGGTGTCACGCACGACCGCGATGTGAACGCGGCCAAGAACATGCTTGCGCTCGGGCATGAGCGTCCTGAAGAGGGAATCCCCGTCCTTTAGGGCGGGGAGGATGTCAAGTCTTTGTAAGTGAAGCCTGTATAAAAATCAGTTTATTAGCACTGCAAAATATTTTATGCTGATTTTTATACAAAAATCTTTGTGTACAGCAGAATTAATTGAATGAATAAAACGACCGTTTTCTTTTGCTAAAAATAAGCAAAAATTTTTGTATTTTCGTGACTGATTTTAAGCGGTTGGAGAATAATATAATGCTAAGTTCCCTCTCTATGGTGCGTAAGCTTCTTGTGACCTTACTGCCTGTAGTTCTTCTGGTATTGATTGGCTTAACTTGGGTTGTCAACATGGAAGTACGCCAAGCGAGCTTAGCGCAAGCCACAGATGATGCACACCGCATTGCTCAGTTGGAAGGCCAACAGGTCATCAGTGGTTTGATCCGTGAAATGAAAGCCTTAACGGGCTTAGTAAGTGCTGCTAAAGCACGTCATGTCTTACCTATAGAAGAACGCCGTCAGGTGTTTGACCAATTTTTAAAACAGCATTTACAAGATCACCCGCATTTAATTGGCAGTTGGTCCCTATGGGAACCCAATGCGTTTGATCAACGGGATGATCAGCTAAAAAATACCTCAGCAACTGATGCTAGCGGGCGTTATATTCCTTATTGGTTTCGTGATGGGCAAGGGCAAATCCAAGTTGAAGCCTTGATAAACTATACCCAGCCCGGTGATGGTGATTATTATCAGCTTGCAAAGCAACGCCAGCGTCCTGTTATTTTAGATCCTTACTTTTACCCTATTGCAGGTGAAGACCGTTTAATTACCTCCTTGGTCTTACCTATCATAGAAAACGGGCGTTTCCTTGGAGTGGTCGGCGTGGATATGCTGATTGATGAAATCCAAACTCAGGTCACACGTGTGAAGCCTTATGGTACTGGTGTTGCTGCTTTATTTACTAAAGCAGGGGTGATTGTTGCTCATCCAGATGTACAACGCTTAGGTAAAAATGCGGCAGATACAGAGCAAGACGTGATGGGCGAAGACCACACACGGATTATACAAGCGATGGGTGAGGGGCGTTCCTTCGAGGTGATACGTCATACCGAAATGATGCAAGGTGATACTCTGATTTTGAATGAGCCGATCAAACTGACCGGTACGCAAGAACATTGGAATATGTCGATTGCTATCCCCCTAGATACTGTGATGCAAGATGCACAAGCGTTGGTACGTGATATTGTCATGTTAGGGGCAGGTGGTGCCCTGATTATTTTGGTCTTGATTGTGATTGTCGCGCGTCATGTCGCTATGCCTTTGCAAGATGCTGTGGAAGCCTTGGAAGCGATTGCCAATGGTGATGGCGATTTAACACGCCGTTTGCAAGTACAAGGTCATGATGAAGTGGCACAACTCGGGCGGGCGTTTAATACCTTTGCTGAGCAAGTGCGTACGCTTGTGCAAGATTTAAATCAACGCAGTGATGAGCTCTCAGCTTCTGCAAGCCAAATGAGTATGAATAGTCAGCGTGCTTTAGAGGGGGTTGAACAACAACGCGCAGAAATTGAGCTTGTGGCTGCAGCCATGAACCAAATGAGTGCCACTGTGACTGAAGTAGCCGCTAACGCACAAAGAGCATCCGATGCAACACAAAGTGGAAGTGATGAGGTAACCACAGGCTTGAGTGTGATTGAAAAAGTCGTGGGTGCCATTCATAAACAAGCACAAGAAATTCAACAAGCTGCATCGGAAATCACCACCTTAGAAAAAGGCAGTCAAGAAATTGGTGATGTGATTAATGTGATTCGTGAAATTGCAGATCAAACCAATTTGTTGGCACTCAATGCTGCGATTGAAGCTGCACGTGCAGGTGAACATGGTCGCGGCTTTGCAGTCGTTGCTGATGAGGTGCGCACTTTAGCGAATCGGACACACTCTTCTACACAGGAAATTGAAGGGACGATTACACGTTTGCAAAGCCTCACTGAAAGTGCAGTCAAGCGTATGCATGCCAGTCAAGCGGGTGTACAAGAAAGTGTACAAGAGGTAGAGGGCGCACGTCAGGTGCTAGAGCGTATCGCTGAGGTGATGCGTATGATTCATGATATGAATATGCAAATTGCTTCAGCAACTGAGCAGCAATCAGCAACGACAGATGAGCTTTCAGTGAATATCACGCGTATCAGTAGTATTGCGGAGGATGCAGCACAAGGGGCCAGTGAAACCGCTGCCAGTGGTCAAGCCTTGCAAGAAGTAGCCTCTTATTTAAGCCAGAATGTGCGCCGTTATCGTATCTAAAGGCTAACTAACAAGAAGGCCGCTGTTATCGCGGCCTTTTTGTGTGTGCTACCTTCGCGATTAGGCAAAAGGGCGTGCAATAATTGAGCGTGTTTCTTCGCGCACTTCTTGCAGTTGTACCTCTAAAGTATCTCCTAAACGATATTGGACCTGACCTTGCACCAGCAAGGTGCCTTCCTCTAGGTTGGCAACAATTTCATCTCGGTTAGGATGAATTAAAGACGCCGGCATAAAGGCAGTGGCACCTATATCTTGTAAACGGACACGCAAGCCCCCGCGGGAAATATCTAGGATTTCTGCAGGACGCTTACAAGCCAGTTGTTCTGGCTGGCTTAGATAACGTGCGTAAAGCCAGTCGCGTACATCCCGTTCTGCCATCGCGTTTAGGCGACGTCTTTCATTCAGTTGTGCAAGCAAGGCTTCATCAATCACTAAATCACTTTCTGCTAGGCCAAGGCTTTGCTTAAGCAGTCGGTGATTGAGCATGTCGCCATATTTGCGAATCGGTGAGGTCCAAGTGGCATATGCAGGCAGGCCCATACTTAAATGAGTATCCGCTTGTGCACGAATCTCTGCATAATTTTGTAATTTGCGCAATCTTTGCTCAAGCCAGACACCCTGAGGATGCTGTGCCAGTGCGCGCCGAACTTGCAGAAAGCCTTCTAGGGTATTGAGTGTTTCTGCTGGCATTTGTGCGTCATACAAGCCATGGGCCACTAACAGGGTTTTGGCTTGTTGTAATTGCTCTTCGGCAAAACCTGTATGGGTGTTAAACACGCCTGTGCTTTGTGCGGCGGCTAAGGTGCTGGCGGCGCACTGGTTAGCAGCAATCATAGCTTCTTCTACCAAACGATTAGCTTGGCGTCTATATTCTGCTTTAATTTCAGTAACTTGACCTTGTGGATCCAAGACAAAACGGTAATCAGGACGATCTGGGTACACAAGTGCATTATGTGTACGCCATTGTAAGCGTGCTTGTGCAAAATCGTTGAGGGTATGTAAAAGTGCTGCAAGTTCAGGCGTTTCAGGCTGCCAACTTCCTGTATTTTCTAGCCAATCAGAAACTTGATCATAAGCTAGCTTGGCTTGTGACTGCACTAGTGCCAACTGAAATGTATGCTGTTCGATGGCACCTTGCGTATTCAGCTCCAGCTGGCAGACTAACGCAGGGCGAACTTGCTGGGCACGCAATGAGCACAAATCATGGCTGAGGGCCTCTGGCAACATAGGAATTTCGCGTGCAGGCAAATACAAACTGAAGCATCTTTGCTGTGCTTCTTGGTCTAAAGGTGTGCCATAAGGAATATAAGCAGTTGGGTCAGCGATGGCGACTTGTAGTTTCCAGCCCCCATCCGCTTTAGCTTCTATATAGAGTGCATCATCCATATCTAAGGTGGAAGCGCTATCTATCGTGACAAATGGCAGATGGATTAAATCCGTACGTCCTACGGCAAGTTCTTCTAAGCTAGGAAGCGGTAAATCTTGTAAATCAGGTGCTTGGTGTGGCAATTGATGGCGGGCTAAAATCACTGACCAAGGGGCAAAGGGGTCTTCAGCACTGGCAATTTTTTGTACTACTTCACCAAAGAAAAAGTTTTTCTTCTCTGGTAAGGGATGGCTGAGCAAGCGGGCTACGACCCAATCACCTTCTTGTAAATCTGCTTGTTGACATTTGGCCTCAGCGGCGATACGGCAGCTCACTTGAGTACGAATCGCATGGTGGTCAGGCACAACAGCTAGCTTGCCCTCGCGCTTTTGTACTCGAGCGATAAAACGTTCCAGTGCGGGGGCGACTAGCTCAAAAGGTTCTACTGAATCACGGCCATTTTCAGTACGGACATAAGCACGTACCTTATCGCCATGCATCACGCGACGCATTTGTGGTGGTGGAATAAAGTAGCTTGTACTTGCGTCAACCTCTAAAAAGCCAAAACTTTTATCTGTCCCTTTGACTAACCCTTCCACACTGGGGGTTGTATCGCGCAGGTTCTGTTTTAATTTCTGGAGTAAAGCATTATTTTGCAGCATAAACTCACGCAGCATCCACAATAAAGGCAAATAGGCATGCTCTGGATAGAGCACTTGAAATAAGAAAGCTAACTATAGCATGTATCCTTGCTGGTCTTGGTAAGGTACGCGGGCTTCTCTAATGTAAAAATTTCGTGAACTCACTTAGAAAGTAAAAAAACTACCAAACCCCTTGCATTCTGTTTTGATCTACGTATAATTCACCTCCGCTGCTTAGGACGAGACCATTAGGTGCGTCTAGGTAGCGGAAGTCTTTCCTTAGAGTTTTGCAAACAGATTTATTTGTTTTCAAGGTTCGTTAGGCTAGACTAGCCCTAGTGGGTTTTTGCTAAGTGTTTGATAAAAAAGACATTGACGCGAAAAACTCAGGCGCTATAATGAGCGCCATCAAGTC
>NZ_FNYH01000019.1 GCF_900108915.1 Allopseudospirillum japonicum
TGTGGCGCAGACCATGACCGCGACATTAACGCCGCGACCAACATTAAAGCCGCTGGGCTGGCGGTGTTAGCCCTTGGAGAGAATGTAAGTGGCATGGGGTCAGTCCCCGTGTCCTGTTCTCGATGAATTGGGAATCCCCTTCCTTTAGGGAGGGGAGCAGTCAAAGCTTGATATGCCTAGTTAAAAAGTTCTGGAGTTTTGGCTTTTTCGCGGGCAATGTCTTTCTCAACTAAACCGTCGGATACTAAACGTTTTAAGCACTGGTCCATAGTTTGCATACCATATTGGCTGCCGGTCTGAATCGATGAATACATCTGCGCAATTTTATCTTCACGAATCAAGTTACGAATAGCAGGAGTACCTATCATAATTTCATGCGCAGCGATGCGCCCACCGCCTACTTTTTTCATCAGCGTTTGTGAAATTACACCTTGTAAAGATTCAGACAGCATAGAACGCACCATGGATTTTTCTTCTGCAGGGAAAACATCCACAATCCGATCAATCGTTTTGGCGGCACTGGTCGTGTGTAGCGTGCCAAAAACCGTGTGTCCAGTTTCTGCAGCAGTCAGTGCAAGACGGATGGTTTCTAAATCACGCATTTCCCCAACTAGGATAATATCTGGGTCCTCACGTAGGGCAGAACGCAAAGCTTCGGAAAAACCCAAGGTATCTCTATGCACTTCACGCTGATTGACCAAACATTTTTTGCTGGTATGGACAAACTCGATAGGATCTTCAATGGTTAAAACATGGCTATAGAGGTTTTCATTGACGTAATCTAGCATAGCCGCCAAGGTTGTCGATTTACCCGAGCCTGTAGGGCCTGTGACTAACACTAAACCACGTGGAATCAGGGCAAGGCGTTTAAAGACAGAGCCTAGCCCAAGTTGATCCATCGTCAATACTTTACTGGGGATGGTACGGAAAACTGCGCCCGCACCTCGGTTGTGATTGAAGGCGTTGACACGAAAACGAGCAACATTGGGTAATTCAAAAGAGAAATCAGTTTCTAAAAACTCTTCGTAATCACGCCTTTGCTTGTCATTCATAATGTCATAAATCAAACCATGTACTTCTTTATGCTTCATGGCTGGGACATTGATGCGTTTAATATCCCCATCGACCCGAATCATCGGAGGCAAATCTGCCGATAAATGTAAATCTGAAGCGCCTTGTTTCACGCAAAAGGCTAAGAGTTCGGTAATATCCATCAGATCGGGCCTATAGCAAGTAAGTGAAAAGTAAGTGACTTATCCTAGGGAATGGCGATCTAGTTTACTAGAAAAAGTGCCTAGCTATCAGTTAGCTTGATAGAGAACTTGGTCGCGTCCGCGCGCTTTGGCTTGATATAAGAGTTGATCTGCACGGTGTAAAGCTGTATCTAAAGATTCTTGCCAAGCAACCCGTACACAACCACCACTAAAAGTAATCGCGCCTTTGGCCAAATCTAAATGGGCAACCAGAACCCGTAAATCTTGCACGGCTTGTGGTGGACGATGACCAAGGCTTGGGGGCACTAAAAGGACAAATTCTTCCCCCCCATGCCGACCGGCAATGCCTTTGTATTGATCAGCCACTTGTGCTAAGGCAGCGGCAAAAGTGCGCAAAACATAATCGCCATAGGCATGACCGTGTTGATCATTAACTTGTTTAAAAAAATCTAAATCAAAAATACACAACCAAAAATCAGCGTGTTTATTTTGCCAGTGGGCAAAATATTTTTGTAAGCTATGACGATTATACAAGTGGGTTAGGTTGTCACGCTCAGCCATAAAACGCAGTGCTTCTGCAAGCTGTTGAGCACGATCACGCTCTAATTGGAAACGACGTCCATAAACTTCTAGTAAAAAAAGCAAACAAACACCAGATAAAATATAGGAAAAAAATAAGTCAAGTTGTTTAATTTCTAAAGAAGGATAAGGGTATAAAAGTTCAGGATAACTAATTTCTAACAAAATTAAAAAGCATGGCATACAAGCAAAAATAACAGGAATAATAAAACGCCATCGAGGATGCTCATGAAAAATGACAGCTGAGTATAAAAAACCAATTAAATAAATCATCAAGGTGCCGCCATCCGAACCTGCATTAAAAAACCAATTTAAAGGCAGGTTAACCAGCGCAATAAGTAGGTTAAACAGTACAGCCATCAAGGTGAATAAATGATGAAACCTTGAGAAATACCACAGGCCCAAAATGAATAAAGAAATAGCGATAAGGTAAAGTGCATAAGAAGTAGGAGTTACACTAAAACAGTAGTTAAAAATGCCGCCACTAAAATGTGCTAAAGCAGCAAAAATTAACATCGCATGATGGGTATAACGAAAGGGATCTTTTTTATCCCCAAGAATATAATCAATGCTGGATTTTAACTGCTGATGTAATGGCATTAGAACCCATCCTTAGTCTATCACTTTGATTGCGAGCTGATATGCACACTTTCAATATATAGGTGTAAAGTGGTGAGAATACCCTGTTGTGTGCATCAGTTCGAGGTTGATCTCATCTTATTTGATCCGAGGAATAAAATAATATGCATTCCAGTGAACCATTAATCGCATCATTAACGTCTGTGCAAGCACGCATTGCACAAGCGGCTAGACAAGCACAACGTGATCCACAAAGTGTGCACTTATTAGCTGTCAGTAAACGCCAGTCTGCACAGGCGATACGTGCACTCTATCAAGCAAGTTGCCAAGTATCGGCGCAACCTATCATCGCTTTTGGAGAAAACTATGTACAGGAGGCACTTGCGAAACAAGCTGAGCTGCAAGATTTACCGTTAGAATGGCATTTTATCGGTCCGATTCAGTCCAATAAAACCCGTGAGATAGCCCAGCATTTTACTTGGGTTCATTCGGTGGACCGTCTTAAAGTTTTAAAAGGCTTGGCACAAGCAGCACGCACTCATGCTAAATCCTTGCAGATTTGTTTGCAGGTGAACATTAGCGCAGAGGCTTCTAAATCAGGGTGTGCACCTGAGGAAGTGGCTACCTTGGTTGAAGCTGCACAAGCTTATCAAGATGTGCTTTGTCTTCGGGGTCTAATGTGTATCCCTGCGCCGAGTACAGACAGAGAAATACAAGCTCAAGCCTTTGCACGTTTAGCGAATTTACAGCATCAATTACAACAAGCCTATTCACATTGGCCGTGGGATACACTTTCGATGGGTATGAGCTCTGATTTAGAAGCCGCTATTTTACAAGGCAGCACTTGGGTGCGTATTGGTACGGCTTTATTTGGCGCGCGTGATGCATAAAAGATCCTGCTGAGAAAAACCAACACCGGATACTAGCAAACCCTTGGCTATGCTATCTTGAGCAAAATGATTCGACTTGCAAAACTGGAGTAGCAAGGATACATGGCAAACACTCAATATTTACTACATGCAGGCACACAAGATGCAGATACCCTCAGTGCTGCCGATGGGCGTGTGCTTTTTGGTCGTCAAGGTAATGATACTTTGATGTATGAAGGCAATCGTTGGGGGGAATTAGCTTGGTTGGTCGGTGGTCGTGGCCAAGATACCTATATTCTTGATACCAGTGGGTATACCTTGGTGCTGGAAACTGGCCAGGATACTTATGACCAAATCCGTTTTAGCTCGCCGCTTGATTATGAATTAGCCTACGAGCTCGATGGCCGCCATTTAGTGTTAACTACCTATGGCGCAGGACATGGTGTGGTCTTGATGGATTGGCGTAATCCAACCTATCAAATTGAGAAGTTCCACTTTATTGCAGATAACCAAGGGTACAGCCTAAGTTATCAGGAATTTCGTGATTATGTGGAAGCCATGCCAAGGTTTTTAGGCAGTATTGCTGCGAGTGATCTGGGAACCGAAGTTGAGGTTGTCGACAGTGAGACAGGGGAAATCAGCACCCTTGTGCTCCCTGTTGGTCATGATGCTTTTGTGGATGAACTTTATCTGTATATGGATGAAGTCACAGAATACGTAGATGCCTTCCAAGCAGACACCCGTTACCGCATTGCCACCCAAGCGGATCAAGATGCTGTACTGCTAACCTACCAAGCCGTGACTGGGCAAATGCCCGCAGATCAGCCGACGGTAGATTTTTGGGTCTCTCAATGGGAACAAGGCCAATCCTTAGCGCACATTGCAGAAAACTTGGGACAGTCACAAGCGTATGCCAGCCGTTTTCCTAATGCAGAATCTACAGCTTATGCGCAAGCCTTGTTTGAACAAGTGCTTGGACGTACGCCAACAGGCAGTGAATTAAACGCGCTGGTGCAACAAGTCACTCAGCAAGGGCCGTGGAATAGCCTAGTACAAGTGGCTAACTCAACAGAAAACCAAGCGCAAGAAGCCAGCTACCTTGCACAGTTCCCCAGCCGAGATATTTACCTGACGCTGGAAGATGCTTACGAACCTGCACCCATTCGTACGGCAACCATTGACGCTGCTTTAAGTGTCAGTCGTCTATATTTTGCTGCCTTTGACCGTTTACCAGATCAGGCCGGTTTAAATTATTGGATTGATCGTTGGGAATGGGGCGATACCCTCGACCAAATCGCCACAGGTTTTGTAGATTCAAGTGAGTTTGCCGAAAAAGTACCACCTAGCAGTGGTAACGAATATTTCGTCAATGCACTTTATTACAATGTGCTAGGGCGCGAGCCAGATGCCAATGGCCAAGCTTACTGGCTTTATGTGATGCAGCAAGGGTTGCCGCGTTCGCAAGTTTTAGTCCGTTTTGCTGAATCAACTGAAAATATTGCTCTAACGGCGGATCAACTCAGCGGTGTGCATCTTGATAACCAAGGGGAATGGCAGTTGTTTATTTAAGCAAATCCTGGGCTTGTCATCTCTATGTAAAGAATCCTTCCAATAATGCTGACGGTTTCTTCAATCTTGTTGAGAAGGCAAAGTTGAAGAAATCGCTAAGGAGCTTAAAAGCGTGAAGTTTAATCAACGTCAATTTCCGCATACCCGTATGCGCCGTATGCGTGCCCATTCGTTTTCGCGCCGTTTGATGAGTGAAAACCGCCTGAGCGTTGAAGATCTGATTTATCCTGTGTTCGTATTGGCTGGGGAGCAGCAAAGACAAAGCATTGCGTCTATGCCAGGGATTGAGCGCTTATCGGTTGATTTGCTTTTACAAGAAGCAGATGAACTTGTGGATTTAGGTATTCCTGCCATTGCTTTGTTCCCTGTAGTAGAAGGAGCGCAAAAAACGGAATTTGCTGAGGAAGCCTACAACGCGAATGGTTTAGTACAAACCTGTGTCAAGGCTTTGAAAGATCGGCATCCAGAATTAGGCATTATTACAGATGTGGCGCTCGACCCTTATACCACGCATGGCCAAGATGGCATTATCGATACGCAAGGTTATGTATTAAACGACCGCACTGTAGAAACTTTGGTCAAGCAAGCGCTTTCACATGCAGAAGCCGGTGCTGATGTGGTTGCGCCTTCGGATATGATGGATGGGCGTATTGGTGCAATTCGCCAAGTTTTAGAGCAAGAAAATCTCACTAATACGCAAATTCTTGCTTATTCCGCTAAATATGCCTCGCATTATTATGGGCCTTTCCGCGATGCAGTGGGCTCGGCTGCAAACTTAGGCAAAAGCAATAAAGCGACTTATCAAATGGACCCAGCCAATGCGGATGAAGCCTTGCACGAGGTAGCCTTAGATCTTGCCGAAGGTGCGGATATGGTGATGATTAAGCCTGGGATGCCTTATCTAGATATCGTACATCGTGTGAAAACTGAGCTACAAGTGCCCACTTTGGTGTATCAAGTCAGTGGCGAATATGCCATGCATATGGCTGCTTTTGAGCAAGGTTGGCTCAATGAAGCTCAGGTCACGTTAGAGTCCTTGCTATGTATTAAGCGCGCAGGGGCTGATGCGATTTTAACTTATTTTGCTAAACGAGCCGCCTATCTGTTGCAAGCTTAAAAGATAAAAAACGCGCGTGTGGCTTGATCACTTTTTGTTGTTGATAGGAGATTGTATTGATGGATACTTCTGATTCTGAATTGCTTTCTAGCGCGGATGCTGCGCAAATCACTGCCGCCTCACGCGCGACTTTACGGATTAACCGCCATAGTAAAACTGGGGTACGCGGTCGCAAAACCACACCACAGGTGGATTTAGATGTGCCAGAATACTATATCAACCGTGAACTCTCACACCTGCAATTTAATATTCGCGTATTAGAGCAGGCACTCGATACGAATCACCCTTTATTAAGTCGATTAATGTTTTTGCTGATTTTTTCCAGCAACCTCGATGAATTTTTTGAAATCCGGGTTGCGGGTTTAAAACGCCAAGTCACTTTTCGTCGAGAAACCCCTGAAATTGATGGTATGCGTCCACGTGATGTGTTGCAGGAAATTTCCCGCGTATGTCATGAGCAAGTCGATCGTCAATACCACATTTTAAATGATGTACTGATTCCCGCGTTGGAAGAACAAAATATACGTTTTATTCGTCGTTCTCAGTGGACCCAAGCGCAAGAAGCTTGGGTGGCTGAATATTTCAGCGAGCAAATTTTACCTGTCATTAGTCCGATTGGCTTAGATCCCTCGCATCCTTTTCCGCGCTTAGTCAACAAAAGCTTAAACTTTATTGTTTCCTTAGAAGGGCGGGATGCTTTTGGTCGTGAAGGCGGCATGGCAATTTTACCTGCGCCACGTTCTTTACCACGCTTGATCCGTATTCCGGACGAACTTTGTGAAGACGGTGATAATTTTGTTTTCCTTTCTTCTATGATTCATGCCCATGCACATCGTCTTTTCCCAGGCATGGAAATCAAAGGATGTTACCAATTCCGCTTAACGCGTAACGCAGATTTAGTGGTAGATCCAGATGATGTGTCTGATTTAGCCAGCGCCTTACGTGGCGAATTATTATCGCGTCGTTATGGGGATGCTGTGCGTTTGGAAGTTGCTGATAATTGCCCAGATGAACTCGCCTACTTTTTATTGCAGCAATTTGGTCTGGCGGAAGAAGAACTGTATCGTGTGAATGGCCCTGTCAACTTGAATCGTCTGATGGCCGTGATGGGCTTGCTCAAGCGCGATGATTTACACTATACCCCTTTTACCCCGAACTTACCCCGTAGTTTAAGAGAACGCAGCGGCAGTTTATTTGCAGCGATTCGCCAAGGGGATATTTTACTACACCATCCTTTTGAGTCTTTTACCCCGATTGAAGATTTATTGCGCGAGGCGGCACGAGATCCTGAAGTCTTAGCCATCAAGCAAACCTTGTATCGTACTGGGGCGGATTCAGAAATCGTCAATGCCTTGGTGGAAGCGGCCCGCAATAATAAAGAAGTGACTGTGGTCATTGAGTTGCGCGCCCGTTTTGATGAAGCCGATAACCTAGCGTTAGCTTCACGTTTGCAAGAAGCCGGTGCCATCGTAATTTATGGGGTGGTAGGCTATAAAACCCATGCCAAAATGATGCATATTGTGCGTCGTGAACAAGGCCAGCTCAAGCATTATGCACACTTAGGCACAGGCAATTATCACGCAAAAACCGCGAAACTCTATACGGATTATGGGTTATTAACCGCCAATCCTGTGCTTTGTGCCGATGTGCATAAGGTATTCCAGCAGTTAGGCGGCATGGGGAAAATGCTTTCTATTAAAGAGCTACTCCATGCGCCTTTTACCTTGCATAAACGTCTGGTAGAGATGATTGAGCGTGAGGCAGAACATGCCAGCAAAGGTGAAAAAGCCCGTATTATTATTAAATGCAATTCGCTGACCGAGCCTAAATTAATCAAAGCCTTGTATCGTGCCTCGCAAGCAGGGGTGGAAATTGAGTTAATTATTCGTGGCCAATGCTGCTTGCGTCCAGGTCTGGCGGGTGTTTCTGATAATATTCGAGTGCGTTCGATTATTGGACGTTTTCTTGAGCATACGCGTGTGTATTATTTCCATAACCGTGGTGCTGAGGAAGTCTACTGTGCCAGTGCGGACTTTATGGAACGTAATATGTTCCGCCGTGTAGAAACCTGCTTCCCCTTGTTAGAATCTAAATTGGCAGCTCGGGTACGTAAAGACTTGGAAACCTATTTACTGGACAATTGCCAGAGTTGGGATTTGCAAAGTGATGGCCGTTATATTGCGAATCATCCGCAAATTGGCGACGAGGCAGTGAGTGTGCAAGAAACCTTGCTTGATGCGTATGCATCTGCCAAGTGAATAAGTAAGTTGGGTTGCTTGGCTAACCCAACTTATGGCGTCGCTTGATGGGGTTTTCGATGTGCCAGAACTAAAATGTTTGGATCACGCTATCGATCCGACTAGGTTCTATAAGGCAGTGTCGGTTGCCAAAGTTGCAAAGCTGGCCTGAGTGAGTTGTGCAAGATCTTGGGCGGCGATTTCAATTTCTAAACCTCGGCGTCCGCCACTAATAAAAATGCTGGCCCATTGTTGCGCACTTTGATCAATAAAAGTAGGCAAAGGCTTTTTTTGCCCCAGTGGACTAATCCCCCCGACGAGGTAGCCGGTGGCAACTTGTGCTGCTTCTTTAGCAGCCATTTGTACTTTTTTGACGCCGGCGGCACGGGCTAATGCCTTGAGATTGAGCTGATAAGCCACCGGCAAGACAGCAACAAGTAAACCGATCGTTTGTGCTTCTACCATTAGGGTTTTAAATACGCGCTGCGGATCTTGTTGTAAGGCCTGCGCTGCTTCCAAACCATAAGAGCTTGCATTGGGGTCATGCGTGTATTGGTGGATTTTAAAATCTATCTGTGCCTTTTGGGCTTGTAGGATCGCAGGCGTCATCGGGTGACCTCTTTTGGGGAAAAGATTGGAAAAGTTGGCAAAACTGCCCCTTCTCCAATCTAGGGTCAATTAAACTTCAATACCATAAGCTTGACGATATTCACGGATTGCAGGTGCATGGACTTGAAGATCTGGATGTTGCTCAATGTAGGCTAATAATTGGTTGAGGTTGATAATGCTCACCACAGGGATTTGATAACGCGCTTGCACTTCCTGAATAGCGGATAAATCGCCCTTGCCTTTTTCTTGTCGGTCCAAAGCAATCAGTACGCCTGCTGCTTGGGCCTGCGGATGTGCGGCCATAATCTGCATAACTTCACCAATGGCTGTCCCTGCTGTGATCACATCATCTAAAATCATCACGCGGCCAACTAAATCAGCACCTACGAGCTGACCACCTTCGCCATGATCTTTGATTTCTTTGCGGTTAAAAACATAGGGCACATCGCGCTGGTGCTGGTCGGCTAATGCAATAGCTGCAGCACTGGCTAGCGGAATCCCTTTATACGCTGGTCCAAAAAGGACATCAAATTCAACCCCAGAATGGATTAAGGCTTGCGCATAAAAACGGCCTAATTGTGCCAGAGCGCCCCCTGTGCGAAAACGGCCTGCATTAAAAAAATACGGGCTGACGCGGCCTGATTTTAAGGTAAAAGCCCCGAAACTTAGGACCTCTTGTGCTAATGCAAATTCAATAAATTCAGCCTGATAGGGTGCAAGATTCACCTCGGACATAGACAATTCCTCTAAAAGTTCAACAAGCTTGTTTGATGCTGCTAGAATACGCCTGAAAGCGCGTGTGCAAACCTAGGTGGACACTAGTGGCCAAACCTATTTTGAGCCTATATTATAAGCACTTGCCGATAAGAGGATCTCACTGCTTACCATGAAGATCATTACCCTGAATGTTTGTGGGCTGCTCAATGCAGTCGACAAAGGCTTCCTAGATTGGATGCAAGCGCAGGCTGCTGATGTGGTCTGTATACAAAATCTAGGTGTAAAAAGCTATCAATTGCCGGACGCAATTTATCAGCCAGATGGCTATGATGGCTATTTTTTTGATGGCGAAAACCAGCACCTTGGTGGTGTCGGCATTTATTGTAAACGTATGCCTAAAGCCATTATGACAGGGTTGGGCTTTGAACTAGCTGACCGTGACGCGCGCTTTATGCAAGCGGATTACGAAAAATTCAGTGTGGCTTCTTTTTTGATGCCACGCGGTGAAAACCCGCAAGAAAAGACAGAGTTTATGGCGCAGTTTCTTGAGTTTTTGAAGAAACTTAGACGCAAGCGCCGTGAATTTATTATTTGTGGTAGCTGGCATATTGCGCATCGCACCTTGGATTTAGCCAATTGGGAGGCCAATCAAGAGAGCATTGGTTTTCGTCCAGAAGAGCGTGCTTGGATGGATCAGGTTTTTGGGCCTTTAGGCTTTATTGACACTTTCCGTGAGCTCAACCGAGATGAAGGCCATTATACTTGGTGGCCTAATGCAGATCAGCCGCGCATTCAGCAAGCTGGTTGGCGCTTGGATTATCAAGTGGTGGGTCCCAATTTAAGACGTCAAATCAAAAATGCTTGGATTGATGAAAGCGCACAATTTTCCGAGCATGCGCCTTTGATCGTTGAATATGATTTAAATCTGTGAAATCTCCCCCCACTAAACGGCTCTAGTCGTTTAGTGGCGGCTTGGTCTTCCCATATTGAGTACATACCCAATACCTTTCGGCACAACCTTTTGACCAATCCCCCGCGCTGATAGGGTTGGTTGTGTGGGAACACACCTTATCAAAGACTAGGCTAAAAACGCTCTGCCAATTCGTTTTGCAGTAAACGAATGGCTTGGCCGCGATGACTTAGCTTTTGCTTATCTTGCAAACTTAGCTGTGCCGCTGAGCAGCCAAGTTCAGGTACCCAAAATAAAGGGTCATAACCAAAGCCGCCCTCGCCTTGCGCTTGTGTCAGAATACGCCCTTCCCAAGCCGCTTGTACGATAATTGGGGTGGGATCTTGTGCATGACGCATAAAAACCAACACACACCAATAGCGTGCTTTGCGTGCTTCCTCCTGCGGATATGCCGCTAAAGCATCTAACAATTGGGCATTATTTTGCGCATCGCTGGCGCCCACACCGGCATAACGCGCGGAATAAATCCCAGGTGCCCCTTGCAGCACATCCACTTCTAATCCTGAATCATCCGCCAAGGCAGGCAAGCCCGTATGTTCACAGGCATGACGTGCTTTAATTAATGCGTTTTCCACGAAGGTGAGGCCGGTTTCTTCCGCCGGTACAAGATCCCACAAGCTTTGTGGTTTGAGTTCGCAATTCCATGCACTTAAGGCTGCAGCAAATTCCTTGAGTTTGCCTTGATTACCACTTGCAAGCACCCATTGCATTAGGCTGTGTCTCCTTTAGAGAAGGTAGATTGATTGATTAAAACTTGCGTGTAAATTAGTAAAAGAAGTGCAAAAACAATCAAAGGTAGCATCCAAAGATTTAAAGCTGCCCAACCAAGGGTAAATTCCAGCCAGCCAGCAAAAATTGACGCTAAGCTCACACAGCTAAAAACGACAAACTCGTTTAAAGCTTGCACTCGGCCTTTTTCAGCCGCTTGATATGTTTGTGTGAGTAAGTGAGTGGCACCAATAAACATCCAATTCCAGCCTAACCCCAACATTAATAAGCCAAACCAAAAATGTGCATAGCTTAAGCCGGTTTGGTTAATCACGACGGAAATCAATAAGCAGACGCCACCAGCATACATCACAGGATAGGTGCCAAAACGACTGATCAAATGCCCAGTTATAAAGGAGGGTAAAAACATCCCCAGCACATGCCATTGAATCACAGACGCGGTTTCTCCAAAACTAAAGCCACAGCCTTGCATGGCTAATGGGGTCGCTGTCATCACGAGCACCATCACAGAGTAACCAATTGTGCCCGCAATTAAAGCCGCAATCAGGGCTGGTTGACGGAGAATCTCTGGCCAAGATCTTTGTGGCCCCTGCACTTCTTCCATGCTGGGCGGTGCTAATTTTAGGCTGGTCACCAAAACTAAAGCTAAAATATACAAGGCAAGCAGGCCAATAAAACTACCTAAAAATTCAGGTTCATCAATAAAGGCTTTAGACTGGACCGCCAACCAAGGACCGAGCAAGGCGGCTAAAACCCCACCGCCCATCACAATAGAAATGGCTTGTGCTTTTTTAGCTGGCGCACATGCTTCAACCGCCGCAAAGCGGTACAGTTGGCCAAAGCCAATGGCAATCCCGAGGAGAAAAGTGGCACTAAAAAATAAAGCAAAGCTTTGTTGCCATAAAGCATAACATGCCAGTATCGCGCCCAAAACGCCGATACTATTACCAAGCAAAAACCCTAAACGACGTCCTATTTTCTGCATCAATAAAGAGGCTGGCAAAGTGGCCAACATTAAACCAATAAACTGCATGGCAACAGGAAAGGTGGCTAAGCTTGGGCTAGGTGCCAGACTTTGCCCAATTAAGGCAGTCACTGATACTAGTAGAATATTACCTGTGGTTAGCAAAGCTTGACAAAAAGCTAGCAACCAAACATTGATTCCCATCCTGGGTTACTCCTTGTTTTTGATTGGTTTAGGTAGTACTAGAGTGCGGGTGTTGGACAAGATATCCGACCAAGTCCTTTGATGCGGATCCCAATATAACCAAAGATAACCTAAGCCAAAACACAACAGGCCTAGCAAACCGCCTAGCATACGTAGCCCCACTTGTGTCCATGAGATGGCTTGTCCTTGATGGGTTTCGATACGTAAACGCCATGCCAACATGCCGAGGGTTTGTCCGGAACGACGCCAGAAAAAACCAAAAAAACCATAGCTAATGGCGATCAGAAGGGCTTGCATGATCCAAGCTTGTTCTAGGGCTTCACCTTGATTTAGGCTGACCACTAAGCCACCAAGTAGCATATACAAAGCCACTAAAATTAAAAAATCATATAAAAGGCCGCCGCAACGGCGTGCCAAACCTGCAGGCTCAGCCTCATCATAAGCAATAAAAGTCGAAGGCATCCAGAGATTACTCCACATCAGCAAAAAGAGAGATCACGCCACGCGTCTTAACAAAGCGAGTCCAAATAAAATACATAAGAGGCTGGGGCCTAAAGTGGCCCAAATCGGGTCAAAACCAAAAAGGGTGCTGGCAGGGCCGAGAAGATCTTGCGCATATTTGACCACTAAGCCAGTCACAATCCCATAAAAAACGCGCGTACTGGCGGCCACTGAGCGTAAAGGGCCAAAAATAAAAGCCGCACCGACTAAAATAAGACTGCCTGTGGTAATAGGCAAAAGCACTTTACGCCAGAAATTCATCATGGGCTCATTGACATCCAAACCTTGCGCTTGGCGGAACTGTGCAAATGCCCATAAATCCTGCAAAGACAAGCGTCGGTTATCCAGAAGCAATAAACGCATCAACTCAGGCGTTAGGCCAGTTTCCCAACGTAGATTAATCAAAATGCGACTATCAATTCTTTGCATCTGATCTGCTTGGCCTGTTTGTATCTGTGCACGACGCACGCCTGCTAAGACCCAATGGTCTTGATTATAATAGGCTTTATCCGCATGTAGGGATTCTTGCATCCGTCCTTGTGCATCGAAACGATAACGCACCACGCCATATACAAGACCATCCCCCCCTAAAGCATCAAAGTAGTAATAATCCTGACCTTCGCGATGCCAAACCCCATGTACCGCCAGATCTACCCCCCCTGAACGCGTTTGCGCTTTAAAAATTTCGGCGCGCTCTTCTAGCTCAGGAATGATCCATTCACCAATCAGCATCATAGCTACAATTAAGGCAAATAAGGGGTATAAGACCCAAGATAAAATTTTGGTTAAGGAGATTCCCGCAGCCCTTAAAACAACCAGTTCGTTGGCATTGGCTAAACCACCCAGACCAATCAAAATCCCCACTAAAATTGCTACAGGTAGGTAATCATAGGCTTTAATAGGCAACTGCATCCCTAAATAAAAAAGGGCTTGCACGCTGGAATAGGTTGCACTGAGGTTATCAAGCTCGCCGATAAAGGAGATCATAAAATCTAACCCCAAAAGCACTACCAAGACCATTAAAGTCA
Organism: Allopseudospirillum japonicum; assembly: GCF_900108915.1. Classification (GTDB taxonomy): domain Bacteria; phylum Pseudomonadota; class Gammaproteobacteria; order Pseudomonadales; family Halomonadaceae; genus Pseudospirillum; species Pseudospirillum japonicum. The sequence goes on from NZ_FNYH01000019.1 coordinate 13,887, forward strand.
TGCGCAATACGTGCATCCCCACATAGAGGGGCATTTTCTTTAGCATTTACGAAAACTCCTTCGCCGGATTGACTGCGTCCAGCCGTTTAGCACCTCAAGGGTTAAAGCGCGCTTAATGAGATGCGAAAAAAGGCATACGCCAGCGTTTGCCATGCCAAAACATCCGCCAATTAAGTCCCAAGGCTAATAGTAAAAAGCCGACATGCACCGCAAAAAGACCGGGATAGGGCGGGATTTTGCCTTTAGCCAGTGCGCTATTGAGTGCAATCAGTAAACTGAGATAGCTAATATGCAAAAGCACGGCAGGGAGGAAGCGCCCAAAGCGCCCTTGGCGGGCATCTGTGCGTGCCAGTGGTACTGTGGCGAATAAAATCACAAACACCATCAAGGGCATAGAAAGACGCCATTGCCATTGAGCGATCGCTTCTGCTTGATCCAGTGCAAATAACTCGCTTGTTGTGAGGAGATTGACTTTCGGCGTCTCCCCTGCCTCTTGGCGTTCACTTATGCGCACCACATAACGATCAAAGGTTAAGGCTTGATACTCTGCTTGACCTGGGCGTCCTTGATAGCGCGCGCCTTGCTCAAAAATCAAGTAGCGACTGCCAGTTTCAGGCGCGATATACTGATAGCCACTTTGGGCACGAATCACCGTCGGAGCTTGGTCTGCTTGATCTGCCACCTGATGCAAAAATACCCCTTGCATTCGGCTGCCGCCTTCTGTGAGTGCTTCTGCATACACAACACGGTTTTGTGAAAAGTCTTGGAAGCGCCCGGGATTAAGTACGGAAAAATCAGCACGCTGTGCTTGTTCTTTTAAGAGGGCTTCCCCTTGCGCAAGCCCCCAAGGGGTTAACCAGAGACTCGCCAGTGCGACCATCAGGGCAACCAAGCTCGCAGGTAAGAGAGCGAATTTCAGCAAACCTTGATCGCTGACCCCGCAGGCACTTAACACAGTCATTTCATTATCTAAATACAAGCGACCATAAGCCAGCAAGACCCCCAACATAAAAGCTAAAGGCAGTAACAATTCCAAAAAAGAAGGCAAGCGATATAAAAGCAAGCTGCCAATAATACTGACAGGGATTTCCCCAGCGGCTGCCGCATTAAAAAAGCGAATAAAGCGCCCACCAAGTAAGATCAGCAGTAAAATCCCTGTGATGGCAAACATGGTCAGCAAAATTTCACGTGTGATATAACGGAATAAAATCAAGGGGGCGACTCCTTGTGGACTGACACCCAAGCGAACACGATAGCGAGATTGCCAGTAAGCTTTTACTGTCATCAATAAGGGCTATAGGATACGCAATCCAGAAGATAGGCTCTAGTCTCTATACAGAAACAAGCAGTGCATTATCTCGTCTCTTTTTTCTAACCACTTAGCGAGGCTCTTATGGAATTTAACCTCTTTACGCATACACCAGAAAATGCAGAAACGGCCTGTATCCTGTTAGGTGTTGGCCAAGGTGGCCACCTATGTTCACTAGGCAAAACCCTAGATGCCCAAAGCGGCGGCCAAATTAGCCAAATTCTGCAACGCGGTGATTTTCAAGCTAAATTAGCACAAACTTACTTGCTGCCTTGGGTACAAGGAATTCAAGCACAACGTATTTTGCTTGTGGGCTGCGGGGAGCTTGACAAGCTAGATGAAGGTAAATTTCGTCGTTTAGCTAAGGCAGGTTTTGATGCTTTAGCCGCTTTCAATCTATCGGATGCGCTTGTGGCTTTAACCCAAATCGAGTTGGGCCAACGTCCACTGGCATGGAAAATACGCACCCTTGCTGAAACTGCACTGACTAGCTTGTACCGCTTTCAACAATGCAAAAGCGAACCCAAGGATACACCAAGTCTGCATGAAGTAAGCTTTTATACCGGCCCAGTACATGATGAGACTTGCCAAGGCGCTTTACGTATTGGCCAAGCGGTCGGTGAAGGCATCAACCTCGCCCGTACCCTAGGTAATTTACCAGGTAATCTATGTACACCCAGCTATTTAGCCGAGCAAGCTGTACAACTTGCGCAAGAGTGCGAGCCTATGCGCGTGACTGTGCTTGATGAGGCGCAAATGGATGAGCTGGGTATGCATTCCTTGTTAGCTGTGGGTAAAGGCAGTGCTCAAGCCCCACGCATGGCGATTGTCGAATATTATGGCGCCGCAGAAACCGATGCAGCACCTCATGTACTGGTTGGTAAAGGGATTACCTTTGATTCAGGCGGCATCAGTTTAAAACCTGGTGAAGCTATGGACGAAATGAAATTTGATATGTGTGGCGCCGCTAGCGTGTTAGGCACCTTGCATGTCATCAAGCGCTTGCGCCCTAAAATTAATTTGGTGGGTGTGATCGCTTGTGCAGAAAATATGCCTTCTGGCTGTGCCAATAAACCTGGGGATATTGTCACTACCTTGGCAGGAAAAACCGTAGAAGTGTTAAATACGGATGCTGAAGGGCGCTTAGTGCTCTGTGATGCCTTAACGTATGTTGAGCGTTATCAACCCGCGAGTGTAGTCGATATTGCCACTTTAACCGGCGCTTGTGTGATTGCCTTAGGTCACCATGCAACGGGTTTATTCGCCAATAATGACGCCTTAGCACAAGCTTTGTTAGATGCAGGGACGTACACCCATGATCGTGCATGGCGTTTACCCTTGTGGGAGGATTACCAAGAGCAGTTAGATTCTAACTTTGCCGATATGCAAAATATTGGTGGACGTCCTGCTGGTTCCATTACTGCGGCCTGTTTCCTTGCGCGTTTTGCAGAAAACTATCCTTGGGCGCATTTAGATATCGCAGGGACGGCCTGGATGAGTGGTAAACAAAAAGGTGCCACTGGGCGTCCTGTCGCCTTGCTGACACAATATCTTCTCGGTTGTGAAGCGAATGCTGCCACCTCAGGTGCCCAACTCTAGTAAGCAGTAAATTAGTACGTGCTGCAACGCTAATTGAAGTTGTCCTGCCCTGTTTAATTAGGGCAGGCATTTTGCTAAGGGATGACCATGAGCCAAAGGGCAATTTTTTATCGTCTTGATACACAGGACACTGGGCAAACTCAGTATTTTATTGCCCGTCTGGTGGAAAAATTACTAATACAACAAAAGTTGCGTTTGTGTTTGTATGCAGAAGAAACGCAACTCGATTTTTGGGATCAGTATTTGTGGCAATGTCCAGAGGCAAGTTTTTTAGCACACCAGATTGCTACAACTCCTGCGAACCTGATGCAAGCACAGGCCCCTTTAATGCTGACTGCTTTGCAGGCACATACACAAGCTTCTTGGCCTTGTGCTTATGATGTTTTGATCAATCTGGCACAAGCCCCAGTATCAAGCTGCACACCTTTTACCCAAGTTGTGGAGTTTGTGTATCTTCCGCAAACAATGCAAGTACAAGCGCAGCGCCAACGTTGGCGAGCTTATCAAGCCCTTGGTATTGCCTGTGTGGCCCATACTTTAGCTTTTGATTAATTGTTGGTAATCCTGACGCTTAAGCAAGGTTGGCGTTTGGCTTTGTGTATCCATCACCAGCACCAGCTCGCCACGCTTTAAAGCGTGCTGTACTTGCTGCACCCAATCTTGGACATTTTCTTCCGTGGTGGTGGTGTCATATCCTTGGCGAGTGACAAAATCTTCTAATACGCCTTGGAGTGCTTCAGAACTCAAAGTTTGATAAGGAATTTCAATCGCAGACATAAGTAAGGTTACCTCACCATGAAAAGATGCCCAGTAAGCAAAAGCCTCTCCGAATTGTCAAGGTTGCATGGGCAGGGCGCTCACTGGTCGCCATTGACCCGTGGTTCCCCAGCTCCAAACGCTGTTCGGGTTGCGGACATACCGTATCGTCGCTGCCGTTGTCGGTCAGGAAATGGCGCTGCCCCGAATGTGGCGCAGACCATGACCGCGACATTAACGCCGCGACCAACATTAAAGCCGCCGGGCTGGCGGTGTTAGCCCTTGGAGAGAATCCGGGCTGGCGGTGTTAGCCCTTGGAGAGAATGTAAGTGGCATGGGGTCAGTCCCCGTGTCCTGTTCTCGATGAATTGGGAATCCCCTTCCTTTA
>NZ_FNYH01000007.1 GCF_900108915.1 Allopseudospirillum japonicum
ACATCACAAGGATTTTGTACAAAATCAGGCTACGCCTGATTAGCCCTTTCATCCCCGCCCGCATTGGGCGAGGGTTTTCGGGCTATTCTGCTAAATCTAACAAGCTCGCTTTTAATAAATAGTTATCATGCTGACCATCTGTAGAGACCATAGAATCGCCTCCACCAGCACGTACCTCATTATTCGAGTTTTTTCGTGCATAGGCCAATATCCCAAGATGATCACTTAATTGACCATAAGCGGCTGTAATACCTCCAAATAAATCGCTAGAGCTTTCATAATGTGTACTGACCCGTGCACCTAATGCTCGACCTTGTAACAAGTCTTGAGCATCAAGAGTTTCCAGTACCACACTGCCACCTAAGGCACCTGGGCCTGCATCGGCTTGGGCTGGTCCTGTGAACACACGGACTTGCTTCATCAAAAAAGGATCTATTTGTAATCTAGCTTGGTGATGAAAAACATTACCACCTTGGCGTGCGCCATCAATTTGTATATTCAAATGCAAATCTTCTATACCACGCAGGAAGATTTTTTGTCCATTGCGTGATCCTGTACCGACTTGAACAGCGGGATCTAGCTTAAAGCTATCTTGCAAGTCCTGCGCTAGGCTACGCGATAAATACTCAGTATCCAGCGTCTTTACAAAAGGATCAGTCTCTACCTGTCCTTTCACCTGAATCACAGGAATATTTAAAGTCGCTAATTCATCAGGCGTATGTCCGCCCTCGTGTGCCCAACCCATAGGTGCAAGCGCACAAAAATAAAGGCTGGAAGACAAATAATAGAAGAAGGTGCTGGTGTGAGACATAAGGTGAGAATTCCGTCATGCAAGGTTACTTATATAAGATAGATCTTATAATGTTATGTTATAACATTGCAATAATGGAATCAGCAATTTATATTTTATTTTTGGCTAAGGCCTCTTCAGTAGACAATAGAAACCGCCCTTGGAAGCAGGTGCCTCTTTAGGGCAATTAGGTTATGCATCTTGCAGCAAGTCTAGCTTGATCAGCCTTTAGTGTGGTTTTTGTCCTTGAATCGCACCTTGGTCACACAAGGTGCATAAAAGCCGGCTTAATATTTCGGGGCGTAAGCCTAGTTTTACCGCTAATTTACGATGATCAAATCGCTATCACCATAGCAGCTATTTCATGTCTTCAAAGACGTGTTTTCTGTACGATTTTTTGCTTTGGTTACAGCAACTAGCAAAATAAGCACTGATTTATCAGATCAATCTAATAGCTTCGCCAATTCCTCTGGCAGTCTTTGATCAAAGATCAAAGTGGCTTGCGGCATCCATTGTTGATCTTGCATTAAATCCTTGAGCACAGGTGCAGACAAAACTGCCCCGCGCCAACGTCCGCCTTTGCCTGCTTCTTCTTGAGTTGGCTGCGCATAGTATTGGCGGTATTCATCCCAAAAATGCGGAATAAAACGTCGTACAGGACGGCCAGTTTCTCGGGATAAATACTCTGCCAATAAAAGGCCTGAATGATCCAAATCCCCAAAATGTAAATGCGGCACAAAGTGTGGAAATAACTTTAAAAAACGTGCCACTAAAGAATGATGTTCTGCTTGCGCCCACACAAGTAATAAGTGATCAGGTAAAGGCATATCCAAAAAAACCCCATAATCCTCCACCGTCATCACCAAATAAGGTAGTTCGCCATCGAGTTCTTGCATATCGAGCAGATCACGCTCAGATAAAGCCACCTCGCTCAGCATTTCCATTATCCGCTCTAGCCGAATGGGGCGGCGCGCATGACGCTTAATACGCAAATCCATATGACCACGCAAGTGTAAGCGCCTATCTTGGCAAATTTGATATTCCTTGGGGAGTTTTTCCCTCAGTTCCGCAGCGACTGCTCCCTGATTATCTCCAGTGAAAATACAGTTAAAAACGTTTTCATTAATGACTTCAGGTAAGGGTTGCTGCAAACGCGGCTGAATAAATTCATACCTTTTGTTGACTTCTTGTTGTTGCTGATTTAGCAAGGTTTCTGAGCTAGGTAATTGATTCCAATTCGGAATATGTTTATCCAGCCATTGCGCCAGCGCTTGTTTGCCGATGCCAGTTAGTACATATTCTTCATCTCTATGAGTTGGCTCTAGCCAAGTACGCGCGAGTAAGTAATCGATTAAATCTTGATTGTAAGCAAGTGCACTAATCCACTCTTGCTGATACAGTTTGATCGCAGCATCCTGGATGATAGGATCCGTCCAATCAAAGGTTTCACTTGCAGATAAAGACATAACCTAAATTCTCCAAAGATTGGGTACCAAAAATTAACCTCTTCGGCACGACCTGAAACCGAAAGCGTTTTTTGATATTCTATGCAAAAACCTTTAAGCCCTACTGGCTTAGTGAGCTGAAGTCGCCTCCCATGAGCAATCTTGTCACCTTGCGTCACCTATTCCAAATCAAGGTCTCCCTACACGAAGCGCGTCCGCCTATCTGGCGGCGTTTATTAGTGACAGATACCTTATCTCTCGCCTCTTTTCACCAAGTCTTACAAATTGCGATGGGGTGGGAAAATTATCACGAACACCAATTCATTTATCACCATGAGGTGATTGGGGACTTGGATCCTTTTTCGCGTTTCACTTGGGCAGCAGAGCAAAAGACGCGCTTACGCGATTTGCTTAAATATGAAGGCGATTGGCTCACCTATGAATATGATTTTGGTTGTAGCTGGTTGCATGACATTACCTTAGAGCAAATTCTTACTTATGATTTAAAGCGTGCGCCTTTATATTGCAAAGCAGGACGACGCGCTTGTCCACCAGAAAATTGCGGTGGTGCTTGGGGATTTGAGGCACTTTTAGATGCCTATACCCATCCACAACATCCAGATTATCAAGATATTTTACAGCTTTTGCCCGATAAGTTTGACCCAAGCCACTTTGATCGCCATCAGGTCAATTACCGTTTACGCCAATTAAAGCTGAACTATTTATAAACTCAGCGGTTTGATTAATTAGAGTCTTGTATCCTTGAAAACACCTACCCCCTTTTTGCCTGCACGCCCTCTCCCTCTTTCTTGGCGTTTCTTATTGGTTGCTGGGCTTTTAGCCAGTCTTTTTGTCGGCGTACTCTGGCAAACAGCGCGCTGGACACAAACCACTGCATTTGCTCATCTGCAAAGTGAAGCCCGCAGCGAGATGATGCTGCATGCGACTAGTTTAAGGGGGGTATTGGCGAAGTATGAATATCTACCAGAGATGCTCGCTGCCCGCTATGAATTGAGTACTTATTTAAAAGTGCCTGAAGATTATATGCTCTTAGAAGATATCAACCAGATGTTAGATGAGCATAGAAAAATTGCTGGTGTCTTAGATATTTACCTTCTCAATGCACAGGGTTTAACTGTCGCTGCCAGCAACTGGCAATTACCGCGCAATTTTATTGGACAAAACTTTGCTTTTCGTCCGTATTTCAAAGATGCCATTTTAGGTTTACGCGGACGCTTTTATGGTTTAGGCACCACTTCAGGCGCTCGTGGTTACTATTTTTCTTATCCGGTACGAGATCCAGCAAGTCAGAATATTTTAGGCGTCGTCGTTGCCAAAATTGGGATTGATGCCTTAGAAAATCCTTGGCAGGATGCCCGTGGAGAAATCCTTGCAAGCACCCCTGAAGGCGTGATTTTTCTCAGTTCGCACGAGCCTTGGCGTCTGAGCACCTTACAAACACTCAATGCAAAAGAACGTGCCGCTTTATATGCTTCGCGGCGTTATGCACGTCATCCCTTACCCGAATTTCCTCTAGTTGCGAATGAACCCTTGGCTACAGAAACACCCGAGGAAACGCAAATCTGGCGTATTGCCCAGGCAAGAAAGGCGGAAGGCGTGGAATATTTACATATTTCTTACCCAGTTCCGGAAGCCGGTTGGCGTTTACATATGCTTAAACCAACGCATCCGGTACGCCTGCAAGTGTATCAAATGACCCTTCTTGCTGGCGTTGGCTATGCAGTTTTAGTGCTGGCAGGTTTATTCTGGCGTCAAGGCCGTAAACGCCAGCACGAGCGTCAATATTATCAACGTCAAAGCCAACTCGCCTTAGAACGTAATGAGGCACGCATTCGGGCGTTACTCGATAATACACACGCAGGCATTGTAACCTTGGATGCACAAGGCCATATCCAGTATATCAACCCCATGGCGGCACAGTTATTTAGTTGCCAGTTTTGCGATTTATACCAACAGCCTTTGATCCATTTAATTGCGCCTTTAGATCGTGAGCGCTGTTTAGCTGAGCTAGACGCCAGTCAGCACTTTCCCCTAGAAGTGTTAGCTTTGGGACAAGATAAGCGCCTTTTTCCGATTGAACTGACCATCAGCCCGCTTCCCGAACTCGATGGCGTCGTCTGGATGGCAACCTTGTATGATATTAGTGAGCGCAAGCAACAAGAAACGGCACTCCAGCAAGCCCATGATTTATTAGAACAAAGAGTCCAAGAACGTACCTTAGACTTAGAAGAAAGCAACCAAAGACTGCGCCAAGAAATTGAAGAGCATCAACATACAGAAGCCATGCTGCGACATACACGCGATGAATTGGTGCAAGCGGCTAAATTGGCGCTACTTGGTCAACTTTCTGCGAGTATCAACCACGAACTAAACCAGCCTGTGGCTGCCATTCGTGCGTATGCAGAAAATGCGCAAGCTTTTTTAACCCGTGAGCGTTATCAAGCGGCAACAGATAACTTGCAGCAAATTGTTGAACTCACCCAACGCATGGCGCAAATTAGTGCCCAACTGAAAGTGTTTGCACGTAAAAGTGATGGCCATCTTGTGCCTGTTTCTGTACAAGCCAGTTTTCAGTATGCCTTGAGTCTATACCAAACCCAGATTGAAGAAAGCGGCATTCAAGTTACCCTAGATGTGCCTGAAGAAGAAATCTATGTGCAAGCTGATCCTGTGCGCCTTGAACAAGTCATGGTCAATCTTGTTTCCAACGCTTTGCATGCGTTAAAAGAAGTGGTGAATCCTTGCTTAAAGTTGAGTGCTTTTGTACATACAGAATATCCGCAACGTATTGGCATGCAGGTATATGATAATGGCGTAGGTATCGCAGAAGACCATTTGCCGCATATTTTTGATCCCTTTTTTACCACCAAAGCTAGCGGGCAAGGCCTCGGGTTGGGATTATCGATTTCTTATCAAATTATCAAAGATCTGCAAGGAGAGCTCAGCGCACAAGTCTTGCATACAGGGACCCAAATGCAAATCTTGTTACCAGCGAGTGATCTTCAGCAGTTGGCTTCCCCTTCGCGACAGGTATTTTCCGATGCAAGCACCTTTTGATCCGGCTTTAGAAACTGTCATTGTGGTAGATGATGAACATCATCTGCGGGTAACCTTAAGGCAAACCCTGGAACTGGCAGGTTACCAAGTACTTGCCTATGCACAAGCGCAAGAAGCCTTAACACATATTGGCGAAGTGGATGAATGGCCAGGTGTGATCATTAGTGATATTCGTATGCCTAAAATGGACGGGCTCGCTTTTTTGGAAGCCTTACAACATCTAGACCCTGACTTACCAGTGATTTTAATTACAGGGCATGGAGATATTTCCACTGCAGTTGCTGCCATGCGTCAAGGCGCTTATGACTTTCTTGAAAAGCCTTTCAGCCAAGAAATTTTATTAGATGGTGTGCGACGTGCCCTAGAAAAGCGTCGGCTTACGTTAGAAAACCGCATTTTAAAACAACAGCTTGCGGTTCATTCTGCCCCAGGTCCACGTATCATAGGACGCACGCCTAGCGTACAGCGTTTACATACCATGATCACTCGCGTAGCTGCTGTAAATACCGATATTTTATTGTGGGGAGAAACCGGCAGTGGTAAGGATTTGATCGCGCGTTATATTCATGCGCATAGCCCCAGAAGTGCGCAGAACTTTGTCGCCATTAACTGTGGTGCTATTCCTGAGGCCATTATGGAATCCGAGCTGTTTGGCCATGAATCAGGTGCTTTTACCGGCGCGCAACGCAAACGTATTGGTAAGTTTGAACATGCACAAAAAGGCACAGTTTTTCTGGATGAAATTGAATCTATGCCCATGAATTTGCAGGTCAAATTATTACGTGTTTTGCAGGAACGTACTTTAGAGCGCCTTGGTTCCAATACGCAAATTCCGCTCGATATCCGTGTCCTTGCAGCCACCAAAGTCGACTTATTACAAGAAGCGGCGGCTGGACGCTTTCGCGAAGATTTATATTATCGTTTAAACGTGGTCACCCTCAATATTCCCCCTTTACGTGAGCGTTTAGAAGATATTCCCTTATTATTTCAACATTTTGTCTTAGTGGCAGCCAATCGGATTGGGCAAAGTCCGCCACCTTTAGAGGCCAGTCATTTATCTGTGCTGATGAGCCATACTTGGCCTGGTAATGTACGTGAATTACGTAATCTCGCTGAGCGTTATGTCCTTTTAGGTGAGGCTTATGCTTATGACTTGGATGAAATGCTCAATGGTCAGGCCAGCACCCAAGCACTTACTCTGCCTCAGCAGGTCGAAATTTTTGAGAAAAGCTTGATTCGGCAAGAACTAGAACGCCAGCAAGGCTCGATTAAAGCCACGATGGAAGCTTTAGGTATCCCACGCAAAACCTTGTATGACAAGTTAAAAAAATATGCCCTATCGCGCGAAGAGTTTGTACCTTGAGACTTCCTCGCCCAAGTGCGCAAGGATTTGATTAACAACCTAGCCCAAAATAGGATGCGCACCTTGTACTTGTGCACTTTGATATAATCCCCAGCCAAGCCAGAACATCAGCGCACCACCCAAGCTTTTTAAAACTAAACCTGTATAACGCCATTGCTGTGCAGAAGAGGCATCAAATATCCAAGTGCGGGCTTGTACACTGGCTACAGTTAAGGCCGCAACAGTTAAGCCTGTGCCTAATGCCATGCATAAAACCGCGCCTATCCCCAAAGCTAAAATATCTAACAAGGAAGCAATAATCAGAACTAATAACGCCCCACTACAAGGACGCAAGCCCACGCTCAGTGCCGTGGCGTAAAAACTGGCTTGCTGCTTCGGGTGAGTATGAGAATGCCCACAACCACAAGTCGTTTTTTTACGCCACCCTGCATATAAGGCACTCCCAATTAAATAAATCCCTAATCCCATCAACAATATAAAGCTATAACTTTCAAGCTGTGTGGCATGTGTCAGTGCTTTACGCGCCACCTGATCCAGCAGCAAGGTACTGACCACAACCAGAAGAATCGCAACCACGCCTTGCAATAAAGAAGCAAGCAAAGCCAAGCCAGCACTTGAGCGCCAATGATGCCCTTGTGTGAGGCTATACGTGCTTAAGATGGCTTTGCCATGCCCAGGGCCAAGCGCATGAAAGACGCCATACGCAAAAGACAGACCCCATAAGGTCGCAATAGCATGCCAATTGATTTGCGTTTTTAATATTTGTAACTGGCTAGCTAACTGATGATGCCATTGGCGTTGTTCTGCTAAGACATAACGCCAAATATCCTGCTGGAAATAAATCAGTGCACCTAAACCTAGTGCTAACAAGGCCCCAGCAATCCATAATCCCATATGAAAACGAGATTTTTTCACCAAAGGTTGAAAGTGTAATTGAGAAAAATCTGGGGGTGCCGCTGATGAGCTAGTTTGTACTGGGGAAGCCCCCAAGGAAGGTTTTAACGTATGCAAGATTTGCGGCTTTGAAGAAGATAACGACATAAAGGCAAGCTCCAAAATGTTATATTATAACATTTAATTGTTCGTTGTAGGACAACGAATCACAGCAGTTTCTGCAAAAATGACGCCGAGATTATCTGGGGCTTCTTGCGTACGGTCTAAAGCCGCAGCACGGTCAATTTCTTCTTGCGTCGGGTTGGCTGAAATAATATTCGTTTGGCAATCAATCGGTGGATTTTGCAAACTTAAAGCAGGCGCTTCTTCTGTGTGCAGCATTTCAATGTAATACGTAGGATCATAAATCCGGTATTCTAGTCCAGAGGAGAAATCACTTGCCTGATCTAGCAAAAGCTCAAACATTAACTCAACACGCCCATTCACATGGCGAATACTAAAATCTTGCACTGGACGCGTATTGATTCTCTGGCCTTGCACATAAATAACGGAAAAGTACTGATAAGCTGCCAAATTTTGAATCATTTGCGCGCCAAAAGTATCCAATTGCGCATCTAAGGAGGCTTGCTCGCTTGCATGTGCTTGCATATCTTCTAGCACCATTAAGCTATACATGGGATCAAGCTGCCATGCTTGGCGTAGACCAACAATTTGTTTTTCTTGATTGAAAAGGACTTGTACCCGCAGATCAATCCAAGCATGAGGATGGGCATGGGCTTTAGGGCTTAACCAACAGGTGAAACTAACAAGCAAGCCAAATAACAAGAAACTCGGTACACTCATGGTTAAAATCTCACACTTGAGTTTGAGGGGAAAGCTGGTGCGGCGGTTATTATACGCAGTCTTTGCTGGGCTCATAGCCACGAGCGCTTGGGCCGATACAATCTATACTTGGATCGATGAAAATGGACGTCGTGTCTATTCCAATACACCGGCTAAAGGTGCACAAGAAGTCGATTTACCACCGTATACAGAAGTGAGCCCGCCATCTCAGTGGCGCAGCACAACAAAGGAGAGCACGCCTCCGGCTTCTCCAAATAAGCGCACCAGTCCACCAGCCAATCACCCCCCCCCAGCATGGCCAGTGCAGTACCAGAGTTTTGAAATTATTGAACCACAAGCCAATGCCCACATTTACAATGCGGCTGGCAATGTCACAGTCGCCCTTAAAAGTCAACCCAAGCTTGCGCAAGGCCATAAAGTGCAATTAAAACTTGATGGCCGCGTACATCAATCGCCAATGCATACCTTGTATTTTGTGTTGCATCATCTCCCGCCAGGTCAGCATCAATTACAAATAGAAGTGTTAGATGATTACCGTGGTGTGTTTTATACCAGTCCAGTGCGTACTTTTTATCTACATCGCGTCACCCAAGCACAACAAGAGCGCCGTAAAGCATCGCAAAATCCTTAATACGCTTTTTTTCAGTGCACTAAAATGCTAGCTTATATTTAATTGCACCAAAAAAGGGCTTTTTTATTCATAGGCGACCTCAAATGCCTAAAGCGCATGCACCGCAAAAGCACTAAAAGTTAGGTTTTTTTTGATGATTATCAAATCTTGGTGCAGATTTTGCTTTGACTAGGCTGAGGGAGGGCCCTGTTATGCACTTACATCCAGAATTTGCACGCCAGCTATTAGATAACTTATCCACGGCCATTTTACTTTTAGATGCAAAGCTCAATATCCAGTATTTAAATCCTGCCGCTGAAATGCTGCTCGCGGCCAGTTTGGCGCGCACCTCTGGCCAACCCTTATATCAAGTCTTTACGGAACCAGAAGAAGGTTTAGATACCTTAGAAGCTTCCACCATTAGCGGTCACCCTTTTACCAAACGCGAAGCCGTGCTCCTTTTACATAACGGGGATCAGGTGATTGTGGATTACACCGTCAATCCCTTGCCTGAAAAACATCAAAGCCCTTTATTAGTCGAAATCTACCCACGTAATCGCGTGTTGCGTATTTCACGTGAGGAAGATCTGCTAGCCAAACAAGAAACTGTACGTGTTTTGGTGCGCGGGCTAGCCCATGAAGTTAAAAATCCTCTTGGTGGATTAAGAGGGGCAGCACAATTATTAGAGCGTGCCCTACCAAGCCCAGAGCTGAAAGAATATACGCAAATTATTATTAGTGAAGCTGATAGGTTGCGTAATCTAGTTGATCGCATGCTCGGGCCAAGACAGCCTTTACAAAAAGATTCTGTCAATATTCATGCGGTACTAGAACGAGTCCATACCCTGATTAAAGCAGAAGCTGGAGATCAAGTGCGTTTTGTGCGTGACTATGATCCGAGCTTACCTGAATTTTTAGGTGATCAAGAACAATTACTGCAAGCCCTGCTAAATATCGTACGCAATGCCTTACAGGCAGTTCAAGAAGCGGGACAAGCTAATGGGCGCATTGTGTTACGTACACGTGCAAAACGCCAATTCACCTTAGGACAGGAACGTCATCGTCTGATTGGCCAAGTGAAAATTATTGATAATGGCCCTGGGATTCCTGCAGATATTTTAGAGAAAATTTTTTATCCCATGGTCAGCGGACGCGCGCAAGGCACAGGATTAGGCCTTTCCATTGCTCAATCAATTTTGCAGCAACATCAAGGTCTTATCGAATGCCGCAGTGAAGTGGGGCACACAGAATTTACCTTACTTATCCCCCTGGATCAAAGTCAGCCTACACAAGATAAACCCGAATCGTCAGGGACATCCGTTTTCAACTCTTAAGGTGTTAGTTATGCAAGCCATGCCGCATGTCTGGATTATTGATGATGACCGTTCCATTCGTTGGGTACTCGAACGTGCTTTAGAACAAGAGCAAATCCGCACCACCGCCTTTGAACGTGCGGATACAGCTTTACGCCAACTCAGTCGCCAGCAACCCCAAGTCTTGATTACGGACATTCGTATGCCCGGTTTGGATGGCTTGGGCTTACTCGCGCAAGTCCGCGAAAATTACCCGCATTTGCCGGTGATTATTATGACCGCACATTCGGATTTAGATAGTGCGGTTTCTTCTTATCAAGGCGGTGCTTTTGAATATTTACCCAAGCCTTTTGATTTAGATGAAGCCGTCGCCTTAGTCAAACGCGCCTTGCAACATGCACATGAGGATCAGCACAAAGCGCAATCCGTAGAGGCGGAAACTTTAGCCAGCGCAGAAATTATTGGTGAAGCACCTGCGATGCAGGAAGTTTTCCGAGCGATTGGGCGTTTGTCCCAATCCAACATTACTGTATTAATTAATGGTGAATCAGGAACCGGTAAAGAGCTAGTTGCCCATGCCTTGCACCATCATAGTCCGCGTGCGCAAAAACCTTTTATTGCACTGAATATGGCAGCGATTCCAAAAGATCTGATGGAATCTGAGCTTTTCGGCCATGAAAAAGGCGCTTTTACTGGGGCGCAGGCTTTGCGTCGTGGACGTTTTGAACAAGCCAATGGTGGGACTTTATTTCTCGATGAAATTGGTGATATGCCGGCAGAAACTCAAACCCGTTTACTGCGTGTGCTTGCCGATGGAGAATTTTATCGTGTAGGCGGTCATACTTCCGTCAAGGTGGATGTGCGTATTATTGCTGCCACACATCAAGATTTGGAATATTTAGTACACGAAGGACGTTTTCGTGAAGACTTATTCCACCGCCTCAATGTGATTCGTATTCATTTGCCTGCATTACGCGATCGACGCGAAGATATTCCACGCTTAGCGCAGCATTTTCTTGTACAAGCTGCCAAAGAACTGACGGTAGAACCCAAATTATTAAAAGCAGATACCTTGGATTATTTACAAACGCTCCCTTGGCCAGGCAATGTACGTCAGCTACAAAATACCTGCCGTTGGATTATTGTGATGGCTTCCGGCCGCGAAGTACACATTGAAGATTTACCACCTGAGCTACAACAGCAAACCCCAGCCCATGCCCATCAAGATTGGGAAACCGCTTTACGTCAATGGGGAGAACAAGTCTTGATAACTGGTGGCCACAACTTATTAGCCCAGGCTGTACCCACTTTCGAGCGTATTATGATAGAGGTTGCACTCAAGCATACCGGCGGACGTAAACGCGATGCTGCGGAATTACTGGGGTGGGGGCGTAATACTCTCACCCGCAAGATGAAGGAACTAGGGCTAGACAGCAAGCTAGCCCAAGATGAAGTGCAAGATTAGGGCTTGCGATACCAACGCCCGTTTTCATCAGGAATAAACCAAGGCATCATCCACCAATAGGTACGGGCGCTTTCTTTCGAAGGTGCCTTACATTGAAAATAGCCTTGGCCCGCTTGTAAATCATAAGTCGTACTCACCCAGACTTGTGACGCTTGTAGGTGGTTTTTTTCGCGTTTCACCTTCAATAAGTGCCCTTGATGATCGTAACAATTTAAACTTTGTAAACGGTAATCACCATTTTCTAGTTCTAAATACACACTCGGGCGGCGTTCTTGTCCATCTAATACAGAGGATTGGGGCGTTTGCTTAATCACGGGCAAAGGCAGAGCATACAGTTTGCTACTTAAACTCGCTACTTGTGCATGCGCACCTGTCATAGAAAAACGCGGCAAAGCCGTCAAGCTCGCATATAAACTTGCAGGGCCTTCCTGCTGACCCACGCCATAATACCCAGCTTTCGCAATCAAGCTTTGCAGCTCAGGGGAATACTCACCATAGGGATAAGCAAAAATTTTCGGCTGTTTCCCAAGATGCATTTCGATACGCGCTTGATTTTCCTTAATACTAGTCAAAATACGCTGATACCAAGCTTGTGGGGTTTCTTGGGCTTGTAAACGTACAAGAAAATCATACCGATACGCTTGGTTAGCAAAAGTCACGCCTTTGGCTTGCACTTCTTTGAGCATTTTCCACGTCATAAATGTGGGATAAATACTTTCAACATCTTGCGCACTAATAAACAAAGTAAAAGGCCACTGGCGGGCTTGTAGCAGGGGGATTGCATTTTGATACACGCTAATATAGGCACGATCAAAAGTAATCGCGATGACCTTATCAGGCAAGGGTTTACGAGTGCGCAAATAACTTAAAATCGTGGGGAGAGGCCAAACTTGGAAACCTTCTTTTTCTATGATTTTAAGGTGTTTTGCAAAATCATCTGGACTAATGCTCTGTTTGGGCGGTGTGCGCTCGCTCACATGCTCGTAATGTAAGATCACCGCATGTTGCGCTGCCCATGTATATGGGATTAAACAGACCCAAACTAACAGGATACCAACTAAGTAAAACCAACCGCGTTTAGATAACAACATAAATCAGCCTTGCTTGATTATTTAGCGTAGCAAAGGTTTTAAAATCGCCATTGCTTCGTTAATTTCTTGTAGTTTTCCCGGATCACCGCCACGGTCAGGATGGTGACGCATCGCAAGGCGACGGTATTGCTTTTTAATTTCTTGTGCTGGTGTTCCTGTGCTTAAGCCCAAAGTCGCCAAGGCTTGTGCTTGTAAACCGCCACTGGCAAACACATTTTCTTCATGAAAGCGTTTCCAAAAGCTGTTGAGGGCCGCATCGATATCTTCCCGCGTGGTTTGCTCAAGTACTTGCATATCCAAGTAATAATCACGCATAGGATCGTACTCATCGAGAGCCGCACTGGCAATTTGATACGGGCTTAGGCACACCCGAGTCGCACTAATTTCTAAATGCCCTCGTGCATGTCGCCACAGTTCATCTCTAAGTTGGTAAAGAGCGTTATATAATAGAAAGTGGGTGCGAAACAGTTCGACCGAATCGCTAAAAGTATTTTCCTTTAGCTCCACCACACCACGCTCATGGAGTACTTTCAGCAAGGTATGTTCGTTAATTCCTTCAGGATATTGGCTAAGAACTTCGACAAGATCCTGATGTAGTTGGCTCAGTTGTAGCGCCTTCATCTAAAAACCGTCCGCTTAGTATGGTGTCAATCGCAAAATCAGCCCTAAAGGCGTTTAGAGTGCATGTTAACAATAAGGGACCGGAATGAAAATCTATCCTTTTTGTGCGTATGGATTTGTCAGCATTCGTTAGATATGTATTTTTTCCTATCAAGAAGCCCTAAATTTTCTGCGTATACTTATCAGAACCTTGAGTATCCGCTACACTAACTTGCTGATCTTGTGGAAAGTCAGCATCAATCAGCTGTACTTCTTGCTGAGCTTGGCTGGTTTTCTTGTGCTTATTGGTAAGCGTTAGGCGCGGTTAAGTGGTCATGCCTTCCTGTTAGACCTCTTTGCAAGACGTCGCAGCCGAAAGAGCGCTTAGGTGCTGAAGTCACCTGCACAGCACATCCTAATCTTTGTGACGGTAGATACCGACGAGGTAATGAACTCATGTTCGAACAAATTGAGCGCGTGCCAGGGGATCCTATCCTTGGTTTAATCGATGCCTTTAATCAGGACGTTAACCCTAGCAAAATTGACCTAGGGGTAGGCGTGTATCGCGATGCTCAGGGGCATACGCCCATTTTACGTGCAGTCAAAGAAGCAGAAGCCTTGTTGCTTGCGCGTGAAACGACTAAATCCTATATCGGTTCTCATGGCGACCCTCAATATGGGCAGCATTTGTTGTCTTTAGTGCTTGGTAGTCAATCTCCTGTACTTGAAGCCAAACGTGCTTGTGCTACGCAAGCTCCAGGGGGTACAGGCGCACTGCGTTTAGCAGCGGATTTTATTCATAAAACTTTACCTCAAGCCAAAGTTTGGGTGAGCCGTCCTACTTGGCCAAACCATCTAAGCATTTTTGAAGCTGCAGGCGTCCCAACCCGAGATTATGCCTATGTAGATGCGGCAACCAACAGCTTAGATTTTGAGTCCATGTTGGCGGATCTACAAGAGGTTGCAGCAGGTGATGTCGTCTTATTGCATGCGTGCTGCCATAATCCCAGTGGCTTTGATTTATCTGAACACCAATGGCAAAAAATTGCGGATCTTGCTGAAGATAAAGGCTTTTTACCTCTCATTGATTTTGCTTATCAAGGGTTTGGTCTTGGCTTGGAAGAAGACGCGTACGGCGTGCGCTTGTTAGCTGAACGCTTACCTGAAGTGATTATTACCAGCTCTTGTTCTAAAAATTTTGGTTTGTACCGTGAGCGTTTAGGCACTTTGATTATGGTCGCTGCCAATCACGACCAAATGCAGAATGTCAAAAGCCAAGTGGCTGTCGTAGCACGAGCAAATTATTCCAACCCGCCTGCACACGGCGGTGCGATTGTCACCACTATTTTAGAAAGCACCGAGCTAACCGCCTACTGGTTGCAAGAGCTTGACGAAATGCGCACCCGTATTCTTGATCTGCGCCATGCCTTTGTTAATGCCCTCAAACCGCAAGGCTTAGGCGATAAATTCGCCTGTATCGCGGAGCAAAAAGGCATGTTTTCTTATACAGGTCTCACGCCTGAGCAAGTCGATCGTTTGCGTGATGAGTACAGCATTTATATGGTGCGCTCGGGACGTATCAATATTGCAGGGATTAATGATCAAACCTTGCCTTATTTGTGCCAAGCGATTGCTAAAGTGTGCCAGTAAGTCAATTAGCTTAAAGAAGTAAGCCCACCTAAGGTGGGCTTTTTTTAGTAGCGCTTTCTTATTGAAGCCAATCGGTGTAAAATCCACAAACCTTATTGACATGCATCAAAATATGAGAATGGGTTAATTTATGGCACATGATGAAAACTTCCGTGATGAAGCCGGTATAATCTGGGTAGTGTTAGCAGCTGTGGTCCTCGTTTCCATGTGCTTATTGCCTGCAACGATTGTATGGACCAAGTATTTTTCTGGTACCATGATTCCTTATCTTGGATAAGGCCTTTAAGGCCAACAGGCGTGGGGTGTTTTTTGGGTCACTCCCGCCTGATATGTCAAGATAATCAGTTGGCAAGGAGTATCTTTAGTTTGTTGACCCTGAGCTTTTGCAATTAAGCGATATCCCCATGCAGCTTCTTCAAGTACTTGTATTTCCATTTGATAATCCCCTTCCTCAGTAAAACTACTCATACCTAAATCTTGTAAACTTTGGGTATAACTTGGGTGTGATGCACGCCATTTTTCTTGTGCAATTTGTATGCGCATTAAATAAGTCCAAGCTTGTTGGCGTTGACTTTTTAACACTTGCTGTTGATACGAAGGATAAGCAAGTGCTGCTAAAATACCTAACGCCAAGATGACAAGCATCAGTTCAATAAGGGAAAAACCTTGATTTAGATCACAACTTCTAGCAGAAAACATCCTGTTCCTCTCCTAGTTTGACTACTTTAGATAGAGTTGATGATAAATAAGGATAGATTGCCTATATAGGTTTAGGAGAAGCCTATGTATAAAGCAAGCAAACAGGACGCAGGATTTAGTCTTATTGAGTTGCTCACCTTGGTGAGTTTAATTAGTTTAAGCCTTACTTGGGCTATCCCTCAATTAAAAAGCTTTATTTATAAAGCCGAGTTAAGACAAGCGCTCGTCGATTTTGAGTACTATTTTTTACAAGCACGTACCCAAGCGCTCAGTCGGCAAGAGATGATTACTATTAGTCGTCAAGCACAAACCAGCCAACTCTGGTGTTTAGGTATGAGCTTAAATCCAGAAGGTTGCGATTGCTGGCAATTTGTGCCTGCAAGCCAAGCTTGTTACCTACCTTATGCGAATACTTTACAAAGCCTACGTTTAACTTCTGATACTTATCCGCATGTGACCTGGAAAAATTATTCTAATGGCAATCAATATATTAATCCCTATCGAGGCAATATCTCTAATCGAAGCTTTTGGCTAGAAATTCAGCATCCGCATACTCGGGTAAAAGTGATTGTTAGCCGTACTGGGCGTATAAGAAGTTGTGTCGATCTTGGTTATTTGTCAGGAATTGATGCATGTTAATAGTCAAAAACTCTTATTACAAAATATCTGGTATGAGTTTGCTTGAGTTTATACTGGCAACAAGCCTTGGGTTAGTTGTGATTTTATCAGGTACTCGATTATATATTGAACACCTGAAAAATTATACTTATATGATGCGGGCTAAGGATTTACAAAATAATATACAAAATATGCTTGCCCTAATCACTAAGGATGTTCGTAGGGCAGGCTATCATCATCTTAACTTAAACCAAGATGATGTTGATTTTCTAGAGAATCCATTTAACACACCTGAAAATCAGCTATTGTTAGATGATTGCATCGATAATCAGTGCCACTGTGTGACTTATACTTATGATGCAAATCAAGACGGTCAATATCAAACAGATGAAGCCTTTGGATTTCGCTGGGAGTACCCAGATATTGTGATGCGTAAAGATGATGAAACTTGTCAATCTAATAACTGGAAAGGCGAAGCTTTAAATCTTCTCCATATTCACATTGAAAATTTTTCTGTAACTTATATTAATCAAGCAAAAAAACCTAGTCAAAAGGCGAGAAGTATCAATTTAAGTCAAGCACATCAAGAAACCCCTTGCCAGTTACAAGATGCTTGTGTATGGATCCGTGATATAAAATTTTATATTCAAGCACAAGATACAAAATATCCAGAATTAAAAGTAACATTCGAAAGCATTGTGAGAGTGAGAAATGATATATATCAAGCACCTTCGCTATAATAAATCACAAGGAATAGTGAGCTTAATCTTTGTTAGCTTTATTTTGTTTATCTTAGCTAGCTTGACCTTGTTTTCTGCACGAATAAATTTAGCTGATATCCGGATGGCTCATTTAAGTCAAGAGACGCATAAAGCTTATTATGCAGCTAATACAGGGATTGATTATGCCATTGCTTGGTTGAGTGAGCCGAGTCATCAGCCAAATTGGCAATATCAAGATCAGCAACGTTGGGCTGATTTACAAATTTCAGCATTAGGTTCAGGTGCACAAAACTATCAGGTGAATATTCAATATCAACAACAATATTTTCCTAAAATTTCACCTTATATTTTTATTAAAGCATCTGCTTATGCGGACAATCAAAGTCATATCAAGGCACAGCAAAGTATTTGGGTGACCGACAAATTGCCTTTATTAAATGAAGCAGCCAAAAATATTCCGCCGATTATCAATCATGCCTGCATAGAAACCGAAAGTGTTTACCCTGGATTTAATCAGCAAGGCGAACCCTTGCCTTATGCGTATGCTAGTGCCAATACTGAATGTGTGCATCAGCAGCATCAATTTATCTCAGATCTTAACGACCCTTGGAGTTATTTAGTTAACGCGCGTCTTGATCGAGAAACTTATAAAAAATTGGCGCAACAAGAAAGTGTACGCCCTGTATCAGCAAGGCGATTTTTTTATGTAGATGCAGCAAAAATTCAACAAAAGATATGGCAGCCAGAAGCACAAGTCTTAGGGACACCAGAGCAGCAAGTATTTATTTATTTTCCAGCACAGGCTGCTTGTCCAAAATTGCAAAATGTGACCTTGTATGCCTTGGTGTTTATTGAGGGAGATTGTGATGCAAGCCAATGGCAGCAAGTAGAAATTGTGGGAGCTTTGGTGGTGAATGGCAAGTTAAACAACTTAAATAAACAAACGGAAATTTATTCATTAAGTCATCATCACTTAGGGGCAACTTTAGAAATTGCAGGAATTGGTGTTCATCGGATTTTGGGTAGTTGGCGCGACTTTTAGCATAAGATAACAAGAGGAAATAAGAATGTACTCACAACAGGGAATGACTTTGCTGGAGGTACTGATTGGCGTTTTATTAATTGGCATAGCAGCGGTGAGCTGGCTTAGTTTACAAGCAGTATTATGGCAGCAAACAAGTTATGTTTATGCACGTCAACAAGCAATGAATTATGCACAAGCTTATATAGAAAACTTGTATACTTTGGATCTTGCAAGCTTACCCACTAAGGCAACAGAACAATATACCAATCAAGGAATAGTTTTTAGTTTGCAAGCTCAAAGTCATCCTGCAACATCTGTTTTATATCAGCAAGTTGATGTTCAAGTCACTTGGTCTGATGCGCAAGCACAAACCCATCAGGTAGGCTTAACAATATATTTACAAGCATATCAACCACTAATTTCAGCAACTTATTCAAATTTTGCAACGCAGCAACCGCAAGTGGCCACCTTGATACAAAATAAGGGCTATTAAAATTAAACCTGCCCCCAAAGCTAAATGAGAGGTTAAGGGTTCTTGATTGAGCAAATGACCTAACATGAGGGCAAATACGGGGGTAATTAAGGTGATTAAAGCTACTGTACGTGCCTTTAATTGCTGCAAAATAAAATAGTAACAAATAAAACCAACTAAAGAACCAAAAATAGCTAAATATAAAATAGCCCATAAAGAATGGCTGCTGATTTCGAGCTGAGGTAGCTCACCATCTAATAACCACCAAGTGAGGGCATAACAAGGTACAGCAGCCCATAAAGTACCTAAGGTTTGTGCTAAAGGATGCACGCCACTGGCATTTTTCTTAACTAAAATAGCACTGAGAGAAAATAAAAAAACACCTGTTAAAACCATTAAACTATAAGTCAATACCTGCTGATCGACAACAACATCGTCTTGAAAAATAATCCCTAATCCACAAAATGCCATACATAAAGCTAAGATTTGTGTACGGCTCATTGTTTGATCCTTAAGTAACCAGGGTTCAAGCAAGCCAGAAATTAATGGCCCCATGCCAAATAATAAGGACATAAGTCCAGAGGGTACATAAGGTGCTGCACTATAAGTCAGCATCATAGAGGCATAAACACCTAACAAGGCTGCGGCATAGCCTTGTAGTGCCTGACGGTGTCTTGGAAAGGGAACTTTAAAAAGGTAGAGCAAGCCGGTACCTAAAAGCGCGGCTAGTAGCATCCGCGAAAAAGCAGCAAACACAGGGGTAAAATCCTGACTACTCCAAACAATCGCGAGAGGCGTCGTAGACCAAATAGTTAAAACCGCTGCATAAGCAACAAAGACAATAGGCATATAGGGAAAGGCACGCCAGAAGTGATAAGGATCATCCATAAACCAAGATGCAGACAGAAGATATTAGGGTTTACGTACAAAAAACACCAGTAAAAATACGTAAGTTTTTTAAGTAAGGAAGGATTGGCAAACTTGAGTCACTTCTTGCTTTACGTTAACGTAAACGAAAAGCTGGAATTTTGCGCAGGCTTTGCTAATCTGCAGCTTCAAGCTGGACTGCAATCGCCTTTCGATAACAACAAGAGGATAGGCTCATGAATGCGCCCCTATGGCAGGCATCCGAACACTATATTCGCAACACCCATATGTACCAATTTATGCAAGCGGTGAACCAAGCATATGAGGTCGAATTACAAGATTACAGCGATTTATACCAGTGGAGCCTAGAAAACACCGCAGAATTTTGGGAAATGGTATGGGAATACGGGGATATTCGTGCTGCGGATGTCGGTAGTCAGGTATTAATCAATGAAGCGCAAATGCCAGGCGCGACTTGGTTTCCTGAAGCTCGGTTAAACTTTGCAGAAAATTTGCTGCGTTATCGTGATGATCAGTTGGCTTTAGTGTTTCGTGGTGAAAAAGGTCAACGTGAAACCTACACCTATGCACAACTTTATAAAGTGGTGGCTGAAGTAGCTGCAGGTTTGCAGCGTGCTGGGGTGAAAGCTGGTGATCGTGTTGCAGGTTTTGTGCCCAATAGTCCTTATGCGGTGATTGCAATGTTAGCCAGCGCTAGCCTAGGTGCTATTTGGTCTTCTTGCTCGCCAGATTTTGGTATCAATGGGGTGATGGATCGTTTTGGACAGATTCAGCCTAAGGTGTTATTTGCTACGGACGGTTATTTTTATTCAGGGAAAACCCTAGATTCCTTGCCGAAAATAGCAGAAATTTTACAGCGTATTCCGAGTATAGAAACTGCGGTCATTTTACCTTTTGTGCAGGAACAACCCAACATTGAGAGCATAGCGCGTGCTCAGCTCTGGCAAGACTTCAAAGACCCGCAAGCACAAGAAATTGAGTTCCAAGAATTAGGCTTTGCGCATCCGCTATATATTATGTATTCGTCTGGTACCACAGGGGTTCCCAAATGTATTGTGCATTCCGCCGGTGGCACTTTATTACAGCATGTGAAAGAACATATGCTGCATACCAATTTGCATCGTGACGATACCTTATTTTATTACACTACTTGCGGCTGGATGATGTGGAATTGGTTAGTTTCCGGATTAGCTGTCGGGGCTACCTTGGTTTTATATGATGGCTCGCCTTTTTATCCGCAGCCTTCCTCTTTATGGCAAATCGCTGAAGAAGAAAAAATCAGCATCTTTGGTACCAGTGCCAAATATATTGCAGCTTGCGAAAAGGCAGGTGTAACACCGCAAGCAAGCTTTGATCTAACGGCATTAAAAGCCGTACTGTCTACGGGTTCCCCATTAGCGCATGAGTCTTTTGATTATGTGTATGAACAAATCGGCAAGGATATTTTGTTAGCTTCTATTTCTGGTGGTACGGATATTGTTTCCTGCTTTGCGTTAGGTTGCCCGATTCGTCCTGTCTATCGCGGGCAATTGCAATGCCGCGGCTTAGGCATGGCGGTAGAAATTTATAACGATCAAGGTGAAAGCGTACGCGAACAAAAAGGTGAGCTGGTTTGTGTGAAGCCTTTTCCTTCGATGCCGATTGGTTTCTGGAATGACGAAAACGGCGAGAAATACCAAGCAGCTTATTTTGCCGATTATGCAAATGTTTGGGCGCATGGTGACTATGCAGAAATTACTGCAGAAGATGGCATTATTATTCACGGGCGCTCAGATGCGGTATTAAATCCTGGTGGTGTACGTATCGGGACTGCCGAAATTTATCGCCAAGTGGAAAAAGTCCCGAGCGTTTTGGAATCCTTATGTATTGGTCAGGATTGGCAAGATGATGTACGCGTGATTTTATTTGTACGTATGCAGCCCGGTTATCAGCTGGATGATGAAATTCGTAAACAGATTAAAGAAACCATACGCGCCAATACAACACCACGTCATGTGCCCGCTAAAATTATTGAAGTCGCAGATATTCCACGTACGATTTCGGGGAAAATTGTTGAACTGGCCGTGCGCAATGTCGTGCACGGGCGTCCAGTAAAAAATGTGGATGCTTTGGCAAACCCAGAAGCTTTAAGCTTGTTTGAAAATTTAGCTGAATTGCAAAGCTAGTTATTGTCTGAATGCAAGCATTGAAGAGCCAGCTTTGTCTGGCTCTTGTTGATTAAGCACGGTAAGTAAAGGTTTTAACCAACGATTGTAAACCACCAACTTGGGTTTCTAGTGCCTCACAGGCTTGCGCACTGGTATGAGACGTGGTGAGAGTGCTTTGTGCCGCTTGACGAATCAAGCCCAAGCTCATCTCTAAATCATCACTCATACGTGCTTGTTGCGTAATGGCCGTGCTAATGTGTTGATTTTGTGTTTGTACCGCAGCGGCGGCTTGGGTGATTTCTGTTAAAAGCTGCCCTGCATGAATAATCTGATTGTGTGTGTTTTGCGTATCTTCTTGGCTGGCAGACATGCTAGAAACGGCCTGCTCAACACAAGTTTGCATCTGCTGCATACGCTGTGTAATTATGCCAGCAGACTTTCTAGTGCTTGCAGCCAGTTGGCGTACAGAATCTGCAACCACGGCAAAGCCACGTCCTTGATCGCCGGCCCGTGCTGCCTCAATCGCGGCATTTAATGCAAGTAAATTCGTTTGATCAGCAATTTCTGTAATTTGTGCGAGTGTTTGTTCAACCTCATTGGACTGATCAGCCAAGGCATTTAAACCTTGCATGGCTTCTTGAATGCGTTGTGATAACGTTTGAATACGTACCAAACTGGTATCCATGCTGGTTTTGCCATCTTGAGTGGCGCTATCCATTTGCGCAATAGCGGCGGATATTTCATTCATATTGGTTTCTATATTATGAATGCTTGCTGTAAGTTGATGCGTTGCTTGACCAATGCCATCTAGCTGTTGTTCTTGGGTACGAATTTCTTGTTCTGCTTGTTGCGCGCTTTGATGCGTACGGGTTGCCACTGCACCTAGATTATGGGTTGTATCTTCAATCCGCCCCACAAGCGTACGCAACTGGGCTTGCTGCATTTTTAATGCCAAATGAGCGGCACCTATCTCATCCATACGTCCACTGTAAACTTCCTGCGTGACAGGGTTATCAATAATAGTAAGCGCACGTTCAAATAGGGGTTTAAGCCCTTTTAATTGCCAGAAAGTCCAACTAATACCTATCAATAAAGAGGTAATAAATAGAATAATCAGATACAGGCTTGAGAAATTATCTATATTAAAGTGCCCTAAGCTGGCAAGTAAATTAAGGATCAATAAACTACCCCAGACACCTAAAATACGTTGGCTTAATTTAACTCTTGCTTTTGGTGCTTTGCGCTGACCAGAATGGAAGGCTTGATATAGTTTTTTGGCTCTTTTTACATAATCTGCACGTGGCTTAACCCGTACCGATTGATAACCTGCTAGTTGACCCTGTTCATAAATAGGAGAAATATAAGCATCAACCCAATAGTAATCACCATTTTTACAACGATTTTTAACAATTCCCATCCAAGATTCACCTTTTTTCAGGCGTTGCCAAAGATCAGCAAAAGCAATCGGTGGCATATCTGGATGTCGTACAATATTGTGATTTCGCCCAACTAATTCTGTACTAGAAAAACCGCTAATTTTGGAAAATAACGGGTTTGCGTACGTGGTAATACCTTTTAAATCTGTGGTTGATACAAGTTGCCCCTCATTGGGAAGCGATTGCTCTTGATCCGTAACCGGCAAGTTTATTTTCATGCGAACAAGCACCAATTAAACGTTTTACTCTTCAACTTGAGACAGATGAAGAGCGAATCTGACATAGACTGTCTTGCTCCAGCTTACTCAGTATAAGGTATATCGCTGAACAAAGATGTAACAAGCTGCAACTTGAAATCAAAGATTTCTAAGATAACTCATTGATAAATAAATCAAAGCTATAGAAACCTGTATATTTTAAGCTAGTTAAAGCTAAGGGATATGCTCACAGACTGCTTTGACTTGTATCAAGCTTGTAGATAGGGGTTATCTGTTACAAATGCAATGATTTTGTCATTAAAAGCTGTTAACTTGGCCGCAATCAAGCTAAGGAAGGCATTGATTTCCTTTGTTTATAAGAGGATACCTATTCTCAGGTGGGGTGAAGTGCGCACAATCGCAAAAGTTTTCTTTAACAACACATTAAGCCAGTATATCAAAGTGCTTGTTTGGGGTTGGATTCTAAGCTTTGTCATGGTCGCAGCTGCAAAAGCGCGCCCTTTGATCATTACCGGAGAAGAGTTTCCACCTTATGAGTTTCTGCGTGACGGACAAGCAGTTGGTATCGATATTGAAATTGCACGTCATATTTTGCAAGAACAAATGGGGCTGGAAGTACAATTCGAGCTCACGTCTTGGCAACGTGCTTGGGCTAAAGTAGAAACTGGACAAGCAGATGCTGTACTCACTACCAGTCGTCAACAGGCACGCGAGCCTTATCTTTATTATCCGCAAACGCCTATGTGGCGCAGTGAGCTGGTTTTTTTTACTCGCAGAAGCAATCAATTGGCTGATTTCCAAGGATTGCAAGATCAACGTTTGCCAGCAATGAAAGTGGGGATTATTAACGGAAACTCCTACGTACCTGAATTTTGGCAAGTTTTTCCCTATAAAGATGCGAGCGTGGTATTTCAAGGGGATACTTTAGCCGCTGCCAAAGGTTTAAATCCGCAATTAGAAGGGGCGGTTTCCTTGAAGCATAACTTGCTAAAATTAGCTGCAGGTCGAGTGGATTTAGTGTTGGCAAAGCGGGTGCCAGGCTTGTATCTCATTAGAAGTTTAGGCTTACAGGATGTATTAACTTATTATCCGCAAATTGTTGCGGTGAAAGATTATCCGATGCCATTTGTACGTGCCTCGCATTATCCGGATTTGCCAAAAATTGCGCAGGAATATGAACAGCGCCTGATTGCTTTTAAAGCAACACCTGCCTATCAAGCCATTATTGATCGATGGATTCACTAGCTTATGAAAGCATCTTATGCACATCAGGCTATATCTCAAAATTTTTTTAAACACAAATATATGCGTTGGCTCTATTTAAAGCGTGAATATCCACTCACTTATTCTATTTTTAAGCAAATTTTAACTTTTGGATTTATTGTTTCTATGCTCATGGGTTGGTTTGCTTACTTACAAGATGAAGAAGCACGCCAACAAGCGCATCAGCAACTATTACATAATGTAAAGTATGCGCATTTAGATGCTTTATACGCAAGTGTATGGAACTTTGATGATAAGTTAATCCGCTCCCAAGTCGAAGGTTTGCTTAACTTAGATTTAGTGGAAGCTGTAGAAATAGAAGCGCCTCCTTTTGTCGTGTTAAAGCGGGGCAAGGTGTCCGAGGTGCATCAAATACATGAGTTTATCCTACAAAGTGCCCAAGATGAACAGGTGATAGGTAAGCTACGTTTATTTATTAACTCCCAAAGTCAACAAGCACACACGGCAACAGCCGCATCAGTGTTTTTTAATGCATGGGTGAGTGGACTCGTGCTCAGTCTATTAATGCTCTGGTTAATTCATCAAAAAATTACCCGACATATTACGGCCTTGGCAGCCCAGGTGCGTCATGAGTCTGATAAGCTGGCAGCGCCTTTTACTTTAGCAAGAACACCCCGCCAAGATGAATTAGCCAGTGTACTTGATGGTTTGAATCGGCTACGCGCTAACGTGATTTATGAGAAACAGCGTTTACTTGATTATCAGCAACAATTAGAGCAAGAAGCGAACTATGATCGTTTAACAAAAATAGCAAATCGTAATGGTTTATTTAAATATCTGCGCTCACATATTGCCAATCCAGCAGAAGATCCATATTTTGCACTATTATTTTTTGATGTGGATAGTTTTAAAGCCATTAATGATGCTTATGGTCAAGTGATTGGCGATAAAATGTTGGCAGAAATAGCCGCACGCTTGCAGAAAACGCAACTTGGTCGGGTTTTTCGCTATAGTGCAGATCAATTTATTTTAATTTTGACGCTTGAAGAAAATCAAGGCGTTTTTGATAAGGAGAAACTTGTATTGCAAGCACAGCGCTTGCGTACATTGGAAGATTTTGCCTTTAAAATTAGCAATACAGGAGATGAAGTTTTAATAAGTTGTTCTCTAGGTGTTGCTATCTATCCGCAAGATGCAAGCTGTACAGAAGCCTTGATACAAAAAGCAGAAGCTGCTTTATATCATGCTAAGAAAGAAGGACGAGGTTCTATCTGCTTTTATCAGCAACATTATGAACAAGATCTTAAATTACAGTTGAAAGTCCAAAGGGAATTGCCTAATGCATTAAAGCATCACGAGTTGATACTGTATTATCAACCGATTGTCAGTGCACAAGGACGCCAATTAAAAAAAGTGGAAATTTTAATTCGTTGGCAAAGTTCAGTTTTGGGTTTTGTGTCACCAGCGACCTTTATTCCTATTGCAGAAGAAACAAGCTTTATTTTTGATATTGAGCGTTTGGTGATCGAGGAAACATTTAAACATGCAGCCCAATATGGGAAAGAAAATCGATTAATTTATTCAATTAACATTTCTCCCAAGCATTTTGAATCGGATAACTTTGTTACCTACTTAAATGAGAAAATGCTCCAAACCGGAGTCAGTTCACAGCAAATTGAATTAGAAATCACCGAACGTAATTTGATTATGCAGCAAGATGCTGCACAAAAACGGATCGAACATTTAAAATCTTTAGGCTTTAGAATCGCTATTGATGATTTTGGAACTGGATATTCGGCGATTTCTTATATCAAACAATTTGCTTTTGATACTTTGAAGATGGATCGCGAATTTATTCGTGAAATGCTAGGCAACCGGAGGGATTTGGCCCTGACGCATTCGATTATTCGTATGGCGCATAATCTGGGGATGCAGGTGGTTGCAGAAGGCGTTGAGCTGGAAGAGCAAGCCCATACGCTAGCGAACTTTGGCTGTGATTATTTGCAGGGGTATTTGTATGGCAAGCCTCAGCCTTTACAAGGGGTGATTCAAGCACCTGAGCGGCAAGTTTTCCATGGGATAGATTAAGCATACTAGCTCAAAAAGGCGCTACAAATAGCGCCTTTTTTGATAGATCACTTAGCTGGCATAGGCCACAGCAGCCACTGGGTGGCTTAAGCGACTTGGACA
This sequence comes from Allopseudospirillum japonicum, assembly GCF_900108915.1. GTDB lineage: Bacteria > Pseudomonadota > Gammaproteobacteria > Pseudomonadales > Halomonadaceae > Pseudospirillum > Pseudospirillum japonicum. The sequence continues at coordinate 26,781 of NZ_FNYH01000007.1, forward strand.
GGAATTGCGTTGCTAGTATGAGTCACTTGATTACCTTCAGTCAGGTAAATCAAGGCAGGTTTAAAGTTCACTAACTCGGCTTCGCTATAATTGGCGTAGGCGCAAATAATGACACGTTGGCCAACTTCTGCTAAGTGTGCTGCGGCACCATTGACAGAAATAATCCCTGAGCCTTCTTCACCACGGATCGCATAAGTGGTGAAACGCTCGCCATTTTCTATGTTGTAAATTTGAATCTGTTCATACTCGCGAATACCGGCCATATCCAGTAAATCGCCGTCAATAGCACATGAACCTTCATATTCTAAAACTGCATGAGTCACTCGAGCTTGATGCAGTTTGGCTTTAAGCATAATTGCTTGCATAATGCTGAACCTTTCGTCTTTCCTGATCCTAGAAGCCGCGCGCGCTGCGGTGGCGCAACTAAGTCGGGCAGTATGCCGTAACTTTAGGCTGGGATCAATGTTACTTGTAAATTGTCGATCAGGCGGGTGTTGCCTAGATAGGCCGCCGCTAAAATCACCAGTTCGGTATCTGTTGCTTGTGCAGGTGCTAAGGTCAGTGCCTGCCGGACTTCTAAGTAGTCCAGACGCCAAGTGCGCAAGGCGTGTTGACCCACTTGGAGGGCTTGGTCAATTTCTGCCCCTGCTTTAAGTGTTTGGGCCACTTGTTGTAACGCTTGGTAAAGCTCGGGGGCTTGTGCGCGTTCTTGTGGACTTAAATAGCCATTGCGTGAGCTCAGCGCTAATCCATCAGTATCCCGTACTGTGGGCACCCCAAGAATTTCGATGGGCATATTTAAATCAGCAACCAATTTACGAATCACTGCTAATTGCTGATAATCCTTCTCACCAAAAAGTGCCACATCAGGTTGCACAATATTAAGTAGCTTACTGACCACCGTAGCCACACCAGCAAAATGCGTCGGGCGCGACTGACCACAAAGCCCTTGGCTGACGCCGGCAACTTGGACTTGGGTGTGATCTTGCATCCCTTGGGGATACATTTCTTGGACACTGGGAACGAATAATAAATGACAGTTGGCATCCACAAGCTGGACTTGATCGGCTTCCAAGGTCCGTGGATAAGCCTCTAAATCTTCATGAGCGCCAAACTGGAGCGGATTGACAAAAATACTCACGACCACCAAATCAGCCCATTGGTGTGCAGTATTGACCAGCTGAATATGACCCGCATGTAAGTTCCCCATTGTGGGAACTAAGGCCACACGTTTTCCTTGGCTGCGGGCGCGCTGAATTTGTGCACGGACCCCTTGAATGCTGTGTTCTGTATTCATGAAAAAGTATGTTCCTCAGCGGGAAACTGTCCTGATTTAACGGCTTGGTGATAAGCGGCAATGGCTTCTGGGATACTTGGGGCTTCTGCCATAAAGTTTTTCACAAACTTGGCCGTATGTCCCAAGGTGGCACCGAGCATATCGTGCAACACTAACACTTGGCCATCGGTATGCGGGCCAGCGCCTATGCCAATGACAGGCACTTGGACTGCTTGAGTAACCGCTTGTGCAAGGCTGGTGGGCACGCATTCTAGCAACAGCATACTCGCCCCAGCGTCTACTAGCTCTTTAGCGGCTTGAACAATGGCATCGGCTTGGCTTGGTTCGCGACCTTGCACCTTATAGCCGCCGAGTTGGTTGACCGTTTGCGGTGTCAGACCCATATGTGCACATACGGGAATACCACGCCGTGTTAATTCTCGAATCCCTTCTGCCAACCAAGCTTCACCTTCAATCTTAATCAGGTGAGCACCTGCCCGCATCAAGCTTGCGGCATTGTTGAGCAGTTCAGGCAGACTTGCATTTCCCATAAAGGGAAGATCCGCCATAATCAAAGATCCTTGATTACCACGCTTCACACAAGCAACATGGTACGCCATGTGTTCTAAGGTCACAGGTAGGGTGGAATCATGGCCTTGTAAAACCATGCCGAGGGAATCTCCAACCAGAATGACCTCAACCCCAGCGCCACTTACATGGCCCGCAAAGGTTGCATCATAGGCGGTTAGGCAAGAAAACTTTTCCCCATTACGTTTGAGCGTGTTCAGGGTGCTCAGGGTGAGGGTCTTCATAAAAACGATCCACTTCTTTCAGGTTAAAGGTGGCCCTTGAGTGCCTGCACATCACCAGTACAAGGCAAGCGAAAAGGTGGGCACGAAGTGTTACAGTGTTCTGTTACAAATTGATAAAAGTACCTGAGTTTCGCCAATGACCAAGGGGGTGCACATGGATTAGCTTGCACCAAGCACCTGCTGCTAGGTGTTACGCTTGGTGACTTTTACTCATCCAGTGCACGATAAAAGCGCAGGCACTTTGAGAAAGTTACTTTACTCTTTATTGAACACAATCTGCAAGATTATTCAGCATCTGTAGGTCCTGTGTATCGATTTCCGATAAAAGCTGACAAAGCAGCTCCCCCGTTGGTAAACAAAGCTCAGGGTTAAGTGTGTAAAGTGGTAACAGTACAAAGCCACGCGTGCGCATGTGTGCATGAGGGATACATAAGTCTTTATCTTGTAACACAAGATCCGCATATAAAAGAATATCCAAATCCAGAGTACGAGGCCCCCACACTTGGGTACGTACGCGTGCCTGTGCGTTTTCAATTGCTTGCAAGGCCGCAAGCAAGTCATAGGGGGCTAAGTGCGTGCGTACTTGGGCCACGGCATTGACAAAATCAGGCTGCTCTAAAACGCCGACAGGTGCACTACGGAAAAAAGGCGACACCGCAAGTACTTGCATCTGAGGGTGGGCATTGATCGCAGCGAGCGCTTGTTTGAGATAAGCTTGCTTATCGCCTAGATTAGAACCTAAGCCAATATAAGTGATCGCATCTTGCATCTTATGCTCCTCAAGCGGAAGGGGCTGTGGTTTTAGCCGCCGGCCGTGCCCGTTTTTTACGCTTTTTAGTGCGGGGTTTTTTATTGGCTGGTCCCAAGGCTTTGACCATAGCTACTTGGGTTTCTGCGGGGGCTTGCTGGAATTGCGTCCACCAAGCGCCAAGGCCTTGTAAATCCTCGCCGGCTTGCTCGCGTAATAACACAAAATCATAAGCAGCGCGAAAACGTGGATGTTCTATTAAACGCCAAGCGCGCTTGCCGTGGCGTTGTGGTAGGCGCAGTTGAAAAGTCCAAATTTCTTGCAAAGGGGTGGAAAAACGCCGCGGAATCAAGGTGTGTTGGGCTTGAGCTTGTAGGCTAATCTGCGCTGCCTCATGAAAGGTTTCCATTTTCATGGTGGCTAGGCTGAGGCGACGCTTACTGAGCAAATGGAGCAAGGCCGGCCAAATGAGGGCTGCATATAAAAAGGCAGGAGTCACAGGTTTATTTTCTGCTAGGCGCTGGTCTGTATTGTGCAAAGCCGCTTCTACTAACGCCAGAGTATGGGGGATATGCTGGAAAGCCTGTTCTGTTGCAGGAAAAAGCATTTTAAACAAGCCGTACTCACGCAATAAGCGCAGACAAAGCAAGGCATAGCCAGAGAGAAAAAGCTTAAGCACTTCATCAAACATACGCGCCGGCGATACTTGCAGCAGTAAGGGGGCTAACGCACTGATGGGGGCTTGCGTCTGGGCTTCTAAAGTGAAATCCAATTTGGCCGCAAAACGTACCGCGCGCAGCATACGCACAGGATCTTCACGATAACGTTGTTCAGGGTCACCGATCATGCGTAATTGACGCGCTTTGATATCCTGCAGACCCTGTGCATAGTCATAAATACAAGCATCTGCCAGATTGTAATACAGGGCATTAACGGTGAAATCTCGCCTCAGTGCATCTTCTTGAATACAACCGTACACGTTATCGCGCAACAAAAGGCCATTAGCAAGTTGTTGGTGATGCGGGTGGGTGTCGGCTTCTGGTGCACCGCGAAAGGTGGTGACTTCTATCGTCTCGCGGCCAAAACGCACATGTACAATCCGAAAGCGGCGCCCAATCAAACGTGCGTGACGGAAGACTTGCTTAATTTGTTCTGGGGTCGCATCTGTGGCTACATCAAAGTCTTTAGGTTGCTGATCGAGCAAAGGATCACGTACGGCGCCACCGACAAGGTAGGCTTGATAGCCGGCTTGATGTAAGCCATGTAAGACTTTCAACGCTGCTTCGCTGATATGGCGCAGACGTATCGGGTGCTGTTTGGGGGAAATTACTTGAATTTCAGCAGGGTGAGTCATCAATCTCTTCAACTTACGCAAGGCATTTTAGCCATAGAATAAAATTACAGGTCAAAAAGTGCCTGAGGAAAGCCACCAAGATTAACCGAAAATTGGTTTGTGATATAGGTTTGTTGCTGATACCGGCTTGCACTTTTACAAGTAGAGTACAAGCCGAGAGGATTTCTGATGGGCAACAGGCAGGTGAATTAATGCGCAGAAGTTTGCCGTGCTTGCTGGCAGCGTGCTTCTAATTCTAGATTGCGCTGGCGGCATTCTTGGGTTTTGACCCGATCAATAGCATCAAACAAGCTATCTGTACCTTTTTCCACATTCTTAATTAGTTCTTGGACTTGTTCATAGCGTTCACCGGCTTGACGTGCCTGAATCAAGGTGGCGCATAAATCGGCTTGCTTTTGATAAGTCTGCACAAGATTTTGCCAAGCTTCACAGCGCTGGCGGCGTGGATCTTGGCTATCTCGATGCAACCAAGCGCGAATTGGGCACTGATCTTGCGAGGCTTGCTGTAAGCGATCTTTTTGGGTGAGTTGGGTTAATAACTCATCTTTAAAACAGATGTATTCGAGTTTGACTTTATTGATTTCAAAGACTAAATCCACATCACAGACTTGATCTGTGGGACGTTTTAACGCACGGGTTTGCTCAGCCACATTCACTAAGCTGGCGACTCTTTGATCAATTTCCCCCGTCATTTGGTACACCTGCTCGCCAATAGCAGAATTTTCCATATTGATTTGTGCAAGCTCGTCGGCCACTTGGGTGAGTTTTTCCATGTGCTCCAGTTGACTGCTTGAGGCAGTGCGTATATCTGCCACCAATTTCATCAGTCCGCCAAGATTGCGGTTAATTTCTGCTAAGGCTTCTTGGGTATGGACGGCAAGTTGTTGTACTTCGGTGGCAACCACGGCAAAACCACGGCCATGCTCACCGGCGCGTGCCGCTTCAATGGAAGCGTTGAGCGCTAATAAATTGGTTTGATCGGCAATCTCGCCAATTTTTTTGGCTAACTGGCTCATCACTTCTGCCTGATCTTGCATACTGCCGACTTTGTGATCACTTTGCTGAATATGAGCGGTGACTTCTTGCACGGCTTCATGGGTGATCTGGATCATGTCGGATTGTTTATGTGAAGATTGACGCAAATGCTCGGCAGAATCGGCTAGGGTTGTTGTCCCTTGGCGCAAAATCACCCCAGTATTTTGAATAATGGCCATCAGCTCAGAAATACTCACCCCTAACGTATTGACCGCGGCAATCAGGCTGCCTAATTTGCCAGAAGTGCCATGCACGGCCAAACGAGAAGTAAAATTAGATTCAGCAAAGGATAAGATGGTAGCGAGAATTTCCTCAAAATGTAGCTGGCTGGAATCGAGCATATTATTCAAGATTTGCCGCAAGGCATCTAACTGTGGGTTAGAGGTTTGTTGATGCACACGATAGGCATAAAAACCGGCATCGACACGGCGCACCACTTCTTCCACTTCGACCAGCACTTGTTTATCTTGCACAAACTGGCGTTCGACTTGGGTAATATTGGTATTAATTAAGCGCGCCATTTGCGCCAGTTCGTCCGCCCCTTCGGGGCTTTTACCGCGGAAGGTGACACGGCTGGCCTCGTTTCTTTGTTGATAAAGATATTCGAAAAAGCCATTTAAGCCGGTACTAATGTAGCCCAAGGGGCAAATCACCAGCTTGTGAATGCCAAGGAAAATAAAGCCCATAGTCGCGATGAGCATCAAAGCGATCAGCCCAAGAAAAGAGGTACTTAAACGCTGGACTTCCTGCAATTGCGCATCAATAAAACGGCGTGGCTCACCGACAATATGCCAACCGATAATTTGGCCTTCAATATCTTTCACCGGCAGACGAATGGCAAAGTATGCATCGGTCAAGACATATTCTTGCTGGAGCAAGGCGTGTGCTTCTAAGCTACGAGCGGCAGCTAGGGTGCTATCGCTAAACCATTTGTTATTGGCAACCGGTAAACCGGCAACTTTTTGGTTGTTAGCGGCTTTGGTGGCAATTTGGGTGGCCTCTTGGGTCAGTAGCATCAAATAAAAGCGGCTATCTTGTTCAAAATCCCGGCTAATACTGCCTACCCCTTGCATAAATTCTAAGGTGCCAAGCAGTTGGTTGCCCTCAGTTAAAGGCACCAAAGCGCGTATCATGGCGCCATCACGTCCCAGCTCGAAACCGACCAAGGCTTTTTTATTCTGGTTCACTTGGCGCACACTGGCACGAAATTTCCCTAAATCCTCGCCGAAGGCATTTAAATCCCAACTACGCACAAAAGAGCGCATTTGTGCCGTGTGTAGGTGAATTTTGATGCCTTTAAAATTGGTATTATTGCGGTATAACTCGCCAATATGTTCAAGCGCAAGGGCGGCTAAATCACGATCATATTGCAGCAAAGCGGTATGCAAATCGGTATTTGTGGTTAAACCCACGGCATTGGTGAGGCCAATTTCTTGTTTTTTGGTTAAGCGGCGCTCGACCTCGTTGATTAAAAACTGGCGGCGCTCGATCAGTGTGCTTTGGGCAAGATCTTGTTCGACTAAGTACGCATAAAAAGCGCCACTCATTAAAGAGACTAACCCTATGCTCAGCACCAGCAAAAAGAGTTTGCCGTGTAGTTTGAGATGTTTAAACATGATGAAAACGCCGCTCCATAACGAAAAAAAGCCTAGAAGGTACCACCAAAGCGGGCACAAGCTAGAAGGCTAATCCTACCGGAAATGTACGAATATTAACAAAACCTATATCAAGCCTTTAGCATAAAGTGTTACTTTGCGAAACAGGGTAACTGATCTACGAGGCGGGCACGGCGGCTTTTTGGCAAGAAATCACTCTTTCAGCGGATGGGCAAGGCGCTAAACTCGCCTATATTCAGTGCTTAATAATAAAAACTATGCACTGCATCAGGGAAAGTGAGTATGCCCACGTCTTTATCTTCTACCCAAGTTGCTGACGCAACACCGCAACCCAAAATCCTGCAAGCGACGGATTCGGCCTATGCCTATCCTTTGTTAATTAAGCGTATTTTGCAATCTGGCGTGCAAGCCGGCGGCCCACATCGCATTATCTATCGTGATCAGCAAAGTTATGATTATCCAACGCTTTATCAAAGAGTGTGCCGTTTCGCCAATGCCTTAACTGATCTTGGGGTGCGTGCAGGGGATACGGTGGCGGTTTTGGATTGGGATAGCCATCGCTATTTAGAAAGCTTTTTTGCGATTCCCATGCTCGGGGCCATCTTGCATACGGTGAATGTGCGCCTTGCACCTGAGCAAATCTTATACACTTTACAACATGCGCAAGATACTTGGATTTTAACCCATGATGATTTCGCGCCCGTGCTTGCGCCTATGCAAGCAGAGTTACCGGCCATTCGTGGTTATCTTCGTTTAACTGATACGCCAGAAATAGCAACCGAGATCCTGCCTTATGTTGGCGAGTATGAGGCTCTATTAGCCGCCTCTGCTGCCAGCTACGAGTTTGCAGATTTTGATGAGAACGCGATTGCTACCCTATTTTACACCACAGGCACCACGGGAGATCCTAAAGGGGTGTGTTTCTCGCACCGGCAACTGGTTTTGCATACTTTAAATGAAGTCAATGTGCTGCAGGCGCCAAGTACAGACTTACTACACGGGGATCGTGTGTATATGCCGATTACCCCTATGTTCCATGTCCATGCGTGGGGGGTACCTTATTCTGCAACCTTGATGGGGTGTGAGCAAGTGTATCCAGGGCGTTATGAACCCCAAGTGTTGCTTGAACTGATCCAAAAGCACAAGGTGGATTTTTCTCACTGTGTGCCCACGATTTTAAGCATGATTTTGAGCCAAGCCCAAGAGATGGATTTTAACGGCTGGCGGGTGCTTATCGGTGGAAGTGCTTTGCCAAAAGGGCTGGCGCGCAAAGCAAAATCTATGAATATTGATGTGCGTGCAGCTTATGGGATGTCAGAAACCTGCCCTTTATTGACCGCCGCGTTTTTACCTGCGCAAGTACGGGCTGCAGATTTTGAGGAACAGTTGGAATGGCGTACTAAAACCGGTAGCCCTGTACCCTTGGTGGATTTGCGCTTAATGGATGTGGATGGGCATTTTGTACCCCATGATGGCCAAAGCGTGGGCGAAATTGTGGTGCGTGCCCCTTGGTTAACACAGGCTTATTTCAAAGATCCCCAAAGCAGTACGCATTTGTGGGCGCATGGGTGGTTGCATACGGGGGATGTTGCTTCAATTGATGAATATGGGCGGGTGCAAATCCATGACCGTATTAAAGATGTGATTAAAACCGGCGGTGAATGGATTTCTTCCCTTGCGCTGGAAAATTTGATCAGCCAGCATCCACAAGTGTTAGAAGTGGCTGTCGTGGGCGTGCCTGATCCTCAATGGGGAGAACGCCCGGTAGCCTTAATTGTGCCGCATCAACCAGATCAAGCGCCCAGTGCCGCAGAGATTCGCCAGCATCTCAAACAAGCAGTCAGTGAAGGCCACCTACCTAAATGGGCTATCCCGAGCCAAATCCATTGTGTCGAACAAATTGCCAAAACTAGTGTGGGCAAATTGGATAAAAAACGCATTCGTCGCCAGTTGGATACTCAGGCTATTGGAGCTGCAAGTTTTATTAGTACCCACGAATAGCCAATACCCAGAACGCTAACCTAACAATAAGAATAAAAGAGGGAGTAACTTATGTCTTTGCATCAATCAAAGCTAAGTGCATTCAGCTTGGCCCTACTGGCTGCCCAAGGTGGGCAAGCATTTGCGGGAGATTTCCAGTTAGGGACTTGGGATGCCCAATTGAACTCACAAATCAGTGTGGGGGCGAGTTGGCGAGCAGGAGACCGCAATTCTGACTACCTAGGCGCAGGCACCTTACAGCAAGGCAGTTTATTAGCACCAGCACAAGTCAATCCCTTATTAGCAGGGCAACAAACCAATAACACAGATGATGGTAATCAAAATTATGACACCGGCGAATTGTTTTCCTTGGTGATTAAAGGTAGTCACGAATTAAACCTAAGTCGTGAGATGACAGGTTTTAAATTTGGCGTCCGCTATTGGTACGATGCCGCCTTGGATCATCTGGATCGAGAATCTGCCTATGGTCAGATGAATACTTGGCAATATGCGCGCAGTTTTGATGAAGCTAAAGGCGGGGTAGAGCTACTAGATGCTTATCTCTGGCATGAATTGGACATTGCTGATCAACCGGCCCAAGTCAAGCTTGGGCGTCATGTCCTTAACTGGGGGGAAAGCACCTTTATCCAAGGGGGGATCAATAGTATTAACCCTGTCGATGTGCCGGCATTACGTAAGCCAGGGGCAGAACTGAAAGAAGGCCTGTTGCCGGTTGCTATGTTATCTGCTTCTTTAAGCTTGAATGATGCTTGGAGCTTAGAGGGTTTCTACCAGTTAAAGTGGGAGCAAACCCGCCCTGATGCCTGCGGTACGTATTTTTCAAATAATGATTTTGCTGCAGAAGGCTGCGGCCCTGTGTATTTTGGCGGATCGCGTTATACAGAAATGGCCAACGAGGTAGGAATTGCAGAACTTGCGATTGAAAATAGCCTAGTGCAAAAAAATACGGGCTATTCTTTAGCACAAATCCAAACGTTGGCCGCTACCCAGCCAGATCACCCAGATTTACCCTTATTACTTGGGGCTGCGCAACAAGTGCAAGCGCTTGTAGGCCAAGGGGTAAGCTTGGTGGCACCGCGTGGGCCTGATCAAAAGCCGTCAGATGCTGGTCAATATGGGGTTGCTCTACGTTGGTATGCTGAGGCACTCAATCATGGGACGGAATTTGGTTTCTATCATCTGAACTATCATAGCCGCTTACCTTATGTGAATGGTGTGCTGGGCACCAATACCCCGAACAGCCAAGGGCAGCCCAATGCGCAAGACCCCAGTGCAGGCACACAATCCCAATACCAGATTGCTTATCCTGAAGATATTAAAGTGTATGGGATGAGTTTTGCTACCTCCTTACCGACGGGCACCGCTTGGTCTGGAGAAGTGAGTTACCGCCCAGATCAACCGATCCAGATCAATGCCAATGATATTTTGGTACGGGCAGCGCCTTATCTTGTGTCTAACCCCAGTGCAGGGCCAAATGCCTCTTTATGGTATAGCTTACCGGAGGAAGTGCGTGCTTTCGCCAGTGGGACTCAGGTAGAAGGCTATCGGCGTTTGCCTGTGACTCAGTTACAAACCACCTTGATCCATGATGTAAATCGCGTGCTGGCGGCGGATAACTTACGTTTAGTCGGGGAAGTAGGCTTCACTTGGGTGGGGGATTTACCTGACCAAAGCCAAATCCGTTTTGGGCGCTCAAGTATTTATGGGTCTTATGGTTCTGAAGGCTATGTCACGGATTTTTCTTGGGGGTATCGTCTACGTGCTACTTTGGAATATCCCAATCAGTGGGTCAGCGGTTTGACCATCAAGCCCACCTTAGCTTGGTCGCATGATGTGCAAGGCTATGGCCCTGAGCCAGGCGCGCAATTTTATGAAGGCCGTAAAATTATCGGGCTTTCATTGGCGGCAGAATACTTAAACACTTATCAGGCCAGCTTAAGTTATACCGAGTATTTAAAAACCGATTATTGGGATTTAGACGATAGAGATTTTATCGCCATCAGCCTAGGTATGAGCTACTAACAAATAAAATAACAAGAAAGTAGGGAGTGTTACACAATGGCTAAAATCACGCATCTATTTGCAATTAAAGCAATCACTGTCAGTCTTTTGGTGAGTGGATCTTTAGAAGCGAAAGTATCTGAACAAGAGGTGCAAGCCCTAGGAACCCGTTTAACTCCCATAGGCGCGGAAATGGCTGGCAATGCTGAAGGCAGTATTCCTGCATGGACGGGGGGATTAAGCCAAGCACAAGGTAATTATCAACAAGGTTATGCGCATCCTTTTGCAGAAGAAACACCTTTATTTGTGATTGATGCTAATAATTACCAGCAATATAAGGATAAATTATCTGCGGGACAAATCGCGTTATTTAAAACCTATCCAGACACTTTTAAAATGCCAATTTATCCCAGCCACCGCACCTCAGCGTATCCGCAAGCGGTTTACGATGTGGTGAAAGCCAATGCTACCCAAGCTGAGTTGGTGGATGGGGGCAATGGGGTGACAGGTTTTCAGCAATATTTTCCTTTTCCTATCCCAAAATCTGGGGTCGAACTCGTGTGGAATCATGCGACCCGTTACCGAGGGGAAGGGGCTCAGCGGGAAATTATGCAAGTGATCCCGCTAGCCAATGGCGAGTATACGCCGGTAGAAATGCAGGAAAAGTTTAAATTTGTCGCTGATGTGCAAGACAATACCCTGTTTTATTTTATGCAGTCTGTGACTGCACCCGCGCGTTTATCAGGGACGGTCTTGCTGGTGCAAGAAACCATGAACCAAGTCAAAGAACCGCGGCGTGCGTGGATTTATAACGCGGGCCAGCGTCGTGTGCGTCGTGCGCCCCAAGTGGCTTATGATGGTCCGGGAACGGCTGCCGATGGGCAAAGAACCTCAGATAATCTCGATCTTTACAATGGTGCGCCAGATCGGTACCAATGGACGCTCGTAGGCAAGCGCGAGCTATACATTCCTTACAATGCGTACCAACTGTTGCAAAAGGATTTAACTGTGGCGGATGTGGTGCATCCTGGGCATTTAAACCCTCAGCATACCCGTTATGAGCTACACCGTGTATGGGAGGTGGAAGGCCAAGTTCATACAGGGATGCGGCATATTTATGCCAAACGTGTGATGTATTTTGATGAAGATACCTACCAACTTGCACTCGTAGATCATTATGATAGCCGTGGCCAACTCTGGCGGGTTGCAGAAGGCCATAGCGTGTATTTCCATGATGTGAAAATCCCTTGGTATGCAGCAGAAACCTTGTACGATTTAGTCAATGGGCGTTATTTGGTAACAGGTTTAAGTGTCGATTCTCAAGGTTATGATTTTGGTTTCCAAAGCGATAAAAACGATTACACGCCAAGCGCGCTGCGCCGTGCTGGTAGCCGTTAACAGGGGCTAGTTATTGATCGCGTGGAGACTTTTGTGTTGCGCACCGAAAAGGTGTATTTGTTACACTGCAATGGTGCGTTTCGTGTAAAGTTTGCGGCCTTCCCCGATTCAGAAGAAAACGCCTCCCTCTGTGAAGGGGGGAGGTAAAGCGGAATCCTGCCTGATAAGCCCCCAAACCAAGCTGTTAGTACCGTAAAGAAAAACCCTAAGCTCCCCTTAGCAGTGCAGAGTGTGTGCCCTGTTGAAAACCCCTTGTGTCTTCTCCAGTCCGTTTCTGCTTGTATAATCCTTGGCCTGCCTTGCGCTATAATCCCTGCCTTTCAAGTTTGCGATTGAGCTTTTACACTCTCACAAGTCATAGGCAGCCCTTATGGAGTTGATACGCGGCTTACATAATTTACGTCCTCAGCATAGAGGCTGTGTGGCGACCTTGGGTAATTTCGACGGCGTCCACCTAGGTCATCAAGCCGTCCTTGCACAACTCAAACAACAGGCACAAAAACGCAATTTACCGACCTGTGTCTTGGTCTTTGAGCCTCAGCCACGCGAGTTTTTTGCTAGGCGCCAAGCGCCTGCACGTTTAAGTCTGTTACGTGATAAGTACCAATTGCTGGCACAGCAAGGGATCGATCGCCTGTTATGCTTAGCTTTTAATCAAAGGTTGCGCGGACTGGATGCACGGGCTTTTATTCAAAACGTCTTACTGGATGGTTTGGGGGTTCAATTTTTGGTGGTGGGTGATGATTTCCGTTTTGGTTGCGACCGCGCGGGAGATTTCCATTTGTTACAAGAGGTCGGGCAAGATGCCGGCTTTGACGTAGCCCATACCCACACCTTTATGCGCGCCGATGAGCGTGTCTCAAGTACCCGGGTGCGTACCCTGTTAGCTTCAGGTAATTTACAACAAGCTGCCGTCATGTTGGGACGCCCCTATCAAATCAGTGGCCGAGTTATCTATGGCCGGCAATTAGGCCGCCAATGGGGGGTGCCGACCGCGAATATCGCCTTACGTCATCCTGTGTTACCTTTGCAAGGCGTGTTTGCCGTGCTAGCCCGTGTTGACGATCAAATATGGCCTGCGGTGGCTAATATCGGTTTTCGCCCCAGTGTGGATAGCTTGGTGCCACGTTTAGAAGTCCATTTGCTCGATGCACAAGCCCATCTTTATGGTCAACGTTTGCAAGTAATCTTTTGCGCGCGCCTGCGTGAGGAGCAAAAATTTGCTGATTTACACCAGTTGCAACAGCAAATCTATGCAGATATTCAAAGTGCACGGGATTATTTTGACGCACACAAGGCGATGCATGTACAACCGTCTGCCTCGGTCAATCTTTGGGCACACCCTCCTTTAGCTTCGGCACCGCTAGCGTATTGAAAAGTTTCCTACTGATAAATAAAGGCTGTGATTTAGGTTATGACTGATTATAAAAGCACACTCAATTTACCGGAAACCCAGTTTCCGATGCGTGGTAATTTGCCGCAACGTGAACCAGAACGCCTTGCACGTTGGCAGGCAATGGATTTGTATCAAAAAATCCGTGAAACCAGCCAAGGACGCCCGCGCTTTGTTTTGCATGATGGTCCTCCCTATGCCAATGGCAATATTCATATCGGTCATGCAGTAAATAAAATCATCAAGGATATGATTGTAAAGTCTAAAACCCTCGCCGGTTATGATGCGCCTTATGTGCCGGGCTGGGATTGTCACGGCTTGCCGATTGAACACAAGGTGGAAACCCTGATTGGGCGCGCAGGGGATAAAGTCCCTTATCGTGAGTTTCGCCAAAAATGCCGTGAGTACGCCCGCGAGCAAGTCGAGGGACAAAAAGCCGATTTTATCCGCTTAGGCGTGTTCGGTGACTGGCAAAAGCCTTATCTGACGATGGATTTTGCCACTGAGGCGAATATTGTTCGTGCCTTGGGTAAAATTGTGCAGCAAGGCCATTTGGTCAAAGGATACAAACCGGTTTATTGGAGTGTGGTCGGTCAATCCGCCCTTGCAGAAGCTGAGGTGGAATACCAAGAAAAAACCTCGACCGCGATTGATGTGCGTTTTACTTGTATCCATCCTGAGCAAGTCGCCAGCTGCTTTGCGGCGACTGAGACAGTCCAAGGGCCGATTTCTGTAGTGATTTGGACCACCACGCCGTGGACGATTCCAGCCAATCAAGCGGTTTCCCTCAACCCAGAATTAGAATATGCCTTGGTGGCCGTCGACTTGGGCCAAGGGCCAGAAGCCTTGATTCTCGCAGCCGAGATGCTCGAAAGCATTATGCAGCGTTGGGATGTAGAGCAATACCAAGTGCTGGGGCGTTGTCAGGGACGTGCTTTAGAACACCAAAGCTTGCAACATCCTTTGTACTTGGAAAAACAAGTGCCTGTAATTTTGGGCGAGCATGTCACCCTGGAGGCAGGGACAGGTGCAGTACACACGGCACCGGATCACGGGATGGAGGATTTCCTCGTTGGACAAGCCTATCAACTCGGCACGCTCAATCTAGTGCAAGCGGATGGCACTTATAGCGCGCAAGCCGGTGCCTTTGCAGGGATTCATGTCTATAAAGCTGATACCCCTGTGTGTGATGCTTTAACGCAAGCGGGCAAATTGGTACATCTGAAACGCTTCCAACATTCTTATCCACATTGTTGGCGTACGAAAACCCCGTTGATTTATCGGGCCACACCGCAATGGTTTATTTCCATGCAGGCCAAAGGCTTACAGTCAACGGCTTTGCAAGCGATTGAAGGGGTGCGTTGGTTCCCAGAGTGGGGACAAAATCGTATCCAAGGCATGCTAGAACAAAGCCCAGATTGGTGTGTCTCGCGTCAGCGGACTTGGGGTGTGCCTATTACCCTCTTTACCCATAAACAAACTGGTGAGCTACATCCAAAAACCGCAGAACTGATTGAAGCTGTCGCCCAACGTATTGAAGTGGACGGGATAGATGCTTGGTTCGAGCTAGATCCCCAAGACCTTTTAGGTGCAGAAGCCGCCGAGTATGAGCAAGTCACAGATACTTTAGATGTGTGGTTTGATTCTGGGGTGACGCATGATGCGGTTTTGCGTCATCGCAGCGAATTACACTTCCCTGCAGATTTATACCTTGAAGGCTCAGATCAGCATCGAGGTTGGTTCCAATCTTCGCTCAAAACCTCAATTGCGATCAATGGATGTGCGCCTTATAAGCAAGTGCTCACGCACGGTTTTACCGTAGATGAGAAAGGCTACAAAATGTCCAAATCTTTAGGGAATGTGATTGCCCCGCAAGAGGTAACAGATACCCTAGGCGCGGATATTTTACGTTTATGGGTGGCTTCCACCGATTATTCGGGAGAAATGGCCGTCTCTAAACAAATTTTGCAGCGTACCGCAGATGCGTATCGCAGAATTCGCAATACGGGGCGCTTCCTGCTGGCTAACCTGAATGGTTTTGATCCTGCGCGTGATCAAGTCCCCGCTGAGCAGATGTTGGCCTTGGATGTATGGGCCGTAGATGCCGCAGCACGCTTGCAAGCGAAAGTAGAAACCGCGTATCAAGAATACCGTTTCCTTGAAGTCTATCAACAAGTGCATCACTTCTGTGTGCATGAACTGGGTGGCTTCTATCTGGATATCATTAAGGATCGTCAATACACGACCCAAGCAAATAGCCGCGCGCGTCTTTCTTGTCAAACGGCCCTGTATCATATTGCGCAAGCCTTGGTACGTTGGATTGCACCGATTTTAAGTTTCACTGCGGAAGAAATGTACGAATCCTTGCCCGGGGAAAAACAAGAAAGCATTTTCCTCACCACTTGGTATCAAGACTTGTTCACTTTAGAAGCCCACACTAGTGATTTTGATGCGGATTTCTGGGCGCATATCCTGAATGTGAAATCAGCCGTCAATAAGTGCTTAGAAGATGCCCGCAGCGAGAAACTGATTAAGGCATCCTTAGCGGCAGAAGTGACTTTGTATGTGGATGATACCCTGCAAGCACACTTAGCGCGTTTAGGGGATGAGGTGCGCTTTGTCTTGCTGACCTCAGAGGTGACTTTAGCCCCCTTGGCACAAGCGCCAGCAGATGCACGCACAACCGAGGTGGCCGGTTTGCAAGTCGTGGTTGCTAATTCCCAGCATGCTAAATGCAGCCGGTGTTGGCACCATCGCGAAGATGTGGGCCAAGATCCACAGCACCCGCAACTTTGTCGCCGTTGTGTGGCTAATTTGCCGGAAGGTCCGGGCGAAACCCGACAGTACGCCTAATTAGCCATCTATCTAAGCAAGTTGGTTGGGTTGCTGATGCAACCCAGCGCTTTAGTGCAACTGAAGAGAAAGGATCCATGTCGCAATTGACTCGGCTGAAAGTGGCCTTGGTGCATGATTGGCTGGTCACTTATGCAGGGGCAGAGCGTGTGCTTGCCGCCTTGTTAGAAATTTTTCCACAAGCACAGATTTTTAGTGTGGTGGATTTTCTCAATGAGGCAGACAGGCAGGCGTTAGGCCAACGCAAAGCAAAGACCAGTTTTATCCAGAAGTTGCCGAAAGCACGCAAGCATTACCGCCATTATTTGCCACTGATGCCGCTTGCAGTTGAGCAATGGGACTTGCGTGGCTTTGATTTGGTGATCTCTTCTAGTCATGCCGTGGCCAAGGGGGTGATTACTGGACCAGATCAAACGCATATTTGTTATTGCCATAGCCCTATGCGTTACGCATGGGATCTACAAGGCCAATATTTGCAAGAATCTGGCCTGACTTCTGGATTAAAAAGTGCTTTAGTGCGTTATCTGTTGCATAAATTGCGTTTATGGGATTATGCCAGCGCGGCCCGTGTGGATACTTTTATTGCCAATTCTGCCTATATCCAGCGCCGCATTCGTACGTGTTACCGGCGCGAGGCTGATGTGATTTATCCACCGGTGGCGGTGGCGAATCTACCGGTGAATTTAGGCGTTCGTGAATCCTTTTATGTGACGGCTTCGCGCTTGGTCCCTTATAAAAAAATCGACTTGATTGTGCGTGCTTTTCAATCGCATCCAGAACGTACGCTGATTGTGATTGGTGAGGGGCCGCAACTGGCACAGATTCGCCAATTGGCAGCCCCTTATGCACATATTCAGGTATTGGGTTATCAAGCGGATGCGCAATTGCAAGATTATCTTGCGCGTGCACAGGCGTTTATTTTTGCTGCGGAAGAAGATTTTGGTATTTTGCCCGTGGAAGCTCAAGCGCTAGGAACCTGCGTAGTTGCCTATGGGCGCGGCGGCTTAAGTGAAAGTATCCGCGATGGTCACACAGGTTATCTTTATCGGCAGCAAACGCCCGAGGCGCTGAATGCCGCTTTAGCGACATTAGAGGCAGAACGAAGGCATTGGCAGGCAAAAGACTACGCAGACTTTGCGCGTGCTTGTCGTATCCAAGCAGAAAAATTTCAACATCAGCATTTTATTGAGGCAATGCAAGCTTTAATCGCCCAGCATTGTGTGTATGAATCACCACTAGGATAACATGTTATGCAAACCAATAAGTCTGCACTGATTACGGGGATTACCGGTCAAGACGGCGCTTATCTGGCGCAGCTTTTGCTTAGCAAAGGCTACAAAGTTTACGGCCTTAGCCCGCGACGTAGCACCTCAGAAGTCAATTTCACTCGCCTTGAGTGGTTGGGGATTTTTGAGCAAGTGCAGCTTTTGGAAGGGGATTTAACCGATCTTTCCAGCTTAATCCGTGCATTACAAAACTCACAAGCCGATGAAGTGTACAACCTAGGTGCGCAATCTTTTGTGCAAACCTCATGGGATCAACCGTTGCTGACAGGTCAAGTCACTGGGATGGGTGCGGCAAATTTATTGGAAGCTATCCGCTTAATTCGTCCACAGGCGCGTTTTTATCAAGCCTCTACCTCAGAGATGTATGGCTTGATTCAAGAACCCCAGCAAAGCGAGACCACCCCTTTCTACCCACGTTCTCCTTATGCGGCTGCCAAACTGTATGCGCATTGGATGACAGTGAACTACCGCGAAAGCTTTAGTTTGTATGCGTGTAGCGGGATTCTTTTTAACCATGAATCGCCTTTACGTGGATTAGAGTTTGTTACCCGTAAAGTGACGGATGCAGTGGCTCGAATTAAGTTGGGTTTGGCGCATGAGTTACGTTTGGGCAATATTGACGCGCAGCGTGATTGGGGCCATGCGCGGGATTATGTGGAAGCGATGTGGTTGATGCTGCAGCAAGAAACCCCAGAAGATTTTGTAATTGCCACCGGACGCACTACCACGGTGCGGGATATGTGCCGGATTGCGTTTGCGCATGTAGGGTTAGAGATGGATCAATATTTGGTGATAGATCCAAAGTTTTTCCGTCCTGCGGAAGTGGATATTTTGCTCGGTGACCCCAGCAAAGCCCAGCAGAAACTCGGTTGGACGCCAAGCACTAGCCTAGAATCTTTAATTTGTGAAATGGTCGATGCCGATTTAGCACGTCTTGCATCACTGAAATAGCACAAGTGATCCAACCTAGGCCAAGGCATAGGTTGGCAAAGCCAAACAGCCTTGAGAGATGTTATGCGTTCAATTTTAATCACTGGGGCTAGCGGTTTTGTTGGCCGTGTGGCTTTACCAAGCTTGCAGCAGGCGTGGCCGCAAGCAAAACTACATGCTTGTGCGCGTGTGATACCACAAGGGTTGCAGGCCACCAATATTTGTTGGCATGCGCTGGATATGACGCAAGCGACCTCAGTTGAGGCACTGGTTGCCAAAGTACGCCCACAGGCGGTATTACATCTGGCCGCGCAAGCCCATGTGCCTACCAGCTTTGCCGAGCCAGAACGTACTTGGGCTGTCAATCTCCACGGGACACGCTATTTGTTGGAAGCACTGGCACGACACACACCGCAAGCGATTGTGCTACAAATTGGCTCAGCGGATATGTATGGGTCTAGCTTCCAAAATGGTGAACCCGTGCAGGAAAATAGCCCTTTTGCGCCCTTAAATCCTTATGCTGCCAGCAAAGCCGCCGCAGATTTAGCCGCTTATGCACACGCACACACCAGCGATTTACAGATTATTCGCGTACGTGCTTTTAATCATACTGGAGCGGGCCAAAGTCCAGCGTATGCCTTATCGGGCTTTGCCCGTCAAATTGCACGTATAGAAGCGGGTTTGCAAGCACCTGTGTTAGAGGTTGGTGATTTGAGCGCGCAGCGGGATTTTTTAGCGGTACAAGATGTGGTCGCTGCGTATGTACTCTTATTGCAGCAGGCCAGACAAGTACCAAGCGGATATGCGGTGAATGTCGCTTCTGGGCAAGCACATAGGATGCAAAACTTACTGGATCTGCTGAAAGCCCACGCCAAAATACCAATTGAGCAACGCCAAGACCCACAACGCTTGCGCCCGAGTGATATTGCGCGTGTCTGTGCCGATAACCAAAGGCTGCAAAGTCTTGGCTGGCGAGCGCAAGTGCCTCTGGAGCAATGTTTACAGGCGTTATTAGCGCATTGGCGTTGGCAGATTGCACAGGAAATTTCATGTTAAAACGCTGGCTTGATTTGCCTCGGCTGCAAGCGCATCAGCTGAGCTTGATTTGGCACTTTAGCCGCCAAGAGTTAATCGAACGTTATACAGGTTCTGTCTTTGGCCGCCTTTGGGCTTTGATTCAGCCGTTAGTCAATATCCTGATTTTTATTTTTGTCTTTGCGCATATTATGGGCGCACGTCTTCCTTTGGATGCCATTCCCAGTCAAGTAGGGATCGCGCCGACCTATGCGTATAGCCTGTATTTAACCACAGGGATGTTGGCTTGGGTGGCCTTTAGTGCTTGTTTAGCACGGGTGGCCAGTGTCTACCAACACAAGGCGCACTTGCTGCATAAGATCCCCTTATCCTTGTTGGTGTTGCCTTTATATATTCCCTTGACAGAAAGCCTGATTTATAGCCTGTCGATGGCATTATTTGCGCTATTTCTTACCTCTATTGGTGTCAGTATTACCCTTTACTGGCTGTGGTTGCCTGTGTTGCTGGGGATTTTATTGGCATGGGCTTTGGGATTGGGATTACTTGCCGCCATGTTAGGGGTTTTTTTGCGTGATCTACGTGAGCTAGTCCCTGTGCTCTTACAGCTGGGCTTTTGGATGACCCCCATTGTGTATGTGCCGGATATCTTGCCAGAGACTTGGCGTTGGTGCTTGTACCTCAACCCCTTGTATCCCCTGCTAGAAGCTTTCCGAGATGTGGTTTTGTATCAACAACATCCTTCCTTGTGGGTGTTGGGTCTTTTAGGTGGTGCCGCCTTGGCATTATTAGTGGGCGCGCGTGCGCTCAAACAGCGTTTACAAGGAGCCTTACGTGACCACATCTAAAACGCCTGTACTGACTTTAGATCAAGTGAGTAAAGACTTTAAAGTCTATCCCAAACCCAGCTCTGCCCTCGTAGAAGCCTTAAGTGGTCGCTGCCAACATACCAATAAAAGGGTCTTAGATCAGATTAGCCTGCAAGTCCACGCGGGGGAGAGTGTGGCGATTTTAGGCCGCAATGGTGCGGGCAAATCGACCCTGCTTAAACTGATCGCTGGGGTATTATTGCCAGATAGCGGGCACATACACGCCAGTGGACGCATTACCGGTTTATTGGAATTGGGGACTGGGTTTGATGTAGAACTCAATGCCTATCAAAATCTGTATGCTAATGCGCTTTTGTTAGGGATGACACCAGCAGAAATTAAAGCGCGCCAAGCCGCTATTTTGGATTTTGCCGAGTTGCCTGCAGAGGCACTTGCAGCCCCTTTGCGTACCTATTCTTCTGGGATGTTGATGCGTTTAGGTTTTGCAGTGGCGCTACATGCGCAACCTCAATGTTTTATCATTGATGAAGCCCTTGCAGTGGGAGATGGTTATTTTCAGCAAAAATGTGTGCAGAGAATCCGTGAATTTCAAGCACAAGGCGGTGCCCTCTTACTGGTTTCCCACGACTTGCATAGTGTGAAAAGTCTATGCCAACGTGCACTGGTGCTCGAGCAAGGCGAGCTTGTCTATCAAGGAGATGCATTAAGTGCAACTCAGTATTACACCAGTTTACTCGCTGGTTATGCAGACCAACAAGCCCACAGACGTGAGCGCCAGCAAGGCTATGGTTCGCAAGTAATTCGCCTAGTGAATGCCCAAATGCGACGTTTGCATCAGCCAGCAGACCCCCAGAATCTAGAGGGTATGGCTGAAACTGAGTTTACTTCTGGTGATCCAATACAAATTCATATCCAACTAGAGGCACAGCAAGCCTGTGAAGATATGAGCCTAGGGATTTTGATTCGTGATCGTCTCGGGATTGATGTCTATGGTACGAATTCGCATTTGCTTGGACAAAACTTCTCCCTTAAAGCTGGGCAAAGTTGCACCTTGATTTATCAGCTGACGTTGGATCTGGCCCCTGGTGCTTATGCTTTAACCTTGGCATGTCATGCAGGGCGGCATCATTTGGATACTTGTTATTTCTGGATAGATGGTGCGGTGAGTTTTCATATCTCAGGGGTCCACGGGCAAGAATTTGCTGGCCTTTGTAATCTTCATGCTCAAATGCAGGCCTTGCTATGAAGTTTGCTTATCAAGCGATCAATGCACAAGGGGAAAAAATCTCTGGTACCTTGGAGGCGCAAAATCGCCAAGAAGTCCTCAATATGTTGCAACAAAGTGGTTGCTTGCCGATTCAGGTGCAAGCGCAAGCAACCCCTTGGTGGGCGCGTTCTTATGGGCGTCAAGGCGTCAAAGGCGAGCACTTAGCAATGTATGCCGAAGAGTTGGCGACCTTGTTGGATGCTAAAATGAGTTTAGATAAAGCCCTCGCCTTATTAAGCACCCTAACAGCCAGTCCAGCTTTACAAGAAGCCACGCGCGAAATGCGCCGCATGGTGAAAGAGGGCATGACCTTTTCACAAGCTTTACAAAGCTATCCCAAGTTGTTTCCGCCTTTGATGTCTAGCATGGTCTACGCAGGCGAAGAATCAGGCAATCTAGCCACTTTAATGAGCAAGATGGCGCATTTTTTAGGCTCGATGGAACAAAGCCGCCAACAACTCAAATCTTCCATGACTTACCCAAGTATTTTATTCGCTGTGGGGTTAGGTTCTGTGGTGGTTTTGATGACCTATGTGGTGCCTCAGTTCGCCAATGTGTTTAGTGATATGGGGCAAGCACCTCCTGCAAGTACGCAAGCCTTATTAAGTTTGAGTGCGTGGATGCAAACCTATATTGCTTGGATTGGTGGCGCGCTAGCTGGGGTGATTTTGGTTTGGCATTTTTGGCGGCAAAGCCGTCAAGGCCAGTTAACTTGGCACCGTTGGCAACTGGCTTGGCCTTTATTTGGTTCTTTAATCTGGCGTATTGAACTGGCACGTCTTGCCAATACGCTGGCAGTGCTTTTGGCCGGTGGGGTGCCCTTGCTCAAGGCATTGCAAATTAGTCGCCAAGTAATAGGGAATACCGCTTTAAATCAGGCATGGCTGAAAGTTGAACAAGGCGTACGTGAAGGCAGCCCTTTAACCCAGGCGTTAACTGAATTAGCGCAAGATTTTCGCGTGAGTGAAGCAGATACCTTGATTCACTTTAGTGCTATCGGTGAAGAATCTGGCCAACTGGCGCCTTTGCTCGGTAAGGCTGCACACAAATACGAACGTGAAGTGGAACGCGAAATTAAGCATCTGGTGAGTTTGGTTGAACCCAGCGTGATTATTGGTATTGGCTTACTGGTTGGCGCTGTGGTGGTATCCATGCTTTCTGCGGTCTTTAGTCTCACCAATATTCAGGTTTAAGGAGATACCCTTGCTTGCCTTTTTAGAAGCCCATGCTTGCGCCCTTCGTCAGCAAGAAAACGGGGATTGGGAGCTTTTATACGCACAACAAAAACCCTCGTCCCAAGTACAAATTATGCTGATGCAAGCCTTGCATGCATCTATTCGCCTGCGCGAAAGCACGCCTGAGCAAGTACAACGTGAACTTGGCTATTGGCAAGAATCTGAACAAGCCCTGCAAGCGGTCGAGGAAGAAGCGCTAGAGGCGCAAGATGACCATCATTTACGGGATCTCGCCTCAGAAGCCCCGATTATCCGTTATGTGAATCAAATGCTCAAAAAGGCTATCCAAGCGCGGACCAGTGATGTGCATCTTGAGCCCAGTGAACGGGATTTACGGGTACGTTTTCGCATTGATGGAGTGATGCAGGATATCGATCATGTGCCCAAGCGCCTACAAGCGGCGATTATTTCACGGATTAAAATCATGGCGAATCTAGATATTGGTGAGCGGCGTTTGCCACAAGATGGACGGATTCGTTATCCCTTAGATGAACTGACCCTCGATTTGCGGGTCTCCACCTTGCCGACACAAAACGGCGAATCTGTGGTGATGCGGGTACTCGATCGTGGTGATGTACAAGTCGGCTTACAACATTTAGGGATGCCAGCGCATCTACAAGAGGCTTTTCAACGTTTGGTGCAACATCCTAATGGTATTTTGCTGGTCACAGGCCCAACCGGTAGTGGTAAAACCACAAGTTTGTATGCGGCTTTGCAAAGTATTAACTCGGTGGAGCGTAAAATTATTACGGTGGAAGATCCCGTGGAATACCAAATTGAAGGGATTAACCAAATTCAGGTAAATGCACAAGTCGGCCTGACCTTTGCTGCAGGTTTACGTTCGATTTTGCGTCAAGATCCGGATGTGATCATGGTAGGGGAAATTCGTGACCGTGAAACTGCCGCGATTGCGGTTGAGTCTGCCCTGACCGGACATATGGTACTGTCTACCTTGCATACGAATGATGCTGCCGGTGCGGTGGCGCGTTTGCTCGAAATGGAAATTGATCCCTTTTTGCTGGCGGCGACTTTACGTGGGGTGCTGGCGCAACGTTTGCTAAGGCGTTTATGTTCGGCTTGTTGTACTTGGTCGCCGATGACGCCTGTACAAGCCCAATTATTGGGTTGGCAAGATACTCTGCCAGAAATTGCTCATGCCCAAGGGTGTGAGCATTGCTTTGGCAGTGGTTATCACGGGCGTATCGGGGTGTATGAATTGTTACCAGTGGATACGTCTTTGGCAGGTTTGATTAGTCAACAGGCAGATACTTTGCAAATCAAAGCCCATGCACGCCAACAGGGGATGCAAAGTTTAAACCAAGCAGCTTTGGCCTTGGTGCTGGAAGGGAAAACCAGCGTAGAAGAAGCGCTGAAAATCCGCACGGGGGAATAGCTAGGCGCGTGCCCAGCTAGCGACCGGAAGAAGGGCGCAAGTGCGCCCTCTCTCATGATTTAGGCTTGTGTTTCTATTTGTTCCAATAAATCAACAATTTGCTTGGATAAATCTTCCACTTGGAAATAAAGATCTTCCGCGGCTTCTAAATCACCCGCTTCTTTTAAATCAATCACCTCCCTGATCAGGGCGTGTAAGCGGACATGGGGTTGTTCTAACGTGCGCATGGCCTCAATATGTCCATATTCTTGCAAACCTTCACTGTAATACCAGGTACCCAGCACACAGTCTTTATGGGAGACAGCTTCGGCATGGGTCAAGCTGCCACGTCCATCAAGAAAATCACGCAAACGACTACGCCAACGTAAATGGGCGGCCTTGGCTTTGGATAAATCCAAGCCAGTCGCATCAAGCTGGAAGGCTTCGACCTCCTGTATTAAATGTTCCATTAAATGAGTAATTTGTTGAGAGGCTTTCAGGTTAGAAGAGGCTCTTTGTGTGGTTGTATGTGCATGATCACGAATATGCAGCATATTGGTATGCATTTGCTGTGCTGCACTACTTTGTTGTTCAATGGCGGCGGCGATTTGCTCATTCATTTCACCAACGCTTTGAGCTGCTGTAAGTACACTTTGTAAACGTTGTGCACTGGCTTGAATTGCTTGCCCGCTAGCATCTGTACTTTGTTGAGTGTGCTGAATTTTTTGATAACTGGTATCGATTTTCTCTTGCAACTTCAGCATATGTTCGCGGATCACTTGTGTTGAATGCGCTGTGCGTTGAGATAGGGTGCGGACTTCATCTGCTACCACAGCAAATCCGCGTCCCAGCTCGCCTGCGCGTGCGGCTTCAATCGCGGCATTAAGCGCTAGCAAATTGGTTTGTTCGGCAATCGCACTAATTTCTGCCAGAATCCCCTCGATATTTTGTGCATCGGTTTGTAATGAGTGGATTTCTTCATTTGCAGCATGGACCTGCACTTGTAAAGCTTGGATATGCTGCAAAATATTATGGAGCTCTTGTTGCTCGTGTGCGGCACTATAAGAAGCTTGGCTAGCGGCTTCAGAGGCATCTTGGGTATGTAAGCTGACTTGATGAATGGCACCGCTGAGCTGTTCCAAAGCTGCGGCCACTTGAATCACTTCTTCTTTCTGGCGTTGATTGGCGATCAAACTCCCTTCTGCGGAAGTTGCTACGCCTTCCACTTCAAAAACGACACGCACTGTGGTGCGGTGTAGTTGGGCAATCATGGTTTCGAAAGTGGCCATCACTTGGTTAAAGGCATGTGCTGCTTGATCTAACTCATCACGTCCTTGCACTGGAATACGCATCCCTAGGTTTTTTTCTTGCTGGGTACGATTCATGATTTGGCGCGTTAAACTGAGGCGCTGGCTGACATTATTTAAAATCCAGAAATTGCCCACCATAATGATCAAGGCTAATAAGGCAAGGCTAGACACTGTGACTAAGCCTTGTACATTTTCAAATAATAAGTCTTGGCTATGGTGTGCGGCATCGGTACTAATAGCACGGCTTAAATTTAATAAATGTTCGATCCCTTGGGTGGCAGTTGCAAACCAGTGGCTAGCATCAACAGAATAATTACCAGCATAACTTTCAAATAAAAAAGTGTCACGCAGCGGTTTGACTTGCTGTGTTAAAAAATCAAGGGCTTGTTGGTATTGGCGATTAATCTCCTGATAATTTTTAATTTCTGGATCAGCTTTTAATAAGGGCAAATAATAATGATGCAAACTATCTAGTTCTTCATAAATAGAAGCTTGTAGATGATGGATTTTTAATCGAGTTGCTTCATCTAAAGCGGCATCCTGAGTGATTGTCCGTGCAATTAAAGCACGCTCACGGCCAAGAAACTCGGTAATTTTCCACAAGGTTTGTTTGAGCAATAAATTATGCTGACTGACATATTCCAAGGATGAAAAAGGTGCAAAAGCAGCGGCTTGCGTATGCATAATCGCTTCAATAAAAGCGGTACTGGCGGCATGATATTGTGCCAACCCTTGGGTATCTGCTTGTAGCCAAGCTTGATGTGCTTGCTGAGTTTTTTGCCAAAAGCCTTGCATATGTCGGTTATAGGGCAGCAATTGGTTCTCAATCTGCTGCAGCAAGTTGGTGGCTTGTTGGCGATTAGCAGCACGCAAGGTTTGCCATGCAGAACGATCTTTCTCACTGCCAGCAAGCACTTTATTGCCTAAACCACGCTCACGCGCTAAACGACTGACTAATTCAATACTGGTGTCACTGAGTTGGTTGGCAGTATTTAGGTGTTGCGCTCTTTGATAAGTAGGCTGGTAGACAAGGAAAATTTCCCAACAGGCCGGCACGCTAAAAATAACCAGCAAGGCAGCAGCGGCTAATAATAAGCTAGTACGAATGCCCAAGATGTTCAGTATCCATTTAAACACACACGTCCCCCTTTGATTGCTTTGGTCTTCTTCGCTAGAAGAAGAATTTTACTTGGGATTACATAAAAATAACAAAGAGAAAAACACCAAAAACAAAATGTATAAGTTGGCTTTTCTCTATAGAAAATTATCGAAGATAAATCGCCAGCAAGGGCAAAGCGGCCAGCGTATTCTGGCGTGCTTGTACACTGAGTTCTGTCAAGTCAAGTTGTCGTAACTTGGCTAAGTGCTGTGCGATAATAGGTAAACGGGCGGGTTGGTTGGTTTGCCCTTGATAACCACAAAGGGGCATATCTGGGCTGTCCGTTTCGAGTACGAATGCATCCGCAGGAATGGCAGCCATCACGCGCCGTAATTTTTGCGCACGCGGGTAGGTTAAGGCACCGCCAATCCCTAGGCGCAAACCGAGGTCCAGATAGGCATGTGCTTGTTGCAAGCTGCCACTAAAAGCGTGAATTACGCCACCACACACAGGGTATCGGCGTAAATATTGACACACCACATCATGCACTTGGCGTACATGTAAAATCACAGGTAATTGGTGTGCTCTGGCAAGTTGCACTTGCGCTTCAAATAAAGGCCATTGGGCTGCTAATGGTGCACAGTAGGGGTCTAAGCCAAACTCCCCAATCGCAATCCAAGGCTTGTTGGGATGTTGCCTTTGCAGTGTTTGTTGAAGCTGGGCTAAATCTGCATCGGGTTGATGTGCATCTAAAAAATAAGGGTGCAAGCCCAAACTAGGTGCCAAGGGATAGGGAGACGTTCGCGCCAGCTGATAAAGCGGTGGCCAGCGACTCGCTTGTACCCCAGCAAGCACACAGGCTTCAACTTGTGCTGCCTGTGCGGCTTGTAGATAAGGTGAGAGTGGATCAAAAACCGCAAAATCCAAATGGGTATGGCTATCAATCCACATGTGTCGGCTCAAGGGTGATTAGTGTTCACGTGTTGCACGGAAGACAACTTCTGGGTAGCGTTCTTGCGCTAGGCTAAGGTTCACTCGGGTGGGGGCTAAGTAGGTGAGTAACCCTGCGCCATCAAAGGCGAGCTGGTCACTGGCTTTACGTTTAAAGTCTTCAAATTTCTTCGTGTCTGTACACTCGACCCAACGCGCCGTGGCTAAGCTAATAGGTTCATAGAGACAATCGACCTTGTATTCATCTTTCAAACGATACATGACCACATCAAATTGCAATTGACCGACAGCACCTAAAATCAAATCATTATTGTTAAGTGGCTGAAATAATTGTACAGCGCCTTCTTCGGAGAGTTGTTGTAATCCCTTTTGTAATTGTTTCGCTTTTAAAGGATCACGTGGACGTACACGCTTAAATAATTCAGGCGCAAAATGGGGAATCCCAGTAAATTTTAAAATTTCCCCCTCACTGAAAGTATCACCGATTTGAATCGTCCCATGATTATGTAAGCCGATAATATCACCTGACCAAGCCTCTTCAACTAATTCGCGTTCGCCGGCAACAAAAGTGACTGCATCGGCAATACGGATATCTTTGTTTAAGCGGCAATGGCGTATTTTAAGACCTTTTTGATAACGGCCAGAACAAATGCGTAAAAAGGCGATTCTGTCTCTGTGTTTTGGGTCCATGTTGGCTTGAATTTTAAACACAAAACCGGAGAATTTTTCCTCATCTGCCTCAACATGTCGGGTTTCGGTACGGCGTGCTAAAGGCGCGGGTGCCCATTGGACAAAATCATCCAACATTTCGCGTACACCAAAATTGCCTAAGGCGGTCCCAAAATAGACAGGAGTGAGCTGGCCCTTTAAAAAGGCTTCTTGATCCCAATCATGGGTGGCGCCCCGTACTAATTCGATTTCTTCCACAAAGCTATCATATTCTTCTGCTAACAAAGTACGTGCTTGCTCAGAATCTAAACCTTGAATGCGCTGATCTGGTGGCAAGGTGTGGCCTTGTCCTGGGGTATAGATATGGATTTCATCTGTATACAGATTGTAAACCCCTTTAAACCATTGGCCAGAACCTATCGGCCAGTTAATAGGAGCGGCGGCAATTTTTAATACTTCTTCGATTTCGTCCAGTAATTCGATGGGGTCACGGATGTCGCGATCGAGTTTGTTGACAAAGGAAAAAATCGGCGTATCACGCAAGCGACACACTTCCATAAGTTTAATGGTGCGTTCTTCAACCCCTTTAGCACCATCAACCACCATCAGTGCGGAATCTACGGCAGTGAGCGTGCGGTAAGTATCTTCAGAGAAGTCCTCGTGTCCTGGGGTATCTAGGAGGTTAACGATGCGCTCATGATAAGGAAATTGCATCACTGAAGAAGTAATGGAAATTCCGCGTTCTTGCTCCATGCTCATCCAGTCAGAGGTGGCATGGCGATCACTTTTTTTGCCTTTGACGGTGCCGGCGGTTTGGATGAGTTGGCCGAGTAAAAGTAATTTCTCGGTGATGGTGGTTTTACCCGCGTCAGGGTGGGAGATAATGGCAAAGGTGCGGCGTTGTGCAACTTGCTGCGCTGTAGAGGTATTTGACATCTGTGGGGGTCTTCTAATCTGGGGGTGCGTCGATATTCCCATTAGGGGAACAGGATAATACAGGTATTTTCGCTGATCTGAGGGTGATACACAATTGGTGGTGATCGAATCGGTTGCTATTGACGCTTAGGGTGTGTTGGTGCTCAGTTATAGCGGTTTGCAATTGTTGCTTCAAACGGCTTCGAAGCATTGCTAAAAAAATACTTAGCAAACTCGAGTCGGTCTTTCAGAAAGAGTACAAGATCCACTGAGCACCTCACTTGGCATAACGTTGAAGCTAACCGGCACGCAAAAGCGGAGCTTTTGCGTGTCCAGCGAACGAAGTGAGTGAGGTTGAGTGCATTGTTAGGCCTGTGCCTCCTTGAGCAATTTGATGATTTCATTCTCGATTTTTGGTGCGAGCTTTTTCTCAGCCTCTATGTGCGGTTTGCATTCCGCACTACTATCTTTTGAGATGCCGCCATATTTTCGGTGGATATCTGAGATCCAGAAGCACGCATCGAAATATTTTTCAATGTCTTTGGCTAAGTCGGACGGGAGATAGATATTGGCATTTTTCGATGGATAGTAAAATTTTGAAACTTCTCCCAGTTCAGCAAATTCCGCCTTTTGCGTCATATGCATTTTTAGTTCGAAGAAAGCGTCATAGATTTCTTTTTTGTGACCAAGCAAGCTTATTTGATTGGCCTTTTTAGCCTCACGCCATGACCAGCGAGCGTACAGCGCAGATAGCCCAGCCACGAGCAGAGCCAGTAGCGCAATGACATCTGATGTACCCAATTTAATCTCAAAGAAGCATGCCATAGTTTATTGACCTAACGTTTGGTTAAGGGGCGGGCTTTAGCCCGTCCCAGTGAGCGCCTTGTTAGAAGCCATCAGCCACCGACTTTATTGTATGCCATGGCGATAAATTCTTTGACCTGCTCAAAATCGGATTCAGATGATATCGTGAATTCGACATCGCCTGTACCATAGTGGCCAATTGATGTGACATCCCGGTAATTAGATGTGCCTCTAGGGATATCTGAGGGTTTAAGTTTTAGGAATAGTTTAATATTCTTACCTTTCACTTCCATACATACGATGTTTTGGGAAACCTTGTATGCAACATAGAACTTCTTCGGTACCTCTTCGATTGACTCATCTAAGCCGATAATAAACTCACGGATTATTGTCGTTAATTCACGAATTTCTTCACTCTTACCTTCAAGCCGCTCATCAAATGTATAAGTTGCAGTGGCACGAGTCAGAGCTGCTTTCTTACCTGCTTCAACCATAGTGGGATTTTTAAAACCACTATCAGTCGTCATAGCTGCAGAAGACGTGGCTACTGATTTTGAGGCATGAAAAACCTCTTCAAGATATATTGAATTGTTTGAAAATAACCGATATTTCCACAATTCGATATTTGCACCCATGACTTGTACAGCGTGTAGGTCATATTTCTTATAGTTGGGAGCGATGCAAATTACCCTGATATCAGACCAATCAACTTTGACGCTTCTGCCGAGCCGCTTTTGCACAGCAATTTCAAAATCACCTTTATGGTCTTGAATCCAATGTAGATAAAAAAGACTTTGGTTAATCAGCTCCGATGATTCGACTTTTTTGTATTCAATAATCACCGGATTGTCTTCTTCTGATAGAGCAAGGCTATCTATTCGACCTGCATGCTGTGCACCGGTTGAAAATTCGCTGGCAATAAATCTGCAATTAAAGACCGTTTCGAGATTTTTCTCTATTAGGGACTGCAGATCTTTTTCCAGCGCAAAAATCTTTTGCTCGACGGCAGATAGCTTGTCTCCTGAAATATCGAAAATCGGCACCTGATGATTACTCCATTGTTTCTTTGAGTTCTAACGCCGCCAACAGGCGACCATTGGAGTGGAGCCAAAGGCGGAACGGAAAATGGGTCGCTCTGTTTGGCCTTGTTAGGGTTTTCAGTATATAGTTGTACGGTATTTCCGTACACAGTGGTGAGGTTATGGACACAATTAGCGTAAATAAATTCAGAGACAACCTGAAAAGCTTTGTGGAACAGGTAGTTAGCCGACACGAACCTCTCAAGGTCACTCGGCGTGCTGGTGAGGCCTTCGTTGTGATGAGTGCCGACGATTGGGAGCGAGAACAAGAAACCCTTCACGTACTCCAAAGCCAGAATCTCATGCAGCAGATTGCCGACTCTTTTGAAACCCACACTCGTGGACAAGGCTACAAACCAACTGATGAGCAAATGAATGAGATCACTGGTATTTGAGGGTAATACCTGGGAAGCATATGAGGCCATACGTGAAACGGACAAGCGACTGCACAAAGCTTTATGCAAACTCCTCAAAGAAATGCTCCGGTCTGATGATCTATCCTCTGGATTGGGAAAGCCAGAACCACTCAAACATAACCTGTCAGGACTTTGGTCCAAGCGGATATCCCAGAAAGACCGGTTGATATATCGATTTGATGATAAGTCCATTTATATCTTCGCTATTGGTGGGCACTACGACCAGCCCTAACACCGTGCTAAGGGGCGCGAGCGAAGCGAGCGTCTCAGTGAGCGGCAGCAAACGATCTTGAGCACCTTGTTATGGAAATTCAATTCCGCACAAGGCCCAATAAATAGAGGAAAAATACTGATAGCCATCTGCCTGCACTTTCCCTGTTTCAAACCGCCCCATGCCAACCGGCACGCTACCGCCAAGCCCAGCGTGCCAACCGATGGCACCAGGATTGATGTGACCAAGCGAACGCAACCACTGGACCACAACCGAAGCACTCAAGGCCGAAACCTCCCAAAGCCTCGGCCATTACCCAAGCCTTCGACCGCACCGAGAACGCTGGCACGATTTACCGGCTACCATTCTGTCAACTATGGCAGCCATCAAAATTACAAGCTGCCCGATTTTCATAACGCCTCATTATGTTTCTAAATGATCGCTGCCTTGATATCTCTAATGATATTAGCCCCAACTCTTTTATCGCTAGGGGTCTTCGCAAAAGCAACCTTATAACGATTGTCATCAATAAACCGTAGGTGGTTATGATTTCCATCTTCAACTACTTCTAGCCCCATGGCTTTGAGAGAGCTTTTCATACTAGATGTCACCCCGTTATAATTATTAAAAACTTGCTTTAGCTCTTCTATAATTCGTTCCCTAGTGCCATCTATCGAGTTGTTTTCTAAAACATCATTTAGCAGTTGTCGCTTCCTAGAATTCGCCTGTTGTGATTTAGCATATTCATTTAGAGCATCAAGGACTAAATCAGTTATTTCCCCTTTAAACTTTTCTTTTTCATTGCCAAAAATCAGAATAGGGTTGCCTTTCTTTGATGAGTTACCTTGAAGATCATCGAATCTAAGCTTCAATACATGGTAATCAGATTTAGATTTGTCTAGCTGCTCTTGAGCTTCGATTGTTGCAAGCATTTGCTCATTAATTTCGTATTCGTACTTTTCCTTAAGTTGTTCTATAACGTTTTCTTGTTCTTCAAGCTGTGAAAAAGCTTCTTCTGCGAGAGCTTGATATTCACTATCATTACTAAGCTCTACAAAACGTTTTTTTAGCTGAACCCTGGAGTCCTTTTGCCTCTTAGCTCTGACATCTGTTGGACTAAAATGCCGTTTCTTGTTGTAACCGTTAGTCGTATGGGTGATATATGAAAGGACATGCTGTATTAAATTTTCATTGGACTGAATGACATCCGTTAGGGTATCTCGCAGTAATAATCGACTGTAGCAATAACCTCGACTAAAAGAGGGATAGATAATGTTTATAGCACCATCCCAAGCTGAGTATTGACGGGTAAGAACCCCCTCTAACTCCCAACTATCAATCTCCTCTTCAGAGTAGACAACTTGAGCTAAGCCAACTAACTGCTCTTGCAATCTATTTGGATCAACTAGTGGCTGATTATCCTTTTTGCAATTACTAACAAAAACAAGCGGATAGTTGCGTTCTGAACGTTCAACTTCAAAACTAAGTGCTTTGAAATCATCAAGATTATTCTTGAGCTTTTGAGTGCGAAGTCCAACTGTGGTTTTAGGGTTAAGGTTGGCATTTTTTAGCAAGAAACTGACCAGTTTTGGTCTAGTAGTGCTCGGTATATCCTTAACCAAAGTACTGATGTCGCTGGTTTCGAGTAGGACTGAAACAGTTGTAATATCACCTTCGTATTTAATTCCTAGCTCAGTAATCCATTGCCTTCCTCTTACAGTTCGATCTGGATGGCTAAGTAAGATGGAATAAATTGCAGGCGCTAGTTCACTAGCAGCAAATGTTCTCACTTTGGTTTTTTCAAAAGAGAATTCTTCTCCACTCAGTAACATGTCTCTTGTAAAGTGTTGTTTTGTAACGGTTTTAAGCCAGCCTGCGATTGTTCTAAGAGCGACAGAAAAACTATCGTGCCCTAATATTTCAAACTGATTTACGTAAATTAGCATTTCGTTCCCTTTTGGTTGGGTCTAATTTTCTACTGTGAAACATAACGTTTAGGTTAAGGGGCGGCCGCGGTACGCGGGCGTCCCAGTGAGCGAAGCGAACGACTTGAACCGTATGTTAGGCATTGAAGCCCAAGTTAACACACGAATAGCCGCCGATTCACGCCAGACAGCCAAACCTGCCACCGTACCTGGCACGCTACCGCCACCTGCCTACGGGGGGAGGGAACAGCCACAGTTGGGATGCACTGCAAGGCTTGGAACTGGGCAAAACCAATGCAACAGGAAGGAAGCACGAACAGCATGATGGGTTTCTGGCCTCCCTGCTTGCACCAACCAAAAAGCTAATTATGCCTAACGGCAAACTTCAGCCGCGCGCGCCTTTGGCGCGTCGGCTGGAAGTTTTTGTTGGGCGACTATTGCCAATCAGACTTGTTTCACTCGATATGTTACACCGCCCATGATACCTGCCTCAGGTAATGTTCTGTAGTCAGCTTTGCCGAATGATGAGACTTTTTGCTGCGCGTCCACATCCTCAATAACCCACTGCTTGTTATATGTATAAGGCCCTACATGGTCTTTCAAAAAAGAAAAATACAGTGTATTCAATAAATCCTGAACTGTATCGAATTGATTTATTTCTGCTTCCATTTCATTGTAGCCAAACTCAGACAAGTCGATAATTAAAGAGTTTTCATCAGGAAATTCGTCACCTTTTTTGATAGCTGTTTGAGAGGCGTCAAGCTTGGATTCAATGCGATTGATTTTTTCTGATAATTCTTGGGATATTTGCTTGCTTTGCTTTAACTCATCTAATTCTCTTTTTACAGAATCGATTATTTCACTAGACTCCTCAATTTCCTTGCCACCGTCTTTAACATGAAAGACATAATTTCGCATACTTTCACCGTATGCTCTTAATTCCGGCATAGCAACATTAGATATCGCTTTTGCATCCGTTCGAATTTCGATTAACAATTGCTTGGTATTTTCGTTTACAGCGTCCGTTTCTTTCTTTTGATGCAGTGAAAGCCATATTGCGACAATAGCTAAAACCAGGGAAGCAATACTTGCGATTAGCGATATAATAGTTTCTGCATCCATAAAGTTCTCCCGTTTTGTTACGTCTTACGCCCAACGTGGAGCTAAGGGGCGCGCCGCCGGCCTTATCGGCGGAGCGTCCCTCTTGAGCGCCGGGTTATGCCATGCGAGGTGCAAAATTGCCGAAGTACCTCTTCAAAGAGCTTGATATTACGTCTCGACAGTCGCCCTTCGCCAGCCTTACTACCAACTCAGGAAGACTCCCGTTCGCTAGGCCAAGTGCGGAACCCGCTTGAGCGGATAGTGACTTGCGGTTGTATATCGCCAACAGTCCTTCAAAGTCCCTACCTGATATCACCGTGTTGAACTCTGCGAGCGTTTGAGAATATATTGCTTCGACGTCTATTCCGCCTGCAAGTGAGTGCAACGCAGACGTCAATGCAGTAGCACCTTTGGCCTTTTCATCAAACATGTTGAGTTGGAATTTAATTTCACTGGCAGCTCTAAGTGAAACCTGCGTTTCCAGCTCCCCCTGCAAACGGGCGAATATGGCATCGGAGACGGCCTGAAAATCTGCGTTGTGATCGCGTGCCAATCGGTTACTGACTATCTCTAGAACCTCTCTTGTGCAGAATAGATTTTCAACCTCGGCAACTGAGAGAACGAAAATTGATTCTTGCTCCAGTTTCTGAATTTCAGCAGGCACTCGCCGGTCTCGATCAATAATTCCAGAGACATTCAGATGATGAAGTTGGGAATTTGCTTTGAGTGCCTTCACGGACTGAATTACTTGACTACAACTCCCAACGGGAATAACCAAAAAGTCTTTGAGAATCGCCGTGTATAGAGCGGAATCGTAACTGCCATTTATGCCCTCTACAAAAACGACGGGCTTTCGACTACCAAGGATTTCTAGCAACAAGTCTTCCGGGATGTTGTCGTCCGAATTAAAAGGCTCCCATTCCCAAACGGTTCCATCAAACGATTTGAGCCAAATCTTCTTCGAGCTTTCTTTCGCAGCCGCAAAATCCACGTCGTGGGTTAGGTAGATAAAAAGGCAGTCAGGCCTTAAGTGTTCGATCTCTGTCCAAAGTGGAGTTTGGATAGACTTATGCAAATGCAGTTCAGGTTCATCAACTACGATGATTCCATTTTGAGGTGCTGCCAGGCATTGGCCAATGAGGTAGAAAACAACCCTTTCTCCATCGCTCATTTCTGATGAGTTATATGTCTTCGATACATCACTAGAGACAGAAGTTTGAATTCGGAGCCCCCCAATAATCAGTTTCCTATGGGGAAGTATGGTTTCCCATACCTTCTTTACCTTGTCCAATTTCGTTGTTGGAGGGGATACGCGCAGATCGGTAGCTTTCGATGCGGTTAAGTATTTGGCACTCTCTTCTGTATGGTCGGAGAAAAGGTAGACCATTAACTTCTCGAAGTCGCTTAGCAGAGATACTGAAGGCTTATCGGCCCAACGGTATGCTTTTTTGTTTTGCCTTCCATGAATTGGGTTGCCAAATAGAAGATCGGTTTCGGCCAAATCAATTGCTGTTGGTGTAGATGTATCGGGCATTGCCAAGGATTTCTGGGCTGAAATTCTATGTACGCGTGAAGCATCTGGTGAATTGAATTCGATCCAAGTTCCCAACCGGGTTTTACCTGCGCCATTGGCACCGACGAACAGTAGGCTATTGGAGGTTTCAATCTCAACATTACCTCGATCCTTCGTTGGCAATGTCAATTTGTAATTGTTCAGCATGTGTGCGTACCTTGGTTTTTATAGGGCATAACGCTCGCCATAACCGGCCACAAAAAGTGGAGCGCAGCGCAGCTTTTTGTTGTCCGAGTTTATGGCTTTGTTAGAAAACTACTTAGAGTAAGGCTCAAATCTATGGCTATTATAATAATAAGCTGTAAACGTACCATCAGACTGAAGCACCCCTAAACGAATGTCGTAAGGTTCACGAAAGTAGTGAGATCCAGCATCATCTTGCGAATCAAATATTGGGTTCTCGCATACTTCTATAACAACAGCAGGTTCTCCTTCCAAGGGAAGCTTTCGATCCTTAAAGCCAGATTTCCACCGAACTAGATCGCCTTTTTTAAAAATATGTTGTTGACTATATCGCTCATATAATTCTAGTAATTTTTCTGGTGTAGCAACTGATTTCTTTTCAGTAATCGCTGAACTTATAAGCTGCTTTAATAGGTCTGTAGCATCAGAGCCCGACTCTTTGCTTAATAATGACATTAAAGCTTTGCTATCAATTTCCGACATTTCTTAAGCCCTCTACCCTAGTATTAAAATCTATTACATTTGACGTCTTTTCATCAGAAATACGGCCAAACATGAAGTTTGATTCGAGGCCGTTTTCATTTAATTCCTTTTCTGAGGTCGTTCTAAGTTCAGCAAGAATCTTCTCAGCGACCATAGACGATAACTTTTCCAAATCGACTTCTGGAGATTTAGTTTGCTGGTAGCTCTGTTCCAATTCAATATTATTAAAATTAAAGTACATTGCAGAAAGAAAAATAACGACTGCAAGAATGGTAATAACAACAACTAACCAGGCCACTATCGTAACCCTCCATATAAATGTCTTGCTCTATGAAATAAATATGCTTTTCCAACCACAGCATAAAGTAAGGTAAGCACAACAGATCCTGTACTTAATGCATTAACCAATTCTTCATTATCAGGAGCATCACTGAATGAAACAATGGAAAATGATGCAATAACAAAGCCCATTATTATAATAGGGTAAAAAGCGAATGCAGTTGCTTTCCACAGACTGCCTTCTTTGGACTTTGTGTCATCAAACCAAAAATCCATGGTTACACTCATGGTTATAGCCAATGTAAAAAACAGCAGTACACCATCTCTAGTTATATAAAATAGTGATACCTGTTCAGGATATGAGTATAAAGAATATCCGATTTTAACCCAAAGCTGAGCAAGCCCAAATAAAACTACGAGTATTGTCCAGTAAACCCCTTTTCCTGTAGCTCTAAACATCTCTACCATGCATCCTCAGTTCTATTGTTTTCTAACGCTCAAATCAGCCGCGCGTATTTTGCGTCGGCTGCATTGGTTTGTTAAGTTGCTTTGCTCGTTTCTTATCCTTAACCCACAATACAGAGCCATTTGTTTTTTTCATTTCAAACAAATCTATTGCCATAAATAGATCGCTCAATTTTTTGAATCCGTAATTTCGCTGGTCAAAAGATGCATGGTTAGAAATATGAGTGCCGATAGGTCCAAGCATAGCCCAGCCCTTTTCATCTTCCACTGCTTCGATAGCTTGTCGTAGCAAATTAATTAGTTTGGTATCGCTTTTAATATTCCGGATTTGTTTCTGAATGGGTTGTTCAATCTCTACTTCATCGTCTAAATATAGAAAGCGAGAGCAACTGTTCACAAAAGCTACTGGGGCTTTACGCTCGCCAAAACCAATAACGAATTTACCATCAGCCAGAGCCCTCGTTACTAGGGGAGTAAAATCACAATCAGATGATACAAGGCAAATAACATCAACATTTTTCGTATAAAGAACATCCATGACATCAATCACCAACGCCATATCAGTCGCATTTTTGCCTTTTGTAAGATCAAATTGCTGAATCGGTTGAATAGCAAACTCATGCAGCACATCTTCCCAAGCTTTCAGGTTTTGATTTTTCCAGTTCCCATAAGCTTTCCTGATATTGACCACACCATAACGAGCAAGCTCAGACAGCACTTTATCAATCTTTTTTGCTGGAGCATTATCAGCATCAATAAATACTGCAATTTTTTCTTTATCTTTCACTTATGCCTCCTTGCAACTTAACGCCGCATTAAGGTGTGACGCGCGCTTGCCATACTGTGAGCGAAGCGAAACCGGCAAGCGTAAGGAATCACTCTTAAATGCTTTGTTAGGCTCGTTCCCTGTGTGACATCAATGCCTCTAAGCCATTTTTTGCCATAACTTTAAGAATACAATACCTTACAACCCGTTCAAGCCCGTGAAAGCCGGGGGCTTTTTCTAAAATTTTTGCAAACTCACTATCAGGAACAACTGGACGCCCACCTCGTAACTCTTCTGCACGTACATTTGGTCGCACCCACCCACCAAATGTTGCACCCACATGAACATATTTACTTCTAAGGTCGTATGCTGCACCAATACTGTTTCTGATCTTATCTTTGCTTAAGAACATGAAACCTTGCTGTTCATCGAAAAATTCATCATCCAGTAAGTTGCAAATGGACTCAACAAAACAACGTTTGATAGACCTAAAGTTGCCTTGAAGCTGCCTAACAACTTTAGCACCATCAGGCATATTCTCTTCGATATTATTGAATAACTCCAATATTGAAGGAGCTATAATTTCATCGCGCTCATACGAAAAGAAACTAGCTAATATTTCAGCAGAGGTTATTAAGTGCAAATAAGCTATTTCTGGATCAGTTTCCGCATTTTGAAGTGCTCGCATATAAAATTTTGATGCCGCCAGTAATTTCGTTACTGCGTCAGAATCAAGGTCACTACTGAGCAAGAGCGGAAGAATTGATTCAACAACATTCAGGTTTAATGGAACTCGAAAGCAAGTTCGGGGTTCATATGAGTTGAAGTTATACCTATGATTGGAAATATGATTATAAGTCGTTAAATCAGGTGTTTGAAAAAAGCCACTGCCTTCTACCAAACCATGTGAATCAAAGCGTTTACCATATAACACCGATAAGTAAGCACAAAATACTTCACCAACCCCTGAGTAATCAGGGATAACAACACCAGCTTGTTTTTCTGGTGGAGCTTCTGTTCTAAATGCAATCATGTAAGCATTTCTTGAAACAGGGCTTTCAGTCCCTCTGACACGACCAGACTCACTTGCAAAATGACTATGCGCATGAGTTATAAGAAAGGCTTCATTTTCATACTCTCCAATTAGCCTGCTGGTCGTTGATACCAACAACTTTTGAATGCTTTCATCTGGTCTTAACGATAATGTCATTTAATTTCCTCTGAGAGCCTAACATTTAGTATAAGGCACTTTTGCCTTGTTATTTTGTATTGGTGTCTTTTTCAGGTATTTATGCTCTTGTATTGGGTTAAACCTGTTTTTTTGACAGGTTATACAATATTGTATTTAACTCCCTATCATAGCGAAAAGGCAATTTTATGAAAAATACACCAAAGAAAGCGTCGTTGCTACATGAAATGCGTAGTATTTTGCGAAGAGAAGGTTATGCTTACTCAACGGAGAATAGTTATTGCGATTGGGTACGGCGGTTCGTGACGTTTCATGGGTTTGAAAGCCGAGA
Organism: Allopseudospirillum japonicum; assembly: GCF_900108915.1. Classification (GTDB taxonomy): domain Bacteria; phylum Pseudomonadota; class Gammaproteobacteria; order Pseudomonadales; family Halomonadaceae; genus Pseudospirillum; species Pseudospirillum japonicum. Next base: position 66,969 of record NZ_FNYH01000007.1, read on the forward strand.
AGCGATGTTGGTTGATTCGGCTCAGAAGGTGGAGTCGTTTTTAACGAATTTGGCGGTGGAGCAAAACGTGGCGCCTTCGACGCAAAATCAGGCGTTAAATGCGTTGGTATATTGTTTTAACCGAGTTTTAAATGCACCGTTTACGGAGGTAAAAGCGTGCCGTTCTCGTAAGGAGCCGCGCATTCCGGTGGTGCTTACAAAAAAGGAAGTTGGGGAAGTTTTGTCGTTGATGGATGGCACAACGGGGTTGATTGTTAAATTATTGTATGCCAGCGGTTTGCGGATTACTGAGGTGGTGCGTTTGCGGGTGCAGGATATTGATTTTGGTTTTAAGCAAATTACGGTGCGAGATGGTAAGGGCAAAAAAGACCGTGTGACGCCTTTGGCGAATAATCTGGTGCCGTTGTTGGAAGCGCAATTGGCTAAAGTAAAAACTTTGCATGAACAGGATTTAAAGCAAGGTTTTGGTTCAGTTTATTTGCCTTATGCGTTGGCTAAAAAATACCCGAATGCAGATAAAGAATTGGCCTGGCAATATGTCTTTCCAAGTCGGAGTTTGGCGGAAGACCCGCGTTCGGGCATGACACGCCGCCATCATGTGGATCAGTCATTGGTGAACAAGGCGATCAAGCGTGCGGTAAAGCAGTGCGGCATTTTAAAGAAGGTGAGCGCGCATACGTTTCGGCATTCGTTTGCCACCCATTTGCTGCAGACGGGGACGGATATTCGCACCATTCAGGCTTTATTGGGGCATGCTAATTTACAAACCACGATGATTTACACTCATGTATTGAAACAGGGCGGACAAGGGGTTGCGAGTCCGTTTGATACGCTGTGATTGAAACCGCCAGGCTTGGTGGTCTTGTTGGTATTCAATGAATGAACTTGTTTAAATGAGCTCACTGGATTCAATGCAGGATTAAACGATATGGCGGTGTTTTCGATTCAGCTTTTCCCAGTTTGGGTGTTGATATTTTCGGTGTATGCGTTTTGGGTACCGTGTTTTTTTGTGGCGTTGAAAAGCGCGATAGTGCCGTTGTTGATGGCGGTGATGCTGGGCATGGGGATGACGTTGCGCTGGGCGGATTTTCGTCGGGTTCGCACCCATTGGTGGGCGATTGTGCTTGGCGTGAGTTCATGTTATAGAACAAGTTAGCCACAGTTGTTTGTCCACCCGAGACAAGCAATGAGTTTGGTGAGCACTCTTTGTAGACATGGCTTTTACCTGTCCCTCTTGGTCCGAGCTCACAAACGTTGTAAGTGATACGGCAATACATTGAGCAGCAAACTCGGCCATATTAAAACGAGCTGAACCAAAAAATTTCCTCCCCTAGAAGAGGAGGAAAGCACCTGCATAAAATGGCTAATAAAGCGCAGCAATCACAAAAAAGTGTTAAGCAAAATAAGCCGCAAGGAAATCCTCAAAACTCCCTTGGTTGGCTTGTTCTAAATCGTGTGCTTGTTGTAAGGAAGACTCGACCAATTGGGCAAATAAAGCTTTGCGTGCTGGTTCCATGGTTGAGCGTTGATAATAAGCGGCTTGTTCGGCGGCTAACATTTGTCCTAACTCGATAAAGCTTAACTTCTCGCGTGCCATGATTGCGAGCATACGTGCTGACAAGGTGCGTTCTGGTTCGGCAATCCGTTGGTGGTAGTGGCTTAGCGCCTGCGCGAAAATCGGGGTTTTTTCTCCTAAATCCAAAAGTTCAGCGACAGGGGCTAGGCGTGCAAATAAATCTTCAGCTTGTTGAGCAAAAGGCACTTGTTGGCCATCAGGCGTATACAGGGTGAGTTGAGGATCTCGGCCTTGCTTGACCACGCGTGCATGATTTTGCTCGAGATAATGGCATTCGTCATCTTCAATAAAGGGGCTTGCTTCCAATAAGCAAAAGACTAAAAACAAATCGACAAAACGCATTTGGCGTACACTGATCCCTGCTGGCTGGAAAGGATTTACATCTAGGCAGCGCACTTCAATATATTCCACCCCACCTTCTGCTAACGCATCGGTCGGTTTCTGACCGCTACGTGCCACCCGCTTAGGACGAATATCACTGTAATATTCGTTTTCGATCTGCAAAATATTGGCATTAAGTTGCTGATATTCACCCGCAGCGTCTTTAATCCCTAAAGCTGCATAGTGCGGGTCTTGGCTGGCAATCGCGGTTTTTAAGGTCTCTATATAGGTATCTAAAGCGTTAAAACAAATCTTTAAGCTAGCTTGGGCTTTATTTTGATAGCCCAAATCTGACATGCGCAAGCTCGTTGCATAAGGTGCGTAGAAGGTCTGTTTGTCCCAAGGTTGGAGGCCATGCTGGGGGAAGGCATCGGCAAAGCTTTTATCAACCGCAGGGGACGCACCAAATAAGTAAATCAGTAACCAACTATAACGACGGAAGTTACGGATTAGGCCAAAGTAACGCGCCGAACGATAATCTTTATCTGCCTGTTCTGGGGTGAGACCATCCAAGTGGGCTAATAAAGGCCATAGGGTGTCTGGTAAAGAGAAGTTATAGTGCAAACCAGCAATCGTTTGCATGGTGCGCCCATAACGTATATCTAAACCACGACGATAAATAAACTTCATTAAACCAGAATGAGACTGACCATACTCAGCAATACGGATACTCTCATTGCCTTGGAGGCGGCAGGGCATACTTGTAGGCCAGAGCATTTCCTGAGCGAGCTGTGGATGCTCAGTTTGCGCATGTAAACGTCGATAGGTAAAACGGTGAATATCCTCTAAAAAAGCATGTGCTTGCTCACGCACCGAAAAAACCGGCGTAATAAACTCTAATAAAGATTCCGAATAATCCGTAGTGATATGTGGGTGTGTCAGGGTCGCACCGAGTACCTGAGGGTGATCGAGTTGGCTAATATCGCCATTGGCACAGGTACGCAAGGTTTCCTTTTCAATGCCTCGACGAATCCCTTGAAATAACCCCATGCGTGCGTAACGCTGTAGTTTTTTCAAATCGATGCTTTGCAGCTTGAGAGGATGCTTCTCTAAATGTGTAACAACAGAACTTTGAGTATTGAGCCTAGTAGACACGGCTGACTACCTTTGCAAGATAAAGGGTTAGACCTAGCCAAAGGCTAGGCATCAAAAAAAACGCAAGCAGCTAGTGGCTTTTTGCCTCTGTCTTTAGGGCTTTTTGTAAAGCCGCGGCCAAGCCGGTATTGAAAGGCTGCGCGCGTTCATTGGCCTTGGTTGGCATTTTGGTGCTGGCTTGAGAACGCGTTTTTGCTGGGCTTACAGGCATTTCCCGCGAGGGGGAGCGCATAGATAGACTAATACGTTTACGTTGCTGATCAAGGTCAAGTACACGTACTTGTACGATATCGCCCGCTTTGACGCAGGTGCGCGGATCGCTCACAAAATGGTCTGCTAACTCAGAAATATGCACTAGGCCATCTTGATGGACACCAATATCCACAAAAGCCCCAAAGTGGGTGACATTGGTAACCACGCCTTCTAAACGCATCCCAGGGCTTAAATCTGCAAGGCTTTCTACACCTTCGCGGAAATGGGCAAATTTAAATTCAGGGCGTGGATCTCGGCCGGGCTTTTCTAGTTCGTGCAGGATATCGATAAGCGTTGGCACCCCAAAATGATCATTAATATAGTCTTGCGGTTGCAAGGTGCGCAAAAAATGCACATCACCAATCAATGATCCTAAAGGGCGTTGGTGCTCTTGTGCAATCGCTTCGACCACACTGTAGGCTTCTGGGTGGACGCCAGACGCATCTAAAGGGTGTTCACCTTGACGAATACGTAAAAAACCCGCGCATTGTTCAAAGGTTTTAGGACCGAGGCCTTTGACCTTAAGTAATTGGCGGCGCTGGCTAAAACCGCCCGCTTGTTCACGCCAAGCGACAATCTGTGCTGCTAGGCGTGCATTCAAACCGGAAACGCGCGTTAATAAAGGAATGGAGGCAGTATTAAGCTCGACGCCAACCGCATTAACACAATCTTCCACCACGGCATCTAGGGTACGGGCTAAGGCAACTTGGGAGACATCATGTTGATACTGGCCGACACCAATCGATTTAGGTTCGATTTTAACCAGCTCTGCCAGTGGGTCTTGCAAACGTCGTGCAATGGACACTGCACCCCGTAAGGTCACATCTAAATCGGGAAATTCTTGTGCAGCCAGCTCAGACGCTGAATAAACAGAAGCACCGGCTTCACTGACCATAATTTTTTGTATTGGGTGTTCGCTGGCTAAATCTGCGACCACTTCGGCGGCTAAGCGATCGGTTTCACGGCTTGCAGTGCCATTGCCGATGGCAATGAGCTCGACTTGATAACGGCGGCATAAATCGACTAATGCGGTTTTGGCTTCTTGCCAGCGATTTTGTGGCGCGTGTGGGTATAAGGTGCTGGTGGTTAGTAAATGCCCATTGGCATCGACTAAAGCAACCTTGATGCCGGTACGTAAGCCTGGGTCTAATCCTAAAGTAATTTTGCCACCTGCAGGTGCGGCCAGTAATAAATCTTTTAAGTTAGCGGCGAATACTTGAATGGCCGCTTCTTCAGCCGCTTCACGCATTTGCTGAATGAGTTCAGTTTCTAATTGTGGTGCTAGTTTAACTCGCCAAGTCCAACGTACCACCTCATGCCACCATGCAGGTAATTGATGCAAGACAAGATGAAAATGCTGGGCGATTTGGATTTCACATGGATGTATGTCTTTTGGCCCCAGTTCTAATGCCTCAGGCAAGGCTAAGCTAAGCTGAAGAACCCCTTCGTTGCGGCCACGTAACAAAGCCAGCGCACGGTGTGACGGAATATTGGCAAGGGCTTCTTGATAGGCAAAATAGTCACTAAATTTGCTATCTGCTGGTGCTGGATCTGCCAAGGCTTTGGAAACAATCACGGCCTCTTGCGCCAAACGCTGACGTAAAGCCCCGACTAATGTAGGGGTTTCTGCAAATTGCTCCATCAGAATTTGCTTCGCACCTTCTAAAGCGGTTTTGACGTCCGTAATCTGGGGCGCTTCTGCCGTCAACGGCTGCAATGCTTTAGCTTCAAGTAAGATTTGGGCTTGTTGCTTTGGATCTTGGCTTGGATCTGCGAGTAAAGCTTCTACCAAAGGCAAAAGCCCTGCCTCGCGCGCATTTTGTGCTTTGGTACGGCGTTTGGGACGATAAGGTAAATAAAGATCTTCTAAGGCTTGTTTGGTGTCTGCAGCTTGGATATGGGCTTGCAATTCTGGTGTCAGTTGGCCTTGTTCTTCAATCGAGGCCAGAATGCGCGTGCGTCTATCAGCAAGCTCACGTAAATACTGTAAGCGTTCAGCAAGTTGGCGCAACTGAGTATCATCAAGTGCCCCTGTGACTTCTTTGCGGTAACGTGCAATAAAGGGAACGCTGGCGCCTTCATCTAATAAAGTGACTGTGGCGGCAACTTGTTGTTCGCGTACATTTAACTCTTGTGCAAGGGTTTGATTGATGCTCAGCATAAAGAATTCTTTTTGCAAATAGGTATTATGTCAAAATGGCCGCCAAATTGAGGTTTGGCGGCAGCTTTTGCTGGGGTTTTAAGGGCGGTCGTCTTCCACTTCCCCTTGAATAGGGACAATTAAATCTTGGCGTGTGAGTTTTAAAGCCAGTAAGGCCGAACCTGCAATATATACAGAGGAATAAGTACCTACGCTAATGCCAATAATCAGCGCGAGCGCAAAGTTATGGATTAAATCACCACCGACAAAAAAGAGGGCTAATAGTACCAGTAAGGTGGTTAAGGAGGTGACAAGTGTACGAGATAAGGTTTGATTTAAAGAAAGGTTGGCAATTTCTGCGGCATCTTCAATCCGTAGCATCCGGAAGTTCTCACGAATACGGTCGTACACCACAATGGTATCATTGAGCGAGTAGCCGATTACCGCCAGTACAGCTGCAAGCACTGTCAGGTCAAATTCGAGCTGAAAGAGTGAGAAAATCCCTAACAAAATCAAGACATCATGAATCAAAGCCAGAACTGCGCCTACTGCAAACTTATATTGGAAGCGGAAGGCAACGTATAGCATGACTACGCCAAGTGCCAGCAACATACCTAAACCGCCTTGTTCGCGTAGCTCCTCACCAACTTGAGAACCGACAAAAGCCGAACGCACCAACTCAATGGGATAGGCTTGCTGTGCTTGTAACAAACTGCGGACTTCATCGCCAACATCGGGTGAAAAGCCTTGTTGCAAACGCACCAGAATATCCGTGGCGGTGCCAAAGTTTTGCACAGTGACATCGGCATAACCGGCTTGCTCGAGCTGTTCGCGGATTTGCGCCAGCTCGGGAGCGCTTTCATAGCGTAGTTCTACCAAGGTTCCGCCGGTAAAATCTAGGCCAAATTGCATCCCTTGAATGGCCAAAGAACCAATCGAAATCACTAACAGGACAGCCGAGGCGATCAGCGCTAAGGTGCGCTTACCCATAAAATCAAGATGCGTTTTTAATAAATGCGACATAAAAACCTGCCTGTGTAAGGTGTCCAAGGTGCCAAAAATTTGCTCAGGCAGGGCCTAGCAAAGCCCTGCACAAAGGCAGCCTTAGAGAGATAAAGACTCTAATTGACGTTGGCGTCCATAGGTTAAGTTGACTAAGGCGCGTGTGACGACAATCGCAGTAAACATGGAGGTGATAATGCCAATGGATAAAGTTACCGCAAAACCTTTTACCGGCCCTGTGCCCATGGCAAATAAGATCACTGCGACCAGCAAGGTCGTGAGGTTAGCATCTAAGATTGTGGTGAAAGCACGCTCGTAGCCGCCATGGATAGCCGCATGGGGGGTGGCTCCATTGGCAAGCTCTTCTTTGATGCGTGCAAAAATTAACACGTTAGCGTCCACCGCCATCCCTAAAGTCAGCACGATCCCAGCAATCCCAGGTAAAGTCAGGGTTGCACCCAGAATCGACATGGCTGCGGTTAATAATAAAATATTGGCAGCCAAGGCAAGATTGGCATAAAGGCCAAAGCGCTTATACCACACCAGCATAAAGACCAGCACAAGGAACATGCCTAATTGGATAGAGGTCACCCCTTGGTCGATGTTTTGTTGTCCTAAGCTCGGGCCTATCGTGCGTTCTTCAACAAAGTAAATCGGCGCGGCTAAGGAACCTGCACGTAACAATAAAGAAAGCTCAGAGGCTTCACGCGTGGAATCAAGGCCAGTAATCCGGAAGCTGTTACCTAGAGCACTTTGAATGGTCGCTAGGGAGATAATGCCTTTTTCTACGTAAGGAATCCGTTCTTCGATTTTTTCACCACGTGCATTGGTAATGACACGGGTGCGGGTTTTATGCTCAATAAACAGCACCGCCATACGCCGGCCAATACTGGTACGGGTGGCATCGAGCATCAGCTTACCGCCTTGTGCATCTAAACGAATATTGACCTGTGGGTTGTTCTGTTCGTCAAAACCCACGCTGGCATTCGAAACACTATTGCCGGTAATAATCAGATCCCGTTCCAAAGTGGCGTTCCGCTGCGGGTTATCACGAAAGCGAAAGACTTCGGTTTCTGTGCTGGCGGCGGACGTTTTGGCTTCTAGGCGGAATTCAAGATTGGCCGTCGCGCCGAGAATCCGTTTAGCTGCCGCTGTATCTTGGATGCCAGGTAATTCAACCACGATACGGTTACGGCCTTGGCGTTGTACTAAAGGTTCAGAAACACCTAACTCATTGACACGATTACGCAAGGTAGTGAGGTTTTGCTCCACGGCATAATCTTCTAAGGCGCGTACTGAGGTTTCATTGAGGATGGCCATTAAGCGAAAATCGGTCGCTTGGGCTTCTGTGCTGACGGTAAATTCGTTGTATTCACGACGCATTAAAGCGGCGGCGGCTTCTAGATCTTCTTGATTGCGTAACCGCACTTGCAACTGGCCTTGCTCAACTTGTAAGCCTCGGTAGCGCAAGCCTTCCTTGCGTAATAAGGTTTTGATTTCACTGCTATACACTTCCATGCGTTGTTTCACTGCCGCTTGCATATCCACTTCAAGCAAAAAGTGTACCCCACCGCGTAAATCCAAACCGAGCTTCATTGGTTGGGCACCCAAGGCGCTTAACCAGTCTGGGGTACTTTCGGCGAGATTAAGCGCGACGACATAAGTATCTCCTAGTGCTGCTTGCACAAGCGGTTTCGCATTCAGTTGATCTTCACTGGTGTTAAAACGAATCAGGCCAGCATTTTGGCTTAATTCGCTGGCCAAAGGCGTAATGCCTGCATTTTCTAACGCTTGGATGGCTTGGTTTAGTTGGGTTTGCTCAACCTGTACCGAGCCTCTTGACCCGCTGATTTGTAAGGCGGGATCTTCTTGGAATAGGTTCGGTAATGAGTAGACAAAGCCCGCCAATACCAGCAGTGCAATCAGCAGGTATTTCCATAGAGGGTATTGATTGAGCATCGTGTGCTCCTTTTTCCTACATAAGAGGGATGCGAAAAATCAGAAGGGAAGAAGGCGCTAGCCCAGCGTATTAGCTGGGCTAGCTGAGATATGAAAGCTTAAGCACCTTTGATCGCTTTGAGAGTTCCCTTAGGCAAACCAGCGGTCACAGCTTGCTTTTGCACGTTGATTTCGACGTTTTCAGCAACTTCTAGACTAATAAATTCATCGGTTACCTTGGTGATACGACCAACAACACCACCGGCAATAGAGACTTCATCGCCTTTACTTAAAGAAGAGACCAGCTGTTTATGCTCTTTGGCACGCTTTTGCTGGGGGCGCATTAAGAAGAAATAAAAGATAATTACAAACCCGACCAGCATCAAAATCTGGTACATAGGGTTAGGTTGTTGCGCAGCCACCGCAGCGCCTTCAGCAAATGCAGGGGAAATTAAGGTAAAGCTCATAGAGGTCTCTCCACACAAAAGGATAAAATTAACATTCGGGCACAGCTAAGCCACGACGTGCATAAAAATCTTCGATAAAGGCGCTCAATGTACCCGCTTCTAGGGCCGCGCGCAAACCTGCCATCAGACGTTGGTAATAACGTAAGTTGTGGATACTGGCCAAGGTGGCGCCTAACATCTCGCCGCATTTATCTAGGTGATGTAAATAAGCACGCGAGAAGTTCTGACAGGTGTAACAGTCGCAATGTTCATCTAAAGGTGCGGTCTCGGTTTTATAACGGGCATTGCGGATTTTAATCACCCCATCGGTGACAAAATAATGGCCATTGCGTGCGTTACGGGTTGGCATAACACAATCAAACATATCCACACCACGGCGCACCCCTTCAACCAAATCTTCTGGCTTGCCAACACCCATTAAATAACGGGGTTTGTCGGCGGGCATAGCTGCAGGTAAATAGTCTAGAACTTTGAGCATTTCGGTTTTAGGTTCACCAACAGACAAGCCGCCAATGGCTAAACCATCAAAGCCAATATTGAGCAAGCCTTCCAAAGAACGATACCGAAGATCTTCATACATGCCGCCTTGAATAATGCCAAATAGGGCTGAGGGGTTATCTGCATGTGCTTGCTTAGAACGAGCGGCCCAACGTAGGGAAAGCTCCATTGAGGTGCGAGCTTGTTCATAGGTCGCTGGATAAGGCGTGCATTCATCAAAAATCATCACAATATCAGAGCCCAGTGCTCTTTGGACTTGCATTGACTCTTCTGGCCCCATAAAGACTTTGGCGCCGTTAATTGGCGAACGAAAGGTAACCCCTTGCTCGGTGATTTTACGCATGGCGCCAAGGGAAAACACTTGGAAACCACCCGAATCAGTGAGAATGGGTTTATCCCACTGCATAAAATCATGCAAATCCCCATGCGCTTGAATGACTTCTGTCCCCGGGCGCAACATCAGGTGAAAGGTATTGCCCAAAATAATATCAGCGCCTAGCTCGTGTAGATCACGAGGTAAAACCCCTTTCACCGTGCCATAAGTACCCACAGGCATAAAAGCGGGGGTTTCCACCACACCACGCGGAAAGTGCAGGCGCCCGCGTCTTGCTTTGCCTTCTGTGGTCAAACACTCAAAACGCATAAAAGAAGATGACATGGATGACCTCTTGGTTAAGCTTGGGGTGACTGAGACGCAGGATAAACTAGCATGGCATCGCCATAACTAAAAAAGCGGTATTGATGGGCTACTGCATGTTGATAAGCTGCCAAAGTGTGTTGATGCCCAGCAAAACTGGCCACCAGCATCAGCAAGGTGGACTCGGGAAGGTGAAAATTAGTGACCAGCAAATCCACAAGCTGCCATTGGTAGCCTGGATAAATAAAGATTTGTGTATCCCCTTGATATGCTTGCAGGGTACCACCGGCGCTGGCAGTTTCTAAGCAACGCACACTGGTCGTGCCTACGGCAATCACACGCCCACCGCGGGCTTTAGTCGCCTTGACTTGTGCGACAACCGCTTCACTGACACAAATCCACTCTTTATGCATTTGGTGGGTTTGGATGTCGTGGACGCGCACAGGCTGGAAAGTGCCTGCACCGACATGCAAAGTCACAAAGGCAACTTCTACCCCCTTTGCTGTAAGGGCATCTAGTAAGGCTTGGTCAAAATGTAAACCGGCTGTAGGGGCAGCAACCGCACCTGCATGACGCCCATAAACGGTCTGATAACGTTCTTTATCAAGCCGTTCATCTTCACGATCAATATAAGGTGGCAAGGGCATATGGCCTTGTGCATACAGAATATCGAGTAATGGTGTATCACCAACTACTTCCAATTGAAATAAATCACCTTCACGTCCTAAGCATTGCAAACAGACCCCTTGGGCAAGGTGCAATTGAGTACCTGCTTTGGGTGCTTTGCTGGCGCGAATGTGCGCTAGTGCTTGCTGAGTACCCTGTAAACGTTCAATGAGGATTTCGATTTTTCCGCCCGTATCTTTATGGCCGAATAAGCGTGCCGGAATTACACGAGTGTCATTGAACACCATTAAATCGCCCGCGCGCACATGTTGCAGCAAATCAGGAAATTGCTGATCTTGTAATTCTGAGCCCTTGAGCACTAGTAGGCGTGACCCTGTGCGTTCTGGACAAGGGTAGCGGGCGATCAAATGTTCGGGTAAGTCGAAAGAGAAATCACTTAATTGCATGGGATCAGAAGTACCTAGCTTTGAAGAAAAAGCATCTTAATAGAAAAAATGCGAAAAGTCATTGACTAGGGCAGAAAACGCCTTATAATACGCATCACTTCCTGATGACCCCCTCTTGCCGGAGTGGCGAAATTGGTAGACGCAGTGGATTCAAAATCCACCGCTGGCGACAGTGTGCCGGTTCGAGTCCGGCCTCCGGCACCATAGAATCATCTTTTGTTGTTCCTCGTAAACCCACTCTATTCTTTATAGTCCCCTCGATTCGATAAGTCTGAATCTAAGGGCTACCCAAGGTAACCCATAATTCATTTCTGTATCTGCACCTGTATCAAAATACCTGCAAGCTTTGTCCAATAAAAACCCCAAGTGTCAAGGTAACAATGGAACCTAAGGTCGTCATCGCAATGATGTTAGCCGCTAGTGCTGCATTGGCCCCCATCGCGCGTGCCATTACATAACTGGCTGCGGCAGTTGGGCTCGCAAAAAATAGAAAAAGTATACCTAACGTTTGTCCTTGATAGCCTAATAACCAAGCACCTAGCGTAAAAACCACGGGAATTAAAATCAATTTAATGCCACTGGCCATTAACGCTAATCGGGGATCTTCACGCAAGGCTTTGAGGTTGAGGCTGGCGCCAATGCATAAAAGTGCCATAGGTAAGGTGAGATTGCCTAGGGTTTGCCCTGTCTTCATTAAGGTATCGGGCACACTGATATTGAATATGCGCACAGCAGCACCTGCAGCCACGGCAAGAATCAAAGGGTTTTTAATCATATCTAAACACATCAATAGATATTGCTGGCCCTTGGCCCGATTGACTTGCTGAGGTGAATATAAATTTAAAGCAATCACTGACAAAAAATTATATACAAGAATTAACCAAGCCAGTAATAAAGAAGCCTGTCCTAAAGCGGTAGCGCCATACTGATTTAATGCTAAAGCAACCCCTACAATCCCTAAGTTGCCACGAAACCCACCTTGAATAAAAGCGCCTTTATCTGCATTCTGAGTAATCCAGTGTCGCGCAATCCAAACAAGAAAAGCATAACTCAGTAAGCTTGCTACTAATACATAAGCGAGTAGCTTAATATCGAAAAGATCAGTTAAAGGTGCCTTGAGAATACTAATAAAAATAAGTAAAGGTAAGGTAAGGCGAAACACTAGCTGAGAACCTGTTTGTACAAAGACATCATTAATCCAAGCCGCTCGATATAAAAGCGCGCCTAAAAAAACTAATAAAAAAACAGGTCCTGTGACAGCTAAAGTGGTTTCAAAGGTACTGAGCCAAGTCTGCATAAATTATGACAACCCAGCAAAAGCATAAACGAGTGCCGCAATTAAAACTGCGATAAAAACTAAATTGCGCTTTTGTTTATTTTCAGGTTGTCGAGAAGGACGTTCACTCGGTGTGCGTGAAGGTGTAGAATCGTCAGACACAAGCATTTCCTTGGATGAATGAATGGGCGTTTATGGTAGTCAAGGCACAGGGTTTATGTAAAGCCTTTGCTTCTGGAACTGGAATATATGATTTTAACCTAGAAGCAGATGCAGGCGAGCGGATTGCTCTGGTAGGGGCAAATGGTGCAGGTAAATCGACCAGCTTGCATTTGTTGGCGGGGGTGTTCACTCCCGATCAAGGGCAGGTGCAAGTGTGTGGGCAAAATTTTCCAAAAGCGCAAGCTTATTTAGGGTATGTACCAGAAAGCAGTCTGGCAGGTGTGGAAATGCCTGTGTTGGAGTTTTTACTTTTTGTCGCGCGCGCACGAGTATTATCAAAATCAGAACAAAGCCAACGTTTAGCCAGCGTTATACAAATTTTTGCATTAGAGCAAGTTCTGACACGCCCAATTCGGCATTTATCTAAAGGTTACCAACAAAGAGTTGGTTTGGCACAAGCCTGCTTACATCAACCAAAGCTTTTATTATTGGATGAACCGACTGACGGTCTAGATCCGCAACAAAAAGATAACTTTTACCAGTTTTTGCAGCAGATTTCTCCAGGAACTACCTTGATCCTGAGTACACATCAGGTGCAGGAAGTAGCTCATTTTTGTACTCGTTTATTGATTTTAGAACAGGGGTACTTGCGCTTTGATGCACCGCCAGAGCAGTTATTAAAAATAACAAAGCAAACACAATTGGAGACTGCATTTCTCACTTTTACCCAACAAAAACTTTGGAATACTTATGCGTCATCAGGGAATCTATGCGGTTTATCTACGTGAGCTTGCGCTCTATTTTTATTCACCTTTAGCTTATATTTTTATGGGGGCTTTTCTCGCCTTAAGCACAGGGATTAGTTTTTATGGGCTAGACTTTTATCAGCGTCAACAAGCTGATTTACTGCCATTTTTTAATTTGCATCCTTGGTTATATACGATTCTGGTGCCTGCTTTAGGTATGCGTCTTTGGGCGGAAGAAAAAGCTAGCCAAAGCCTCAAATTAATTTTAAGCCTAAATTTAAAAAATCATGAATTGATCTTAGGTAAATTTCTGGCCGCTTGGTCTCTAATTGGTTTAACTTTGATTTTTAGTTGCCCGATGTGGATAAGTTTAGCTTATTTAGGGGAGCCAGATCATCAAGTGATTTTTAGTAGCTATTTGGGAAGCTGGCTGCTTGCAGGTATTTATTTAAGTATGGCGCAAGCTTTATCTTTATTGGCACGACATCAAATTAATGCTTGGCTACTGGCCTTGATAACAGGTTTGCTGATTAGTTTATTAAGTTTGGAGCATCTATTAGATTTTATTTTACCTTGGGTCTAGTGGCTTTGGCTGATATTGTATTTTTTATAATTAGTATTAGCTTTTGGTTGCTGATGAATCAGCTGTTTTTGACATATCAGAAGCATCAAGGATTTTAAGGCTAGGGGATAGCTTATGTTTAAGTTAATAATAAAAGTCATCGCCCTTTTGGTAGCTTATATTAGTCTATTGTCAATCAATCAAAAATACCTTGCCCAATATACTTGGGATTTTACCGAAAACAAGATGTATACATTAAGTCATGCAAGTCAAAATTTGCTTGATCGGGTCACAGAAGAGATTCATTTTGATTTTTATTATTCTGAATCGCTTGCAAGAGCCCATCCTAAATTTGCAGCTTATGCAAATAATGTACGTTATTTTTTACAGCACTATGCGGCGTACTCAGAAAAAATCCATTTTAATTTAATTGACGTACAGGCATTTTCGAGACAAGCCGCGCAAGCGCAAGCACTAGGGTTAAGTGCTGTCCCGACGGGGGCTTTGGCAAAAGATTTATACTTGGGTTTGGTGATGCAAAGTCCGCAAAAAAAGCAGCAAGTCGTGCCTTTTTTTTATCCCGATCAGGCACACTTGTTAGAGTATCAAATCAGCCAACACTTAGAGCAATTAATTCACCCACAAAAGGCGCGTTTGGGGGTGTTAACTTTATTGCCTTTACAAGGAAGCTTCGATTTTGAGAAGGCGCGCACGCGACCGGCTTGGCCATTGTGGCAAGCGTTAAATCAGCAATATCAGGTGACTTATTTGGGCAATAGCACAGCATGGCAAGCACAAGATTTTGATTTATTGCTGGTATTGGCCCCGCAACATCTTAACGCTAAGACACTTGCGCAGATTAAAGCTGCAATGTTAGCGCAAGTACCTGCATTAATTTTTGTTGACCCTCTCCCTGAAAGTCACACGTACCCAAGTATCAGTTCAGTCACAGATTGGCTTGCATCTTGGGGGATTCAGTGGTCGCAAGAGACTTGGACTGCGGATTTAAATCTTGGGGTGCAGGTGCAAAATGACCAAGGGCATATCGAAACCAACCCTAGTATTTTGCGTTTAACAAGCGATTATTTTGCTAAGGATCACCCAAGCAGTCAAAACTTGCAGCATCTTGTTTTTGCTAGTGCTGGGGCACTTGAGTTTAGTCAGACACATGAGTTGCAAGTACAACCTCTTGTGTGGACTTCGGGCCAAAGTGTGCAACAAGCCAAAGCGCTTTGGTCGACGGATGCCGCAACCTTGTTTGCACAAACGCCGCTAGGTGATGCTAGTTTTATTTTGGCTGCAGATATTCAAAGTGCCCAAGGTGAACGTTTTGCCTTGATTGCGGATACGGATTTGTGGGATTTGCGTTTTTGGGGCCAAGAAACCCAAGTTTTAGCGAAACCTTATATTCAAGCTTGGGCCGATAATGTGTCTTGGATATTGAATCTGGTTGATGTTTATTTGGGAGCACCAGAATTAACGGCTTTGCGTACGCCTTTAAATATTGAACGGCCTTTTACACGCGTCCAGGCTTTGCAGCGTCAAGCGGACATTGAGTTTCGTGCACAAGAAACTGTGCTAGCGCAAACCTTAGCAGAATTAGAGCAGCAATTAGCGCCTTTGCTGGAAGCCAATCAAAGACTGGATCAAGATCAAGTCGCACAATTGGAAGCCCTCTTGCTGCAAAAACAACAAATGCAACAAGCACTAGTCCAAGTGCGCCAACAACTAGCGCAGCAAGTGCGGGCACTAGAATATTTACTGAAAGGATTAAATATTGTTATCTTTCCGCTAGGATTTACCTTGCTATGTGCAGGGTTTGCGTGGCATATACGTCAACGCAAGCGCACACGATTACTGGTATCTTTGCGTATAGCGTCGCAAAAACAGCACCAAGCAAACTGCTAAGCACAGTCGCATTTTTATGAGGGTGGTGATGAACAAGGTCTTAAGTTTTCCTATTTGGCAAGTTGGTGTGTTTATCGCTCTCATAGGGGCAGGAATTTTTGCCTTACAACGTCAACCACCACAGGTAGTGAGTGCTGAAAAGACCTTGCTTCATCCGTTGATTCCTGAGCAAATAGAACGGATTCACATCCAGACGACAGAAGTAATTAGTTTATACCGAGATTTACAGGCCCCTAATCCACAGTGGCGTTTGCAACAAAGAGCAGGTTATCTCGCCCAAGCTGATGATGCAGATCGCTTATTGCATCAGTTAAGTCAGGCACGCATTCTTGATATCAAAACTCAGGATACGAATGAATATGCCCATTTCGGGGTCGCCATGCCTGCACAAGATTTACCAGTACAAATACAGGTTTTTTCGCGTCAAGGGCCAGTTTTGGATGTATTGCTAGGTTATCCCAGTGCGCAAGGTCAATATGCGCGTTTCACTGCGGGAAAGGAGGTGTATCTGCTTGATCAAGTATTTGAGGTACCAACCCGAGTTGCTGCTTGGTTAGAGCCGCATTTGGTGGATATTCCTGCGGCGAATGTACATCAAATTTTATACTTCCGTGGGGAGCAAACCCAACCACATTTACATTTGCAACGACCAGAAGACGGCGCACCTTTGCAGGTTTTGTTACCTAAAAAGGAAACCAAATTAGATACCGCCTTGTTGGAAGGCTTAGCTATGAGCCTGAGTCAATTACAGTTAGAAGATGTTGCGCGGCAAGCGCCTCAACAGACGAGTATCATGCGTATACGCTTTATTACTTGGGATGGATTAATTTTAGATGTCAAAGTTTACCAAGGAGGCTGGATTCATCTACAAGCGAGCACCTTACCGGAAACTGAGCCCGTTGCGGGGGCAAAAGCGCACACACTCAATCAAGCTTGGCAAGCAGGCTACTTCCTAATTAATCCTTATGCTTTTGAACAACTTTTGCAGACATGGGATAAGTTACAGCATCCACAATGGCCGCCTGAAGCCTAAACAGAGTGGATTCATTGCAAACTTTTGTTTAAATAAGTGAGTTTTTGTGTATATTAGCTTTACGCTGGTATTTTACCTCTGAGATCTTGGTGAGCCAAAACCTTGCTAAGCCTCAGTGATCTAGCAGATTAATCAGTAAAGACTCATCACACTTAGACATGCACTATGCTATGATGCGAGCCAGATTAGCGGGTTTAAAGTAAATGCTTTAAACCTCAACCCTTGGGAAGGATGTGAATTTCACCTCCGTGGACCTAGATCGGACGTAGTCAATTTCCATGCAAACCTCCTCCGAGACATCCACTGATACAGAAGCACTGGATGAACAGCCAAAAGGCCAGTTATTAACCACACCGGAAAGCATTTATCGCTTATTGCACCGGTTGTCGGATAGTAATATCCCTTTAAAAATCCGTTTTAATGCGGTCGAAGGGGTCTATGGTACTTACGTGGTGAAAGCAGATTATAAAGAACGTATCGTGATTTTTGATGAAGTCATGCCCGAATGGGGTGGCAAATTAATGAGTCGTGGTACGCCTTTTTTCTTTGAGAGCTTTTATCAAGGTTGCCGGATTACTTCCAGTGAAATGCGTGCCATTGCGCGTGGCATGAAAGACGGTAGCGCCATTTATAAGGTGGCCTTTCCCGAGCAGCTAGATTATTTACAAAGACGGCGTTTTTTTCGTGCCACGATTCGGCGTGCGGTCGAAGTGAAAGTCGATTTAGGAACCTTCTCCGAGCCGTTAAAACGACATCTTGGTTTGTTAAGAGACCTTTCTGCGCAAGGTTGCCAAATCGAGTTTAATACAGATCAAAGTGATATCTTGCAAGCGGGACAAATCTTTGATCAATGTATTATGACTTATCCGAACGGACAAACGATTGAGTTCGGTGTCGAGCTGCGGCATGTGGCTTACAATGATAAGCGAGATATGACAGTTTGCGGGTGCCAATTTATTTTGTTAAGCGCTATGGACGAGCGTCGTATTTCCTTTTGTGTGGCGGAAATCCAGCGTGATAACGCACGTTTTAGTTCGACAAAAGGGGTGGTTACTTCAGCATCGCCTTTGTTTATTCCTAAACCTGCAGAAGCAGAGGAAGCCACCAGCGAGCGTAAACGTGACTTACCTGAGTCTATTCGCTCCAGTGTTGAGGAAATGAAAGCACGTCAAGCTGAAGTCAACCGCCAGCAAAGAGAACAGCAAGTCCGCCAGGCGTATGCCAATGCACGCGCTGCAGTGAAATCTTTGGTAGCGAGGTTGCGTTTAAAACAGCCACTCCCCATGAGTTCCACCCGTGATGCTGTGGATCAGTTGTTAAATGCCTTGCATCAAGATCGTCAATATTTGCTTCTATTAACACGTATTCGTCAGCCTCAAGAATATCTGTTCGAACATAGTGTGAGTGTTGCCGTGTTAATGGCAGATTTGGCGCGTTCTCGTGGTGCCAATGATGAAGATTTGCGTCACTTATTATTGGCGGGTTTATGTCATGATATAGGCAAGGGTTTAATTCCAGAACACGTCATTAATAAGCCAGGGCCACTGACACCAAGCGAAGCGCGTGTGATGGGCAAACACTCGTTAATTACACGTGAATTATTGAGCCGTCAGCGTGATATTCCGGATATTGCCTTGCGTATTGCAACGGAAAACTGTGAACGTTTGGATGGTAGTGGACGCCCAGAAGGTTTAACCAAAGAGCAAATATCAACTTTTGGTCGCCTAGCTGCCGTAGCTGATGTGTATGATGCTTTGACCAATGAGCGTTGTTATCGTAATGCCGCTGTGCCTGCAGCTGCAATGAAGAAGCTTTATCGTGAGCCTGAACAATTTGATGCGTTTTGGGTACAGCAGTTGATTCGTGTTTTGGGATTATTCCCTGTCGGTTCTTTGGTGCGCTTTGAAAATGGTCAGCTTGCTTTTGTGACTGAGCTAAACGAGCAGGCGAAACCAAGTCGCGTACGTTTAGTTTATGATCTGAAGCAATTACAGCCCCTACCAGGCGAAGAAATTGATCTCAATCAAAATCAG
Source organism: Allopseudospirillum japonicum (assembly GCF_900108915.1). Classification (GTDB taxonomy): domain Bacteria; phylum Pseudomonadota; class Gammaproteobacteria; order Pseudomonadales; family Halomonadaceae; genus Pseudospirillum; species Pseudospirillum japonicum. The sequence continues at coordinate 85,748 of NZ_FNYH01000007.1, forward strand.
GACTTGGGTAAACTGGTTGGGCCAGAAGAGCCTAGCCGTTATAACTTGTCTAACCAAATGCTCGCGCCAAACCTTTAACGCTTATGGGGTTATGTGCCTGTGGGTTAATGCACTTGGGGGTTTTGTTGAGCTGCTTGACGTGTTTGTGCAAAAGGGTCTGTGAGTGCCCAAGCAGCTTGGCAGCTGTAGCGATAGCTTAGGGTTAAAATATGGAGTAAATGTTCACGGGTGATAATTAGCGCGCAGCTAAAATGTGTTTCATCCGTAGTACGTAAGTAAACACCAATACGCGCATCAGCTTGCGTACGTAGGCTGATTTCCTCCAAAAGCAAGTGTTCTGTTACCTCAGGTAGTGGTGTATCTTGACTTGGTTGCAATTGGCGTTCTGCCTGTGTTAATTCATGCCAAGCCAGCGTTTGTTGATGGGTACTTAACATACGATCTGCCATAGGGTGTTGCGCTTGTAACCATGTGGGAATTTTGCTAAATAAATGCGCAAGTAAACGCCTGGTGATGTAAAAGTCACGTCTTTGTCGCGCTTGGGTATGTAGAATCCACACGAGGCGGTCTTGTTGAGGGTCAAAGCGAAAGCTGATATGGGTTGCGCACCAAAAGTCAGCAGCCATAAATGAATAAAATCCCTTAAATAGATGATAAGACTGATGTATCAAGGCTTTAACACCTTGATACATAGCGAAAGCTTAGAAGCTGAATTTATCTTCAGTAGCGGTAGGTGATGGTGGTAATTCTGCTTTTAGAGCATTGGCATAGGCCATACGCGCGGTTTGCACTAAAGCAGTTTGCTGCTGTAAGCGAGCAAGCTCTTGCTCAGCTACGCGTAAATTCACAATCAGATTGCGTGCTTTCTCGTTTAAATCACTGACAGCATATTCTTGTCCGTCAATATTAATTTTTTGACTAGCTGCGTTTTCTTGGCTCATATCGGCTCCTAGGAAAGCAAAGGGGTTGAAGAAAAAAGTGATAAGAAAGTTTCAAGCCGGCCAGTTTAACAAGCGCAGATGGTAAAGCAAAGCCCTGCCCTTTTAGAGGTTGATTTGTACCTCAGCAAAGCCGATGTTTTGTTGCAATGTATCATAAGTGGTACGCCTTTTTCCTATCCCTAGGGGTTGTTTTTGGTATCATAAGCGCCATTTCCTTTAAGTGCTTTAAAACGTGCCTGTAAGTCGCTTAAGTGTTTTGATGCCTGAGTTTGTACTTAAAGGGTGATGACTTATTTATTTGTTGCTGTCGAGATATTGGACTTTCTATGAAACAGACCAAGCGACCCTCGGATTTGCGCCTCGCACTGCAAGCGTGCCGTAATTCCTTTGTGACGGTCGGCTTTTTCAGCCTTTTTATTAACTTCCTGATGCTGGTACCACCGATTTATATGATGCAAGTCTATGATCGGGTGCTGTCGAGCCACAGCGAAGAAACCTTGCTGATGCTGACGCTGATCGTTGTTTTCCTCTTTACGATTATGGGCCTACTCGAATTCGTACGCTCGCGGGTGCTGATTCGCGTGGGTAACCGCCTCGATATGCATTTAAGTGAACGCTTATATACTGCGATGTTTACCCGAAGTGTCCGCCGCCCAGGTCCACAATCCGCCCAGCCGCTTAATGATTTAACGAGTCTACGTCAGTTTTTGACCGGTAATGGATTGTTTGCATTTTTTGATGCGCCTTGGGTACCTATTTACTTAGCGGTACTTTTTTTAATGCATCCCCTCTACGGCTGGTTTGCCACAGGTGCTGGGGTGATTTTAATGATCTTGGCGATCACTAACGAAAAATCGACTAACAAACTTCTGGCGGCAGCCAATAGTGAGCATATTCAAGCCAGCAGCCTAGCTACTAGTAACCTACGTAATGCCGAAGTACTCCACGCGATGGGCATGTTACCTAATATTCGTGGCCGTTGGAAAAATAAACACCAAGAATTTCTCGCCAAGCAATCCCTTGCCAGCGACCGCGCCGGCGTCTTGGCCAATGCCTCCAAAACCTTGCGTACCCTGTTTCAATCCTTAATTTTGGGATTAGGGGCCTATCTGGTGTTAGAAAACCTGATGAGCCCTGGGATGATGATTGCCGGCTCCATTATTATGGGCCGCGCCCTAGCGCCGATTGATATGATGATTGGCAGTTGGAAAGGCTTTATCAGTGCGCGGGGAGCCTATGAGCGTTTAGAGGAATTACTCGAGGAGATTCCAGCAGAAACCCGCGGGATGTCCCTTCCGGATCCGGAAGGCAAGGTGACTGCCGAAAGTGTGATAGCGGTACCGCCGGGAGGGCAAAGCCCGGTGTTGCGGGGGATTAGTTTTGCGGTCGATCAAGGGGAAAGTGTCGGCGTGATCGGCCCCAGTGCGGCGGGCAAATCCACCTTAGCGCGCGTTCTTTTAGGGATCTGGCCGGCGCAAGCGGGCAAAGTCCGTTTAGATGGGGCAGACATCAGCCAATGGAACCGAGACGAGCTAGGCCCCCATGTAGGCTACTTGCCGCAAGATATCGAACTTTTTGATGGCACCATTAGCGAAAACATCGCCCGCTTTGGTGAGCTTGATCCAGAACAAGTGGTGATTGCTGCGCGCAAAGCCGGCGTGCATGAGATGATTTTGCGCCTCCCGCAGGGCTACGATACCCCCATCGGGGCCACCAGTGGTGCTTTATCCGGTGGTCAACGTCAACGGATTGGTTTAGCACGCGCCCTCTATGGACACCCACGCTTTTTGGTGTTGGATGAGCCCAATTCTAACCTGGATGATCAAGGGGAAGCGGCGTTAATCCACGCGCTTAGCCAACTCAAGCAAGAAAAAGCCACCGTCTTTGTGATCAGCCACCGCCCCAGTATTCTCCGTGGCGTCGATAAAATTCTGGTCCTTCGGGAAGGGCAAGTGCACATGTTTGGGCCACGCGATCAAGTGATGGCGCAATTTACTGCCCTACCCAATCAAGCCGCCAAAGCCGTTGGTCAAACTGCCCCGCAAAGAGGTTCCCAAGCATGAGCGAACTGATCGAATCAGAACGCACCAAAACCCCTGGGGTGCGTCCCCCCGCTACTGAGCAGACTCCCCTGCTAGACACCCAAATTCCCCTGCCGCTGGATGATAAAAAATACCGGCGCTTAGGGATGATGGTGCTGTTATTGGGCTTTGGTTTATTTGGTGCTTGGGCCGCTTTAGCTAAACTCTCCAGCGCGATTGTGGCCCCTGGGATTGTCTCCGCCGAATCCTACAAAAAAACCGTCCAGCATTTAGAGGGCGGCATAGTGGCAGATCTCTTGGTGAAAGATGGCGATCATGTCAACCAAGGGGATTTATTGGTTCGTTTGGATAACACCCAACCGCTGGCGCAACTGGATATTGCCCGTTCCCAATACCGGATTGCGCGCGCGCGTGAGGCACGTTTGATTGCCGAACAAACCGAAAGCGAGCTGACCTTCCCGCAGGAATTGCTAGATCTAGAACAAGATCACCAAGCCATCAAAGAAGTGCTGGCTGTCCAAAGGCAACTTTTCCAAGTACGGCGCGCCTCCCTCAATAACGAGCTGGACGCCATGCAAAAACGGGTCGGCCAAATTGACGAGCAAATCCGTGGCCTGCAAAGCGCCATCCGTACCAATCAGCAACGCATTGCCTCCCTGACAGCCGAAGCCGACGACTTCCGTACCCTGTACCGCGAAGGTCTCGGGGACAACCAAAGAATCCGTGAGCTAGAACGCGCCATCTTGCAATACCAAGGGGAAATCGCCAGCCGAGAATCCGAAATCGCCCGCTTGCGTATCCAAGCCAGTGAAAGCGAACTCCAAGTGATCGTGCGTAAGCAAGCCTTCCAACAAGAAGTCGCCGAACGCCTGCGCGAAGTTCAAACCCAGGTTGCCGATTACCAAGAAAGACTCCGCGCCCTAGAAGATACGGTGGCCCGTACAGAAATCCGTGCCCCGGTCAGTGGGGCGATTGTCGGTATGGAAATTCACACCCTGGGTGGCGTGATTGCCCCTGGGCGGCCCATTTTAAGTATCGTGCCGCGCAATGATGATTTTGTGATTGAAACCCGCGTCAATCCGGCAGATATCGACAGTGTGTATCTGGGACAAGAAGCCAACATTCGCTTTAGCGCCTTTAACCAACGCCTGACCAAGGTGATCGAAGGGGAAGTGATTCATGTTTCTGCCGATCGCTTAGTGGATCAAGCCACTGGGATGCCCTATTACCAGGTGCGCGTGCGCGTGACTGAGCAAGGCCGCAAAGATATGAACGAAAATATGCAACTGCTTTCTGGGATGCCGGCGGAAGTCATGCTCAACACAGGCGAACGCACCCTGGTGCGCTATCTAGCCAAACCGCTAGAAGACACCTTTGCGCGCGCGCTTAAAGAAGAATAACGGAAAGAAAGCCCCAGTCTATGCCACAGGAAGCTTGCCCCATGTTTGCCACACCCAAGACCCCAGCGGCCGCCTTGCGGCCTCTTGTGATCGCCTTGATTGCCAGCCTTGCCAGCCCCAGTTGGGCACAAACCGGCCAGGGTGCGCCTGTTAACTCGTCGATAAATCGCCCCAGCGCCCAGGCTTTGGTGTTAACACCTGCGCCCACGCTCACGCAGATCTACCGAGAAGCCAGCGCCTATGATGCAGAAATTGAAGTTGCGCGCGCCAACCAAGCGGCAGAAATCGCCGAGCGTCCCAAAGCCCGTGCCGCTTTACTGCCGGATGTGCGTGTCAACACAGGGTACTCGTATGAAGATTCCGACAATATTTATACGGACCCAGACAGTGGGTATTATGATGCCAAAATGGAACGTTCCAGTGGGCAAATCGCTAGCCACTATGTGCAGGTGAGTCTCACCCAACCCTTGTTTAGCATGGAGCGTTGGCAAAGGTACCAAAAGGCCGAATACATCGCCTCCGCTGCGGATTATAAACTGGCGCTGGCCGAGCAAACCCTGGCGCTGAAAAGTGCTGAAATCTGGCTCGCGGCTTTGTTGGCACAGCAAAAAGTCCGCCTGATGACGCAAAAAGTCGAAGCCTTGACCCTGCAATATCAACAAGCGACCCGTGCGTTTGAATTGGGCGTCGGCGATAGAATCAACAAGCTGGAAGCCCAATCGCGTTTAGATTTAGCCCGCGCCGAGCAAGTGCAAGCGGATAATGATCTGACCTTAGCGCGCGCCGATTTGCAACGCCTCACCGGCCGCGAACAAAGCCTACCGGATTTACCCATTCCTGATGGCAGCCAATACCCCTTACCCCAAGCCTTACCGGATGCCAATCACTGGCTTGAACAAGCCCCGCACAACCTGAATGTGCGCTTGGCCAATACCTATATTCGTGCCGCCGAACGTGAAGTCAAAGTGCAACAAAGCCAATATTGGCCTGAGGTCAACCTCCGCTTAAGTTGGACGGACCGCAGTGCCGACGATGAATTGCGCGAACGCACAGATGCGGTGGCCTCGGTGGAACTCAGCCTGCCTTTATATCAAGGTGGCCACACCCAAGCCAGTAGCCAACAAGCGCGCCACCGCCTCACCAGTGAGCAAGCCCGCCATCGCCAAGAACTCAACAATGCCGAGCAAGCGATTCGTAAGCATGTCGCGGGTGTACAAGGGGATGTCAAACGCCTGCACGCCCTGCAGCAATCTCTCCGTTCCAGCCAAGCCTATTTAGAAGCCGCCGAACAAGGGAACCGCCTCGGTCTGCGTGATCTTGTGGATGTCCTCGATGCGCGCGCGCGCCTGATTGATATCCAAATCCAGCATGTGGAAGGTCTGCACCGCTATCTACTCAACCGCCTACAATTGCAAGCCGCGGTTGGCAACTTACAAGGCAAGGATTTGCAACTGGTGGATTTGATTTTTGCAGGCCAAACCCCGCCTGCGGAGTCCAGCCGAACCTAAGGTGTGAGGTCTGATTGGTGAAGATCACAGAAACCGGCCCTTTGGATTGGCTCGCCCATAGCACCCGCCTGCTGGATCTGGCCCTCAGCTTAGCCGCCGCTTGGCTGGCTTGGTGGCTAGCAGAATCCTTCACTTGGTTAGCCCCTGCCACCGAGTTCAGCAAGCATGCCTTGATCAGCCTAGGTGCCAGTGTGCTCCTGGTCTGGGTCGGCGGCTTATGTGGTTTATATCGCTCATGGCGTGGTCGCAGCCTGACCAGCCTGGTCGGTCAAGTCATGCTTGCTTGGTTACTGACCCTTGCGCTTTTGGTGGCCAGCGCCTTTTTGATCCAAGAAATGCACGCCCTGCCGCGTGCTTGGGCCTTAATCTGGTGCGCCTTGGGACTTGTCTTCGCGGTCAGCAGCCGTATCCTGGTGTATAAACTTTTGCGCCTAGTACGCGCCCAAGGCTGGAACCTGAAACCCGTGCTTGTGATCGGCACCCCGGCAGCCATTGATACACTGCACACCCGTCTGCAGGCCCAACCCGATGCCGGCTTTTGCCTTGGCGCGCAAGTGATTTTTCCATCCACAGAAACATCCACAGAGACACCGCTAGATGCGCCCACAGAAAGCACCCGCTTGCAGACGCAAATCCAACAAGCCCTGCAAGCCGGTTGTCGCGAAATCTGGATTGCCCTGCCCCTAAGCTATGGGGCACAAGTGCGCCAACTGCTGGATCAACTGGCGCATGTTTTGGTGGATATTCGCTATATTCCGGATCTTTCCGATGTGCGCTTACTCAACCATAGCGTTTCCCAAGTGGCGGGGATTTATACCCTGGATCTCAACCGCAGCCCCCTGGATGGCGCGGCGCGCTGGATCAAAGCCCTCGAAGATCGCTGTTTAGGTTTAGTGTTTTTTCTGATCAGCCTCCCGGTGATGCTGTGTATTGCCTGTGCCATCAAACTCACCAGCCAAGGCCCGATTTTATTTAAGCAATACCGCACCGGATTAGATGGCCGTGATTTTAAAATCTATAAATTTCGTACCATGCGCCTGCATCAAGAAGCCCAAGGCCAGTTGACCCAAGCCTATCAAGGGGACCCCAGAATCACCCGCCTCGGGGCGCTACTGCGGCGGACGAGCTTGGATGAGCTGCCGCAGTTTTTTAATGTCCTGCAAGGGCGCATGTCGATTGTCGGGCCGCGTCCCCACGCACTGGAACATAACGAGTATTACAAGGATTTAATCGAAGCCTATATGCAGCGCCACCGCATCAAACCCGGCATTACCGGTTGGGCGCAAGTCAATGGCTTACGCGGGGAAACCCAAGATCTGCAACAAATGCAACAACGGATCGAATACGACCTTTTTTATATTGATCATTGGTCACTGGGGTTCGATTTAAAAATTATCGCCCTGACCTTGGTGAAAGGCTTTTATAACCGCGCCCCTTAACGGGCTTTGTTTTGGTGTGGACACAAACCAGTGCGTCTTTTGGTCACTCACTGGCATCCGTACTGATTTTGGCAAGCGATTTTTGCAAGCAAGGAGTTTTGTGTGATTACCCCTGTGATTCTTTCCGGTGGTGTAGGCAGCCGCTTATGGCCGGTCTCGCGTGAGCATCATCCCAAACAATTTTTAAACCTCACAGATGCACACGCCTCCATGCTACAACAAACCCTGTTACGCCTTCAGGGGCTGGATACGGGGATCCAAGCGCCTATCCTGGTCTGCAACCAAGACCACAGGTTTTTAGTGGCCGAGCAAATCCAACAACTGGGCCAGCAGGCGCGTGCCATTTTGCTCGAACCTTGTGGACGTAATACCGCCCCCGCAGTCGCGCAAGCGGCTTTGCACTTATTGCATCAGGGCGAAGATCCTTTAATGCTGGTATTGCCTGCCGATCATGTGATTCAGGATACCGCCGCCTTTGTTGCGCAAATCGCACAAGCCAGCACCGCCGCCGCCCAAGGGGCTTTAGTCACCCTAGGGATTGTGCCCACCTGCGCCCATACAGGGTATGGCTATATCCAACGTGGCAAGGCGCGTGCTGATGGGGGCTTTGCTATTGCCCGCTTTGTCGAAAAACCCCCGCAAGCGCAAGCGCAAGCCTATGTGGATGCCGGCGATTATTATTGGAATAGCGGCATGTTTTTAATGCGTGCCTCCCGCTATTTAGAAGAACTCGAAACCCATGCCCCCGCGCTCTTGGAGGCTTGCAAAATCGCCTACCAAGGCGCGCAACAGGATTTAGATTTTCTGCGTTTGCCCGCGCAAGCCTTTGCCGCCTGCCCTGCGGATTCGATTGATTATGCCGTGATGGAACACACCCAAGCCGGCGTGGTGTTTCCTTTGCAGGCCGGTTGGAGTGATGTAGGCGCTTGGGATGCTTTATGGGAGGTGATGCAAGCAGGCCAAGCCCAAGGCGTGTACACCCACGGGGATGTGCTCACCCATAACACCCGCAATGCCTATGTGTATAGCAGCGCGCGCCTGGTGGCCACGGTCGGGATGCAAGATGTGATTGTGGTGGAAACCGATGATGCGGTTTTGGTGGCGCATAAAGACCAAACCCAGGACGTGAAACACATTGTCCAGCAACTCAAACAAGCCCAGCGCCCCGAATGCGAAACCCATCAAAGGGTGTACCGCCCTTGGGGCTATTATCAAACCCTGGTGCATGGAGAAGGGTTTCAGGTCAAGCAAATCGTGGTCAACCCAGGGCAAAGCCTCTCGTTACAGATGCATTATCATCGCGCCGAACATTGGGTGATTGTGCAAGGGACTGCCCGTGTGCTTACCGCAAGTGCCACAGATCCGCAGAGGCTAGAAAGCACTTTATTATCTGAGGATGAATCCACCTATATTTCTTTAGGGACTGTCCATCGCTTAGAAAACCCCGGGGTGATTCCGCTCAAGCTGATTGAAGTGCAAACCGGTACCTATCTTGGCGAAGACGATATTGTGCGTTTTGAAGACCAATACGGTCGTCAGGAGACGGTCCCTCATGCCTGAGTCTATGCCGTCCCCCCTGTCTACCACCAAGGTGATCATCAATCTGGATCCCTTAATGAACCCTTTAACCGGCATCGGCCACTATACCCGTGAGTTATTGGCGCAGGTGTTGGCGCATCCAGAGATTGAAGGCACCCATTTTAAGTTGAGCGGCTTTGCCGGCCATCGTCAGTATACGCAAGCGCAACTCGCTGATCTGGTGACCGCCACACAAGCGGCAACCTCCGCAGGCCAACGCCCTGGATGGCAGCAACAAGTCCGCACCTGGATCAAAAAAATCCCCGGCAGCCAATCCAGTTATCAGCGTTGGTTAGCTTGGCAAAGTCAGCAGGCATTACAGAAAGCCGATCTGTATTGGGAACCGAATTTTATCCCCGTCAGCCTGACACGTCCTTTTGTGCCTGTGGTGTATGATCTGGCGTACCTGCGTTATCCCGAGTTGATCCACCCCAGTAATTTGCAGCGCTTGCAGCAGCAATTACCCCAAGCTTTACAACAAGCCCGTCGGGTGCAGACGATCTCGGAATTTACTCGGCAGGAGTTAATCCAAGCCTTTGATTTACCACCAGAAAAAATTGATATTATTTATCCCGCCGTCAGTGCTGCCTTCCAGCCGTTAACCCCAGAAGCGCGCACCGCGATCAGTGCCCGTTATGCCTTGCCAAAGCAGTATGTGCTGGCTTTGGGCACTTTAGAACCGCGTAAGAATCTCAGTCATTTAGTGCGCGCCTATCAGGCCTTACCCGAAGCCTTGCAACACGCCTATCCCTTGGTGATTGTCGGTGGTAAAGGCTGGCAAGATAGCCATTTGTTGGCGGATATCCAAGCTTTGGAAGCACGCGGGCGCGCACGTCGTTTAGGTTATGTGCCTCAAGCCGATTTGCCACAAGTGTTGGGCGCGGCCAGTGTGTTGGCGTATGTCTCTTGTTATGAAGGGTTTGGGATGCCGATTTTAGAAGCCATGGCCTCTGGGGTGCCTGTACTGACCGCCAATACCAGTGCTATGCCTGAGGTCGCCGCGCACGCCGCGCATTGGGTGGACCCTTTTTCTATCACTGAGATCACCCAAGGCTTGCGCGGGTTACTGGAAGATGCATCCGCCCGCGCGCAATTGCGCCACGCCGGCTTAGCCCGTGCCGCTGATTTCCATTGGGCACAATCGGCGCAGGCGTTAAAAGAAAGTTGGCAAAATGCCCTCAGTTGAAATAAACCCTTTAAGACACTTTTTCCAGCGGAAACGAGTCTAAAAAAAGGCGGTGAGGTGCGGGGTTTTTCGATGGGTTTAAGGGTCCTTTTTTTCATCTTACCCCAGATCTTACCCCAAAAAAGCCCCCCGCCGCGCAACACAACAGGGGATGCAAAACCGCCTGATCAAGGAGATGTATGTTAAAACAAAAAATCTGCGGGCAGCTCGCTTGGGTGTGGTTATCGCTTGGCGTCTTTGCTTTGGATTGGCTCACCAAAACCTGGATCAGCCAAAACCTCGCCTATGGTGAACTCTGGCCCATCACGCCTTTTCTTGATTTCACCTTGCTGCATAACACAGGCGCCGCCTTCAGTTTTTTAGCCGATCAAAGCGGTTGGCAACGCTGGTTTTTTATTGGCATTGCCTGCCTGACTATCGTCATTTTATTGGTCTGGTTGGCGCGCCTATCCAAGCAAGACACCCTGGTCGCTATCGCTTTGGCTTTGATTCTCGGCGGCGCCCTTGGCAATGTGTATGATCGTTGGTTGCTGGGGTATGTGGTGGATTTTATCGCCCTGCACTGGCAACAAAAGTATTTCCCCGCCTTTAATGTGGCCGATATGGCCATTAGCCTAGGCGCTCTTATGATGGCTTATGATGCTTTATGGCCGAAAACCTCAGTCGCATCCTCGCGCGCATCCTCAACTCAGGAGACCCCCCCATGACACAAGCCTTAATCCAAACCGGCAGCCGAGTGTGTTTACATTTCGCGCTGGAATTAGAAGACGGCCAGGTGATAGATTCCACCTTTGCACAGGCGCAAGCCCCCACCTTGGTGATCGGGGATGGCAACTTGCCGCCAAGTTTTGAGACCTGCTTAGAAGGCATGGGCGCCGGTCAAGAAGCCACCTATACCTTGCCACCAGAACAAGCCTTTGGGCAGCATAACCCCAGCAATGTGCAGCGTTTTGCGAAAGACCAATTTGCAGGACAGGATTTAGAAAGAGGTCTGGTGCTTTCCTTTACGGATGCCAGCGGTAGCGAGTTACCCGGGGTGGTCGCGCAGATTCAAGAAAAAAGTGTGCTGATTGATTTTAATCACCCCTTGGCGGGGCGGACTTTGATTTTTAAAGTAAAGATTTTGCATGTGGAGGCGCCCTAATGCCAAAGGATCAAGCCGCCGCAGGCGCCCAGATCTTGTTAGCGAATCCACGGGGATTTTGCGCTGGTGTGGATCGCGCCATTGAAATTGTCAACCGTGCTTTGGATGTGTTCGGCCCACCCATTTATGTCCGTCATGAGGTGGTCCATAATCGATTTGTGGTCGAAAGCCTGAAAGCCCGGGGGGCGCATTTTGTTGATGAACTGGACGAAGTGCCTGATCAGGCGATTGTGATTTTCTCCGCCCACGGGGTCTCCCAACAGGTACAAGCCGAAGCTGAACGCCGCCGCTTGCAGGTGTTTGATGCCACTTGCCCCCTAGTCACTAAGGTGCATATGGAAGTGCTGCGTTATAGCCAGCAAGCCTATGATTGCATCCTGATTGGCCATGCAGGGCATCCAGAGGTGGAAGGCACTATGGGGCGTTATGATCCGCAAGCCGGGGGGCGCATTGATTTGATTGAAACCGTGGAGGATGTGCAAAGGCTCAAGCCTAGACATCAACACGGCTTAGCCTATGTCACCCAAACGACCTTATCTGTGGATGATACCGCTCAGGTGATCCAAGCCCTGCGTGATCGCTTCCCGCAGATTGAAGGCCCACGGAAAGATGATATTTGTTATGCCACGCAAAACCGCCAAGATGCAGTGAAGCAGTTAGCACAACAAGCGGATGTGGTTTTGGTGGTCGGTAGCCCAAACAGTTCTAACTCCAACCGGTTGCGTGAGTTGGCACAGCGTATGGGGACCCGTGCTTATTTGATTGATGGCGCGCAGGATTTATTACCCGAGTGGTTGGAGCAGGTGGCCTGTATTGGGATTACCGCTGGTGCGTCTGCGCCCGAAATCTTGGTCAAGGATGTGATTGAACGCTTAGTGGCTTGGGGCGCACAAGCACCGCAAGAGCTGGTCGGTCGCCAAGAAAATATCACCTTCTCCATGCCGAAAGCATTAAGGATTCCGACACAGGCGGTTTAGGTGTCGAGAGAGCGCAAGTGGTTTTTATTGAATAAAGCAACAAGGATCTTTTTGCATGGCTAAAAAAAAAGCGCCTAAAAAAACACGTCATCCTCTGCCAAATCAACAGGGCTTACGTTTATTGCCGCAGATTTGTAAGGAAGCTGAGCAAGCCCTTGCTGCTAAAGATTTCATCATTTGTACCCAAAAGGTGCAGCAAGCCAAACGTATTGCTCCCAAACATAAGCAGGTGCTTTTGCTCGAGGGGCGTTTATACACAGAAACCCAAGACTATGCTGCTGGGATTAAAGCTTATCAAACTTTACTGACACTCGATGATAAAAATCCTAGGGTTTATAATAACTTAGCCCACCTTTTAAATCGTAATCAAGCACCAGAAGCCGCGATAGAATGCTATTATCAGGCGTTAGCTTTAGATAAAACTTATCGACTTGCTTATAAAAATGCGCTGCATGTCTTACGCAAACTCAAACGCACAGAAGAAATAGGGCGCTTGCTGGGTCAAGGTTTGGCGGCCTTACCAGATGATATTGATTTGCTTAAAGAATATGCTAAGTACCTGCGGGATACCCAAGGGGTGGGTGCAAGTTTAGATGTGTTTCGGCGTTTATTGGAATTGCGGCCGGATGATGCGCAAATTTGGAACTCGCTTGGCGTCGCGCTTGACCGCAATCAGCAAACGGAGGAAGCTGCGCGTGCTTTCCAAAAAGCGGCCGAGTTACAACCAGAGTATGGCTTGGCGCATCGGAATGCAGGTAATACCTTGGCGGCTTTATCCAAACGTGAACAAGCGGCGGCACATTATCGTTTGGCAATCCAGTATGAGCCTGAATACAGACGCAATTATTCTAATCTTTTGTACCAGTTGCAGCATTTGTGCGCTTGGGATGAAATCGCCGAATTGAGCGTGCGTGTTGATCAAATTACCCAGCAAGCCTTGCAAGAAGAAGATTGGTCCAGTATTGAGTCACCTTTTTCTAATATCACCCATTGCGATGATTTGGCACTCAATCAACAAGTGGCCCAAGTGAAAGCGCGCTTGACTAAAAAAGCGGTTGCTCAATATGCACCCTTTGATTTTAGCCACCGAAGTTTCAACACAAATCAACGTCTAAAAATTGGCTATTTATCCTGTGATTATCACGCCCATGCGACTGCCCACCTAATCGCGAGTTTATTTAAAAATCACGATCATCAAGCATTTGAGATTATTGGTTATTCCTATGGACGGGCTGATCATAGCGAGTATCGTCAGCGTATTGTGGCTGGCTGTGATGATTTTGTTGATTTACGCCCATTGAATGATCGCCAAGCCGCTGAGCGTATTTATCAAGATGAAGTTGATATTTTGGTCGATCTAAAAGGGTTTACCAAGGGTTCGCGGTTAGAGATTTGTGCGCAACGTCCTGCACCTGTGCAAGTGACTTGGCTGGGTTTCCCAGGGACGAGTGGCGCGGATTTTTTTGATTATGTGATTACTGACCGGATAGTTACGCCCCCTGAATACCAAGCTTATTTTAATGAAACCTTTGCTTATATGCCGCACACTTATCAGGTGAATGATCAGGAGCAGGCGATTACAGAACCACGGCCAACGCGTACGGATCTAGGGCTGCCTGAAGATGGCTTTATTTTTGCCTCCTTCAATCAAAATTATAAAATTCAGCCACATATCCTACATATTTGGTTAGAGATTCTGAAAGTCTGCCCTCATAGCTATCTTTGGTTGTTGCGTTCTAATGCGGTTGCAGAAGCGAATATTTTAACTTATGCAGAGCGTCAAGGGGTTGCAGAGCGTTTAATCTTTGCAGATCGTGCGGCTAAACCTGATCATTTAGCGCGGCTTGGATGTGCGGATTTGGTGTTAGATACAGAGTTAGTGAACGGTCACACAACAACCAGTGATGCTTTATGGGCTGGAGTGCCTGTATTGGCGATAGAAGGTCAACACTTCGCTTCCCGAGTCTCAGCAAGTTTGCTCCAGGCGATGCATTTACCTGAGTTGATTGTCCCTGATCGCCAGACCTATCAAACGCGTGCGATCGCTTTGGCGCAGGATCCACAAGGAGAGCTCGCCCAGTTACGCCAACGTTTGGCAGAACAAAGACTCAGTGCGCCTTTGTTTAATACGCTTTTGTTTGCTCAAGACTTGGAAAGGCTTTACCGACAGATGTGGCATACTTGGTGTGAAAAATCTTAAGAAGCATGTTAAAGCTGAAGAGAAGAAAAACGGGCAGGCATCAAAGACTGCCCGTTTTGCGAATTAAATATCGCGTAAGCTAGCTTGACGGAAAGCTGCTTTTAGATCTTCATACGTGTGGACTGCTGGAAACTGTGGGAATTCCTGAATCACATTTTGTGGGGCATGGAACAAGATACCCGCCTCAGCTTGCGTCAGCATAGTGGTGTCATTGTAGGAATCTCCAGCAGCAAGCACGCGGTAATTAAGCAACTGGAACGCGCGTACTGCTTGGCGTTTAGGATCAGGTTGGCGCAGCTTGTAATCAATAACACGCCCTTGATCATCCACTTCTAGTTTATGGCAAAGTAACGTTGGATGGCCAAGTTGCTTCATCAGTGGCATAGCAAACTCATAGAAGGTGTCTGATAAAATCACGACCTGGAAGCGTTCACGCAACCAATTGACAAAATCAACAGCACCTTCTAATGGAGAAAGTTCTGCGATAACAGCCTGAATATCCGGTAATTTCAGGTTATTTTCTTCCAAAATGCGTAAGCGCTGACGCATGAGTACATCGTAATCTGGAATATCGCGTGTAGTGGCTTTCAGCGCTTCAATCCCAGTTTTTTCCGCAAAAGCAATCCAAATTTCTGGGATCAAAACCCCTTCTAGGTCAAGACATGCAAGTTCCATCAAAGTATCCTCTGTAACAGGGTGCAAGGAAAATCAAACCGTAAAATATCAAGTGCCCAAGATGGTAGCAGACCTCAGGCGCAATGCGACAGAGAATTTTATCTTGGAGGAGTAAAAGGATGCTGACACAAGTGGTGAAAGTCGCCAGTGTACAAATGACCTCAAGCGCCGATTTAGAGCAAAATTTACACATGGCAGAACAGGGTGTACGCCAAGCCGCTGCACAAGGAGCAGATTTAGTTGCTTTGCCAGAATATTTTCCCTTATTACATCCAGACGAACAGGCAAAACAGCAGATTGCCGAAGTTTATCAGCAAGGTCCAATACAAACACGCTTGAGCCAGTTGGCTGCAGAATTAGGCATTTATTTAGTTGCAGGGAGTCTTCCTTTAATATCTGAACAGGCAGGTAAAGTCTATAACACCTGCTTAGTTTTTGATCCACAAGGGGTTTGTATTCATCATTATCATAAAATGCACCTGTTTAGTTATCAGGGAAAAAATGAAACTTATGATGAGGGGCGCAGTATTTGTGCTGGGGATCAGGTACAAGCATTGGACTTACCTTGGGGGCGCGTAGGGATTGGAATCTGCTACGATTTGCGTTTTCCGGAATTTTTTCGCCAATTGCAAGACATTGATTTATGGATTATTCCTGCGGCTTTTACTGTGCCGACTGGGCGAGCGCATTGGCATTTATTATTGAGGGCGCGTGCGGTAGAAAATCAAGCCTATGTACTGGCTGCTGCGCAAACTGGATGTCATGCCGGTGGTCGTCTGACTTATGGACATTCTATGCTAGTTGATCCCTGGGGCGAGATACTGGCTGAGCTGGCTGAGGAACCAAATATTTTATTGGCAGAAATCCAGCCGCAAAGGTTGCAAGAAGTGCGCCAGCAATTACCTGCCTTGACGCACCGACGTTTACGTGAGTAGCCTTTATTGTGATAGTTAAGCGCGGCGCGCTTCCGTCCATGCGGCGCCTAGAATCAAGGCACCACCTAATAAAATAGTGGGCGTGATTGCTTCACCGAGTAACCACCAAGCAAACAAAGCGCCAAGCACAGGTTGAATGCAGGAGATTAAAGCCACGCTTTTAGCCGCTAAAACGCGCAAGCTACTGACCATCAAAGCATGTGGGACGGCGGTAAACAAAACACCCAAAAGGACTAAATTGGTGAGGGTGTGCGCGTCTGTGTTGCTCAGTGCAGAAGAAGCCCAAGGCCAAGTACAAGCAGCGACAACCAAAGCTTGTACCCCCATGGCTAATATAGGTGAGCTGGCTTGCAGATAATGGCGTTGTAGAACATTGCGTAGGGCGAACAAAAAAGCAGAACCAACGCCCCACAAGACCCCAGTAATTTGCCCATCAAGTTGCTGCCAAGCTTGGCGATTATAAGGCAATAATAAAGCGACCCCCACAAAGACGACACAGGCAGCGACTATATCTTGCCAAGCGAGGGGTTGCCGTGTCCATAAAGGTTCTAATAACACAGTAATCACTGGATAGGTAAAAAGCGCTAACATCCCTAATGCCACACTAGAGACCTGCATGGCATGGAAGTAAGTGACCCAGTGTGCTGCCATTAAGGCACCTAAGAGTATTAAGAGCCCCAAATTGACTTGGCGTAGTAGTCCCACAGGCTTTGATCTGGTGTGTTGTGTTGAGTTTGCTGAGGTACGGCGACGCCACCAAGACCGTAAAGCGAAGATAGCCAGCAGAACACTCCCTGCAATGAGGCTGCGTCCTGCGGTCATATCTAAAGCATTAAGGGGAATGAGTTTGCTAAAAAGCGCGGTACCACCAAACAGTACAGAAGTTAGCGCAAGCTCTGCCATAGCCCAAGCTTTGGGCTGATGCGTACGAGAAGTGAACACAAAAATCCTTGATTAGACAGGTAAAAAGACGCGCATCCCCAGCACCAACATGATAATCCAGGTCAGCGCCAGTAAGCGGCCGGCAGGGAGTTTATCGACCACAAGCGCTTGCGGGGCATAAGTATGTAACCCTGCACGTCCTAAAGCGACACAAGCCAAGCCGATTAAAGCACCTGCAATCACATCTGAGAACCAATGCACCTGTAAATATAAACGTGAAATTAAAGTCGCTAGTACAGGTAGGCTTGCCAGCACATACCAAAGACTTCTATGTGGTGGTGATTTCTGTACCGCAATACTTGTCAGTATGAGCCCAAAAAGCGCCACACTAATACTTGAGTGTGCACTTGGATAAGCAAAGGAATGGCTAAGGTGCTCTGGTGTATGCGGGCGTAAACGTGCAAAACTGTGTTTAAGTAAGGTGGTGATGGCTGAAGTACTTGCAAGTACCACACACCAATGCACGACCCACCACCAAGCTTTACGCCATACCAAGTAAATAACCCAAGGCAAAGACAACACAAGCACCCCAGTCAAATCACCCCAGAAACTCACCATTTGCATCAAGGTCTGTCCTGTCGATGTTTGCCAAGTTTGCATTAAGGCCAACACTTGTGCATCCCAAGCTGCGAACACTTGTTGTTGATAAAGAAGCGTCCAAATAATAAAGCTCAGGAGGCTGAAAAGGGCTAACACCCAAGTGGCTAATGGGCTATGAGTTGCTTGGTGAAACGGGTGCAGCCAAGGAATTTTTAGGTGCACAGCTTGGATACGTGCTTGCCAAGGGCCTGGGTATTGCGGATGTAAATGCAAGCGCCCCCAAAATACAAATGCCAGTAGTAGTAATAATAAAATGCCACTCAATACCAGAGGAATCATAACGGTTATCCCTGTCGATGCTTCATTTGTCCACCCTTGTCCAATCCAATACCCAGGAGCTAGATACAAGGGCGCCCAGATGACAGATGAGACTAGGTTCACTGCCATAAAGTGCCTGCTGGGCATGTGTAACAGACCAGCGATTAAGGGAATTAAAGGGCGCAGGGGGCCAATAAAACGGCCCAAAAATACACTAGCTATTCCGTAGTGTACAAAGAATTTTTCGCTTTTAGGTAACCAATCTGGATGTTTTTGCCAAATTTTCCATCTTAAAACCCAAGTTCGCCCTCTTGTACCAAGCAAAAAGCCACACAGATCACCAAGAAAGGCGCCTGTCATTGCCGCCCCTAAAGTCATCAGCCAAGAAATTTCCATCTGACCTGCGACAAAGCTGGCGGCGGCTAACAGTAAAACGCCAGGTACAAGCAAGCCAACTACAGCCAAAGATTCTAGCGCGGCAAGGAGGCCTATGCTGACCAAGACCCATTCAGGGTGTTGGGTTAACCAAAGGCTAATGGGGTGCTGGGCGAGGTTATCCAAGTGTTAAAATCCGCAGAAAATCAAACCCCGTATGTATCAACGGGGTTTACAAGAAAGGGATACAGAACATCTAAAGTTGTACACGCTCAGGCAAGCTATGAATACAACTATTGCTGATACGTTCTTCGAGCTCAGCAGCACTTTCACCTGCAATAAGGGTTAAAGGTGTCATGCTGACATCGACCGGTCCTAAAGGGGAATCTAATTGATCCAGTAACTGGTGATATAAGCGTTCACGCAGCACTAAGCTACCATTGGTGGTGGTATTGGGAAGTAGTAAAACCAAAGTTTGTGCGTCGTATCGATACAGCTCATCGCCAACGCGACAAGTACGAATTAGGATTCGGCTCGAATGCGCCAATAAAGTATCTGCGCTTGTGCTGCCATATTCTTGCACTAACTGCGGGTATTGATTCAGCTCGATTAAAAGTAGGGATAAAGGGCGTTGTGTGGTGCGTGCGCGGCTGACTTCGGCAATCAAACGTTGATGTAAATGATTGATATTGAAAGCCCCTGTGGTGCGATCACGGATGCTAAAATTTTCTAAGCGCTTGAGCTGCCATGCTTGATCTGCGGCGAGTAAAAACCCTGTACCACTAAAGATAAGATATTGGCTAGCGACTTGTATCCAAGGCCAATGTAGATGATAAGTATGCCATGCCGCAAATCCTGCCATTGTCAAGGCAAAGTAAGTGCCTAATTTAAGCGGCAAAAGGAAAAAGCCTAGAAGAGGCAACAGCATTAACCAATCATAATGTAATAGAAAAACATGGGCTTGCGGAATATTGGCCAAAGGCCAAGCTTGAAGCGCTAAAAGTGCCAAGACAGGATAAGCCGTTAAGTCTTGACGTATAGGAGTAATCAGCCAGCGGTAAACGGCAAAGCTGGCGATTAAAGGTGCGCTTAATGCGGGCAATAAAATGCTGGAGTACCAAGCATGGTAATAGGCTTGTAAGGCAGTGGCCGCCAATAAAATAGCTAAGGCAGCGTAAATACAAGCGACTATTTTGTGTTTGGCAATTCCAGAGTACTCATGCAGTGCCATGTAAGTGCGTCTCCTTGTCTGCTTGAGTGTCTTCCTTGATAGATAATGCTTGTACAGGCTGTTGAGCAAAGGCTTGATGGGCTTCTTGTTCGATACTTGCAAGACTTTGTTGTGCATCAAGAACCGCAAAGATGTGCGCGTCCACATTTGCAAGTAGTTGACTTAACCAATGTACGCGTTCACGCGCTTGGACAAGATCACTTGTTGGCAATAATACCACTAAATCGGTTTGTGACTTGTGTGCCAAACTATGATAAGAGCGCTCGAAAGCTTGCAGGTTGTGCGTGAGAATCTGGGCGAGTGTATTCACTTCTTCACTGGTATGCACGCGTGGGCGCACATAAACACAGGCCAGCAAGGTTTGTTCCCGTGCTGCTCGGTTGAGCTCGCGGTTAAAATCTTCTTGCAATTGGTGAGCATCGAGCAAGCCTGTAAGATCATTGCGTCGCGCAAGGCTCAAATATTGATGTTTGGCACTGAGATAATGGTAAGTGGCAACACCAGCCAAGGTAGCGCAAATCCAATAGAGCACCAGCATTTGCAAGCGATATACAGTATCGTCACCGAGCATAATCAAAATACAAATGAGTAAAGAATAAGCGGCCATGCTCCAGATCGCTGTTTGGAACGGTAGCAAGGCGAAAAAGACAAACGGCTGCAAATATAACCAGTGAGGATTAAAAGGCAGTAGCCAATGCGTATTGAGGATGGAAATTAGCACAAGATGTGCTGTAGCAAAATGAGCATAAATGCGAATCTCGGCCGCTTTGTGCTGGTAAATTGCCCACGCAAGTCCTAATAAAAGCGCGCCTAAACTGGTGAGAATGCCAACTTGTAACCAAGATTCTGCTTGTTGAGACCATGCCAACGCCCACCAGCATAAGGCACCTAGAGTTAACGCATAAGGTTTATAATCAATAAAGTTTGGATGCATTGTTATTCCAAGCGTATAAATCACTCCATGTGTGCTGGTTTGAGGTTATATTGAATCCCCTCAGCCTTTGCAAGTACACACATGTACTCTCTTATTCTATCGGCATCTTGTGTGTGGCAATGAGTGTGACTTGTTCAGCCGAGGCGGAAGTGTCGTGTTATACTCATGCCTTTGGTGAGGTTATGCCAAGTTAACCCAAATACAAAAGGACCAACTTGGATGCACTTGCTTGAATGCTGTAATCTGGTATTCACAAACACAGACACTCATCTCACCTAGATGCACTGTCGTTGCAATAAGACTAGCGTAATCTTAGGTAACTTTTTGTTTTTCGGCTACTCAAGCTTGCGCTATATATTTGATGCGCGTCAAAAATCAACAGGTAGGTAATTTTCATGCAGGTACAGGATTATATGCAAACCTTAGGCCGCCAAGCACGTCAAGCAGCACGGACTTTAGCGCGTCTTACAACAGAAGATAAAAACCGCGCCTTACATGCGATTGCGCAAGCATTAGAGGCAGCGAGTCCGCAGTTACTGCAAGCCAATGCCAAGGACCTTGAACAAGGTCGCGCGCGCGGGCTAGAAGAAGCCTTATTAGATCGCCTTGCACTAACACCTGCACGAATTGAAGCTATGTTAGAAGGTTTGCGCCAAGTTGCGAGCCTACCTGATCCTGTTGGTGAGATCACCGAAATGCGCTACCGCCCGAGTGGCATTCAAGTAGGAAAAATGCGTGTTCCTCTAGGGGTGATTGGTATTATCTATGAGTCGCGTCCGAATGTCACTGTAGAAGCTGCGAGCCTGTGCTTAAAATCTGGTAATGCAGCGATCTTGCGTGGTGGCTCTGAGGCCCTGCACTCCAATCGTGCCATTGCTGCTTGTATTCAACAAGGGCTGGCGCAGGCGGGGGTGAATGCGCATGCGGTACAAGTGGTTGAAACCACCGATCGTGAAGCGGTTGGCGCCTTAATTCGTATGGATACTTACGTTGATGTCATTGTGCCGCGTGGTGGTAAGGGGCTGATTGAGCGTATTACGCAAGAAGCGCGCGTCCCTGTGATCAAACATTTAGATGGTATTTGCCATGTGTACCTTGATCGAGATGCAGATGCACAAAAGGCGCTGGCTATTAGTTTAAATGCAAAAACCCAACGTTATGGCACTTGTAATACCATGGAGACTCTGCTGGTACATCAACAAGTGGCAGCAAACTTATTGCCAAGTATTGCACAAGATCTACTTGCGAAAGGGGTCGAGTTGCGTGCGTGTGAGGTCAGCTTGGCTTTATTGCAAGGTGCGCATTTACCTGTTATTGCGGCAACGGAAGAAGACTGGTCGACTGAGTACCTAGGGCCCATTTTATCTATCAAGGTGGTTGATTCCTTGGATGACGCCATTGATCATATCAACACTTATAGCTCACAACATACAGAGGCCATTGTGACCGAAAACTATACGCGTGCGCGTCGTTTCTTAACGGAAGTGGATTCAAGCTCTGTCATGGTTAACGCTTCGACCCGTTTTGCTGATGGGTTTGAATATGGTTTAGGTGCGGAAATTGGTATCTCTACGGATAAAATCCATGCGCGTGGTCCTGTAGGTTTGGAAGGCTTAACATCGCAAAAGTATATTGTGTTGGGTGATGGACATATCCGCCAGTAAAATGTCAGTACATCGACAAGGGGTGCTCATGTTAGGGGGCACCTTTGATCCTATCCATCATGGGCATTTACGTACCGCCGTCGAGCTTTATGAGCGCCTCGCGGTGGCGGAAGTACGCCTGATTCCCTGTCATCAACCGCCACACCGTCAACAACCGCTTGCCAGTAGTGCGCAGCGTTTGCATATGGTGTCTTTAGCGATTGCGGGAGAAGCAGGTCTTCAGTTAGATGCTTGTGAACTAGAACGTGATCAAGCCTCTTGGTCTGTACATACACTAGCTAGTTTGCGTGCGCGTTTAGGTGCGCAAGTCCCTTTGATGATGGCTGTGGGTATGGACAGTTTTCTTAGTTTGCCTTCTTGGTATCAATGGCGTCAGCTCACCCACTATGCGCATCTTGTGGTGGTAACGCGTCCTGATTATCAAGCGCTTTATAGTGCAGAATTGCAAACTTGGCTCGATCAACATCAAACACAAAATGCTGACCTTTTGCATCGCTTGCCTTGTGGCAAGGTGTTACTGATGCAATTGCAAACACCTTTAGCTATCTCAGCAACACAAATCCGCAAGGCATTGGCGCAAGGGCGTTCAGCACGCTATTGGTTACCCGATCAGGTTTTGGCCTATATTCAACAACAAGGGCTCTACCTTTAAGCTAGGTGTGAAATGTTGGCTTAAGGGGTGCCTAATATTCCTACTTTGTCGATTCCATTATTAAAGAGGTTGCTTTAATCCATGCACGCCTATACAGAAATCCCCCTCAATGCCTTGGCGATTGAAGCCTTGGAAGAGATCAAAGCACAAAACATCTGCTTGCTTGATGTGCGTGAAAGTACCAGTGTGACGGATTTTATGCTCATTGCTAGCGGAACCTCGACCCGCCAACTAAATGCATTAGCACAAAACCTAGTTCTGAAAATGAAAGAGGCCGGTTATCGTCCTTTAGGGGTAGAAGGTCAGAATAATACAGATTGGGTCTTGGTCGATTTGGGCGAGCTTGTGGTGCATCTGATGTTGCCTGAAACGCGCCAGTTTTATGATTTAGAGCGTTTATGGTCACAATTTCCTAGCGAAACGGCACTTTCTTCTTCACAAACGCCCTAAAGCTTTTAGGAATGGTTGCGCGCTGAACTTGCGGAGGTTGCATTGAAAATACGTATCTTGGCGGTTGGGCAAAAAATGCCTGCTTGGGTTAATGAAGGGGTGATCACTTACCTAAAACGTTTTCCGAGGGAATATCGATTAGAGATTCAAGAAATTCCTGCCGGCCAACGTGGTAAAAATGCTGATCTTGCCCAAGCCATGAAACGTGAAGCTGAAGCTATTTTAGCGCGTATTGATGCAGATGAGCATGTCATTGCCTTAGAAGTAAAAGGCCAGGCTTGGAGTACGCAAGCTTTGGCAAATCAATTTGAAAGTTGGCATATGCAAGGGCAAAATCTGGTGTTTTTGATCGGTGGGCCAGAAGGTTTGGATGCAAGTTGCCGCCAACGGGCTAACCAACTTTGGTCTCTCTCTAATTTGACGCTTCCTCACCCTCTGGTGCGTGTTTTACTAGCAGAACAGCTTTATCGAGCTTGGTCGATTACTCAAGGGCATCCTTATCATCGTTGATTTATGAATACCGCCTAGCGTGCCTACTCATATCGATTCTATCCGATGCCCGAGTCAGCCAACCTGCTTTTTCGGATCTTCGGGTGCGTGCAAGAGTACGTCTGCCACTAATTTTTTGTGTGTGCGTACCCATGCTTGGTGTGGGCACTTCTTCATGCAGATCTGTATCAAGGTTGCCAAAAGGATGTCCATCAAGGTAAACGAGGCGATTTTGGTAGGTGCCAGCAGGTTACAAGAGCACCAACAGAAAATGATTGCAAAGCACGCGGGAGGTGAAGCTTGTGTCAGTTTCTGTGGGCAATCTCAAGGAGCAACAGGCAATAATGATGAAGCAGGAACTTGGAAGGCAACAACCAGCAATCTCCATCTTTCAAGGTGGGGAAGACGTCAACCCTCTATTGTTTTACGTTGAGAGCTAAGATGTCATCTTCGAGTTCGTCCTCAGCATCTAAAAACACAGCGGTCAAAGGTGCTTTTAAAGATCTCCATCAAGAAAATCAAGTCTTCCAGCGGCGTGCTTGGATCGCCATTGTGATTGTCATTGTGATGCTGTTGGGCTTGGTCAGTCGCATGCTATTTTTGCAAATTGTACAGTATGATGTGCATACCACACGCTCAGAGAATAACCGTATTCATGTGGAAGCGGTGGCACCGACTCGGGGGTTAATTTATGACCGCAACGGTATTTTGTTAGCGGATAATCGCCCCAGTTATAGCTTGACGATTGTACGCGAACAGGTCAAAGATTTACAAAATGTCCTCAAGCGCATTAGCCACATCCTTAAATTAGATGAAGAACATCAAGAGCTTATCCACGAACGCGCCGCGCAAAGGCGACGCCCTTTCGAGCCGACTTTACTATTAGATCAGTTGACGGAAGCCCAAATTGCCCAAATTGCGGTTAATCGTCATAGGTTACCTGGGGTGGAAGTGGAAGCCCAACTTTCACGGCACTATCCACAAAAAGATTATATGGCGCATGTCTTAGGTTATGTGGGCCGTATTAATGAAGAAGAGCTCAATCAACTCGATCGTACCCGTTATAGTGGCACCCACTATATTGGTAAAACAGGGGTAGAAAAGTTTTATGAAACAGATTTGCACGGTGAGGTCGGCTATCAAAAAGTAGAAACCAATGCGCGGGGGCGTGTTCTACGTGTGTTAGAGTATCAACCACCTCAACCTGGTAAAAACCTTGTGTTGCATTTAGATAGCCAGCTACAGCAAGTGGCGCATGAGGCTTTACAAGGACGCCGAGGTGCTATTGTGGCAGTTGAACCGGCTACAGGCGGTATTTTGGCTATGGTCAGTACGCCAAGTTTTGATCCCAACTTATTTGTTGGTGGTATTGATAGTAAAACTTACCGTGATTTACGCCGAGATCCAGATTTACCGCTATTCAATCGTTCGATTCGTGGACAATATCCACCAGCTTCTACCGTTAAACCCTTTATGGCCTTAGCTGGGTTGGAATATGACGTCGTCAAGCGTGATACCAGTATTTATGATCCTGGATATTATCGTTTGCCTAACGATGATCGCCAATACCGTAATTGGAAGCGTAGTGGGCATGGCAAGGTGGATTTGCGTTTGTCTGTGGTGTATTCAAATGATACCTATTTTTATAACCTTGCTTATAACTTAGGTATTGATAATATTTTTGATTTTATGTCGAAATTTGGTTTTGGCGAACAAACCAGTGTGGATGTAGACCATGCAACTAGTGGTTTGATGCCGAGCCGAGAATGGAAACGCAATGAAAGACGCCAACCTTGGTTCCCCGGGGAAACTTTAAGTATTGGTATTGGCCAAGGATATTGGTTAGCCACACCTTTGCAACTGGCAAGTGCAACTGCCATCTTAGCCAATCGTGGTCATTGGGTGCAGGCACGTTTGTTGCATTCTGCAGATGGCAAAGAACTCCCCAGATATTTCCAGGATACACCAGCAGATGTCAAATTAAGAGATGCTTCCAACTGGGATTATGTATTTGATGTGATGAAAGATGTCGTACATAGCCCAAGGGGAACCGCACGTGGTATTAGTCACGGCCTTCAATATCTGATGGCGGGTAAAACAGGAACCGCACAAGTGCGTAGTATTCGCCAAGGTGAGACCTATGATGAAACCAAAATCCCTGAACGACATCGAGATCATGCGTTATTTGTGGCCTTTGCACCACTGGAAAATCCACAAATCGCGATTGCTGTGGTTGTCGAAAATGGCGGTGGTGGTAGTACGACTGCCGCGCCTATCGCACGTAAGGTCGTGGATGCTTATTTATTACCTAAATTAGCAACCCAACCGACAGCCGTGGCCCAACAAGAAGCAGTCCCTGCATCTCAAGGGCAAGCTTTGGGGAGAGGCGCATGAGTCGAGATTTTCGCCGTCAGTTGCCGAATGCAGATGTGTATTTACAACGTCAAGCCGGCTGGCTAGAGCGGGTTCATATTGATTTATGGTTACTTCTGGCGCTGCTCACTGTGATTGTGGGCGGACTTTTTATTTTGTATAGCGCGACCAGTGAAAACCAAGAAGACATCTTGCGCCAAGTATACCGTTTATTATTTGCGTTAGGGGTAATGGTGTTGGTTGCGCAAATCTCACCACGCCAACTCCAACGTTTCTCCCCCATGTTATTTTTAATCGGAGTGCTTTTATTACTTGCAGTACTTTTATTTGGAGTACAAGCCAAAGGAGCACAACGCTGGCTCAATCTGGGTGTTTTTCGTTTTCAGCCTTCAGAAGTGATGAAATTAACCATGCCCATGATGATGGCTTGGTATTTGGCGCGTCAAGGTTTACCACCACGCTGGAAACATTTGCTCATTAGTGCAGTCATTATAGCCGGTCCTGTGCTTTTAATTGCCAAGCAGCCTGATTTAGGGACTTCTTTATTAGTTGGGGTAGCAGCAGTTTTTGTACTTTTACTTGCAGGTTTAAGCTGGCGCATTATTGGGTTTTTGGGTGCGCTGGCAGGGGCAAGTTTGCCTTTGTTATGGATGGTGATGCATGAGTATCAAAGACAAAGGGTGCTAACCTTTTTAGATCCAGAAAAAGATCCTTTAGGTACCGGATGGAATATTATCCAATCTAAAACCGCTATTGGTTCTGGGGGGATTGACGGCAAAGGCTGGCTACAAGGGACGCAATCCCAGTTGGAGTTTTTGCCAGAACGTCATACGGACTTTATTGTGGCCGTCTTAGCTGAGGAATTCGGCTTAATTGGTGTATGTATTCTTCTATGTGTCTATCTGGTGATTATCTGGCGTGGCATGATGATTGCCATGAATGCACAAGATACTTACGGACGCTTACTTGCAGGCAGCATTACCCTGACATTTTTTACCTATGTTTTTGTTAATATAGGCATGGTCAGCGGAATTTTGCCGGTCGTTGGGGTGCCTTTGCCTCTGATTAGTTTTGGCGGGACTTCAAGTGTCACCCTCTTAGCTGGCTTTGGCATGTTGATGTCAATACAAACGCATAAAAACTTACTCAAACGCTGACTTGTTGAGCGTGCAAAGCAAATAAAGGAGCGAGATTTTGCTTAATTTCCACCGACTGACGACAAAAAAATCGGCTTATAAAACCTGGCTAGCAGCATTGGCGTTAAGTGGCAGTGCTTTAGTGTTGAGTCCCTCAGCACAAGCATTGCAAGACCAAGCGAGTTATGTGCCTAGTCAACACCCTGAAGTGGCCGCTTTTATTGAAGAAATGGCACGCGAACACCAGTTTGATCCACAGCAGTTGCAGCCTTTATTTGCTGAAGCGAAATATCAACAAAAGATTATTGACGCGATCAGCCGGCCAGCAGAGCGTGTATTAAAGTGGCATGAATACCGTAAAATTTTCCTTACTGAATCCCGTATACAAGCCGGGGTAAATTTTATGCGTGAAAATGCGCAAACTCTGGCACGGGCAGAGCAAACTTACGGAGTGCCCAAGGAAATTATTACCGCGATTATTGGTGTAGAAACCTTTTATGGGCGCAATAAAGGCAGCTATCGGGTGCTAGATGCCTTATCAACACTGGCTTTTAATTATCCACCAAGATCGAGTTTTTTCCGTAAGCAGCTGGTCGAATTTTTAATCTTGGCGCGTGAAGAAGGTTTGCGTCCTGAGCTCCCAATTGGTTCGTATGCAGGGGCGATGGGATACGGCCAGTTTATTCCATCAAGTTATCGAGCTTATGCGGTAGATTTTGATGGTGACCACTTCCGTGATATTTGGACTAACACCACAGATGCGATCGGCAGTGTTGCTAACTATTTCAAGGCGCATCAATGGCGTGCTGGGGAAGCGGTTGTGTTAGAAGCTCAGTTCCAAGGTGACCCACAAGCGTTACCTTCCATGGATCGTAAGTATCTGAAAGTGGACTTGCCTTATAGCCAAGCGCAGCAAGCCGGTTTTCAAGTCACCCAAGGGGCTTTATCGGCACAGACACTGATGATGCCGATTCGCTTTGAGGTGGCGGATAATCAATTTAAACATTGGGCGGGCTTGCATAACTTCTATGTGATTACTCGCTATAATCATAGTCGCTTATATGCCATGGCTGTGTATCAGCTCAGTCAGGCGATTGCAGCAGCGGCAAAGGCACCCTAATTTTTTAACTAGGTACTTTATAGATGCGCTTGTTTTTGGCTCGCTCTTTTATAGCGTCTTTTATGAAAAGACCTCGACTAGCAATAGCAGCAAGTGCTTTGCTGATACTAAGTGCTTGTTCATCACCACCTAAGCCTACTAGCCAAAGTAGCCGCTATCAACAAGCGCAGGATGCTTATCCCGCAAATCCACCTGATGTTTCTCAGATCCCTGATGCTGTACCTCAAATCGAACCTTTTAGTCGTTCGGGGAATGGGCCAACCTATCGTGTTCTTGGGAAAACGTATCGCGTGTTACCTCACAACCAAGGCTATCAAGCGATAGGTTATGCCTCTTGGTATGGTACCAAGTTTCATGGTCATGCCACCTCAAACGGTGAAATCTATGATATGTACAAGATGACCGCTGCCCATAAACATTTACCTTTGCCTACTTATGCGAGGGTGACGAACTTGGAAAATGGTCGTCAAGTCATTGTACGTGTGAATGACCGTGGCCCTTTTCATGATAATCGTTTAATTGACTTATCTTATGCTGCTGCACATCGTTTAGGATTTCATCAAAAAGGCACTGCCAAGGTAAAAGTGGAGGCGATTGACCCTAAACAATGGCAAGCACAACAAAACCAAGTTTGGCCGGTCTATTTACAAGTTGCCTCTTTAAGTTCTGCACCTGCTGCAGAAAAACTCAAGGCACGCTTGATTCAATCCTTAGGTTTGCCTGTGCGCATCCAACGTCAGCAAATTCAGCAACAAACTTGGTATCGCATTCAAGCCGGTCCTTTATACGATCAGAACTCGTTAAACCAAGCCAGTACCCAAGTACGCGGACAGGGGTTGGGCCAACCCTTAGTTGTCAACCCTTGAAGTCAGTATCAATGTCAGGATTGTCAGAATTAGGGGCATGAGTATGTTAAACTATTATTTTTTAATTACTAATCTAAAGAAGATAAGACGCATGGGTTATTTAGCTTCCATATCTAAACCTCACTTTAAGCCTATGTGGGCTTGGATAGCCACCTTAATCTGCGGTATTTCTAGTGCACAGGCAGCACCTGATGAAGTCTTAATTCCTGCACCGCCGAGCCTATCTGCTAGCTCTTACTTATTAGTTGATCCGCATAGTGGTAAGGTGATTGTAGAATATCAAGCAGATCAACGCTTACCACCAGCTAGTTTAACTAAAATGATGACCAGTTATTTAGTTGAGCATGAACTAGCACGTGGTAATTTAAAACTCACAGACAAGGTGCGTATTAGTGAAAAAGCTTGGCGTGCGCCTGGCTCGCGCATGTTTGTACGTGAAGGCACTTTTGTTGAGTTAAATGATTTGCTCAAGGGAATTATTATCCAATCGGGTAATGATGCGTCCATTGCAGTGGCTGAACATCTAGCAGGAAGTGAAAGCTCTTTTGCTGATTTAATGAATCAACATGCAAATCTGTTGGGAATGAATGATACACATTTTGTAAATTCCACAGGCTTGCCTGCAGAAAACCATTACTCAAGTGCGCGTGATTTATCCATTTTGGCACAGCACATTATTTTAGACTATCCAGAGCATTACAAAGTCTATTCAGAAAAATACTTCACTTATAATGACATTCGCCAAGCCAATCGTAATAAACTTTTGTGGCGTGATAGTTCCGTTGATGGCCTGAAAACTGGACATACAGAAGAAGCCGGTTTTGGCCTAGTTGCTTCAGCGAAAAAAGGGGATATGCGCCTGATTTCTGTGGTCATGGGAACCAAAAGTGAAGAAGCACGCGCGCAAGAAAGCCAAAAGTTACTTACCTACGGGTTTAGATATTTTGATACCCGCCAGCTTTACCAAAAGTATGAGGTACTCAATGAAAACCGTGTTTGGGGCGGTGCAACCGAGCAAGTAAAGTTGGGTCTAGGAGAACATTTATATGTCACGATTCCACGTGGACAAGAAGAAAACTTATCTGCTTCTTTAAGTATTAGCGAAGTGATTAAAGCGCCGATACAACCTGGCGACGAGCTTGGTAAAGTGATTATTTCACTTAATGATGAGGTGATTACAGAAAAGCCTTTGATTGCGCTTAATGCAGTGGAAGAAGGTGGCTTTGTGAAAAAAGTTTGGGACAATCTGGTGCTGTTTTTCTTAGGGATCGTCTCTTCCTAACCGAAAGCCCAGCGGATTGTAGCTAAAATTCGCTGGCCATTTTATCTACTTGTGTACAGGTATTTAGCATGATTCAAGTACAAGCACTAGACACAGGCGAAGCCCCTAAGTTAAGCTTCCCTTGCGCATACCCTATAAAAATAGTAGGAGATTTCGCACCTGATTTTAAAGCGGCTATGCTAGATATTCTCGCGGCACAGGCAGCAGACTATGATGCACAAAGCCTGCGCTTAGTCGATAGTCGTAATGGGCGCTATCAATCCCTACGTGTTACTTTAAATGCTCAAAGTGAAGCACAAATCCAGCATCTATTTGAAGCTTTAAAAGCCAGTGGGCGCGTGCGCATGGTGTTATAAATCAACTCTTAGCACGAGAATATCTGTGGATCTTTATATTAGGCATTTGGGCCGTCAAGACTACCCAAAAACGCTTGCTGCTATGCATGTGTTGACCCAAACGCGTACCCCAGAGACACCAGATGAAATTTGGTGTCTTGAGCATCCTCCTGTATTCACACAGGGACAAGCAGGAAAGCCAGAACATATTTTGCACTCGGGTGATATTCCCGTTGTGCAAAGTGATCGTGGCGGCCAAGTAACGTATCATGGTCCTGGGCAACTGGTAGTCTATTTGTTATTGGATATCAAGCGTTTACACTATGGTGTGCGTGATCTTGTCAACCTGATTGAACATGCCTTGATTGACACCCTCGCCCAGCTTGGTGTCCATGCGTATGCCCAAGCGCAAGCTCCCGGAGTTTATGTGGATACGCCACAGGTGCAAGCTGCTAAAATTGCCGCCTTGGGTTTACGTATCCGCAAAGGTTGTTCCTTGCATGGTTTAAGCTTTAATCTGGATATGGATTTAAGCCCCTTTCAGCAAATTAACCCCTGTGGTTACGCGGGTATGCCGGTCACACAGGTCAAAACTTTATGTCCTGAGGCAGATATGGACTGGGTCCGTATGCAAGTCATCACCCAGCTTGTCAACCGGCTAGGCCATACGCAATATCAACATACTTGTGACCTCCCCTCGACCCTAGATTGATCTTTACCTATTGTGGAAATTTAAACTATGCATGACACTCGTCCGGCTCCAGTCCACCAAGGCCATAAACTTAGAGGCGCAGAGAAGGTTGCGCGTATTCCGGTGAAGATCTTACCAACGGAAGATTTACCTAAAAAACCGGATTGGCTGCGAGTGAAAATGCCCGCCTCGCCAGAAGTGAAACATATCAAAGATACCTTACGTAAACACAAACTCCATACCGTCTGTGAGGAAGCTTCTTGCCCGAATCTCGGTGAGTGTTTTCACGGAGGCACAGCAACTTTTATGATTATGGGGGATATTTGTACCCGCCGTTGCCCCTTCTGTGATGTTGCGCATGGGCGTCCCAATCCCCTTAATACGGAAGAGCCACGCGAACTTGCGGCAGCGATTGCGGATATGCGTCTTAAATACGTGGTCATTACTTCGGTCGATCGTGATGATTTGCGTGATGGTGGCGCGCAACATTTCGCAGATTGTATTCATGAAATACGCCAGCGCATGGACAGTATCGAGATTGAAGTTCTGGTACCAGATTTTCGTGGTCGTATGCCAGTGGCTTTGGAGATTTTGCAACATACACCGCCGGATGTGTTTAATCACAATTTAGAAACTGTTCCTGCGTTGTATCGTAAAGTGCGCCCTGGGGCGGATTATTTAGGTTCACTCAAATTACTGCAAGAGTACAAAGCCTTGTGCCCACAAGTGTTGACCAAATCTGGCTTAATGTTGGGGGTTGGAGAAACGCAAGCAGAGATTATCCAAGTCATGCAGGATCTGCGTGCTCATCAAGTGGATATGCTGACACTAGGTCAATATATGCAGCCAACACGCAATCACTTACCGATTGACCGTTGGGTGCCGCCTTCAGAATTTGATGAACTTGCTCACATCGCTCGCGATTTAGGTTTTGTACATGTGGCCTCTGGGCCTTTGGTGCGTTCTTCTTATCATGCTGATAAGCAAGCACATGGTGAAAAGGTGAAGTAATTTTTAGCATAAAAGACCCCGTCCTTCAGGGCGGGGAGGGTATCCAGTTCTTCAAAGCCTAACCAATCTGAATCTCAGGCAAGTTAGGTGCAGTGAGTTCCGCTTTCTCACTCGGTGCAATCACTTCTGCAGTGCCTGTGACGACTTTGTCACCATTTTGATTAGTTACCACACAATCTAAAACAACAAATTTCTTATCTTCTTTTTTCTCTTGGACCGTCAGTTGCACGGTCAGCTCATCCCCTAGTTTCACCGGACGACGGAATTTTAGGCTTTGACCAAGATAAATCGTACCAGGTCCAGGTAAAACAGTAGCTAAGGCAGCCGAAATCAAAGAGCCTGACCACATACCATGGGCAATACGCTCGCCAAACATACTGGTTTTCGCAAATTCTGCGTCCAAGTGTACGGGGTTCACATCACCAGAGACAGCGGCAAAGAGTACCAGCTCTTTTTCGGTTAAGGTTTTGCTAAAAGTTGCGCTTTCACCAATTTGCAGCTCATCAAAAGTACGATTGACTAAAGTCGTCATGGCGGACATTTTCCTTAAAGTAGGGAAGTTATAACGGCAGCTTAGTGAACTACCTCGTGTCACTGGGGTGAGTTCAACACAGTTCTGTGAACACATGTTGACACTCGTTAAGTAGACTACAAAGTTCGTATGTGCGCTGCAACAAATTCTGTGACTATCGGGTTCACCAAATGTGCGTGTGTTATCGGTGCCATGTGGCCGCCGTCTACTTCAGCATATCCAGCTTGGGGAAAAATCTCGCGTAAGCGATGCATGACAGCCTGCGTGCTGGCCGGTGTTTGTTGGCCTTGCATTAACAAAATTGGGCACTGTAATTGTTGCAGATCCTCTGCACAGGTTGAGGCACTAAAAAGTGCATTAAAATCATCACAGACTTTGGTCATCCCACGAATAAAATACGCCTGTTGTGCCTCAGGCAAACGCGCAAAAGTGCCCTGTGTATTCCAGTAGTCAATAAAATGTGCAGCAGCCTGTGCCGGTTTTGTGTCCAGCTGGTCATGCAAGATCGCACTCAAGTCTTGTACCTCGCGGCGTGGCAGGCTATCGTGATCAAGCAGATAAAAGGCGACAGGCTCGAATAAAGTCATTGAAGCAATAGCTTCAGGAATTCGTGCAGCTAAGGCAAGTGCTGTTGCTGCACCATACGAATGACCAATAAGATGGACACGCACTTGTGCGGCGTCTTTTTCGAGGTGTGGGCGCTGTGCTTGGATTTGCTGATATACAACATCGACTTCCGTTGATAACTGGAAGTTCGCTTGGTTTGGGGGCGCAGCACTGCCATAGCCTAGTAAATCCAAGGCTAAATAGTCGACAATCTGTGTGTCTAGCTTGGATTTTGCTTGGGTTTGCCACGCTTGCATCAGCGGAATCCACTGAGCTTTACTGCTTAAAGAAGCATGGAGAAAAACCACTAAATCCTTGTCGATGACCATAGTCAGAACTCCTTAAAATCTTTGGGGATGAGAGTGACTCATTTGCTATTTAAGCTAACCTAGTTTTTTTAAGCAGTGAAGTTCACTTTTCGATTAATAAAACTAGGTACATTTCGTCTAGTGCGAATATCTGCATCTTATTTGACCTTAATCGACACTTAAAGCTAGAAAATACAACCAAAGTAGCATTTGTTGCAATGCAACAGGGGTTTTTAATGCAGGTGACATTTTGTCAACATTTGCGGATAAGTTGAGTGCTTTGCAACTTTCAGTAAAAATTGCTGGCGAATGTCACTGTTCAACATAGCTATCACACCACAGGATGCAGGGTGTAAAAGCAGGCTCGTGGTGTAGGTAGTGGGTTTAAGCTGTAAACCTTGTATCTAGGTATGCGCTAGATACCTCTTTGTGTGAGCCGTTTTCCCAAACGGTGCCCACGAAGTGAAATATCCATAAACGAAGGACACACACATGTCACATTATAATATTTATAACTTGGGACTCGACCGCAATGCAGCGAACTTTGCTGCTTTGACACCTCTTTCTTATCTGCAACGTGCTGCCAGTGTGTACCCTAATTACGTGGCGCAAAACCATCACGGCCAAGAGCGTACTTGGAAGGAAACTTACCAACGTTGTGTCCGTCTTGCTTCTGCACTCAATAAGTTAGGTGTAGGCAAGGGCACAACTGTGTCTTTTGTTGCTCCAAATATTTCGCCTTTGTTTGAAGCACACTTTGGTGTGCCCATGTCAGGTGCCGTATTAAATGCGATTAATACGCGCTTGGATGCTGAAGCAGTGTCTTTTATCTTGCAACACGCAGAAACTAAAGTACTTTTTGTCGATCGTGAGTTTTCTGAAGTTGTCTCTCGTGCTTTGAAACTCATGGGTAGCGCGCCGCGTCCTAAAGTCATTGATATTGATGATCCTTTTTATGAAGGTGGCGAGCTGCTAGGTGAGATGGATTACGAGGCGTTTCTCGCCACAGGTGATGACGACTTTGCCTGGGAAGGCCCGCAAGATGAGTGGGATGCGATCACCCTAAATTACACCTCAGGCACGACAGGTAACCCAAAAGGTGTGGTCTATCACCACCGTGGCGCTTATCTCAATGCGGCTTCTAATATTATCTCTTGGGATATGGGGCATCATCCTGTCTATCTGTGGACTTTGCCTATGTTCCATTGTAATGGCTGGTGCTTCCCTTGGAGTGTTGCAGCAGCAGCAGGGACTAGTGTTTCTTTGCGTCATGTCCGTGTTGATGAGATTTACAAATCCATTAAAGAATACAAGGCTAACCATTTCTGCGGCGCACCTATCGTATTAAATATGCTCAACAATGCAGATGACAGCATGAAAGCTGGCATTGAGCATGAAGTAAAAGTGATGACAGCCGGTGCTGCGCCGCCTGCCTCTGTCATTGAAGGTATGGAAAGCATGGGCTTTAAAGTGACGCACGTGTATGGCCTCACAGAAACTTATGGCCCGTGTGTTCTTTGTGAATGGCATAGTGAGTGGGACGAGAAACCTATCTCCGAGCGTGCTCGCTTAAAAGCCCGTCAAGGGGTGAAAGCACCTATGCAAGAAGGCCTGATGGTTGCGCATCCTGAAACCATGGAACCTGTGCCTCAAGATGGCAAAACTATGGGTGAAATTATGATGCGTGGTAACCTTGTGATGAAAGGTTACTTGAAAAACCCGCACACCACAGAAGAAGCTTTCCGAGGCGGCTGGTTCCACTCTGGGGACTTAGCGGTGTGGCATCCAGATGGCTATGTTGAGATCAAAGATAGATCAAAAGACATTATTATCTCAGGTGGTGAAAACATTTCTTCTATTGAAGTAGAAGATGTGCTTTATCGTCACCCAGCGGTTTCGGAAGCGGCAGTGGTTGCACGTCCAGACGAAAAATGGGGCGAGACTCCTTGTGCTTTCGTGAACTTGCGCCCGGGAACAAGTGTGACAGAAGCAGAAATTATCCAGTTCTGTCGCGATAATATGGCGCACTTTAAAGCACCTAAAACCGTGATCTTTGGCGAATTACCGAAAACTTCAACTGGTAAAATCCAGAAGTTCATGTTGCGCGATCAAGCTAAAAGCCTATAAAAGCACCTTAGTCTTCGCATAAACGGCCAGCGGGCACCTTCTTATTGAGCAGGTGCCCGCTGTTTTTTGGGACATTAACAAGTAACACAGGCTAACAGATAAGCGTTAACCTAGGTTACGCATGGCACGTTTCATGATGGTGCTCACCAAGATCGCTAAAATAGCCAAAATAATCACCACTTTGACTGTATCAGCCGGCGCAATAACAAAAGTTGCACCGACACCTGCAAACACGGCTGACCAATAAGGGTAATCTTCCTGAGTGCTGCGGCGTGCGCTTGGAATCAGGCAAGACAGACGCTCGAGTAAGCCTTTAATAAAAAATTGGTTCAATATCCAGAAAAGAAAACCGAAGGCAGGTAACCACATGCCATAGGTGACGTCGTTATACATTGAGTTCTCTCCGTCCTCTTTAATAGGGACCTAGCTTAGCTTTGACTACAACCAGCGCATCAGGACACCAGCTCCAGCCACCATAAAATCTGCGTCGCCTATTATGGCCTTGATTAAGGTGCTCTGGCTAGCCCTTAATCAGTTACAAAAACTGACATAAGTAAAAGCATTTAAGATTAACTTAAGTTAGCGCTTCTAAGCTAAGGTACTTATCTTCCGTTGTCATTTGGGTGCCTATGTCTTTTTATCGCGTATTGATACCCGTTTTCCTACTTTTGGGTGCTAGTGCTGCCAGCACCAGCTTAGGCATTGATGAAGCACTAGCACATTACTTTTTTGATCAAACCACAGGGGTTTGGCCTTGGCGTCATGCTTGGCTAACTTCCGAGCTATTACATCAAGATGCACGCTACTTTTTTATGACAGTCTATGGTCTGCTGATCATGATGGCTGCGTATTATTACTACAAACATCCCCAGCATCCCAACAGAAACATCATGAATTACCTGCTGATTACCCTTGTGACCAGTCTTGTGAGCGTGAGTCTGTTAAAAAAAGTCACGCATCTGCCTTGTCCGTGGGATGTAGCGACTTTTGGTGGCCGATGGCCAGAAACACCTGCTTGGTGGCAAATGTTTAGTCAGCAGTACCCCAAAGGTTATTGTTTTCCTGCAGGCCATGCATCCAGTGGATGGGCCAGCTTAGGCTTATATTTTATTGCACCTTATTATTCTAAAAAAATACGCTGGTGCTTTTATCTTTCAGTCCCTTTCGTCAGCTTAATTTTAGGTTTTGCGCAACAAATGCGTGGAGCACATTTTTTATCCCATGATTTAGCAACTTGTGCACTTTGTTATGCCATTGCCGCAATAACAGCCTATTTTTATCCTCCTGTTTCCTCAATTACAACATCTTTACGGTAATGATTATGAAGCTATATAAAGATTCTCGTCTATCTTTGTTGTTTTGGTTTAGTGGGTTTTATTTTATATTGATGACCTGTGTACGCTTTGGGTTGGTTTCATTTAGCTTTGATCAAGTGGAAATGACTGCACATCAATATTTTCAAGTATTCTTTTATGGAATATTATCTGATATAGGATTTTTAAGTTACTTTATTATCCCTTTTATCCTTTACATTTTTTTGATGCCTAAAAAGATTTGGCAAACTCGCGTGCATTACGGCCTTGTATATCTTGTGAGCTTTGCACTTATTTACGCAAGCTATTTTATTTGTGTTGCAGAGTTTCTCTTTTGGGAAGAGTTTAGTAGCCGATTTAATTTTATTGCAGTCGATTACCTAGTCTATCGACATGAGGTTTCACAAAATATCCAAGAGTCCTATCCTGTTATTTGGATATTAGGAGTGATTCTTATTTTTAGCTTAGGGACACTGGCATTAGCAAAGCCGAGCATTAAGGTAAGTCGCTATGCTAAAAAAACTAATTTCTCAACCACTTTTTTATTACTTTGCCTACCTGTTGTCAGCTATATAGCTCTTAATCAACAAAGTCATCAAATAAGCCAAAACCGTTATCTTAATGAGCTTGCTGCAAATGGCCCTTATCAGTTTGTTGCTGCCTTTCGGAATAATGAATTAAAGTATCAAGATTTTTATTTGCAAACCTCGTCACAGGTGCTAGCACAGAACTTGCAAGAAGAAATTAAAAGTTATATGCCATCAAGTCATTGGATTAAATCACCGGGTCTAGAGATTCGTCATCAAGTAACACCACCCAATCATCCGCTAGGTTTTAAAAACCTTGTCTTGGTCACGGTCGAAAGTTTAAGCGCAGATTTTCTTGGTTATTTTGGTAACCCACAAGGATTAACACCAAATTTAGATCAATTGGCAAGCTCAGGAATTGTTTTTAGTAATACCTATGCCACTGGATCACGCACCACACGTGGTTTAGAAGCTATTAGCTTATCTATTCCACCAACGCCCGGACGCTCCCTAGTCAAAAGGCCGGAACAAACAACGCACTATTCTATAGGGTCTGAATTTATTCAACGTGGTTATGATACAAAATTCTTTTATGGTGGACGTGGTTATTTCGATAATATGAATAGCTTTTTCTCACATAATGGTTTTCGTATTCTTGATCAAACAGATCTTAGAGAAGAGGAAATTGGTTTTAGTAACGCTTGGGGTGTCGCTGATGAGTTTTTATACCATCGATTAATTAAAGAAGCGAATCAAGATTATCAAAAGGGAAAGAATTTTTTTTATTATGTCATGACCACCTCAAATCACCGCCCCTACACTTTTCCTAAAGGACGCATTGATTTGCCAACAGGCTCGCGTGAGGCTGCAGTAAAATATACAGACTGGGCAATAGGTGATTTTATAACGCAAGCACAGCAGCAACCTTGGTTTGATGATACCTTATTTGTCTTTATTGCGGACCACTGTGCATCAAGTGCGGGACGCCAAGATTTAGAAGTCAGCAAGCATCATATTCCTTGGATTATGTATGCACCCAAGAAACTAGCCCCTCAAGATATTCAGTATATGAGCAGTCAGATTGACGTGGCTCCTAGTATTTATGCATTATTTGGCTTTAAGTATACAAGCCAGTTTTTTGGTTATAATGTCTTTTCTGCAAAAGAAACACCACAGTTAGGGCGAGCTTTAATTGCTAACTATCAATATCTTGGTTTGTTGCAAGATCTGGGGAATCAGGGCACAGTGCTGACTTATTTAAAACCACAAGCACAAGTGACTGCAATTAAACACCCACGTACGCAGGCTGAGTTTATACCCACAGAGAATTGGCTAGTGCAGAGACTGCTTGCCTACTATCAGGGAGCAGCAGAGTTATATGAAGAGCATAAACTGAATTGGAAGCTACCTTATCCTGTTGAATTAAGGTATTAAGCTCAATTCAGATTATAAGGGTTTTTCTTAGCAAAGACTGTCTTTGGCAGTCTTCTTTTATTTATAAGCGCTCGTGCTCAGGCACATAAGTCACTTTTAGGGTTTTTAATCCTAAAGCTTGTAGCATCTTTGCTTGTACACGTGCAATTTCTTGTTCACTGGTATAAGGCCCGACATAAATCACTACTAAACCATTGCGCTCGCGTGTATAAGCGGCTAACTCTAAGCTTTGTAAGCGTTGAATTAAATTATTGGCATTGGCTTGCGATTGGAAGC
The DNA here is from genome assembly GCF_900108915.1 of Allopseudospirillum japonicum. Classification (GTDB taxonomy): domain Bacteria; phylum Pseudomonadota; class Gammaproteobacteria; order Pseudomonadales; family Halomonadaceae; genus Pseudospirillum; species Pseudospirillum japonicum. The sequence goes on from NZ_FNYH01000007.1 coordinate 125,305, forward strand.
TAGCAACTTGAATACTCCAAGCTTGGGGAGCTTGCGGTGGATTTTGATTTTTTTCGGCACCTGAATGGGCGCTAATTACCGAAAGCAGAGGATCATTAGGTGGCGTTGGCGTTGGCGTTGGCGTTGGCGTTGGCGTTGGCGTTGGCGTTGGCGTTGGCGTTGGCGTTGGCGTTGCGACAAATTCAGGTTCGGGCAAGGGGGCTATTTGCATTTCCGGTGGTGTAGGAATATCTGTTGGCTCGACGACAGGTTCAGGGATAAACGCAGTTAACGGCTCGCTGGATTGTGTCGTTGCTTTTTCATCAGGAGCCAAAGCTTCCGCAGGTGCGGCATTTGCTGGTGTTAAATCAGCGCTTTGTATCTCTTTGGGTGCAAGTGCTGCTTGTACCTCCTCTGGTGGTGCTTCAGGCACAAAAATAGGATGCGGAATAGGCGGCGTTTCCCTTGGCTGGCTAAGCAATAGAGGTAGAGTCAGTATGCCAGTGCCTAAAAGCACTAGGGCACCTAGGATACGTTCTTGTAGACCATATTTCATTGAAAACGCTACCTCTATAAACCTTAATCTGTACTTGCTAATACATCAGCAAGCAGCCCTGCCAGTGTGAAAAAAGATCCTAACACCAAGACTTCGTCAAAGGCTTGTATTTTTAATTGTGCGTGTGCTTTTTGATAAGCGCTTTGTGGATCAGTCACTTGTGCTAAGACCCGCCCCCCTTGGGCCTGAACGATATGGGCAAGGGTTTGGGCACTTGCTGCGCGTGCTAAGGGCAAATCTGTGGTGATCCACGCTTGGATATAAGGTGTCAGCGCTTTAACCACACCAGCTTGATCTTTATCAGACATCATACCTAAAATGGCCAGCCGACGTGTTTTTGTCTTTAAGTGCTGTGCAATGTAACTGGCAGCATGAGGATTGTGGGCTACATCCAGTAACCAAGGTCCATGGCGTTGTAAGCGCCCTGTCAGTTGCGCTTGAGCAACAGCGGCTTGTATTTGTGCTTGCGTGATCGGATAGCCGGTCAGTAAAAAAGCCTGCAAACTAGTGGCTGCATTGGGATAAGGTAACTTGGGATAAGGCAGCTGGGTAAAGCATTTTCCTTGCGTATTCGACCATTGCCAAGTCTCGCCGTTAGAAGTTTGGATAAACTCCTTACCGAGTTGATAGACAGGAGTATGTAAGTCTTGTGCGCATTGAAAAATCCGTTCTGGCATAGACTCACTGCCAAGGACTAAAGGGCGATGCGCGCGTGCAATGCCTACTTTGGCATACGCGATTTCTTGTAAATCTGTACCCAGCCAATCGGCATGATCTAGTGCAATGCTGGTGACAACTGCAATATCTGCATCAATTAAATTGACCGCATCTAAGCGTCCACCTAAGCCAACTTCTAACAAGGCGATATCCAGTGCACTTTGCTGGAAGATTAAACAAGCGGCCAAGGTACCAAACTCAAAATAAGTAAGACTTGTATGTCCACGTGCTGCTTCAATGCGTGCAAATGCCTGCACAATCTCGGTATCGCTGACTTCCTGCCCTTGTACACGTATGCGTTCGTTGTAACGCAAAAAATGCGGCGACGTGTAAGTCCCGACTTTTATACCCGCTTGTAGGCTAAGTTGCTCTAAATAGGCAAGGCTAGAACCTTTCCCATTGGTACCGGCTACGCTAATAACTTTGTGTGCCAAAGGTTGTGCTTGAGGGCCTATTAAATTGAGCTTCAAAGCGACCGTGCGGATACGCTCAAGCCCCAAATCAATCTGGTTTGGATGTAAATTCTCTAAGTAGTCTAGCCAAGTTGCTAAACTGGCATGGGCATGGGGCGCAGACATAGAAAAATGGGCTCAAGTGAAAGTGCAATCAAAAAGAGAAGAATTTGCCTTCTTTAGCAAGGGCACAAGAAGGCAAGTGAGTGATTAGAAATCTTTCGGTGGTTCTGGCAAAGCTTCGGTGGTTTCTTCATTGGTCTCTTTTGAGAGAAACTCTTCCGTTGCCAGTTCAGGGGCATGGGTCAATTTACGTAAAATACCACCGATTTTGGCTCTTAGTTCGTGGCGATGAACAATCATATCCAAGGCACCATGCTCAAGTAAAAACTCAGAACGCTGGAAGCCTTCCGGGAGTTTCTCGCGCACAGTTTGCTCAATCACTCGTGGGCCAGCAAAGCCGATTAATGCATTCGGTTCGGCAATATTTAAATCCCCCAGCATGGCTAAGGAGGCAGAAACGCCACCAAATACAGGGTCTGTCATCACTGAAATAAAAGGAACACCTGCCTGTTTGAGCTTTTCTAGTGCGGCAGAAGTTTTCGCCATTTGCATTAAGGAAAACAAAGCTTCTTGCATCCGTGCGCCACCGCTGGCAGCAAAACAAACGAAAGGAATCTGCTTTTCTAACGCTAGATTGGCGGCACGTACAAAGCGCTCACCAACGATAGCGCCCATAGAACCACCCATAAAGTTAAACTCAAATGCACAGGCCACCACAGGCAAACCATTGAGTGTCCCCTGCATCACAACGAGCGCGTCTTTTTCTTGAGTTTCTTTCTGCGCTGCGGCTAGACGATCTTTATACTTCTTGGAATCTTTAAATTTTAACCGATCTGTCGGTTCTAACTCGGCGGCGATTTCTTGCGTAGAATCGGCATCTAAGAAAACGGTAAGACGCTTACGTGCAGATAAACGCATATGGTGATCGCATTTAGGGCAGACATTTAAATGCTTTTCCAATTCAGGGCGATATAACACAGAGTCACACTTGGGACATTTGCGCCATAAACCTTCAGGAACATTGGTGCGTCTATCTTTACGCTCAGAACGCATGATAGAGGGAACAATTTTGGTTAGCCAGCTGCTCATGTGTAGAAAACCTAGTCTAAAAAACGAGCGCCTTTAAACCCTAAAGGATTTAAAGGCACAAATAAGAAAACAAAATTAGCGTGCATCCATTGCTTGACGCATGGCCGCTAAAGTGGTTTGTAATGCGTCACTAATGGCCTCAGGTGTGCTTTGTAAATCAGCAATTTGATTGACTAAGGCACTGCCTACAATCACGCCATCGGCAACTTGGGCAACTTGGGCTGCACTGGTTGCATCACGAATCCCAAAGCCAACGGCAATAGGTAGGGAGGTTAGTTGACGCAAAGTTTGCATTTTAGCGGCCACTGCCTCGACATCCAAGGCAGCTGAGCCGGTAACCCCTTTTAACGACACATAATATAAATAACCTTGACCAGAGGCAGCAATTTTGCAGATGCGCTCATCGGAAGTGGTCGGGGCAATCAGATAAATCATATCCAAGCCAGCGGCGGTAAAAAGCGGCTGTACAGCTTGGGCTTCTTCTGGTGGTAAATCGACAGTGAGCACGCCATCAACACCCGCTTGCGCAGCTGCTTGAGTGAAGTCTGCATACCCCATCGCCTCGATAGGGTTTAGATAACCCATTAGGACAATCGGTGTGGTTTGGTTATGTTGGCGAAATTCATGAACAATCGCTAGCACATCGCGCAAACGTGTTCCCGCAGCGAGCGCACGCTCACAGGCTTTTTGAATGACAGGGCCATCTGCCATAGGGTCGGAAAAAGGTACGCCGAGTTCGATAATATCAGCACCGCCAGCCACTAAGGCATGCATATAAGCGAGTGTATGTTGCGGATGTGGGTCACCTGCGGTGATATAAGGAATCAGCGCCTTTTTACCAGCAAGTTGCTGAAAGCAAGTTTGAATACGTGACATAAATAAGATTTCCTCAGGGCTTGTCCGCACCTTAAGAAAGTGCGGGCAAGTAGCTAAGCGGATCGCGGACGCTAGATTTTCAAGCCATCCAAACGGGCAACGGTGTGAATATCTTTATCACCACGCCCAGATAAATTGACAATGATATGCTCATCAGTACGCATCTTAGGCGCTAGCTGCTTGGCATAGGCTAAGGCATGGCTAGATTCTAAAGCAGGAATAATTCCTTCAACATGGCATAAATCATGGAAGGCTTCCAAGACTTCTTGGTCGGTTGCCACAACATAGTTCACACGGCCGATATCTTTGAGATAAGCATGTTCCGGACCTACTCCAGGGTAGTCTAAGCCTGCAGAAATGGAGTGGGTTTCGATAATTTGCCCTGCATCATCTTCCATTAAATAGGTACGGTTGCCGTGCAATACGCCGGGTCGACCAGCATTTAAAGGTGCGGCATGGCGTCCGGTTTCTAAACCATCGCCCCCTGCTTCCACACCATACATGGCCACTTGCTCATCTTCTAGGAAAGGATGGAACAAGCCAATCGCATTCGAACCACCGCCAACACAAGCAATTAGCGCATCCGGTAAACGCCCGATTTGTTCCAAAGACTGGCGACGGGCCTCACGCCCAACAATCGCATTAAAATCACGTACCAACTGGGGATAAGGGTGCGGCCCTGCAACTGTGCCTATGATATAGAAGGTTTCTTCTACATTGGTTACCCAATCGCGCATGGCTTCGTTCATGGCATCTTTGAGTGTGCGCGAGCCGGATGTGACGGGAATCACTTCGGCCCCGAGCAGGCGCATCCGGTAGACATTGAGTTTTTGACGCTCAACATCATCTGCCCCCATATAGACTTGGCATTGTAGACCAAAACGAGCAGCCACTGTGGCAGTAGCAACCCCATGTTGGCCTGCACCAGTTTCTGCAATCACACGCTTTTTGCCAGAATGCTTGGCCAGCAAGGCTTGGCCAATCGTGTTATTAATTTTATGTGCGCCTGTATGGTTAAGGTCTTCCCGCTTGAGCCAAATCTGCGCACCACCGAGTGCTTCTGACCAACGCTGTGCAGGGTACAAAGGCGAAGGACGCCCGACATAGTGGGCAAGATCACGGTCAAATTCAGCTTGAAACTCAGGATCTTGGCTGAGTTCTTGATACATTTTTGTTAAATGCTCAAGTGCATAGCTGAGTGTCTCGGAAACAAAACGTCCCCCGTAAGGACCAAAATGACCTTGCGCATCCGGGAGGTTCGCTAGGCGCTGAAGCTGTGTTTGAGATTGGCTGTTATTGGGCACTGCTCACACCTCGTATAAATGCATGAATTTTTTCGGGGTCTTTAATCCCTTTATCAATTTCTACACCGCCTGAAACATCAACGGCATAAGGGCGCACGCGTTGGATGGCACGTTCGATATTATCGCAGTTTAGACCGCCTGCCAGAATTAAAGGACAAGGCAAATCTGCGGGAATACGACGCCAATCAAAGGTTTCCCCTGTACCTCCGGGAGTACCTGGGGTATAAGCATCGACTAAAATACCACAGGCGCTTAAAGGTGTTGCTTGTAAATAAGGTAAAATACTGGCTTTTAAATCTAAATTAGGGCGCATACGCAGCGCCTTAATCCAAGGACGGTTGAAGCTGGCACAAAACTCAGCGGTTTCATCCCCATGGAATTGCAAACAGCTTAAAGGCACAGTGCGCAAACACTCGTTTACCTCTTGCGCGCTGGCATTGACGAATAGGCCTACACTGGTCACAAAAGGTGGCAGGCTATGTACAATGTCAGCCGCTTGCGCATAAGTGAGTGCGCGCGGGCTAGGTGAATAAAAGACAAAACCCAAGGCATCAGCACCGGCAATAATGGCGCTATGGGCATCTTCTATGCGGGTGATGCCGCAAATTTTTACACGTGTACGCATCAATCAGACTCTAGGAGGCTGCAGAGGTTGCAGCACGGGTTTGAGGACGTTGCCAGCTAGGGTCAAGTGCTGGGTAGGGTGCATCTATCCCTTGATCGCCGAGCAAAGTGAGATAATGCGGGCCGAGTGGCTCGCAGGGGAAATCATATTCAGGGGCATACAGGGAAGCCACAAAATGCAAACCATGTGGTGGTGCTGTCATACCACTTTGAGTACGGTCGCGAATTTGTAAAAGTGTTTGTGTCCAAGTGACAGGCGCTTCATCAACACCTATTTTCAGCAAGACGCCTGCAATATTACGGATCATATGATGTAAGAAAGCATTGGCTTGGACATCAATCACAATAAGATCCCCTGCTTGCCAAACGCGAATAAAATGCAATTTACGCCACGGCGTTTTCGATTGACAGCCAGCAGCGCGGAAGGAAGAAAAATCGTGTTCTCCCACTAAAGCCTGTGCTGCCTGATGCATTTTATCGACATCTAAAGGCTTAGGCCACCAAGTCATTTGATCATGCAAGAGTGCAGGTTTCACCTTGTGGTTATAAATGACATAGCGATAACGACGTGCAATGGCGCAATAACGTGCATGAAAGTCTGCGGGGACTTGCTTGGCCCAACGCACGCGAATATCTGCCGGTAAAGCTGTATTGGTACCAAAGACCCAAGCTTTTTCAGAGCGAGGCACAGGGCTATCAAAATGCACGATTTGGCTACTGGCATGGACGCCGGTATCTGTACGCCCAGAGCAGGTCACCTGAATCGGCACACGCGCAATTTTGCTTAATGCAGCTTCTAAGTGATCTTGTACACTGGCAATACCGGCTTGTTGCGTTTGCCATCCATGATAAGCACTGCCTAAATATTCGATACTTAAAGCAAAGCGCCCTTGCTGGGGCTGATCATCAAAGGGTAAAAAGGCGTCACGCCGAATTGACATCGGATGGGCTACCTATCTTGTGTCTAGTCTAAAGTGAGTTGGTATCGCAAAGATGCCATAGGGCAGGGCAGCAGCTTGTAGCGCACTGCCCTGGTCCTGTGAACTAGCCGAGGCTTTTTGGCAATTTGTCGAGAACCTCTTGTGCGTTTTGTACTAAGCTGGCATCGCCTTTTTCCATCACTAGAGTGAGGATTTCACGCGCCCCCTCAGTATCGCCCATGTCGGCATAAGCACGCGCAAGCTCTAACTGAGATTCTAAATCTTCCTCAGGCGCAGCATCAAAATTCAATAAATCTGCACCTAGGTTAAGATTATCTAACTCGCTGAGGTCCATATCCTGCCCGAAAGCATCGAGTTCATCGAGATTATCGAGTTCAGGAAGTTTTTCTTCGTTGCCAGCGCCGGTTGGTGCTTGTGTCTCAGTAAGCGAGGGGCTAGGTTCGGATGCTTGGCTGGCTGGAGGCTTTTCTTGGGCGGCAACCTCTAGTTGATCCAACTCATCGAGTAAGGCCTCACCTGCATCAAACGCTGTGTCGTCTAGGTTAGTATCACTTAGGTCTAAGTCTAACCCGAGCGCATTGGCTTCTTCTTGTAAGTTCTCACCCAGAGAGAAAGGGTCTGGGTCTGCAAGATCTGTTTCCTTGGTTTCAGGGACGGCATCTCCAAGATCAAAATCTAGATTAGTGCCTAAATCCTCACTGAGGTGGTCTTCTACATGGGTGGCAGAAGCAGCATCAAGTTCACCAAAGTCTAAATTTCCTAAATCTGTATCTAGGTTGGTCTCTTCTGCTGCATCAAAAGGATCTGCTTCGCCAAAATCCAAGCCATCTAAGGCATCCTTAGGTTGGGCAAGGGTATTTTGGGGTGGGAAATCTTCTACCTCAGCATCAAAGTCCATTTCCAGACCAGAGGTTGAAGGTAATTCTTCCTCATGATGAGCGGATGTTTCTGCAAAAGCATCCGAACCTTCTAGATCTAAATCATCTAGGGCATCGAAATCGCTTTTAGCTGGGGCTTGTGCCTGTGTTGAGGAGGCGGTTTCCGCTGGTGTAGCAGGCGCATCATCGAAATCTAGGCTATCCAGATCTGCAAAGGCTTCACCGAGATCCAAATCCAACTCGCCAAGCTCGGCCATATCATCTAGCCCCAAATCTTGATCCAAATCTGTGACAGGAGGTTGAGGCGCTGGCGTGGCTTCGTCCTCTTCCATTTTGGAAAGATCTTTTTCGAGTACTTCTTGGCTTAAGGCTTGGCTTGCACCAAAGGCAGCTAAACCAGCTGCTGCAGTGGCTACAGGGGCTGCTTGACCACTAGCGCGGCTTTCTGCCAAGCGTTCTGCTAAAGCATCAGCAAGTTGACGTGCTCGGCTATCGGCTTGGGAATCACCCAAGCGTGCGAGGGCTTGTTGGGCTTTTTGGAAGCCAGCTTCATCTTCTAAATCCACCAGAACTTCTAAGCGTTTTAAGTGCAAGCTGGTTTGCTCTGGCATCTCTTGTAGCGCCTGCTCTAGCAATTCAGCGGCTTGCGCACTGCGGCTGTAGGCAATGTACATATCCGCTTCACTCAGCACTTGCTGGACGCGCTGAGAACCACGAGAAGGCGCTGGCGCGGTGTTTTGTTCTGCAGTTTTGCTCGGCTGAGGTTTGCTAGGTGCTTCATCTAAAGTGTCGAGCGCATCTAAATTGGCATCAAAGCTATCTAAGCCTTCGATATTTAAACCTTCAAAGGCGGGGGCTGCCTCAGTAGCTGCTTGAGGCTTTGTTTTATCTTGGTTAGCTACTGAAGCGAGCGGCTTTTTTGCAGCGGTTTCTTGTCCTTTTTTATGCTGGATATCCAGATGCGCAAGATGCTCTTGCTCTTGATCTTCAGCAGCATGTTGACGGCGACGTTGTAAAACTTTTAAACCTAATAAAAGCGCTAAAATGGCAGCGCCACCACCGGCATAAAGTTCTAAGTCTTCCTCTAAACTAGTGAATAGAAAATCGAGCGGATCTTCCTGAGGGATAGGTTCTGGAATATAAGTCACAGGCGCGCGTGGGCGTACTGGCTCACTCGGTGCCGCTTGTGGTTGAGCTGGCGGCGTAAGGGCGGCTTGTGTAGGGGCTGCTTGCTGGGCTTGCTCAAGCTGTGTGTTGACGTTTTCTAGTTGCTGATCTTTCAACTTGAGCATGCGTTGCAAAGTGCTGATTTGCTCTTGCAAAGACGCAAGGCGCGAAGCCAATTCGTCACGCTCGCGTTGCGCCTGATCTAAATTTTCATTACTTAATGAAAGCTGCTGCTCCAGCTCGCTGATGCGTTGTACCTGTTGTGGGTTGCTTGCAGGAACCGGCGGGTTATTGTTTGCTTGATCATCCCCTGAAAGCGATAAACGCATGGGATTGGATGCAGGTGCTTGCGGTTCAGGGGGCGTCGCTGGGTTGCTGGCAGCTTGATTTTTAGGACGCGCTAGGAGTTCTTTTTGTAAATCAACCCAGGCTTGATTTTGTTGGTATACCTGACGTTCTGCTTCGGCCACACTCAGGGCGCGCATACTGGCAGCATCTGGAATATCCAAATAAAAGCCTGTCACCATGTTATTAATATTGCCATTAGGGAAAGCCTGAGGATTGGCTTTTTGAATCGCTAACATGGCTTGTTTGATGGTAATCGCCGCAGTTGGCCGATGCACCCGCGCAATACTCCAAAGGGTATCTTGCGCACCAATATAAATACGCTTGGGTTTGGACGCAGCGGCTTTGGGCGTATCCTGAGCAGGTGGTGGAGCCTGAGTGCGTGTCATCGAGGTTGTTGTAGGCACCTCAGTTGCGCTTTGTGCCACAGCATCTTGAATGGCTTGGGCTTCTGCCGCTACGGTTTGCTCAAGCGTTAAGGTGGTGACTTCTACACCGGTATTTTCCGCACGACGTATCTCAGGAGTAAACCCTGGAGGATCGATTAAAAAGGTATACTCACGCGTCAAACGCCCTTCGGGCCATTGTAATTCTACCAAGAACTGTAAAAAAGGCTCTTGAATCGGGTTATCACTGCTGACCACCACATAAGCTGGGGCTGTGGGGCTTGCACGCTGAATATCAAACTCTAACTGAGTTAAGAAAAATTGACGTTCCAACCCAGCACGAGCAAAAACTTCCTCACTGGCAAGTCGGATAAATAACTCTTTGTCTTGTAGTTGGTCTACATCATAAAGCGCAATGCGTGCTTTAAAAGGCTGGTTTAAGGCAGATTCAAGTTGTGCCTCGCCCAAACCAACAGCCAGCGCCATGGGGCTTGCGCTGAGACCTAAGCTAGCCAGTGCGGCGACCAGCGTACGAACCTTGGCGTGGTGTGTCCTCTGCATGGAATATAGCCCTGCTTAGTTATCTGCTGAACTGGATGTCAATCCATCCGTTAACTCAAAATTCTGAAAGTCATACCATCTAGGCTTTAGGGTATCGGCCATCCATTAATAAAATAGAGGTGATAAGCAAGCTGCACGGAAGCCTATTGTGCAATGCAAAAGCCGCAATATGCCGTATGAGCCTTGTGATAGCTAGCGCCAATTATGCGGTTGAATGAAAAAATAAGCAAAATTCAGTCACGGGGATAGATCCGCTTGGATGAGAGGTTGCGTTTTATTGCACATAGGTAGCCAAGAGTAAGTAGGGCGACAAAATACAGGATCAGAAAATCCTAGTAAAAAGGTTCGGTTCCCCGCTTGATAGCCGATATACTGATTTCCTAGATATTTTCCCTCGTGTTTTTTAGCTATTGCTTAAGCAATGGCCTCACCCCTAGCTGCGGAGGTTGTTTTGTCTAACGCATTAGTCTCTTGGTGTCATGCGCTGGTACAGATTCGTGATCCTTGGTTGTCACAGCAAATCCAAGATGCAACGCATTCGGCTGCTGCACGTCAAGAACTGGCATCTTGGTTAGCCTTGCGCCATATTCAGCACTTAGGCGATGCGCACTGGTTTTTGGCCGATGCTTGGGCTGGTCAACAAGCGTTAGAATTTATACGCTGGATTAGCCAGTTTACGCCTCCTTATGAGAGTGATCAGCAAATCGAAGCCCTCTTGCATCAAATGCCGGAACTCGCCTTGCAGCTACAAGAAGCTTATCAAAAGCTCGATTTAGACTCTTTGATTGATGAAGATGGCAGCTTAAGTACGGCACGAATTCTTGCTGCTCAGGGAGTAGAAATCTCAGATGAAATTCTCACTTGGAGCCAACAGCTTGATATTTGGCAAGCTTTAGATAGTTTACCTGATCCTCTGCAAGAGGAAGAGGCGCTCTATTTACCTGCTGCCGCAGATCAGGTGAATGCACTTGAATTGATTCTGGTCCTGCATGCCTTGCAATATTGGGATGATCAACAAGCCTATACTTGGCTTGCCTTGTTTATCTCGCAAATTATCGCGGATTATCAGCATTTACAAGATTTTATCACGGATGTTTGGCGTGTTGATGGCTGGCTGTTGGAAGAGTCACAATGGAATTTGGAAGCCGATACCTACCCTGAAGCCTTGCAAGTTGCCACTGGTGCTTGTCAAGCCGCTGGACTGCCTGCTTGGTCCATGTTGGAGCAAGAAGTGAAAGCACCTGCTTACCCCTGGCCGGTACATACAAGTTTGGGTGAGCGTTACGCACTCAATGTACGCGCGTGTGAATATCCAATTTATATGAGTGATTTCCAGCAACCCAAGCAAATGGCACAGGATTATTGGCCCAGTGTGTTGGATGATCTGGTGCAAGATTGGCAAGTCAAAGATGCGCATGCAGTCAAGCAACTCTTATATTGGCTGGCTGGACAAGGCCACAGGTATTTGTGGCAATTAGAGCATCAAGAAGTCCGCTTGATGGATACGCAACAAAAGCAAATCTGGTGTGAAGAACAAGGCGAAGCAGATCAAGGTTATGCGCATTTAATGTTGGCTTTTGCTGAGCAGCAGACGTTAGATGTTGCCGCTTGGGATTGGATACGCATGGCAGATATTGCCTTGGCAGCCTATATGGCGGGTTGGTTTGATCGGACGACCTATCGTACCTTTGCTTTGACCAGTGTTCACCTACTGGCGCAGACCTATGCAGATTGGCCGAGCATGCGAGCGGCTTATTTACGTGGTCGTAGCTTGTGGGCACAACAGGATTTAACCGCAGCGCACACGCTTTATGCACGCAGTTGGGATCAATTAAGCACTTGGCCTTGGAACCCTTTTGCCTTAACTTGGCCCTATCCTGCAAAGATGCAAGCGGAAGTGGATCAAGCGCTTGCTGATTTTAGTGCAGGCTTGGCAAATTCTGGGATTTTACCCACTTTGGTCGCTTCTTTACGCGATGATGCTTTACTGGTGCATTTACCTTTGCAAGGCCTAGAAAAAACGCAATTGCCTATTTCTAAACAGCGTATTCAAGAGGGGCGTAGTTACTTGCAAGAGGTCTTGCATCTCAATGTCGAACAGACCCATTTGCCAATGACGCAAGCACATCTGCCTTTGCTAACACGCTTTTGGGTGCATGCACAGGTTGAGCATTTAGATCAGTTAACCCAAATGTCGGCAAGCTTTCCACGTTTACCGGATAATCTGCGCCCTAGTGATGAGCATCTGGCGTTATGGCAACAAACACAAAAGGCACTTAGTCAGCTAAAAACACAAACTTCAGGGATTTATCTGGCAGAAAAATACAGTTTTTATTTGCTGAAAGCTTGGGAAAGCCAAACTTTCACCGCGGAAGCTTTGGTGGCCTTATTACAGCAAACCCAAGATTATTTGCATGGCAAGTACCAAAATGCACAAGAACTACTAACCGCTTGGCTTGCTTGGGAACAAGTCTTAGGTCAAGACGATGAACATCCTTTGATTCGCGAACTGACTTGGCATCTACAAGATGTAGGCAGTTTATTCCACTGGTTACCTTGGTCTCAGCCACCGCAACAGCAACAGACCACACCAGCGTGGGCACATTTAAACACGCATGAGCTAGCACGCCTTAACTTGTGTGCCCCTCTGACAGGGCCACAATGGCAATGGCCGCAAGTCGGCCAAAATGTCCGTAATCAAGATGTACATCAATGGTTAAGTGAAAGCTATCTATTACATGATGCGCAAGAATTAAACCATTTTTTAGGTTTTTTGCGCGATGCAGGTGACCGCCAAGATTTTATTGTGAATTATGCGCCTTTTACACTCAATGCAACCCGTTTGCAGATGGAATTGGAGCATTTTGAGCAGCAAACTCAATTAAGTATGGAAGATAAAGTCCATCAGCAGCGTTTGCGTATGGTGCAGCATAACGCCTTAGGCATTAATGATTTAGACCTAACGGCTTGGGATGTTGCGCAAATGGTCGACTTGGCAATTGCGGGATATCAAATTGGCTGGTTAACCCATATGCAATTGGAGCATTGGCTAGACACCGCCTGTCAACTTGCAGGGCAGCAATATGCAGGTTGGGTGGAATATGCTGAGGCCTTGCTAGCGGGCTTTTACTTTTTTGCGAGTGATCCTGATGAGCATCATCAACAATTGGAGCATTTCTCGCGTCGTATTTTGACTTTATTAATCGGTTTGCCGCCTTTATATGGCGTTTGGCTCACATTGCCTTGGGTAGGGCATCAAGCTTTCCCTTCGGCATCCATTTTGCACACCAGCCCTAGCCGTTTGTTACATTAACAGGGCAAAGAAACACAAAAGGGTGAGTATCTCACTCACCCCTTGTGCTGGAGCATGGCAAACTTATTTTTAACAGTGGGATCTTGGCAAACTTAGAAAGTGTCTGCTGGTACCCGTACTTGGCCTTCCATCAAAACCCGAGCACTACGGCTCATCACAGCTTTTTTCGCAGTCCACTCGCCATTGGCTTGTTGTTCAGCAGCAGCACCAACGCGTAAAGTGCCTGAGGGGTGGCCAAAAGTCACTCCCTCACGTGCACCACCACCCGCGGCTAAGTTGACTAGGGTGCCAGGAACGGCGGCGGCGGTGGCAATTGCCACAGATGCGGTGCCCATCATGGCATGGTGCAATTTGCCCATGGAAAGCGCACGGACACAAATATCAATATCCGTTGCTGCAATGGTCTTACCGCTGGAAGCAACATAATCGGTTGCAGGGGCAACAAAGGCGACTTTTGGCGTATGCTGACGTGCGGCGGCTTCAGCAATATCTTGAATTAACCCCATTTTTACCGCGCCATAAGCACGAATGGTCTCAAAGCGTTCTAGGGCTTGTGTATCTGAATTAATATCTTTTTGTAGCTCTGTGCCTTGGTAACCTATCTCTTGCGCATTGAGGAAGATAGTCGGGATACCGGCATTAATCATGGTGGCTTTAAAAGTCCCAATACCAGGTACTTCTAAATCATCGATTAAATTCCCAGTTGGGAACATGGAGCCTTCACCATCAGCAGGGTCCATAAACTCAATCACGACTTCTGCTGCGGGGAAAGTGACACCATCTAACTCAAAGTCGCCTGTTTCTTGTACTTCACCTTGGGTGATAGGCACATGCGCAATAATGGTTTTTTGGATATTTTTTTGCCAAATACGTACCGTACAAATGCCATTTTCGGGAATACGATCTGCATCGACTAGACCACCAGCAATAGCGAACGCGCCAACCGCCGCGGTCAAGTTACCGCAGTTTCCTGACCAATCCACAAAAGCCTTGTTAATGGCAACCTGACCAAAGAGATAATCAACATCGTGATCTGGCTGGGTGCTTTTGGCGAGAATCACAGTTTTTGAGGTACTGGACGTGGCGCCGCCCATGCCATCAATTTGCTGACCATAAGGATCAGGGCTACCAATGACCCTCAGTAACAGTTGATCACGCGCAGCGCCCGGGACTTGTGCCGCTTCAGGTAAATCTTGTAAGCGGAAAAAAACGCCTTTGCTGGTGCCGCCACGCATATAAGTTGCAGGAACTTTAATTTGTGCTGGGTGTGCCATAAAAAAACCTTGTGTATTTAATCTGTTGTGATGCAATCAGCACGATAGGGGGAAAGTAGAGACTTTCCCCTTAATGCAAGTGGCTTAGGCTTCGCTGGACTCTAAAAAGTCTTGCGCAAATTTCTGCAAAACGCCACCGGCTTGGTACACAGTGACTTCTGCCGCTGTATCGAGACGGCAAGTGACAGGCACTTCTAGGGTTTCCCCATTCGCACGATGTACCACCAGAGTTAAATCACCGCGTGGTGCCAAATCCCCTTGGATATCATAGGTTTCTGTACCATCAAGGGCGAGAGTTAAACGGGTTGTCCCCGGCTTAAACTCAACAGGCAAGACACCCATACCAATCAGGTTAGTACGGTGAATGCGCTCAAAACCTTCTGCCACAATGACTTCAACCCCTGCAAGGCGGACACCTTTTGCAGCCCAATCGCGTGAGGAGCCTTGCCCATAATCTGCACCTGCAACCACAATCAGGTTTTGACCACGGTTCATATAGGTTTCAATGGCTTCCCACATGCGCATTTGCTGGCCTTCTGGCTCAACACGTGCAAGTGAGCCTTGAATGACATTGCCTTGCGCATCACGGCACATTTCGTTTAACAGTTTTGGATTCGCCAAGGTCGCACGTTGTGCTGTGAGGTGATCACCACGGTGAGTTGCGTAAGAGTTAAAGTCTTCTTCTGGCAGACCCATTTTGTGCAAATACTCACCTGCAGCACTATCCATCATGATGGCATTAGAAGGTGATAAGTGATCTGTGGTGATGTTATCTGGCAAGATAGCTAACGGACGCATGCCTTTCAGGGTACGCTCATTGGCCAAAGCCCCTTCCCAATAAGGCGGACGACGAATGTAAGTCGACATAGGACGCCAGTCATAAAGCGGGCTTGGCGCTTCTTCTTTCTCGCCGAGATCAAACATAGGGATATAAATCTGTTTGAACTGTTCAGGCTTAACGCAAGCGGCAACAATCGCGTCGATCTCTTCGTCCGAAGGCCACAAATCTTTCAGGGTGATTTCTTGGCCATCAACGACGGCAAGGACATCGTTTTCAATATCAAAACGTACGGTACCTGCCAAAGCATAGGCGACTACCAAAGGCGGAGAAGCAAGGAAAGCTTGCTTGGCATAAGGGTGAATACGGCCATCAAAGTTACGGTTACCAGAGAGCACCGCAGTGGCGTATAAATCACGATCGATAATTTCTTGCTGGATTTTCGGGTCTAGCGCGCCGGACATCCCGTTACAGGTCGTACAAGCGTAAGCCACGATACCAAAGCCTAATTTTTCTAGCTCAGAGAGCAAACCGGCTTCTTCTAGATACAATCTGGCCACTTTAGAACCTGGCGCGAAAGAAGATTTCACCCAAGGTTTACGAATCAAGCCTAGCTCGTTGGCCTTTTTCGCCAACAAACCAGCGGCAACCACGTTACGTGGGTTGGAAGTGTTAGTACAAGAGGTAATCGCGGCAATAATCACTGCGCCATCAGGCATTAAACCTTGCGCTTCTTGCTGTTTAGCTTCAGCCAATTTCGCTGTATCAGCAATGCCACGTTCGGCCAAGGCAGTAGTAGGCAAACGACGGTGCGGGTTAGAAGGGCCTGCCATGTTGCGTACAACCGTCGACAGATCAAACTCAAGCACGCGCTCATATTCTGCGGTTTCTAATGCATTGGCCCATAAGCCAGTTTCTTTCGCATACTGCTCAACGAGAGCAACTTGCTCAGGCTCACGACCTGTCAGTTTTAAATAATCAATGGTTTGTTCATCGATATAGAACATGGCTGCCGTAGCGCCAAATTCTGGGGTCATGTTAGAGATGGTGGCACGGTCACCAATGGACAGGCTGGAGGCCCCTTCACCAAAGAACTCAACATAAGCGCCAACGACACGTTGTTGACGTAAAAACTCAGTTAACGCCAAGACAATATCCGTGGCTGTAATGCCAGGTTGACGCTTGCCTGTGAGTTTCACCCCAATAATATCTGGGAGGCGCATCATAGATGGATGGCCTAGCATCACAGTTTCTGCTTCTAAACCACCGACGCCCACAGAAATAACACCTAGAGCATCCACATGCGGGGTATGTGAGTCTGTCCCTACGCAGGTATCAGGGAAGGCAACACCATCGCGCACTTGCACCACAGGAGACATTTTCTCCAAGTTGATTTGGTGCATAATGCCGTTACCCGCAGGAATCACATCGACATTTTTAAAAGCGGTTTTGGTCCACTCAATAAAATGGAAACGGTCTTCGTTACGACGGTCTTCAATGGCACGGTTTTTTGCAAATGCATCTGGGTCAAACCCTGCCGCTTCAACGGCTAGAGAGTGGTCAACGATTAACTGTGTAGGGACCACTGGGTTGACTTGTGCAGGATCACCGCCTTTATCTGCAATCGCATCACGCAAACCGGCTAAATCGACAAGGGCCGTTTGACCTAAAATATCATGGCACACGACACGTGCTGGATACCAAGGAAAATCAAGATCACGCTTACGTTCGATCAGCTGCTTTAATGCATCGGTGAGCTGTTCTGGTTCGCAACGGCGGACTAACTGTTCTGCTAAAATCCGTGAGGTGTAAGGTAAGCCAGCATAAGCATTAGGCTGGATCGCATCGACGGCTGCACGGGTATCAAAATAGTCTAAATCTGTGCCAGGCAAAGATTTGCGGTATTGAGTGTTCATCGGTTGAGTATCCATCAATTCACGGAAATTAGGTCAAAGCGGTTTAGGGATTTTCTTGCGCATTTCGCATTTATGTCGGTTTGCTGCTGATGATGGCAGTTGGTTACTGCCATCTCCCTAAAAAAAGGGAAGGGGCTTCCCCCTGATTGTCATAAGGACCATCCGGAGGAAGCGAGCCACATTTAGGCACGATCTTCGATCGCAACCCATTGTGCAGATTCTGGACCTGTGTAGTCAGCAGAAGGGCGAATAATACGGTTGTTTGCACGTTGTTCCATCACGTGGGCCGTCCAGCCAGCAACGCGTGAACAGACGAAAATTGGGGTAAATAACTTGGTTGGAATCCCCATAAAGTGATACGCAGAAGCGTGGAAGAAATCTGCATTACAGAAAAGCTTCTTCTCGCGCCACATGACAGCTTCAACACGCTCAGAGACCGGATATAAAACTGTGTCTCCGACTTGCTCAGCAAGTTTTTGTGACCATTCTTTAATAATGGCATTACGCGGATCAGAATCACGGTAGATAGCATGGCCAAAGCCCATGATTTTATCTTTACGCGCAAGCATCCCCATAATGGCTTCTTCGGCTTCATCAGCAGATTTCCACTGCTCAATCATATCCATTGCCGCCTCGTTTGCACCACCGTGCAAAGGACCACGGAGAGAGCCGATTGCCCCAGTCACACAACTGTGGATATCTGATAAGGTTGAAGCGCAAACCCGTGCGGTAAAGGTCGAGGCGTTAAACTCGTGCTCTGCATACAGAATCAAAGATGCATGCATGACTTTAACGTGTAAAGGATCTGGCTGTTTGTCATGCAAGGTCCATAGGAAATGTTCTGCAATCGAATCAGCTTCTGTTTCCACATTGACGCGAACGCCTTTGTGGCTAAAGTTGTACCAGTAGTTGATGATCGAAGGGAAGACCGCCAACATACGGTCGATGTGATCGGTTTGCTCACTGAAATCTTGTTCAGTTTCCAAGTTACCTAACATAGAGCAACCTGTACGCATCACATCCATAGGATGCGCATCCGCTGGGATACGCTCAAGCACTTCTTTTAATGCCTGGGGTAAGCCACGCAAGCCTTTAAGCTTGGTTTTGTACGCATCTAACTCGGCTTGGTTCGGTAATTTACCGTAAACAAGCAGGTAAGAAACTTCCTCAAATTGGGCTTTGTCGGCTAATTCTTTAATATCGTAACCACGATATGTCAGGCCAGCACCTGTTTTACCCACTGTACATAAGGCGGTTGAACCTGCTGATTGGCCACGTAAACCTGCACCACCGAGTTGTTTCGCTTCTGCCATGGATTAAACTCCTTTGAAGTAGGGAGGCGTGCTCACCTAAGGTCTTATTATTTAATGCGAAAGATTTAATGCTGAAACATGCCAAACACTTTTGAAATCACTGCGTCAAAGTGTAGGCCTTCAGCATTAAGCCTGTAAACTGCCCTTGACGCAAGCGTCAAGGGACACACAAGTTACTTGTTTTTACCTTGTGCAAACAATTGGTCGAGCTTTTGTTCGAAGTCGTGATAGTTTAAGAAATCATAGAGTTCCATACGGGTTTGCATGGTATCGACGACAGCTTTTTGGTCGCCATCGTTTAATAAGGCTTCAAAAACATTCAATGCTGCCTTGTTCGCCGCACGGAAAGCGGATAAAGGATACAGCACCATGGTTGCGCCGTTTTCCGCAAGTTCCGCTTTATTAAATAAAGGCGTAGCACCAAACTCAGTAATATTGGCAAGCAAATGTGCGCCACCAATGCCTTTAGCAAAAGCTTGATAATCTTCTAGTGTGTGTACCGCTTCAGCAAAAATGCCATCGGCACCCGCATCCAAACAAGCTTTGGCGCGCTCAACGGCTGCTTCCAAACCATCTTTTTGGAAAGCATCTGTACGGGCAATGATAAAGAAATCATCATCGGTTTTCGCATCGACAGCAGCTTTTACACGGTCCACCATTTCTTCTTGAGAAACGATTTCTTTGTTTGGACGGTGGCCACAGCGTTTTTGCGCAACCTGATCTTCGATATGCACCGCAGCGGCACCGGCTTTGATCATTTCTTTCACGGTACGTGAAATATTGAACGCACCGCCCCAACCTGTATCAATGTCAACTAATAAAGGCGTTTCTACTGCGCTTGAAATACGACGTACATCTTCAAGTACATCATTCATGCTGGTCATGCCCAAATCAGGCAGACCGTAAGAGGCATTGGCCACGCCACCACCAGAAAGATAAATCGCTTGGTGACCAACGCGTGTTGCCATCATGGCATGATAAGCATTGATGGTACCAACAATTTGCAGTGGGTTGTTTTCGGCTAAGGCCTTGCGGAAGCGTCCGCCAGCGGTGAGTTTTTGGCTCATATTCTTATCCTTCTCCTCGGCTGGGTCCAAGCAGGGACATTGCCTGCCTGATGAATATGCACTAAAGCGACTAGGGGTTAAGCGCTTGTGCTGATTTAACAGAAACTTGTTTAAAGGGTTCACCTTGAGTATGGGCGATGCGTTGTTCTACATTGCGCCTAGAGGCACTAATATGACGACGCATAAGCATTTCTGCGAGCTCTTCATCCCTTTGTTCAATCGCATCCACAATACGATGATGTTCAACAAACGCTTGCTTAGGGCGATCACTGGAAGTGCTGAGTTGATAACGGTACATACGCACTAGATGATACAGCTCGCCACATAACAATTCGGTTAATTTGGTATTGTGACTGCCTAAAACAATCCGATAATGGAAATCTAAATCTCCCTCGGCTTGATAATATGCCCGCCCTTGCTGTAATTCAGCTTGAGCTTCATGGTCTTGTAACAGTTGACGTAGTCCTTGGATTTCTTGCGTTTGCATATGACGTGCGGCCAAGCGGCACGCCATGCCTTCCATACATTCACGTACATCATACAGCTCAAGCAACTCGGTCACAGATAAGGACACCACACGCGCGCCGACATGCGGGATGCGATGCACAAGACGTCGGCCTTCCAAACGCCGAATGGCTTCACGTAAAGGGCCACGTGAAATCCCATAAGCCTTGGCTAGACCTGGCTCAGTAATTTTGCTGCCAGGTGGAATCTCCCCTTTCACAATCGCAGTTTGAATTTGCTCAAACACGCGGTCTGCGAGTGTGCGGGTAGGTCCTTCATCAAGTTGGTGTACAGAAGTTTGGGACATGGCAATATTGTCAACAATCTTGTATTGATAGAGAAATGTAGTGTGCTATATGCTTGGGGTCAAGCTCAACAAAAGTCTAATTGTCTACAATGTAAACAAAATGGTCTTGTTTTGGCTTCATAAATCACCAAAGCAAGTGCTCAAAATAGCACTTTGGCTACAAGGATGCGTTAAAATACAGTGTTTTTACTGGTTTTGCCTTGCCTGAAGATAGGATTTTTTATGTCAACCTGCACCCATGCGCAGATAGCGAGTTTGTTACAACAGCTCAAGCAAACGCTAGCACACGCACCTTTAGATCTCAGTGCGCCTGAGGCGCAAGCTTTTCAAAGTGAGCAACCTTTTTGTATTGATACCATGTACTTACAGCAATGGTTAGCCTATGTTTTCATTCCCAGAATGCAGGCGCTAATTGATGCACAAGCACCTTTACCAGAAAAATGCACCCTGATACCGATTGCAGAAATGACTTGGGATGCACAGCAAAGAGCCGATGCACTCGCTCCTTTGATGTCTGTACTGGCAAAAATTGATGCGTGTTTTGCTGACTAATCCTAGAAGCAGAGGTTATTAGCACCAAATACTCGGCTTTGCTAACGTGTATTTCCCCTATGATGAGGGCCTGATTTTCCTTAAATAAAAGCTAAAGGAACTCCCTGTATGCCAACGCAAGACCAAATCAATCAATGGGCACTGGAACAAGAAACGGCGTCCCCAAAAGAAATTCTCGCGCTAGCGGCGAGCCAGTTTGACAAGGTAGCCATTTCTTTTAGTGGTGCTGAAGATGTGCTTTTAATTGAATTTGCCAGTAAATTACCTGATTTTCGTGAGAAATTTCATTTTTTCAGCCTAGATACCGGACGCTTGCATCCAGAAACTTACCGTTATTTAGAGCAGGTGCGCCAGCATTACCAAATCGACTTACATTTGCTGGCACCGCAAACCGAGGCGGTACAGGATTTGGTGCGTCAAAAGGGGCTATTTAGCTTTTACCAAGATGGTCACCAAGAATGCTGTGCCATTCGCAAGGTAGAACCGCTCAAGCGCCAGCTCGCCCAAGTCGATGCATGGATCACAGGACAAAGACGTGATCAAAGCCCAGGAACACGCCAACAAGTGGCCACAGTGGAGTTAGATCAGGCTTTTGCCACGCCCACACATGCCTTGGTGAAATTTAATCCGTTAGCCACTTGGTCTTCATCACGAGTCTGGGAATACATACGCATGTTTGATGTTCCCTATAACCCTTTGCATCAACAAGGTATGATAAGTATTGGTTGTGAGCCTTGCACACGGGCTGTCTTACCGAATCAACACGAACGCGAAGGTCGTTGGTGGTGGGAAAATGCCGAACATAAAGAATGCGGTTTACACGCCACGAACATTCAACCTAGCACCTAACCTTGATGATTGAGGATAAAAAGTCTCATGGATGTCAGCTTTAGCCTAGGCCAGATTTTTGCGTTAGGTATTGGCTACCTTTTTATTCTCTTCGCTTGTGCCTATAGCGCAGAACGTGGCTGGTTGCCGCAACAATGGATTGGGCATCCAGCAACCTATGTATTATCCCTTGGAGTATATGCCAGTGCGTGGGCAATTTATGGTTCAGTCGGATTAGCAGCGCAGCATGGTTATGGTTTTTTGACTTATTATTTAGGGATTGCTGCAGCCTTTATTTTAGCGCCGGTATTATTGCTTCCTATTTTACGTATTACACGTACTTACCAACTAAGTTCTTTGGCGGATTTATTTGCCTTTCGTTTTCGCAGTCCTTGGTTGGGAACAGGGATTACTCTTATTACTTTATTAGCGACCTTGCCTTTGCTGGCCTTGCAAATCCAAGCGGTAGGGGATTCTATTTATTTATTAACGAATGAGTCTTCCCCTTATAATCTTGCGTTTGCTTTTTGCTGTGTGATTACCTTATTTGCGATTTTATTTGGTGCTCGTCACACTTCTTTACGTGAGCGTCATCAAAGTTTAGTGGTTGCTATTGGTTTTGAATCCCTAGTTAAGCTAGCAGCTTTATTAATTCTGGGTGGATATGCCTTATATTTATTAGGTGGAATCGCAGGAATTGCGAATTTAGACGCAGACACCTTATGGATGCGCCCAGCCAGTGCTACCCTGCCCGAGGGCGCTGGACGTACGTTACTTTTGCTGTTTTTTGCTGCAGCCGTCGCCATGCCGCATATGTTTCATATGGTGTTTACGGAAAACCCGTCCGCACAAGCCTTAAGCAAAGCGGGTTGGGGGCTAAGTCTATATTTAATATTACTAGCTATTCCTGTGCCTTTAATTTATTGGGCGGGACAAAGCTTACAGTTGGATGGCCGCCCTGAATATTTCTTATTAAATATAGGGGCACATTTGTCGCCCTTTGGTGCAGCTTTAGCTTTTGTTGCTGGTTTAGCTGCAGCCAGTGGCACACTCATTATTATTACGTTATCACTGGCAGCGATGACGCTTAACCACTTAGTTTTGCCTATTTATCCACCGCGTGCACCTTTAGATATTTATCGTTGGCTTTTATGGTTAAGACGCTTACTAATCGGTATGATTATTTTGGCCGGTTATTTATTTTATCGTGTACTGAGTGTACGCCATGATTTAGCCAGCTTGGGGCTGACCTCTTTTGTGGGGATTGTTCAGTTTTTACCCGCCATTATTGCCATTTTGTATTGGCCAACCGTCACCCGTATTGGTGTCGTTTTGGCACTGACATCTGGCGTTGGCATTTGGGTTTTAGGTTTATGGTGGCCCTTGTTATTTGGTGTCAATCAGCTTGATTTTGGGCCTTGGTCTTGGGATTTGAATGCCGAATTACACTGGTATCAGGTGGCGTTAATTTCCCTCACAGTCAATACCTGCACTCTGATTGGGATTTCTTTAATCACGCGTGCAGATGAAGACGAAATCAATGCCGCCCAAGCATGTGCGGTCGATGCGCTGATTCGTCCTAAACGCTTACCTTTACAAGCGCGTACAGCGGCTGATTTCACACGGTTTCTTGCGGTGCCTTTGGGGCATACCATTGCAGAGCGCGAAGTAGAAACTGCGCTTATTAGTTTAGACTTTAGTCCAAATGAAAATCGTCCTTATGCTTTACGACGTTTGCGTGATTGCATCCAAGCGAATCTTTCTGGTTTGATGGGACCTGCGATTGCGCAAGAAATTGTGGATACCTATTTGCCTTGGCAAGCGCGTTATGCGCATGATGATATCCATTTTATGGAATTGCGCTTAGAGGAATATCAATCCCAACTCAGTGGCTTAGCACGTGAGCTTGACACCTTAAGGCGTTATCACAGACAAACTCTAGAATCTTTACCCCTGGGTATTTGTACTTTGGGGCCAGATGGCGAGGTGTTATTTTGGAATACAGCATTAGCGACACTCACGCAGATTCCAGCCGCGCATATGATAGGTTCTCAACTAGCGGATGCACCAACGCCTTGGGGACCGAAACTCACAAGTTTTCTACAAGGTGAAGCGGCACATGTCTACAAACAAGCCTTGGAATTTGCCGATCAGCCCCCTTGCTATTTAGCCTTGCACAAAGCGCCTCTGGTTTCAGCAACGCCTGAACACTGTGGTACTGTATTGGTGATCGAGGAGCAAACCGAATTAAAAACACTCGAAAATGAGCTGATCCATAGCGAGCGTTTGGCGTCTATTGGACGTTTAGCTGCAGGGGTCGCCCATGAAATCGGCAACCCGATTACAGGGATCTCATCATTGGCGCAAAACCTTATTTATGAAAGCCAAGATGAAGACTTCACCGAAATGGCCCAGCAGATTTTACAGCAAACCCAAAGGGTCAGCCGTATTGTGCATACACTGGTGAGCTTTGCCCATGCAGGCCAAGCACGTGGGCAAGCGGCCTGTTCCCTGATTCGGGTCGGTGATTGTGTTGAAGAAGCGGTGAATTTATTGCAGCTCAGTGCGGAAGGTCGCCAGCGTGAATATATTTGTCGTGGAGATTTACATACCCATGTGTATGCGCAAGCGCAAAAGCTGGAGCAGATCTTAGTCAACTTATTAAGCAATGCGCGTGATGCCACCGCACAGGAGGATGAAATTCACATCCAAGTGCATCAAGCCCAAGCTTGGGTAGAAATCAGTGTATTAGATCACGGTTGTGGGATTCCGGCAGATGCACTAGCCCATATCTATGAGCCCTTTTATACCACTAAGCCCGCCGGCCAAGGCACAGGATTGGGGCTTGCTTTAGTCTACTCTTTAGTAGAAG
This sequence comes from Allopseudospirillum japonicum, assembly GCF_900108915.1. Taxonomy (GTDB): domain Bacteria; phylum Pseudomonadota; class Gammaproteobacteria; order Pseudomonadales; family Halomonadaceae; genus Pseudospirillum; species Pseudospirillum japonicum. Next base: position 149,967 of record NZ_FNYH01000007.1, read on the forward strand.
AATTTGGCGGCCACTTACACGTGGATAGCCCACTAACGCCAGCAGGAGGCACTTGTGTGCGTGTTCGTCTCCCTGCACAACCTTTGGACGGCTGATTACAGCCATCACTCGCAGTTTTCGTCTGGATTTGCCTATGAGCCATATTTTGATTGTTGAGGATGAAAGCATTATTCGTTCTGCCCTGCGGCGCTTGTTAGAACGCAATGGCTTTCGAGTAAGCGAAGCCCAATCGGTAGAAGAAGCCTTGCCTTTGCTACAGGCGCAATCCTTGGATCTGATTATCAGTGATTTGCGCTTACCAGGATCACCAGGCACTGAGCTGATCGCAGCGGCGCAAGCTACGCCTGTACTGATTATGACCAGTTATGCCAGTTTACGCTCTGCGGTGGATGCAATGAAGCTCGGGGCGGTGGATTATATCGCCAAGCCGTTCGATCATGAGGAAATGTTGCAAGCGGTCAATCACATTCTGAGCCAGCATCCCAAGGAGAGACAGGCACCTGTAAGCGCCCGCGATGAGGCTGCGAATGATTTGGGCATGATCGGTGATTGCGAGCCTATGCAGGAAGTCTATCGTCAATTACGTAAGGTAGCGCCTGTCGATACCCGAGTTTTAATCTTGGGTGAATCGGGTACGGGAAAAGAATTGGTTGCCCGTGCCTTGCATCAACTCAGTCCTCGCCGTGATGGGCCACTCATTTGTGTGAACTGTGCAGCCATTCCAGAAACCTTGATCGAATCTGAGCTTTTTGGCCATGAAAAAGGCGCTTTTACTGGGGCAAATGCGAGTCGTAATGGTTTGGTAGAAGCTGCCGACCGTGGCACCTTGTTTCTGGATGAAATTGGCGAACTTCCCTTAGAAGCACAAGCCCGTTTGTTAAGAGTGTTGCAGGAGGGAGAAATCCGCCGTTTAGGTTCGGTGGAATCACGTAAGGTTGATGTACGTCTTATCGCCGCGACCCATAGAGATTTAAAAGGACTGACCGAGCGCGGAGAATTCCGTTTAGATCTTTACTATCGTTTAAATGTGATGGAAATTCACCTCCCCCCCTTGCGAGATCGTGGCCAAGATGTGCTCGCGATTGCTGAGCGTTTATTGGAAGATACTTGCACACGTTTAGCACGCAAAGGATTACGCTTTTCGAAAGCCGCGCGTGAAAAACTCCTTGCGTATACTTGGCCAGGTAATGTACGTGAACTAGAAAATATTATCGAACGGGCGGTGATTCTCACGGAAGAAAATCTGATTTCTGCGCAAGAAATCCATGTGGTCCCAGATCGCCAACAGGCAAAACCTGCGATCAATTTAAAAACCAGTCCGCCTCGATTTGAGGAAGAGGAAGACAATAGCGAAGCGCCCAGTGATTTATCTTTGGAAGATTATTTCCAGCATTTTGTGCTCGAGCATCAAGACCAAATGAGCGAAACCGAGCTGGCCCGCAAACTAGGAATTAGTCGCAAATGTTTGTGGGAGCGTCGCCAGAAACTAGGTATCCCTAGACGACGTTCGAGCCGCTAGAGGTTGACGCGGGAATTTGCTAGGCTAAGCCTCCTTTGATGAGAATAACAGGATTGCAAGTATGCCTTCTTTTGATGTGGTATCTGAATTTGATAGTCACGAACTGACCAATGCAGTCGATCAAGCCAAACGTGTGATTGGTAACCGTTTTGACTTTAAAAATGTAGATGCCGGTTTTGAGCGTCAAGACAATCAAGTGCATTTGCATGCGGAAGTCGAGTTTCAGCTGCAACAAATGCAAGATATATTACGTGCCGAACTGAGCCGACGCAGTATTGATGTGGCTTGTATTGAAGAAGGCAAGCCGGTGCAAAGTGGTAAACAAGCTCGGCAAACGCTGACATTGCGTCAAGGGATTGATGCAGAGCTCGCAAAGAAAATTACTAAATTGGTGAAGGAAGCTAAGTTAAAAGTGCAAACGCAAATCCAAGGCGAGCAAGTGAGAGTCACAGGGAAAAAACGCGATGATTTGCAAGCGGTGATGAGTTTACTACGTCAAGCAGAGCTTGATTTGCCTTTGCAGTTCAATAACTTCCGCGACTAACTTTTCCTATGATTCTTGGTTTGGGCAATGATTTAGCCGATATTCGCCGTTTTCAAGCTTTGTTAGATCAGCACGGCTTGAAGATTACTCGGCGCATTCTTGCTGAACCTGAGCTGGCTGCTTGGCCAGCTTCTGCCCACATACAAGCCGCTTTTTTAGCCAAGCGTTTTGCTGCTAAAGAAGCTGCAGCCAAAGCCTTAGGCACGGGCTTTCGTTACGGCATGAGCCTGCGCCATATTTTTGTGACTTCAGATTCTCTGGGAGCCCCTCAATTGCATATGGTGCAAGCTGCAGCGCAGCGTGCGCAAGATTTAGGCGTGCAGCATATGCACCTTGCCCTCACGGATGATGGCCACTATGCCTTAGCCACAGTGATTTTGGAAAAGTGATTTTGGTGATTTTGGAAAAAGGCAATATTGGCTAGCTGCTCTCGCGGCCTGAAATAAGCCAACACCCACCTGCTAGTCTCCTTTTATTTATAAGAAAATTCCCTTATAAATATATCTTGCTGTTTTTGTTTTTATTTTATTGATGGGCTTTTAAATTCAATATTATATAATTAATTAGTGCTCTTTATTATAGTATTTAATATCAATCTTATATTTGCTAAACCGCAAAGCTCGCTGAAATCAGTGGTTACAGTAAAAATAATCAAGGGAAGGATCGCTATGCAACCCACTCACCATCAGCTTGATAGACAAGTCATCTTTATTGACGCCAGCCTGCCGGATTACCAGACCCTGATTGACGGTTTGTCCGAAACAACCGATGTCGTAAAGGTTGCCCCGGATCAGGATGGGTTTCAGGTAATGGCCGAGTGGGCACAGACCCACTCAGGCTATCGTGCCATGCATATTGTGGGGCACGGTTCAGAAGGTGCCCAACAACTGGGTAATGCCACCCTATCCCACGAGACGCTTGCGACATACCAAGCTGAGTTGAGCCAGATTGGTAAGGCGCTCACCGAAGGCGGTGATATTTTGCTGTATGGCTGTCATGTCGCCGCTAATCAAGCCGGTGTGGATTTTATCGGCAAGCTTTCACAGGCCACAAGTGCAGATATAGCCGCATCAGATGATCTCACTGGGAGCCAGAAACTTGGCGGCAACTGGATTCTTGAAAAAGAAATTGGACAAATAGAATATTCAGATAAGAGCAATGCTGTCATTTCGCAGCTGAAAGAAATTCCACTATTACTATCTCCAGCCGTAGGTACTATTGATTTTGGTAGCACAAACTACTGGACTTCAGAGACCCCAGCAGCTGATCCATCCAAAACAAATATTCTGGGTAGTGGCCTGGATCTGATTGTCGATAATAATGGAGCAACACAAACTGATATTGAAATAAAACCCGTAGGGGGAATCAGCTCTTCTGCTAGTGATATGGCACTTGCACTGGATGATGGGGCATATGATAAAATTCAGTTTAAAAGTACCGATGGTGGTGCCTTTAAAGTAACGTCTATGGTAATAAAGCTGACGTCTGGAAGTGCTCAGGAGCTTAACTTTACAGCATATAAGAATAATACTGAAATATCAGGTAGTAGTTTCAGCCAAACCTTTAACAGTAATAGCACTGCTTCTGTAGACTTTTCATCACAAACTGGCTTTACAAATCTAGACGAAATACGTATTACACCGACAAACCCATCTGCTCTAATGAACCTATACTTTGATGATATCGTCATTGCAGCAGCAGAAGTATCAAACAACACTCCAACAATTACACTGCCATCATCACCATCCGTATCGGAAGATGCGACCAGCGTTGCCATTGCGGATGATATTCAGATCGCAGATGATGATGCCGGTGATACCCAAACAGTGACGCTCACCATCGGCGGTGGTACAGCAAGTCTTGTAACAACCACCGGGCTGACTGGCCTGACCGGAAACGGTACTGCCTCTATCTCTTTCAGTGGTTCTCTAACCGACGTAAATAACGCTCTGGACGCACTGACATTTACTCCAACAGCGGACCTGAGTGGTACCAACGCAGGTTCTATCCAGATTCAGACAGATGACGGTAACAGTGGTACAGATGACGAAACTATAACCTTTGATATTACCGCTGTTAACGATGCCCCCACCATTACCAGTTCAGGCAACTACACCCTGACAGCAGTTAACGAAGAAACGCCATCGACCGGAGTACTGGTCTCCGCTATTCTGGCTGACGGCAATATAAACGGGGCAGATGTAGATAGTGGTGCCAGCAGTGGTATTGCCGTGACAGCAACCACAGGTACCGGAAGCTGGGAGTTTTCCACAGACAACACGAACTGGACCAGTTTTGGTAGTGTCAGTACCAGTGCCGCTCTGCTATTGGATAGTGCAACCTATGTGCGTTTTACTGGTGGTACGGAGTATTCCGGGTCTGCTAATTTTACCTTCCAGGCCTGGGACCAGACCAGTGGTAGCGCTTCAACCAATGGTTCTGCACAGACAGGAAATGCCAGCGTTAACGGCACAAGCACAGCGTTCTCAACGAACAGTGCAACGACGTCAATTACAGTCAATGCGGTAGATGATGCCCCTACCGGATCTGGTGCTGCTACGCCTGCCAGTTTTACTGAAGATACCCAGGGCAACCTGGATCTGTCGGGCTTTACCGTGGCTGATGTGGACAGCGCCTCCGTGACCATTACCCTGACTGCCAGCGCAGGTACACTGGTTGCCTCTTCCTCAGGCGGCGTTACTGTTGGTGGTAGCACCACGGATACCTTGACCCTGACCGGCGCACCGGGCGCTATCAACACCTGGCTGGATACCACCTCCAACGTACAATATACCGGTGCTACGAATGCAAGCGGCACCGGAGCTGCAACCATCACGATTACCGGAGCTGACGGGACAACCTCCAATGTTGCAATGGGATCGGTGACAGTAAATATCACCGCAGTGGATGATGCCCCAACCGTATCAGCTGTACCGGATGATTCTGTTGTACTTTCAGTAGGGCAATATCTGGACTTGGCGGCGTCTTCTGTCGCCGATGTGGACTCTTCAGTGGTGACTGCGGTTATCTCGGTAGATAGCGGTACCCTTACGGCAACATCGGCCGGTGGCAATCACTCAGGCGGCGCTGCCGTTGTTCAGGCCGATTCACAAACTGTGGCAGTGTCGGGTTCTCCCACACAAGTTAACGCCTATCTGAATGACACATCAGAATTAACCTTCACTTCCGCAGCCTCCACCACTGATGTGACGCTAACCGTATCCGTTAGTGACGGTATGAAGGCGGCCGAAGATACGGCTACGATTTCGGTGCTGGATGTGGCTAGGCCAACTGCCAGCAACTATACCGATTCAACCAATGAAGATACGGCGGTCACCGCCTTCAGTAATACTGAACTGCCAACCACAGAAGATACCGATACAGGGACCGCACATACGGTTGAATACATTACTATTGATACCTCCACGGTAACAGGTGGGGTACTTTCCCTGACAGGAACACCGGCAGGTGGTACATCAACGACGGGGGGAATTACATTTGATACCGCAACAGGTAATTTGTCCGGTACAGTCAATATCGCCATAGGTGACATTGGCAAACTGGTCTTTACACCAACCGCCGAGTTATCAGGCACAGGTGCAGGCAGCTTTGCCTGGACAGTCACTGACAGCGGAGGCGATACCTCCACAGCAGCTACCTGGACGCTGGATATTACCGCAGTTGAAGATGTACCGACACTGACGGGCGTTACAACCACCATTACCGCACTGGAAGATACAGCCACCAATCTGATTACCGGAACACCAGTATTTGCCGATGTGGACACGACGGGTGATATTGTCGCCACACTCACAGCAACAAACAGCTCTGCAACGCTGACAGCATCGGATGCCAGTGGGGTCGAGGTAGGCAACAGTGGCACCCATGCTATCACCCTGACTGGAACCGCAGCAGAAATTAATACCTTCTTACAAACCGCATCGAATGTGACCTACAAAGGGGTCGCTAACAGCACAACATCGGATACCGTCACCATCACGGTCGATGATAGCGAAGGTGGCACAGGTACGGCTGAAACTGTTACGGTTAACTTTACCCCGGTCAACGATGCGCCGGTTATCGGTTCTCTCAATGGTGATAGCACCCAAGTCAGTATTAACGCCTCTGAGTATATCGATGATAACAATGTCTCTGTGACCGATGTAGATGGGGACGAAAGCACCCTGAACTATAACGGTGGTTATGTTCTGATTGAGCGCACCTCAGGTATTGCAGATGGATCTTTTTTAAGTGATGCTGATGAAGTTGATCCATTGGATGTTTATATTAAGTTTGGCACGACAGAGGGTGGGGCTGATTCAACTCCTGCAGCAGATGATAGTGTATGGTGGTTCGATGGTGCTAACTTTGTCTCCATTGGTACGGTTGATACGACAAAAACAGGTCAAAGCGGTGCCGATCTGCGCATTGATTTTGATACCGATAATGCCTCTGCACTCGCCGCTGAAGAGTTTATTAAATTCCTGAAATTCTCGGCTCCCACTGAAGGGGATCGTGTCTTCTCGGTCACAGTTAATGATGGGACGGATACGTCAACGGCAGCCAGCTTTACCATGACGGTGATTGATGACACCAAACCGGTTGCCACCAGCTACACCGATAGTGGCAATGAAGATACGTCAGTCAGCCTGACAGCAACCGAACTGCCGACAACTCAGGACTCACAAGATACACCGGATGCTTTGGAATATCTGACTATTGATACGTCTACAGTTGTCGGTGGTGTTTTATCACTGGATTCTACGGGCACGACAGGCACATCCACTGTTGGCGGTATCAGCTATGGCACAACAGCAGGTAATCTCACTGGCACCGTACATATTAATATTGCGGATATCAGCAAACTGGATTTCACGCCAACAGCGAACCTTGCGGGCACGGGTGCGGCAAGCTTTAGCTGGACCGTCACGGATGCAGGTGGTCATACATCACCTGAAGCAACCTATACTCTGAATTTGACGAATACTTCAGATGCCCCAGAAGGTACCGATAAAACAGTTTCTATTAATACCAGTCAAACTCATACCTTTAGTGCCAGTGATTTTGGTTTTACTGATGTGGATACTGGCGATAGTCTGAATCGTGTACAGGTCAATGTTCAGACGATTGATAATGGTGCTCTGAAACTGAATGATCATGCTGTGAGTGACGGTGACTGGATCGATCTGGCTGATCTTGGCAACCTGGTTTACACCCCAAATGCTGCGGGTTCTGATACCTTCACCTTTACGGTAGAGGATAACAGTATAAGCCACTCTACTGACGCCACACCTAATACCATCACACTGAATGTCACCACACCATCAACAGGCGGTGGCGGTGGTACGGTCACCCCGCCACCTACAGATCCCACGGAAACAGTCACCGAAGAAACCACCGAAACGGTGACCGAAGAAACCACCGAAACGGTGACCGAAGAAACCACAGATACGGTGACTGACGAAGCCACCGAAACAGTGACCGAAGAAACCACCGAAACGGTGACCGAAGAAACTACAGATACGGTCACTGATGAAGCCACCGAAACGGTGACCGAGGAAACCACAGAGACGGTGACTGATGAAGCCACCGAAACGGTGACCGAAGAAACTACAGATACGGTGACTGACGAAGCCACGGAAACGGTGACCGAGGAAACCACAGAGACAGTGACTGACGAAGCCACGGAAACGGTGACCGAGGAAACCACGGATACGGTCACTGACGAACCAACGGAAACAGTCACCGAGGAAACTACAGAGACAGTGACTGAGGAACCTAGTTTGGTTGATGGGGTACCAGTCAGCTTGATCAGCACAACCGATGAACAAGGCCAACCGAGTACCCAAATGTACCTTGATCCTGTGCTCGCCGATCGAGACGACACCAACCAACAAAGTGCCCAAGCGGATATTCCATTGCATTTTGTTAGCCCAACTGCTGGGCAAAGTTCACCCCAGATGGTCACCTACATCAGCTTACCTGTCGGTGTCGGGAT
>NZ_FNYH01000005.1 GCF_900108915.1 Allopseudospirillum japonicum
TGAACCACCTGAATCCATGCCGAACTCAGCAGTGAAACCGCGTCGCGCCGATGATAGTGTGGGGTCTCCCCATGTGAAAGTAGGTTATCGTCAAGTACCTAACAGAAAAACCCTCAAGCATCTGCTTGGGGGTTTTTTGCGTTTGCATGCTAATTAAAAAACCAAGTTGCAAGGACAATCCAACCAGATACTTTTACAAGACTTGATTAATCTTTTCACGGAAGCTAATAACACGACGTTGACGTTCTTGTGCGTGTTCAAGCAAGGCTTTATTCATCTGGCACCAAGCAGTCATGTAAGATTCACCCATTTGGGGTAAATCTTGTACATCTTGCGGGCTCACACAAGTTTTGCATAAGGCTAACCAAGCTGTGGTATAAGTATGCATTGCATTAATCTCAAACTCTATCATCTCTTCTAAATTACGTAGCCACAAAGCCTGTAGCTCATTAAAAGGTTGATAACTTGTCTGAAACTGCTTGTGCCAAACGTCAATCAGAGTTTCTTTATCTTGTGCCATACAAGTATTTACTCCCTAATAAATATATGTTGTTACAACTTAGCTATGGAGACGAGAGGTGCCTTTTTCCAGTGAAAACGCCACAATTCAGGTAAATAAGCCAGTAAACTTACAAGGATAAACTCAATTGCAATCACCATGACAGTCACAGACCAAGTGTAGTCAAAAAATAGAATCTGCACACCCGCCATACTAACGAGACAAATGGCAAGGAAAATATAATACAGAGCAAGGCCCACATTTTTAGTTTTCATTTTTCGTCTCCTTAACCCCCTGTTAACTCTTGTGTCACCTAGTTTGAGTATATGTAGTAACTTTTTTGTTTGCTAGAAAAAACTTGATTTAGATCAGGTATCAACAAAATTTAGTCTGTAAAGCCAGTTGCTAACTCTTTGATCTAGAAAAAATTAATATTGCAGCTTGTGGTAACTGTTAAATATTTTCAAATAAAGTTATTTTTGTGATTTATGTGACAAAATTTAAAAATTTCCGCCACAAAATAGGCCTACAAGTAGAGACAAGACTGGAAGTTATAGAGCGCCTAAGGTAGGGTATCTCTCTTTTGTAGTGCGCGGCTAATCGCTTAGTCATTCAGGTCTTAAACTGCATCAACAAGGGAACCTAGGGGATGCTGCTCTAATCCTAAAGCTCAGTGAATGCGCAGCCGTATTTTCTCTCAGGTATTTTTTAGCACGAATTGGGGTTTTGAAGGGGTATGGGAAAATCACTAGTTATTGTTGAGTCACCCGCGAAGGCGAAAACGATTAACAAATATTTGGGCAGTGAATATATCGTCAAGTCGAGCGTTGGCCATATCCGTGACTTACCCACCAGTGGCAGCGCCAAGGCAAAAAGCGATCCCAGTGAAAGAGCACGTGCGGCGGCAGCAACGCGTAAAATGACGCCTGAACAAAAGGCAGAATATAAGCGCCAAAAGGCACATGAACACTTGATTGGACGTATGGGGATAGATCCAGAGCAAGGCTGGCAAGCACATTATGAGATTTTGCCGGGTAAGGAAAAAGTGGTTGCCGAATTAAGCAAGCTGGCACAAGAGGCGGATTATATTTATCTGGCGACCGACTTAGACCGTGAGGGAGAAGCGATTGCTTGGCACTTGCGGGAAACGATAGGTGGGGATCCACAGCGCTATCGACGTGTAGTCTTTAATGAGATTACCAAAAAAGCAATCCAATCGGCTTTTAGTCATTTTGGCAGCTTAGATATGCATAGGGTGCAGGCACAACAAGCACGCAGGTTTCTTGATCGTGTCGTTGGCTATATGGTGTCACCTTTGTTGTGGAGCAAGGTGGCGCGTGGTTTATCGGCAGGCCGAGTGCAATCTGTGGCAGTGCGTTTGATCGTAGAACGTGAGCGAGAAATTCGTGCTTTTATTCCTGAAGAGTACTGGGATTTAAAGGCCCGCTTACAAACACATGCAGATGTAGAACCCATCTTAAGTCAGGTGGTTAAGTATCAAGGAAAAGCGTTCAAGCCTAAAACACAGCAAGAAACCCAAGTGGCTGTGGATGCTTTACAAAGTGCGCATTTTGTCGTTGCTAAGCGAGAAGATAAGCCAACCCAAACACGTCCAAGTGCCCCCTTTATTACTTCGACTTTGCAGCAAGCGGCGAGTACTCGTTTAGGTTTTTCTGTGAAAAAAACCATGACGTTAGCCCAGCGTTTGTATGAAGCAGGCTATATTACGTATATGCGTACAGATTCAACAAATCTGTCGCAAGAAGCATTACAAATGTGTCGTGACTTTATTGAGCAAACTTGGGGGCAAACTTACCTGCCGCAACAAGCGCAAGTCTATACGAGTAAAACAGGGGCACAAGAAGCACACGAGGCAATTCGTCCTTCAGATGTCCATTGGCAAGCAGCCGATTTACAAGGGATGGAAGCGGATGCTTTGCGTTTGTATGAGCTTATCTGGCGTCAATTTGTCGCCTGTCAAATGCCGGCAGCTGATTTTATCAGCACTAGCATCCAAATTGATGCGGGCGATTATGAGTTAAAAGTGCGTGGTCGTGTTTTAGTATTTGACGGTTTTATGCGTGTTTTACCGAGTTCACAGCGCAAGGAAGAAGACCAAAGCTTGCCAGATTTACAAGTAGGGGATGCGTTAGCATTAAAAGACTTATTACCTCAGCAGCACTTTACCAAGCCACCTGCACGTTATAACGAGGCCAGTTTGGTAAAAGAGTTGGAAAAACGTGGGATTGGTCGCCCTTCAACCTATGCGGCAATTATTTCCACCATCCAAGAACGCGGCTATGTGCGTTTAGAAAGCAAGCGTTTCTATGCGGAAAAAATGGGCGATATTGTGACTGATCGCTTGCATGAATCCTTTACGGATTTGATGGATTATGGTTTTACTGCACGTATGGAAGATGCACTGGATGAGGTGGCAGTCGGTCAGCAGGTTTGGAAAGATTTGTTAGATAGATTCTATGCAGATTTTCGCCAACAGTTACAGCAGGCGGAACAAGGCATGCGCCCTAATATGCCTGTAGATACCCAGATCCAGTGTCCAACATGTGGCCGTCATATGCAAATTAGAACAGCCTCGACGGGTGTGTTCCTTGGTTGTTCTGGCTATGCATTACCACCGAAAGAAAGATGTAAAACCACAATTAATTTACTTCCTGGTGAGGAAGCCATTGCTGCAGATGCAGATGAAAACGCAGAGGTGAATGCATTACGCGCCAAACGTCGTTGCGATGTGTGTGGCACGGCAATGGATACCTACCTCATTGATGAAACACGCAAGCTACATGTTTGCGGTAATAATCCGGATTGTCATGGCCATACTGTAGAAAAAGGGCGTTTTCGTATTAAAGGATATGACGGCCCTGTGATCGAATGTGATAAATGTGGCCAAGATATGCAATTAAAGAGCGGGCGTTTTGGCAAATACTTTGCCTGTACTAACTCAGCCTGTACAAACACACGTAAATTACTTAAAAATGGTGAAGCGGCACCACCTAAAATGGATCCAATTCCCATGCCTGAGTTGGCGTGTGAAAAGGTGAAAGATCATTATGTATTGCGTGATGGAGCCAGTGGCCTCTTTTTAGCAGCTAGTCAGTTTCCGCGTAATCGCGAAACACGTCCACCTAAGGTATTGGAAATCCTTGCACATGAACGGGCATTAGATAGCAAATATCAATATTTACTCTCTGCACCAACGCAGGATCCAGACGGGAATCCCGCAGTGATCCGCTTTAGCCGTAAAACAAAAACTCAGTATGTGATGAGTGAAGTGGAAGGTAAAGCCACTGGATGGCGGGCGTTATGGAATGGTGAAGCTTGGTTAGTTGAGGATAAACGTAAGAAATAACGTTTGTTAAGGCCCCCTCTAAAGAAGAGGGGGCTTGTACCTGCTTTTTGATTTATTGGCGTGTGCTCAATAAAATCATATCGACGAGGATTTCTGCGCTTTCCTGCTGTGCATCTTCTGCTAATAGTGCATCTTCTTCCTCCTGATGCTCAAGTTGTGTCAAAGCATCTAAACCCAAGCTGACACGTCTTTGGTTTTCAATATCGAGTAAATGTTGCTGACGTTCTTCTCTTTGCAGGCGTCGAACGGTTTCATTTAAAGAAACCTGAGTTTGTTGGCGCTGTGCTTGCATGAAAGCAACTTGTTGTACTAAATAGCGGAAGTTGGCATCTTCTTGACTGCGTTTCTGGTGTCGTTGGCGTAATTCAGTTAATAAGGGGCGGTAATCTTGATAAAAAGCATGTCTTACTTTAGGAATTTGATCCCATTCTAAAGCTTGTTTTAGTGCGCTTTCGCCAATTTCATTTTCATCAAAAAGATTCGGGAAGCTTAAGTCGGGTTCAACACCATGCTTTTGTGTACTATCACCAGAAATGCGATAAAACTTAGCGCGCGTGAGTTTCAGTTGACCATGCTGCAAATCATTCAGAACCTGTACCGTGCCTTTACCATAGGTGCGATTGCCTAAGACAAGACCACGGCCATAATCTTGAATGGCACCGGCAAAAATTTCTGAGGCGGAAGCTGCTAAACGGTTGACAAGTACAGCCAAGGGGCCTTCATAAGCCACTTGTGGATCTGGATCGCCCATGACAGAAACACGTCCTTGTGCATCTCTGACTTGCACTGTTGGTCCGCGATTAATAAATAGGCCAATCAAGGAGTTAGCTTCTTGCAATGCACCGCCACCATTATTACGCAAATCAATAACTAAAGCGTCCATTCCCTCTTGTTGTAATTCACGAATCAGATTTAATACATCGCGTGTGGTACTGCGGTAATCACTTTTTCCTTGACGCCAAGCTTCAAAATCTACATAAAACGCAGGAATTTCAATAATGCCAACGTGATAAGTTTGACCATCACGCATAATTTCTAGCATACTTTTTTGTGCCGCTTGATCTTCGAGTTTCACCGTATTGCGACGAATATTAATGATCTTGGAAACACTCGTATCTAAGCTTTTGGCGGGTAAAATTTCTAAACGCACTAGGGTATCTCTTGGCCCGCGAATCAGCTCAACGACTTCATCTAAGCGCCAACCAATCACATTGACAATTTCACCATCTACCCCTTGGCCTACACCGATAATTTTATCTGTCGGTTTGAGTAAACCAGATTTTTCCGCAGGGCCACCTGGAACTAAACTAACAATCTTGGTGTATTCATCCTCAGACTTTAAAATCGCACCGATGCCGTCTAAAGAGAGCTTCATTTGAATATTAAAGGATTCACTCCGTTGTGGAGAGAGATACTGGGTATGTGGGTCCAACACCCCAGTGTAGGCATTGATGAAGCTTTGGAAGACATCCTCACTATTGGTTTGATGAATGCGATTGAGTTGGTTGCGGAAGCGTTTACTTAAAAGCTCGGCCGCTTCTTCCAAGGATTTGCCCGCAAGTTTAAGTCCAATCAAAGAATGGGTCACGCGTTGACGCCAATAGGTATCTAAGGCTTTCGAGGAGGTTGCCCAAGGGGCTTGTTCACGATCAAGCTGTAAAAACTCATCTTGATCGAAACGATAGTATTTATGCGGTTGAGCAAGATGCTTGAGCACTTGTTCTAGTCTTTGTGTCATCCGTGTTTGCAAGCGCTGATACATCTTAAAAGGCAGCTCAAGCTCACCACCACGAATAGCGGCGCTGATTTGTGGTAGTTGGCTTGAAAACTCATCAACGTCTTTTGCTAAGAAAAAAGCTTTATTATTATCTAGCGCACTTAGATAACGTTCAAAAACTTGCTGTTGTAAGGATGAAGTTAACGTTAAGCGCTCGTAATGCTCGTCCATTAATTGACGAGTAATTTCTCGTGCTGTTTGTGCGTGTTCTTCCGTTGGCTGCAAGGGTGTGGTAGCCGCTTGGTTTGCGGTGGATGACAATGCAAAAAGAAGTAGTAAACAAGCACGGGTCCAAAAATTAGACTGAGTGCGTGAGATAAAGGACGAACGAAGCATATAAGGATTCCTTATCAATCTGCGACAAGCGATAGCTTCAGGGAGTATACTCGCCTTGACTGAGGTTGCCTGCCTATATGGATGAATTTTTAATATTCTAGGCGGCGTTAGGTACGATTTGTATGTTATGCGACACAAAATGTCGCAATACCTCAAGTATCAGATGTAGCTACTAATTTGCTAGGAGAAGGTTTCAGTGTCTGCCAATATGCATATCGATAAACAAGTATTTAATGCAAATTTGCTGGAATTTTTAGATCAAGCGCCAACGCCTTTTCATGCCGTTGCCCAATTAAAATTGGCATTGAAAACAAAAGGTTTTCAAGAGCTTAAACTAGAGGACCCTTGGTCTTTGGTCTCAGGTCAAGGCTATTATATTACGCGTAATGATTCAGCACTTATCGCCTTTGTGTATCAAGGTGATACATTGCATCAAGCAGGTATAAGTTTTGTGGGGGCGCATACAGATAGTCCTTGTCTCAAATTAAAACCTAATCCGCTGATTTATAGCCAAGGTTGTGTACAACTTGGGGTTGAGGTTTATGGGGGAGCTTTACTGAATCCTTGGTTTGATCGCGAACTTTCGCTTGCTGGACGTATTACTTATCTAAATTCTGCAGGTCAAATCACTTCGTGCCTGTGGGATGCACAAGCACCTATCGCTTGTATTCCAAGTTTGGCAATCCATTTAGACCGAGAAGCCAATAAAGGGCGTGAAGTGAATGCACAATTACATCTGCCAGCGGTTTGTATGCAAGCTGAGGATGAGAGCTTAGATTTTAAAGACTTTTTACAACACGCCCTTGCACGAGAAGATATTCAACAAATTCTAGATTATGAGCTGTCTTTATATGATACGCAAAAAGCGAGTTATTGGGGATGGAATCAAGAGTTTATTGCCAGCGCGCGTTTGGATAACCTTGTCTCCTGTTATGTTGGCTTACAAACCTTGCTCACAGCAGCACCTGAAAGCCATAAGACATTAATGCTGGTATGTATGGATCATGAAGAAGTGGGCAGCGCCTCTTGTGCTGGTGCTCACGGGCCGTTTTTGGCACATGTATTGCGCAAGCTTGCACCAGAAGAAAGGGATTATCAGCAAATGCTAGCCGCATCCTTATTTATTTCCTGTGATAATGCGCATGCACAGCACCCAAATTTTGCTGATCGCCATGATCTTTTGCATGCACCACAGCTCAATCAAGGGCCAGTGATTAAGTTTAATGCGAATCAAAGGTATGCTACCAATAGCGAAACCAGTGCTGTATTTCGTTGGGCTTGTCAGCAAGCGCAAGTTCCAGTGCAAGTTTTTAGTATGCGTAGTGATTTGGCTTGTGGTAGCACTTTAGGCCCGATTAGTGCAAGTGAGATTGGTGTGAACACCTTAGATGTCGGGGTGCCTCAATGGGGGATGCACTCAATTCGTGAAACTATGGGAGCAGATGATGCTTATTATTTGTATCAGGCTTTAGTGTCTTTGCATCAGCAAAAGGTAGAAAGTTAATCACGGTGAGCTCCTAGTTATCGATCTACTAGGGGCTTAGGCAGATCAGTACCCTAAAAACAAAAAAACCACCTTGAAGGTGGTATTTGTTTAAGCTGGCTCCTCGAGCAGGACTCGAACCTGCGACCAATTGATTAACAGTCAACTGCTCTACCGACTGAGCTATCGAGGAACTTTATATGCTTAAATCTCTTGTAGGCTTATTGGCTCCTCGAGCAGGACTCGAACCTGCGACCAATTGATTAACAGTCAACTGCTCTACCGACTGAGCTATCGAGGAACATCTTAGCTTTCAAGATGGCGCGTATTATAGCGCTTTTTTTTTGCTTGTCAAGTTTAATTCAACTTGATTTGCAATGGTGGCTATGGCGGGATTCGAACCTGCGACCCCATCATTATGAGTGATGTGCTCTAACCAACTGAGCTACATAGCCAACAACGGCGACAAATTATAATGAAATTTGTGCCGCTGTCAAGTAGAAAACTAAAAATTATTCGTTATATTCTAAAAACGAACGCAAAGGCTCAGAGCGTGATGGATGACGCAATTTACGCAAAGCTTTGGCCTCGATTTGACGGATACGCTCACGGGTGACATCAAACTGTTTACCTACCTCTTCTAAGGTATGGTCTGTGTTCATATCAATCCCAAAGCGCATGCGTAAGACTTTGGCTTCACGTGGGGTCAGGCTGCCTAAAACATCGCGTGTGGCTTGGGTTAGACCTTCGACCGTCGCCGCATCAACGGGGGATTCCATCGTAGAATCTTCGATAAAATCGCCAAGATGAGTATCATCATCATCACCCACAGGCGTTTCCATGGAAATAGGCTCTTTGGAAATTTTCAGCACCTTACGTACTTTATCTTCCGGCATATCCAGGCGTAGGCCTAGTTCTTCTGGTGTCGGTTCACGCCCCATTTCTTGGAGCATTTGCCGCTGTACACGATTGATTTTATTGATCGTTTCTATCATGTGCACTGGGATACGTATGGTACGTGCTTGGTCGGCAATCGAGCGAGTAATCGCTTGCCGTATCCACCAAGTGGCATAAGTTGAGAACTTGTAACCACGGCGGAACTCGAACTTATCTACCGCTTTCATCAAGCCGATATTGCCTTCTTGAATTAAATCTAGAAATTGCAAACCACGGTTGGTATATTTTTTCGCAATCGAAATCACCAAACGTAAATTGGCTTCAACCATCTCTTTTTTGGCTCGGCGACTTTTGGCCTCACCAATCGACATACGTCGGTTGATTTCTTTGATTTGGTCAACGTTAAGCTGTAGACCTTCTTCTTGCTCACGAATCCGCTTTTGTGCACGTAAAATGTCAGGTTTGAATACAGCAAGCTTGGCAGCAACGGCATCCCCTTTATTAATAAACTGATCGACCCAGTGCGCATCAGTCTCGTGACCTGGGAAGCTTTGAATAAAGAGTTTGCGTTGCATACGTGCTTTGCGTACGCAAAGTTGCATAATCAGCTTTTCTTGGCTACGAATCAATTCCACACTATCACGTACTGTGTCGACCAGACGTTCATAATAGCGGGGCGTTAATTTGATAGGTGCAAATAGTTCGGCAAGGCGCTGCATCGCTTGTTCTGCTTGTGAACTTGCATAGCCATGTTGCGCAATCGCTGTTTCCACTAAAGCTAACTGATGGGCTAATTCGCCAAAGCGTAGGCGAGCTTCTTCAGGGTCTGGGCCACTTTCTTGTGTGCCTTCATCTTCATCATCACTGCTTGCTTCCGCATCTTTACTACTGAGTTCGTCTTCTTCGTCCTCGTCTTCTTTTTCTTCCTCGACTTCATCATCGCGTAAGTCTGCAGGATTAATTTCCACCTCAGCGGCGGCATTTAAATCGACTTCAATTGGATCGATAAAGCCAGTGAATACATCGCTTAAGCGGCCATTTTCGCCTTGGGCATCCTCGTAAGCATCAACAATCGTGCGTACTGTGCCTGGAAGATAGGCCAAAGAAGCCATCACTTCACGAATCCCTTCTTCGATGCGTTTGGCGATGGAGATTTCGCCCTCACGGGTGAGAAGCTCAACCGTACCCATTTCACGCATATACATACGTACAGGGTCTGTGGTGCGTCCTGCATCCGATTCCACCGCAGCAAGTGCGGCCACAGCTTCCTCAGCTGCAGAATCATCCGTAGAATCACCGTCTGTCATCAATAAATCTTCGACATCAGGGGCTTCTTCAGACACATTGATCCCCATGTCTTTAATCATACGTATGATGTCTTCGACTTGGTCGGGATCGGAAATGTCCTCGGGTAGGTGATCATTGACTTCCGCGTAGGTCAGGTACCCCTGTTCTTTTCCGCGGGCGATCAACTCCTTTAAGCGGGACTGCTGCTCATTTCCGGCCATAGAAACCCTATCTCAAATTGTTGCAGAATGTGGATGTGATATCGGGGAGAGAAAAAAGTGACAAGCTCAAAATCCTATCAGCTTTGTTTAACAAAAGTCAAATAATACACCTTGGAGGTGTATGACAAAGCGAGAAAATACATGAGCCAATTTTCACTCCACGAAGCTTGCTTAGTCTTGGTTTAGTGTAAGGCATGATTATCCTAGGCCTTAGTTCTAGGAACTACCGAAGTGAGGTAGTGGATAACACCCAAGAAGGTGTTGATGTTAGGGATTAAACCCAGAGGTTGAGTTAAAGCGCCCTATATAAATAGTCGTAAATTTTATAAAATCAACATTTTGTTGCTTTTTTTGTATTTTTTTGTCTGAGCAACTGATACATCTCTTGTTTTTCGTCTGCCGCTAGGTGGCCACTTTGGGCTTGCGTGAGCAAAAATTGTAAGCGTTGTGCACGTTGTGGGGCATGCAGTTTTTGTTCCAATTGATGTAAGAGATCTTGATATTCTAACTGTGCTTGCTCCAAAGAGAGTTTACGCAAAGCTTGTGCCAAATACGTTAAAATTTGGCCTTCGGTGGTACCTTGCCAATGGGCTAATAAAGTCACATAACTGGCCTGTGGGAAACTACGAATAAACGCTAACATATCAAAGGCAAGTTGTTGTTCTTCAAAAGTAAATTCATGAGAGGCACGGAAGATTTTTTCTTGTTTTTCAGCTTGCTGTAAAGCAAGTTGTGGACATTCTAATAAACTTTTTAAAACACGTTGTCCTAAGGTGAGTAAGGGTAAAGGTGTTTTGCGAAATGCTTGGGGAACAGGTGCTTGAGTGCCCAAGGACTTGCTTGAAGATTGTGTGGGTGTTGCAGGCACTGGATTAGCTTTATTGGCATGTGCCACCAGCCATTGTTGAATCACCTGTTGGTCGAGTTGGCTTAGTTGGGATAGGCGGCTGATAATGACATGGCGCAAAATACCTTCTGGTAACTTGTTGACAAAAGGTAGAGCGTTATGGACGAGCTGAGCGCCGCCATCCAGGGTGTGTAAATTAAGGTTTTGGCTCAGGTGACGAATTAAAAACTCCGCTAGAGGCATCGCATGGACTAGGCGTTGTTCGAAGCCTTGTGCACCTTCTTTATGCACTAGCGAATCTGGATCTTCCCCTTGAGGCAAAAATAAAAAGCGTGCTTGGCGTCCGTCGTACAATAAAGGTAGCACTTGTGCCAAAGTACGTTCAGCGGCTTGTAATCCTGCAGCATCGCCATCAAAGCAAAAGACAACCTCTGTCACAAGACGAAATACTTGTTGCAAATGCTCTGCTGTTACTGCGGTGCCTAAAGTGGCCAGCGCATAGGGAATGCCTGCATCTGCAAGGGCAAGCACATCCATATAACCTTCAACCAAGACTAAACGTTTCAGTTGGGTTGCGGATTGGCGCACCTCATATAGGCCATACAAGGCTTGGCTTTTGTGGAAAAAATCAGTTTCTGGAGAGTTAAGATATTTAGGTTTACTTTCATCTAAGACTCGGCCACCAAAACCTATCACTTGGCCTTTACGGTCGCGAATAGGAAAAATTAACCGATGGCGCATACGGTCATAGGTGCGCCCTTGCTCATGCTGTACAAGCGTCCCTGCATGAATTTGTTCTTGTTCACTAAAGCCGGCTTGTAATAAGTGCGTTTTGAGGGCATCCCAAGCTGGCGGCGCATAGCCCAGTGCAAAGCGTGCTTGTATCTCTGCAGAAAGCGCACGTGTCCCTAAATAAGCTTGCGCTTGTGTTGCGTGCGTGAGTTGTTGGCGATAAAAATCTGTTGCCCGAGTTAAAAGCTGGTGTCCACGTTGGCGTTGGGTCAGCTGGGCAGTCGATATTTGAGGAGCTTGCGTTTGCGGTAAGGATAATCCTAAATCATGGGCGAGGCTTTCAACCGCTTCGGGAAAATCCAGTTTGTCATAGTCCATGACAAAATTAATCGCATCACCGGAAGCACCACAGCCAAAACAGTGATACAGGTGTTTATCTGGACTCACGCTAAAAGACGGTGTTTTCTCTTGATGAAAAGGACATAAAGCACTGTAATTACGCCCTGTTTTTTTAAGGCGAATACGTTTGCCGATAACCTCTAGGATGTCCGTGCGTTCAAGTAGGTCTTCGATAAAGGACTGAGGAATGCGGCCTGCCATAGTGCCTACTCACACCAAGAGTGCTTAATTAACGACACCGAAGTGCTTACCAGCGCGGGATGCCTACCAAGATAGGAAAGGAAAATACATCTGTTGTATGTTATTGGAAGATTGATAGTAAGCGAGTTAAAAATAACTCGCTTACTTCAGGCACTAAATTTCGAACAAAAACCTAGGCCCATACCCGAAGTGACTCGAGTTGATTGGTTGAGCTTAGTAAAGACGCTCGAAGCGACGCTGCTCACGTTGTAGCTTTTTCAAGTGGCGTTTAACCGCAGCTGCAGCTTTGCGCTTACGTACAGAAGTCGGCTTTTCGTAGAACTCACGACGACGCACTTCAGCAAGAATGCCTGCTTTTTCACATGAACGCTTGAAACGACGTAATGCAACGTCAAATGGCTCGTTGTCTTTTACTTTGACGGAGGGCATTAAGAAATCACCTGCCTTATAAAGTTAATTGAAAATCGAATACCCAGCACGCCCGTCACTAGCATGAATCGAGGTTGCGGGAGTGCTACCTCATAATGGAAACACTTGCGTCCTATGTCTCAACAAAATGCTCAAATACAGGAGCAAGTTACTTTCTGCGACCTCAAATAAGCACCAAGCTTACCTTGGAAGATAACACTTGCGCTGACAAGTAAAGTTACCGAGGAACTCTTTATACAGGCGTGGTTTCCCGACGCATCAGCTTGATTTTAAATCTTTTTTTCTCAGATACGCTTTTGTGGTTGAGGGTCTTGCTACCAAAGCCCAAATCTCGCAAAAGGTTAAGAGTCGAGCATTCTACCCTTAGGCCCTAGAAGTTGCAAATACTCTTAACATTCTGTGGGCTTTGTTAAAGTTTGCTCTCAAGACGGCTGATCTAGCCATCTAACTTAGGAGAATATGTTATCTTTGCTGTTTAATATTTGATGTTGGGCACTGCAATAAAGGCATAAGCTATGCGCGTACTTGGTATTGAAACCTCATGTGATGAAACCGGCATTGCGTTATATGATACAAAGCAAGGTTTATTAGCACATGCGTTATATTCACAAATTAAGCTCCATGCAACTTATGGTGGTGTCGTGCCTGAGTTAGCTTCACGCGATCATATTCAGCGCATCTTGCCCTTGATCGATCAGGTATTAGCACAAGCTAAGCTAAAACCGCAAGCCATCGATGGCATAGCTTATACCGCAGGACCTGGATTGATTGGAGCGTTAATGGTAGGCGCTATGTGCGCACGAACGTTAGCTTTTGCGCTACAAGTGCCTGTGTTAGGCGTGCATCATATGGAAGGACATTTGCTGGCTCCCCAATTAGAAGTTAATCCCCCAGCTTTTCCTTTTGTTGCCTTATTGGTTTCCGGCGGCCACACCCAATTAATTGAAGTGCGAGGGATTGGCAAATATCAGCTTTTGGGTGAGTCTTTGGATGACGCAGCTGGCGAAGCTTTTGATAAAACGGCCAAGATGCTGGGTCTAGGCTATCCTGGTGGACCTAAAATTGCTGCATGCGCTGCAGAAGGCAATGCAGATCGCTTTCGTTTCCCGCGTCCTATGTTAGATCGTCCAGGGCTAGATTTTAGCTTTAGTGGTTTAAAAACGCACACCTTGACGCTCACGCGCCAACTGGCCGCCGAGCGTGCCTTGCAACCACAAGACATTGCCGATATTGCGGCAGGCTTTCAACAAGCGGTTGTTGATACCTTGGTTGCTAAGTGCAAACGTGCTTTAAAAGCTACAGGATTGAAATCTTTGGTCATTGCAGGCGGGGTTTCAGCCAATCAAAGCTTACGCACTCGGTTGCAAGCCAGTCTTGCAGGCATGGGTGCCCAAGTGAAATATGCACGTCCTGAATTTTGTACAGATAATGGCGCCATGATAGCTTATGCGGGCGCATGTCGTTTGCAAGCGGGTCAAAGTGATGATCTAGAAACACCTTTGCGTCCACGCTGGCCATTAACAGAATTACCACCTTTGTAGCTATCTTCTGATTTGTTTTTAATATTAAAAATCGATAGGCTGATATAGGTTATAAATCAATAGGAGAAAAAATATGCATTATCAGCCTAGAATATTTGTTTTGGCTAGCTGTTTTGCTTTGATGCTTGGTTGTGATAGCCAAACTTCCTCTTCTGCACCACAAAATATCCAAACATTGACTGTGACCGCTTCCGCTTACAATTCCATTGGTGAACAAACAGATGAGCATCCGGCCCTAGCGGCTTGGGGAGATGAGTTACGCCCTGGTATGAAAGCGATAGCTGTTTCGCGAGATTTACTCGCACAAGGTTTAACTTATCAAACACCAGTAACGATTGAAGGTTTGGATGGCGAATATTTAGTGCTAGATAAAATGAATAAACGCTGGAAAAACAAAATTGATATTTACATGGGAGAAAATACCCAAGCAGCTAAGACTTGGGGAGTACGTCAAGTGACAATTCGCTGGGTTGAAAATCAGGATGAATCGGCAAACTAAAATGAATATTAATTTGTTGGCCTTGTGGGCAAGGTAGGGTCGTTTTTTGCAAACGCCCTTGGTGTGCTTGCACAATTAATAAAACTTTGTCTAGGCATGTGGATAAAGAAAACGGAGGGTTTTTCTTAGAGCTCACGCTGGTAATACCAAGCTGATGATTCTGATCTGTGATATGTTGGTAAAGATAAAAGCTTTGGCAAGCATAAGCTTCATGCAAATATTGTAAGCTGATTGCCAAAGCTTCTACCAGTAAACCCATATCTCCATAAATAGGTTGGGTTTGGCTGTCAAGTTGGTAAGCAATTTGCGTTTGAGGATATACACTCTTTAAAGTGTATAGGCGTGTATGAAACTCCTTTTCATCAATCGGAAACTGTATATGTTCTTTTAGATTCTGTAGGCGGTCATTAAAAGTGAAAGTGTCCACGGCTTTTTCAATACTATCAATATAGCTGACTAAGTTCTGGATGTTGGCCTGATGTTGTGGTGTTTTTCGTTGTAAACCCTGTAAGCCAAACTGCAAGCTAGCAAGAGGCGAGCGTATTTCATGTGATAACATAGCAATAAAGTTTCTTTGCTGTTGGCGTGTTTCTTTTTCATTCTGAAGTGCTTCTTGTAGCTGTTGGCGTATGCGGATGGATTGTTGAATTTCTTGATTTAAACTAGCTTGGCGCTGGTGAATAATTTTGTGTGCTTCCTGTTTAGCATAAATTTCATTATTAAGATATTGTTTACTTTGTTCGATGCGACTACTTTGGATTTTTCTTAAATAAATATAGATAGCAAGCGCGCTAAAAATAATATGTAAAAATAAACTGGGTAAATGTAATGATTGATAAAAATATCCCAGTAATATTTCTGGAACTTGGATGATATTCATTATGGATAGAACTTGCAGATAACCATAAGCATTAATCGAAGTGAATGAGGCAAGCAAAAAGAAGCTACGGATTTCTTTTTGTTTGAAAATAAAAAAGAGTATAATGGCTAAGTCAATTAAAGTGGATGTTAAAACAAAGGTGTTTGATAAATTACCAGCTAGAAAAAAATCAGAGATAATTAATGGAGTTAGTGAAAAGGAAATTATGAGTAAGCTTTTTATATAAAGCTTGTAGAATGTCGGATACTTTTCAGGTAAATGATAGAAATGAGCAATAGTCTGTGAGCTTGCAATGACGGCAACGAGGATGCTTAGGCGTCCTAAGTGTAAACTAAGATTTGGGTTATCTAAAAAATAAGGTAACCACCCCTTTAAAAATAAAGTGACTAATAAGCTGGAAATTAAATAGATGGAATAGTAAATAAAAAGATGCTGCCTAGGATAAAGTACTAGCCAAAAAATCAAGCTGATAATACTGGCGATAAAAATTATACCTGCATAAATCCCTAGGCTAAAATTTTCAATAATGGATATTTTTTTTAAAGTGTTTTCTGTGTACAAGCGTGCGAGAAACAAAAAAGCACTTTCTGTGTGCACACGAATTAAAAATAAACTCTGGTACTTAGGATTGAAGCGCACTTTAATTAAAGGGTTAGGGTGCTTATAATTTTGTTGGTAAGCAATAAATTCACCTTGCTTTAGCTTTTCTAAGGAGTTGGGTGAAGTGAGCTGGTAAATAGTAAGATGACGTAAAAAAGGTTCACCTATTTCTAAGTAATAGGTTTCCCAAGGTTGTTGTAAATCCTGTTTAGGATTTAGGGGTAAAGCGATCCAAATAGGAGGACGATGAAAGCCAAGACTAATTTTAGGTTTAACCTCACTCTGCTTAAATGAACCTTGTTGCCATAGTTGATAAGCATCTGCCGCACTCAGCGGTTCTTTCGCATCTTCTTTATAATAAAAGATAGTATCAAGATTAGTGACTTTAGATGTGATATCGTTAAAATCTGCGCTGGCTTGTATACTGCTAGAATACAAAAAAAATAGGATGAAAATTATAAAACGGTCACTGGACTTATGCATAATAAGCTTTTTATTTGGTTGGAAAAGATAAACGAAAACAGGTGCCTTTTTTAACTACAGATGTTACTTGAATATCAATATGATAAGCGTCCGTAATACGTTTTACAATAGCAAGGCCTAAACCAGTGCCTTTTTGTTGGTTGCTACCTAAAGCACGGTAATAAGGCTCAAATAAAAAAGCAAGTGATTCTTTTGGGATACCTATGCCTTGATCTTGAATTTTTAAGTCGTAATGATGGTTTTTGCAGCTTCCTAAAATATGGACTCTTGTATTTTTCTGTGAATATTTGACCGCATTTTCTACAAGATTGCGAATCACTGTACCGATTAGAAATGGATTACCTTGTATTGGAGCGCAAGGCGGTAAATGAATATCAAGGCGGGCAATGACTGAGGGCTCAAAATCTGCAATTTCTTGTTGAATAAGTTCAGGCAGTAAAATTTCTTGAGTGTCTTGAAAAAGGTATGAAATTTTGTCGCCAAAAGAGAATTGGTTAATTGACTCTTTAATGCGTGCAACGTTGGATTGTAATCGTTGTAAACGCTGGTCCTCTTTATGAGCCAATTGGGTATCACATTTTAATTGGTTAATACCTAAATCAAGATGAGTTAAAGGGGAACGCATTTGTGCAGCAATGGCCAAAATTAACTGGCTTTGCTGGTGATAGGCTAGACGTTCAGCAGTTAAAGCCTTTTGCAAAGAAGTATGTAAATTTTTTCTTTCTTGTACTTCTAAGGTAAGATGATAAGTCCGTCTAGCAGCCTCTTGCTCTAACTTGATTCTAAGCTCTTGAGTCTCTGTAATTAAACATTCCTTTTCTTGTTCATGGGCTCTGATTAAAGAATGTGCATGATAAATAATAGCTAAGGTAGATAGTATGATATGGACACTTGCAGCAGAAAAGTAGAGAGTCTCATCAAATAAAAATTCTAGCTGTATCCAGTTAAGTAGGCTAAAAGCATGAAGTATATAAATGCTATGAATCATTGCAAAGGAGCAAAGCACAAGTAAGTTCGTTCTTGATCCAGTTTGCATGTATTGGTAAAGATTGATAAAGCTTCCAAGCAAGGTGTTCCATAAAATAAAGTATTGTATTAGGTGGGCAATTTCTAAATAATTTACATAAATTAAAGAAAAGTAAAAATAAGCGGCAAAACTTAAGTTGCTAATTAAGTTTATAAAATACAGTTTAGGCCAACGTTTCTCCAGTTGATGAAACCAAATCAGTGCCTCCAGCATAAGGATTAAACTAATATGGGTTAGGATGTGCCCTAAAGTAAATCCAAAAGATTTTTCGGAAAATAAATAGCTGATCCAGCCAGCTAAAGACAAATTGGCCAAGGTGAATGTCAATAGGTATAAAGAATAAAAAATCAAATAAATGGATTGGCGCTGAATAGCCCAGTAAGCAAAAGTATATGCAATAGCCAGTACGAGTAAGCCAATAAAAAATCCTAGATATTTGGTTGTGGTATTGATTCCACTGAGTAAGTAGGGTTCTGTATCAAGGTATGCATCTAGAACTAAACCATAGTTTGATTCTGCATAGATAAAAATAAAGACTTTCTGATATTGCGGAAGCTTGATTTTAAAAATAGGCAATTTATAGTTTCTATCTTGCTGGTAAGCAAGAAAGTTGCCTTGTTCAATAAGGTGTATTTTTTCAACATCTGGATAGTAAAGAAATACTTTGATATGCTCTAAATAAGCTTCTTTTAAGGTTAAGTAGAAGATACTCTGTTGATGATTTAAGTTAATCAAGGGAATGCTTACCCAGGTGCTTGGTATATTTAAGCCTAGGTTAAGATAGGACGCTTGCTTATGGTGGAATCCTTGAGTTTGCCAAGTGGTCAAAGCTTGTTGAATGTTCGCGTTGCTTGGCGAGGGCGTCCAAAAATACCAACTTTGAATATTTAAGGTGCTAGCGTCAGGCTGAATGACTTGGTATTCCAAAGCAAAGCAAGCACGAGGTACACAGGTTACCAGCATCAAGCCTAAGCAAATGAGCAGGCGCATTTTCATATCAGGCTATCCTAGTACCAGCGATTCAGAAGGAATGAAATGCACCTGAGTGTAATGGATTATGCTAAAGTCAACAAGAAATCTAGTGAGTTGATCCTTGGATTTTGTCTGTTAATAGATAATGTGCAAAGGCAGGTAATAACCAAAGTGCGCCTAACATATTCCATAAAAACATAAAGGTTAACAAAATACCCATATCTGCTTGGAATTTAATAGGTGAGAAGATCCAAGTAAAAACACCCAAAGCGAGTGTAAAACCAGTAAAACTGACGGCTTTTCCCGTCGATCTTAATGTGTGATAGTAGGCTTGTGTAAGAGACTCGCCTTCTTTTTGATATTGTATTAAGCGAGCATAAATATAAATTCCGTAATCTACACCGATACCAACACCTAAAGCAATGACAGGTAAGGTAGCTACTTTTACACCGATACCTAAAGCTGCCATTAAAGCTTGGCAAAGAACTGAGGTTAAGCCTAAAGGTAAAATAATACAAATAACAGCGCGCCAATCGCGAAAGCTAAACCAGACTAATAAAGAGACTACAATATAAACAAAAATAAGCATAAAAGACTGTGCATGTTCTATTTCGGCATTGGTAGCGGCCTCAATACCTGCACTACCAGCAGCTAATAAAAACTCGACTTCATCACTTGGATATTGGTTAGCAAAAGCTTCTACCGCTTGCGTGACTTGGGTGAGGGTTTGTGCTTTGTGATCCTGTAAATATAAGATAACAGGTAGTAAATCACATTGGTTATTCATCATACCTGTAGGTAGCTGGCTCATAGCATTATTTAAGATAAATTGATTGCTCGATAAAGCTTGCCATTTTAAGTTGCCCTCGTTAAATCCAGAAATGACACGCTTGGCAATATTAACAGGTGAGACACTACTTTGGACACTAGGGACATTTTGCATGGCTGCTTGCAGTGCTTCTATTCCTGCTAATACCGGATAAGTAACACAAGCTTGGGGAGCACTTTTTACCATAACGACCATAATATCTGCAGAAGTTGCATACTTGTCTGTAATATAAGCATTATCTAGATTATAAACAGAGTGAGGTCTAAGTTCTGGAGCACCCTTGTCTAAATCACCAATTTTCAAGAAGCTACTACCATATAAACCCATTATCCCTATAAGTAGCGCTAATGCTAAAGAAATAGGTGCAATTTTTGCATGGCTGGCTTGTGCAAGGAGTTGCCACGTTGGGGAATGTATTTGTCGTTGACGTTGCGCATGTAGGCAACTTTTTTTACCAATACCTGCATAAGACATAATCAGAGGCAGCATAATTAAATTACTAATGATAATAATAGCAACCCCCAAACTTGCTGCAAGAGCCAGTTCTTTAATGACTTGAATTTCAATAAAGAATAAAGTCATAAAACCTATGGCGTCTGAAATGAGTGCTAACATGCCAGCAAGATAAAGGCTTCTGAAAGCTTGGCGTGCAGCTTGTAATGTGCTTGCACCATGTGAAGCCTCAATGACCATCGCATTGACCATTTGCACGCCGTGACTAACTCCAATGGCAAAAACTAAAAAAGGCACTAGCATAGAATAAGGATCTAAACCAAAGCCTAATAAATGTAATAAACCAAGTTGCCAAATAACAGCAACAAAAGAACAAAATAGTGGAATTAAAGCACTACGAATACAACGAGAGTAGGCGTAAAGTAATAACCCTGTGATGATAAAAGCGACAATAAAAAAGGTTCCAACTTGGGTTGCGCCTTCAATCAAATCACCAACTAATTTGGCAAAACCAATAATATGAACTTGATAGGTTTGGTTAGAGTACTTATCACGTAAAAGTTCTAGTTGCTCGCCCAGCGCTTGATAATCTAGTTCTACTGGTAGTAAGGGAGCTTGGATTAACGCAGAGCGAAAATCATTAGCGACTAAAATACCGACTTGGCCAGATTTTAAAATATTTTCGCGCACTTGTTGTAAGCTAGCGAGAGAAGCATCATAAGTATTTGGAATAAGACTACCACCAGCAAAGCCTTCTTCTGTTACTTCAGTCCAGCGCACGCTAGGTGACCATAAAGATTTCACCTGTGCGGGATCTGTTGCCGCAAGAAAAATAATTTCGTCTTGCAGCTGGCGCAAGTGTTCTAAATAATCTGCATCGAAAATATCTTTATTCTGATCTTTAATGCTTAAAACAATGCGTAAGCTAT
Organism: Allopseudospirillum japonicum; assembly: GCF_900108915.1. Classification (GTDB taxonomy): domain Bacteria; phylum Pseudomonadota; class Gammaproteobacteria; order Pseudomonadales; family Halomonadaceae; genus Pseudospirillum; species Pseudospirillum japonicum. Next base: position 20,689 of record NZ_FNYH01000005.1, read on the forward strand.
TCCCTAAACCTTGTAAATCATCCTTATGTTGCATGAGGTTTTCAATATAAGGATGCTGTAAGGGAATAAGCTTCTCAAAACTCGCTTGTGGGCGAATTTGTATTGCTTGTGCGGCTAACATCAGACTGATAAAGGTTAAAATAAATAACCAAAAGGGGCGGTGTTTAAATAAAATATTCTCAAACCACGACTCGCTAGCAGAAATAGAATCAGAAAGGTGCATGATTTAAGGCTCCTGCGTAGAAGGGGAAGGCGTTGACGGAGTGACCACCTGTGGGTGCTTGATTTTATGTAATCCACCTTGGCCAACAGCAAGCAAAGTGTTGTGATTGAGCGCTAAACCTGTCATCAGACTGGTGCCTTGAGGCGCTTGATAGGCTTGCCAAGGTGCTTGATTGTGGGGTTGATACCAGTATTCCCCAGCCTGTCCCCACAATACCAGTGCCCCATCTGCAAGAATGCGCAAAGCATTAAAACTGACTTTGGGAGTGGTTTGAGTATCGGATGTAAAAAGTGATTGCCAGCTATGACCTTGATCCTGACTCACAAAAGCGTGACCACGCAAGCCAAGTAAATATAAGTGCCCTTGTTGTGGATCAGCTTGAATGTGAAACCAAGAACCTTGATAAGGGCTATCTAGGGTGGACCAATGCTGGCCTTGATCGGTGGAATAAGCCAAAAAACCGCCTTCTCCGGCAATAAAGAGAGCGTCTTTTAGGTGGGTGACAGCATATAAATGCATACCATCTGGGTTGGGAATACGCTGAGAAATAGGTTGCCAAGTTTGGCCGCCGTCTTGGGTGTGAATTAAGGTATTGTAGGCGCCTACAGCCCAGCCTTCTTGTGCCGAGCTAAAATGAATGTCCAATAAAGGAGGTAAAGCTTCTGGTTGATAAAGAAAACGTGCATCTTCTAAATCCCAGCGGGCTTGTTCAAGCTCGGCTTCCATATCGGCGCGCTGATGTGCTGGTGCATTTTGCACAGCTTGGCTGAGTTGATCAACTTGGGTACGTAAAGCAGGAAGATGAATTTGTGCAGCTTGCGCGAGATATTCAGCATGGCGGTAAGCGATTTGCCAAGAGGCCCCAGCATCTTGTGTGGTGAGAATCAGCCCTTGGTGACCAACAGCCCAACCTGTGCGTGCATCGCTAAACGTGATACTGGTGAGTAAGCTTGTCGTTGGGACTTGTGCTTGTTGCCACGACTGACCTTGGTCATCGGAATATAAAATATGCCCTCCTTGACCAAGCGCAAGTAAACGTGAGCCAACGCGAATTAAATCCAATAATAAGGAGGAGGTTGCTTGCCGATTGATAGGCGAAGTCTGTAAAACATAGGTATCTGGGTATTGATACTTAGATGTTGTGCTGGCTTGTAACTGTGGGGTGAGGATGCAAGCCAGTAGCAAGCACGCAAGCCAAATACGCATACGCGCTGATGGCATACTGGGGAATATCGACATGGGGAACTCCATTGTTGTTATTGTGTGGGCATTAAGCCATGTCATTCAATAAGCATTTAACACTAGATCAAGGGTATAGACAAACGTTTGTTTAAAATCAAGCACGAGTCCTATCTTGTGCTGGCAAAAGCAGTCGCTTGGTACACAATAAAAATAACTCGTTTGATGTAAAGGGGATACTTTATGGACGCACTTGCACGTCAACATTGTCAGTTAGAAACCTGTCCAGCGAACTTGCTGAGTGCTCGTGAATTGGGGCATTTGCATACACAGGTTGCCGATTGGACTTTAGAGGAAGCCGAAGGCGTTTTGCAGCTAGAGAAGAGTTTTTTATTTGCCGATTTTGTGAGCGCATTAGCTTTTGCCGATAATTTGGGCGCTTTAGCAGAGCAAGAGCAACATCATCCCAGTTTGCATATTGAATGGGGACGGGTCACTGTCAATTGGTACACGCACAAGGTACGGGGTTTGCATACCAATGATTTTATCATGGCGGCAAAAACCAGTGCCTTGTACGAGCAACTACAACAATCAGCTTCTTGGGGGTTATAGGGTGGATGTATTGAGTGACACTTGCTGGCGGTACGCTCGATGGTACAAAAACCAAGCTTGTGCGCCTGCACCTAGATGGCCGATGAGCGCGCCATAAAATAAACCCTCTAGACCTGCCCAAGCACCGCCTAGGGCAAGGGCAGGTAAGTAACAAGCAAATAAACGTAATCCAGCGATTAATAAAGCGCGTTTGGGCCAGCCCAATGCATTAGCAGCAGAGACTAACAACATACAAATCCCTAAAGCAGGAAAACCCCAAGGCACCCAAATTAACCAGTGAATGAAAGGTTGGGTTAATGCAGGATCTTGGGTTAACCAAGGGGCAATCCAACCAGCGCCTAAGCTTAAAGTGAGTGCCCAAATGCCTTGCCAACCAATAATTAATAGCAAGGCGCTACTGATCCAAGCGGCCACGCTAGACCAGTCTTGTGCGCCATAAGCTCGTCCTAAAATAGGTGGTAGTGACATGGTTAAAGCCAGCACAAGCACTAGGCTGAAAAATTCCACTCGGGTTGCTAATCCCCATAAAGCCACTGCTAATTCACCTTGCTGGGCGACAATCAAGGTCGCAAAAAACGCAGCTAATGGGGGCAGCATTTGCGACAGCATGGCAGGTAGTGCCAGTTGTGCTAAAGCTTGTAAGGAAGTATACGCCTCTACAAAAGCTGAGCTAAGACGGAGGATTTTTCTGCGGTAAAGAAGCCAATAAATCGCCAAGATGCCCACCAGCCAACCGCAGCAAGAAGCCCAAGCGGCACCCACTAAACCCCAGCCAGCAAAATCGCCATAACCAAAAATAAATAAGGGATCTAAAGCGATATTGATTAAAGCCGTCAGTAGCATCCAAGTTCCTGGAGTCCGTGTATCCCCGTGTGCACGTAACAAACTGTATCCAAAATACAAAATCGCCGCAAAAGCACTACTGATTAAAGCCCAAATCCAATAAGATTGAATCCAGGGTAATACAGTATCTGATGCGCCCAATATACGAAATAGAGGAATCTCTAACCCCCAAAGGCATACTACCAGTAGGCTAATGATTACAGTGCCGCTAACTAAGGCGCAGTTCCCTAAACGTTGCGCACGTGCTGGTTCTTGTGCACCCAATGCGCGCGAGACTAAAGCGGTTAATGCAATGCCAATGCCGACTTGTACGCCTATGATTAAAAAGCTTAAAGGGAGCGTAAAACTTAAGGCCGCCAGAGGCTCTACCCCTAAGTAACTCACAAAGATACTATCCGCTAGATGAAAACTGAGCATAGCGGTCACGCCCATCGCCATCGGCCAGGTGGTTTGCCATAAGGCACCTAGGCGTGCCCAAGTGGATAACTCAGTAACTGAAACAGACACTGATAACTCCTTCGCAAAATAAAGACGCTCTAGTCTAGAAGATTAAGCGCTCTGTGCAAGGTGTATACCAAGCCACTGCTTGAGGATGTGAGAATGCAAGAAGACGCTCAAGTCGCCGCCGAACAGGCAACGAATGCGGAAGAACTGCCCTGTGCTGAAGAGTTAGGGCTGAGTTTCTCGCTTAATGAACAGGGCCAAGTGTATGCGCATCTAGCGCCGAATCTAAATACCCGCCCCCTTACAGAACAAGAAATTAGCGTTTTGGCGGACGAGGCAGGTTATCCACGTGAGCAATATCCGTTTTTCAGGGAAGGGGTGGCGGCGCTTTTGTTGGGCTTGCAGCGTAAACAAGCAGGGGATGTGTGCTTGGGCGGTGCGCGTGATGCGCATTTGGAAGTGTTTGCGAGCCGCGATAGTTTACTTGCAGGTGTACAAGTGCATCCTGCATTAGGACAAGGACAGGATCTAACGCTAGAGAACCTCCAAGCGAGTCTTAAAAGTGCGCGCGTGGTGTATGGTGTGTGTGAACAAACTCTAGAAACGATCGTGCGCGAGGCTAGTGATCCACAAGTGCGTCAGGCACAAACGCCTTTATGTTTTTTGGTCGCTTTTGGTGAACCAGCGCAAGAAGGTATCAATGCGCGTTTAGACATTTTGGTCGATCAAGTCAGTGATCGACGTCCTGTGAAAGATGATAAAGGCCATATCAATTATCGTGATATGGGAGAATTCCCTTTTGTGGAACCAGAAACCCCACTCGTGCGTAAAATTCCTGCGTTTGAAGGCAAGGATGGCATGGGGGTGCATGGGCGTAAAATTCGTTGTTATCGTGGGCGAGATATTCGTCTGCGCTTGCGTGATGATAGTGTCATGCTCGATCCAGAAGATGAAAATCTGATTCTAGCCGCTAAACCAGGTTTGCCAGTGATTTTAAGTGATGGTGCCTTGGTGGATGATGTGCTGAAAGTCGAGGAAGTCAATCTGCAAACCGGCCATATCGATTTTCGCGGTAGTGTCTTAGTGAAAGGCAATATTGATGCAGATATGCGGGTAAAAGTAACAGGTGATATTTTTGTTAAAGGGTTGGTAGAAAAAGCTTATTTAGAAGCTGGCGGTAATATCGAGATTGGTGGGGGGGTGCTGGGGTTGGCGCGTCCTATCGAAGAAAGTAAGCCTAGCCTCCTAGCACCTAATCCAGGAGATGCAGTGTTACAAGCCCAAGGGCATATTCAAGCGCGCTTTATTCAAGAAGCTTGGGTACAAGCAGGGGCACATGTGATTGTGCAGCGGCAAATTCTTAACTCAAGTGTCCAAGCCCAAACCTATGTTAGTGTTTTAGGGGAAGGGCGTATCGTGGGATCACAAGTTCAAGCGGTACACTATATAGAAGCAGGTATTTTAGGTTCTAACTCTTCTGTGAGCACACGCCTGCAGGTTGGTTTATGTGATGAGCAAAAAGCGCAATTAATACACCTTGATGAAGCCTTACAAGCCAATCATGAACGCATGCAACAGCTTAAGGCTTTGGTTGCTAAGCTGAAACTCAGTCAAAAACCCATACCAGAGGCCAAAAAAGAACAAATTTTAAAAGCAAAACACACCCTGCAACTACAAGCACAGGAATTATTAACACAGCAAACTGCTTGCGAGACAGAAATTAAAGCGCGTCAAAGCGGTCGGATTCATGCACGTAAAACCTGTTTTGCAGGTGTACAGATTGAAATTGCCGGACAAGACATTAAGCCACGCAATACCCTAGGTAAAATCACCTTCTTTTTGAAAGAAGGCGAGATATCTATGCGTTAACTGACAAGCGGTTCGCCTCTACCCTCTCTTATGGGAGCGGCTGAATCTCAAGTTGTCTTGTATGCTGTATATCTTTTGTATAATATCAGTTTAAGCTAATTTTAAAATGTGTGGCTTTCTAAATGACTTAATCGATATTGTTAAGGCGCCCTCTTTATGTCTGCTTCTCTTCCAAGTACGCAAGTAAAAAGTAAAAAAGCTTGGCCACAATGGCTGGTCATTCTATTGGTATTGGCGATCACAGGTGCCTTGATCTTTTTATTATTGGCTTGGCGGCAAGCGCCGAGTAAAAATGTGCAAAGTGAACAAAGTTGGCGAGTGGCAAGTCTGCCAATCTGGGCACAGGCGTATGCACCACAAATGATTTTGTTTGGGGTTGTGGAAGCCAGAGAACAAGCTCAACTGAAATCTGCTGTGATCGCAGATGTGCAGGAAGTGTACCAAAATGCGGGTGAAAGCGTGTCTGCAGGACAAATGCTTTTGCAGTTAGATCCGCGTGAGGCGCAATGGGAGGCACAACAACGCCAAGCGGAAGTTGAGGATCTACAAGCGCAGATTGCTGCAGCTAAAATCAAACATCAAGCTGACTTGGCTGCTTATCGACTAGAACAAGAACTTGTCACCTTGACAGAGCAAAGTTGGACACGTTACCAAGAGCTAAGACAGCAAAGATCCGCCTCGCAAGCGAATGTCGATGACGCCCAACAGGCTTTACTAAAACAAAAAGTCAGCCTAGTACAGCGTCGGCAAACTCTAGAGACTTACCCAAGTGAGTTGGCAAAATTGCAAGCACGTCTGCAAAAAGCACAAGCGCAGGCAGCCTTAGCTGAGCTAAACCTCGAACGTACCCAAGTGCGTGCACCTTTTGCTGGGGAAGTGACCCAAGTCCAAGTGGCTCCAGGTGATAGAGTCACACCCGGTACCCCTCTGATCACCTTATATAATCCTGATAGTCTTGAAATTACCGCCCAAGTTTCCCATCAATATTTACCACAATTACGCCAAGCGTTAGCGCAAAAGCAAGATTTATACGCCTATATGACTTTGGAAGATGGTCAACCTAGCCGTTGGCGTTTGGCACGGCTGGCGGCGCAAATTGAAAAAGGTCAGGGTGGGGTGAGTGCTTTTTTCCAACCGGCCCCGTTTGCCAACACAGAACTTACAAATATAAAGGAAGAACACACACAAGCGAGGCCAGACGCTGATTGGGGACGACCTGAGCTTAACCGCCCTGTGACTTTAACCTTGGTTTTACCACCTGTCCCTCAAAGTTTACCGATTCCAGGTACGGCTCTTTATGATAACCAGCGTGTTTATGTCGTTGAGTCTGGTCGCTTACGTGGGTATCCGGTGACGCCCATTGGCCAATGGCAAGTACAAGGTCAGCAGCAGGCGTATATTTTGATTGATGCAAGTCAGTTGCCTTCAGGCGCTGACTTGGTGACAACCCAATTGCCTAATGCGATTGAAGGCTTAAAAGTGGAAGTGATTGCTGAACAGAGTCTGGCAGCACCTGCGGAGGCGGCTTATGAGTAAGGAACTGGAGCAAACGCCAACTCATCATCGCCAAAGCATGGACATAGAAGCTATGCAAGTGCGTATTCAGCAAAATCCTGGGTTTTTGCGTAGTCTTTTGGTGTTGTTTGCCACCCACAAAATCGCAGCAAACCTTTTGATGTTTTTGTTGATTTTGTTAGGAGGTTTGGCACTTGATCGCCTCAATACCCAGTTTTTTCCTGATTTTGAGCTAGATATTGTACTTGTGCAGGTCGACTGGCCAGGTGCAAGTGCGGAAGATGTTGAGCAAGCCATTAGTCGCCCTCTGGAAGAAGCCTTACAAAGCGTCAATGCGATAGAGCAAATCTTTAGCGATGCACGCCGTGGCACCGCTCAGCTACGTTTAGAAGTAGAAGAAGGCGCATCGTTAGGGCGTGTGTTAGACGAGGTACAACAAGCGGTTGATAATGTGCGTACCTTGCCGGCAGAAGCTGAACGTCCTAGCGTTAGCCAAATTACCCGCTATGAAGATATTGCTACCTTGTTACTGACTTCCAGTGGTCCTCTCAGTGAGTTACGCCCTTGGGTGGATCAGATGGAACAAAGTTTATTACAAGCGGGTATTCGGCGTGTCACAGTGCGAGGATTGCCGGAAGAAGAAATCTTAATTGAAGTCTCGATAGCGCAACTGCACCGCCTCGGTTTGACCTTGGAACAACTGACCCAGTTGATTCGTGCGCGTAGCCAGGATTTGCCTGCAGGGATTGCTGCACGTAAAGATGGTGCGATTGAAATTCGTGGTTTAAATCAACAAAAAAGTGCGCGCGAATTTATGCAAATCCCCTTGCTGCAAGATGCGCAAGGGCGTTTGTTATTGCTTGGTGATATCGCCACCATCAAGCAGCAAGCGCAAGAAGATGCCCTCTTAATTCAGCATCAAGGCAGAGCCGCCGTTGAACTCATTTTAGAGCGTACGAGTGCGGATGATACTTTGGCGATGGCTGAAATCATGCAAACTTGGGTCGCACAAACACGGCCAACCTTGCCACCCAGTCTAGAGCTTTTGGTTTATAACGAGCGCTGGCAATTTCTGCAAGATCGGATTCGCCTCCTTGTGAATAACGGCTTAGGCGGCTTGATTCTAGTGATCTTGGTACTTTTTTTATTTTTGAATGTGCGTGTGGCTTGGTGGGTTGCCGTGGGCATTCCTGTGTCCTTGCTGGCAACTTTAGTGGTGCTTTGGGTCATCGGTGGCAGCATCAATATGATTAGCCTTTTTGGCCTGATTATGGCCCTGGGGATTATTGTGGATGATGCCATTGTGGTGGGTGAAGATACGATGGCGCACCTACAACAAGGCGAAAGTGCAGGTCAAGCTGCTTTAGGTGGTGCTCAGCGCATGCTGGTACCTGTCGTTTCTTCTTCCTTAACCACGATTGCCGCCTTTTTGCCCTTATTCTTAGTGGGGGGGACGATAGGAAATATTCTGGTAGATATCCCCACGATTGTCGTTTGTGTGCTGATTGCTTCTCTGGTGGAATGCTTTCTCATTTTACCAGGACATCTTTATCACAGTTTCGAGCGTGGTAAGCATAGGGTCGCAAGTCCGTGGCGACAAAAATTTGAGACCGGCTTTGCGCGTTTGCGTGAGGTGCACTTTCGTCCTCTAGTCCGTTGGGCAATTGCGAAACGCCACCTGACTTTAACCCTTGCAGTGTGTTCTTTGCTGATTGCCATTGCCCTTGTGGCGGGTCGACATGTGAAATTTACCTTTTTCCCCACAGTGGAAGGGGATCGTATTGATGTAAACGTGCAATTTATGGCGGGGACGGCCTTGGAAGATGTGCAAAATTTTATGCAGCATTTGCAGCAAAGTTTGCATCAAGCAGATCAGCCGACCCAGGTGGTAGATCAAGTGGTGACCTATTTACGTCAAGCAAACTTTATGGGCGGTAGTGGGTTAACACGTGGCGACGAAGTCGCCAGTATGAGCCTTGCTCTGATCGGTAGCGAACAACGCACTATCAGTAATGCGGAACTCATTCGGCGATGGCGTGAACAGATGCAACTGGCCCCTGGATTAGAAAAATTAGCAATTGAACAACAGCGTACAGGTCCTGCGGGCAAAGCTATAGAAATTAAACTCAGTGGGCAAGAGGTTGAACAGCTCAAAGCTCTATCGTTAGAAATTCAGCAAGCATTAGCCGATTATGCAGGAGTTTCCAATATTGATGATGATTTACCCTGGGGAAAGCAGCAATGGGTGTATGAGCTCACCCCTATGGGCAAAGCCCTTGGTTTAGATGCAGCGCAAGTCGGTCGACAATTAAGGTATGCCCTAGAAGGCCAAAGAGTACAAATTTTTTATCAGGGTACCCAAGAGATAGAAGTTCGCATCCGTTTGCGTGAACAAGAAAGTGATTATTTAGCGAATTTGGCCGCCTTGCCGATTCGTTTAGCGGATGGTACGAGTGTGCCTTTGGCCAATGTCGTGCACTTTACGCCAAGACGTGGTTTAGACTTATTGCGGCGGATTGATGGTGAATTAGCCATTGTGGTTTCTGCAGATGTGGATGAAGCGGTCACCAATGCGAATGCTGTGATTGAGCAATTAGAGCAAGGTTTACTTGCACGCTTGCGTGCTTCTTATCCAGTGGATATTGGCTATGAAGGGCGTAGTGCTGACCAACAAAAAACTGCCCAAGATATGAAAACTGGGCTTTTGTTGGGTCTCAGCCTGATTTGGCTGATTCTCGCTTGGGTGTTTGCCTCCTATACTTGGCCTTTTGCTGTGATGGCAGCAATTCCTTTTGGGCTGGCGGGGGCGATTTTTGGCCATTTATTGATGGGGCTGGATCTGACCATTTTATCCTTATTTGGTCTTTTTGGGCTTTCTGGGATAGTGATTAATGATTCCATCGTCTTGATCAGCTTTTACAAGCAATTGCGTGAAGCGGGCGTGCCTGTTTATGAAGCGATTGAAGAAGCTGCAGTGCAAAGGTTTCGTGCCGTTTTATTGACCTCCTTAACCACAATTGCCGGCTTAGCGCCTATTATGTTAGAGACCTCACTGCAAGCGCGCTTTTTAATTCCTATGGCCACGTCTATTGTCTTTGGTTTGGCATATGGCACCTTATTGATTTTACTTGTTGTGCCTGCGGTTTTGGTGATGCTAGAAGGTAAAAAGGCGCATTCCGTTACGCCTCAAAAAGCCTTGCCGCTTGGGCAAACTTAAGCGCTTAAAGTGTGGGTGAGGAGTTTGAGTACCTTACCCATCCCTTGTTGCAATGCGGCTTCTATCTCCGCCATGGTGATTTCTTCATCCGTGAGCCCAGCGGCCATATTCACGACTAAAGCAATGCACGCGTAAGGCAGCTTAAGTTCACGCGCTAAAGCGGCCTCAGGCATGCCTGTCATGCCGACAATATCGCAGCCATCTTGGGCTAAACGGCGGATTTCTGCTGCAGTTTCTAAACGTGGACCTTGAGTACAAGCGTAGACACCTTGAGCGGTCACCGAGAGATTAAGCGCATGGGCACTAGCAAGTAGATGCTGGCGTAAATCTTCATCATAGGGCCAGCTGAAATCAACATGGGTGACCTCAAAACCTACCCCATCAGTGCGTGCCCCCTGTTCAAAAAAGGTCGCCGGCCGTCCCCAAGTATAATCAATCAATTGATTGGGGATCATAATCCCTGCAGCAGGTGTATTGGGATTAATCCCACCGACGGCATTAACGGCGATAATTTGGGTCGCACCTAAGGCTTGTAAGGCCCATAAGTTAGCACGGTAATTAATCTGATGTGGTGGAATTTGGTGTGGATGACCATGACGTGCCAAAAACAATACTTTTTGTGTGCCTAAAGTGCCCTGTTGCACAGGAGCGGAAGGCTCACCGAAAGGGGTTGTCAGGGTATGGCTTTTCTCAATGACTAAGCCTTGCATTTGCGTGAGGCCCGTACCCCCAATCACTGCAAACATAGGTGACTCCTTAGGTTGAAAATAGGTGTTGGTAGAAATTTCCGCTAATATAACTTGCTCATTTTATCCTGTGAAGGCGTGCTGACTGATGACACAAGTATCCTCTCCGTTACCTGCTGATTGGGGACAGTATCTTAACACTGAGTTTCAACAAGATTATATGCTTCGTTTGAAGGCTTTTTTGCGTGAGCAAAAAGATGCACATAAAGTGATTTATCCGCATTCAAAAGACTGGTTTAATGCGTTTCGTTTTACTCCCTTCCAACAAGTGAAAGTGGTGATTTTAGGGCAAGATCCTTACCATAATCCTGGGCAAGCGCACGGTTTGTGTTTTTCTGTACCGCCTCATCTACCTGCTCCCCCTTCTCTGGTCAATATTTACAAAGAGTTGTACACAGATTTAGGAATTCCTGCGGTCAGTCATGGATGTCTTGTACCTTGGGCACAACAAGGCGTACTCTTATTAAATAGTGTGTTAACTGTAGAAAAAAATCAGGCGGCTTCTCATCAAAAGCAAGGGTGGGAAATCTTTACAGATAAAGTGATACAAGTGCTCAATCAAGAAAAGTCACATCTGGTTTTCTTACTTTGGGGTGCGTATGCGCAACGTAAAGCGGCTCAGGTAGATACGAGCCGTCATTTGGTATTAAAAGCCCCTCATCCTTCTCCTTTGGCAGCGCACCGTGGTTTTTTTGGTTGTCGTCACTTCTCACAAACCAATGCCTATTTACAAGCACAACAACAAACGCCGATCAAGTGGCGCCTGCCAGAGGCAGAGGAGCTGGTTATCAATGGGGGCAACTAGCCTAGGGACTACGCATGGCAAATGCAATTAAGGTGTTATTAGTGGATGATTCCGCAGTGGTGCGTCAGGTGCTGACGGAATTCCTTAGTCAAACAGCAGGCATTGAAGTCATAGGGGCTGCACGCGATCCCTTATTCGCGTTGCAGTTAATGCAAAAGCAATGGCCAGATGTGATTATTTTGGATATTGAAATGCCACGTATGGATGGCATCACCTTTTTGCGTAAACTCATGCAAGAACGCCCTACGCCTGTGGTGATTTGTTCTAGCTTGACAGAAACCGGTGCAACGACGAGTTTACAGGCGATTGCCGCAGGTGCGGTGGAGATTATTACCAAGCCTAAAATTGGGGTGAAATCCTTTCTGAGTGAGGCGCGCACACAAGTGATTGATGCTGTACGCGCTGCAGCACGGGCGCGTGTGCAACCAATACGCACGAAGACGAAGATATTACCTGTACAGCCGAAACTCAGTGCAGATGCGGTCTTGCCGGCGAGAAATTTATCACCCCTAGCAGAAACGACAGACAAGGTGATTGCCATTGGGACTTCTACCGGTGGGACCCAAGCTTTAGAATCTGTCCTCACAGCCTTGCCAGCCAATACGCCTGGGATTCTTGTGGTGCAGCACATGCCTGAGCATTTCACCCATGCGTTTGCACAACGCCTAGATACTTTATCAGCCATGCAAGTGAAAGAAGCCCAAGATGGGGACCGGGTCTTGGTGGGCCAAGTCTTGATTGCGCCTGGTGGGCGTCATTTGTTGCTCAGACGCCAAGGGGCACAATACCGAGTGGAAATTAAAGATGGCCCTTTGGTCAGTCGGCACCGGCCATCAGTGGATGTGCTCTTTCGTTCAGCGGCGCAGGCAGCAGGTGCCAATGCCTTAGGGATTATCATGACAGGGATGGGAGATGATGGTGCAGCTGGTCTGCTAGAGATGAAGCGTGCCGGTGCGAAAACTTTGGCACAAGATGAGGCTTCTTGTGTGGTCTTTGGGATGCCTAAAGAAGCTATTCGGCGTGGTGCTGTTGAGACTGTCGCAAGCTTAAAAGAGATTCCCCAGTGGATTGGTCTGCAAACTAAAAACGTGAAATGATCGGGTTGATTTAGTAAAACTGCGCGCAAACGCCACCTCACCTCTCCTCTCCCTTAGCAGGGGGAGGCAGCTTTCTTTGCAGCAAGGGTAGAAGCCTGATCGCTTATAAATAGCTTGCAACACCCCCGCAAAATTGATCTTTTTTTGTTGAAAATATGTTATCTAACTGCGCTTTTACTTCACTATTAAAGGAAAGGGTATGACGCTAGAAATATGGAGTTATTATCTGCTAGCCATCTTAATACTTACCGCTTCGCCAGGCCCAAGCGTGCTGCTTTGCCTTTCTACTGGGGTAACTCGAGGATTACAGCAGGCTTTTTTTGCGGCTTTAGGTAGCTTATTGGCAACTACAGGGATTTTAACCTTATCCTTTGCTGGGTTGGGTGCAGTGATTGTAAGTTCAGATGCAATATTCCATCTTATCAAGTGGGTTGGAGCGGTTTACCTTATTTACCTTGGTTTGAAATTATTATTAGCCAAGCAGGAAGACTATACGTTGGAAAAAAAGACTGATGGCCCACAAAAACGTGATTTAGCCAATTTTTTTAGCGGTTTTCTCGTTGGCGTAAGTAATCCTAAAGCGATTTTGTTTTTTACAGCCCTTTTTCCGCAGTTTATTGATCCGCAAACATCACTGTGGACACAATATCTGATTTTTGTCATCACTTTTGTGGTGTTAGAGCTCGCTTGGTTGATGACTTATGCGTATTTAGGAGTTAAATCATCAAGTTGGATTTTTGCTAAAGGACGCGCGAAATTATTTAATCGACTGACCGCGAGTGTTTTTATTACTGCAGGTGCTTTGTTATCTAGCGTCAATAGAAGCTAATTGGCTTTTCTTTTCTTTGTGCGCTTGTGCCACCTGTTGAATCAAGGTTCAAGCGCCGCCCCGCAGTCACCAGTTCACCAAATCCTCCACTGGCCTTGATCAAGGTGATGATTTGATGAAATTTCTCTTGATATTGCTAGAAAAATGTTGCTGAGAAATTTTATCCCTCTCATAAACTCATCCAATAAAACTTTTCAAAAACAATAGGTTAAATTTTTTTTCTGCGCCTGTGCTGCGAGTTGGCACAGGCTTTGCGCTAGTAAGGGAAATCTTGACGTAACGAATAATCAAGTCAGAGGTTTTCCCATGTCTGCACTGCAATCTCAAGATTCGATACAAGATCTGCAACACCTGACGAAATATGTACATGTATTGAGTCCAGAAAATGCACGTTTTGTAGAGTTTTACTTTGCCATTGGTGATCCAGCTTTGATGGTGGAATTGATTATGCCGCCGTCTGCTTTTGCTGCTTTTTGTGCACATAACCAAGTCGTTCCTATGAGTCCTGAGCAGGTCGCAAATCTTGATGCAGATACAGAAAAATGGCGTTACGGGGAAAATACCCTGATGGCGCGTAACACTGAGCGTACCTAGCGAATCATAAAAATCCTCACTGATAACAATAATATGGAAAGGATAAATTATGTCGATTGAAATTAAGACCGCTACCTTGGAACCTGTGCGCCAAACGTATGCACATATTGAGCGTCGTTTTGGTAACAAGCCAGCTTCGCGCTACCAAGAAGCGACCTATGATGTGCAATCAGAAACTAACTTTCATTATCGTCCTTTATGGCAGCCGGATTTAGAGCTGAATGACCCAAGACGTACCCAGATTGTGATGCAGGACTGGTACGCGTTGAAAGATCCACGCCAGTTCTATTACGGCGCTTATGTGCAACAGCGTGCCAAAATGCAGGAAGTTGCTGAAAGCAATTATGCCTTTTTTGAAAAACGTGATTTAGCACGTTTCCTCTCTGAGAGTGCGAAAGCACAAGTGATGACTTATCTGGTGCCTTTGCGCCACTTTGAGCACACCGCCAATTTAAACAATATGTATGGTGCAGCCTATGGCTATGGCACCGCAATCACTCAAGCCTTGCTATTTAATGGTATGGATCGTTTAGGCATGGCGCAGTACTTATCACGTATCGGCCTAATTCTGGACGCTAATACAGGGGAGTCATTAATTCAGGCAAAACATCAATGGCTAGAGGCAGATATTTGGCAAGGTTTGCGTGCGCTTTGTGAACAAACGCTAGTCACTGAAGACTGGTTTGAAGTGATGGTCGCGCAGAATTTGGTGATGGATACCCTGATGACAGATTTAGTCTATCGCCAGTTAGATCACAAACTGAGTGAATCTGGGGCGCAAGATGTGGGTATGTTGCTGGAATTTATGCAGCTATGGAATAAGGAAGCACAACGTTGGATGGATGCTGTGCTGAAAACAACCGCCAGTGAGTCGGCAGCGAATCAAACCTTACTGACACAGTGGGTGCAAAAATGGCGCGCTTTAGCCATACAAGCCTTGCAGCCTTTAGCAGAGGCCATGCTTGATGAAAATGCCCTTGCGCAGGCTTTAGCCGATCTCGATAAGCGCCTTGCAAAATCAGGAATTTAAAACCGGCTGACTGGAGAAACACAAGCATGTCTAAAGTCTATATTGCGTTGCAAGATAATGATGAGTCTCGCTACTTGGTCGAGGCGATTCAAGCTGATAATCCAACAGCAGAAATCCTTTATATGCCGGCGATGATTCGTATTGAGGCGCAAAATTTTCTAGTGGTGAAACGCGCTAGTGTAGAAGAGGTGATGGGGCGGGATTGGGATGTACAGGAGATTCACCTCAATCTGATCACCCTAGGCGGTAATGTCGACGAAGATGACGAGCAGCTCACACTCACTTGGAATCAATAACAATAAATAGAAGGTGAAGGTTATGGCCGCGAAAAAACTTAATATTAAAGATAAATATCGCTTACTAACGCGGGATCTTGATTGGGAATTCTCTTATCAAGATCGTAAACAAGCATTTCCATTTGAGGAATTTGAAGGTATCAAAATTACCGACTGGTCCCAGTGGGAAGACCCTTTCCGCTTAACTATGGATGCTTATTGGAAATATCAAGCCGAAAAAGAGCGCAAGCTGTATGCGATTTTTGATGCCTTTGCACAAAATAATGGTCAGTTAAATATTTCTGATCCGCGTTATGTCAATGCGTTAAAAATCTTTTTAACAGGCGTTTCTCCGCTAGAATATCAAGCTTTTCAAGGCTTTGCACATACAGGGCGTCAATTTAGTGGTGTGGGTGCGCGTGTTGCATGCCAGATGCAAGCGATTGACGAGTTACGCCATGTGCAAACCCAGATCCATGCTATGAGCCACTACAACAAATTCTTTGATGGCTTGCAAGACTGGTCACATATGCATGATCGGGTATGGTACTTGTCGGTACCCAAATCCTTCTTTAATGATGCACGCGCCGCAGGCCCTTTCGAATTTATGGTTGCGATTGGGTTTAGTTTTGAATACGTACTCACCAACTTGTTATTTGTGCCTTTTATGTCAGGGGCGGCTTATAACGGGGATATGGCAACAGTGACCTTTGGGTTTTCTGCACAATCGGATGAAGCACGCCATATGACCTTGGGTTTAGAGGTGATTAAATTCCTGCTAGAGCAGCATGAAGATAATATCCCCATCGTACAAAAGTGGATAGATAAGTGGTTTTGGCGAGGCACGCGCTTGCTGACGATCGTCGCTATGATGATGGATTACATGTTGCCTAATAAAGTGATGAGCTGGAAGGAAGCATGGGAAGTCTATTTCGAAGAAGCCGGCGGCGCCTTATTTAAAGATCTGGCACGTTATGGAATTCGTATGCCGAAATATGCGGATCTCATTGAGCAAGAAAAAGAACACATTTCCCACCAAGCATGGTGGACCTTCTATACCCATGGTCATGCTGCTGGTTTCCACACTTGGATTCCAACGGATGAGGAATTGGATTGGTTGAGTGAGAAATACCCGCATACCTTTGATCAATATTACCGTCCACGCTGGGAATTGGCCAAAGCCATGGAAGCCAAAGGCGAACGCTTTTATACCAAGGCGTTACCGCAACTTTGCACAACCTGCCAAATTCCTATGTTGTTTACTGAAATGGATGATCCGACCCAGATTGCTTACCGTGAATCCTTATACCAGGGAGAGCGTTACCACTTTTGCTCAGATGGTTGTAAGGACATCTTCGATGAAGAGCCGGAAAAATACATTCACTCTTGGTTACCTGTGCATCAAATTTTCCAAGGCCAATGTGGCGGCCCTGAGGTTGAAGACATCCTGCGCGATTATTACCGCATGAATGTAGGCGCAGATAACCTAGATATGAAAGGTTCTCCAGATGAGGCACGCTGGAAGCTGTGGAAAGGTGTGGCTTAGATCTTTTAAATGCCAGTATAAAAATAACAAGCATGAAGGAATACCAGTATGCCAGTACGTGCAATAACGCCCGATTATTGTGGTGAGATGAAAGATAAGGTAGAGAATTTTCATGGTAACCAAATTGTGTATGTCGGCTGGGATCATCATTTAATGTTTTGTGCGGCTTTTGCTTATCCGCTTCCCCCAGAAACGCCTTTTCGTGTGTTGCGGGATCAGGTGATGCCGGAGGCTTTCTCCTTGCATCCGCAATGGGAAAGTATCGACTGGGAACAAACGACTTGGTTACTCGATGGTGCGCCTTTCGTACCTCAATTGGATACTGGATTACAAGCGCAGGGCATAGGTCATAAATCCTTATTGCGCTTTCAAACCCCTGAACTCAAAGGCTATCAAAATGCTGGCGTTTAGTGGCTAGCAGGCAGAGAAAACCAAGAGGAAAATCCGATGAGTTATGAAGTGAGAGTGGAGCCGACAGGGGATCTGATTCAAGTCGACGAGGGGCAAACCATCTTGGATGCCGCCTTGCGTCAGGGTGTGTGGTTGCCTTTTGCTTGTGGTCATGGAACGTGCGCAACCTGCAAAGTACAGGTATTAGAAGGGGATGTGGACGTTGGTGCGGCTTCTCCTTTTGCCTTGATGGATATGGAGCGGGACGAAGGCAAAGTATTAGCCTGTTGTGCGATCCCAGAGTCTGATTTGGTGATTGAAGCCGATATTGATGTGGACGCAGATTTTCAAGGGTATCCAGTACAAGATTTTTTAGCGACGGTTACAGAAATCCGCACCCTGTCGCCACGGATTAAAGGCATTTATTTTCAGCTAAATCAGGCGATGGATTTTCAAGCCGGTCAATATGTGAACCTGCAACTACCGGGGATTACCGGCACGCGCGCTTTCTCAATTGCGAATCCGCCTTCAGATAACCAAAAGCTAGAGCTACATGTCAGTTTAGTTCCTGAAGGTGCAGGGACCACTTGGTTGCATGAGCATCTACAAGTGGGGGATGTATTGCCAATTTCTGGGCCTTATGGACAGTTTTTTGTGCGCAAATCTGATCCTCAAGATGTGATTTTTATTGCTGGAGGTTCTGGGTTATCGAGTCCGCAATCCATGATTCTTGATTTACTCCAAGCTGGAGATACGCGGCAAATTTATTTATTCCAAGGCGCGCGTCATTTAGCCGAGTTATATCAAAGGGAATTTTTGCAAGCTTTAGCGGATCAGTATCCTAATTTTCATTATATTCCTGCACTTAACGAGCCGCTGGAAGAAGACCACTGGGAAGGATTCAAGGGCTTTGTCCATGAAGCCGCACAGGATTACTTTGCCCACCAATTTAGTGGTCATAAAGCTTATTTATGTGGTCCGCCTGTGATGATTGATGCGGCTATTACCGCCTTAATGCAAGGGCGCTTGTTTGAGCGTGATATCCATATGGAACGTTTTGTCACTGCCGCTGATGGTGCACAGACGGGTACTCGCTCCGCCTTATTTAAGCGTATCTAAGTTTCTGAATAGGATTTTTGACGGCGGTATTTAGGTTCTCATATTAAATAATCTGCTTATCCAGAAAATCTTAAATGAGGTGGGCTATGGCGGATGTTGTGCTTAAAAGTCAGCCAGCAAAATACTGGATTCAAGTGCTTGCACCAAAGCAGGGGTTTTTTGCCGACCCACAACAAAGTGTGCTAGCAGCCATGGAAGCAGCCGGACAAGAAAGCATCCCTGTGGGGTGTCGGGGTGGTGGTTGTGGAAAATGCCGGATTCAGATTGTACAAGGCCAGTATTTCAGTAAGCGGATGAGCCGGGCTTGGATTTCTGCTGAGCAAGAAGCCCAAGGCAAAGTATTAGCCTGCCGTGTTTATGCGCGTACTGATTTAAACATTCAGGTAGATTCGCCTGAAATTGCCACAGCTTGCCTAGCACAGGCAGGCTAAACCAAGCGTTTACCAACCAATAAGTATAATAATTAATGAGGGACATCTGATGAAAAAAGGTGTAATGCGTCCAGGTCACATTCAAATCCGTGTGTTAGATATGGATGAAGCCCTAAAACACTATGTGGATTTATTAGGCATGATCGAGATGGATCGTGATGCCCAAGGTCGTGTGTATCTAAAAGGTTGGACCGAGGTAGATAAGTTTTCTCTGGTCTTACGTGAAGCTGACCAACCGGGAATGGACTTTGTTGGTTTTAAATGTGTGGATGAGGTGACTTTAGACAATTTGCAAGCCGATCTACAAGCCGCAGGGGTGAGTACACAAGAAATTCCAGCAGAAGATTTAAAAGATTGTGGTCGTCGTATTCGCTTTACGATTCCCACCGGCCACAGTTTTGAGCTATTTGCGACCAAAAAACAAACGGGTAAATGGGGCATTAATCCGCGCAATCCAGAAGCTTGGCCACGCGAGTTAAAAGGAATGAAAGCGACTCGTTTTGATCATTGTTTGTTATATGGGCCGAATGTAGCGGCAAGCGTGCAATTATTAACGCAAGTTCTAGGGATGGATTTGGCGGAGCAAGTCCTTGATCCTGAAGGTAAACAATTAGCAGGTTTTGTAACTGTCAGCATGAAAGCCCATGATGTGGCGTTTATTGAACACCCAGAGCCTGGCAAATTGCATCATGCCTCCTTTTTCTTAGAAACTTGGAATGATGTTCTGAAAGCCGCCGATTTGATCTCGATGACAGACACCTCTTTAGATATTGGGCCAACGCGTCACGGATTAACGCACGGACAAACCATTTATTTCTTTGATCCTTCTGGTAATCGCAACGAAGTCTTTGCTGGCGGTGACTATCACTATCCAGATCATGCCCCCGTGACTTGGGATGTAGAACAGCTCGGTAAAGCGATTTTTTATCATGATCGCCAACTTAATGAGCGCTTTTTAACCGTATTAACCTAAGGCAGCACCGCCCCAGCAAAAGGCTGGGGCAGAATTTAATCCATCAAAATTTATGGATATGCTTATGAAAGAATTTAAAAACTTTATTCAGGGTGAATTTGTCGCGACAGAGAAACAATTTGAAAACCGTAGCCCTGTCGATTACAGCCTGATTGGTATGGTACACGAAGCAGGACGTGAACAAGTCAATGCGGCAGTACAAGCGGCCAAACAGGCATTACAAGGGCCTTGGGGTCAACTGACACAAGCGCAACGTATCACCCTGTTGAACAAGGTAGCGGAGCGGATTAATGAGCGCTTTGAAGAGTTTCTAACGGCGGAATGCTTGGATACAGGTAAGCCTCGGCATCTTGCAGCGCATATTGATATTCCACGTGGTGCAGCCAACTTTAAGGCTTTTTCTGAGACTTTAGCCAATCATCCAACAGAAAGTTTTCGTTTGGATACCCCGGATACCTTAGGCGCGCTGAACCTTGGTCAGCGTACCCCCAAAGGGGTAATCGCTGTGATTGCACCTTGGAATTTACCTTTATTATTAATGACTTGGAAAGTCGGGCCCGCTTTGGCTTGTGGTAATACCGTGGTAGTTAAACCCTCGGAGGAAACCCCTGCAACCACCACCCTTTTAGGTGAGGTGATGAATGAATGTGGTGTGCCCGCAGGTGTTTTTAATGTGGTCCATGGTTTCGGTCCAGACTCTGCCGGTGCCTTTCTCACTGAGCATCCGCAAGTCGATGCTATCACCTTTACTGGGGAAACTCGGACCGGCGAAATCATTATGAAAGCGGCGGCTTGTGGCTTGCGCAATATTTCTTTGGAATGTGGTGGTAAAAATCCGAGCCTAATCTTCGCAGATGCAGATATTGAAAAAGCAGTGGAAGGCACTATGCGTTCTGCTTTTGTCAACTGTGGCCAAGTGTGTCTAGGGACGGAGCGGGTTTATGTGCAACGTCCTCTCTTTGAAAAATTTCTTGCTCGGATGAAAGAAGAGGTTGCCAAGCTGAAGCTGGGGCGTCCTGAAGATCCACAAGCTAATTTTGGCCCTTTGGTGAGTTTGGAGCACAGAGACAAGGTGGCGCACTACTATCAACTCGCGCAAAAAGAAGGGGCAAAAGTGGAGATTGGGGGCGGGATTCCAGACATGGGCGACCCTGAATTAAATCGTGGCGCTTGGATTGAGCCAACCATTTGGACTGGTTTACCAGAGACAGCACGCGTTATTAAAGAAGAGATTTTTGGTCCTTGTTGCCATATCGCACCTTTCGATACGGAAGAGGAGGTGATTGCTCTTGCGAATGCGACAAATTATGGCCTCGCAGCAGCCATCTGGACTGAAAATACCTCGCGTGCATTACGAGTAGCGCAACGTATTGAAGCAGGTTTGGTGTGGGTGAATTCTTGGTTCTTGCGTGATTTACGTACCGCCTTCGGGGGTGCCAAACAATCGGGCATTGGTCGTGAAGGCGGTGTACATGGTTTGGAGTTTTATACTGAACTCAAAAATATCTGCATCAAACTCTGAGGCTTTTGTTTATGGATCAACAACTTATTCAACAATGTGGCGACGAATTATTTGATGCGATGCAAAAGCGCATCACGTTAAAGCCTTTTAGCGAGCGTTTTCCCGAGATCACTGTGGAGGATGCTTATCATATTTCTCTGCGCATGATAGAGCGTCGGGTGGCCGCAGGTGAAAAAATTATTGGTAAAAAAATTGGTGTGACCTCAAAAGCGGTGCAAAACATGCTCAAGGTGCATCAGCCTGATTTTGGTTTTTTGACCGACAAAATGGCATATAGCCAGGGTCAGCAAATGCCTATCTCAGAGCAGCTGATCCAGCCAAAAGCAGAAGGGGAGATTGCTTTCATCCTCAAAAAAGATCTTTTAGGCCCAGGGTTAACCAATGCGGATATTTTAGCGGCAACAGAGGCGGTGTTGCCCTGTTTTGAAGTCGTAGATTCCCGTATCGAAAACTGGCAAATCAAAATTCAAGATACAGTTGCAGATAATGCCTCTTGTGGCTTGTTTGTGCTGGGTGATAAGGCAGTGAATCCACGGAGGCTGGATTTGGCAACGTGTGGCATGGTGGTAGAAAAAAATGGTGCCATCATCAGTACAGGTGCGGGTGCAGCGGCTTTAGGGAGTCCAGTGAATTGTGTGACTTGGCTGGCCAATACTTTGGGCCAATTTGGGATTCCTTTAAAAGCAGGTGAAGTCATTTTATCCGGTTCTTTGGTGCCTTTAGAGCCTGTGCAAGCGGGTGACTTTATGAGTGTGACCATTGGCGGTATAGGTTGTGCCTCAGTGCGTTTTGTCTGATCAGTTTGGCCACAGGAATCCCCATATGAGTAAGAAATTAAAAGCGGCCATTATTGGCCCAGGGAATATAGGCACGGATTTGCTAATGAAAATGCAGCGCTCTGAATGGATTGAGCCTGTATGGATGGTGGGTATTGATCCCGCATCGGAAGGGCTGCAGCGCGCAGCACAAATGGGTATAAAAACTTGCGCAACTGGGGTAGACGGTCTTTTACCGCATGTGATTCAAGATGATATTCGCGTCGCTTTTGATGCAACTTCTGCTTATGTTCATGCAGAAAATAGCCGCAAACTCAATGCGTTAGGGGTCATTATGATAGATTTGACCCCAGCGGCGATTGGCCCGTATTGCGTACCGCCGGTGAATTTAGCCGATCATGCTAAAAATCTGGAAATGAACGTTAATATGGTGACCTGTGGTGGGCAGGCGACCATCCCTATGGTGGCTGCAGTCTCCCGAGTGCAAGCGGTAGCCTATGGTGAAATTGTGGCTACGGTGTCTTCACGTTCGGTGGGACCAGGTACGCGCCAGAATATTGATGAGTTTACCCGAACGACTGCCGGTGCGGTGGAAAAAGTGGGTGGGGCCAAACAAGGCAAAGCCATCATTATTATTAATCCTGCAGAACCACCTTTAATGATGCGCGATACGATTCACTGCCTCACGGAAGAAATCCCAGATCAACAAGCAATTACTGAATCTGTGCATCAGATGGTAGCCGAGGTACAAAAATATGTGCCCGGTTATCGTTTGGTGAATGGTCCTATCTTTGATGGCAAGCGTGTTTCCTGCTTTATGCAAGTGGAAGGCTTAGGGGATTTCCTGCCCAAATACGCGGGTAATCTCGATATTATGACGGCGGCAAGTTTGCGTACCGCAGAAATGTTTGCCGAAGAAATTGCCCAAGGCGTTATTAGCCTGCCGGCGCGTCAGCACTAGGGAGTAGCCATCGATGAACTTACAAGGTCAATACGTCAAACTCCATGATATGTCCTTGCGTGACGGGATGCATGCTAAACGCCATCAAATCAGCCTTGATGAAATGGTGACTATTGCCTGTGCTCTGGATGCGGCGGGTATCCCCTTAATTGAGGTAACCCATGGTGATGGTTTAGGCGGTGCCTCTGTCAATTACGGTTTTCCGGCGCATACGGATGAAGAATATTTAGGGGCTGTGATCCCTAAAATGAAGCAGGCGAAAATTTCTGCTTTGCTTTTGCCTGGCATAGGTACAGTAGATCATCTGAAAATGGCCAAAGATTTAGGCGTTGCCACCATTCGGGTAGCGACGCATTGCACGGAAGCAGATGTTTCCGAACAGCATATTCGCTTGGCGCGCCAGATGGATATGGATACTGTGGGCTTTTTGATGATGGCACATATGGCCACCGCGGAAAAATTAGTCGAACAAGCGCGTTTGATGGTGAGCTATGGTGCCAACTGTATTTATTGCACCGACTCCGCTGGCTATATGCTGCCTGATGAGGTGACAGAGAAAATAGGCGCTTTGCGTCAAGCACTGCCGACAGAAATCGAGTTGGGCTTTCATGGTCACCATAATATGGCGATGGGGGTAGCGAATTCCTTAGCTGCGATCGAAGCCGGTTGTGCGCGCATTGATGGCTCTGTGGCCGGTTTGGGTGCAGGGGCAGGAAATACGCCGTTGGAAGTTTTGTGTGCTGTGTTAAAACGTATGGATTGTGACACTGGGATTGATCTATACAAGATGATGGACGTTGCCGAAGATTTAATCACCCCCATGATGGATCAGCCTATTCGTATCGATAGGGATGCGCTCACCTTGGGATATGCAGGTGTGTACTCTTCTTTTCTACTTTTTGCACAGCGTGCCCAGCAAAAATACGGGGTGGCCGCACGCGATATTTTAGTGGAGCTTGGGCGTCGTGGTACGGTCGGCGGGCAAGAAGATATGATTGAGGATTTGGCTTTAACCATGGCAAAACAACGGGGGCTTATCTGATGGTAGAAGCATACGAAAATCAGCTGACTCAAACACAGATTGCCGAGCTGGCGGCGCACTGTGAACAAGCTGAATTAGAAGCCTATGAAATTACTAAAATTACCGATGACTTCCCGCAGATGAGCTACAAGGATGCTTTCGATATCCAGTGGGAAATGCGTCGTCGTAAAGTCTCCCGTGGTCATAAAATCGTGGGCATGAAAATGGGGCTGACTTCTTGGGCTAAAATGGCACAAATGGGAGTGGAGCATCCCTGTTATGGCTTTTTGGCAGATTACTTTAGTGTGCCAGACGGGGGCGAGATTCGACATGATGCCTTGATTCATCCCAAGATTGAAGCTGAGTTGGCCTTTGTCCTTAAAAAAGAACTGAAAGGTCCTGGGGTGCATATTGGCGATGTGTTAAGTGCGACCGATTTTGTAATGCCTGCGGTGGAAGTCATTGATTCCCGCTATAAAGATTTCAAATTTGATTTAAAAAGTGTCATAGCGGATAACTCTTCTTCCAGCCGCTTTATCACAGGTGGCCGTATGGCAGAGGTTGCTGATGTGGATTTAAAACATATCGGCGTGGTGATGGAAATTAATGGTGAAGTGGTGCAAACCGGTGCAGGGGCTGCGGTACTTGGTCATCCAGCGGCATCGGTTGCTATGT
The DNA here is from genome assembly GCF_900108915.1 of Allopseudospirillum japonicum. Lineage (GTDB taxonomy): Bacteria > Pseudomonadota > Gammaproteobacteria > Pseudomonadales > Halomonadaceae > Pseudospirillum > Pseudospirillum japonicum. Next base: position 45,381 of record NZ_FNYH01000005.1, read on the forward strand.
TGGCCAATATGTTAGCAGAACGTGGCGAGCATCTTGCCGCTGGCAGCTTTATTATGATAGGTGCGATCACAGCAGCAGTGCAGGTGAATAAGGGAGATACCTTTAGCGTACGTTATCAGGGATTAGGAAGTATTAGCGGTAAATTTGTATAGGGATCTCCGTAGAATTTTATGTACCCTGCGTTTCGAACAATAACAATGAGCATTTCAAAGGGGATCTTATGAAGTCTATACCTGCCTATCTATTGACCGGTTTACTCGGCATTACCTCCTTAGAGGCAGCCTTTGCAGGCCAATATGTCCCTGGAATTGAGGGGGTGAAATCTGCTATTGCTCCCCCACCTGGTGTCTATTATCGCGGTTATTTAGTGCATTATGATGCGGATAAAAGCGATGCGTTGCCAGCAGAAAGCCAAGTGACTGTGGATGCATTAGCTAGCCGTTTTATTTGGATCACTGAGCAAGAGGTACTTGGAGGGCATTTAGGGTTTGAGGCCATTTTGCCTTTGGTCAATACTGACCTGCAAATAGGGCAAACGGTGAAAGATGAACAAACCAGTTTTGCTGATTTTTTCGTTGGTTCCTTGATTGGTTGGCATGGCGAACGTTGGCATAGTGTAGCGGCTGCCGGTGTGTGGAGTGCCACCGGATCAAGTAACCAGCCAGCGGATGCTGGTGCTGGCTATGCAGAAATTATGTTGACATTAGGTGGTACTGCGTATTTAACAGCCGATAAAGCTTGGTCTGCTTCTTTATTATCGCGTTATGAAATCAAGGATTCTAGCCAAGCCGAAGACGAACTTGTCGCTGAGTGGGGGCTAGGCCATCACCGAGGTTTATTGGATTTGGGCTTGGTGGGATACAGTCGTTGGGAGCTGGGCGAGGGCCAAGCAGAAACCCATGCACTGGGTGTCTCTGTAGGCTATTTCTGGCCGCAGCTGATGTTAGGGATTGATGCGGCAGCTTATCAAGAATATGAAGTCAAACAAGGCTTTGAAGGTGAAAAATTCCGGATTGCTTTGACTAAGGTACTTTAATCTGTGGTGAGGAGAAAACCGCATGCCGATTGCGCAAATTTACATCCTAGAAGGGCGCACAGACGAGCAAAAAGAACACCTGATTGCTGAAGTCAGTGCGGCCATGGCCAAGGCGTTACAAGCGCCTTTAGGAAATGTGCGTGTGATGATTACGGAAATGCCAAAACAGCATTTTGGCATTGCAGGTGAATCAGCAAAAAAATTAGGGCGTTAAGGTGCCCTAAGAATCTAAGCCCGAAACTTTCGGGCTTATTTTTTATTGAGAGGTTTGGAGGCTACGTTTTAAACGATAAGATAAAGCAGGGCGTGTTAAACCTAATAAACGTGCAGCAGCGGCAATGTTATTGGATGATTTTTGCATGGCTTTCTCGATTAAGACCTTTTCAAGGATTTCTAAATCAATGGCTTGCTCAATTAATTGATCCGCAATAGAAGATAAAAAATCCGTATCTTGTACCGGAGTTTCTAATTGTCCTGAATCCTGATTGAGACGTTGTGAGGGAGAAGACTCGCCTTGGTAAATACCAAATTTAGTACTAAATAAGTTCTGCTCAGTGATAAAATGACCTGCTTCGGTAATAATGACACCGCGTTCAACACAGTTTTCTAACTCACGAATATTGCCTGGCCATTCATAGTCTTGCAATGCAGCTAAAGCACGATCAGTAAAACCTAGAGTCGGCGATTTATACCGTTTTTCATATTTATTTCTAAAATGTTCTGCTAATAAGGAAATATCATTTTGCCGCTCACGCAAAGGTGGAATGACCACCATATAGGCATTAATGCGATAGAATAAATCTGAACGGAATTTACCTTGTTTTACCGCTTCGGCAAGATTTTCATTGGTTGCAGTGACAATACGGACATCAATATGACGGGTTTTCTCGTCGCCAACACGTTCTAACTCACCTTCTTGAATCACACGTAATAAAGCCGCTTGCGCGCGTGGTGATAATTCTATCACTTCATCTAGAAATAAAGTGCCACCATGTGCACGTTCAAAGCGTCCCAAACGCGTTTTGATGGCACCTGTATAAGCGCCTTTTTCGACACCAAACAGTTCTGATTCGATTAACTCGCTTGGAATAGCCGCGCAATTGACAGCCACAAAAGGGCCCTCTTTTCGCTGGCTCATGCTATGAACGCGGCGCGCTAAAACCTCTTTACCTGTGCCTGTTTCGCCAATTAATAGCATGGTGACATCTGAATTTGCGCCCTTATCTATCATAGCTAATGCACTGGTAAAAGGTGGTGCTTCACCTAAGGTTTTAGGCAGATTATCTGGATACTCTAAACTTTGTTCTAAATCGGCAATACGTGCTTGTAATTCGTAGAGCTCATCAATTAAAGGCGCTTCACGGAAAAAGCGGCTAAATTCTTCATGATCTGGCCACTCATTGGCAAGCTTGCCAACAATCGTACAAGCTGGGTCGCCTTGGCCTTTGCAGGTGAGTTCTCGAAATTGAATATCTAAACCAGAATAATAACTAGAGTATGCACAGGCATAACCTAATAACATCCAGCAAGCCGGTTCTTTTAATTGCCCAAGTGTGGTGCGGCAAATTTCTACTTCGAATGAGTCAATCCACTCAAATTCCGCATAGAAATGTTTGTTTTGTAAATCATACTCTAAAGCTTTAGGAATCACTTTGACCATGCCACGCAAAGAATGAAGTTGGGGTCCAGTTAAAAAAGCTTGTTCTGGGCTTGCATGAGGATTGATTTTTTTGGCAAGATCAGCGTCGCGCATCCCAGAATAATATCCAAGACGCATAAAAAACCCTTTGGCTCTGGCCATACCTAGGGTGGTAATAATTTCTTTTCTAAAACTAGAAAGGGCGCCTAATCCCATAAGCACAGTTCTTTGTTCAGCTAACCAAATTTTTCCTTCCTCGGGCTTAAATTCTAGCGTCTCGATAAGATGTTTAAGGTCTGGGAATTCAAGGTGATGTGTGCGCATGGGAGTCCTTATTATTATTTTTAGCAAGATTGAAAAAATAAAAGACTGTAAGGCAAATCAATAATAAAAATCTGCTGAATACAGAAATAATTTATATTACTGGATACCCAGCACACAGCCTATCTAGTTGCTGATGTAAAATCCAGCGTGTATAAAAGCACTTGCATCCTAGTGCTGATCTGCTACATTTCGCGGTTCACTTGCTTTAGTGCTTCAATACGGATTTTGTCTTTATGTATGCGCCTTTAATGCTGGATCTTGGTAGTACGCAAATCTCAGCAGTGGAACAAGCGATATTAGAACATCCCTGTGTTGGGGGGGTGATCTTGTTTGCACGTAATTTAGTCGACCCAGAACAGACGGCGGCTTTATGTCAGCAGATTAAAAATCTACGTCCAGATCTTTTGATTGCAATTGATCAAGAAGGAGGGCGCGTACAAAGATTACGCCAAGGCTTGACGGCGCTTCCGCCGATGGCCACTTTAGGCGCTTATTATCAAAAATCCCCTCTAGAAGCTATCCAAGCGGCGCATTTGCTCGGTTATTTGATGGCTGCGGAGCTTTTGGTGTTAGGTATTGATATCAGTTTTGCACCCGTGTTAGATAGAGACTATCAACGCAGTCAAGTCATTGGTAATCGTGCTTTTGCAAATCATCCTTGGGTATTAATCGCCTTAGCAGATGCCTTTATTCAAGGGATGCAAGCCGCAGGGATGCAAGCCACTGGTAAGCATTTTCCTGGACATGGTTATGTAGAGGCTGACTCTCATACAGATTTACCAGAAGATAATCGCAGTTGGGTACAAATAAGTGCTTGTTTAGCGCCTTTTGCGGCTTTAAGTGCGCGTTTAGGTGGGATCATGCCAGCGCATGTGAAATACACCCAATTAGATCAGCACCCAGCAGGATTTTCTGCTTTTTGGCTGCAGCAAGTACTGCGTCAGCAACTGGGTTTCCGAGGGGCAATTTTTAGTGATGATTTGAGTATGGAAGGCGCGCGAGAGGCAGGTGATTATTCACAAGCAGCGCGTGCAGCGTTACAAGCCGGTTGTGATATGGTATTGGTGTGTAATCAACCAGAGCAGGCGCAACAGGTACTTGCAGATTTACCTACTTTGCTAACAGAACTTACGTTTGCGCGTCAGTGTGCTTCGCGTTTGGCTTTAGCGAAAATGCGTGCGAGTGTACCTGTACGCACCTCTTTGACTTGGCAAGCCCAGTTAGATCAGCATTTTGATCGTGAAAAGTTAACCCGAGCCCGCGTGTGGGCAGCTCATTTGCTTGAGCATGATAAGACTCATTCTTGATAGGATATTCCTCTATGTCTGAAGCCACTTTGCAAGAGACAGTACAGAGCATGAAGCAGGTCATGCAAGAAGCAGATTGCTTATGTACACCTGAAGAAGTTAATGCCGCGTATGACCGTATGGCTGCGGCAATTAGTGAGCGTCTAGGGGATACCTTGCCTCTGGTGTATTGTGTCATGAATGGTGGCCTGATCACGACAGCGCAATTACTTACGCGTTTAGACTTCCCATTGGAAGTGGATTATATCCATGCAACGCGTTATCGTCGTGCTGTCAGTGGCGGCGAGTTACATTGGCGTGTCGCACCAGAAGTCTCCATGCAAGGACGGACTTTGCTGATTGTGGACGATATTCTGGATGAAGGCGCTACTTTGGCTGCCATTAAAGACTATTGTGTGCAGGAAGGGGCGCAAGCAGTTTATACCGCAGTCCTAGTAGATAAGCAGCATAATCGCAAAGCGCGTCCTGATTTGCAGGCGGATTTTGTTGGTCTACAAGTAGAAGATAGATATTTGTTTGGTTGCGGAATGGATTACAAAGGTTACTTGCGTAATCTGCCAGGGATTTACGCACCCAAGGGCTTATAATCTGCATCAAGGGGTAGCCTAGCTACCCCAATGAACCTGCTTTATTCGCTTTCGTTAAAAGCGCACACACCAAAAACAGGCACTTTTGCCGCGGCTAATTTTTCCCGACCCCCTAATTCGCTTAGCTCAACTAAGACGGCAGCTTCCACAACTTGTGCACCAAGTGCTTGAATTAATTCAATCCCTGCAAGCAAAGTCCCCCCTGTTGCTAACAGATCATCAATTAACAGGACTTTGGCCCCTGCAGCAAAAGCATCTGTGTGCAACTCAACTTCTGCTTGGCCATACTCTAGGTTGTACGCTGATTTCACTGTGCTAAAAGGTAATTTGCCGCTTTTGCGTACAGGCACAAAGCTGACCCCTAAAGCATAGGCGAGGGGGGCACCGATAATAAATCCACGTGCATCTACAGCAGCAACAGCATCCAAGTGCATACTCTGATAACGGTGTACGAGCAAATCAATCAGTTTGCGAAATTGGCTAGGGTTTTGTAAAAGTGGGGTAATATCACGGAAATTCACCCCTGTTTTGGGCCAATCACGTACAGTACGGATTTGCTGTTTTAAGTCTTGACTGTAAGGATGCATCTGAGGTTACTCTCCTTGCATAAGGACAAACTTAGCTACAAATAATAAGGCTAGAAAAAGAACGCTCAGGCTGACTTCTTCGCGACGTCCACTCAGTAGTTTAATCACGGCATAGGTGATAAAGCCTAGCGCAATCCCATTGGCAATCGAAAAAGTAAGCGGCATTGCCAGTGCAGCCACAAGGACTGGTGCTGCTTCGGTAATATCTTCCCATTCAATATGCGCTAGACTGCCTGCCATTAACACAGCGACATATAAAAGCGCGCCGGCAGTTGCGTAAGCTGGTACAGAACCTGCCAAAGGCGCGAAAAATAAGCTGATCAAAAATAAACCTGCAACGACAACCGCGGTCAGGCCGGTACGTCCACCACTGGCAATCCCTGAGGCGCTTTCAATATAACTGGTGGTGGTCGAGGTACCAAGTAAAGCACCAGCCATCGTTGCGCCACTATCAGCCATTAAGGCACGGCCTAGATTAGGCAATTTGCCTTCTTTATCGAGTAGGCGTCCGCGCTGGGCTACGCCCACCAGGGTGCCTGAGGTATCAAACAAATCTACGAATAAAAAGGCAAACACGACGCTAATCATGCCCACATCAAAAAGGCCGCTAAAATCAAGCTGCAAAAGTGTTGGCATCAAACTCGGGGGGGCGGAAATAATCCCGTTAAATTCTTGATGGCCAAACAGGATAGCGAGCAAGCTGACACCCAAAATACCTATCATAACTGCACCGATCACTTGGCGATAAGCTAAGGCGGCAATGGTGAAAAAACCTAATAAAGTATAAAGCGCAGAAGGTTGGGTTAAATCGCCTAGAGTGACTAAAGTAGCTGGATTATCGACAACAATGCCGGCATTTTTGAGCGCAATAAGGGCCATAAACAGGCCGATACCTGCCGCAATCCCTAGACGTAAAGAAAGTGGGATGCTGTTAATAATCCACTCACGAATTTTAAAAATACTCAGTAGGAAAAAGATAAAACCAGAGAGGAAGACGGCGCCTAAAGCGGTTTGCCAAGTATGGCCCATTTGTAGCACGACCGTATAAGTAAAAAAGGCATTTAAACCCATACCAGGTGCGAGTGCGATGGGGTAGTTTGCCCAAAGCCCCATAATTAAAGAGCCAATGGCGGCGGCTAAACAAGTGGCTACAAACACAGCGCCTTTATCCATCCCAGTGGCTTCTAGAATGGACGGATTGACAAAGATGATATACGCCATCGTTAAAAAGGTCGTAATACCAGCAATGACTTCTGTGCGCACATCGGTTTGATGGGCTTTGAGTTTAAATAAGGATTCCAACATAGGAGGGTGTCTCCAGTCATCAGTTAAGCCAGCATAAGGCTGCCGTTGGATAGGTTGGCTTGCTTGGGTAAAGCAAGATAACGCACATTAAGGCCGCTTGCTTTGGGCAAGGTCAGAAAAGGTGCTTATGCTAGCGAAAAGCCTTGCCGGATGCGAGTCTTTGGTGTCAACAAATAAGCAAAAAAAGTGCCTAAAAGGAAGGATCTACACAAGCTACCTTGGGAGAGATTTGGTCTGAGTGAGCATAAGGTTTGCCAGTATGGTGAATATGTTCCTTTAACTGTACAAGTTGATGTGGTGAGCTTATACTTGTTCTATTTAACGTACATGTAGAGGCTCCTATGAGAATTGTATCTTTTACAGAAGCTAGAAATAGTTTAAAAGCCGTCTTGGATGGCGTTGTGAATGACGCAGACACAACTGTCATCACGCGACGTGATGCGGAAGATGCCGTGGTTATGTCGCTGGATTATTACAATAGTCTAATGGAAACCGTGCATTTGCTTCGCTCTCCAGCGAACGCTGAACATCTCAGCCGTTCAATTGCCCAGTTTAAAGCGGGAAAAGTTACCCAAAGAGATCTAATTGATGCGTAGTTCTTTACTATCATGGACAGATGAGTCTTGGGATGACTATTTGTACTGGCACACACAAGATAAAAAAACACTTAAGCGTATCAATAAAATCATCAAGGATGTCAAGCGTTCACCGTTTGAAGGCATTGGTAAACCAGAACCTCTAAAGGAAAGTCTGTCTGGTTTTTGGTCTCGACGGATCGATGATACCAATAGACTGATTTATATTGTTGATGATAATGCGATAACGGTTATTTCGTGTCGCTATCATTACTAATGCGAGAAACCCCGTCTTTTTAGGGCAGGGCGGGGTAAAGAAGCAGCTAAATAAGAAAATGGACTTTCCTTTGTTGCAAAAATATTTAAATTAAGCTCCTAAAATTAGGTCTGATTTTAATACTTATGGGGTGTTTTATGAGACAAATTTTAGCGAATTGCTCTGCAAGTATTTCAGAGCTAAAGAAGAACCCAACAGCTTTATTGAATGAGGCTAATGGCGCTGCAATTGCAATTTTAAACCACAACAAGCCAGCGGCTTACCTTGTGCCAGCAGAAACGTGCGAATATCTCATCGATATGCTTGATGATTATGAGCTTGCCCAAATTGTTGATAGCCGCCGCGCTGAGCTATCACAAGCTGTAGAAGTTAATATTGATGACTTATAAGCTAAAGTTTCTGCCGATCGCGCAAAAGGAATGGAGTAAGTTAGCAAAAACCGCGTAAACCCTCGCCCAATCGGGCGGGGATATCAGCGGATGACTGCGAAGCCGTCATGGGTTGTTGTTCATGGAAAAGACGGGCATTATTTACAGCATGATCAAAGCCACAAAAGTACGTATCTACCCAACACCTGAACAGGCGGAATTTCTCAGCCGCCAGTTCGGTGCGACGCGGTTCGTGTACAACAAGGCGCTGCATATCATCAGCTCACAATACAAACGCCACGGCCTGAAACTCAAAGCCAAGAAAGACCTATTGATCGAAGCCATCCTTATTGCTTTAAAACAAGTCTTGAGTTTAGAGTTGTTGCTGGAATTGTTATGGGGCCGAATCCTGAGCGGTCTGAAAATATTAGGGTTAAAATACCACTCCCGTCCAAAAATCTGAATGAGTCTAGGGTTGAACCAGTTATATCAAAGTTGGCGATAATCGAACAGTTTGAGTTGTTTAAAGAGTTTTTAATAACATTTGATGGTCCTTATAACAAAAAAAGGTGTGGTGCTTGGGAAGGTCGAGTCGAAGAAACTGTCCTTGATACATTGAAGAAGCTCACCAATAGAAGAGATGAGCTTACTCACGATTCTGATCATAAGCTCATCTTCGATGAAAGAGGCAGTGGAATATTTTTGTTGCTTGCGCCAGATTGTGCCAAATCTATACAAAGCTGATTAACTAATGAATAAAATGTTAGCTGTCATCAATAAACAAAGTTTGCCTAACGAGTAAAAAGGGTATAATTTTTACTCATGATTAAATTTGAGTTTGATGAAAACAAAAGCAGAAGTAATCTCGAAAAGCACGGCATTGATTTTCATACAGCTCAAGGGCTGTGGAATGATTCAGATCTTATCGAGATCCCTGCTAACACGAGTGATGAACCAAGATATTTAGTTGTCGGCTTACTAAACGGCAAGCATTGGTCAGGAGTAATTACCTACCGAGGCGCGAATATCAGAATCATCTCGGTTCGGCGTTCACGGAAAGCGGAGGTAAGTCTTTATGAAAGCGCATGAATTTGATGCCAAGTTTGAAAGTGACGACGATGATATCGTAATGGACTTGGATTTATCGCAAGCCAAAAGACCGATGCATAAGCAAAAACGAGTCAATGTAGATTTTCCAGTATGGATGCTTGAGTCCTTGGACAGAGAAGCGAGTCGCATTGGTGTAACACGTCAATCAATCATTAAAATCTGGTTGGCAGAAAGGTTGGAGAGCGTGTCTCATCATGCAAGTGTGAGATAAACGACTAACAAAGCATTTAAAAAATCGCCCTCCGGCCTTAAATTGAATCGAGAATGACTCAAGCCTTTTAGAAATGCCATGTGTTTCACTTTTAGCGAGTCATATTCCTACGCAGATAAAGTCAGGAAGGCAATTTTTGGAGTTATTCGTCGATACGTATTTAGTAAGCGCGCTTAATCCGAAGGGTATTGTTTTTTTATGGTCTTACAAAAAACGCCTCTTTAAGAGGCGTTAAGCGGGCAGGAATCTATCAATCAAGTTGTTAAAGACGCCTGCTGCTGCAAAAAGCGTTTTACTGTATCGACAATCGCCTGTGTTTGTGGGTCTACCTCAATATTGACTAAATCTTGTACCTGTCTTTGGCCAATTAAAGTACGCTCTAGGGTTTCTGGAATTAGATTAACGCAAAACTCTACCCCAGTCGGGCTTTGAGCACGTAAAGCCCCCACAGTCAAACTAATGCCATCAACACCAATATAGCCTTTGGTAAAAATATACTCATGCCAAGGCGCAGGAACCTGCATCCAAACTTGGCAGTTATTTGGGCTATGCAAAATTTCAACGACAGGGGCGCATACTTGAATATGCCCAGACATCGCATGTCCGCCAATATCTTCACCAAAACGTGCGGCACGCTCCAAGTTCACTTGGTCCCCCACTTGCAAAGCCCCTAAGTTAGTGACCTTCAGGGTTTCTTGCATCAGATCAAAGTCAACCTGATCACTTTCAATATGGGTAACGGTTAAACAACAGCCGTTGTGGGCTACAGAGGCACCTAAAGTCAGCCCAGCGAGCATAGATGCAGGTAAACGCACACGATGGGTACGTAACTGCTCTTTTTCCTCAATGGCAAGGATCTCACCAACACCTTGCACAATACCGGTAAACATAAAGGCTTCTCCTAGGTGGGCTGCGCGGTTAAATAATGTTTGAGCTGTGCAAGACGATCACAGCCAAAAAAGAGTTGCCCATCATCACATAAGAAGCTGGGCGCACCAAACACACCTTTATCTGCAGCTTCTTGGGTAAATTGGCTCACGCGTGCTTTGATGGCTTCCTGTGCAATCGCTGCACGAATATCTGTGCCTAAAACCTCGTTAAGCACCTCTACTTGGGTAATATCCAAGCCTTCACCCCAGTAGGCCTCAAATAAAGCGAGGCTTTTTTCTGCCCATAAGGCTTCGGGAAAACTCACAATCGCGCGCAACGCTTGAATGGTGTTAATAGGAAAACGGTTTGGCAATACTAAAGGCACTTGAAATTCGTGGGCCATGCGAGGCAAATCTTGCTCAAAAATATAGCGGCGTTTGGCTTCTTGGGTGACAGGTGGGCTAGCTTCAATCAGCTTAAACAGACCGCCAAGTAAAATAGGTCGCCAGACAAACTCGCAAGCGACTTCCTGTGCAAGTGTCTCTACCTGTGTTGCTGCAAGATAACTGTAAGGGCTAACGATGTCGTAGTAAAACTCCACTCGTGGTGCCATAAGTGCTTGCTCCATCCGCTAATCGATATAAATTGGGCCTGCTCCTTTTTGGCACATTTTACCTGTAGAATGCAAGCCCTAGCCACTGAAACCAAGCGGTTAGACTCTAAATTTTTGCACGCTTTGTAGTAGGCGATTGGCAAGTTGAGAGAGCTCCTGACTGGCGGCGACGTTTTGTTGAACGCCTGCAGCCGCTTGTTCCGCCGCTTGAGTAATTTGTGCAAAGTTTCGGTTAATCTCTTCAGCAACTGCTGACTGTTCTTCTGCTGCACTGGCAATTTGTGTATTCATGTTGTTAATTGAGGCCACCGAGGTATTAATCAGTTGTAAGGAGTCACCGGCACGCTGTGCTTGCTCAACGCTCGCGGCAGCTTGATTACGGCTGAGTTCCATCACTTTGACTGCACCTTGGGCGCTGGTTTGCATTTTTTCAATACGTTGTTGAATATCGCGCGTGGACTCTTGTGTGCGACTGGCAAGCCCGCGGACTTCATCAGCCACAACCGCAAAACCGCGTCCGTGTTCGCCTGCACGTGCAGCTTCAATAGCTGCGTTCAGGGCGAGTAAGTTGGTTTGCTCGGCAATGGTTTCGATCACTTCTAACACGGTACCAATTTGGGTACTGTCTTGTGATAAGGCATCAATAACTTTGGCAGCAGATTCAAGCTCTTGTGCTAAAGATTGAATCGAGGCTATCGTGCGTTTGACTTCTTGGTCACCTTTTAAAGTTTCCTCATCTGCAGCGCGTGCCACATTGGCCGCTTCTACGGTATGGCCGGCGACTTCTTGTACCGTGGCAGACATTTGGTTCATCGCGGTGGCGCCCATTTCCGTCTGCTCGCGCTGACCTATCACTAGGGCTTGGTTGCGTTCTGCCGTGGCTTTCATATTGGCTGCAGATTCTGCCAAAGTATGGGCACTGGTGGTGACTTCTCGAATCATTTGCGCTAAATACTGAGTCGTGGTCGCCACAGCACCCATAATGCTATCTGGATAAGGCGTTTGTACTTGTGTACTTAAATCACCAGCCGCAACGCGACGAATCAAATCGGCAGCTTCTTCTGGTTCGCCACCTATGGTACGTGTGAGGCTAGAAACTAACTGATAACTCACCAACACACTCACTAAAATAGCCAAAGCGGTCACAATCAGCATGAGGTTTTGAAAACCACTGGTTTCCTCGTGTACTTGGGTGACTTGTTGTTGGATTTGTGCTTCTTGATGGTCAATAAAGGTATTAATTGCATTTAACCAAGCAGTATAAGCGGGGGAAACTTGTTCCATCAGCAAACTTTGTGCTTGTTGGTGTTGTTCTTGTGCGAGTAAAGCCAAGGTTTGCTCGGTGAGCTTGAGGGTTTGTTGTTCAATTTTTTGGATCTGTTGCAGCAGGTTTTTTTCCTGCGTGCTAGCGCCTTTAGGCTGTGCAAACACCCGTGCCATACCTTGTGCCGCTTCTTGGTAGAAATCATCAAGTTGTTGAATATCTTGCAGGAAGACTTGGCGTTTTTGTGTTGAAGTCACTAAGACAGCATCACGAATTGCGATGGCACGATCATGCACACTGCCACGAAAGTTAATTGCAAATCTTTGTTTAACCGTATTTTCATCATTCACTTGGGTCAAGGTGTTGTCAATAAAACTAACTTTCACCACTCCAACACTGGTGACTGCGATCATAAAAGCGACAATCAGGCCGAAACCTAGATATAAGCGTTGTGCTAAGGTCATAGTGCACTCCTTGAGCCCTTGTACAAGATAAGGGCAGTAAGTAGACAAAAATTATACAAGGTTTGGCATCTAGGTTAGAAATGTTTATTGGCGCTGTGCATAGATAAGAAATTCTTGATTGCCATCACCACCTTGAATTGGACTAGGCATAAAATGTAGCACTTGCCAGCCTAAGTGCTGCAAATGCAAAATGAGGCGTTGGCAAGCATTTTGTGCTGCTACCCTATCTTTCACGATGCCTTTTTTGCCTAATGCCGCCTTCCCGACTTCAAATTGGGGTTTGATAAGAGAAAGCAAGCGTGAACCAGAACGTGTGACTGAGTGAAGTTCAGGAAAAATCAGGCTTTGTGAAATGAAGGAAACATCCATCACCACATCATCAAAAGCATCAACAGGAATACAGCCTAAAATCTTGCGAGCATCTTGACTAAGATAACGTGCGTTCATGCCTTCAAAGGTAGTGAGCTGGGCATGGCCTTGCAGCTTTTTAGCGAGTTGGCTGTGACCGACTTCTACCCCAACAACAAAGGCTGCACCTGCTTGCAGGGCACAATCAGTGAATCCACCGGTCGATTGCCCTATATCGAGTACATAATGGCCTGTAAGGGATAAAGCTTGGGCCTCAAGAAGAGCCGCAAGCTTGTGTCCTGCACGGGAAACATATTGCTCTTGGGTAGGATCTGTTTGGAGGTGCAAAGGGGTTTCTAAGGCAAGTTTAAGGCTGTTTTTAGTGAGTGCTTGCGCTTGGCCTGCAACAAACACACGCCCTTGAGCAATCCAGTTTTGTGCTTGGGTACGTGATTCGGCAAGCCCTTGCTCGACCAATAAGCGATCAAGGCGTTGCATGGTCATAATTTAGGCTCTAGGTTAACAGAAGAAAGAGAAGCACATACTGGGCATTCAGGGTCAAGAGGGAGTAAACGGGTGTGCCATTGACCAGCAAGTGCGTCCCAGTGTTGCCAAAATCCTGGCGGTGTTGCTGGTGAAATCTGTGCGAGCTGTTTGATGGCTTCGAGTGCTTGTAAACTACCAATCACGCCAACGATAGGGGCAGCAATACCATTTTGGTGGCAGTTTTCCGCATCATCGGCTTGTTGTTCATCATACAAGCAGGCATAGCAGGGGCTTGTCTTGTCTTGTGGATTAAAGTACATAATTTGCCCAACCCAACGAATAGCTGCGCCGCTAATCCAAGGCGTTTTTTGTGCATAACATAAACGGTTAAGTTGAAAGCGCGTAGCAAAATTGTCTGTACAATCAAGGACTAAATCAGCCGCTTGGATTGCATGTGTGAGTTGTACATCGTCTAATGTGTGTGTATCTAAAGTAAATTGGGTCTCTGGATTGAGGGCGCTTAGTTGTTGATAAGCGGATTCTACCTTGGGTTGACCAAGGCGTGAGTACTGATGCGCAATTTGCCGCTGTAAGTTCGAAAGGTCGACCTCATCAGGGTCTACTAAGTGCAAGTGGCCGACACCGGCAGCTGTTAGGTAATAAGCCGCAGCACTCCCCAAGCCACCTACACCAAGCACAAGTACACGACTGGCTAATAAGGCTTGCTGGCCAGCAAAATCGATTTCAGGTAACACCAGATGACGACCATAACGCAGCAGTTGTTCGTCCTGCATACTTGGTATCCTAAGGATCAGGTTTATCTTAAGCGGTTATCCTCAAACTCATTAATGTCTGGGATATACAAGGCGGTGTCTTCTTTCACCTCTTCCATCACCACATAGCTTTTTGATTCTTTGACACCTGGGAGTGTGAGAACCACATCACCGAGTAATTGGCGATAAGCACTCATTTCAGGAATACGGCATTTAAGAATATAATCAAATTGCCCAGAGACCAGGTGACATTCTTGAATTTGCGGTAATTTAGCAACAGCGCGGCGGAATTCGTCAAAGACAGTGGGGGATTGTGTTTCTAGGCTAATTTCCACAAACACCAGTAAGTTGGCGCGTAAATATTTGGGATTTAAAATCGCTTTGTATCCTTTAATCACGCCATTACGTTCAAGGCGTTTGACTCTTTCTAGGCAAGGTGTGGTCGATAAACCCACTTTGCTGGCTAAATCCACATAAGAGATACGGGCATTGTCTTGCAAAGCGTGTAGAATTTTTAGATCAATACGATCAAGCGCACGAGGTTTAGAGGTTTTCATCAGCAGAATCCATGTAAAGCGTTATTATTATTTTCCAGCATTTATCTTTATCAAAAAGATGAGCCAGCAGGCAAGTTTAACAAAGATTTACTGCCAATATACTAGATTTTTAGAGCTTTCAAAATATCTACAGCATTTTTTTAGTGTAAATTACTGTTTTTGTGCGCCAGTGATACGTACATGCCCTGCAAGATCTTGCCAATGTTGAATGTTTTGCCATAGCTTAGCTTGTGTAAATAAAGCAGCAACGGCTTGCGCTTGTTGATGGCCATGTTCAAGCAATAAATAGCCGCCGGTTGGTAAATGATCTGCGGCGGTGTTCACCAGATGTTGCAAATCAGCCAATCCGTGATTGGCAGCAATTAAGGCAGAAGCCGGCTCGTATTTCACGCCTAACCCATGTAGGTGCGGGTCTTGTGCATCAATATAAGGCGGGTTGCTGACGATGAGATCCCAAGGGGCTTGGCCATCTAATTGAGTAAACCAATCGGATTGTGTAAAGGTGACTGCAAGTTGCAAGCTTTGCGCATTATGGCGCGCTAAAGCAACCGCATCAGCTGCTTGATCCACTCCGTGAATCTGCCAATGGGGTCGTTCACTGGCTAAAGCTAAAGCAATGGCGCCTGTGCCTGTGCCTAAATCTAACACGCGGGCTTGTGACGGTAGTGGCAGGCTTAAAGCGGCTTCGACCAAGGTTTCTGTATCTGGACGAGGAATCAAGGTGGCTGGAGAAACCGATAAGCGTAAGCCCCAAAATTCCTGATAGCCAAGTAAATAAGCCAGAGGTTCCCCTTGTAGACGTCGTGCTAATAAAAGACGCAGGGGCTGTAATACCACTTGTGGTACGGGCTTTTCCGGCCAAGTGTACAGCCATACTGAGGGCTTGTTTAACAAGTGGGCTAACAGCAAGCTGGCATCTAAATGCGCGCTAGGGCTGATAGGGGCTAAAGCTTGGCTCGCCCAGGTTAAAGCCTGCTCGATGCAAGTCGGTGTTTGGGTGAAAATAGGTGCAGTGGAAGGTGTCACAGTTACCACCGAAACGAGAAAATAACAAGGCCCAGCGGCAAAAACTGGGCCAAATAAGGGTTAGAGTTCCGCATTCATCTGGGCAAGTAAATCTGCCTGATGTTCTTGAATCAAAGGCATAATGACTGCGTTCAAATCCCCCTGCATCGTTTCATCAAGACGATACAAGGTGAGGTTGATTCTGTGATCTGTGACTCGACCTTGCGGGTAATTATAGGTGCGGATACGTTCGGAACGATCACCACTACCGACCAAGGATTTACGTGTATCAGAACGTTCTTTTGCAGCGCTATCATGGGCTTGCTGCTTTAAGCGTGCAGCTAATAAGCTCATGGCTTTTGCGCGGTTTTTGTGCTGTGAACGCTCGTCTTGGCATTCCACTACCACACCAGAAGGCAAGTGGGTAATACGAATCGCCGAATCTGTGGTGTTGACGTGCTGACCACCAGCACCTGAAGAGCGGAAAGTATCCACACGTAAATCAGCAGGATTAATATTGATTTCGCCGACTTCATCCGCCTCTGGCATGATGGCGACAGTGCAAGCAGAAGTATGGATGCGCCCTTGGGACTCGGTGGCGGGTACCCTTTGCACTCGGTGGGCACCGGATTCAAATTTTAGTTTCGAATATACGCCCTCGCCGATGATCCGCGAAATCACTTCTTTATAACCCCCGTGTTCCCCCAAACTTTGGCTGATAATTTCCACCCGCCAGCCTTGGGTTTCTGCGTAACGTGAGTACATACGGAAAAGATCACCCGCAAATATGGCGGCTTCGTCACCACCTGTGCCGGCACGAACTTCTAAATAGACATTGCGGCCATCGTTAGGATCTTGTGGTAACAGCAGCAGTTGTAATTCTTCTGCAAGGCTTTGGCTTTGCGCTTGGGCTTCTTGTAATTCATCATAGGCAAGCGCACGCATTTCAGGATCCGCATCCTGTTGCAGCAACTCGGCGGCTTCTATATCTTCTTGGACACTCAAGTAACGACGAAAAGCGTTAACTAAAGGCTCAAGCTCGGCATATTCCCGTGAATAAGCACGAAACTTATTTTGATCGGCAAGAATATCCGCATCGGATAACAGAGCGGAAACTTCTTCAAAGCGCTCACTAAGTTGGCGTAAACGATTTAAAATCGAGGTTTTCATAAAAATTGATCTTCTAGGCAAAAAGGCATAAATGCTATGGCTAGGATGCAGGAGGGTCTTGCAGCCCAAGTAAAAAAGGCGCAGCGGCAAGAACTTCTTGCTGATTGTCGGCAGAGGCCTGACGTAGACGGACTGTCGGTGTATGCAATAATTTATTGGTTAAAGAATGCGCGAGCTTGGGTAAGAGCGTATGAGGATCGGCTCCTTGTTGTAAGGCTGCCAGTGCTTGGGCGACTTCTTGTTGGCAAAGGTCTTGCGCTTGTTGACGATAGGCGCGGATCAAGTGGCCGACATCACGAATCCTATTTTGAGCTTCTAATTTGGCTAGGGCTTGCTCAATCAAATTTTCTGCTTCTTGTGCCGCCTGCTGACGTGAACGCCGGTTTTCCTCAATGACACTTTGTAAATCATCGACACTGTATAAATAGACGTCATCAAGTTCGCCTACTTGTGGCTCAATATCACGAGGAACCGCAATATCCACCATAAAAATAGGACGATGACGCCTGACTTTAAGCGCCCGCTCGACCATGCCTTTCCCTAAGATAGGTAATTGGCTGGCAGTGGAAGTAATCACAATATCGGCTTTTTCTAACTGATGTGGCAAATCTGATAATAAAGTCGCTTGGGCACCGGTGAAATGCTCTGCTAGGGCTTGGGCGCGTTCAAATGTGCGGTTGGCAACCACCAGTTGATCTACCCCAGCCTGATGTAAATGGCGTGCGACCAGTTCAATGGTTTCTCCTGCACCGACTAAAAGCGCACGACTTTCGGAAAGATCACTAAAAATATGCTGAGCTAAATTAACCGCAGCATAAGCCACCGAAACAGGGTTTTCACCGATAGCGGTTTGGGTGCGTACTTGTTTAGCAATCGCAAAAGCTTGCTGGAATAAATGCTGTAAGCCTGAACCTAGGGTTTGATAGCTGTGTGCTTGCGTATAAGCATCTTTAAGCTGGCCTAAAATTTGCGGCTCACCTAGCACCATAGAATCTAAACCACAGGCAACACGCATCAAATGCCTTGCTGCCTGTACATCTTGGAAGCGGTAGCAGCAAGGGACAAGCTCCTCAAGACCAAGCTGATGATAATCACATAACCATTCTAAAGCTGGCGTGCTACTGGCCTCGTTGGAATACAAATATAACTCAGTACGGTTACAAGTGGATAAGATAGCCACCTCACGCAGCCAAGTTTGCTGCTTAAGGTGTTGAAAGGCTTTTGCAAGCTCCTCAGGAGTAAAAGCCACACGCTCGCGGATGTCAACGGGCGCTGTTTTGTGATTAATGCCTAGCGCGAGAAATGTCATACAGGCTTACTTCGCTGGTACCTTGGGTGCGTGTCACCTCGATAATCAAAGGAAAAACACGAGGATTTTAATCAGGGGTTCGATGGCAATGCCTGCACAGGTGTGGGCGCAGCCAGTGAGCTTTGCTTTTGGTATACGCTGGTTTGGTGCAATTTTCTACCCCCCACACTTTGCGTATTTAGGGTGCGCATCATAGCATAAAGCTTGAGTGAAAATGTATGCCTGCCAAGCAGCTTGGCGAGAAACGCCTGTACAAGCTTTGCATCAAGTTGGCTTGAAGGGCTATCATGCAAGCCTTACCTGATTAAACTGTTGGAATTTAACTGTTGAGAGCAATGAGCGCTATGAAGCCTAACTCGATTCGACTTGCCCTAACCTTGGTAAGTGCCTTAGGGGTCAGCGCCTGCACTAGTGGGCCTTGGAATAAAACAACGCCTGCGCAAGTCGCTTATCAGTGGCCGCAAGAAGCGCAATTAGCACCTATCCAAGGGCTAAATCGCCATACTCTATATCCCCTATTATTAGCAGAAATTGCCGGGCAACGTAATCAGGTGGATCTTGCTTTGCAAGAGTATATCAAGTTAGCCCGCGCTTCCCAGCATCCGCGTATTGCCGAACGTGCTGCTTATATCGCCCAATACGAAGAAAAAGACCAGTTAGCGTTAGAAGCTGCTCGCATTTGGGCGCAAGCTGAGCCTGAAAGTGTCGATGCGCAGCGTATCCTCGTGATGTTACTCATGAAAGCTCATGCCTATACGCAGGCACTGACGCATTTGCATCGGTTATATGAGTTGACAGGAAGCAGTTACTACACCTTATTAGCAAATCGTGCTGTTGAGCAAAACAGACAAGATACTTCTAACTTGCAAGCAATTTATCAACAATTGCGTGTCTATCACACAAGAACACAGGCTTCCTTAGATTATCTCAACGCATTAGCGATTTTCGAGGTGGCTCTAGATCACCCAATTACAGCACAAGCGCACCTGAATCAAGTCTTGGCGCAAGCACCTAATAACGAACGCGCCCTCTTGCTGAAAGCACAAATCTTACGTGAGCAAGACAAGTTGCAGGAAGCTTTAAATTTGCTTAAAGCGGGATTAAAGCGTCAGCCGGAAAGCTTACGTTTATTATTAGAATATGCGCGTTTACAATTGGCAGCTAATGATCTACAAGGCGCAAGCCAGACCTTTGCACAAATTCGCCGTTATCATCCCGGCGATAGCCAAGTAGTGCTGGCTTTGGCACGTTTGTATGTTGAGCAAGGGGAATTGCAAGCAGCCCGCCAAGAATTAGAAAGTTTACTAGAACGTGATGAAGCAAGTATTGATTTATCGAGCCCGGAAACCTTATACCAAGCCTTGTATTATTTAGGGCGTATTGCGCAAGAAGAAGCCGACCCGATACAAGCATTAGATTATTACTGGCAAGTCGGCCCAAGCAGTGTGTTTGTCGATGCTAAACTACGTGCCTTACAGATTTTGGAAGAAGAGAGCGCCCTACCTGAAGCGATTGAAGCTTTGCAACAACAGCGCCAAGATTTTAGTCAACAAGATGAAGTCCTGTTGATGTTGATGACAGATCTTCTATATAAGCATGAGCAGTATCAAACTTTGGTGGATGTGCTCAGTGAGGCTATGCAAAGCCGGCCAGAATATCATCAACATGCACGTTTTTTATATGCGCGTGCGATGGCGTATCTTGCTTTAGATCAGCTGGCGGCGGCAGAAAAAGATTTCCGTCTTTTGCTGGAGAAAGAACCAGATAATGCCACGGTTTTAAATGCCTTAGGTTATAGCTTGACTGAACGTACAAATCGCCATCAAGAAGCTTCGGTCTTGATCGAAAAAGCCTATGCCCTCAATCCTAGAGAAGCTGCCATTATTGATAGTATGGGTTGGGTGAAGTTTAATTTAGGCGAGTACCAAAGTGCAGTCGAATACTTACAAAAAGCTTATCAGTTAGCAGAAGATGTTGAAATTGCTAGCCATTTGATTCAGGCACTTTGGTTTTCTGGCGAAAAAGCCAAAGCGCGTGTGCTCTGGCGTCAACTACAAAAAGAATATAGCCGCCCTTGGCCTCAGCTGATGCAAGATTTGTATCAACAATTACCTGAGTTGGGGGAAGAATAGGTGCGCAAACAGGTTGTGATGTGTGTAGCGCTTGCTCTGCTGGGATTAACAGGGTGTGCGCATCAAAGTCAAAATTTACCAGAAGTAGCACATTTGCCAGCAAATCAGGCTGTTGTCACTGAGCTTAATGCGTGGACGCTGCAAGCCAAATTAGGCCTGGTCGCGGATCAAGAACGCTTAAGTATGCAAGTGTTATGGCAGCAAGAGACGAAAGACACCTATCAATTGACGTTTATTGCCCCTTTAGGGCAAGGGCAAGCACAACTTACTGCGGGACCTGCTTGGGTACGGTGGCAAGATTCGCAAGGCTATCGTGCGCAGGCCACTTCCGCACAAGCCTTGTTAAAACAAGAGTTGGGTTGGGATTTACCTCTACCAGCTTTGCATTGGTGGATACGTGGTTTATTAACCCCAAATTTACCGCAAGCCCATCTAACCTATCACCCGCAAGGTGATCTTAAGCAAGCACAACAAGGGGATTGGTTGCTGGAATGGCCTACCTATACACAAGTCAATGCTGAATACAGATTGCCACGCAAAGTACGACTTACACATCAACAGCGACCTTTAAGCGCGACTTGGGTGATTTATGGTTGGACCTTGCCCAAAGTCACATCATCGCCTTAAGGATGCAGCTATGTCACTTGTGTTAGAACAAAACGCCAACTTGCAACCTTTACACACTTTGGCTTTTGCAGCACAGGCACGTTATTTCGCGCGTGTGCAAAATGTGCAGCAACTCGCTCAAGCATATCAAAAAGCACAGACAGATAAGATTCCCTTGTATCCTTTAGGACACGGGAGCAACTTGATTCTACCTGAGTTTGTTAATGCTTTTGTAGTGCAATGGATGCCAAAGCATATTCGTTGTTGTGCGCAAACTTCTGACTATGTCGAGTTGGAGGTTGATGCAGGGTGTGTCTGGGATGACTTGGTGAATTTTAGTGTACAAAAAACTTGGTATGGCCTAGAGAATCTGGCCGCTATTCCTGGAACTGTCGGGGCAGCGCCGGTACAAAATATTGGTGCTTATGGTGTGGAATTTGCCTCTGTGGTGCAAGGGGTACAAATTTTTGATGCACAAAAAGGCGAATTATTTTGGCTAGAGGCAAGCGCTTGTGAGTTTGCTTACCGGCATTCGCGTTTCAAGGTGGCAGCTGTACAAGGCGGCTTGCGGGGGCACACTTTTATTGTGGCAGTGCGTATCCGTTTAGCAAAGCAAGGACAGTTGAATTTTAGTTATGCAGATTTAGCGCAAGGCCCAGATGCGCCAAAGACACCCGCACAGATGGCCGCACGCATCCGCGCTATTCGTGCAGCTAAGTTACCTGATCCTAAGATTTTGCCCAATGTGGGCAGTTTTTTCCAAAATCCTGTGATTTGTCGAGCGCAAGCACAAAGCTTGCAAGCTCAGTATCCGCAGATCCCTTTATACGCAACGCCTGAACCGGACAAGGTCAAAGTAGCGGCAGCTTGGCTGATTGAAACTTGCGGCCTGAAAGGTTGGCGGCAAGGGCATGTGGGTGTTAGCCCACAACAGGCTTTGGTTTTGGTCCACTATGGGCACGGCCGAGTGCAGGAGTTACTTACGCTTGCTGGTTTGATTCAGCAACAAGTGAAGCAAAAATTTGCCATTGAATTGCAACCTGAACCCGAATACTGGGGCACCTAACGGATAAGGAGTCATATCGAGTGAACAATTTTAGTTTTTATAACCCAACACGTATTTTTTTTGGTGAAGGCCAAATTGCCAAACTCACGCAAGCAATTCCTGCCGATGCGCGAGTGCTTGTGTTATATGGCGGCGGTAGCATCAAAAAAAATGGTGTGTATCAGCAAGTAAGCCAAGCTTTAGCGGAACACACTTGGTTTGAGTTTGCCGGCATTGAGCCAAATCCAAGTTTCCACACTTTATGTCAAGCGGTGGACATGGTGAAGCAGGAACAGATTGATTTCTTGCTCGCTGTGGGGGGTGGCTCGGTTGCCGATGGTACTAAGTTTGTTGCTGCTGCAGCCTGCTTTGAAGGGGACCCTTGGGATATTTTGGCGCACAGGGCGAAAATTCAGCAGGCTTTACCTTTAGGGGTGGTGTTAACTTTACCTGCGACTGGATCTGAATCTAACCCGAATGGGGTAATCACCAATTATCAGACGCAAGATAAATTATCCTTCTTTAGTGCAGCCCTTTATCCACAGTTTGCGATTTTAGATCCCACCACAACTTATTCTCTACCACAAAAGCAGGTGGCTAACGGTATTGTGGATGCTTTTGTCCATACGGTCGAACAGTATGTCACCTGTGCACATGGTGCACAGATTCAAGATGCTATGGCGGAAGGCATTTTGCGGACCTTGATACAAGAAGGCCCCAAAGCGCTGCACAATCCACAAGATTATCAAGTTCGTGCCAATGTGATGTGGGCCGCTACTATGGCATTGAATGGCTTAATCGGTTGTGGGGTGCCACAAGATTGGGCCACGCATATGATAGGGCACGAGCTAACTGCTTTACATGGTTTGGATCATGGGCAAACCTTGGCGGTGGTCTTACCAGCAGAATGGCAAGTGATGCGTGAACAAAAGGCACAAAAATTATTGCAATATGGAGAGCGGGTTTGGGGAATCCAGACTGGGGATGAGCAAACTCGGATCGACCAAAGTATTGCAAAAACACGTGCGTTTTTTGAATCTTTAGGGGTTGCAACGCGTTTAAGTGATTATGGGATTAGCGCAGATGCGATTGATGCTATGGTAGAGGCACTAGAAAAACATGGTATGACGGCTTTAGGTGAGCAAAGAAATATTGATTTACCAAAGAGTCGAGCCATTTTGCAAGCGGCTTTATAAAACCAATAAAAAACCCTCCTTAAAAAGGAGGGTCTTATCGGAATGGCCTACCTATGGCCAGCTCAACCGTATCTTAGTGGTTAAGATGGCACCTAGGAAATGGGGCTGCTTACATCATGCCGCCCATGCCACCCATACCGCCCATGCCACCCATATCAGGTGCTGCAGGCTTCTCTTCTGGGATTTCCGCAACCATACACTCAGTGGTGATCATCAGAGCACCAACGGAAGCCGCGGATTGCAGCGCTGTACGAGTGACTTTTGCTGGATCTAGTACACCCATATCAACGAGGTCACCGAACTCACCAGTGGCTGCGTTGTAACCATAGTTACCTTCGCCTTCTTTGATGCGTGCAACGATAACGGAAGCTTCTTCGCCTGCGTTAGTTACGATTTGACGCAAAGGTGCTTCCATCGCACGCAATGCAATCGCGATACCATGGTTTTGATCTTCGTTTTCGCCTTGTAGATTCTGGAGTTTACCAAGAACACGAATTAAGGCAGTACCACCACCGGCAACTACGCCTTCTTCTACGGCAGCGCGCGTTGAGTGCAGGGCATCTTCAACACGTGCTTTCTTCTCTTTCATTTCTACTTCAGTTGCGGCACCGACCTTGATGACAGCAACACCGCCAGCTAATTTAGCCAGACGCTCTTGCAGTTTTTCACGGTCGTAATCAGAAGAAGTGTCTTCGATTTGCGCGCGGATTTGCTTCACACGAGCTTCGATATCGTCTTGGCTGCCGCTACCGTCGATAATCGTGGTGTTTTCTTTAGTCAACACAACACGTTTTGCGGTACCTAGGTGCTCTAGCGTGGTTTGCTCTAAGGTCAGGCCAACTTCTTCAGAAATCACGGTACCTTTGGTCAGGATAGCGATATCTTGCATCATGGCTTTACGACGATCACCAAAACCAGGTGCTTTAGTCGCAGCAACTTTAACGATACCACGCATGCTGTTAACAACAAGCGTTGCAAGCGCTTCGCCTTCGATGTCTTCAGCAATGATCAATAAAGGCTTGCTGGCTTTAGCAACGCCTTCTAACACAGGTAGCAAGTCACGGATGTTAGAGATTTTCTTATCAACCAAAAGGATGTAAGGGTCTTCTAACTCAGCAGACATATTGTCCTGATTGTTAACGAAGTAAGGAGAGATGTAGCCGCGGTCGAACTGCATGCCTTCAACCACTTCCAGCTCGTCTTCGAAACCACGACCTTCGTCAACTGTGATGACGCCTTCTTTACCTACTTTTTCCATTGCTTCTGCAATGATTTCACCGATACGTGTATCACCATTAGCAGAGATAGTCCCGACTTGAGCGATAGACTTTGTATCTGTGCAAGGCTTAGCTAGGGCTTTAATCTCGCTTACAGCGGCAATGACAGCACGATCAATACCACGCTTGAGATCCATAGGATTCATGCCGGCAGTGACGCCCTTGATGCCTTCATTAACGATGGCTTGTGCTAGTACAGTGGCTGTTGTGGTACCGTCACCAGCAACATCAGAAGTCTTGGACGCCACTTCTTTCACCATTTGTGCGCCCATATTTTCGAACTTGTCTTTGAGTTCGATTTCTTTAGCAACAGACACACCATCTTTAGTGACAGTAGGCGAGCCGAAGGATTTCTCCAGTACGACATTACGACCTTTAGGGCCTAAAGTGGTTTTCACTGCATCGGCGAGAGTATTTACACCTTTTACCATGCGTTTACGGGCATCATCACCGAAACGTACGTCTTTTGCTGCCATGATAGTGTTCCTATTTTTTTCAGAAAATTGTGATTGAACTTAAAACGATATAAATCAGGTGGTGAGTAAGCTAGAGATTAGCCTTCGATGACACCAAAGATTTCGCTTTCATTCATGATCAACAGTTCTTCACCGTCGATTTTCACAGTGTTACCTGCGTAGCTACCGAAAACGACTTTATCGCCTTCTTTCACTGCTAGTGCACGCAGTTGACCATCTACATAGCGGCCTTCGCCTACAGCGATAACTTCACCTTGTTGAGGCTTTTCTTTAGCATTACCTGGCAGAACGATACCGCCCGGGGTAGTGGTTTCTTCTTCCATACGACGCACAACGACGCGATCGTGTAGAGGACGGATTTTCATCGTTAAGTTTCTCCCATTGTGATCAAGTACAAACATCGACCTAGATATAGGGTCGCTGCTAGGTTAGTTCAAGTGTCAGCTAAAAAAAGGGTATCACCCTAGGATCAGCGAGTGCGTGTCTTTGCATCTTGCTTTTTTCAATATTTCGCAAGAGGCCATGATCGCCTGCTGTGTGTGTTAATGGGGGAGGCTAAAAAAATTTCAAGGCATCCCCATACAAAAAAATTAATTTTTTTTGTGTGTTTTTTGAGTCGGAGAGACGACTTCACCTTCCAACACCTTGGCATCATGGGAAGATGAATCAGATGTGGACGATGTATGCTGAAACTCACCTTCATACGTGCGCTGAGTATAATGAGTTTGGTGGGTGTGCAACGCACCAAATTTAACATGGCGCATTAAAGATTTCAGCAAAGCTTGACGTGTGCCTGGAAGCAAAAGTAAAAACCCCAAAGCATCCGTGGCAAAACCTGGAGTGAGTAATAGAGCACCAGCAAAGGCTAGGGCAAGGCCTTCAGCCATTTCCGTTGCAGGAAGTTGGCCTTGATCTAGACGCCAAGCCGCACGATTGAGTAATAAGCTGCCTTGACGTTTCAGTAAGGCAACCCCGATGACGGCTGTGGCGACCACAAGTAATAAGGTGTTAATCGCACCGATTTGCTGCCCTACCTTGATAAGAAGAAACATCTCGATAAAGGGTACAGCAATGAAAATCAGCAAAATGGGCATGTAGAAAGTCTCCTTTACAGATACATTAAGACTACTTGACTAGAAAGGAGTTTGCGTTAAACGCGGTATGAAAACTAGATTTAGTAAAAAAATACAAAAAATACTTGCCAAGTGAAAAATAACGAGTAAACTACGCCCCGCTTTCAACAAGAAAATAAGTGAAATTTAAGCAATGCACTTATTTTTTGTGAAGGTCAACTTCTTGATGGGGCTATAGCTCAGCTGGGAGAGCGCTACAATGGCATTGTAGAGGTCAGCGGTTCGATCCCGCTTAGCTCCACCAAAAAAAGTTGAAAATAATGCTTGACAAGGTTTAAAAGCTCGTTATAATGAGCGCCACAAGTTAAGCGAAGCAAGCAAAACTTGAGAGAAATCAAAAAGTTAGCTTGATGGTTTATCGGGGTATAGCGCAGTCTGGTAGCGCGCCTGCTTTGGGAGCAGGATGTCGGGGGTTCGAATCCCTCTACCCCGACCAATAAACCAAATGCTTGATGACTCGGACAAGGTGAGCGCCCATAGCTCAACCGGACAGAGCAACGGCCTTCTAAGCCGTGGGTTGCAGGTTCGAGTCCTGCTGGGCGCGCCAGCGTCAAGCAAAATAGGTTCCTTATATATGGTGGGCGTAGCTCAGTTGGTAGAGCTCTGGATTGTGATTCCAGCGGTCGTGGGTTCGAGCCCCATCGTCCACCCCATTTAAGGAACGAGAAAATATCAAGGCCTGTACTTAGTACAAGGTCTTTTTTTGTTTTTGTTCGATTACTTCTTATCTTGCCTCTACAAAAGTCAATTTTTGCGTATGATTACGCAAGTTTTACGCTTTTCTCGCCCTATCTCAGTTAGAGCACTTGCTTGCCTTGCTTATAACTCTTAAAATTTACGCCTTTATTCACACTCGCTAGTTCTTTGCAGCTACATTTTTGTAGGCTGTAGACGCGCAATTTTTGTTTGTATGAGGATTATCCATGCAAGTCTCTGTTGAAACGACTTCAGGTTTAGAGCGCCGCTTAACCATCCAAATTCCTGCTGAGCTGGTTGACACTGCTGTAGACAGTCGTCTGAAAGAGACGGCACGCCAAGTACGTATTGATGGCTTCCGTCCTGGTAAAGTGCCTATGAAGGTAGTGAAGTCACGTTATGGGGTCAGTGTTCGTCAGGAAGTGGCTTCTGAACTGATGCGTAATCACTTCGTGGAAGCAGTGACTCAAGAAAAACTCAATCCTGCTGGTACCCCTTCTATTGAGCCAAAATCTGTAGTAGAAGGACAACCATTAGAATTTGTAGCCGTATTTGAAGTATATCCAGAAGTAGCCCTAAATTCATTGGAAGGCGAAAGCATTGAGCGTCCTCAAGCAGAAGTCACAGATGCTGATGTACTTGAATTAATCGAAGAGCTGCGCAAGCAACGTATGAGCTGGAGTACGGTTGAACGTGCTGCGGCATTAGAAGATCAAGTTAACATTGATTTTGAAGGCTTTATCGATGGTGAAGCTTTTGAAGGCGGTAAGGGTGAGCGTTATGACCTAGTGTTAGGTTCTAACAGTTTTATCCCAGGTTTTGAAGACCAGTTAGTGGGTACACAAGCTGGTGATGAAAAAGACGTTGAAGTGACTTTCCCTGAGCAGTATCAAGCAGAGCAATTAGCAGGTAAAGCAGCTGTATTTAAGGTAAAAGTGAATGCAGTGAAGGCACGTGAACTTCCTGAGTTAAATGAAGAATTCTTTACGATTTTTGGTGTACAAGAAGGTGGTGAGACTGCTTTTCGCGAAGAAGTGCGTAAAAACATGGAACGTGAATTACAAAAAGCCGTCAAAAACCGTGTGAAAGAGTCTGTACTTGACCGCTTGTTAGCAAAAAATCCTATCGAAGTGCCTAAAGCTCTGGTAGATGGCGAAGTAGATGTTCTGCGTCGCCAAGCAGTACAGCAATTTAACTTCGGACAAGAATTTGATCCTGCGCAATTACCAGCAGAATTGTTTGCAGATCAAGCGAAAAAACGTGTACAACTGGGCTTGCTGATCGCTGAAGTTGTTGCTTCTAGTGAACTGAAAGCAGATAAAGAGACAGTACGTGCGTTAGTTGAAGAACAGGCACAAGCTTATCAAGAACCTGAAAAGGTCGTGGAGTATTATTATCAAGATGAAAACTTGCTGCGCCAAGTAGAGGCAGCTGCTTTGGAAGAGCAAGTAGTCGAAACTCTCTTGCAACAGCTTGAAGTCACTGATAAAAATATGAGCTACAAAGAGGTTATGCAGCCAAAAGAAGAAGCAGATGAGGCTGAAGACCAGCAAGAGGTTGATGCATAATCATCTGTCGTCTTGATGAAACGCTGATTTAATTGAAAGTCTAGGGCAGTGCTGAAAGTGAGCACTGCCCTATGTTATATTCACTTAAAATGACATCAACAAGAGGCTAAACCCTAACCTCTAAGCGTTAGCACGCCCTTGGTCTAAAGTGGCCTCTGGTCAAAAACCTAAGTGATTCAGCTCGTCTTATTACAAGTCCAGTTGATAAAGAGAAAGTGAGCAGGCTATGCAGATCAAAGATGAGATCCTAAATGCGGGTAGTCTAGTACCCATGGTGGTCGAGCAATCGGCTCGTGGAGAGCGTGCTTACGATATTTATTCTCGCTTATTAAAAGAGCGCGTTATTTTTTTAGTGGGCCCAGTAGAAGATTACATGGCGAATCTTGTAGTGGCACAACTTTTATTTTTAGAATCTGAAAATCCTGACAAAGATATCCATCTCTACATTAACTCTCCGGGTGGTTCAGTCACTGCAGGCATGTCCATTTATGACACCATGCAGTTCATTAAACCGGATGTCAGTACCTTGTGTATTGGCCAAGCTGCAAGTATGGGAGCCTTGCTACTTGCAGGCGGTGCAGCGGGTAAACGTTATTGCCTGTCTAATTCGCGTATGATGATTCACCAGCCTTTAGGTGGTTACCAAGGGCAAGCGAGCGATATTGAAATTCATACCCGCGAAATTTTAAAAATTCGTGAAAAGCTCAATCAAATTCTTGCGCAGCATACAGGTCAAGACATTGAGCGTATCGCCAAAGATACAGATAGAGACAATTTTATGGATGGCGCAACTGCAGTAGAGTATGGTCTGATTGATGCCGTACTTGAAAAACGTCCTACAGGCTAAATTAGCTTGGTGAGTATGTTAGATAGCGTCCACAGATCAACGATCAAGTTAATCTGCATATTGCAAACGATCACAAGTAAAAGCCTGCCGTATGCGTATGGCTTGTAAGAATGGGGTATAAGAATGGCCGACGGAAAAAAAGGGGACGATAACAGCAAAATGCTGTATTGCTCGTTTTGTGGTGCCAGTCAAAATGAAGTTAAAAAGCTAATTGCAGGTCCCTCGGTCTATATCTGCAACAAGTGTATTGACTTGTGTAATGACATCATACGGGAAGAAAATCTTGATGATGACATTGAAGAAAGTAGTGATGAACGTTTGCCAGTGCCCAAGGCAATTCGGGACACACTAGATGCTTATGTTATCGGTCAAGATAAGGCCAAAATGGTCCTTTCGGTGGCTGTTTATAACCATTACAAGCGCTTGCAGCATGGTGGTCAGGGTAGTGAAGTCGAGTTGGGCAAAAGTAATATTTTGCTGATTGGGCCAACAGGTAGTGGTAAAACCTTATTGGCAGAAACTATGGCGCGCCTGCTTAATGTACC
Organism: Allopseudospirillum japonicum; assembly: GCF_900108915.1. GTDB lineage: Bacteria > Pseudomonadota > Gammaproteobacteria > Pseudomonadales > Halomonadaceae > Pseudospirillum > Pseudospirillum japonicum. The sequence continues at coordinate 75,087 of NZ_FNYH01000005.1, forward strand.
TTTCACCATTGCAGATGCAACGACACTCACTGAAGCTGGTTATGTGGGTGAAGACGTAGAAAATATTATCCAAAAGCTGTTACAAAAGTGTGATTACGATGTAGAACGTGCTGAACGTGGCATTGTATACATTGATGAAATCGATAAGATTTCGCGCAAGTCTGATAATCCCTCAATCACACGTGATGTATCTGGTGAAGGTGTACAACAAGCTTTATTGAAGCTGATCGAAGGGACAGTGGCTTCTGTACCACCACAAGGTGGGCGTAAGCACCCGCAGCAAGAATTCTTGCAAGTGGACACCTCGAATATTCTCTTTATTTGTGGTGGCGCTTTTGCAGGTTTGGAAAAAGTCATTCGTGATCGTTCTACGCAAAGTGGTATTGGTTTTGCGGCCGAAGTTAAAAGTAAAGAAGGACGCAGTGTGACTGAGGTATTAACCGATGTAGAACCAGAAGATCTGGTTAAATTTGGTTTAATTCCTGAGTTTGTCGGCCGTTTGCCTGTCGTTGCCACTTTAGCTGAACTTGATGAAGAAGCCTTAGTGCGCATTTTGACTGAACCCAAAAATGCACTGACCAAGCAGTATGCACGTTTGTTTGAAATGGAAGGTGCAGATCTTGATTTCCACACAGATGCTTTGCTTGCGATTGCAGGTAAAGCTATGGAGCGTAAGACAGGTGCGCGTGGTTTGCGTTCTATTTTAGAATCCATTTTGCTAGAAACCATGTACGAGCTGCCTTCGTTACAAGGTGTTGAGCGTGTACAAGTCAGTGCGGATGTTGTTGCCGGCCAAGCAAAACCCGAACTTATTTATAGCCCAGATACCAAACAATCAGCAGCGAGCTAAAGACCTATCTTTGTGACTTAGGTAGCTAAAAGAGACAAGCTACCTAGGTGCTCATTCAGATAAAGATTTCTTTGTCCTTGATTCTTTGCCTGCAAGAAGATAAGTAAGCATAACAGCGTACGACTGGTCGAGTCGTTTTATTGAATCCGTAATCAGCGAGTGTCTGAAATACGATATAAGCTAGGTTACAGCGACGAGGATGCCCTGTGATGGAGCAGATTAACGACTACCCTACAGAGACTCTCAGCCTTCCTTTGTTACCTTTGCGTGACGTAGTCGTGTATCCGCAAATGGTAGTTCCCTTATTTGTGGGGCGCGATAAATCAATCCATGCGCTTGATGTGGCCATGCAAGGGGACAAGCGAATTTTTGTGGTTGCGCAACAAGAGGCGAATAAAGACGATCCAGAAATGGACGCGCTTTATTCTTTAGGCACAGTAGCGCAAGTATTACAAATGCTGAAGTTGCCAGATGGCACAGTCAAGCTTTTGGTAGAAGGCAAAGAGCGCGCTCGTTTACTGCATTGTGAGACGATCACAGATCAGGATTATGTGCAGGCGCAAGTCCAACTTGCCCCGTCGACGCCTTTAGGTGAGCGTGAACAAGATACCCTGATGCGTATTTTGTTAGAGCAGTTTGAAGCCTATGTTAAACAAGCAAAAAAAATCCCTAATGAGGTTTTAAATTCATTGCAAAGTATCGCTGAACCTATTCGTTTGGTGGATACGATTTCATCGCACATGTCGTTAAGTGTGCCTGAAAAGCAAAAATTACTTGAGCTTGATAAAGCACGTGATCGGCTCGAGCACTTAATGACCTTAATAGAAACAGAACTTGATTTGTTGCAGGTGGAAAAGCGAGTTCGTGCGCGTGTTAAGCAACAAATGGAGAAAAATCAGCGCGAGTACTATTTGAATGAGCAAATGAAAGCCATTCAAAAGGAAATGGGTGAACTAGAAAACTCGCCAAATGAACATGAAGAGTTTGCCCGCCGTATTGAAGCTGCGGGGATGCCTAAAGATGCACATGAAAAAGCGACCGCAGAACTGAACAAGTTAAAAATGATGTCGCCCATGTCTGCAGAAGCGACAGTTGTGCGTACCTATTTAGACTGGATGCTAGGTCTTCCTTGGAGAAAACGTTCTCGTGTACGCCATGATCTAACACGTGCCGAAGAAGTTTTAAGTCAGGACCATTACGGTCTAGAAGAAGTAAAAGAGCGTATCCTAGAGTATCTTGCGGTACAAAAGCGAGTGAAGAAGGTTAAAGGGCCTGTACTTTGCTTAGTAGGCCCACCTGGGGTAGGTAAAACTTCTTTAGGGCAATCGATTGCGAAAGCGACTAACCGCGAATACGTACGCTTGGCATTGGGTGGCGTGCGTGATGAAGCTGAAATTCGTGGTCATCGACGTACTTACATTGGTTCCATGCCAGGCAAACTCATTCAACGTATGAGCAAAGTGGGTGTACGTAACCCCTTATTCTTGCTTGATGAAATTGACAAAATAGGCATGGATCACAGAGGTGATCCAGCATCCGCCTTGCTAGAAGTGCTAGATCCTGAGCAAAATCATAAGTTTAGCGACCACTACCTTGAAGTAGATTATGATTTATCCGATGTGATGTTTGTGTGCACGGCAAACTCGATGAATATCCCAGCGCCTTTACTTGATCGTATGGAAGTCATTCGTTTACCTGGCTACACAGAAGATGAAAAGCTAAACATTGCTCAACAGCATTTGGTGCCCAAACAGCTAAAACTCAATGGCCTAAGTGAACGTGAGCTTATTTGGACTGAAGCGGCCTTGTTAGAGCTAATTCGCTATTTCACGCGTGAAGCTGGGGTGCGTGAGTTAGAGCGCCAAATTGCGAAAGTCTGTCGTAAAGTGGTTCGTCAACTGAGTTTAAAAGCAAAAGAACCTCTAGAGTTAGAAGCAACCAAGGTCGCTGAGTTTGCGGGCGTGCGTAAATACGCGTATGGCCTTGCAGATGAACAAGATCAAATTGGTTGTGTCACTGGACTGGCATGGACTAGCGTGGGTGGAGAGTTACTCAACATCGAAGCTGCTGTGATGCCAGGTAAGGCGCGTCTAACCCGTACAGGGTCGCTAGGTGATGTGATGCAAGAATCCATCCAAGCAGCGCTGACGGTTGTGCGTAGCCGTAGCAAAATGCTAGGGATCTCTGCACAAACTTTTGAGCGCACGGATATCCATATTCACGTGCCTGAAGGTGCAACACCAAAAGATGGACCAAGTGCAGGGATTACCATGTGTACGGCATTAGTCTCAGCATTAACTGAGATTCCTGTGCGTGCAGATGTGGCTATGACAGGTGAAATTAATCTGCGCGGTGAGGTTTTGGCGATTGGTGGCTTGAAGGAAAAACTTCTGGCAGCACGTCGAGGTGGTATTAAAACCGTGGTTATCCCGCATGAGAATAGTAAAGATCTGCAAGAAATCCCCGATAAGATCAAAGAATCTTTGGACATTCGCCCAGTGAAGTGGATTGATCAGGTGTTAGAAATCGCCTTGACCTATGCGCCAACACCTTTAAGTTTGGACGAAGTGCCCGCGACTGAAGATCCAGAAGAGGTAAGTGCACGCGGCGTAAGTACGCATTAGAATGCACTAAAAAGAGGGAAACAGGGTGTCAGGCAGTACAAAGCTTGACACTGATTTCAAGCCCTTGGTATAAACTGCCCTCGATCGTACTTGTGTGCCCTTTAGGTTCTGGGGTTGCAAGATGGGTATGACCTCTTACAAACTTTAGTTGTATTGCGTACGATTCAAGAGAACACCATTATTTTTATGATAGCGACCTATATAAGGGGTGAAGTGTGAACAAGTCTGAGCTGATTGATGCGATTGCAACCTCTGCAGATATTTCAAAAGCGACAGCAGGTCGTGCCTTAGATGCGGTGATCCAATCAGTGACTGATTCACTGAAAAAGGGTGACTCAGTGGCACTGGTAGGTTTTGGTACTTTTGCAGTGAAAGAACGCGCCGCACGTACAGGGCGCAATCCGCAGACAGGTGCTGAAATTAAAATTGAAGCTTCTAAAGTGCCTAGCTTCCGCCCGGGTAAAACTTTAAAAGATGCAGTAAACGCGACCAGCAAATAAACTTTGCCTCCAGTCGTATCGATTTAAATAAAGGCGTACCCTCTTGGCGTACGCCTTTTTTATTTATTCGTCATCAAGTTTAGGATTGCCTATGTTAGATTTCATCCGCAACCACTCCCAAGGTTGGATTGCTAAAGTCATTGTGGGACTGATTGTATTGACCTTCTCGCTTTGGGGGGTCGAGAGCATTATCGGAGCCTTTACCCAAAGTCGGGATACGCTTGCCCAAGTTGGGGATCAAGAAATTAGTCGTACTCAGGTGGATAATCTTGCACAGCAGGAATTACGCCGTTTGTTACAGACCAATCCAAATATAGACCCTGAAACCCTAGATCAAAATTTATTACGGGGTATGGCACTGAACCGCCTCATTATGCAGGGCGTATTAAATTATCAAGCACAAGTGCAAGATATACGTATTAGCCGCCAAGCAGTTGAACGTGAAATTGTACGCACACCACAATTTGCCGATGCAGAGGGACGTTTTCAGCAAGAAATTTATAAAGATGTCTTAGCGCGTGCCGGCCTAACACCGACTGGATTTCGGGCTCAGCTAAGTGAAGAAATTTTGAATGAGCATTTGCTTGGGGGCGTTAGCTTAAGTGCCTTTGTATTACCTAAAGAACGCCAAGCTTTGGAGGCACTTCTAGATCAAAAGCGTACCTATCGTAGTGTGCGCTTATCCTTAGACGAGTATGCGCAGGATTTGACACCAACCGAAGAAGCATTGCGTACTTACTACCAAGAACATCAAGAAGCTTATGCCATGCCTGAACGTGTGCAAGTGGCGTATTTACTGTTAGATCCGCAGCAGGTCGCACAAAGCATTCAAATTGACCAAGCGCAAATTGATGCGGCTTATCAAGCTTATGTGCAGCAACAGCCACAACAACGCCAAGCCGCACACATTTTATTGAACTTTACAAATGAAAAAGAAAAACAGCAAGCGCAAGCAGACTTGCTCGCATGGCGTGATGCTGTACTGGCAGGGGAAGCAGATTTTGCACAGTTAGCACGTGAACATTCGCAAGATCCGGCAAGTGCACGTCAAGGTGGTGATTTAGGGTGGATTTTGCCTGATACGCTTGATCCAGCTTTTGAGCAGGCCCTATTTGCCTTACAAGAAAATAGCGATATTTCTATGCCAGTGGAAACGCCTTTTGGCTTGCACTTGATTCAGTTATTGGATCAGCGTGCGCCTGAAATCAAGCCCTTGGCAGAAATGCGTGCACAGTTAATACAAGATCTGCAAGCACAACCTTTGCGTGAACGTATGGCCAGCTTGAGCGAAGACTTGCGTAATCTAAGCTTCTCTAAAGACAGTTTGCAAGCAGTTGCAGAGGCGTTACAGGAACAAATCACCTTGGAAGTGCAAACGTCTGCATGGATTAGTGCAGGGCAAGCCGAAGATTTTTGGCAGCAAACTCAAGTACAAAAAGTCTTATTCGATCCGCAAATGCGTGAAGATCAACTGCCTTCAGATGTGATTAAGTTAGATGATGAACGCTTGTTGGTGATTCAGCATCAAGCGTATCAAGCACAAAGCATTCAGGATTTTGCACAAGTACAAGATCAAGTGCAACAGGCTTGGGCGCGGACGCAAGCACAAAGTCGCTTGCAAACGCAGGCACAAACTTATCTGCGCCAATTACAAGCGGGAGAATCCTTGCCTGCATCTTTAAGCTGGAGTGAAACCCAGACGATAAGCCGTTTTGGCGCACAAACTGAGCAAGATCTGGTCACTTACATCTTTAAAATGCCACAGCCAGCTCAAGTCAGCTATGGCATTTACACAGATGCTGAGGGGAATGTGCTATTGTTAGCTTTGGATACGGTGACTGATGGTGAAATCAGTACGGGTGATGAGGCTATCAATGCACAAAATGTTTTGCAGCAACAGGCACAAAGACGCTGGATGCAGTTGCAACAAAATCATTATCTGCAAGTGACACCTGTACAACGTTTTTAGAGAAGGGTATTCAGGGGATGAAGCCCAGCAGAAGCTGGGCTTTTTTGTTAATTATGAGGGAATTTATTGTAAGGGAAAAATGACAAGGCTTGCAGAAGCTAAGCTATAGCCAATCACAGCACCTGCCAATACATCTGAAGGATAATGTAAGCCTAATACAACACGCGATAAGGCGACTAAACAAGTAAAAATGCTGGTTAATAGCCAAAGTTCGGGTGCATAAGTGGCAACTAGTGTACAAAAAGCGACAGCGTGCAAGGTGTGACCAGAAGGAAAACTATAATAATCTAAAGGGGGCATTTGGCAGTTAATCTGTTGACAGCTTAGATAAGGGCGCTGCCGGCCCAGAGTCTGTTTTAAACCTTTGTAAATCAGTGTACAGCCTAAACCGATCAATGCCATTTTGAGTGTAATCGAAAATCCATGCCAACCGTAAAGCAAAGGCATAGCCAGCATAAGTCCATACCAGAAAAGCCCATCGCCTAAGCGACTGACAAGACGCATACTATAAAGAAAAGGCTGAATCCGCGCATATTGGTTAAAGACTTGGCAAATTCGCCATTCCCATAAATCAATTTTATGAAAGAGAGTGGTCGAGCGTGTGTTCATGGCAGCTTACCCCTTGCGCTCTTGCTTGCATCAGGTACTGAATGAAATTTTGCACTATGGTATCCCAGCTAAAGGCTTGAATGCGTTTGCAGGCACCTGTGGCTAATGCTGTTCTCAATACAGGTTGGGCAGCCAACTCAAGCGCTGCTTGATTGAAGGCTGTCTGGTCTTTTAAAGGGACTTTATAGCCACTGACACCCTGTTCAATTAACAGCTGGGCGCCTGCATAGTCGTAGCTTAAAACAGGCAAACCAGATGCCATAGCTTCTAAAATCACATTACCAAAAGTTTCTGTTGTGCTGGGGAATAAAAAGAGATCACAACTTGCGTAATGACGTGCAAGATCTATTCCTGTACGTGTACCAGGTAGAATAATGTCTTGCGTTTTACGCATGAGATGGGAATGTAAGGGACCATCTCCTGTTAGCACCAAGCGTGCATCTGGATGTTGTGCCTTAATGAGTTGAAAGGTTTCGATCACTTGGTCAAGATTCTTTTCCGCAGCCAAGCGACCAACACAGGTCACAACGAGCGTTTCTGAATTAGCTTGCCATTGTCGGCGCAAATCTTGACAGCGGCGTTGAGGATTGAACCTTTGAGTATCAACACCACGATATAAGCAGTGTACGTTATCAAGTCCTTGGGCACCCAATTCTAAAGCTTGTTGTTGATTGGGGACCAAGGTGGTGTGAGTTGCGTTATGAAACCAGCGTAAATACGCTAACGTGGGTTTATGTAAGTAACTTGCTAGGCGTCCGTAATGCTCTGTGTATAGTTGAAAGTTCGTATGAAAACCACTAACCACAGGAATCCCTTGGCTCTGTGCGTATTTAAGGGCGGCGAATCCCAAAGGGCCTTCTGTAGCGATATATAAAACATGAGGTGGATGTAAAGACCAATGGCGGCGTAAATCAGTGGGCAAGCCTAACCCTAGTTGTAAATCTTGATACCCTGGTAAACCAATACCTTTAGCATGCCAGTCGCATAAACGCCCGCTAGGATCTAAGGCACGTAAGTAAGACTGGCGCGGTTTAGGACGCACCAAATCGAGGTGCCATCCCTGATGTAGCAAGCCCTTGACCAAATGTTGTAGGGTGTGGCTTACTCCGTTGATGTCGGGTGCGAAAGTCTCTGTGACTAAACCAAGACGTAGCATACTAGGCTCCTCCAAGGGTTTAGCACATCATTTCGCAAGCAAGTGACAACTGGGTGGCAAAAACATGATATTTTTAATTTGTATCAATTAATAAGCTTAGGAAACGCTTTATGCCATTAACACCAGAAGCCAAAGAAAATCGTGTAAAAAGCCTGGTTGGCTTAACTTTATTAGCAGAAATTCGTTTAGGTAAACCCAAGTTATTAAGGATTTTGCTAGAAAAAAGTACTTTTATTGAGCAAGATAGACGCGAATTACAATTGCCACCTTTACCAAGGGATACTTGGAAAGGCTTAGACATGGCGACCCAACTTAGGCGGGCACGTTTAGAAACTGCTATTATCCAATTAACACCTTTACATCCACCAAGGGTGCGCGGGTTAGTTTATAAGGGGGATACTTATCAACCTGGAAGAAGCAGAACTTGATATAAATCAATTTGCTAACGCCTAGTTTGCTAAATATCACAAGAAGTACGAGTATTTTTGCAGTATGCTAGTGACGACTATCAAGTTTTTCAAAAGATATCTTATTGATATTTTTTTAAAGCTAAGTTAGTTTTGACGACATTATTTGTCTTCTCTAGCCACAGGAAGTCTGCATTATGGGCATAGGGATTTTTGACTTGGATTATATGGAAACCTTACCTGTTACTCAAAATGGGGGCTATACTGTAGCCCGACAGCCGATTTGTGATCGTGATCTTAGACTATGCGCATACGAGATTTTGTACCGTAATGCGCCTTTAGATGAGTACGCACAGATTGACAACCCAGTTCAGGCAACAGCACGTGTGTGCTCTGCCGCATTTTTCCAGATAGGACTAGATCAGCTTGCAGGTGCTTTACCTGTGTTTATCAATATGACACCCGAATGGCTGCTATCGCCGGACCTATTGCCGCGCCCGCAGCATCAGGTTGTGATCGAAATTCTGGAAGATATTAAACCCACGCCTGTATTGCTAGATTCATTAAAAGTCATTCGCAAAATGGGCTATAAGCTGGCACTCGATGATTTCGAACCAACAGCGGAAAATATGGCATTTGTAGCCTTGGTGGATTATATCAAGCTGGATGTGCGTGCGTGTTCAATGGAAGAATTAGGCGCGCGGGTACGAAAATTTCAAGGTTTGCCATTGAAGCTATTGGCAGAGAAAGTAGAAACTTGGCAAGAATTTGAAGCCTGCAAAGCGCTCGGTTTTCATTTATTTCAGGGATACTTCTTCGCACGTCCTGAGACGATGGGCAGTGGACAGATTCAAGAAAACCGTACTGCATTAATGCGTATTCTTGCTGTTTTGCATCAAGCTGAACCTGATTTGGCTGAGCTGGAAAGTTACATACTACAAGATCCCAGTTTGTACTATCTCATTCTGAGGCGTATTAACTCAGCTTATTATTCCCTGCCACGTGAAGTGACTAGTATTCGTCAAGCTTTAATCTATTTAGGTACGGATGCACTCAAGTTATTAGTGTCTACCTTGGTATTATCTCAGCACTCGCGTTTATCTGGTGTGCTGTTACCTCTCGCTTTATCACGTGCTAAAATGTGTGAGTTAATTGCAGAATCTTTAAAAGTGCCAGACAGTGAATCTTACTTCACTGTTGGTTTACTTTCTTTATTAGATGCTTTATTAGAGCGACCTTTAGTTGATTTGCTAGAATCCTTACCTTTAGCAAAACCTATTAAACAAGCTTTATTAGAACATTCTGGGCCACGTGGTGAAGTGTTATCTTGGGTAATTGCTTATGAAAAAGCAGACTGGGAAATGCTGATCAAATTACCCTTAACAACAGAAATTTTTGTAGAGCGCTACATTGAAGCTACTGAGTGGGCAGAAAATTTATTGGTTGGCATTAAAAGATAAATCTCTCGTACACGCAAGACTCACCTGTCTTTGGGGATGGGTCTTGCAAATCAATCCCTAAGTATGGGCTTCCAGCCAGTGGTTGAGTTGGTCACGAACTTTAGGGTAATCCTGTATTAAATTCGTTAGTTCTAATATGAGATGATCAAGCTCTTGATCACGGATCCCATGTTCAATTTGTTTGGCAAGTGCTGAAAACGCATGGAGTTGTAAACTAGCGCTACTTGACTTCAAACGATGTGCAATACCTCTAACTGCTTCCAGTCCTTCTGAGTTTGTTAATAAAGCCTCTTGCTGATTTGCATAAGTTTCTAGCTCTTGCATGAGTTGGTTGTTGGTTTCGATAAATAACCCAACTAATTCAGGTAACGCATCTGCAAAAGTGGCTTCCAATTTATGCCAGTCTGGTTTATCAAGGGCTTGTTCGGCTTGTTCGGCTTGTTCGGCTTGTTCGGCTTGTTCGGCTTGTTCGGCTTGTTCGGCTTGTTCGGCTTGTTCGGCTTGTTCCGGAGCAGAATGCGGTTGCCACCAAGTTTTTAAGGCAAAACCTAAGGTCTCTAATTCTATGGGTTTACTAATACAGGCATCCATCTGAACTTGAATTAAAGTCTGTTTGTCATTCGCCATTACATTGGCGCTTAAAGCAAGGATGGGGCAATATGAGGCATTTTCCTGCTGATATTGACGAATCAAAGCAGTTGCTGTGGGGCCATCCATCACTGGCATATGCCAGTCCATTAGTACGATATCAAAGTCAATATTTTTCTGTTGATATAAACGTACCGCTTCTTCACCATTAATGGCTTCTGTCACACTGACTCCGAGTGTTTTGAGCATTAATCGTGCAACTTGGCGATTGATAGGGTCATCTTCTACTAAAAGCACTTGCATGCCGTTAAGTGCTAATTCAGCCAATTTGGCATCTTCAACTGAGTGAGTTTTAGGTGGAAAGATAGGTGCTTGCACAAGAGCAGGTGTTTTGCTTGGTGTTGGCAGCTCTGTGCTCAAATATTGTGCTAGTAAGCGGTCTAGCGCGAGTGCATCTAGCGGCTTTTTAAGTACAGTTTGCATACCAATAGCATGCGCACGCTCCAAAGTAGCCTCTTGGTGAGAGTTAGTTAAACCAATTAAAATGGGGGGGTGTTTTGGTAAAGCATGCAAAATATGAGTTGTTGCCTCGTAACCATCCATAATAGGCATATCCAGATCCATCAGTACAAGATGCGGATGCCACTCAGTACAGATTTGCAAAGCGGCAGCACCTTGAGAAGCAAGGCGCACTTGAGCTGCATAAGGTGTTAGCATTTTTGCCAAGGCTTCACGATTAAGCAGATTATCCTCAGCGATTAAAATGCGCGCATTTTGGTTAATAGATGCATATTGGTATAAAGGTTGAGGCTCAAGTTCACAAGGCTGAGAAAGTAAATTATAGATTTGCTGCAATAAACGATTGGGGCTATAGGGTTTATATAAAATCGCATCAATCAAACTTTTATCTTTATTTTCAAGGGCTTGGGTATCCATTGCTGTGCAAAGTACCAAAGGTGTTTTCGGTGCTAGTTGGCGTAGTTGGCGCGCGACTTCAAACCCATCGAGATGCGGCATACGCCAATCAATCAAGACTAAATGATAAGGTTGCCCAGCAGCTTGCGCACTTTGGAAAAGATGCAAACCTTGCTGACCATTGGCAGCACCCTCAGCAAGTAAGCCAAGGTACTCAAGCTGGTGGGTGGCAACCTCTAATGCAAGTGGATGATCTTCAATGACTAAAACGCGCACTAGGGTATTTGCAGGAATTAGGGGATCTTCAGCCTGATCCTGACTATAGCTGAGCGGAATACTGAAACTAAATTCACTACCTTCACCTAGAATACTTTTAACTTGGATCTCTCCTTGCATCAGCTCAATAAGTTCTTTGCTGATAGCCAACCCCAACCCTGTACCACCATAGCGCCTTGTCGTTGAGGTATCTGCTTGCGTAAAAGCTTGGAATAAGTCGCCTTGCTGTTCGGGGCTCATGCCAATGCCCGTATCTATCACACTAAAGCGTATACGGGCGGTTTCTGCATTTTGTGCCAATACTTGAATGCGAATAATAACTTCACCTTGATCTGTAAATTTGACAGCATTGCTAGTGAGGTTGACAAGGATTTGGCCTAAACGCAGCGGATCGCCAATAAATTTGTTAGGTAAGCATTTAGGGAAATCAAAAATAAACTCGATACCTTTTTCAGCCGCTTTAAAACCGATGACATCACTAACATGTGTCAGCACTTCATCCAGATCAAAAGGAATACTTTCTAATTGTAAGCGCTTGGCTTCAATCTTAGATAAATCGAGAATATCATTAATAATAGAAAGTAAAGACTTGGATGCACCTTGGATTTTTTGTAAATAATGGTGCCAAGACGTGCCTCTTGCTTCCCGCTCAGCAAGTTGTGTTAAACCAATAATTGCATTGAGTGGTGTGCGAATTTCATGGCTCATATTCGCGAGGAATTCACCTTTAATTCGATTCGCAAGTTCTGCTTGGCGCCGTGCCTGCTGTAATTCATGCTCTACTTGCTTTTGTTTGGTGATATCTGTACGAATAGAAATATAATGAGTCGGTTTACCTTCTTGATTTAAAAAAGGTACAATTGTAGAGCTTACCCAATATAGATCCCCATTTTTATTACGGTTGCATACATCACCATGCCAGACTTGGCCGCGTGCAATGCGTCGCCACATAGACTGGAAAAATTGGCTATCATGTATTCCGGAGCAAACGACACGGTGGGTTTGCCCTAGTAACTCTTTGCTTAGATAGCCGCTAATAACTTCAAATTTTGGGTTAGTGTATAATATTTTGCCTTTGGCATCTGTAATGCTGACAATGGCATGCTCGTCAAGTGCTTTGTGGATAAAGGAGCTTTGTTGTAATTCTTTATTGAGCGCTTGTTTGATGATGAGCATACGGTAAAAAATATAGCCCAAAATAACTAAAGTGATGAGCGTTAAACTCAGTGCTGCAAACATAAAAAAGTGATGTTTAACTTTTTGCTGCTCGAAGATAATATTTTGAATACTTGATATTTTGATAAGAGAATCTTTAGCTCTTTCTTGTTGATCTTTAAGCTGGTACAAGGACTTGTTGATATATTGGATAAGGTCATATAAGGCAGATGCTTGTTGATGTAACTGAAAGAATAATTTTTTAACAGGCCCCTCAAGGGTTTGGTACAAACTAAAAATATCTTCTAAATGCTTTTCAATTTTCTTGGATTCATGGTTTTTTTGGTGTTGACTGTTGATTTTATTGAATTCAATCTGTAACGCTTGAATCGATAAACGTATTTGATGCTTAGTGACTTGCTCAGGAGTAAATGTATCAATTTGGAGATAAATTTGTAGAATAAGGTTTTCTAGTGCAGTGAATTGTTTGTGAATTTGATATGAACCCTCAAATAAAGTGGGGAGTGTATGACGCATTTGACGACTATAATAATAAAACTGCTGCCACGCTAAGCGCAAATCCTCACTTTCTGAGTAATTAATTAAAGGTGCCAGAGATTCAATAAAGTCGCTTTGTTGTCTAAGGAGAGATTGTAATCCATCTTCATCAGAATGTATGTTTTGATTTTGATAGTGTACTCGGTTAATTAAAGATAAAGTATGGGCTTCATTGACCAATAAGTGGCTAACAAGTGCTTGGATTTGTTGGTGATTTTCTTGGTAGGGGTCATGAAATAAGCGTACACCAAAAGCAAGCGTTAATAAAAGTGCCAAGCCTAAAAGAATATAAGCAACTGACTGAATACCTTGACGTTCTTGGTCTGATGTTTCGATTAGGTATTTAGGTGAGCTTTTAGGCATACGGGGGAAACCTCATATAAGGGTTATGCTTTGTCTGTGGTATCCAGTGAAAAAACAACCTCAACCTCATTGCCACAGCCTAAATAACGGACTTCTTCTGCCATTTCACAAATCAAGGGGATGCCACGACCATAAAGCTTTAAGTTATCTTGAACAGATGTATTAATTAATTGCTGATAATTAAAACCCTTGCCAGAATCTTGCACACGAATTTTTAGCCAAGTTGTTTGGTTCTGCATGAAGCAAGTACAATTGACATCAATTTTAGCATCTGTCAATTGTTCTAAGGCTTGCTCACGTGTATTTAAATAAGTATCAAAAGAGTCTAGCGAGGTCTTTAAGCGAGAGTCAATACCTAAAATACCATGGTCAACAGAGTTATTAATGAGTTCAGATAAAACAACAAAAAGTGATTTGTTAATAGGTCGCCCTGCATATTCACTGACTAAATTAAGCACTAAAGGGGTAAGATCTAAACGCTTGATTTCTTTTGCCGTGAAAAGTAGAGAGAAGCTCCAAAGCTCATGCTGATTATCACTAGAATCAGAGTAAATTAATTCTGGTTTGCCTGAAGGAAGGAGATGTTCTTCAACTGATTGAATTACTTGCTGGTCATCTTCAGGAATAGAAACAAGCACAAAAGTCACATCATCATGTGGTGCAGTGTAACCAACAAAGGTTTTGAGCTCACTTTGTAAAACCGACATGCGCTCATAAGGTGCATGTTGTGTTAAATAATTAAAAACGCGCTCTTCTCCGAAGGCTTCCCCATGTGCATTTTCAGCGTCAGGTAAGCCATCTGAGCATAAAAAGAGCTGGCAAGGTGCTTGATAGCGAACACTTTGCGTATTTGGGTTAAATAGCTTAGGTCCAGCCAAGCCGAGAGGAAGGTGATTGGAGGTGAAATGATGAGTTTCTCCTTGCGGCGTTAACATGACGACGCCAGGAATACCACCATTCCAAACACTAATACGTTTATAGTTAGGATCAATATTAATTAAGGCCGCCGCGACAAAGCGATCAATAGGCATTAAAGATCTTAACCTTAAGTTCATTTCCGTAATAATACTTTCTAAGGCAAATCCTTTTTGGCTCATTGCAGAAAAGATTTGTACCAAGGGTAAACCATTAATGGCAGCTGAAAGGCCATGCCCAACAGCATCTGCTAGCATTAAATTGAGTGCCCCTGTCGGTGTACGGGCAACTAATAATAAATCACCACTAAAATGGCGGTTTGGTTGTAAGTGGTAGCTTACCCAAGGATCTTCCAATAAGCCTTCCTTAAGGACGTGCTGCATAATATGACTACTAATACGTAGCTCTTCTTCTTGTTCTAAGAAAGTTTCTAATTGTGCATTTTTTTGTTCTAAGGTACGTTGGGTGATCAGTTGACGTGCAACAGATTTAAGCTTACATTCCAATATCACTTTATTCAGGGGCTTGAACATATAATCATCCCCTCCTGCTTCAAATCCGCGTACAATACTTTCTGTATCTTCTAAAGCAGATAAAAAAATGACAGGTAGCCAAGCTGGATAAAGTGCTCGAATTTGCTGTGTTGCTTGGATGCCATCCATTTCAGGCATGGCCACGTCCATTAAAATAACATCCGGTAATTCTTCACTTGCTTGCAAAATTTCTAGGCAGTGACATCCATTATTTGCTGTGATGACCTCATGTCCAAATCCTTCCAACATACGGCGTGCAAAGAGTTGTAAAAAAGCATCATCATCAACAAGAAGGACTTTTAACTGGGTGATATTTTGCATGGACGCACCTTAAATGGGGAATCAAGTTAGCTGATTTTAAAAAGATTTTTGAAGTTAGCCACTTTGAACACATCCAAAACTACAGGCGAACAACGTACGATTTGAATTTCTTTGCGTTCTGCATCAGCACGCTCTTTGAGTAATAACAACATACCTAAAGCAGAACTATCAATGTAGTCGACGTCTTGCATATCGATTTCAAAAGATTTCACTTGAGCATCAGTTAAGGCAGAAGTATAAGCATCACGAAATTCTCTATGTGCAGAAAAATTAAACCGACCTTTTAGCTTGATTTTAGCGATTTGACCTTGAGTTTGTGTATGAATACTTACGGACATCAATAGATTCCTCTAAGAGTGTTAGGAGGTTTTCCCCTCTTTATACCAAGAAGTCAGGCTAGGTGCGAGTTCAGGCAGGGGTTTGATCAAACAAGCACCACCTAATGCAATGGCTTCTTTAGGCATACCAAATACAACACAAGTGCTTTCATCCTCAGCTAAGGTAAAAGCACCTGCTTCACGCAAGGCTAGCATACCTTTAGCACCATCTTTGCCCATACCTGTCATTAAAATAGCCGCGGATTTTTTGCCTAGAAGTTCAGCACCAGAGTGAAAAAGAACATCCACTGAAGGGCGATGTCTGTTCACAGGTTCGCTTTGCTCTAGTTGGGTATAAAACTGTTGCCCATGACGACGCAAACGTAAATGAGAATGGCCTGGGGCAACATAAGCATGGCCTGCACGAATCAACTCATTATCTTGCGCTTCTTTGACAGTGAGCTGGCTGTGTTTGTCTAAGCGTTGTGCAAAAGGGCCAGTAAAAGCTGCTGGCATATGTTGCACAATTAAAATAGGTGGCATATCTGCAGGTAAAGCGCTTAATAAAGCTTTTAAAGCTTCTGTACCACCTGTAGATGCACCAACTAATAAAATACGTTCTGGTGGGTACCAAGAAACCTTTTTTTCTACATAAGCAGAAGGGGTATTTTGTATTGGTGGCTGAGTGGTACAAAATCTATGTTTTAGCACTTTTAATTTAGCTTGTGCAGCAGCACGTACTTTATCTGCGAGTTCATCGGTATAGGCTTGTAAGCCACGTTTAATATTTAATTTTGGTTTGGTGATAATATCCACGGCACCTAGCTCAAGTGCTTGTAATGAAATAGCTGAGCCCGCCTCAGTTAAGCTCGAAATCATGATGACAGGCGTTGGCTTAAGGCGCATGATTTTTTCGAGAAAATCAAGGCCGTTCATTTTTGGCATTTCGACATCTAATGTAATAACATCTGGATGTTGTTCCCGAATTAAGGTGCGTGCATCGAGTGGATTGCTAGCGCTACCTACAACGCACATATCAGGTTGTGAGTTAATAATTTCCTGTAAAACCTGACGTACTAAAGCAGAATCATCAACGATGACTACCTTAATCATGGGAGACTCCTTCAAAATAAAAAGCTAGCTAAATAGCTCAATATCATTACCTGTAGGCGTGGTTTTAAGTTGATCTGAATATGCCACTTCACGCTCAATAAGTGCATGGTTATCCTCGATAATTCTTCAATTTACGCACAAAAGCTTGTCCTGTTTGAGGAATAAAAAAAACCTTGCGAGGGTAAATATCAAGCAAATCTTTAGCAACTAACTTTAAACCTTCCATTTTAATATAATGCAAAACAAAATTTGCATTACGTGTTCCGATATCTGCTTGTTTTAGAGAGTCTAATACACGACCACCACCAAAGACTTTAACTTGTAAGTTTTCTTTGTGAGCGCCAAGCTTTAGTAGAGAGTTCACCAACATTTCCATCGCATGTGTGCCATAACGTGCAGCAGTGCTCAGTGGGCTATTTACTTGGCCGCATTCTGGCAGCATAAAATGGTTCATGCCGCCAACACCTAATTTAGGATCCCAAATACAAGCGGAAACGCAAGAGCCTAAAATGGTACCTAGAGCAAGTTCAGTTTCGGCAGTAGCGCAATATTCGCCTGGATGAATTTTAATCATATCCATTTGTAAGTGAGGTTCACGAAAACGTTTATGGGTTGGCGCAGAATGAATAAAATCAGACATGAATTCTCCCTAAAATAGGGCGGTAGACAGTGCGACTGACTAACTGAAACAAATCCGTTGCATGGTGAAAACTCTCCGAGTGTCCTGCAAATAGCACACCATCATGAGTTAATAGAGGATGAAAGCCAGCGAGTATTTTATACTGTGTTGGCTTATCAAAATAAATCATTACATTACGACAAAAAATAGCATGAAAAGGACCTTGGATTGGCCATTGTGGTGCCAGTAAATTAATTTTTTGAAACTTGACTAAATCTTTAAGAGCGCGCCTAACTTTTACTTTACCTAGATTTTTGTCACAACCTTTTAGGAAGAAACGTTTACGACGTGCTTCATCTAAATCACTAATTCGATCAAAAGCATAAATACCTGCAGCAGCCTTGCGCAATACATCTGTATCTATATCTGAAGCAAGAATTTCTACGGGAGGTTGATAAGTACCAAAATATTCCATTGCGGTCATGGCTAAACTGTAAGCTTCTTCACCAGTAGAGCTTGCAGTACACCAGATGCGAATAGGCGATTTCCATTGAGTAAAATAATTTTTTAATAGCTCAAAATGATGAGCTTCACGAAAAAAAGAAGTAAGATTAGTTGTTAAAGCATTAATAAAAGTTTCCAATTCTTGGGGGTTTTTATTTAAGAACTCAATGTATTGGCTAAACGTATGAATATTTAAGACGCGCAAACGACGTGATAAGCGTGTATACACTAAATCTGCTTTAGCATCTACTAGCACTATACCTGCTTCGCGATAAATCAGATCACGTACATAGTGAAAATCCTTAAGGGTGAAATGAAATTCACGCGATTTAGATGCTGTGCTCATTTAATAATCCATTCAACACAAGATAAGCTGACAAAATACCTAATTTTCTTATAAAAAGATAGAAAAAGAAGGATCTTTGAAAAAGAAGGAAAATTTTAAATAACAAAAGCCCCACACTGGGGGCTAGATGATAGAAAGCTTAAAATTCTTCCCATCCCTCATCGGCATCCATTTCTTTACGTGGCGCCGGCAAAGGTGGTGTTTTCACTGGTGTGCTTGGTACGGCTGCATGTGTTTTATGAGGCTGATGTCCTGGAGGTGCTTGTAATGCCAAAGGTGCACGGACTTGCGCATTCTCATCGACTCTAAAAAATGCGATTGCCTCAGAAAGATTGCGTGCTTGTTCCTCTGCCGCTTCAGAAGCGGCGGCCGCTTCTTCAACTAAAGCAGCATTTTGTTGGGTGACTTCATCTAATTGGGTAATTGCAAGATTAATTTGCTCAATACCAGAACGTTGTTCATCAGAGGCAGCAGAAATTTCCGCCATAATGTCTGTCACTCGTTTGACAGCAGTCACAATTTCACTCATGGTGTGGCCTGCATCTGTCACCAAATGAGAGCTAGATTCAACGGTCTCTACAGACTTGTTGATAAGCGCTTTAATTTCTTTCGCGGCATCTGCGCTACGTCGTGCGAGGTTGCGTACTTCCGTTGCGACGACAGCAAACCCGCGTCCTTGTTCGCCTGCCCGTGCGGCTTCTACAGCAGCGTTCAGAGCTAAGATATTGGTTTGGAATGCAATACTGTCAATCACTGTGATAATTTCTTCAATCTGGCGCGAGCTTGAAGTAATCATCTGCATGGTTTTGACCACGTCATTAACAACTTGTCCCCCGCGCTCAGCAACATCACTTGCGCCAATGGCGAGTTGGTTAGCTTGGCGCGCATTATCCGCGTTTTGTTGCACTGTGGAAGTAATTTGCTCCATGCTTGCAGCAGTTTCTTGCAGACTAGAAGCTTGTTCTTCTGTGCGTTGGGATAAATCATTATTACCTGCAGCAATTTCACTTGCTGCTGTATTAATGGCATCAGTGGATTCTTTAATTTGCCCTACAATTCGGCATAACTGTTCTACAGTCTGGTTGGTATCTTCTTTGAGTCGTAAAAAAGTCCCTTGATATTCTTTATCAATACGATGCGTTAAATCCCCTTCTGCAATGGCACTAAGGACTTCAGCAACATCTTCTAAACCTTCAGAAGTAATTTCTAGTAAACGGTTTAAACTTTGGCCTAGTTGTAAGAAAAAGCCTTCTTTACCTTCTAGTTGAATACGTCCACTGAAATCACCAGCAGCTGCTTGGATGACAATATCGGCAATTTCTTGTTCTGCCGCGACTTCATTTGTAACATCCGCCCACTCTACCACGGTGCCACATCTTTGTTGTTCGCTATTAATAATTGGGTTAGCAATTAAACGGAAGCTGCGCCCAGCTAACTGAATTTGTGTTTTATAAGTATCTCTCAGGGCCGCAAGCATCTGTCTTTGATGCTGTGGATGCTTATGGAAACTATCAATATTGACACCAAGTAAATGATGGGCATCAAAATGCGGTATGACTTGACGTAATTGGTCAGCGCATTTAGCAAACATATTTTGCACTGCTTGATTGATATAAATAATATCGTATTGCTCATCAGCAATCATAATATTAGTGCTGACTTTATCCAATGCAAAACGGATTCTTGTATTTTCTTGAGTGACTTTTTCTAATGCTTTTTGTTGGGCTTGTTCACGTTCTTGGCTGGCTAGCTGATCTGTTAAGTCATGCCATTCTACTACAAACCCCATGCGTTCATCTTGCTTATTATAAAGTGCATTGACGCAAAATGAGAAAGTACAGCCGCCAACATTGATTTTTGCTTGATGTCTATCTTGTAATTGTGCCAATAATTGGCGCTGATGTTGTGGATTAGCATGAAAGACATCAATATTAGTGCCCACGAGCTTACGTGCATTAAAATTAGGTAGTTGTTGGCGAATATTAGCTTCTCTATCTTGTAATAATTGGCGTACTGCTTGGTTGGTATAGAGAATATTTAAATCATGATCAGCAATCATAACCTTAGCATCAATTTTATCTAACGCACGTGTCATAAAATGCATAAGACCTAAATGCTTTTGATCCTGACGGCGCCTATCTTGTAGCTGTTGTACTAAAGCAGCCAACTGGTCAACACCTGCAGCGAAAACCTGAGGCTGTGCTAAGCGTTTGGCTTGCTCTGTTTCGCCTTTGACTAAGGCATCAACAATATTTTGGAAGCTATAGCCTAAATCTTTGGTAATTTGCTGAATAATCGCTTCTTTTTCTGCTTCTGGGTTGATGCTAGGTGGTGTATGAATAGGAATATCAAGATTGATATCCTCTTCGTTGTGTGCAAGCACTTCATTTTGTGCATATAACAAGATGGGCAAGGTGGCTAACGCAAGCAGGCCTGCCGCTGCAAGGAGCCAGAAATCTCCTTCACTTACACCTGTCTCGCCAGTAATGACTAGAGCTAACAAGGCAATTAATAGCAGCTGAAAGAGCATCGCTGCCTTGATGCGGGAAGTCGTACTCATGGTCTTGCCCTTTTCAATATTCAAAAATTATAGAGAAACTCAATGTGTGCTTTGCGGATAATCGGTCACAGCTTGATCAACCAACTTGATTTCATCACTATTCATAAGTTTTTCGATATCAACTAGGATGAGCATTTGTTCTTCTAAGGTAGCTAATCCGCGAATATAAGCTGAATCAAAATTGGCATGAAAATCAGGTGCAGCCTTAATTTGGTCTTCATGCAAAGTCACGACATCTGAAACACTATCAATCACAATGCCGACAGTGCGATCGAGTAAATGTAAAATAATAACGACAGTGAATTCGTCATATTTAATGTCACCAACCCCAAATTTAATGCGCAAATCAACAATAGGGACAATCACGCCACGTAAGTTAATCACACCCTTAATAAATTTAGGGGCATTTACAATACGAGTGACTGCACCATAACCGCGGATTTCTTGAACTTTTAAAATATCAATGCCATATTCTTCACCACCTAGACAAAAAGTAAGAAACTCTTGTCCGCGGCGACCGGGTTCTTGACTGGGATGTTCTTCATGATCTTGTTCAAACATGTGTGACCTTGCCTCCCCTAATAGCTTCAGTGCATACGCGGCTTACGCATCTGAATAATTTCTGCTGCATCTAAAATTAAAGCAACGCGTCCATCTCCTAAAATAGTCGCCCCAGAAACCCCTTCTACTTTACGATAATTCGTTTCTAAGCTTTTAATCACGACCTGATGTTGTCCTAATAAGTCATCTACCAATAAAGCAGCTTTTTGTTCGCCAGCTTCGACAATCACGACAATGCCTTCATAAATTTCACGGGCAAGAGGCTGTAAATTAAAGAGTTCGTAAACTCGAACCAATGGAATATATTGATCATAGGCATAAATCATCACACCACGTCCACTGACTTGTTTTAACTCGGTGCCTGTTGGCTGAATAGAGGCAATAATACTTGTCAAGGGTAAGATGTAGACTTCTTCCCCAACGGCGACAGAAAGACCATCCAAAATTGCTAGCGTTAAAGGTAGACGGATACTAATTCTGGTGCCTGCATTGGCGATAGAATCAATTTCTATGCCACCACCTAAGTTGGTGATGTTTCTGCGCACAACATCCATGCCAACCCCACGGCCTGAGACATCTGTGACTTCTGCCGCTGTAGAAAATCCGGGTGCAAAAATCAGCTGCCAAACCTCTTGGTCACTGGCATGATCACTTACGGGAATATTGCGCTCGCGTGCTTTGGCTAAAATACGTTCTCGGTTTAAACCTGCACCATCGTCTTGAATCTCAATTAAAATATTACCGCCTTTATGTGCTGCGCGTAATACGATGGTGCCTGTGGCTTGTTTACCTTTAGCTAAGCGTTCTTCTGGTAATTCGATGCCATGATCAAGGCTATTTCTGATTAAGTGCGTGAGAGGATCAGAGATTTTTTCAATTAAGCTTCGATCTAGCTCAGTATTTTCACCGACCATTTTTAGATCTATTTTTTTATTGAGCTTACGTGCTAAATCGCGGACCACACGTGGAAAGCGGCTGAAAACGACACTAATAGGTAACATGCGCACAGCCATCACAGATTCTTGCATATCACGCGTATTACGTTCTAGTTGCGCCAAAGCGTCTAATAATTTTTCTTTACCTGTAATGGCTTCTAGTTCAATCGCCGCCTGTAAAATCATAGATTGAGTGATGACAAGTTCACCCACTTGGTTAATGAGCTGATCGACTTTATCGACGCTGACACGAATCGAGGTCTCCGCAGTACCTGTAGTGACGGCTTTATTTGATGTTGGCGTTTTTGTGGTGGTTGCAGGTGTGGCTTTGTTAAGCGTTTGCTCAGTCGGTGGCGGTGCATCGATAGGGGGCAGTTTTTGAAAAAAACCATAGCCGCGTTGACGTTCTAAGTGATCTTGCTGTTCGCTGGTTTGATCTGGGGTTACATCTTGTGTACTCAGGTCAGAGGTTGGTTGTTCGATGGCTGGCTCATCATCATCGAAATAAAATAAACCAAAACCTTCATCTTCTTCAGCGATTGGATTAGCTTGCGTTAATGGTGTGAGTGTAGAATCTTCCAGTTCCTGTGGTGGGTCAATGGCTTCGAATTCAAAAAAGCCAAAGCTATCATCTTCTGTTTTTTCTAGATCGTCAAAGAGACCAAAATCGGCTTGTGCTGGGTCCTCATCTTGATAGGCACAAATAATAAGTGCATCTGGATCAACGACGAAGCCAAGCAAATTGCGCAGGTCCTGTTCCTTGTAGATTCCAGTAAATAACAGTTGGCAGGGTTCCCCTAACATGCTGCCTTTATAAAGGACTTTAACTTCACCTTCATTGCTCAGGCCTTCAATTAAATCATCGACACCTGCAGGTGTCGGAAATTCAAGTAACCAAGTTGTAGGCAATAAAGGATTAAGTTTGTTTGCTGCAGAAAGTGCGGGCGTTGCAGGCGCTTCACCTTGTGCTTGTTGACGGCTGCTGACAAGCATTGCTTGCAATTTTTGAATAATGCTTTCGGCTTGAGCTTCATCAAAAGTATGCCCATGTTGATGGCTGGCAAGTTGTTGCTGGATCACATCGCGTGCTTCCAGCATCAAATCCACCATATCGGCTGTCGGTTGTACGCTACCTTTACGTAAAAGATCAAGCAGGGTTTCTAGCTCATGCGTGACTTGGATCATGTCATGAAAACCAAAAGTACCACTACTGCCTTTGATCGAGTGAGCCGCGCGAAAAATCGCATTGAGCTGGTCAATATCAGGGGCATCTAAATCAAGGGAAAGCAGCAGATCTTCCATGCTAGCCAGGTGTTCTGCAGACTCTTCAAAAAACAGTTGATGAAACTGGCTAAGATCTATACTCATGATGCTATCTTACGCAATAAAGGTATTTTGTCTAAGCAGGGCAGGCTTAAACTCGATAGATAGTGGTGGATGCAAGTGATCACAACAAGGATAAGCTTGACCTCCCTGCACACTGTAAAACCTGAAATAGACTAACAGAGACAGGGAAAAACCGCCATTAGCCAATAACCTTGCGCACGACTTCAATCAACTTGGGAGGGTCGAAAGGTTTGACTAACCAGCCGGTGGCTCTTACTGCTTTACCTTGTGCTTTCATCTCTGCACTAGATTCTGTTGTGAGCATAAGAATCGGAGTACTAGCGTACTGGGGCAGGGTACGTAAAGAACGTATTAAGGTTAGGCCATCCATACGCGGCATATTTTGATCAGTAAAAATTAAATCAAAACGTTCGCTTTTTGCTTTTTGTAGACCATCTTGTCCATCAACAGCTTCAGTGACTTGGTAGCCTGCACCCCTCAACGTAAAAGCAACTAGTTGCCGGATAGAAGCTGAATCATCAACGGCTAAAATTTTCTTGCTCATAAGATGTAATGGCTCCTTAAAAAACTTATTACCAAAAAGACTGAATTTAACCGCATCCACAACACTCAAGGACCAGAAGTAGCTGAGCACTTAGAAGCTAGCCATGTATACCAGAGCTTTCGAAGATAAAAAACCTTCTTGCCTTAAAATAGCTCTATTTCGCCTTCGTCCATATTGGTTTGATTGACTGGCTTGTGACGCATACTTTGAATGTGCTGTTCTGCATCTTGTGTTGCTTGGTGACAATCTTGTAGTACCTGATATAAATCTTGATGATCCAGCGGTTGTTTGGCGTGCGCAAGGCGCTCAAATATTTGATTAAGTGCTTGTAAACGCTGATCAACATGGCTAATGAGCTGTGAGTTCATATCTTGGAACTGTAACAAAGTCATCGCTTGGTTGACACGAGTTTGTACTTGGTTTGAAAGTTCACTTTGTCTACGAACAACTTCATCCGTATTTTCTTGGTGTTGCTGGAGTAACTGCATGAAATCAGTGACACGTTGCATTGCATCAGTTGCAAAGCTCATATCCACAGAAGAAATTTTTTGGATCGAGGCGTCTGCGCGATCAAAAGAAGATCTTAAATCTGTCACCAAAGTGCGAATATCATCGCTAAAGCTAGAGGTTTTTTGTGAAAGTGTACGCACCTCATCAGCAACCACTGCAAAACCACGCCCAGCTTCACCAGCTCGAGCAGCTTCAATAGAAGCATTGAGAGCAAGCAAATTAGTTTGGCTAGAAATGCCATAAATCTGTTCAAGTAAGCCAAGAATATTTTCTATTTTCTTGGAAACATCATCCATAATATCGACCAGCCCCATGGCGAACTTGCTAGACTGGACGGCATTATCCATGAAAATATCGAAAGTGTTGTTGGTATCTTGAATAAAAGCGCCAAAATTCTGATAGTGATCACCTTTCATAAAAGAGTCTGTCACTTCATTGGCAAGCGTTTGTTGCTCACCGAGTGCGGTGACCATCTCAGTAAAATTGTTAATTAACTGATTGATCGCGTCTTCTGTCAAATGGCGCGTTTGTTGTAAATCCGCACGTGAATCTTGGAATTGCTGGTGTAAGGTCTGTGAAACTTGCGCAACTTCTTGCGGCCATTGATTAGATAGTTGAGGATGATGATCCGGATAAGTCGCTGGTTTTTCAGCAGGAGACTGTAATTTTTGTGTGAGTATCCCATAGCCCAAAGGGAGTAAAAGCGCACATAATAAAAACGCCAATGGCCAAGAAAGAAGGTCTAACCAAGCTAAAGCACCCAGCACACTCCAAATAAGTATCCAAGGGATATTTAATCGTAAAAAAAGCTGAGACGTCATGTGATTACCTGTATTGCGTGTGTGCATCCTATGCATATAAAGGTGGCCAGATACAAAAATATAAGGCAAGAAAAATAGCGGCAATGCTTAGCTTGTTAGCGTACAAAAATTGATTAAGTTTAGCATTAATAAGTAAATTTTCGGTATCTTTTTTGATATAAGCAAGGTTTTACTTTGCATCCTTTTGACTAAAAGCACTGACGAGGTCTGTGGAAAGTATATTTTATTAGCTTTGTATCTAGAAATAAACTTCTGTATAATTATGCCCCTAATTTTGTTCACTCTAAATTCAAACCAATCCTCATAAGATTGTCATCTTAGTGTTCTAAAGTAAAAAATTAGAACCTAAGCCTTTCATTTTCAGGGCAAAATTAAGGCAGTTGACCCAAACCCACAAGTGGCCTTTCGTAGTGGCCACCACTGAAACGACTTTTTAAGGAAACCACCCAATGCCGGTTATTACTTTACCCGATGCAAGCCAGCGTGAATTTGAGCATCCTGTGACTGTGATGCAAGTTGCTGAATCTATTGGTAGCGGATTAGCCAAAGCCACGCTTGCCGGACGTGTAAATCAAACGTTAGTCGATGCCTCTCACCTTATTGAAGAAGATGTGAGCCTTGCAATTATTACTGCGCGCGATGCCGAAGGCGTTGATATTTTACGCCATTCTTGTGCGCATCTACTGGCTATGGCGGTAAAGGAGTTATTCCCAGAAGCTCAGGTGACCATAGGTCCTGTCATCGAAGATGGCTTTTACTATGACTTTGATTTCGAACGTGGTTTTACACCGGAAGATTTGCAGGCCATAGAAAAACGCATGCACGAGTTGGCAAAGGCAGATTTGCAAGTGCGTCGCTTTTTGATGTCACGTGAAGACGCCATCGAGTTTTTCGAGCGTCAAGGGGAAGTGTATAAAGCGGAAATTATCCGTGATATTCCTCAGCACGAGATGTTGTCGTTTTACCAACAAGGTGAGTTCACTGATCTATGTCGTGGGCCGCACGTACCATCGACGGGCAAAATTAAAGCCTTTAAGCTCATGAAAGTCTCAGGAGCTTACTGGCGTGGCGATTCTAAAAATAAAATGCTGCAACGGGTCTATGGCACCTGTTGGGCAGATAAAAAAGATCTAAAAGCCTACTTACACCGTTTGGAAGAAGCTGAAAAACGTGACCATCGTAAATTGGCTAAACGTTTGGATCTGTTTCACATTCAAGAAGAAGCCCCAGGCATGGTATTTTGGCATGCAAACGGCTGGATGTTGTACCAAACACTAGAACAATATATGCGTGATGTTTTGCGTCAGCATGGTTATCAAGAGGTGAAAACCCCTCAGGTTGTTGATCGCGTCTTGTGGGAGCGCTCGGGTCACTGGGATCACTATGCGGCAAACATGTTTACCACAGTCTCAGAACATCGTGATTATGCAGTGAAACCGATGAACTGCCCATGCCACATTCAAATTTTTAATCAAGGCCTAAAAAGCTACCGTGATCTACCGTTACGTATGGCGGAATTTGGGGCCTGCCACCGTAATGAGCCTTCTGGTTCTTTGCACGGCTTAATGCGTGTGCGTGGCTTTACACAAGATGATGCGCATATTTTTTGTACTGAAGGCCAAATGCGTCAAGAAGCGGAAGACTTTATCAAACTGACCTTGCAAGTTTATAAAGACTTTGGTTTCAATGATATTGAACTTAAGCTCTCCACGCGACCAGAAGACCGTATGGGAGAAGATGCGCTGTGGGATAAAGCTGAGCACGCTCTAGAACAAGCGCTAAATGATATTGGCCTGCCTTGGGACTTACAGCCAGGTGAAGGTGCCTTTTATGGACCTAAAATTGAATTTTCATTAAAAGATTGCTTGGGACGTATCTGGCAATGCGGTACACTACAACTTGATTTTATGCTACCTGAGCGTTTAGGGGCGCATTATGTTGCTGAAGATGGTAGCCGTAAAGCGCCTGTAATGCTGCACAGAGCCATTTTAGGCTCATTTGAGCGCTTTATTGGTATTCTCATTGAGCATTATGCAGGGGATTTACCCACTTGGTTAGCACCTGTACAAGCTGTCATCATGAATATCACAGATCGCCAAAGTGATTATTGTCAGCAAGTAGCAAAAAAATTAACGGCACAAGGATTTCGTGTGCATACGGACTTGAGAAACGAGAAAATCGGCTTTAAAATCCGTGAACATACTTTAGCTAAAGTCCCTTATCTTCTTGTGGTTGGAGATAAGGAAGTTGAATCCGAAAGTGTCGCTGTCCGTACACGTGCAGGGGATGATTTAGGTAGCTTGACTTATGACGTTTTAGTCAGCAAGTTAAGCACTAAGTAAAATGCCTACGGATGGCCAAAAAAACTCACTTACACTGGAGATTGAACGATCAAGCGCACAACAACAAGAGGCACCCGCGACACAAAGCCGCGCGCGCCCATTAATGATAATATCCGAGCAAAAGAAGTCCGTCTGATTGACAGCGAAGGTCAGCAGGTAGGTGTAGTCACCTTGCAAGAAGCTCTTGCATCAGCTGTTGCAGCTGGGCTTGACTTAGTGCAAATTGCAGATGCTGATCCCATCGTATGTAAAGTGATGGACTATGGTAAGTACCTGTTTGAGCAGAAAAAAGCGAAAGCTTCGCAGAAAAAGAAGCAAAAGCAGGTGCAGGTTAAGGAAATCAAATTCCGTCCTGGAACGGAAGATGGGGATTATCAGGTCAAACTACGCAACCTGATACGTTTCCTAGAAGATGGGGACAAGGCAAAAATTAGCATGCGCTTCCGTGGCCGTGAAATGGCTCACCAAGATGTCGGTATGCGTTTGTTTGAACGCCTTGAAAAAGATCTAGAAGAACATGCCCTTGTTGAAGCCCGTCCACGTTTGGAAGGTCGTCAAATGGTGATGGTTCTAGCCCCGAAAAAAAGAAAGTAACTGCCTAAAGTCACTTGCAAAAAGGCATCCTAGTTTTTAATTGGGGTGCCTTCTTGTCGGTATTCAGGCTCCTTCAATAAAGAATGCGGAGTATCTCAGATGCCCAAAATCAAATCGAATAGCGGAGCGGCAAAACGTTTCCGTAAGACTGGTAATGGCTTTAAGCATAAACAGTCTTTCCGTAGCCACATCCTGACTAAAAAGAGCAGCAAGCGTAAGCGCCAATTGCGTTGCATGCATCAAGTTGCTGCCTGTGATGTGCCTTTGATCGAACGTATGTTACCGAATCTGTAGGCCTAGGGTTTATAGGTTCTGTTCTGATCAAATTTATTCTAGTTAGTTAGGAGTTAATCATATGCCTCGCGTAAAACGTGGTGTAGTGGCACGTCGTCGTCACAAGAAAATTTTAAAGTTGGCTAAAGGTTACTATGGTGCCCGTAGCCGTGTATTCCGCGTTGCTAAGCAAGCGGTTATTAAAGCAGGTCAATATGCATACCGTGACCGCCGTCAGCGTAAGCGTCAATTCCGCGCTCTGTGGATTGCGCGTATCAATGCAGCTGCGCGTATTAATGGTATTTCTTATAGCCGTTTCATTGCTGGCTTGAAAAAAGCGAACATTGAAATCGATCGTAAGGTGCTAGCAGATTTGGCTGTACATGAACAAGCCGCCTTTGCTGCTGTCGCGGAGAAAGCAAAAGCAGCGCTGGTATAAGCCATTTTGGGTCATAAAGTTTGCGAATACAGCAAGCTTTGCGGCTTAAGCTCTTGAAAAACCTTAGGGGAAGGCGCAGCGCCTTCCCCTATTTTTTTGGCTAATTTTTACATTTGGTTGTCAATGACTATGGAACATCTTACTTCTTTTGTGCAGCAAGCGCAGACTGCGATTGATCAAGCACCAAGTTTAGCCGAACTGGATCAGGTGCGCGTCGACTATCTCGGTAAGAAGGGTTTGCTGACGCAGGAACTAAAAAATCTTGGCAAACTCAGTGCAGAAGAACGCCCACGTGCAGGGGAAGCCATTAATCAAGCGAAGCAAAGTGTGCAAATAGCGCTTAATAATAAGCGCCAAGCCTTGCAAACGGCGCAGCTGGCAGAAAAATTGGCTGCCGAGTCGTTAGATGTCAGTTTGCCAGGGCGTACGCACAAATTAGGTAGCTTGCATCCTGTCACTCAAACAATTAACCGCATTCAAGACTTCTTCGCATCTATTGGCTTTGTCGTTGCAGAAGGCCCAGAAGTGGAAGATGACTATCACAACTTTGAAGCCTTGAATATTCCCGCGCATCATCCCGCACGTGCGATGCATGACACTTTTTATTTTGATGCTAATACGTTGTTGCGTACACACACCTCTCCTGTACAGGTGCGCACGATGGAAAATCAGCAGCCACCCATCCGCATTATTTGCCCTGGGCGTGTCTATCGTTGCGACTCTGATATGACACATTCGCCTATGTTTCACCAAGTTGAAGGTTTGCTGGTCGATCAAGATGTGAGTTTTGCTGATCTTAAGGGCATTTTGCAGGATTTTTTACGTCATTTCTTCGAACAGGATGTCAAAGTGCGTTTTCGTCCTTCTTACTTTCCCTTCACTGAGCCTTCCATTGAAGTCGACATTGACCGAGGCGATGGTCAATGGTTGGAAGTCTTAGGGTGTGGCATGGTGCATCCTAAGGTTTTTGCTTACTCCAATATTGATCCTGAAGTCTATACAGGATTTGCGTTTGGGATGGGGGTTGAGCGTTTGGCGATGCTGAGATATGGCGTACAAGATTTGCGCTTATTCTTTGATAATGACAGTAAATTCTTACGCCAGTTAGGCTGATTTGCCTTTGGCATTTATGTAATTAACCTTGATGATAACATTATGAAATTTAGTGAACATTGGCTGCGTGAATGGGTGCAGCCGCAGCTTGATAGTCAAGCTTTGGCAGATCAATTATCTTTATCCGGCCTTGAAGTAGATGACCTCACGCCTGCTGCTGGCGATTTTACGGATGTTGTTGTGGCGCGCATTGAAGCGGCTGAGCCACATCCTAATGCTGATAAATTGCAAGTGTGTCGTGTGAATGATGGTATTCAAGAATGGCAAGTGGTATGTGGTGCTGCCAATGCACGTGCAGGTCTAACCACTGCATTAGCGCGTATTGGTGCTGTTTTACCAAATAATTTTAAAATTAAAAAAGCTAAGCTGCGCCAAGTCGAGTCTCAGGGCATGCTATGTGCGGAAGATGAGCTGGGTATCTCTGATAGTCACGATGGCATTATGGAATTGCCCGCAGAAGCCCCTTTAGGCATGCCGCTACGTGATTATTTAGGATTAGAAGATACGATTTTAGATGTGGATCTAACCCCAAATCGTAGTGATTGCTTAAGTATTGCTGGTATGGCGCGTGAAGTGGGCGTACTCAATCGAGTCCCTGTAACGCCTGTAACTGTACAAATACAAGAGATCAAGCACCAACAGCAAGTACAGGTAAAACTTCAAGCACCGGAAGCCTGCCCCAAATACTTGGGCCGAGTGATTCGTAAAATTAATCCACAAGCACGTACACCTTTATGGATGAGTGAGCGTCTACGCCGTAGCGGTTTGCGCTGCCTGCACCCTGTGGTAGATATTACCAATTATGTGCTTTTAGAGTTAGGACAACCTATGCATGCCTTTGATTTGGCTAAAGTGCATGGGGAAATCCAAGTACGGATGGCAAACGAAGGTGAAAAAATCACCTTATTAGATCAAAGTGAACATAGTCTACAAGCCAATACTTTAGTGATTGCAGATGCCCAGCAAGCTTTAGCCGTTGCAGGTATTATGGGTGGTTTAAGTTCCAGTGTTGATGCACAAACGCAGGATATCTTCCTTGAATGTGCATACTTTGATCCATTGGCGATTGCTGGACGCGCGCGTCAATATGGTTTGCATACAGATTCCTCTCATCGCTTTGAACGTGGTGTGGATTTTGCATTACAAGCACAAGCTTTAGAGCGTGCAACTGAGTTAGTGCTTGCTATTGCAGGTGGTGAAGCAGGTCCTGTTACAGAGGCTGTGTATCCTGAATACTTGCCGCAAGTTGCGCCTATTCGTTTGCGTCGTCAGCGTTTAGCGCAAGTTTTGGCAACTGAGCTAGCAGATACAGAAGTGGAAGATATTTTAACTCGTTTAGGGTTAGAGCTAACTTCAACTGCAGAAGGTTGGCTGGCAAAAGTACCTAGTTACCGTTTTGATCTTAGTATCGAAGCAGATCTTATCGAAGAGATCGCCCGTGTGTATGGGTATGATCGTTTACCGGTAAAAACACCGCAAGCACGTTTAGGTATTCAGGCACTGCCGGAAAGCCAAGTGAAGCTGGCGCGTTTACGTGATGTCTTGGTGACTTTAGGGTATCAAGAAGCCATTAGTTTTAGTTTTATTGACCCCAAATGGGCGCAGGCTTTCGCACCTGAGCAAGCTAAATTAACCTTAGCTAATCCTATCTCTGCGGATTTAAGCGTGATGCGTCCTACCTTGATGGCGGGTTTGGTAAAAGCCTTGGCTTACAACCAAAAACGTCAACAAACTCGGGTGCGTCTGTTTGAAACTGGGCTGAGTTTTGTCACTGCTACAGGTCAGGTACAAGATTTATTACAAACGCCTCAGTTAGCTGGTGCCGTGGCGGGAAGTAAAGCGCCCGAAAATTGGACACATCCAACACAGCCTATTGATTTCTATGATGTAAAAGGTGATGTAGAGGCCTTGCTGCAACTTAGTGGGCCTTTGCAAGATTTTAGCTTTAAAGCTGAAGTACATCCTGCGTTGCACCCAGGACAAAGTGCGCGTATTTATAAACGCACAGCAGCAGGTCAACAAGCCCTAGGTTGGTTAGGGGCTTTACATCCGCAGTTAATGCAAACACTGGATGTAAAAGGGCCTATTTTTGTCTTTGAGCTGGATTTAAACTGCCTAAGACAAGGTCAAGTGGCACGTTTTCAAGGTGTTTCACGTTTTCCTGAAGTGCGCCGTGATCTTGCTGTTTTGGTACCTACCGAGATAGCAACTGGTGAGGTATTGGATGAAGTGAGGCGTTTAGGCGGTACCTATCTACAAGAAGTCGTACTTTTTGATGTATATCAAGGTCCTGGCATTGAAAAAGAGGTGAAGAGTCTCGCTTTAGGCTTGACCTTACAAGATAGCTCACGCACTCTTAACGAAGAGGAAGTGAATCAGCAACTTGCTGAAGTCTTAGCAGGGTTAAAAGCTAAATTTGGGGCGTATTTAAGGAGCTAAGGTATGGGGTCACTCACAAAAGCTGAGCTCGCAGAGCGTTTGCATCAAGATCTGTATTTGCCTAAACGTGATGCCAAGCTATTGGTAGAGACTTTCTTTGCAGAAATTCGCGAGTGTTTACGCTGCAATGAACAAGTTAAATTATCTGGCTTTGGTAATTTTGATTTACGTGATAAAGGAGAGCGCCCTGGGCGTAATCCGAAAACCGGCGAAGAAATTCCGATTTCGGCGCGGCGTGTAGTGACTTTCAAACCAGGGCAAAAGTTAAAGCAGAAAGTTGAGAAGTTTAAAGGAGATACGCAATAAACTCACTTGACTTTATGTCTTTTATCTGTATAATTTGCCGCAAGTTTTCGGAGCGTGGCGCAGCCTGGTAGCGCACTACAATGGGGTTGTAGGGGTCGCTGGTTCGAATCCAGTCGCTCCGACCAAAAGCTTAAAAAACCCGAGTCTTTATGACTCGGGTTTTTTTATGTGTGCTTCGACTACAAATACTAAAAAACCACCTGTAAGGTGGTTTTTTTATAAGGAGATTCACTGGGGTATTAGGAGTATCAGTACGGAATTATTATTCTTATTGTGCGCGCATACACCCAGTTAAAGATTTTTTTGCTGTTGTTGACGACGTTCACTCACCTTTTCAAGGGCACTTAAGACCCCTTGCATTTTCTGTGTGACATTATTGAGCTGGTGTAATTGACGGCTCAAGTTATTTTCTAGGTCATCCAAATAGCTAACCAAATGTTGTTTGTCTTTATCCGTGTTTGAATTGATCATGATGTCATACTCCGTCGCTGCACAAAAATTAGAAAAACACCCAGTATTAAGAAGCGTATCTGTGACAGCCTAGGGTCATCGAGGTGACGCCTTTTTGACTGAGCACAGGTAAACTATCGCAAAGCTTATGCCATATTTTTAAAACATCTTTAAATAGAAGCACCTAAGTCACTTTTATTTGTTAGCACTTTGGCAAGTGTTGCTTAAAGTAGCATCTATTGAGAATGTTTTTCTGAGTAGTGCTCAGTTGGCTAGAAGAAAGCTTGATATGTATCAAGGTAATTTGTATGCATTATAAGGTGTTGTCTCCTAGTCTCTAGTGCTTTCGCGATACCCTAGGTTACGGAGTAGGTGTTTTATGTTGCTCAAGTGTAGACAAAATGGCATGTAACAAGTTTACTTCCTTTTTTTGTAACTCAGCGCGTTGCACGATTGACACTAATTTGGCTAAAGTTTGGGCCTCAGGTTTGTGCGCTAAAAAACCGCTTTGATCTAACGAAGCATGAATGCGTGCATATAAATGGTGCATTTGTTGGGTATTTCACCACTTTGGCAGGAAGCCCCTTTGTTGATTGACTTGTTTCTTGATACAAACTCGCTTCTTGATAGAGAAAGTAACAAAAAATCTGCACTGCCTGCGCCAAGTTAAGTAGATCAAATTCAGGATGAGCAAAAATGCGTGTCTGATGTGTACATAAAGCAATTTCTTCTTGAGTCAGCCCAGAACGTTCACGTCCAAACACCCAAGCAATGTGGTGGCCCTGTTGTGCCCGTGTGATTGCAAGCTTTGCCCCTTACTCTAGTGTCACCTCTGGTAAGGGGAAAGTGCGTAAACGTACACTAGCACCTAGCACAGATGGAGTCTCTGCAATTGCACTTGCAAGATGGGGATAAATACATGCATTTTCCAAAATATCTACGCCACTTGCAGCCATAGATATGGCTTGTAGGTCTGAATAATTTTTGGGATTGACGAGGGCTAAATGTCGTAACTCCATGGTTTTCATTACTCTAGCAACAGAGCCGATATTGCCAGAGTGAAAAGTTTCTACTAGAACAATATGTACTTTATCTAAAGGATTCATAGTGTTTTAGCCTAAAAGTTATCTAGGTGTCATGTCAAAGTGCTAGGATTAATTCAGCAATAATGTGACGCATAAGTCACGGGGTGTAAATCTGTGTATACGACTTTCAGCCTATTGATGCAATGCAAAAATTAAGGTTATAAGAGTAAATCTTTGTTCGCATCTGCGCAAAAATGCGCTATATTGCACTGCACAATATACCGAATTTTTACTAGGTTCGTGCACGCGAATAAGTGAATGTTCCCCCTCCAACACCTAACCATGAGGTATTTTATTATGGATTTACAAGGTAAAGTCATTGCAATCACAGGCGGTGGTCAAGGTTTAGGACGTGCTATGGCCCTAGATTTGGCAGCTAAAGGCGCTAAACTCGCTTTGATTGATCTTAATGAAGAGCAACTGCAAGAGACGGTCAAGCTGATTGAAGAAGCTGGCAGCCAAGCTCGCTACTACATGGCGAATGTTGCCGTAGAAGAAGCTGTAGAAGGCGTTTTTAAGCAGATCGTAAGTGACTTTAATGCACTCGACGGTTTAGTGAATAACGCAGGGATTACTCGTGACGGCCTGTTCATTAAAGCGAAAGATGGTCAAGTCCTTGCGAAGATGACCTTGCAACAATGGCAACAAGTGATTGATGTTAACTTAACAGGTGTCTTTTTGTGTGCGCGTGAAGCGGCTGCACAAATGATTGAGTTAGGTAGCAAAGGCGTGATTATTAATATTTCTTCAATCTCACGCTCAGGCAACATGGGTCAAACCAACTACACAGCGGCAAAATCCGGTGTAGCGGCAATGGCTGTCACTTGGGCAAAAGAATTGTCTCGTTATGGCATTCGCGTTGCTGCTGTTGCGCCTGGCTTTATTGAAACTGCAATGACTGCTGGTATGAAGCCTGAAGCACTTGAAAAGGTATGTGCAGGCATTCCTATGCGCCGTCTAGGCGTCCCTGCTGAGATTGCACACTCTGTACGTTACATCCTCGAAAACGACTACTTCACAGGTCGTGTTATCGAATGTGATGGCGGTCTACGTATCTAAGCGTTTGCACCAGCAGACAGAAGGCCCTGAAGCTTTGCCTCAGGGCTTTTTTTATATTTTATTTTTGCTGACTGGTTGGAGTGGTTTGAGAAGTAGAGGGATTTGCTTTCATCGGTTTGACATAAAAGCTTGCTTTGTGTGTCTCCAACAAAGCTGGACCTATTCCTTTCACTTGAATGAGATCTTCCACGCGCTGAAAGCCGCCAATTTGTTGGCGGTATTCTAAGATAGCTTGTGCCTTCTTAGGGCCGATCCCTTTGAGTTGTTCTAACTCTGCAAGCGTAACTTGGTTAAGATCCAATTTTAAGCTAGATTCAGCCTGAGACTGTGTTGATAAAGCACTGGTGGTAGACACCTGAGATGCTGAGGGAGTGACGGGGTTTGCATGGGCTTGATAATTCACGCCAAGCAAAAGACAGCAAGCAAAAATAAGTACACGAACTGGCATACTTAAAGCCTCCTTAAATTCCTTTTAAGTTTGTTGCATCATTATTATGTTGTTTCTTGTGTATGACATTCCTCGCCCGAATGGGCGAGGGTTTACAGCAGTTTTGCTAAAGTACGAGTCTTAAAAGACCTTGGTTAAAATAGCCGATATATTTAGGTATGCAAGTTTGCATATTGGGTTATTGATTTACATCAAAGAGCATCTTCCCTGATGCGTCTAGGGTGTAGCCTGCTTAGGGCTTAGTGACTTGTATTTGCACTGAATCTACTTGCTTTTCCGAACTCTGCAAATAGGCTGACTGTTCAGCTTGTTCAGCTTGTTCAGCTTGTTCAGCTTGTTCAGCTTGTTCAGCTTGTTCAGCTTGTTCAGCTTGTTCAGCTTGTTCAGCTTGTTCAGCTTGTTCAGCTTGTTCAGCTTGTTCAGCTTGTTCAGCTTGAACTGGACTGACAGCAACAAGGGCAGCGGCAGCTTCTTCACGCTGGCGGCGACGTACCTCACGTGGATCATTATAAGCACGGCCATTCGCTAAGATCGAAGGGGCTTGAGAAGCTAGTGCTTCTTCTTGTTGCGGTTTTGCTGTTGGTGCTATTTCTTGTGCAGTGTCTGCCGTGTTTAGTGTGGGCATCTTTTGATTAGGAGGCTCACCACTGGTAGTAGCTGCTTGCTGTTCGGTAGGCACCGTCTCTAAAACAACTTCTGTAGGCCCTTTTTGGGAAGGGGTTGCAGACGATGTAGAAACAGGGTTTTGTTCATCCGATACAAGCACTACAGAAGTTTCGACGACCTGTGGTTCTGGGATGACAAGAGGTTGTGAATCCGCTGCAATTTGCGTACTTGTGTCTGCATTTGCTTGCACACTTGTGGATGCCGCTTCTTCATTCTCATCCGCAAACGCAGGTGGAACATCTGCCTGTCCTGTTAAGCGCTCATTGCGCTTACGACGACGCGGATTATTACGTGTGCGCTTACGTGTATCCGGCTTGCTTTGGGTTGGTTCAGGTATCTCTGTCGTTGATTCCGCTGGTGTGTGTGATTCCTTTTTTTCTTCCTGTTCAGGGGGCGCTACCAGTTCCTCGCGACGGCGTGTACGTTGAGGCCTTTCTTGACGCTCGTTACGTTTGTCGTCCCGTGGTTTTTCTTGGCTTGGACGTTGTTCCTTGCGTGTACTTTCTGTTGCCTGTGTTGGCGTAGCGGCTTGATCATTAGGC
Organism: Allopseudospirillum japonicum; assembly: GCF_900108915.1. Lineage (GTDB taxonomy): Bacteria > Pseudomonadota > Gammaproteobacteria > Pseudomonadales > Halomonadaceae > Pseudospirillum > Pseudospirillum japonicum. Next base: position 112,219 of record NZ_FNYH01000005.1, read on the forward strand.
GCTGTTGTGCTTGCTGCAGCTTTCATCATAGGATGTGGCTGCTGAGGACGTGAAGCGGGAGCACCTTCTGCAGGACGTTGATTAAACTGATTAAATAGGCTGCCCAAGCTGCGCATTAAACGATGCAGAATATTGGGTGTTTGCTGATGTGATAAAGCTGCATGTGATTGGGTTAAAGCCTCCAAGCTGGGCGGCTCTACAGGGGCAGGATTTTGTGGCACTAAGGCTTTGACCGCTGCTTCTGTGCGTGTTTCCGTTGTGGTTGCAGTAGCATAATTGCTTAAATGAGGTGTGGGTGCTTCTTTGGTGGGCACCGCCAGCTCAATCTCATAACTTGGTAAGCGTTCGTCACCTTCTAAATGGTCATCACGCAACCGAGTGACTTGGTAATGAGGGGTGTGCATTTCTGGGTTTGGCAGAATGAGTACATGCACTTCTTGGCGCTTCTCGACTTCACTAATCGCAGCGCGTTTTTCATTGAGGAGATAGGTGGCTACATCAACTGGCAAGATGGCACGAACTTGTGCAGATCTGTCTTTTAAGGCTTCTTCTTCAATTAAACGCAAGACGGATAAAGCTAAGGATTTGACATCGCGGATGGTGCCTTGACCATCGCAACGCGGGCATACCACACCACTTGTTTCACCTAAAGAAGGACGCAAACGCTGGCGTGACATCTCCATCAAACCAAAGCGAGAAATACGGCCGATTTGTACGCGTGCACGATCTAATTTGAGTGCATCACGCATACGGCTTTCGACTTCACGCTGGTTTTTTACCGGTGACATATCAATAAAGTCGATAACGATTAAACCACCAATATCGCGCAAACGGAGTTGACGGGCGATCTCATCTGCTGCTTCTAGATTGGTTTGTAAGGCGGTTTCTTCGATATCACCACCGCGGGTAGCGCGTGCAGAGTTGATATCAACGGAAACTAAAGCTTCTGTATGGTCTATGACGATGGAACCGCCAGATGGCAATTTAACTTCACGCTGAAACGCAGTTTCAATTTGTGACTCGATTTGAAAACGTGAGAATAAAGGAACATCATCTTGATAAAGTTTAATTTTATGATGGTAAGAGGGCATCACTTGACGGATAAAACCAAGGGCTTCTTCATAAACACCTTGATTATCAACGAGGACTTCACCAATATCTTGGCGCAAATAATCACGCATAGCGCGAATAATCACGTTAGATTCACGGTAAATTAGAAAAGGTGCAGGATGTTGCTGTGCTTCTTGGGTAATGGTTTCCCAAACCTTCACTAGATAGTCAAGATCCCACTGTAATTCTTCCGCTGTACGGCCCACGCCTGCAGTACGCACAATCACACCCATATTTTCAGGGAGTTGCAGTTGGTTCATGGCCTCGCGTAGTGCAGCACGTTCATCGCCTTCAATGCGGCGTGAAATACCACCAGCGCGTGGGTTGTTAGGCATCAAAACTAAATAGCGCCCAGCTAAGCTGACAAAAGTAGTTAAGGCAGCCCCTTTATTGCCTCGCTCTTCTTTATCAACTTGAACGATAACCTCGATACCTTCCTTAAGGACTTCCTTGATATTGACGCGGCCTTGAGGCTCACGAATAAAATATTCGCGTGCGATTTCTTTTAAGGGTAAAAAGCCGTGGCGATCAGCACCAAAATCAACAAAAGCCGCCTCTAGGCTAGGCTCAATCCGGGTAATACGCCCTCGGTAAATATTGGCTTTGCGTTGTTCGCGTGTGCCAGATTCGATATCTAAATCGTACAAGCGTTGCCCATCGACCAGCGCAACTCTAAGCTCTTCAGGCTGAGTCGCATTAATTAGCATTCTTTTCATGTGATTCCAATTGATATTGTATGGGCGTACATCGACAAAGACACAGTGCCCACCAAGATGTTTATGCGTGCATTATGTCGCCGTATGCTGTAATGCCAAGATGCATACTAAGAGACTTTGCCCTGAAGCACCTTCTCATTAGCGCAGGGCAACATAGTGGTGAAGAAAGCAGGGGTCGCAGGGTGCATCAGTATCACTATTTAGGTGCAGCGCCATATATCAAATTAACTGCGTCTGCAAGGTAGGTCGGATTGAGCACCATGGCGACGCGCTGCACATTTCACCTGACACAGGGCATAAGTTGGTCTGGGTGCTGTTAAAGTCAGGTACGCCAAGTTATTTTACATCCTAACACTCAAACAAGTGATAAGAGGCCATCTGAAGTACATATTGAGTACTTTACTTTCAGGTTTACTTCCTATAAGCAGAGGCCATCTGCTTACAAACTTGTCACCTGTGAGTTCACAGGTCACGAAAAATTCTGTTGGTAATACGTGCCCACCCTTTTCCTGTAATATCAAGATAAAATGTCCAAAAGATACCCATAAATGCATCAAACGTAATATTGACAAGATATTGGCTGATAAGTCTTTTTAGGATGGGCGCTTACCAAGATAACTTTTACTGGGATAGTCAGCGTGAATATAACAGTAAAGCTAGCGGGCATCAATCTAAGGCAGGGATGCAAATTTTGCCTGTGTTAACAAAATATCTCTACAGCACAAGCTTTGTTATGCTAGCGCTTTATTTTTGATTGGTGGCCTTGATCAGGTCTATATGAGGTTGAAGTGTGTCTACACAAGTACAGTCACAAGTGCAGTGGCTCACAGTCAATGCGCATGCACAAGGTCAGCGTTTAGATAATTTTTTGCGCACCCAGTTAAAAGGTGTACCTAAAACCTTGATTTACCGGATTATTCGTAAAGGGGAAGTCAGGGTAAATAAAAAGCGTATCAAGGCGGATTATCGACTACAAGTGGGGGACGAAATTCGTATCCCACCAGTACGTTTAGCAGCAAGTGCTGCACAGGTTCCTGTCAGTAAAAATCTGAAACAACGTTTGCAAGCCAGTGTCTTGTATGAATCTGCAGCTTGTTTAGTGTTAAATAAACCGGCAGGTCTGGCAGTGCATGGGGGCACTGGGGTGCATCAAGGTGTAATTGAGGCACTGAGACAAACACGGCCTGAACTGGAATTTTTAGAATTAGTTCACCGATTAGATAAAGGGACTTCAGGCTGTTTGCTGTTGGCCAAATCACGCCCGGCACTTTTAGCTTTGCAGACTGAGTTAAAAGCGAAACAAATGCGTAAAGGCTATCATGCTATTGTGCAAGGGATATGGCCTGCAGCGTATCAACAGGTGGAATATCCTCTCAGTAAATCCACCTTAGGCGCAAAGGAAGCACAAGTGCGTGTTGATGAGGCAGGAAAAAGTGCGTTGACGCTTTTTAAACCACTGCAACAGGGAAATACTTGGAGTTTAGTTCACGCTGAACCTATCACAGGGCGCACACATCAAATTCGCGTGCATGCGCAGGCGATGGGGCATCCTCTTCTAGGTGATTTAAAATATGGTGATTCGCATTGGAATACCAAATATAAACATTTGGGTTGGGGGCGCTTATTTTTGCATGCATATCAGTTAAGTTTTACCGACCCGAGTACGCAAAGTGTACAAAACATCCAAGCACCTTATGATCAAGCTTGGCGATCTTTACTTGAACACTTAAATGCTGAAGGAGCCTAATGCTTTGTATTCGCTATTAATTTTTGACTGGGATGGCACTTTGATTGATTCAGAGGCCAAAATTATCAGTAGTATGCAGGCGGCTGCGCAAGATGTCGCTTGGCCACAAGCACTCAGTGCTGAGGCCGTACGTTCTATTATCGGCCTAGGGCTACCTGAAGCGATTCGTACGCTATGTCCTGGGATTGAGGATACGCAAGCGCAGGCCTTGCGTGAGCGTTACGGGGTACATTTTCTAGAGTTAAACACGCAACCTATGCCTATGTTTGCACAGGTTGCTGAAGGCTTACCGGCGTTGAAGGCGGCAGGTTACCAATTAGCAGTCGCTACGGGAAAAAGCCGTCGTGGTTTAAACCGTGGTTTGCAGGAAACCCAAACCCAAGATTTGTTCACTTGTACACGTTGTGCGGATGAAACTCGTTCTAAACCTCATCCGCAAATGTTGCATGAAATACTCGATGAGTTACAAGTCCCTGTGCAGCAAGCGCTTATGATTGGAGATACAGAGTTCGATCTGGCTATGGCACAAAGTATTCAGATGCCGCGTTTAGGGGTAACTTATGGTGCACATCCGCAAGAGCGTTTACAAGCTTGTGAGCCAGTGGCTTTATTAGATACATTTGCAGAGGTTTTGCAGTGGCTGTTACAGCACAAAAACTAAAGTAACCTTGGGCTGCAAAATCTTGATGGGAAAGGTGAGTGCAACTCACAAGACTCAAGGTAAACTAAAGGCTTTGATAAGCCTAAGGAGATAATCTATGTCTGAACCTTCGGCGTGGAATGAAACCTCGAGTCGATCTCAGACCCCGCCTTTAAACAATCCATTAAACAACTCATCACCTGTGACTTTAGAAGGTGTGTTACTGGAAGCGATAGCAGAACAAAAGCGTGCACGTCGCTGGCGTTATGTGGGCTTGATCTTAAAGCCTATTTTTTGGCTTTTGTTACTGGGAGGACTGATCGCGGCTTTGCAAGGGCAAGATGCCCAAGTGCAAGGTCCGCATACGGCAGTGGTGCGTGTTGAGGGGGTAATTCTTGATCAACAAGCAGCGTCTGCTGAGCGTATCGTCAGTGGCTTGAAAAAGGCGTTTGCAGCAGCAGAATCGCAGGCTGTGGTACTACGGATTAATAGTCCTGGTGGTAGCCCCGTACAAGCAGGGATTATTTATGATGCAGCACGCCGTTTACGTCAAGCCTATCCAGAAAAACCCTTGTATGCCGTGATTGAAGACTTGGGAACTTCAGGTGCGTATTATATCGCGGCGGCGGCTGACCAAATTATTGCACATCGCTCAAGCTTAGTCGGTTCCATTGGTGTGATTGCTGCAGGTTTTGGTTTTGATCGCTTGTTGGAAAATTGGCAAATTGAACGCCGTGTATTTACTGCAGGGGAAGATAAAGCCTTTTTGGATCCTTTTTCAGCGATGACAGAAGCGCAAAAAGCGCATTGGCAAGCGACGTTAGATTACACTCACCAGCAATTTATTGAGAGTGTGCGCCAAGGGCGTGGTGATCGTTTACCTACACAAGCTTTGGATACAGTTTTCTCAGGGCGTGTTTGGAATGCACAAGAGGCAGTAGAATTGGGGTTGATTGACCAATTAGGGGATATTTATTATCTCAGTCGTGAATTAATTCAAGCAGAAAATCTCGTGGACTATACGCCAGAAGATACGCCTTTCGAGGCTTTTACACGGCAAATGAGTCAAGTTATGCTCAATGTGTTACAACAAACTCAATATAGCCAAAAGCCATGGTTATTACCTTAACCCCATGTTGGAAAAACAAAACCCAGCCATTAGGGCTGGGTTTTTGGTGGTTTTATAGGGCACTTTCCAAACGGTGACGTTGCCACTCGTTGGCTGGTTCGTTCAGTGGCATCACAGCATCTACGACTTGTTCTTCCATATTGTACTTACAGCGGAAGCCTAAATATTCCATTAACCCGCGCATCGGATGATTGTCTATCATCACCTTACCGATCATTTCTAAGGTACCTACGCTTGTGCAATAGGCGATCATTTTGCGCATCAATTTTGCACCTAGCCCCAAGCCTTGCAGATCATCACGGATAATCACCGAGAACTCAGTACGAATGTTATCTGGATCTGTCCACACACGGACGACACCTAAAATTTCTTTGCTGCCATCAGCCAAAACTTGCTCGGCAATAAAGGCCATTTGGCGATCATAGTTGATTTGTGTTAGCAAAGATAAATCGCGCTTGGTTAAATCTGCTTTATTGTGGAAATATCGAAAACGAATACTTTCTTCTGATAGGCGACTGTGAAAACGTAACAAGGCAGGCGCATCTTCACCACGAATCGGGCGAATTTCAATTTGGCGACCATCTTTGAGTAGGGCGGTTTCGCGCAACTCTTCCGGATAAGGCATGATGGCTTGGTAAGCTGAGTCACCCAAATCAATTTGTACATCCACCGCAAAGAAATCATCACGATTAACCAATAATGGGTTGATTTCTAGACCTTTTAGTTCAGGAAGATCGGAGCAAATTTGCGATAGCTTGACCAAGAGTTGGCAGAGTCTGCGCATATCTTCTTCAGGCTGATTAGAATGTTCGCGTACTAAACGCGCAGCATGGCTACGATCAATCATTTCCTGTGCAAGATTTAAATTTAAAGGGGGGAGAGCCACTTGGCGATCAATCAAAATATTGACTTTAAATCCGCCAATCCCAAAAACAATTAAAGGCCCAAATACAGGATCACGGGTAATACCGACATTAAGTAAGAGTGAATGTTTGCCCCTTTGCATTGGTTGTAAACAAAAACCAAAAATCTGACTTTGTGGGAATTTCTCTTCGACCTTGGCAGCTAAACGTTGTGCCGCATGCTCGACTTCTTCAGGCGTGTTTAAGTCCTGTTGTAACCCCGCAGAAAGCTTGTGTGGGTGTTTACGGTAGACGAAGGGGTGACAGTTGGTGCTATGTACGATTTTTAAGGCTTTCGGGCCTGCAATTTCGGTAGCCATATGCGCAGCTTGTGGTGGCGTTTGCGGATAGGCAGAAGGTGCCACCTGAATCCCATAAGCTTCAAGAAGTTGGGTGGCTTCTTGATGGGTTAAGAAAACACGACCTTGGGTAAGCGCTGCCTGTACCAAAGCGCGGGCCTGTTGGCGCGCTTGCTGAGATGTTTCAAAAGGCAAAGAAGGCGGTGTCTCTTGTAGCAAAGCTTGGTTGCGTTGATAATTGACCATGTGCATAAAAGCTTTGACGGCTTTTTCTGGGGAGATATATGTCGGAATACCGGCAAGGTTGCATTCATGGCGTGCAGGGAAAGCTTGTTCTAACCCCATCCAACTTGTGAGCAAATTACGTTTGAACTTGCTTTTGTTGGCAATCAGTGCTGTGGCCGTGGCCATGCTGGAGGCCATACGTGTTGGCGCATGAACGACTAAGATAGCATCAACATTCGGATCTTGGCTCAGGAGCTCGACCGCAGTGGCAAAACGTTCTGGGGGGGCATCGCCACCCAAATCTACAGGATTGCCTCGACGCCAATGCAAAGGCAAGGCTTGGGTGAGACGTTCTAAAGTGGCATCTTCCAATTGGGCTAAACACCCACCGTGATGAATCAGTTTATCAACTGCCAGCAGGCTAGGGCCAATGCCATTACTGACAATCGCTAGCCTATCACCACGTAGCGGTTTCATGCGTGTGAGGGTCTCTAAGGCATCAAAAAGTTCTTCACTATTATCAACCCGCACTACACCAGCACGCGCGAAAGCAGCATCATACACAGGATCACGTGTGCTTAATCCTGGGGTAAACATTTCTATACTTTGTGCGCTGGCGGTGCGTCCACTTTTAATTGCTAGTACGAGTTTATTACGTGATGCTTCACGCACCGCAGTCATGAAATGGCGCGAATCGGGAATATGTTCTAGATGTAATAAAATGGCTTGGGCATTGGAGGCACGATTGATGTAATCAATGACATCTGCAAGCATAACATCCACACTTTCCCCCAAGGTGATCAAGTGGGAAAAACCAATACCACGTCCTTTGGCCCAATCAATAATCGCATTGCCTAACATACCGGATTGACCAATATAAGCGACCTTACCGGCTTTGACGCTTTGAGCGGCATAGGTCGCATTGAGGCAACGCCCTGGTACCATCACACCCAAACACTCAGGCCCCATGATACGAATCCCATACGGCCTAGCCGCTTCTAAGACTTGTTCCCGAAAGCGCTGGCTGGGTGAACGTGTATCTTGACTATCTTGGGTTTCAGTAATGTCATTTTCGGTGTCTGTGCCAACATAACCCCCGCTGAGAATCAGGGCAGCTTTGACACCAAAACGTCCCAACTCATCAATGAGGGCAGGAACACTTAAGGCAGGCAAACAAATGATGGCTAAATCTGGTAAAGCGGGCAAAGCGCTAACATCTGTAAAGCTAGGAATGCCATAGACTTGCTCATAATCTTTGGGATTCACTGCCCAAATTTTTCCTTTAAACTCAGCTTCCAACAAGTTGCGAACGACCTGCCCGCCCATGCTGAGTTGTTTTTCTGAAGCACCAAATACAGCAATACTGTTTGGCTCAAAAAAATAGCGTAAAAAACGTGTACTCACGGAAAACCCCCGATTTTTGCGATCACTCGACTTTTCTACAGTATCGCCTCCCTTAAGATGTCGTTAAACTAAAGTTCTTATAGAGGGAGAGCGGCCATGATTACTTCATTTATCTCGCACCAAGATTGCACCCTACATAATATGGGGCCTTGGCACCCTGAGAGTCCGCATCGTTTAACTGCGATTGATGAACGCTTACGGCGTTCGGGCTTGATGCAGGAATTATTACAATATAAAGCGCGACCTGTGACGCCTGAACAATTGTTTCGTGTCCACCCTAAAGCACATGTGCGTTCTTTGGAACTGAGTGTGCCAGAAGATGGGGTTGTGGCTATTGAAGATGAAACCTTGCTGTGCCCACATTCACTTGAAGCAGCAACTATGGCTGCAGGTGCTGTGATTCGGGGTACCGAACAAGTGCTCAAAAACCAAGCCGATAATGTATTTTGTGCAGTTCGTCCCCCAGGTCACCATGCTGAACGTGTTGAAAGCATGGGCTTTTGTTTTTATAACAATGTGGCTGTAGGGGTAGAACACGCCATTCAAAATTTCGGTGTACAGCGTGTTGCTGTGCTGGATTTTGATGTCCATCATGCCAATGGTACGGTTGATATTTTTAAAGGACGTGAAGATGTCCTGGTGTGTTCAAGCTTTCAGCATCCTTTCTATCCGTGGCGTTATGCTGATTCTGAGTGGGACAATATCCTGAATACACCGTTAGATGCAGGTGCCGGCGGGCTAGATTTTCGCCGCGCGATAGAGGCCCAATGGTTGCCCGCCTTACAAATGCACCGACCGGATATTATTTTTATTTCCGCGGGTTTTGATGCTCACCAAGAAGATCCTATGGGTGAGCTCAATCTACTAGAAGATGATTATTATTGGATTACGCAACTGATTTGTGATGTGGCTAAAACCTATAGTCAAGGGCGTGTGGTTTCTGTGCTTGAAGGTGGCTATGAGCTAGATGCGCTTGCACGTTCAGTGGAAAAGCATGTGCAAGCTTTGGCTGGCTTATAATTTTTCCTATATTGCACCTGAGCTTTTTATTCAGAGCCTACTGCTAGAAGATGCTTTTTATTTTTAGTCTAGGCTCTTAGAGCTTCACCTGCTTGCAAAGCATTGAACATGGGTCTACGCCGATCCTCTGAGGATGGTTTTGTTGGTCCATGTTCCACTCAACCGCTAGAAAACCTTACTTTCATCCTGCACATTTCGCGTATTTTGAACACTTCTGTCATCACCGGCAATGGAATTGGTAGCAAAACTTATACCATTTTGCGCTGCATCATTATTCTACGCCTATAGATAGTACACAAGTGTTATAGGATCAAGCCTTTGTTAGCACTTTTTACCAAGGTGATTGCACCTTGTGCTGAGGTGCGGCATATCGATAGATGATAATACGTCCTTGCTTGAGTAAGCCTTGGCAAAAAGTTTTCAGCATGGAGCCGCATTTTTCGCTACACTAGGCCGCAATTTTTAGCGGTCAACTTCTAAAGCGTAGGATAAGCAAGTTTATGGGTTCACTCACACAAGCAAAAGTATGTGTTTTGGGCGGTGGTAGCTTTGGAACCGCCCTAGCGAACATCGCCGCTCATAATGGCCACCCTGTGCATCAATGGTTGCGTGACCCTGAGTTAGTGCAGGCGATTAACCAAACCCATATTAACCCTAGGTATTTGCCAGAGTATGCTTTGCATCCACAGTTGCAAGCGACTACGAATCTAGCAAGCGCATTAACTAACGCGACCTTGGTACTTATGGCAATTCCTAGTAAAGCTTTTGCTCAGGTCTTAGCGCAAGCGCGTCCTTATTTAAACTCAGAACAAATTTTAGTGAGTACAGCAAAAGGCATTCAGGAAGATGGTTTTAAACTGATGAGCCAGTTGTTAGTAGAAGAAACTGGGTTTGCGCATATTGGCGTGCTGAGCGGGCCTAACCTTGCCAGCGAGGTCGCTCAGCATCAACTGACAGCAACTGTGATTGCAAGCACGGATGAACATACCCGTACTTGTGTACAGCAAGTGTTAGGCTGCCAATATTTTCGTGTTTATGCCAGCAATGATATTTATGGGGTAGAACTGGGCGGCGCATTGAAAAATATTTACGCGATAGCCGCCGGAATGGCCGCAGCTTTAGGTATGGGTGAAAATACTAAAAGTATGCTTATTACCCGTAGTTTGGCGGAAATGAGCCGATTTGCTGTAAGTTTAGGCGCTAACCCACTGACTTTTCTCGGCCTATCTGGGGTGGGCGATTTGATTGTCACTTGTACCTCACCTCTCTCACGGAATTACCGTGTGGGCTTTGCTTTAGGCCAAGGTAAAAGTTTGCAAGAAGCAGTCGATGCATTAGGGCAAGTAGCTGAAGGCGTGAATACCGTCCGTTTTGTGAAACATAAAGCCGAAAGTATGGGGATTTACATGCCCTTAGTGGCGGGTTTATATCAAGTGCTCTTTGCTGGCTATCATGCCAAGGATGTTGCTAAGTTATTGATGCAAGGGGAGCAAAGTACAGATGTAGAATTTGTGCTGCCACGTGATGAAGTGGTGAAGACAGCACAAAGAGTGACTCGGATTTAAACGGCCACAGTGATCATATTGCAGCAACTTTTAGCGAAACCCCGCGTAAACCCTCGCTCAATCGGGCGGGGCGCAGTCACATTCTCTTCAACAGCCACTAATTGCTTTAAACTGCTACGAATCTGATCGAGAAACGGCTTACCTTCACCGGTGAGCTGAAGTTTATGAAGAGTTTGCTTGATCAGCGTCACCTCAAGTTCAGCCTAGACGCGATCCTCCTTGATCAGATTGAGCACGGATGCATATCTCGGCAACGCCATCTTCCACTAGCCCCAGATCCAATCGATCCTAAGTTAAATAGGATCATTATAACGAAATCCTATGCAATAAAACCCTATGCAATATAGTGCCTAATCTGGATTGTGCTCACTACAGATTATGAGTGCGTATGTGACACTATGTCACATTGGATAAGATTTTTTTATGCTTAAAATGGCGCCATTAAAAATAAGGGGGCGCCATGGATATATTAGTAAAAGGCGGTATAATCACTTGGATACTTGTTGCCTATTCGGTCGTTGGATTTTCAATTGTTATATCAGCCTATTTACGCCTCTTAAAAAATTGGGGGGCTTACTCAAGTCCTCGGGTGCCTAATTATTCGGCCGGTGAATATAAAGAAATCTTTCAGCGTCTCACGGCTGCACAGCAATCCGGCCTAGATCAGGAAGCTCTGCGCATTCTCGCGCTGCGTTTGATAACCACGCATATACGGTATTTTGAAACTGGGCTAAAAACTCTGAGCGTCCTCGCTAATACGGCTCCGCTAATGGGACTTTTAGGTACTATTATCGGCATGATATCAGCATTTCGTGTCATTGAGTCAGAAGGTACGGGCGTCAATGCGCAGATGCTTGCGGGCGGTATCTGGGAGGCCATGCTGACAACAGGTGTAGGTTTGGCGGTTGCCTTGCCTTTATTGTTTTTTCTGCATGCATTGGAGTCATTGATTGAAAAGCGTCATTGGCAGCTATATGTGGCTGTTTCTGAGATGCTTCATGAGCCGGTTGAAAGTCAAGGGATCTGATGATAGGAAAATGCCATGCAGTATTATCCTCGCAAGCGGTTATCCAACCAGAGTATTAATATAACGCCATTGATCGATATTGTTTTCATTCTTCTGGTGTTTTTTATGCTGACATCACACTTTATTAATGAAAAACAATTCGAAGTCAGTTTACCCGATGCTAAAAGTGGTCATGAGAAAAGCCTCGATAATGCTGTATTTATTAATATAAATTTAATGGGCCATTTATATAAAGCTGACCAGTTGCTGTCTGATGAACAGTTAGATGCCCTGTTGTTGCAAATGGTCGAACAACAACAATCACTGCTACTGAGAGTTGATAAGCGATCTCCGTTTGAGCCAGTCATGGCGTTGATGGACAGGGCGAGACAAGAGGGCGTATCAAGTATCGGTTTTGCCGTTGAAGAGCCGGTGAGGTAGCTGACATGATCTTCAAGGGCGTGCTGCTCTCCTGCCTGATGCATGTGATGTTGATCTGGTTTTTTTGGGACCTGGACTGGTTTAGAGGAGTAACGCACTCACCGGACTATACAGCTGCGCCTGTATTGGTGGCCATTTATCAATTGAAGGCAGCTCCCGTCCAAGCTCCGCCCCCTCCTGTTCAGGCTCCGCCAAGTACCCGATCAGCAGCTGTAGCAGTAGCCGCTGATCAGCCGGAACCAAACGTCAGGCAAGACAGGGTTGTTCAGGAAAAGTCTCGCGTGCCTGCCGAGTCTACACCTTCTCGAAGGCCAGCCAGGGTTTCTCAAGTGGAGAAAGATGTCACGGCGTCTGTTGACCAGACAGCAAGTCTTGCTGCTGTTGCATCACCACCGTCCGCTGCGTCGGCGATGCCCGCGCTATCTCCTGCACCACCTGTGAATAATACAGCGTCCAAACCGCTTCAACCCAGTTATGCCCAGCGTCTTACTCAGCGTATCGAGCAACATAAAACCTACCCGCGCCGTGCCCGAGCGAGGGGACTGTCCGATGAAGTGCTGTTCAGCGTCAGTATTAACGACACGGGAGAGATGCAGGCATTTCATTGGTTGGAAGGGCATACCGCGTTTCGCGCTTCGACGTTGCAGGCGGTACGTCGCGCCTTGCCCTATCCCCCCGACCCAGGGCAGGCGCCAGTCAGTGTGCAGATTCGCATGATTTATTCGCTTCAAGACAGGATCTAACCATGAAAAGATATGAAAAATTCTGGGCCGCCATGGTCTTGGCGGGTTTGCCGATTGCCGCCGCACAGGCACAGGAGCAGGTGATTCGGGTGTACTCCTCGACTATCGAGGACCGTTTCGGTGAGGACAGAACTCAACCCAACTCCACTGTGTCGCTGTCGCGGGAAGAGATCGAGCAGCAGCATGCCCAGAACCTGCAGCAGGTATTGCAGGCGATCCCCGGCATCACCACGGATCAGTCCGGCGGTGAGGATATCAAGATCAAGATCCGGGGGGTCGAGAATCAGCGTTACATGGGTGAGCCGCCGGGTGTGGTGATCGTGATTGACGGCGTGCCCGTGTTTGAGCGCACCGGCAAGGTCAATATCGATTTGGATAACATCGAGTCCATCGATGTGGTCAAGGGTGGGGCGTCCTATCTGTTCGGTGAAGACGCGCTGGCCGGTGCTGTCATCATCAAGACCAAGCGTGGTTATGCGCAACAAGGCGTTTCGCTGGAGCATGAGCGTGGCAGCTTCGGCTATGAGCGCTCCGTACTGAGAGCTGGTGGCGGGACCGACAACTTGCAGGCGCATGTTCAGTACGCCGACCGCAGCAGCGATAGTTTCTATGCGTTGGGTGACAGTTGGTCGGAAACCCTGTCAAGCAACGTCACCTGGTATCCGGATGAGGTCAGCGATCTGAGTTTTGGCTTCGAAAAGTCGGACCGTTATCGGGACCGCAACGGCTCAGTCAAGGGTGCGACCCAAGCCGCGACCGACCCCGAAGGCAATACCGCGTCACGTGACTATACCCGCAACTTCGATGTGGATCTTGAACGCCTCAATCTGGCGTATTCACGTGAGCTGAACGATAGCCTGAGCCTGAGTGGCCTAGTCTATCAGTACACGGACGATACCAGCTACTGGTCGGCCCCGATGAGTTATGATGGCACGGGTGCGCGCACCATGGCGGCGGATGATTACAAGTATGATACTGATTATGCCCAAACCCAGCGTGGCCTGAAGCTAGAGTTCAACCACAGCGGCGACCGCCTGGGGACACTGCTGGGGCTGGATCTGCGCCGGGACAGCACGGACAATACAGTGCGCGCGTTGAGGGACTATCGCACCTTTTCTCGGGGCGCGACCACGGCTGCGGGCACACTGCTCAGCGAGGATGAAGGTCAAACCGACACCCAGGCGCTGTTCGTGGAGTTCAAGTATCAACTGGCGCAGGACACCACGCTGACCGCCAATGCCCGCCATGACCGAATTGAGGTTGAGTACCGAGACCATCTGAGTGACACCGACGCTGACAAGGCCTTCAACGTCAACTCCTGGCGTCTGGGGCTGACCCACGACCTGACCCCGGGCTCTACACTGTTTGCCAGTGCCTCCACCGGTTTCAGAACGCCGACGTTGTCGCAGCTGTACCGCACCGATCTCGGCGGCGACCAGGCGGTGGCCAACAACCCGAATCTGGAACCCGAAGAATCCTTGACCTACGAACTGGGACTTCGTCAGGCTTTCAATCTCGGTGGCTGGCCCAGTGCGCTCAGTGCGTCTGTTTTCCAGGTCGAACGTGATGATTTCATTCTTGACACCAGTGGTCAGTACAGCCCGAACAGCGCCAGTCATGATGTGACGGGTGAAGCGGCTATTTACGACAATATAGGTGGTACGCGAACGCGCGGGTTTGAGCTCCAGCTGACCACCGAGCCGCATCAGGATTTTGCATTCGACCTGTCCTATACCTGGCTGCACTCCGTCTTTACCCGCTACGACGATTTCTATCAGGCGTTGGGCAACCCCTACGGGCGCTTCGGCTATGTCGATCCGGCCGGTTTCAATGATCCGGCCAACAGCTACACCCTGGTGCACTATGACAACAGCGGTAACCGGGTACCGCGTGTTTCGCCACATCAGATCAATGCGCGGCTGCACTGGTACGGTATCGACAACCTGAAACTGACCACCGAAGTTGATTACCGCTCCACCGCCTGGGCCGATGAGATCAATCAGGAGAAGTGGGCCGGACGCACGCTGGTGAACCTGATGGCCGAGTACAACCTCAGGGTTGGCAGCGGTGAGCAGGACAACATTCAGCTGTTCATGCGCATCGATAACCTGTTCGACAAGGAATACTGGATCATCGCCCGTGGCGTGAACGACAGCAACGGCAGTCCGGCCACCGGCATGCAGTATGACGGTGTCTATAACGCTGAAGACCTGTCCATCGTTCCGTCCACCGGCCGCCGCTGGCAGGCCGGTGTGCGCTATCGTTTCTGAGGGGGCTGAGCATGTTGTCGAGAGTGCTGGCCAGTGTGATGTTGTGTCTGCTGGCGACCGGCGTCAACGCGGCGGATGTAGTGCTGCTGACCACCGACTTTGTACTGGGGAAAAAGCTGGATCAGGTTGCGCAGGCAGCCAGGAGCGAAGGTGTGGGTCTGAACTGGCATGATGTCAGCCGCACCGATGCCGTTGCACTGGAAGCTGCTGTCAAGGCGGCCCGGCTGATCATTGTCGATGCCCCTCGGCAGGAAGATATCGCCGAGGTGGACAGTCAGGCAGGCGATTACTGGCGTCGTTTTGCCAAGCCGGTGGTGCATATCAACCGAATGAGCTGGATGAGCCGGCTGCGGGCCGAGCGGATCGAGTCCGATTTTGCCGAGCGCCTCTATGCCTATTACCTGGGCGGGCGTGAGCAGAACAGGGCCTATCTGGCCCAGTTCCTGGCGCTCTGGCTCAAGGGCGAAGACTGGGCGCAGGTGCCCGATGCCGTACCGATGCCGGATGGCGCCATCTACCACCCGGATGCACCGGGTGAGCTGTTTACCGATCTGGCTGATTATCTGGAATGGTGGCAGCAGCGTATGGGCAAGGATTGGAAAGGCCTGCCGGTGATCGGCATGGAAACCAGCTCGACCTATATTGCTGATGCGCAAAATCGCATGCTGGATGAATTTATTCAGGGTGCTGAAGTGCGTAGCGCCGTGCCCATTGTGTACTACCGCGATGCACGCAGCCTGACGCCGCCCCGCCGTGAAGGTCGTTCCGCTGGCGGGCGTCCGGAAGGGGGCCGGCCGGGAGTCGGCCAGCCGACGGCTGCGGCCGAGCAGGGCGAGCCGGTGATCGAACGCAATCCGGGCGATTTTCCCAATCCAAAGGAGTTGGCACCGCATCAGCTGGACGAACCACTGATCACGCTGGACGGGCAACTGATCGTCGACGTGATGACCGTGAACACCTTTCTCGGTGTCGGGCCGGACCAGCGGCTGGCGCGCTACCGGGCGCAGAACATGCCAGTGCTGAACGTGATCAACTATCGCAACGGCACCCGCGAGGAATACCGGTCAGATCTGGCCGGTATCAGCACTTTTTATATCCCGTTCCGACTGTCGGTGGCGGAGTACATCGGTATTCAGGACCCGGTGGTGCTGTCGACCAACGAAGGTGGTGAGATGGTGCCGATGCCGGAACAGCTCGATCTGTTGCTGGGCAAGACAATCAAGCTGGCGCAGTTGAAGCGCCGGGCCAATGCCGACAAGCGGTTGGCGCTGGTGTTCTGGAACACCCCGGCCGGAGAGCAGAACATCAGTGCGTCCAACATGAACGTGCCGCGCTCGGTCGCCAAATTGATCGAAGACCTCAAGGCCGAGGGCTACCAGCTGGAGAGCCGTGACGAACAGACGCTGATCGACAGCTTCGGTACGCTGTTGCGGCCTTTCTACCGTAAAGACGCGTTGCAGGAACTGACGGCGACCGAGTATTGGGCCTTTATGCCGTTGGCGGACTATCAGCGCTGGTTTGAGGCGCTGCCCGCCAGTGTGCGCAGCGAGATCACCGGGTTCTGGGGCGATGCGGACAGCAGTGGCTGGCTGGTGGAGAAGGGCGGGGTAAAGGGCTTTGCCATCCCGCGTATTGAGGCCGGCAATCTGGTGATCCTGCCGCAGCCCAAGCGCAGCGATCGGCCCGGCGACGAGCGCGAAAAGGATCTGTTCCACGACACCAAGGTGCCGCTGCACCATGGCTATCTGGCCACCTACCTGTGGCTGCGTGAAGGCTTTGGCAGCGATGCCATCATCCACTTCGGTACCCACGGCTCCCAGGAGTGGACGCCGGGCAAGGAGCGCGGACTCTGGGCCTATGATTATCCCAACCTGCTGGTGGGCAATACGCCGGTGCTCTATCCCTATATCGTCGACAACATCGGCGAAGCGATCCACGTCAAGCGCCGTGGTCGTGGGGTGGTAGTTTCGCACCAGACACCGGCCTTTTCACCGGCCGGGCTGGCACCGGAACTGACAGCGCTGAACGACATGCTGCAGGAATACCACAGCGTGGATGAAGGCATGGTCAAGCAGGCCGCCAGGGCCAATATCATTGAGGCAGTGATCGAGCAGAACCTGCACAAGGACGTGGGGCTGGAGGAACAGACCTGGCGGCAGGGCTTCGAAACCCACCTGCGTCGAGTCGAAGACCATATCGAACTGCTGGCCGGAGCCCTGCAACCGTTGGGCCTGCACACCTTTGGCGACACCATGACGGACGAGCACCGGGCGATGAATCTGATGCTGATTCTGCTCAAGCCACTGGCCGCCGAGCTGGGCATCGATAACCCGGATGCCCTGTTCGTGGCGGACTATAAGCAGATCAAGCAGACCGAGCCCTACCGCTTCGTCCTCAGGTATGTGGTGCAGCAGGCCGCAACGGATGCCCTGCCGCCGACGCAGCAGCAGCTGGTCAGGGAAGCACGTCAGCTGGCGGACAACTATGCCGCCGAAGCGGAAACCCGGGCGCTGATTACCGGTTTGTCCAGCGGATTCATTGATCCGAGCTATGGTGGCGATCCGATCCGCAACCCCGATGCGCTGCCGACCGGGCGCAATATCTATGGCTTCGATCCCAACCGGGTGCCCACCCAGGCCGCCTATGATGCCGGGGTGAAGGCGATGCAGGAGCTGATCGACAACTACAAGGCGCAGCACGGACGTTATCCGCAGAAGCTGACCTTCACGCTCTGGAGTACCGAGACCATGCGTCATCTGGGCATGCTGGAGGCGCAGATCTTCTGGGCACTGGGCGTGAAGCCAGTGTGGGATCGCGGTGGCCGGGTGATCGCTATTGAAGCGATTCCGCAGCAGGAGCTGGGGCGTCCGCGTATCGACACCGTGATTTCCCTGACCGGGCTCTACCGTGACCAGTTCCCGGTGGTGATGGAGCGTTTCAATGAAGCGGTGATGCTGGTGGCGGCGCTGAAGGAGCCGAAAGAACTCAACTTCGTCCGTGCCAACACCGAGCGTATTCGTGCAGAGCTGGTGGCGCAGGGCATTCCTGCCGAGCAGGCGGAAAATCATGCGCTGACACGGGTGTTCGGCACCGAAAGCGGCGACTACGGCACCAAGCTGCCCGAGGCCACGCTGGGATCGGACCAGTGGGAGGAGGGCGACGGCAAGCTGGAAGAGCTATACCTGTCGCGCATGTCCTGGGCCTACGGCCCCGATGCCAGCCAGTGGAGCCGCAAGCTGACCGACGCCGAAGGCAAGGTGGTGAACACCTACGCTCAGCACCTGAAAGGCACCGACGCGGCGGTCTTCTCGCGCTCTTCCAACCTGCGCGGACTGCTGGATACCGATCATCCGTTCGAGTATTTGGGCGGCATTTCCATGGCGGTGAAATACCTGGATGGCGAGGCACCCCAGCTGTACATCTCCAACATGCGCGACCCGCGCAAGGCACGGCTGCAGGATGCGGCCAACTTCATGGCGATGGAGCTGAGGTCGGTGTACCAGCATCCGAACTGGGTCAAAGAGATGATGCAGGAAGACTATGCCGGCACTCTGAACATGCTGAAAACAATCAACAACTTCTGGGGCTGGCAGGTGATGGATCGCAATGTGGTCAGGGACGATCAGTGGCAAGCCTTCCACGAAGTATACGTCAAGGACAAGTATGAGCTGGGGCTGCGTGAGTGGTTCGAACAGTCCAACCCCACGGCGCTGGCGCAGATCAGCGAGCGCATGATCGAAGCGATCCGCAAGGGCTACTGGGAGGCCAGTGACGAAACCCTGCGTGAGCTGGTCGAGGTGTATACCGAGATTGCGGCCAAACATGACGTCTATACCGAAAACCGCACCTTTGCCCAGTTCGTGGCCGACAAGGCGGCGGGCTATGGCATCAGTGCTGCACCGGCGCCGGATCAGGCCAGCAGTGCCGCCACGCCACCGCCGGAAGGCGCCAATGAACCTCAGCCACTGGGCGAGCAGGTCAGCGGCCAGAAACTGGAAGAGGTGAGCCAGGAGGTGCAGGACAGCCCGCTGGACTACTGGCTGTTTATGTTGTTGCTGCCAATTGCGGCGGGATTCTGGCACCAAGGGCGCCGCGCCCGTGCCTGATGTGAGCCTGAAGTGAATCTGATCAAAGGAATCAAATGAGATGAACCAACTGGAACAATGGCTGTACAGCATCACCGGCATTTTTCTGACCCCGGTGTTGCTGGTGCTGATACTGATGTTTGTTTATGCCCTGTTCATGCTTGGGCAGTTTTTGATGGAGTATGTGCAACGCCGTACTCGACCGGAGCGCACCGGGCCATTGGAACGGGTAGCCCGGCATCATGGCCGGATTGATCAGGAACAGCTGGAGCTGGCGCTGCTGAAGCAGACCGAGTGGCCCCGGCTGATCAACCGCATCGCACCCATGCTGGGACTGATCGCTACCATGATCCCGATGGGACCTGCATTGATGGCGGTGGCGGCCGGCAACACCCAGAGCATGGCTGACAATCTGGTGGTGGCCTTCTCGGCGGTGATCATCGCGCTGTTGGCGGCGTCGGTCAGCTACTGGATTCTGTCGGTACGCAAGCGCTGGCTGCTGGAGGAGTTGCACCAGCTGCTGAGCCAGCAAGAGGCGGCATCGGTGCCACTCAAGGAGGCTGCATGACGACACAGCGCCGACCCCTGTCGATCCTGCGTGACGACGAGGAAGATCCGATCACCAGCGTGGTCAACCTGATCGATGTGTTTCTGGTGATCATCGCCGTGCTGCTGATCGTCATCATCCAGAACCCGCTCAATCCTCTGACCAGCGATTCGGTGGTCGTGGTGAAGAACCCAGGGCAGGACAACATGGAGATGATCGTCAAAGAGGGGGAAACGCTCAAGCACTACACCTCCTCAGGCGAAGTAGGCGAAGGCGAAGGCGTGAAGGCCGGCATCACCTATCGGCTGCAGGACGGCTCTATGGTGTATGTGCCTGAGGGCTAGGATCCCGGTTGTCTTGTACGCGGCTTTTATTGTGTTCGTATTCAGAGCCTCAGCCGCTTTCATTTTGGCAAGCGGCGGGCAAAATCGAAAGCATGACCTTGCTGGATCTGCCGTGGATTGGTGCTCTGATGGCGCTTGGCCTGACCCGCCTGTCCGGTTTTCTGGATCAAGGGGGCAAACGAAGTGATGCTTGAAATACCAGTGTATTTGAGAAAAAATCTCCGTTGTGCCCTGAAATGTGTGGCATGGTGATCTAGTGGTGGAAATCCCCCCAAGATGATGGGTTTGCTTATGGGGGGAGGATGCAAAAATTTTAGTAACATCTTATACCCACAGCCAAGCATCATCAGCAAAAGCGTCTAAGGTTTTTAAAACAAATTCATCCGATTGGGTGAAATCTGCTAGCACTTTCACCCCTTGGGTATGGCCTTGGTTGAGTTGATCAAGCCACCAGTAATAGCCGGTTTGATCAGGTTCACGCTGTAAAACATGTGTGTATAAATGATTAACCAGTTCTTGATGAGACACTTGGCCATTGGTATTAGTATCTGCACCCTGCTGAAATTCTGCTGAGCTGTAAAAGCCTTGGGCCAGATCAAGTAGGCTGGTGCCTTGTTTGACCTGATCAACCCACCATTGGAAGCCTGCTGCTTCAGGGGTACGCCCTAAACCACCTAGATATAAACGATACACTTGCGCTTCGACTGCTTCCCCTATCCCTGCGGGCGTGTGAATATCGCTTTGCCAATAGGCTTGTGGTGTTGGGTGGGTTAAATACACTTGACTGCTAAATTCTTCTGGTGCGCTATTACCTTGCCCAAGATACAAGGTGCTGAGCTGGTTTTGCGCATTCCAATCTTGTAAGTTCTCGATGTCATGCAAGCGTAGGATTTGGTCTTGATACTGACCATACAGGTATTCCCCTGTACGCCACCAATACCAGCTTTCTAAATCAGGTAAGACAAGAGTATCTTGGCCGTTGCCACCATCAATCAGGTCATTACCACCTAAATACACTAGGGTATCATTGCCGCCACCTAGTTGATAAGAGATCGCGTGGTGGGCATCTTGAATCCAGTCTTGATGTTCTGTGGCAAGGACTTCTTCAATCTCAACTCCATATGCAAGGGCAAAAGTATTTTGATTGTAGGCAGCTAGCCCAGAAGCATACCAAGAGTAAGGGTGTTGGCCAATGCTGCTAAAGGCTCCTGGGTTCATATCTAGGGTGACACCACGACTTAGGGCTGTTAAATCGAAAGTATCCCAGCCACCGGCATCCCATAAAGTTTGCATGCTCAGTTCATCGCTAAAGGTGTAGCGATCGTTTTGCGCACGATATTCCGTATTGACGCCGTACATATGTTGCAAGGCGGCAATATCAAGCGGCATAAAAGTTTGTGGCAAGGCTAACTCTTGCATATCAGGATGCGAGTTATAAGACATGACTGTGTATTGCCAAGAATCATACTCAGGTGCCAAGGTACCAAAAGTGGCTTCCATGCTGTTTTCGTGTGGATGCCCTAGACCTAAAGCATGGCCTAACTCGTGACGTAGCACATGGGTACCGAACTCTTCTGGATCAAACTCATCACTGAGTTCGTGCAGCATACTTTTATCAATCCAAATATCAGCGGACTCGGCAAAGGCTTGATCTGGGTTGGTTTGGCTTGGTGCAGGCAAAAAGCTGTAGCCTGCAATCCAAGGCCCGAGATAAGCATTGATATCCGTAAAAGCAACGCGAATATCGCCGTAAGTCACTGTATCTGCAACTTGCGTAAAAGTGAGTTGGGTTAAATTCTCAACTTCATCCAAAATATCACGGAAGGCCATTTGCTGTTGCACATCTAAAGGATGCATGCTTTGCCATTCAATACCTGCTGGCAAAGAAGTCTCACTTGCAGGTAACTCCATTAAACCGTAACTTTCAATAAAGTAAGCTGTGGGGACTTGGCTCCCTGGGAAGCTATAGGTTAAATGCTGGCTGTTCCATTGATACTCTTCTAAAAGAGCGCCGAAAAGTGCCTGCGTATCTGTTGTGCGTGTCACTTGCATCTTGAAGATACCTGTATGTCAAAGTGTAAAGACTTGCTAGCAAGCTTAACGACTTTAATAAACAAAGCCAAGTTGAGGCCATCTCTGTATATGAAATATTTTCACCCTTGCTTCTTTTGATAGATAAAAAAATCATTTTATAGCATGAGATATTATTTATATCGCTAAGTATAATTCTGCGTATAAAAGTCAATGCAAAAATATTGGCATAGCAAAACTGAAAAGCGTTAGCAAAAGCTGACAAAAGCTTGACTGGGTCTATGCAAACGATCTTAAGCAAGTAATGCTATTGCTGAGTTTTTTAGTCTGTTGAAGAAGTAGGAGGGTATCGCTGATGCAAAATGTTTTGGTGGTCATGCGTCATGCTGAGGCAGTCTATTCTTGGCCTGATCAGGCTCGCCCTCTTACCCCTTATGGTCAGGCACATGCGGCCGAGATGGGAGCTTGGCTTGCTCAGCACCTACCTGAAGCACCTCAAATCTGGGCAAGCCCTTTTACACGCACGCAACAAACAGCGCACTTGGTGGCACAACACTGGAACAACGCGAGTGTTGGTGACTTGGATTGGCTTTTGCCAACGGAAGATCCCTATATCGTTTTAGAGCAAATATTAACCTTGGCTTCCAGCCCACAAATATTAATTAGCCACCAACCTTTAGTGAGTGATGTGATTAGTTTACTCACTCAAGGACACTTGCATGAGTTAGTTCCTATGAATACTGCCAGTGCTGCTTGGTTGCATGGTGAAGTACGTGCCGCAGCTTGTATGGACCTGCATGCGCTCTGGCATGTGCAAGATCTTATCGCAGGTCAATATGCAACTGGCGCAATTTGCAAGTAAAAAATGCGACTTAGGGTTCACGATCATAAGAGCTTTAAACATGGCAAATGCGGTGCTTTAGTATACACTGTAAGGCTTGTATGCTTTCCTGGCTCAGCCAACAGACGAGGTATGGCTTTGCGTGTTGTTAATTTTTCATTTGATGTTCACCATGCCTATAAATTTTTGGCAAAAAAGCACCCAATTGTTAAGCCGCCAATGTTTGACAAGTCAGTGTTTGTTGTTAAAAGAGCACTTAAAGCAACAGGCCCTGTTAAATAATACGCGCTTGCCGCATGATATTCAGCGTCAAAGCTTGTGCATCGCCGGACGTGAAGCAGAGTTTATTCATGTCGAAGGTCAACAAAGCCAGAGGTACATCTTGTATCTACATGGTGGCGGCTATGCCTTAGGTTCTATTGATACACATAGGGAACTGGTCTGCCACTTGGCACGTTTTGCCGATGCGCGCATCTTGGCAATCGACTATCGGTTGGCACCTGAATCTCCTTACCCTGCAGCGCTTGAAGATGCACTGGCCGCTTACCATTGGCTACTAGAGCAAGGGACGGCACATTCTAGCATTGCGCTTGCAGGAGACTCTGCTGGCGGTGGCTTAGCACTAGCGCTTTTGCAGCGTCTTAAACAAGATGGCTTACCTTTACCCGCTGCGGCTGTGTTTATGTCGCCTTGGGTTGATTTAACTTGTTCTAGTCTTTCCTTAGATCTCAACGCGGCCACAGACCTAATTCTTAATAAGCAGCAAATGCGTGCCTTCGCAGAGCTTTATGCGCGAGATATTGATCTAGAAGATGCGGGTGTTTCCCCATTATTTGGCGATTTAGAAAACCTGCCGCCTATTCTTGTACAGGTTTCTCAGCAAGAACTGTTACGTGATGATGCTGTGCGCCTTGTCAAAAAGATTGCAGAAAAAGGTGGCCAAGCCACACTAGATGATTGGGCCTACTTGCCGCATGTATGGCAACTTATGTATAACTATCTTCCGCAAGCAGGCGTAGCCTTACGCCGAGCAGGCCGTTTCATTCAAAAACATGTGCATTAAGTGCATGGAATGGATCATAATAAGAATAAGGCTAATGCGGACTTGATAGGTGATGCCATGCAAGACAAACGCCTGATGTGGATAGTGTTTGGGATCTTATTTGTGATGCTCGTGGGGCTTTTCATTTATGCAGGAAGTGGCGAATCAGGAGGCGTTAGCTTTCTTTCACGCTAAGCCTCTATGATCTTAATGTTTATTTATTGATATCTTCTGTTGGGTGAAAAAAATCTGTAGCTGCTGCTCTAGGCTTTGTAGCCACTGTGTCAGAGCTTGTTTTAGCTCAGGTGCTAAGGCTTGAGGACCAAGCTGGGTTAGCGGAACGCGAATCTGCCAAGGCCATTGTTGATGGATATGTCCTTGTTGATCTACAAGATTCGCGTTCAATTGAATATAAAAATGTGGATTTTGTAAATCTTGATAGTCAAACCACCAAGCATAGACTTGTGTATCCAATTGCCAAGGATTATTCAGGCCCACTTGTGCTCGGCTAACCGCTCGCCAACGGCCTGTTTGGCTTAAATATTGTGTTAGCAAGATTTGGATAGCCTCTGGTAGTGGATTTGCCCATTGGTAGGTTGCAAAATAAGCAATTTCTTGCCCTGTATTTCGGTAAGCCAAGTCTTGGGTTGCCAAGCTGGAGGGAACTTGCACTGGCAAAATAATCAATTGCGTATCTAAGGTAAGTGCTTGTTTTTGTGCAGGTTCAGTTTCTAACCATAATAAGTGAGCGTGGTGTACCGGCTGTAAACTGCAAGCGCTTAAAAGCCAACCAATAGTCAAAATTCCACAACACCTGATAAAATTTCTCGCCATTGTCTTACCCCTTTGTTATATGAATTTATTCCCCAGGTCCAAGTGCAGGCCTAGGCTTGCCGAAAACAACCTGATTAGGGCGTGCTTCTAGACTTTTTACGAGATTTTGTAGTTGCTGAACAAGTGGGGTGATCTGGGCCAAACTTTGACTCACATCTCGACTGACACCTTGGGCACTTTGCCCAGTTTTTGTCCAAGTCGCAGCAAGTTGCTGTGTATCTGCTTGGATTGCAGTCAGAGCTTGTGTGAGATTTTGGCGTGTTTGCGCTAATTCATGGCGGCTGCTTTCTGCCAACTGGGTCACACTAGTGAGCAAAGTATCTAATTGAACACGTAATTCTTGATTGGTAAATTGACGTGTATCTTGGGTAAGCCCCCGAAGTTCTGTTAACAAAGCTTGTGTATTTTGTAAAATGCGTGCAAATTCTTGGCGGTTACTTTCTTTTAATAAATCACTCATTTGTAATGCCAATGTATCTAAACGCTCACTTAATAAAGCAAACTGTGCAAATAAACTAGATAAAGCATGATTAATTTCCATTAACTTAGAAGGACGTGATGGGATTTCTGCAACTTGTTTATCGCTTGACATTAACGCAGGGGAAAAATGTGATCCACCAGAAAGTTCCACATAAGCTAGTCCAGTAATACCCTGTGTTGCTAAAGTCGCGCTAGTATCTTCAGTAAGGGTAACATCTTTTTCTATATGTAAGCGTAAATGAACACGGTCAAATTTTGTTTTGTCTAAGCTAATACGCTCAACATAACCTACTTGAACACCTTTATATTTTACAGGTGCTTTAGGATTTAACCCAGAGACAGATTCATACATATAAGTATCATAGGGCAACATGGGAATTTGTTGGCGATCATAGAGTAACCACCATAAAATCGCACTTAATAAGGTGATACCCGCAAGCACAAAAGCGCCAACTAAAGTGTAATTAACACGAGCCTGCATATTTATCTCCGCTAGAGTTGACGCGCTTGCGCCGCATGCGCACGCGGATTACTAAAATAGTTCTGAATTAATTCATCATCTGATTGGCTAAGCGTTTGCATATCAGCCACTTGTAAAACTTGCTTACGCCCTAAAAACGCAACTCTATGGGTAACACGCCATAATGAATCTAAGTCATGGGACACCAGCACCAAGGTTAACTTAAGGGTTGTATTGAGACTTATCATAAGCTCATCGAGGGCATGTGCACCTACAGGATCTAAACCAGCGGAAGGCTCATCCAAAAGGAGTAATTCTGGATCTAAAGCTAAAGCCCTTGCTACAGCTGCACGTTTAAGCATACCGCCGCTTAGTTCATTAGGCATTTTATGGGCTGCATGATCTGGTAAGCCGGCAAGTTTGAGCTTGAGCATCGCCAGCTCACGAATTAAATTGTTAGAAAGCTTGGTATGTTCGCGCAAAGGAACACAAATATTTTCCAACACTGTATAGGAAGAAAATAAAGCACCTTGTTGAAACATGACACCAATGCGTTGACGTATTGGTAATAAAGCTTTTTCGCTTAGGTTAGCCGTAGCTTGTTCAAATAAATAAACTTCACCAGCATTTGGACGTCTTAATAAAGCAATTTGACTGAGTAATACGGATTTACCTGTACCACTACCACCGACAATGCCTAAAATTTCGCCTGTTTTGACACGTAAATGTAAGTTCTCATGAACCGTATCTGTCTGGAATTTGGTACTTAAACCTTGAATATGAATAATAGAAGACATGGCGCACCTTAAATTTTTAACCATGTAAACAGGATGGAGAAAAGTGCATCCGCCAAAATAACTAAGAAAATAGATTGTACAACACTTTTAGTTGTCTGGCGGCCAACGCTGTCTGCGCCCCCTTGTACATAGAACCCTTGCATACAGCCGACATGTGCAATAATCCATGCAAAAGCAAAGCTCTTACTAATACCTACTAAAAAATGATTGACTGAGACCGTTTCAGGAACACGTTGTAAAAACTCAGAAAAGCTGACATCAAGTTGTAATAATGCAACTAACATGCCACCAGCAAGTCCAGCCACATCTGCTAACGCAGTTAATAAGGGTAATACAAAAATCAACCCCATTACTTTAGGAAGAACAAGAATATGTTGCGGCGATAATCCTAAGCTTTGCATTGCACGAATTTCATCATTAATAGACATGGTCGCAATTTCTGCAGTAAAAGCAGAGCCAGAGCGACCTGCAACAATAATCGCTGTAATTAAAGGTGCAAGCTCGCGTAATAAAGTGAGGCTGACCAGTTCAACAATAAAAATATTAGCGCCATAAGTCTGTAATTGCAGTCCACCTTGATAAGCAATGACAGCGCCCATAAGGAAGGATAATAAGCTAATAATAGGAATTGCATAAGCACCAGCATTTTCAATCACAGAGAGAATTAACCCAAGACGAATTTTGCTGGGTTGGCGTATTTGCTCTGCTAAAGCCCAACTCATTTCACCAAGAAAAGCGAGCATGGCTTTTGCTTGGAGTATAGGGGATAAGCAGGCTTTACCAAAAGAAGCTAACCAAGGCAAGTTGTTTTGGTTAGCAGGAATAGGAGAGAGGTGTGCTGTCACTAAGGTAAACGTTTGCTGTTGTTCTTTAGTTAAACCTTCAGGATCAAGGTTAAAATAACGGCATAACTTTACCAAGAGATAAGCTGCATTAGTATCTAAATGCGTAATATCTGCATGAATATGAGTGACGCTTTGTAAATACTCAGGGTGGCAATGGTTGCGCACCTGTGTTTCGATAAAAGCTAGGGTCTTGGTATGCCAAGCACCTTGTAAATAAAGCTTGTTTTCTGTGTCAAGATAGAGGTAATCATCAAGGGGCATAATATTAAAGGAGTGATAAAAATCACTCCTATACTCACTGGGTCTTTATAAACTTAAACCTAGACGTTGGCATTCTAGGCGGCGTAAAAAGTCTTCCATCAGTAAACGATATAAATCATCTTTAAGAAACGCATCTTCAACCCCAGCGTCTAAGTTGGGGTTATCATTTACCTCTATAACAACAATACGATCACCACTTTGTTTAATATCAACACCATATAGTCCATTACCTATGAGCTTAGTGGCTTTAAGGGCGACTTTAAGGACTTTAGTGGGTACTTCATGTACTGGTAAGGTACGAAAAGCACCAGAAACCGATTTTCCACCAGCATGATTATAAATCTGCCAATGTCCTTTAGACATAAAATATTGGCAAGCAAATAAAGGCTTATTATTTAAAATGCCAATACGCCAATCATAATCTGTATACATGAATTCTTGTGCAATAACAATGGCAGACTGTTTAAGGAATGCTTTAGCTTGAGTGACTAATTCTTCTGCATGACTTACTTTTACAACACCTTTTGAAAAAGCACCATCAGGGATTTTGAGCACTAAAGGAAACTGATTCCGGTTGACTAAAAAATCTAGAGTATCTTTGCGATCCCTATATAAAAAGTGTGTTTCTGGAATAGGAACGCCCTTTTTGGCCAGCAAATCAGCAAGATAGACTTTATTCGTGCACTTGAGGATAGAGTTTGGATCATCAAGCACGATCATACCTTCCATTTCAGCTTTTTTAGCGAATTTATAAGTATGATTACTAATTGAAGTTGTCTCACGAATAAAAAGAGCATCATATTCAGCAAGCTGGGTATAATCGCGTTTTTGAATTAACTCAACATCAATACCAAGACGACGCCCAGCACGGATCATATGGCGCAGAGCACCTGTATTTGAAGGCGGTAATTTCTCTTCTGGATCGACTAAAATAGCCATATCATAACGATATTTACGTTTTAAGCTGGGTTTGCGCCATACCTTGCGTGAAAAGGTATCTAAAGCATATGCAAAAGTGTCTTCTTCATTTGTTTTAAGTTGAGATAAACCTTCAGGTTTTACTGCTTGAATTAACCAATGTTCCCCTTGACGAAAAGTAATACTTAAAATTGGACAAGGAAAACGCTCAAAAATTTGGCGAGCTAAATCGGCTAACGGCTCAAAGCGTGTACGACCAAAACAAACTTGAATACTTAACTCTTGCTCACAAGTGACTTGCTGGGCAAGTTCTGGATTTTTGCTTAGTGTTTTATTTAGCGCTTTATTTAAGCTTTCCATATTCAAACCATAAATAGATTTTTTACCTAAATCATTGATTGTTTGAATTGATGGAATGACTTTGTGACCTCTTGCTTCTGCAAGTAAAGAGCAATAATAGCCATAGCTAAGGTAACGATAATTGCGACACAAATTAATCACTTGGGTCGGTGTGTTATCTTCCTGCTGGCTCCCTTGTGCAAGATAATCTTGCGCTGAGATCAGGTCTTCTGTGGGGTAGAAAGCAGTCCAATCTTCTGGTTTATCAACAAGGATTAGTAAACGCGACATGCGTTCCTCGCATACAAAAATGAAAAAAGTCAAAAATTCCAGCGGCGCTTGGCAAGCTTACATCCAAGCAGCTTGGATGATAAGAAAAGATTAGTAACACACTATAGCACAGGCACAGACAAAGCCTCTGTTATGTGCAAAATTGCTTTTGCAAGTGCAGTATTATGACGGGTTTTGATCTCTAGCAATCAAGGCACTAATTTTGGGGATTCCCTTTGTTGGATCAGGAGATTTTACACCCTCAAATAATTGTTGCCTTCGAACAAATGCGGCATACTGGAAGACCTTATCTTCACAGCATCTCTGCTAGAGGTTAACCCATGCGCATCATTGCTGACGAAAATATTCCCTTGGTACAAGAGTTTTTTGCAGATATTGGTAAGATTAAAGTATATCTAGGAAGAGATATTAAAGCGAAATATCTTAAAGAAGCCGATGTACTTTTGGTGCGCTCTGTGACGCAAGTGGATGCAGATTTGTTACAACATTCAGGCGTACGCTTTGTAGGGACCTCAACCATTGGAACGGATCATATTGATCTTAAATGGTTAAAAAATCAAAAAATAGCTTTTGCTAATGCGCCAGGTTCGAATGCAGAATCTGTTGTTGAATATGTATTGAGTGCGCTTGTCTATTTAGAAGAGCGGGAAGGGTTTGAATTACAAGATAAAACTGTGGGTATTATTGGCGCTGGTAATGTAGGTGGACGTTTATATGAGCGCTTGCACCAAGTTGGTGTAAACATCTTAATTAATGATCCTCCTCTACAATCTAAAAATGAACAGGCTTTTCCAGAATCTTGTTGGGCTGATCTAGATACTTTATTAGAGCAAGCAGACATTATTTCCTTACATACACCATTAATTAGCTCAGGAGTGCATCCAACGCATCACTTGCTAGATAAAAAACGTATTCAAAATTTAGCTGCAGGCAAAATTATTATTAATAGCGGCCGTGGTGCTGTTATAGATACCCAAGCTTTGAAAAAACGTTTACAGACACAGGAAGATCTTTTAACTGTATTAGATGTGTGGGAACAAGAACCGCACTTTGATGCGGAACTAGTTAAATTGGTAACTTTAGCAACACCGCATATTGCTGGGTACAGTTTGGACGGTAAATTGCGAGGGACTGAAATGGTCTGCCAAAGCTTATGTCAGCACTTTGGCCTGCCAATGCGTAAGCAATTAGGTCAGCTGATCCCTGAGCCACCGCTACGTAAAATTAATTTTTCTGCACAGATGTTACCTGAACAAGGGGTGCGCACGCTCATTCGTGCTTGTTATGATGTGCGCTCGGATGATCTTGCTTTGCGTTTAGCTTTGCGTACTTTAACGCCGGCGCAAGCCTATGATCAATTACGCCGTGATTATCCTGTGCGTCGTGAGTTTGCTAATGTGCGCGTAGAGTTGAAAAGTAAACAAAAGGCTTTGGCGCAAAAATTGATTAGTTTAGGGTTTAAAGTGAAGCTTAACTAATCAAAGAATCATCAATTAAACTTTTATTGATAAGAAAGTAGGCTGACAAAAAAGCACCTAAATTTTTGGTGCTTTTTTTATTCACTAAGCGTACTGGTAGCGCAATATGTGGGGATGATAGCTGCCCAATAAGCGGACATCTTCAGCAAAAAAGCCAAGCTCTTCTAGAGCACGTTGCATTGCGGGATCTTGCGGATGTGCTTCTACTTCGAGATAAAATTCTGTGGCTGTAAAGGTGCGTCTATCCATATAGCTTTCTAGTTTGACCATGTTAATCCCATTGGTTGCAAAGCCACCTAAACTTTTATACAAGGCGGCTGGCAAATTTCTTACTTTAAATAATAACGAAGTTAGATAAGGTGTTTTTACTTGATAAGTGAGTTCTATGGGGCAGTTTGCAAGAATAACAAAGCGGGTTGTGTTGGTATCTTCATCCTGAAACTGAGATTCTAAGATTTTCAGTCCGTATAGCTCAGCGGCAATGCTAGAAGCAATCGCAGCCTGATGGAGATTATTTGCTTGTGCAAGCGCTTTAGCAGCCCCTGCTGTATCAGAAGCGGCCTCAGCAACTAAGCCTAAAGCTTGGATATGGCGTGCACATTGGGCAAGCGCTTGGGGGTGTGATGCGACGGTATGAATTTCTGTTGGGTTGGCTTCAGGTAAAGCTAATAAACAATGATGAATAGGTTGAAAATATTCGCCAATAATAAATAGACCTGCTTTAGGTAAAGCACGGTAGATTTCTTCAACACGGCCTGCTGTCGAGTTTTCAATCGGAATCATGGCAACTTGTGCTTCTTGTTTGACGACGGCCTGCATGGCTTGTTCAAAACTTGGGTAAGCTAAGGCTTGCGCTTCTGGAAAGACATTGCGGCAAGCTAAATGAGAATAAGCCCCCTCATGCCCTTGATAGGCAATGATTTGTGGGGAAACCTTGGCTTGATCTGTGGATGACATAAATAAATTTACCTTGGTGATGATAGTAAAGTGATAATGTTTTGGCGAACGTGCTTGCAAATCCGGTTTCTAAACGGAGAGAAAGGCGACTAAAGTAGAATGCTTGAAATCATGCCTTATAAATGAATAAAATCCGAGCATCTGATGATGGGTTAAGATGGATGCTTGTAGTGCTTCATGTTTTTGTCTTGATTGCGTCTAGATAAATTTTCGATAAGCTGCCTAATAAAACGACCTTCGTAGTATAAGCGAAGGCATTAAAATGCGTACAGGCCAAGCCTAGTGACGTATGCGGAGTTAACAAGCATGCCTAAAAAAACTGCGGGAATGAGTGTGCAAGCTAAGATAAGTGCGGCTTTGGTCGGCGTACTCGTATTGATTATGCTGGTTTCCATGGCTTTTACCGTACACAGCGAACGGACCTTGGTCGAAAATGTGATTACACGCCACACTCATGATACTGCGGATTCTTATTTTGACGCCCTAAATATTATGATGATTACTGGGACGTTGGATAATAGAGATATTTTGCGTACCAAGGTCATGAGCCAACCTGGGGTTGTAGATGCGCGTATTGTCCGTGGTGAGCCAATTACGCGCTTTTTTGGCCCAGGACGTGCGGAGGAACAAGTCAAAGATGCATTAGACCAGCGTGGTTTGCAGGGAGAAGACATCACTCTAATAGAAGATACGCAAGACGGGCGCTTGTTAACTGTGGTTAAACCGATTGTTGCAACGAGCAATTATAGAGGCACCAATTGTTTAACCTGCCACATTGTCGATGAAGGCACCATTGTTGGGGCCGTGCGTATCAGTTATTCCTTAGCTGAGTTGGATGGTCAAATTCGTGGGAATTTGTGGCGTTTGGCTGGAGTACAAGTTTTATTATTTATTGTAGGCATGAGTTTAATGGTGTTTTTAGTCAGGCACTTAATTATACGTCCTATAGAATGTCTACGTAATGTCATGCAGCAGATAGAAGAAGATTCAGACTTAAGTTTGCGCACCCAAGATGTGCAGCGGACTGACGAAATAGGTATGGTATCCAATACCTTTAATCGCATGCTAGAACGCTTTGGTGATAGCCTGCAGCAAGTCGCTGGTACAACACAAACCTTGCAACAAGCGGCACAGCAAATCTCGCAAGTTTCGGATCAAACAACTCAAGCAGCAAGTGAACAGTGCCACGGAACAGAAAATGTGGTGTCGGCAATGCAGCAAATGCGCTCTTGTGTACAAGAGATGATGCAACATGCGGCACGTACTTCAGAAGCTTCCCAAGATGCAGATAGTGAAGCTCAGCAAAGTCATCAGCTGACACAAGGTGCGATCCAAGGCATTGAAAATTTGAGTAAGAGCATTGAATCAGCGACTCAAGTCATTAATAAAGTGGGAGATTACAGTGAACAGGTGGGCCATGTATTAGACATGATCACTTCGATTGCAGAGCAAACTAATTTATTAGCCTTAAATGCAGCAATTGAAGCAGCCCGCGCGGGCGAAGCAGGACGCGGATTTGCTGTGGTGGCTGATGAAGTCCGCTCATTAGCAAATCGTACCCATGTCTCAACCCAAGAAGTTCAGCAAACAATTCAACAGCTTCAGCAGGAAGTACAAGAGGCCATCAAGGTGATGCAAGCGGCCAATCAGGATGCACGCCAAGGGGTCACAGATGTCCAGCAAGTTGCAGAATCGATAGGTCACATTACACAGGCGGTATCAGGCATTAATGCCTTAAATAGCCAAATGGCACAAGCGGCACATGAGCAAGAGCAGGTCACAGAAGAAGTGAATGCTTTGATTCAATCTATCAATGAAATCGCAGAGCGTACCCGTGATGATGCACAAAGTACGGCGCAGGTCAGTGATGCACTTGTGAGCCTTGCTCAGCGTCTTGATAAGTTAGTACAAGGCTTTAAATTGTATTAGTTTGTTTGTTAAAAATACCTGTGTTGAAGGAAATCACTTGATTTGTGTTCAAGTTAAGCCAAGATCGCCGATACTTTATCACTAGTAGCCGAATTTGAGTGGCAGTAAACAGATGATCAACCTTCAACCTGGGATGATAGCTTATGAGCGCCGCAGCCCGTAATGTCTTAACTTTAACGATCAAGGACAAGCAAACGCTTTATGCTGCCTATATGCCCTTTCTGCGTTTTGGCGGGTTGTTTATTCCTACCACACGCAGGTTTCGCCCAGGGCAAGAACTTTTTATGTTATTGAGTTTGATTGACGAACCACAAAAGTTACCTGTTGCGGGCAAAATCGTGTGGGTGACACCGCAAGGCGCGCAAGGTCGGCGTACACCGGGTATAGGCC
The DNA here is from genome assembly GCF_900108915.1 of Allopseudospirillum japonicum. GTDB lineage: Bacteria > Pseudomonadota > Gammaproteobacteria > Pseudomonadales > Halomonadaceae > Pseudospirillum > Pseudospirillum japonicum. Next base: position 146,305 of record NZ_FNYH01000005.1, read on the forward strand.
TGCAGTTTAATGAAGATCAAAGTTTGGTGCGTGATAAAATAGAAACCTACCTAGCCGGTGCTTTGAGCTCAGGACGTCCAACTTATACGTTATAACACATATTTTAAACTAGTTTATCCCTATTTATGAAAAATACCTTAACGCTTGTCGATTCCCATTGTCATTTAGATATGCTTAAACTTGCGCCCGAAGCTTTAGATCAAAGGCTTGCTGAGGCGCGTGCACGTGGCGTGGCGCATTTTTTATGTGTGAGTGTTGATTTAAGCACTTGGCCACAAATGTTGTTGTTGGCACAAAGATATCCAGATGTCTCTGTATCTCTTGGAGTCCATCCTTTATATGAAGTGGAACAAGAACCTAGCCTAGAGACCTTATGCGCTTTGGCAAAAGCACAGCCAAGAGTGGTGGCCATTGGTGAAACTGGTTTAGATAGCCATTATACGGAAGCTGTTGCTAGTGAAGTGCAAGAAGCACGTTTTTATACCCATTTGCAGGCAGGGCGTCAGTTGCAACTACCTGTGATTGTACATACACGTGAAGCGAAACAAGCTACGCTTGCGATTTTGCGTCAAGGGCTGGATACGCAAGCTTCCGGTGTGCTGCATTGCTTTACTGAAGATTGGGATATGGCAAAAGCGGCCTTAGATTTGGGGATGTATATTTCTCTATCTGGGATTGTGACCTTTAAAAATGCCCAGGATCTACGCGAAGTGGCGCGCCGTGTGCCTCTAGATCGCTTGCTGATCGAAACCGATGCCCCCTACCTTGCGCCTGTACCTTATCGTGGCAAGGTCAATCAACCGGCTTATGTGTATGAGGTGGCTCAGTGTATTGCTGATGCGAGAGGCATCTCACTACCAGAATTAGCCACAGCAACGACGGAAAACTTTTATCGCCTATTTCAACGAGCGTCGCCCATTGGTTACCCTGTTTGTTGTTAGTCAATGGTCATTTTTTTGTAGTACCCTGAACTTAGGCTGATCCGTATTAGGGATGAAGTAAGGTGCTGGCAAGGTATCTTGGAAACCCCTGAGAGATTTTGCAGGCATCCGCGTAAACCCTCGCCCAACTGGGTGGGAGTATAAGGAAATATACTTGACCCTATATTTGTGAGGGCATTCCTATGAAAACCTTATCAATCCAATTAAAAATCCTCTTATGGAGTAGTGCCAGCTTAATTTTGACCTTGGCCATTGTTTTAGGGTTTTCATATCAGGTCGCGCGTGATGCCCAAGGATTAGTGACAGAGCGTACTCAAAAGCTACTCACAGATGAAATTGATCAACAGTTACGCTTGATTGGTGAAATGCAGGCGAATCTAGTCCGTGAACGTATTGAAGAAGGATTTGGTGTTGCTAAAGTACTCGCGGATATCTTATACCAAGCCTCTCAAGATCCTGCCTTGAATTTACAACGTACAGAAGTCAAAACCTTGCTGCAGTCAGTGATTCAAGAGCGTCCTTTCTTAGGGGGGATTTATACTGATTGGGAGCCAAATGCTTTTGATGGGCAGGATGCTGTGTTTAAGCAAGCAAGTGAGCATAGTAAACCAGGTGTGGGTACTTTGGATATTTATTGGAGTCGCAGTCTCCAAGGACAACTTGCTTATCAAGTGACAGGAGAAAAGTACAACACACAAAAAGATGCCGCCGGAGTACGTCTTTCAGAATGGTATTTATGTCCTAAAGAAAATTTACGGGCGTGTTTGCTTGATCCTTACACTTACGAAGTCCAAGGCCAGCAAGTATTAATGACCTCCTTGGTGGTGCCTATGATTAAAGATGGGCGCTTTCTAGGGATTACAGGCGTTGATTTCCATCTAAATTTTTTGCAAGAAAAACTACAAAAAGCGGCTGCTCAGTTTTACCAAGGGCAAGCGCATCTCACCTTAATGACCCAAAGTGGGCGTATTCTTGCCTCAACCCACGGAGAAACTTGGGCTGGTCAAAGTTTACAAAATCAATTACCCGCGTTGGCAAAAGGAATTCAACATCACCTTGCAAAAAATCATTTATATGAAACACGTGATGCAAATTGGGTCCGTGTGATGCAGCCTATCCGCTTTCCTAGCGTGCAAGCCAATGCGTGGGGTGTGTTGGTAGAGTTACCGACACACTTGGTAACGCAAGAAGTACAGACTTTGGAAACCTCGCTGATCAATTTGTTTGCGGGAGTTTTTCAACAGCAATTTCTTATTGGTTCAGCGATGGCTTTGCTTGGTGTCCTGATGTTATGGGGTTTTTCGCGCTCTTTGGTGCGCCCCTTGCAAAATTTGGTGGATCGAGTACAGGAGTTAGCCGCAGGTGATGGAGATTTAACAAAAGCCTTGCAAATTGAATCGCATAAAGAGTTGATTGCTTTGTGTGCGTATTTTAATCAATTTACCGAAAACTTACGGCAAATGGTTGTTGATGTGCGGCAAACGGCAACTCGGGTGCAAGCATCAGCAGCACAATCAGCACAAATTGCAGCACAAGCTAATCAAGGCGTGGATAAGCAAAGCCATGAAATTGATCAAGTGGCTACAGCAATGACACAAATGACAGCCAGTGCTCAAGAAGTTGCCCAGCATGCTGCAGGTGCTGCACAAGAAGCGCACCAAGTGCAGCAGCAGGTGTTGGGTGCGCGTGACACAGTGTATCAAAGTGCAGATGCCATTCGTCAATTAGCACAAGATGTACAAACATCTGCACAAGTGATTCAAGCGGTGGCGGCTGAAAGCGATAATATCAATCGTATTTTAGGAGTGATCGGTGAAATTGCTGAGCAAACCAACTTGCTCGCGTTAAATGCCGCGATAGAAGCAGCGCGCGCGGGGGAACAAGGTCGTGGCTTTGCCGTCGTTGCAGATGAAGTAAGAAACCTTGCCTCTCGCACACAAACTTCGACAGAAGAAATTGATGTGTTAATTCATGGGCTACAAGCCAAAATTCAAGGTGCTGTACAGAGTATGGAGCATGGACATGCGAAAGCAGAGCATACGCAAGCAGCAGCAGATCAAGCCGTACAAGAGTTAGAAACTGTGGTTAGGGCAATACAGGGTATTAATGATATGGCTGCGCAAATTGCCAGTGCTGCAGAACAGCAACATTTAGTTGCTGAAGATATTAACCGAAGCATTACCCGTATTGGTGAGGTAGCTGCGCAAGTAAGCCAAGGGGCATCCCAAGCAACACAAGATAGTCATGCGCTGTCTACACTTGCACAAGACTTACAACAACAAATAGGGCGGTTACGCGCATGAGTTTAGCTTTTTGGCAAGCTTTGGGACCTGTGTTCCCTGTAGTGACTACCTTGCCTAAATTAATCCCGAGTTGGCAAGCCTTAGGCGAGCACTTGAGTATGCAAGGTGCCAAAGTGTGTGAGCTGACTTTGCGAGATGCGAATGCTTGGGAAAACATTCGCGCTTGGCAAGAAGCAGTGCCTGAGTTACCTCTGGTGGTTGGGTCTGTCACTCAGCAATCTCAGGTGAAGGCGCTTAAGCAAATGGGGGTTCAAGCGATTGTTACGCCTGGATGGATGCCAGCTTTAGTAGAAGAAGCGCTAAATCTAAAGATGCATATCTTGCCGGGCATTGCCACCGCCGGCGAACTCATGCAAGCCCAGGCGTATGGTTTATCAGCGGTGAAAATTTTCCCGATTGAACCCTTGGGAGGTATAGGATATTTATCCGCTTTGCATGCTGCCTTGCCCCAAATGTATTTTTGTCCTACAGGGGGAATCAATGCATCGAAGGCGGCAGCCTATTTGCAGCTGCCGTATGTGTTTGCGGTGGGAGGATCTTGGTTGGTGGCATCCCATTAACGGAAATTATCCTTCCAAGTACGTAAAGCGGCAAAGTATTCGTCTATAGATGCTTGTTCCGATAAGCCCGCATGCTCGCGCAAGCTGGCTTGCACCTGTGCTTTTTGTACACGTAAAAAAGGATTAACAGCTAATTCTATCCCCAAGGAAGAAGGCAAGGTGGGTTGATTTGCTGCCCGTGCTTGTCGGCAACCTTCTGTATACTGGCTAAGTGCCTGATTATGGGGCTCTACATGCTGTGCAAAGGCCAGGTTACTTAGCGTGTATTCATGTGTGGCATAGATGAGGGTCTCTTCTGGCAAAGCCATAATTTGTTGTAAAGATTGCCACATTTGCGCAGCACTGCCTTCAAATAAGCGTCCGCAACCTGCAGAAAACAAGGTATCACCACAAAATAATAAGGGGCTTTGTTCCGCTTCTTCCGCAGGCGCAAAGTATCCCACATGGCCCAAAGTATGTCCGGGGAATTCTAATACTTGGAAGGTGCGTCCCAAGAGAATAAAACTATCTCCCGCACTTAAGCTAAGGCTTAACTCTGGTAATCTATGCTGATCTTTAGCGGCACCTATCACTAGGGTATCTGCACTGCGTAAGGCCTGCACGCCGTCAATGTGATCTGAGTGGTGATGCGTGAGCAAGATACCTTCTAAGTGCAATTCATACTGAGTGAGTGCACGTTGTACAACTTGTGCATCTCCTGGGTCGACAACCCAGCATCTTGAACTACCGCTTTGAGTTAATAGCCAAATATAGTTATCGTCTAAAGCGGCTAAGGGGCGAATTTTAAGCATAAAGAAAACTCCCTCTGATATAAGATTCCTGTGTTAGCATGCTGAGTAAAAAAAAGCAAGCTCTTGATTTTCAATTAACTTGTAGGGAATTTTTGCGTTCTGGATCAGTCAACCAATGCAGGCCTATACTCATGCTAATCAAATCCTATGCCAATATAGTGAGAGCATCTTGTGCATCCAGATGATGAAATAAATAAGCAACTCGCTGGCCAGTACGCAAGTTCAAGTGGTGACCTTTTGCCTTTACGTCAATATGCACCTTGGTGGCGCACCTCTCTTGGTCAGCAGATTTTGCAGTATCAAAGCCAATATCTTGCTTCTTATTTACACAAGGGGCGTTACGGTGAGCAGCTTTTATGTATGAGTGCATGCTATGAGCAAGCCTGGTTACCTGCTAACTGTTATCACACCTTATATTGGCAGCCCAGTTGGCAACCTGATATGGCAGGTAAGCCGCAAACGGCCTTAATTTGTCAGCCTCATCAAATGCCTTTACCTGAACATAGTATGGATCAGCTGGTGTTACATCATATGTTGGAGGTCTGTACAAGTCCGCAAGCTGTGCTAGCGGAAGCTGTACGTGTGGTACGTCCTAGTGGTTATATCTGGATTTTGGGATTTTGTCCTTTTAGTATCCTAGGCGGGTTGGCACGTGCAAAAAGCAAGCAGATGTCCCCTTGGTCGTCGACTACTTGGCGTACACCACAAGCGGTTGTCAATCAGTTACAAGCGGCGCATTTGAGTGTCTATCGAATCCACAAGCTGCCTAACAAGCTGAAGGATTCTGGTGTTGGCTGGCGGGGAACCTATGTGATTCAAGCGCAAATTCAGCCATTACAGCCTAAAAGTTCCCATAAAACGGCTTGGCAATGGCCGTTTGTGCCTTCCTCAGCAACCTCTTTAGCTAATATCAAAAATCCTTCGACTCACATAACCAAGGAGTAGCAAAAGATAAACTTTGTTGTGGATGCCATGCGGGGCTAGACCAAGTAATCTGCCCTAAACAGGTGAGTAGATGGTGTGCTGTACGCGCCTTTTCTGGACAAGTTTCTTGTGTGTGTTGGAGAAGTAAGTTGAGGTAAGAGGCAAGATGTGCCCTGATATTAGATACATTAGTATGCGTGCTTAGGGGCTGATTTTTTTGGCTGTCTTGGTAAGCGTAGAGCTGATAATCTCCACGGCTTTCTGGGAGGCTTAGTAATTTACCAGGATCCAAATGGACAGGTAATTGCGCTTGTGCTTGTATATCCTGCATCGCTTGGATCAGAACTTGTTGACTAAAATGACTGCTTAAATGCTGCAGAAACAGCTAAAGAGTCAGTGCATCGCCGAGTGCTCGGTGGCGTGCCTGACGCCGTAGATGATGACGGCGAATTAGATGCTCTAAGCTGTGATGACGAAATTTAGGATAAAGTTTGCGTGATAAGCGCAAAGTGCACAAGGTTTCTGTGTGGTAGCGATATCCTAGACGAGCAAATTCATGATACAAATAACCATAATCAAAACGTGCGTTATGTGCCACAAGCACACGTCCTTTCAGTAAATGAGCAAGATCTTGCGCTAAATCAGCAAAAACAGGCGCATCTTGCACCATCTCCATGGTAATCCTTGTCAGTGCTTGTACCGGTTGAGGAATCTGAGTTTGTGGATTCACTAAATGTTGCCAACGGCGTACGACTTGGCCTTGATCGATTAAAATCAAGCCAATTTCTGTGATCCGAGATTCACTTGTGTACAAGCCTGTCGCCTCAATGTCTAAGCAAGCTAGGTTAGATAACACATCCGTATTGTACATATTTTGAGTAACATTTTGATAAATCATGCTTTATATAAGCCAAAGCCCGTTTGGACTTAGCATACTAAAACCTAGGCGCTTAGGTGAAAAAAATGAGCTAATTAGTTAAAACGTAAAACATTTTATCGGCTTGTATGCACAATGTCATAGAAAATTAACCAGAATCTGCATGTGGGTGTCGCTGATTATCTAGAGGTCGATTATAATCTTTGTGTGCAGTGCACAAAAAATGTCACTCAAGCTATACAAGCGAGCAAGCATGAGTGTGAATAATCACTATCTCAAACCGTGAGGCCACTATGAGTGCATCCACAGTAGAAAAGCAAGCACGTAAAGTGCAGGAATTTAGGTTAAGGGAAACTCGGATTTTGGAATCTGCACTTGAACTGTTTTTACAATATGGTGAAGACAGGGTGACAGTGGAGATGATTGCTGATCATGTCGGGATAGGTAAAGGGACGATTTACAAGCATTTTCGCACTAAAGCCGAAATCTATGTGCGTCTTATGTTGGATTATGAGCGTGAAATGGCAGCTTTATTTCAATCGCCTAAAATTGCGGAGGATAAAGAAGCCTTATCGCGTGCTTATTTTGAATTCCGTATGCAAAATCCTGAAAAATATCTGCTCTTTAATCGTTTGGAGGAGAAATTAGTTAAATCTAATTCAATTCCTGAATTAATCGAAGAAGTGCATAAATTTCGTGCGCGTAATTTGGAAAGTCTATCGGATTTGATTAATGCACGTGTTTCTGAGGGACACTTAGAAGATGTGCCACCTTATTTCCATTATTGTGCTTCTTGGGCTTTAGTACATGGCGCGGCGGTGTTAAATCAATCACAATTTTTCCAAGAAGTGATTCAGGATAAAGAGGAATTTTTCCGCTTTCTCATGGATATCGGTGTGCGCATGGGAAATCGTGGGCAACGAGGGCGTCGCCTTCGGGATGCAGAGTTGGGAACAAACGGTTAAACTGAACAGATTTACGCAGTCACACGCAAGCGAGGGAATTTATGCCAAGTGCTATCAACCCACAGCAGCTGGCAGCTTCGATGCAAGCGCTGACATCGCACTCAGTACCACCTGTTGAGACTTGGAATCCGCCTTATTGTGGGGAGTTAGATATACGTATCAATGCCCAAGGCCAGTGGTTTTATCAAGGACAGGCTTTTACTCGTGCGGCCTTGGTACGTTTGTTTGCATCAATTTTGAAATACGAGGCTGGCGCTTACTATTTAGTTACGCCAGCAGAAAAAGTAAAAATCCACGTGGAAGATGTGCCTTTTATCCTAGTTGATATGCACTGGGATGCTGAAGCTGGCCACTATCAAGGGCGTACCCAAAGTGGAGACAGCTGCGTGCTCGATCAAAAAGCACCTTGGTGCTTAGGACAATTTGCACAAGATCCTGTGCCTTATATCAAAGTACGTGCTAATTTATATGCGCGTATGCATCGTAATCTTTATTACCGTTTGTTAGATGCAGCAACTTGGTGTGAGGGTGCCCAAGCACAACAAGTTTTAACAGCGTATCAAGCACAATGGCAACAAGCATGGCCCCAAGGCATTCAAAGTATGCTGGTACCGCAAACACAAGGAGTACAAGTCCCGGTTATTGCGCTACATACTGGAAGTTACCCGCTGGGCTGGGTCCTAGAAGAGGATACACAAGGATGTACAAGCTAACCGCTGAGCAAGCTGCTGTGGTGAAACATACACAAGGGCATGCGCGTGTTAGTGCTGTGGCCGGATCAGGGAAAACCTCGACTTTGGTAGAGCGTGTTGCTTATTTATTAGATCAAGGGGTGCTAGCGCGTCGTTTGCTTGTGGTGATGTATAATCGTAGTGCACGAGAAGATTTCCAGCAGCGATTGAGCCGGCGTTTGCCAGCAAACCTAGCGGCTACTTTAGATGTAAGAACCTTTCATTCTTTCGGTTGGCGTTTATGCCATCAGTGGCAAAGGCGTGGCATTTTAGCGTCAAGGCAGCTCCAGACACAAACTTGGCAATGGGAGAAAATCGCCAAACAGTGTATGCATGTGCTCGCTGGGCAAGTCAATAAAAGTGATTTAGGAGACTTCAATATCGAAAAGGCTTTAGAAGATAGCCATTTACAGGCCTTTCAGAGCTTTTGCGATCACGTGAAATCTGGGCTAGAAGATGCAAGCCAGACTTTTACAACGGGTAAATATCAACAAGAATACCTTTATTTTATTAAAGGGTTTGATGTTTTTGAAAAACTTTGTGCACAACAAGGGGTCATGTTTTTTAATGATCTTTTATATCGCCCCTTACAAGCCTTGATAAAGAATCCTCAGCTTGCTAAAGCGCTGCAAGGCTTTGTAGATTATATTATTGTGGATGAATACCAAGATGTAAACCCAGTACAAGAGTATTTGCTAGAAATAGTTGCTGGAGAGAGCGCGCAACTTATGGTGGTTGGTGATATTGATCAATGTATTTATGAGTGGCGTGGGGCGCGTCCAGATTATATGCTTAAGCATTTTGAAACGCGCTTTCATCCGGTGACAGACTATCAATTAAGTTATAGTTTTCGTTTTGGACCGCAAATTGCCTTTGCTGCAAATGCCTGTATTCGTCATAATCAGGCACGTTTACATAATCAATTGAGTATTGCTTATCCTGAAAGCCAAGATACGAAAATAGATACTAAAGTAGGAATTAGTCAACTAATCGACATGCTAGATACTTGGCGAAGCCAAGCAAATAATGCGCCCGAAATAGGGATATTAGTGCGCCATTGGAGCTTAAGTTTGACTGTACAGTTAGTCCTGCTACAAATGAAAATCCCTTTTAAAATTGGTCGTCAAGATAAATTTGTTTTTAACTTGCCGAGTATTCAAACCCTATTTTCTTATATGTATTTAGCATACCAAGATAAAATTTCCAGTTTAGAGCAAATTCCTGAAGAAAAAAGAGAGAATTATTTTTATGCGATTTTAAGTGCGCCTAGTTTATATTTACGTAGAGAGCAAAAAAAGGTATTAGTCAAAGCGCTTGCTCAAATCAAAGATTTAAAGGATCTGAAAAAAACATCAATTAAAGAGGTTTTACCTACAGCTTCCGTCACAATGCAGAAGAAAATACAAGAACGTTTAAATATTTTGCATCGATTATTAACCCCCGCCCGTTTAAAATCTACAGCGCGTTTAGTGAAACACCTGCTGAAAGTACTGGATGCACACGCGCAGCTTGAGAAGCAAGCCAGTCAGGAAGAAGATGCTTTGGAAGCGGTGCGTTTGTTAGAGACTTTTGAAAGCTACATAAAACAACAAGATGCGCCTTTAGATGTGTGGTTAGCACGTTGGCACAACCAAGAAGATACAAACCAGTGGCAAATGCATAGAGCCAGTATAGAAATTTCTAGTGTCCATGGTGCCAAAGGGCGTGAATGGCATACGGTGATTTTATGGGGATTACAAGAAGGCGATTTCCCTTGTATTCTCCGGCATCAAATTTTGGAAGCACGTGAGCTTGAAGCGGAACGACGTTTATTCTATGTCGCTATGACACGCGCCAAGCGGCATTTAATCTTATTTATCCCCAATGAAAAAAGTGATTCTTCCTGTGTGAGCCGTTTTGTCAAAGAAGCTTGCTGGCAGCAAGCACAAGTACTGAAAAAAGAAGATATCCAAACAAAGACATTAAATCAGGTGGCATTTTTGCCGGCACCTTGGAACCAAGAAAGTCGACAGGTGTTGCAAGCTTATCTTGATAAATTCAACCAAATTTCACTTAAAGAGATTGCCGGAAACCCAATAAAAAAGCCTGCAGATCACGCTGAGATCATTCCGCAGGCTTTTTGCACGATAGAGCAATAATTTCTTGCTTATTGTGTCGTGGTTAAAGGCGCTAAATCTGCTGTGCCATAGGCTGCATCAGTATTAATTTCTTGCTCTAATAAAGGATCACGCTTTTCTAAACGGATAGTCACACGGCGGTTTTTTGCGCGTCCTGCAGCTGAACTATTGGAGGCTACAGGATAACGTTCACCATGATAACGCGCACTAATGAGCTCTTGCGGCATACCATAGCGAATTAAATGATTTAAGACTAAATCAGTACGAATCTTAGACAGTTGGCGATTATCACGGCGTGTACCGTAAGAGTCCGTATGTCCATCTAAAAAAACATACCCGACATCGGGATCTGCTTTCACATAACGAATAATTAAATCAAGTAAGTCTTTTTGTTCTTGATTTAGCTCATCGGCTTGACCAGATTTAAAATAAACCGCAGAGCGTGCAATCTGCTCAAAGTTAACTGGTAATAATTGTGCTTGGCAGCGTTTAAATTCAGTAAAAGCGGGTTTAAACGCTAAATGAGAAATACGGGCGATTCGACTAGAATAGCGACTGTCTTTATCTTCTTGCAACAAAGAAGGCTGCATGCCACGTTGCAAATACTCTAGCATGAGCTCTGTTTGTGGGTTGGCAATCTCAATCCCTGCTTCACCACGGCCAATTTTTACCTGACCTAAATCCGCAGTAGCTTGTCCAGGTAGCCAACTTGGCGCTAAGGCAACTAAATGCGCACCACCTGCAGGAAATACTTGCCCAAGTGGGCGAATGATGGCCTTGACTTTTTCACCTGAGCGATGACTAAAGGTTACTTCGCCAAATTCTGGAATAAAATGGCTTAAGCGACACATTAAAGGAGAAGGTGTTGCCGATTCCCACTGAGAATCTGCTTGTGTGGCTGAATATTCAAGCGCAGCGGCGGGTGTGCTCCAGCCTAAACTCAAAGCGCTCAAGGTAAAAAGTGAACATAAAAAGCGCCTTGGTTGAGTAAAAGACCCAGATAGCATTTGATGCATCCTCCGCAAGCTAGCAATAAAAAGATAAAATCAAATCTGCATGTGATGCAGCTGAATGCAAGCAGTATAACTTGGGTCATTAGTCTAGGGCTAGAGACGAAAAATCCACACCTTCAAAGGAAGTGTGTGGATTGGAAAACACTGGCTAACAGCTTGGTTTAGAGTTTATCAGCGTTCTGATCTAGGTACTGAGCGACCCCTTCAGGTGAGGCTTGCATGCCCTTGTCACCTTTTTGCCAGCCAGCAGGGCAAACTTCGCCGTGCTCTTCGTGGAATTGCAGGGCATCTACAAGACGCAGCAACTCATCCATGTTACGGCCTAGAGGCAAATCATTCACGATCTGTGAACGCACAGTGCCTTCTTTGTCGATTAAAAACGCACCACGGAAAGCAACACCTGCTTCAGCTTCAACATCATAAGCTTGGCAAATCTCATGCTTCACATCCGCCACTAAGGTGTATTTGACCGGACCAATACCACCTTGGTTCACTGGGGTGTTACGCCAAGCATTGTGGGTAAACTGAGAATCAATAGAAACACCTAAGACTTCGACACCGCGTGCGCTAAATTCAGGCATACGGTGATCCAGTGCGATCAATTCGGAAGGGCAAACAAAGGTAAAGTCTAATGGATAAAAGAAGACCAGCGCGTATTTGCCTTGGGTCGCTTGTTTAAAGTTGAAGTCACCAACAATTTGGCCATCGCCTAAAACTGCAGCTGCTGTGAAATCTGGTGCTGGCTTACCGACTAAAACGCTCATGTAAAAATCCTTATTCAGATCAAAATTAGGCTGCAACAGCAGCTTTAATCATGGGTTCAAGCTCACCTTGTTGCGCAAGCTCAGTAATAATATCGCAACCACCGACTAACTCGCCACTGATCCACAATTGTGGAAACGTTGGCCAATTGGCATATTTAGGCAGTTCCGCACGAATATCTGGATGCTCTAAGATATTCACATAGGCAAATCGCTCGCCACAGGCCATCACAGCTTGTACAGCTTGTGCAGAAAAACCACATTGAGGTAGCTGAGGCGTACCTTTCATATAAAGGAGAACAGGGTTAGCTTGGATTTGTTCTTGGATAGTCTCCAGCGTTGTGCTCATGCTGAATCCTCGTCAGTGAATGATAAAAGAAAAGGTAGGTGATCAATTTCCAGTATACTAGCTATTTCCTAGTGTTTAAGTCAATTTTATGTGACTGAGCAAAAGTGTAAAGTTGAGTCGCCTAGACTAGTTTTCCACAAACCCAAGGCGGAAAAGTTGCCAAAGACACGCTTTGTCTATAGGATTTCTCTTTTTGTCGCGCATCACGCGCTTTTGCAAGGAGGTTAAAGAAAAACTCCATGACTGATCAGGCCTTAATGCAAACCTATGCTCGCTTACCTGTGGCTTTTACTCACGGTGAGGGCGCTTGGCTGTATGCAGAAAACGGGCAGGCCTACCTAGATGCACTCAGTGGCATTGCGGTGTGTGGCCTTGGGCATGCGCATCCTGTAGTGAGTGAGGCTATCAGTCAGCAAGCGCGACGTTTGTTGCATACCTCTAACTTATATCAAATTCCGCAACAGGAAGCTTTAGCACGTAAGCTAACACAAATTACAGGGATGCAAAGTGCATTCTTCTGTAACTCAGGTACAGAAGCTAATGAAGCGGCGATTAAATTGGCGCGTCTTTATGGACATCGCAAAGGGCATCAGGTGCCTCATATTATTGTGATGGAAAATGCTTTTCATGGGCGGACTCTGGCGTCATTAAGTGCGACTGGCAATCCAAAAGCCCAAGCTGGGTTTGAACCCTTAGTCGAAGGGTTTATTCGGGTTCCCTATGATAATTTGGCTGCGGTAAAGGCTGCCATTCAAAATTGTGCACAAATCAGTGCCATTTTAGTTGAGCCAGTACAAGGTGAAGGTGGTGTACATATACCACGGCAAGAATATTTAGATGGCTTGCGTACACTGTGTGATCAACATGATCTTTTGCTGATGTTAGATGAAGTGCAAACTGGTAACGGACGGACTGGGCGCATGTTTGCTTTTCAGCATCACACTTGGTTGCCAGACGTGCTGACGACCGCCAAGGGTCTAGGAAATGGCTTTCCTATTGGTGCTGTGATGGTGCAAGGTAAAGCGCAAGATTTATTTCAAGCAGGGAGTCATGGCACCACCTTTGGTGGTAATCCTTTGGCTTCCGCAGTGGGTTTGGCGGTTTTAGACACTTTAGAGCGGGAAAACTTACCAGCGCGGGCGCAAGCACGGGGAGAGCTGATTCGTTCTCAACTTAGCCACTGGCTGGCAGATGTTGACGCAGTGCGCTCAATTCGTGGTTTAGGTTTGATGATCGGTGTAGAGCTGGATCGTCCTTGTACGGAGTTGGTGAAACAGGCTTTAGATGCAGGACTTTTAATTAATGTGACTGCAGGACAGGTGGTGCGTTTGTTGCCACCTTTGATAATTAATGAAGCTGAAGCGATACAAATTAGCCAAAAAGTTGCCCTGTTAGTGCGGCGCTTTGTCGGTGCATCCGTACCTGTGGAGCTGGAAGCGCAAGGAGAATAATAAGAATGAGTGTACGCCATTTTTTAACCCTATTAGATTTGACTCCGCAGGAGCTCAATCAAGTGATCCAACGCGCGATTGCATTAAAAGCGCGTCATCAAAGTGGCCAGATTGATGAGCCGCTAAAAAATCGCGTATTAGCGATGATTTTTGAAAAATCATCAACGCGCACACGGGTATCTTTTGAAGCCGGCATGACGCAGTTAGGCGGATCGGCGATGTTTTTGTCATCGCGTGATACTCAACTAGGGCGTGGGGAACCTGTCGAAGATACTGCGCGTGTGTTGGCCGAAATGGTTGATGGGGTCATGATTCGTACTTTTAGTCATGCAATGGTAGAAAAGTTTGCTGCTTATTCTTCCGTACCCGTGATTAATGCTTTGACTGATGATTTCCACCCCTGCCAATTACTTGCAGATGTGCAAACTTTCGTTGAGTGCCGTGGGAGTATCCAAGGTAAAAAAGTCGTCTGGATCGGTGATGGCAATAATATGTGTAATTCTTACATTAATGCCGCACGCCAGTTTGATTTTGAGCTGTGTATTAGTACACCAGAAGGCTATGCACCACGACAAGATTTGCTCGATGCTAACGCTGACCGGGTGACTTTAGAAGCAGATCCACAAGCGGCAGTAGCTGGAGCACACCTAGTAGTGACGGATGTGTGGGCTTCTATGGGGCAGGAAGAAGAGCAAAAAATACGTGAACGTGATTTTGCAGCTTATCAGGTCTCCCCTGCCTTGATGGATTTGGCGGCTAAAGAGGCGCTGTTTATGCACTGTTTGCCTGCACATCGCGGTGAGGAAATCAGCCTAGATATGTTGGAAGATCCAAGATCTGTTGTCTGGCAAGAAGCGGGGAACCGCCTACATGCGCAAAAAGCTTTGCTAGAATTTTTGATGATGTCTTAGCAAACTCAAGAAAAGGATGCCACTGAGTGCATCCTTTTTTTATCAGATGAGCCGAAACTCCCGTCTTTCAGGATGGAAAGCAGTCACTGACGATGTGCGGCAATACAAGTAAGATAGTAGTCAATCAGTTGGCGTGAAATGGCAAATTGTGGCGGTAATAAAGGCAAATTATCTGCGCTAAACCAAGCGGCATCTGTGATTTCTTCTTCATCTAAGCGTATGTCGCCTGCTTGGTACTCGGCAAGGTAGCCTAGCATCAGTGAATGACTAAAAGGCCAAGATTGACTTCCCAAATAATGTAAGCGTCCCAAGTGTAAACCCACCTCCTCGTACACCTCTCTGCGTAAGGCCTGCTCTGCGGATTCCCCTGCCTCGATAAAACCGGCTAAAGTGCTATAAAATCCCGTCTTAAATCTTGGGCTGTGAGCTAATAAAAAGCGTTCGCCATCCACGACAAGCGTAATGATACAAGGAGAAATACGCGGATAGCTCGTGTGTGCACATGCAGGGCAGATGCGCGCAAATTCATGATCAGCAATCAAAGTTTGCTGCCCACAGCGTCCGCAAAAAATATGCTCATGCCACCAATGCCATACTTGTGCACAAGTTGAATACAGCGCGAAATGTTGGCTATCTGTGTGTTGAAACCAAGTTCGCCAAGGGATAAGCTCTGCCGTTTCCATGACCTCAATAGGCTGCAAATAAACGGGCTTTTGCTGCCAATAGCCGATAAATAGACAGGATGTTGTAGGCGGCTCTAAGATAAGGTGTGGGGGAGCCTGTGATAAAGTGCCTAAAGCACCCTGGGCATTGGCTTGGATTAGCCAGTGCTCGGTGATAGGGTCTTTTGGCTTGGGTGCACGTTGAAAAGCATCTTGTGTCTGTGTTGCAGCAAGCATGCCTAAATCCGCAAAACAATTAGCTGCTGTAATAGGAATTAAGGGGACAATGGCCATGGAGGTATCTTTTTAATAAGGTGTTGGAAAATCCCCGCTTCGCACAAAACGGGGATGCGAGCAAATTAAAGCTTATCCCTATGCAGCAAAGCAAAACCTTGACGATAACCTAAGCCACCATTGGCATGAATACCAGCCCAAGGGCGTGCATTTTCGTCTTGTAACTTTTGATAAGCGGCAATTAAGGCACTAAATGCAGGGTTGTTCCAGGGGGCGCGCGCTAAGTTCATACCTCCTGTGATGGTAATCGCCTGATTTTGCAAGATATCTGCTAGTGCATGCACAGAGTCTGCTAGTCCTGCATGCATCAAAAAAGCTAAAGGGACAACTGGATAACAGGTATAGGCTTCGAGGTAAGCCTGTCCTTGTTGAAAAAGTTCACAAAAATCCACTTCTGCCTGTAAATTGGCATAATGCACTGCTTTTTGTAGATGCCAGTATTCTGCTAACTCTGCCACATGATCAGGACCATCATCAGGTGCTAAACCAATACCTATCCCTGCCAAGCGAATAGGACGTTGAGATAAGGGGGTCAAAGCGCCTAACCAGTCCGCACGGGTTAATAGCAATTGGCCGCTAAAATCGATACTGGGATTTGCACAATCGACACCACGAAACCATTCGGTAACTGGCTTTAGCCAAGCGGCTTGTGTGTTTGGATCAAAATCAGGATGTAGGGCTTGATAGGTGCGTCGGTAATTCTCCAGCAGCAAATTACGTAAGGCAAAAAACTCACACTGAGCAAGATCATGCAAGCGGCAAAAGTGTTTGGCCAGTAAAGTATAAGCCTCCGGAATACTGACATCGCCATAAATTGCCATCAATTGATGACGTTGTGCGCGTGTATAGCCAGTGCGTAAAAGATCTTCTCCTTGAATCAGGACTGCATCGGCTAAGTCAGCTTGTAAACGGCGTTGGGCTTTTGCTAAGGCATCTAAGGGTGCGCATCCAGAACGAAAATGTCCAGGGCGTATTTGTGTTTGCCAACCTGCTTTTAAAGGGTCGATAACGAGGGTTTCAATCCGTGCACCAGCTTCCTGCAATGCTTGCTGGGTTTGTTGGACGCTATCTAAATGACCTTCTTGGTCTATTTTGCGTGCTGCAGCAACAATATAAAGTGGTGTACTCATCAGGCGATCCTTATCGTTATTTTCAATACTTGCGCAGACATCTTAAGTATTTTTCGCTAGCGCTGCATCCTGAGATCTTTTATATTCGTTGTTTCTAACAAAATGTCAGTAGGAGTTGATCATGGCCGGTTTTAAGCATATTCAAGCAGCTGATGCCGCTAAAATGATGCAAAAAATGCATGTCACTTGGGTGGATATTCGTGATGCTAACAGCTTTCAGCAAGGCCATATTCTAGGTGCGCAGCGTTTAGATAATACCAATGTCAATGCATTTTTAGCGCAAGTTGACTATCAAAACCCCGTCATTGTGTGCTGTTATCATGGCCATAGTAGTCAGGGTGCAGCGGCATTTTTAGCAGAGCAAGGCTTTGACACCGTCTATAGCTTAGACGGAGGCTATGAAGTCTGGAAATTAGCTTGCCCACATTTATGCGAGTCTGGATTGTAAATACCATTCGAAGATCAAAATCTTCTTATTCGTACTCGATAGAATGGCTCATGCAAGGCGGGTCATGTCAAAGGGGCAGTCACTGAGTTAGGATAAGGCAGACGAAGGTTCTAAAACCACCGAGTCTTTATGTCTGCCCCCCAAAATCTATCTAAAAGAGATTGATATTCTTCAATACATAAAATGATGGATGATTGCGCAGGATGCTGAACATAAAGAGGCTCCCAAATGCGCGCCGACCCTTAAGCAATCACCCAATAATCGGTTTCTGTATAAGTGTAAGTTTGCAGTTGGGTGACAAGCTCAGGTGGATTAAATTCGATTTCTAGGTGATATTCTCGGTTTTGTACATGATCTTGTACGTATAGACGCTCAGCATCTACTTCCAAAATATGCCCATTGGCATACAGATGTTCACCCAAATAATTCAGATACTGGGTGATAGAACCATCAATCTCTATATGCATAAAAGAGCCTTGTGCTTCATATGGGGTAATATTTTCAATATGCCCAGTATCAAACTCAACTAAGGCGCCTTCCAGTTTGTAGTAACCTACCAAGTCTTCCAGGCTAAGGTCTGTATCTGGATCGGCAACTGGATCTAAAGGGCGTGCTTGCACCTGATAGCGCGCGCTAAACTCGGCAAATTCCTTGCTTGCAATCAGTTGGTCAAGCATTTGCGAACGACTACCATCTGTAGCGAGCTGGCTGCTCCAATAAGCTTGGCTCGTGTCGTCGGGTGTTTGCTTCAGCAAGGCTTGATACAAGGTATCAATAAATTCATTCTGGCTTAAATCTCTTTGGGTAAACTCTTCAGAAAACACCAAGGAGTAGACCAAATCAGCAGCAGTTTTTTCTTCAGCTTGTAAATCTTGCACCCAAAGATTTAAACCATAAGGCTCAGGCGGACGATCAAGTAATCCTTTGTACAGATGGGTGATAAAAGAGGCGGTACTAAAATCTTCATAAGCAACGACGTCATAAGTTTGTGCAAGCACAGAAAACTCATAAGAGCGTGCAAAGGCATCAATCAAGTCGTTGCGTGTCTTGCCAGCATCTAGCTCGCTTAACCAATAGCTAAGACCACCTGTGTCTGCACTACGATCTAAATAAGTCAGATATAAGGTGCTGACAAACGCATCATCGCTCGCGTTTGTCAGTAAGTATTCGGGACTATTAAAAAAAGTATAAGCAACCTCGGCAGCAGTGGAATTTTGTAAGACTTGCACCCAATAATCTGCGCCTGCAGTGTCACTGGTGCGCCCGAGAACTTGGCTATAAAGACGCTCGATAAAGGCATAAGCGGAAGTTGTCATCTAGAAAACCCTAAAAAATCCTGCGGCATATTAAGCTAAAGTTTAGAGGTTTTAGAAGACACTGATAAGCCTAAAGTGGCATTCAGAATGTTGGAAAGTGTTTCGGCATGTAGCTAAGAAGCTGGTTTGTGGGTGTGAAAGTAGAAAGCATTTCTGGAAAAAATCATTAACTTATTGATTAAAAATAAGAAAAAATATTTTTCTTATGTAAATTAGCTGGTTTTAATTTATTGACTTTCTGCTATTAGAAAAGGGTTTGCTAAAGGTACCTTGCGTCTTAATAAGATAAAATCAGCTAAGGCAGAAAGCAAAAAAAAGCCATCTCATAAAAGATGGCTTTTTCTTAAAATTTGGTAGGACTAAGCGGACTCGAACCGCTGACCCCCACCATGTCAAGGTGGTGCTCTAACCAACTGAGCTATAGTCCTTCTGGGTTATGGGCGTGCATTATAAGGGAATTTTTTTTTAAAGCAAGTCTTTTTTTTCTAGAAATTCTCTTGGTGTTCTTCGGGGAAAAATTCAGCTATTGGAACGCATTAGGTATAAAAAATGCTAAACTCTGCGCCTAATGACAAGAATGACAGGATGAGCTTGGACTGCATGAGCATAAATGTTCCCACCTTATTGACTTTGCTGCGTATTTTATTAATCCCGCTTTTGGTGGTGGTTTATTATTTGCCAATAGCTTGGGCTGCACTTTTTGCTTCGGCAATCTTCATTTTGGCAGCGATTACAGATTGGTTAGACGGTTACCTGGCGCGGCGTTGGAATCAGACAACACCTTTTGGTGCCTTTCTTGATCCGGTAGCCGATAAACTAATTGTCGCAGTCGCTTTGGGTGTTTTGATTGAAACCCATGCCAGCTTATGGATGACAGCACCTGCTTTGATCATCATTGGGCGTGAGATTGTAATTTCTGCCTTGCGTGAGTGGATGGCAGAACTTGGACAAAGGGCACAGGTGGCTGTTTCATCTTTAGGGAAATGGAAAACCAGCTTGCAAATGATAGCCATAGGCATGCTATTAGCTTTTGAACCAGGCCATGTTTGGGCTTGTTTGGGCCTGCTATTGCTTTATATAGCAGCAGTATTGACCTTATGGTCGATGTTTATTTACTTGAAAGTGGCTTGGCCTATGATGCGTCCTAGCTTAGCAATGGAAAAAAACTAAATTTTTTTTAGAAAAGGTGTTGACACCCACGCGGAATTCTCTATAATGCCGCCCTGTGTTCAGCGGGAATAGCTCAGTTGGTAGAGCACAACCTTGCCAAGGTTGGGGTCGCGAGTTCGAGTCTCGTTTCCCGCTCCAAAGAACACATCCTCACTAGAGGCTGGATGGCAGAGTGGTTATGCAGCGGACTGCAACTCCGTGTACGCCGGTTCGATTCCGACTCCAGCCTCCAAGCCACACAAGTGGACACCTGCCCAGGTGGTGAAATAGGTAGACACAGGAGACTTAAAATCTCCCGGCCGCAAGGCTGTGCCGGTTCGAGTCCGGCCCTGGGCACCATTCAAAAAAACCCGCAATATCAAAAGCTTATAAAAAGCTTAATCCAAGCAAGAAACTCCTAAAACTACCTGAAAAAAATTAAGCAGTGTCAACCAAGTGTCAACGGCGGTTTAAATCGCTAAATCCAAGTCGAGATATTTTGCCTTAGACAAAGGTAATTTGCTTAAAGCATCAAGCAAATGGTCAGGGGCAAGGTGCGCATAACGCATAGTCATAGCCAAGGTCGAATGACCTAAAATTTTTTGCAATACCAAAATACTCCCACCATTCGCCATAAAATGGCTAGCAAAGGTATGCCTTAATACATGAGTTAATTGACCTGCGGGTAATTGAATGCCCGTCGCGTAAATAGCATCTCTAAAAGTAGAACTATGATCTACATTCCTAAAAAGCTTGTTGCCACGCCTAGCAAGGCGCTGGATTAAGCCAACTTGTACAGGCACAGCACGAATACAACCGTTTTTAGTGCCAGAAAAAACAATCTTGTTTGTCGCTAAATCTAAGTCACTGAAGGTATGTACTGGTCTAATGAAGTTGGACACCGAATTGAGAGACAATACTTGTCAGAACAATGAGGTGAAACATGACTGAGAAAAGAGCTTACAAACGCTACCCCAAGGAATTTAAAGAAGAAGCAGTCGCATTAGTACGAGAGCAAGGTTATAGCATAGCTCAGGCAGCAGAAGCTGTTGGTGTTACAACTACGGTTCTCTACAAGTGGAAGGAAAAGTTAGAAGCCCAACTAGAAGGCACTGAACTATCCGATGACGAACGTGACGAGCTCAAACGACTTCGTAAAGAAGTCAAAGAGTTACGTATGGAGAAGGAGATTCTAAAAAAGGCTTCAGCCTTCTTCGCGAAAGAAATGAAGTAAGGTTTAACTTCATTAAAACTGAGTCAACCCGATACCCAGTAACCCATCTATGTCAGACGATGAGAGTAAGCCGCTCAGGTTATTACGACTGGCTAAAACGGCCAGCAAAAGTGGTCACTGCTGAAACGCTGAACCTGTATCGCCGGGTGAAGTGGCTATTTAAACAAAGCCGACAGAGTCTTGGTAATCGGGAAATGACAAAGAAGCTGCGTGAAGAAGGCTTTAGCGTTGGTCGGTACAAGGTTCGCACTGTGATGAATAGGCTTAGCCTAAAAGTGACTCAGCGAGTAGCTTACAAAGTCACGACGAAGCGCAAACACAGTGATGCAGTAGCTGATAACTTGTTAAATCAGAACTTTAATCCAGTTACTCCTGATCAGGTTTGGGCGGGTGATGTGACTTATCTGAAAACAGGTGAAGGCTGGATGTATTTAGCTATCGTCATGGATTTGTACTCGCGACGAGTTGTTGGCTGGCATATTGATAAGAGAATGACAACCGACTTGGTTAGCAAGGCATTGGTAAAGGCATATAACCTGAGGCAACCAGGAAAGGGGCTTGTGTTCTACAGCGACAGAGGCTCCCAGTATACGAGCAGACAATATCGCAAACAGCTATGGGGTTATGGCATGCGTGCGAGCATGGGAGATGTAGGAGCTTGCTGGGATAATGCCGTGGTCGAGCGGTTCTTCGGAAGCTTAAAGCACGACTGGTTATTTAAAGTACATCAGCCAACCAGAGAGTATATGAAGGAAGATGTCGCAGCCTACATGAGGTATTACAACCTCGAAAGGTTGCATTCGGCGAACAATGATATGTCGCCGGTTAATTATGAAAAGTCTCTACAAAAAGTGTCCGGTTGGAGTTGACCAGAACAAATAGAATAAAAAATGACAATTCCGTCATTTATTTATAAAACAACCACCAAGATGCTCGTTGATGTCACCTTGGTGGTTTTTTGTGATGATGTGGTTAAAGATTGTGATCTAGATTGATGTTATCCGGTTTAGATAGTTAAGTAACCGCTTGCTAAATATGGATATTTTCCTGGTAAGTCCAATCAAACCAATAACTTCGCCGCGAGCACAACAAAAACTAAAGTTAATATATATTGCATGCCTTGGTGTATTTTTTTAGATTGCATTAAACCTTGACCGAGACGAGCAGCAATAACCGCCATGCAAGAAAAACTCACCAGTGCAGTGATTAAAAATAATCCACCGAGAAAATAAATACGTAACCCAGTGGCTTCCAGATGATCTGGAATAAACTGGGGTAATAAAGCTAAAAAGAATAAAGAAACTTTAGGATTGGTTAAATTCATAATCAGCCCGCGACGATACGCTACAGCGGCACTCAGTTGTGTCTTTGTATCCGCTATCTTTTGAGGCGCTTGCTGTGCGGTTTGCCAAGTTTGCCAAGCTAAATAAATTAAATAAGCCGCACCCAAGATTTTAAGGAGTAAAAAAGCCCAAGGTGTGGTTTGCAATAAACCCGCAATCCCTAAAGCAACGGCACTTGTATGAAAAATCAGGCCACTACATAGGCCTAAAGTAATCCATAAGCCACTTTGATAACCTTGACTTGCAGAATGTGCGATAACAAATAAATTATCTGGCCCAGGGGCAAGACAGAGAAGTAAGGCGGTGATGAGAAATCCGAAAATAACATCTACAGGGAGCAAACTGGCAAGCATACACTTCTTCCTAACCATGAAATCAAACTGGTCAGTATAAAAGAAAAAACCCCGCAAAGCGGGGTTTTATCACAGAAAAGTATGTGCCTAGGTTGAACTTAACTACCGATCACACCGCCGTCTTCTTTTTGAATCATCATAATGGTGGAGCGTGGTTTGCTTTGCCCGCCAGCAGGGAAGTGTGAAGGTGCTAAATCTTCCCCTGGATGCTGCACACCAACAAATAAAGTTTTGTAATCCGGGCTAAAGGCAAGCCCAGTCAGCTCACATGCGATAGGGCCGGTAGCAAAACGCTTGATCTCACCAGAATGGGGATCTGCGCAGAGCATTTGGTTATTGCCCATACCCGCAAAATCGCCGGCATTGGAATAGTTGCCATCGGTTTGAATCCACAAGCGTCCGCTTTGATCGAAACCTAAACCATCTGGGCTGTTAAACATATTATCTGCATGAATATTGGCACTGCCTGCATACAAGTCTTGATGCACTTCAGGGTTACCTGCTAATACAAATAAATCCCAAGTAAACGCTTGGCTGATATGGCTGGCTTGTGCAGGATACCAGCGTACAATTTGCCCATAATGATTCGCCGCACGTGGATTGGGGCCGCCAACGGGTTGATGATCTTTTTTGCCTCTGTGTTTGTTATTGGTCAAGGTGCAGAAAACACTTTGTTTATTCGGGTGGATAGCGACCCATTCAGGACGATCCATAGTGGTTGCACCGACTTGGGTGGCCGCTGCACGTGCAAAAATTAAGACTTCTGCTTGGTCAGCAAAACCGTTTTCTGCGGTCAGGCCATGTTTGCCATGGGTCAGTTCGATCCATTGGCCACGTCCTTCTAAAGCGCCTTCTTGTGCCTCAAAACGCGCTACATATAAGGTGCCTTCTTCTAAGAGTTGACGATTATGCTGTGCTTGGCCTTCCTGATATTTGTGTTTAGAAACAAATTTATATAAATGTTCGCCGCGCTCATCGTCCCCCATATAGACCACGACATGCCCAGTATCATCCAGTACTAGGGCCGCATTTTCGTGTTTAAAACGTCCCAGCGCCGTACGTTTAAGCGGGGTTGATTCTGGGTTCATGGGGTCGATTTCGACAATCCAGCCAAAACGATGTGGCTCATGCGGGTGTTGTGCTAAATCAAAACGCTCATCTTGTGTATGCCACTGATAGCCAGCATCTTTTGCACCCAAACCATAGCGTTGAGCACGGGCATCCAGGGCCAAATCTGCTTGTGCTGATCCAAAATAACCATGAAAGTTTTCTTCACAAGTGAGGTAGGTACCCCAAGGGGTTTGTCCATTGGCACAATTATTAAAGGTACCTAAAACGTGCGTGCCGCTGGTATCTTGTGCGGTTTTGACCAGTGGATGCCCTGCCACCGGACCGGTTAGTTGCATGGGCGTATAAGCGGTAATGCGACGGTTAAATTCAGAACCCTGCACATAATGCCAGCGGCCATCGGCTTGGCGGCGAATTTCAAAAATAGAGACCCCATGAGCGGCTTGGGCTTTTTTAACATCCTCTGCACTCATGGATTTCCCTTGATGTGCAAATAGATATTCGTAATTCGTGTACTCATTGTTGACGGCTAAAAGGGCGCGATCTTCGGCAAGTGGGAACAAGCTCATACCGTCGGTATTATCCCCAAACTGGCCGGCTTGGGCTTGTGAATTTTGCGTGCCGGATTCATCAAATGCCGGTGCTTGTTGTAATAAAGGATCTCCCCAAGAAATCAGCGGCTGGGCGCGATACCCCGCAGGGACCACAAAAGTATCTGCAGTAGAAGCAGGTACAGGTTGAAAACCTAGTAAAGCGGTTTTTTGACTGACGGAGGCAACCGCTTGTGATAAAGGGTGAGTGGCAAGAAAGAGCCCCATGGCACTCATACTGGAGGCTTGCAAAAAACGGCGACGGCTTAAGCCTTTTTCTAATATATGGTTAAAGTCATTTGAAGCTGACATACTCTAAATGCTCCCGCAGCAAAATCTTGGTCAGTAATGATGTTATGGAGGCGATATTTGCCGTGAGAGAGTCAACCAGAGTCAGCCCAAACGACATCACCCACTGATTTGCTTATAAAACAAAAAGATGACGTTTGCTTGACGATGAGATGAAACCTAACTAGAGGATCTGGCGAGATATGCCTAAATTTCTGCATACAGCTGATTGGCAAATTGGCCGTCAATTTACCACCTTTGAGCCAGAAGAAGCCGCTGTGCTAGCACAAGCTCGCTTACAGGCTGTACAAGCCTTAGCGGAATATGCGCAGCAGCAAAAATGCCAAGGGGTTTGGGTGGCTGGGGATATTTTTGATTCGCATACGGTCCCTGAACGCACCTTAAGACGTTTATTTAATACGCTAGAAGCTTTTTCTGGGCCTTGGTATTTATTGCCGGGTAATCATGATGCTGCTTTAAATGCCAGTGTATGGACACGTGCCCAAGCCTTAAACCTGATTCCGGATCATGTCCACTTATTATTAGAACCCAAGGTTTATTTGCAGGAAACTAGTGGTGTTGCGCTTTTAGCCGCGCCTTTAACTCAGCGTCATACTTATCAAGATTTGACCGCTTGGTTTGATCAGGCCTCAACACCTAAAGATTTTTATCGTGTAGGTATCGCGCATGGGAGTGTGGCGGGTGTGCTAAGTGAGCAGATGCAAGCAAGTAACTTAATTGCAGCAGATCGGGCACAAAGTGCGCACTTGGATTATTTCGCTTTGGGAGATTGGCACGGATATTTACAAATTAATGCAAAAACTTGGTATGCAGGTACGCCGGAAAGCGATCGATTTCGTAATAATCACTCAGGGTATTGCTTAGAAGTAGAGCTGACAAATTTAGGTGAGGACCCACAAATCAGACCTTATCCTATAGGACAATATCAATGGCAACAATCTCAGTTTGATTTGCCACAAGAATTAGCAGCTTTAACCCATTATTTAAACCAGTTAACTCGGGATCAAGTGTGTCAAATCCAATTAACGGGTACTTTAGGATGGCAAGAAAAAAATCAATTAGAATCTCTTATCGCACAAGCGCGCGCCCAATGTCATGCTTGCCGTGTCAATATTGCTGAAATTGATGTCACCCCAACGACAGAGGATCTACAAGCATTGCAAGCAGATGCCTATTTACAGGATATACTCAAAGAGTTGCAGCAATTGCAAAAGCATCCACAACAAGCCCCTATGGCACGCACGGCATTAACCATCTTAGCGCAAGGGTTAACAGAAATTAATAAGGCGTAAGGATATGCAAATTCAAAGGGTAAAAATCCAAAATTTCCGTTGTTTTCAGCAGCCCATAGAAGTGCATTTTACGGCAGGGTTAAATATTATTTTTGGTGCCAATGAAACCGGTAAAACGACTTTAGTTGAGGCAATTAAAGCCGCATTTTTACAACGTGCACGGGTTAAAAAACCTTTAGAATCTTTTAAATCTTGGCAAGCAAGTGATAAAACGCCCATAGAAATTGAAGTGGATTTTTTATATCAGCAACAACAGTGGCGAATTTATAAACGTTTTTTTTATCAAGCCGATTGTCAGTTATGGGTTGATGGTCAGCATTTACAGGGAGATGCTGCAGAAGATTATCTTGCTCACTATTTGGGATATGAGTATGCCAGACAAGGGGTAAGCAAGGGCGAACATCAAGGATTATTGGGCTTGCTTTGGTTAACCCAAGGGCAGATTCCGACCCTTGGGATGCAAGGAAAGGTGGCACAGCAAGGTTTGCATGAAGCATTAGCTGAACAGGTGCAGTATCTAGAATGCCAACAAGCGCATCCTTTACTCGCTTATTTGCAAGCGCAATTGGATGCTTTGGTCACCACGAGTAGACAGCAGCCAAAAGGAAAGTATGCTGATTCAGTGCAGGCTTTGACAAAAGCCCAAACGCAATATGCACATCTACAAGAAAAGTTGCAGAGTTATCAACAAAATATGCAACGTTTAGCCGATTTAAAGACACAAGTACAGGCGTATCCCAATGCGCAAGTGCGGCAAATGAAAGCAGAGTTACACGCAGCACGTTTACAATTAGCACAAGCACAAACGGTACAGGCACAACAAGAAGCGAAACGAGCTGAGTTACAAGCTTTGCAAAGTCAATTTCAGCAGGTGCAAGCTTGGTTGGAAGAACATGCACAAGATGTACAGCAGCAGCAACAAGCCAGTACAGACGCGAGCTATTGGCAGCAGAAAAGCCAAGATGATCAGCAAGAAATTAGCAGGTTAGAGCAAGCATTAACCCAGGCACGTGTCCAAGCGCGTCAATATCAGCAAATGCGTATTGCCAGTGCTTGGTTGGAAAATCAGGCGATGTTGCAGCAAGAAACCCAGTCCTTGTACCAAAAACAACAAGCAGTCCAGGCGTTATTGCAACAAAAACAGACCTTACAGGCAAAAATGAAGCCTTTATTGCCTTTATCTGCAAAATGTTTGCAGGCTTTACAAGAAAAAGTCACCCAATATCAGCAGCTCTGTTTTAAAGAAGAAGCGCTAAGTCCTCGGGTCATTTTCCAGTTGAGCCCTGATTTTGCGATCACTTGTAATCAACAAGCTTGTGCATCGCAAGGTGAATATGCAGTGACTCAGGATTTGGTCCTAGACATTGAAGGGGTGGGTTGGATTAGGGTACAGGCGCAGCAACAAAACCTGTTGCAAATTCAAGCAGAAAAAAAACAAATTCAGCATCAAGTACTTGCGATATTGCAGCCTTACCAAAGGTATTTACCGCAAGCCTTAGCCCAGATGTTAGCTACTGAGCTGCCTTTGACACAAGTGAATACTTGGCTGGCCCAGGCCCAAACCTACCAAAAATTGCAGGGGGAACTGGCGGCTATCGAGGAAGCCATCACGTATAAAGCCCCCCAAGGCTTAGCGGCACTAACAGACACGCTAGCACAGACGCAAGCGAAACTTGCGCAAGTTGAGGAAAACTTGCAGAGCCTGCCAGCGACAGAGAGAAAAAAGGCGGAGCAGCATCAAGGTGTGTCGGTGTTGGAAATCCCAGACACACAAGAAGTCGCTAGGCTTGAGCAGGCTTATCAAAGTTTGTTATCACAAGGGCAAACAGCCGCACAAGAAATGCACATGGCCCAACGGCAACAGGCCTATTGGACACAAAAACTACAAGCCCCCAGCTACCAAAAGCAGTTGGCACAAGCGCAAGCCCAATATGCGCACTTGCAACAGACATTAGCCATTCAACAAGCAGCATATCAAGCGCAGCAAGAGCAAAGATGGCAGGCAACCTATGAGCAGTGCCAACAAGATGTCCAGCGGTTAGAAACGAGCCTACAGCAGCAAGCACACCAGCATCAGCAAGCACACACGGAATATTTACAGCTACAAGCCTATTTAAAGGCTTTAGAAGCGGATAACTTAGAAGAAGAAATCGCGCAACTGAGCACAGAGATCCATTATTATCAACAACAAACAGCAGCGTATGCGGTACAGGTTGAAGCACTCAATTGGCTACAAAAACGCATTCAGGCACAGCAAGCGGCAAGTCTACAACGCTTGTACCAGCCATTAAACCAAGCTTTACACCCTTATTTACGCTTGTGGTGGCCGCAAGCTGAATTGGTATGGAATCCAGAATGGCAACCACAACAAATATATCGAGCTGAACAAGCGCAGCCGATCCCAGCGTTAAGTTGGGGGGCACGTGAGCAACTGAATGTGATGGTGCGCTTTGCTTATGCGGATGTGTTGCGCACTGTAGGTAAGCCGAGTTTGCTTATTTTGGATGATGCGCTCGTTCACACAGATGGTGAGCGTTTACAAGTGATGAAACGAATTTTATACCAGGGTGCGCAAAAGCATCAGGTTTTGATGTTGAGCTGTCATCAATCAAGGTGGCAAGATTTAGGCGCGAGTACAACGATTGATCTTGCCGCTTATATCAAGGCTTAGTATTCACTCAGACCTGTGCGTATATTCTCGCTAAGCTGTTTAAACGCCTGTAAATAGGTGCTAATTTCTTGATGTAAATCGGCAGCTAAAGGGAGTGCATCAGAGGTTTGTTTATCGGTGGCCAGCAATAAAGGGGCGGTTGGTGTGTTTTGTGTGCTGGCCTGTTCTAGACCTAACCCTAGCGCTTGTTCATAGCGTCTTTGACAAGCACGCCACCAGCTGAAGGTGTCTTCCGTTAAACTTTGTAAGTGCAGGGCTTCAGGAATCACTTGCTCACGCGGGACACCTAGCTCAACTAAATCCGCCGCCTGGGTGGCAATATGGGGATCTAAACGGTATGCCTGTGCAATTTCTCCTAACAAGGCCCGCCAAGCCCCTTGTAAATGGAACAGTGCCGCTTCCGCACAGGAATAAGTCAAAGCGACTTGTTGCAGTTCATCATAGGTCGCAATCTTCTGCAAAATTTGTAATTGCAGTTGGCAATAAAATAATTTCTGTTGTGTACGTTGTGTATAAATAGACATGAAAGCTCTCGCTGGATGCGTACAAAAAAAGAAAATCAATAAAATATAAAGTTACTTGGGGTTAGATTTTTGATCAGTCGCAGACGTTTTAGAGGGAGGTTTGCGCGTTTTTTGGGTTTGATCATCACGTTGTAAACGCCGCTTTTGCCAATGATGACCAACGTGCCAGCGCCAAAATAAACGTACACCAATATTCGCTGCGCAGGCTAAAAATACACCGGTCAATAAAGAACCTAGCAATAAGGGTTGCCAGCTTTGGGAAAATAAGTGGCGTGCCCATTCTAAGGTAACTTCTGCTGGCATGGGTTGGCTTTCCAATCCGAGTAACCAAGACCCTAGCAAATAAGTACCATAAAATAAAAAGGGAATTGTTAAAGGATTGGTTGTCCACACCAAGGCGACAGAAATGGCGACATTACAACGCACCACAGCGGCTAAAATCGCAGCGACAAGCATTTGAAAAGGAATAGGCAAAAAAGCGCAAAATAAACCGACCGAGCAAGCATTAGCGACTGTATGCCGGGTAGGCACCCATAAGCGCGCGTCTGCAATCAAATGGGCAATATGACGTAAGGACGGATGTGCCTGCAGGTACTCCTGCTTGGGCATGTAACGGCGAACGAGTTTACGGGGCATAAGTCTTCGGCTACATCAGCTGGCTGGAGGTTTTCTATTATGCCTATAGCTTTATTCAGATGCCAAGTTTTTGCAGCTTATGTCTGCGCTTTTGTTGCGGCTTGTTAAAAACATAATAAGATCATGGCTTGACTGCTCCCCTCCCTAAAGAAAGGGGATTCCCAATTCATCGAGAATAGGACACGGGGACTGACCCCATGCCACTTACATTCTCTCCAAGGGCTAACACCGCCAGCCCGGCGGCTTTAATGTTGGTCGCAGCGTTAATGTCGCGGTCATGGTCTGCGCCACATTCGGGGCAGCGCCATTGCCTGACCGACAACGGCAGCGACGATAAGGTGTGTCCGCAACCCGAGCAGTGTTTGGAGCTAGGGAACCACGGGTCAATGGCGACCAGCGATCGCCCGGCCCAATCGGCCTTGTACGCCAACTGGCGCACGAACTCACCCCATCCGGCATCGGCAATCGCTTTACTCAGCGTGGGGTTGCGGATCATGTTTTTCACTTTCAGGGATTCGACACAGATCACTTGGTTCTCGTTAATCAATCTGCGGGACAGCTTGTGCAAGTTGTCTTGCCGGCAATCGGAGATTTTGGCGTGAAGTTTCGCCACCTTCTGTCGGGCCTTGGCGCGGTTGGCCGAGCCGAGCTTTTTCTTGCTCAGCCGGCG
>NZ_FNYH01000010.1 GCF_900108915.1 Allopseudospirillum japonicum
CGCCGGCTGAGCAAGAAAAAGCTCGGCTCGGCCAACCGCGCCAAGGCCCGACAGAAGGTGGCGAAACTTCACGCCAAAATCTCCGATTGCCGGCAGGACAACTTGCACAAGCTGTCCCGCAGATTGATTAACGAGAACCAAGTGATCTGCGTCGAATCCCTGAAAGTGAAAAACATGATCCGTAACCCGAAATTGAGCAAGGCCATTGCTGACGCTGGCTGGGGCGAGTTCGTGCGCCAGTTGGCGTACAAGGCGGAATGGGCAGGGCGCTCACTGGTCGCCATTGACCCGTGGTTCCCCAGCTCCAAACGCTGTTCGGGTTGCGGACATACCTTATCGTCGCTGCCGTTGTCGGTCAGGCAATGGCGCTGCCCGGAATGTGGCGCAGACCATGACCGCGACATTAACGCCGCGACCAACATTAAAGCCGCCGGGCTGGCGGTGTTAGCCCTTGGAGAGAATGTAAGTGGCATGGGGTCAGTCCCCGTGTCCTGTTCTCGATGAATTGGGAATCCCCTTCCTTTAGGGAGGGGAGGATGTCAATTTAACTGGATTGCGTCTTATATCAGAGCGTGAAGTATTCTAACGCTGTATTAAGATGTATTAAGAGGCCGTAGCAGCCTAGCTAGGTGAGTGAAACGAACGATTTCGAGCGCCTTGCTATGGAAATTAAGTGCCACGCAAGGCCCAAAAGATAGAGGACAGGCACGGGGAGGACGTCAAGCTAAATACTCGTCCTTTAACTTCACATAATTGGCTGCACTGTATTTAAAAAAGGCGCGCTCGCTATCTTTTAACACTCGGATTGCTTTGGCAGGATTGCCTGCATACACATGGCCAGATTCTAAATGTCGTTTGGGTGGTACCACAGCACCTGCGGCAATAATGACCTCATCTTCCACCACGACGCCATCCATAATAATGGCGCCCATCCCAACTAGGATCCGGTTCCCGAGCGTGCAGCCATGCAAAATCGCTTTGTGGCCTACGGTGACATCTTCCCCCAAGGTTAAAGGCCAGCCACCTGGGTTAAAGTCGCTGGCATGGGTAATATGCAACACGCTACCATCTTGCACACTGGTACGGGCACCAATACGGATCTGGTGCATATCACCACGGATCACCGCTTGCGGCCACACGGAAACATCCTCTCCTAAGACAACATCGCCGATCACGCTCGCTTGTGGATCAATAAACACCCGTGGGCCACAAACAGGGGTGTGCCCGCGAAAAGTACGTAAATGATGTGACATGATGGCTCCTCACAGCAGATTAAAAAAGATTAAGGTATCATACTCGACCTAATCCAAAACTAGGAGTATCAACATATGCAACGTATTGCCATTTTAGGCGCAGGTGGCCGCATGGGCCGCACCTTGATTCAAGCGGTTCATGATGATCCTGAAGTCACCTTGGGGGCAGGGATTGTTGAGGCAGATTCTTCTTTAGTGGGGGTTGATCTTGGCGAGTTAGCAGGCGTCGGTAAATTAGGCATTAAAGCAGTAGCCAGTATCGAGGACGTTTGGGATGCCTTTGATGTTTTGATTGATTTTACTTCCCCCACTAGTACCTTGGCGACTTTGGCTTTGTGTGCATCAAAAGGCAAACAAGTGGTGATTGGTACCACGGGCCTGACAGAAACCCAAAAAGCTGAGCTGGCTACCTATGCCCAACAAACCAGCGTGATGTTTGCGCCGAATATGAGTGTCGGGGTGAACTTATGCTTGAAGTTGTTACAAGTTGCCGCACAAGTGCTAAATACTGGGTATGACATTGAGGTACTAGAAGCTCATCATAAACATAAGGTGGATGCACCTTCCGGTACTGCCTTACGTATGGGTGAGGTGGTTGCTGAGACCTTAGGCCGAGATTTAAAAACCTGTGCTGTGTATGGTCGCGAAGGCCAAACGGGAGCACGTCCTGAACAAGAAATCGGTTTTGCTACCTTGCGTATGGGAGATGTGGTCGGCGATCACACAGTGACTTTTGCCACTGAGGGTGAGCGTGTTGAAATCACGCACAAAGCGTCCAGCCGGATGACCTTTGCTAAAGGTGCTGTACGTGCCGCTAAATGGCTGGCAGCGCATCCCACCGGCTTATTTGATATGCAAGATGTGCTGGATTTAAAATAATCTTTTGGGTGTGCTCTTGCTAGGGGCTATACCCTAGCAAGCTTAACTGTTCAGTGGTTGTAACCAGCCTTGCTCAGGGGCATAGTTCGCAATCCATGTGGGCAATTCCTGCGCTGGCATAGGCTTTGCTATTCCGTACCCTTGCCCTAATTCACAACCCAAGCGGATCAAATGCTGGCCGTGTTCCATACTTTCGACCCCTTCAGCAATCACTTGGCGGCCAAAGGTGCGGCTTAACCCGATCACGCCTTCGATAATAGCCATATCTTCCGGATCTTTAAGCATATCGCGTACAAAGGACTGATCAATTTTAAGGACATCTGCCGGTAAACGTTTAAGATATGTTAATGAAGAATAGCCTGTACCAAAATCATCCAAGGCAAAGGTGACCCCAAGCTTGCGGCATTGATCGATGACATCAGAAACATACTGAATATCTGCTAGGGCGGAAGTTTCTACGATTTCTAGCTCCACCTGTTGCGGACACACATCTGGATAACATTTCAATAAACGGGCCAGATGCTCGCAAAACCCCCTTTGCTGCAGATGACGCCCCGCAATATTAATACTAATGGTGAGCTGTAAGCCTTGTTGACGCCAAATATGCAGTTGGCGAATCGCTTCTTCTAAAATCCACTCGCCTAGGCTGACCGACAGCGGGTGTTCCTCAATCAAGGGTAAAAACTCGCCTGGACTGACCAGACCACGTTGTGGGTCTTGCCAACGTACCAAGGCTTCTGCGCCAATCACACGTCCTTCACGCATGTTGACCTTGGGTTGGTAATACAGACAAAATTCGTAATTCTCAATCGCTTGAGCGATACGGTTTAAGGCTTCTTGATGCGCGTGGACTTTGCGATCTTGTTCAGGGTCAAACAAATGGTAGCCGTTGCGGCCTGCTTGTTTGGCTTGATACATGGCTTGGTCAGCGTGTCTTAAGAGGGTATCTGCATCGGCATCATCATCAGGAAAAATGGTAAGCCCTATGCTGGCGGTGACATAAGCGAGCTCCCCGTTATGCAATAAATAAGGCTGAGAGATAATTGCCAGTAAACGTTCTAAGGCTTGTTCACAATCGTGCAGATGTTCTAAATCACACAGTAAAAGCACAAACTCATCGCCTCCCAAACGCGCGACCGTATCACTGCCGCGCATATGGTTTTTTAAACGCCGTGCCACTTCTACCAATAAGTAATCACCGGCTTCATGGCCGTAAGTATCATTGACGGGTTTAAAACCATCTAAATCCATATAACACACGGCCATTTGGGTTTGGGTGCGCCGTGTTTGTGCCAAGGCTCGTTGCAAACGATCGGCAAGCAGGACACGATTGGGCAAATCGGTTAACGCATCATAATGCGCAAGCTGCTCTAAATGCTGTTGGTGCTGTTTGAGTTGGGTGATATCAGAAAAAATCCCCACATAGTGGTTAATGCTTTGATCACTCCCATACACCACAGAAATTGTGAGTAATTCTGCGTACACTTCGCCGTTTTTGCGTCGATTCCAAATTTCTCCACGCCAGAAGCCTTCCTCGTGCAGGGTTTGCCACATATGACGATAAAAGAGCGGGTTTTGATGGCCTGATTTTAAAAAGCTTGGATCACGCCCTAAGATTTCGTTACGGCTATACCCTGTGATTTCACAAAAGGTCGGGTTGACATCAATCACACGGTTTTGGTGATCTGTGATTAAAATCCCCTCATGTGCATGAGTAAACACACTGGCAGCAAGGCGCAAACGTTCGTCCGCTTCTTGGCGCTCGCTAATATCACGACAGATACAATACACCAAGGTTTCCCCTTCCCAGTGCACACTATTTGCACTGATTTCTACTGCGTATGTGCTGCCATCTTTGCGTTTGTGTTGGCTTTCAAAAGTCCGGCTATTGCGTCTTAACCCTTCAATAAAAGCGCGTACTTGGGATTGATCTGCCCCATATTGCCAATCGGCGGCATTCATTTGGCTAAGTTCTGCTAAAGAATAACCCAGCATATAAGCAAAGCTGGGGTTAGCCTCGACCACCTTGCCTTCTAAATCCAAAATCACAATGCCATCGCGCGAGGTATTAATCAGGGTTTTATTACGAAAGACCTCACGCGCCAACGCGGTTTCCATGGCTTTGCGTTCGCTAATATCTGTGGAAATCCCTGCGATCCCAGTGACTTGTCCTTTATTATCGAATAGAGGGTATTTAATGGATAAAAAGGTTTTGCCTGTTTGGGCATTGGCTGTAGAGAAATACTCTTCAAACACCAAGGGGCGTTTTAATGCTAAAACTTGCAAATCATTGCGCCAATGCTGGGCGGCTTGCGTATATTCTAAAAAGTGCTCTCGGCTACAACCGAGCCAGTCTTTTGGTTGCTTATTGGTGCTTAGTAAATCCAGTAACGGCGGATTAGCAAAAAGTAAACGCCCTTCTGTATCAAAGGCATACATAAACGCAGGGCTTTGTTGAACCAAGCGCTCAATGTAAGCTGTCTGTGCTTGCGGCTGCGGACTGGCTCCCAGATCTGTCATCAAGGTAATAAAACCTTGCTGGTGCCAAGGCAGCACACTAATGCGTAATTTTTTTTGCTGAGGCGCATACCAAGCCTCGAACTGTTTCGGCGTTTGCGTCTGCACCACTTGCGCATAAGCCTTCAAAAAAGGCGCTTGTTGAACCTGATACACTTGGGTGGCGGTTTGCTGGCAAATGCGCTCGCTGGAAGAAGCAAGTAAACGTGCAAATGCAGGATTAAGGTGGACAAAACGATAATCACAAGGCTGATTGTTCGCATCGAACACCAACTGCTGAAACGCTAACGCTTCTGGGATCTGCTCAAATAAGTGTGCGTAATCGCATGGCTCTGGAGGACAAGCACAAGACGGCATCCTAGCCGATAAGACGTCTTGACCAAGTTGAGAAGAAGGGGCCTGATCCATAGGATAATCCATAATTACTAGGGCTTGATATGCTGACAAGAAAGAAAAGCAACAGGTATGCGTTGCAAAAAGTAAGCGCTGTTAGCGGCTATAACGATAAATATCATCGGCGACCTGATCTAAGGCACTGCTAAAAAGTTGTAGAATATTTTCTTCAAATTCTTGCACGTTTAAGCCGTATTGCACTGGATATTGAATTTCAAGGCGCAGGCTATCACGCTGATACATGTAAGCCTTGGGTTGGCGTTTATCACGATTCCAGCGGTTACAATAGTGGAGCAAATCATTATAGTGATTTTCTTTGGTGCTAAAGCTAGCTACTAAAGCGAGATTCCAAATTTGCTGATTATCTAAGCGATCAAAAATAATATAAGCGCGATATTGTATCCCATTTTCGACTAACACAAGGTCTAAATCTTGATCTTGGCTGACCTCATAGCGAATCCCTAGCCGGTCTAACAGCTGCCTGATCGCTTTATCTGGCGCGATGGCGTTGGTTTGCGTTGCGTCTGTTGGTGCCACTTGCTGGCTTAATGCACCATAAGATACTACGGCGTTTGCCTCACTGGTGTGAGGCAAGGTGAACATCAAACCAGCAAGCACACAAGCATACTGGGGATATTTGATTAACTGAGGCATTGTGTTAACTCCATGTGAAAAGCACTAGGTGTTCAGCGGCTGTTGTAGCCATAACTTCAATCCTTGCAGCGCACAAAGGACCGCACAACGGCGTATCTGATCACGATCCCCAACGAAATGTAAACGACGACTGACCAGCGCATATGGATTGGTACCCCAAGCAAAATCCACAGTACCTACCGGCTTATTAGCACTGCCGCCTCCAGGGCCTGCAACCCCACTAATGGCTACACCCAGATCTGCTTGTGCGTGTTGTAAAGCCCCTTGCACCATGGTTTCTACCACAGGCGCACTTACAGCACCGAGCTGATCTAAATAGACTTGAGGTACGTTTAAGGCTTGATGTTTAGCGCGATTGGCATAAGTGACCCAAGTGAGGTCCAGACAAGCCGAACTACCAGCAATTGCGGTTAAGCTTTGCGCTACCCAGCCACCAGTACAAGATTCTGCACAAGTTAAGTGCAGATAGTGTGCGCAGGCTTGCGTGATGACCTGGTACGCTGTGTCATAAATCAAAGCATCTGCAATCGGGCGCTGAAAGTCTTGCGTGCTCAAGTGTACATCCAATGCACAGGCAAAAGATTGCTGTGTATACTGAAAGTAAGACATTAAAACTTCCTAATATGAAATCTCTTGCACCTAAGATACGCCACGGCGCGAACTTTTTTGTGTTTTAAGATCTTTTTTGTGCTTGAAAGTCTCACTCAGACAGTGAGGATTTTTGCTATCATAAGCCTCGGTAAATACCTTATCTACAGCTTATATAGAGGCTTTCTGATCATGCTAGAGTTGCGTGGAGCGCCCGCCTTATCGGCTTTCCGTACCCAAAAACTACTCTCCACTTTACAGGCAATTTGCCCCCAAGTAACCCAAGTGTATGCTGAGTTTATGCACTTTGTGGATTTAGAATCCAGCCTGAGTGAAGATCAATTAACGCGTCTACAGCAGCTCTTGCACTATGGGCCCCACAATGAAAGCGCCGCTTTACAAGGCCAGTTATTCCTTGTCGTACCGCGTCTTGGCACCCAATCGCCTTGGTCTTCCAAAGCGACAGAAATTGCCCAAAACTGTGATCTCACCTCTGTGTTACGTATTGAGCGTGGTACCGCTTTTTATGTGCAAGCCAGTATCCAGCTCAATGACCAAACATACCAAGCCATCAGTGCGGCCCTGCATGATCGCATGACGCAAACTGTGCTAACCAGCACAGCCCAAGCAGCAAGTTTATTTCGTCATGAAGCGCCGCGGCCTCTTACCCAAGTCGACATTTTACAAGGTGGGCGCGCCGCTTTAGTCGCGGCAAATCAACATTTAGGACTTGCGCTTGCTGAAGATGAGATTGACTACCTGTATACAAGTTTCCAAGATTTGGGGCGTAATCCCAATGATATCGAATTAATGATGTTTGCGCAGGCCAACTCTGAGCACTGCCGCCACAAAATCTTTAATGCTACTTGGAGCTTGGATGGGGAAGTACAAAGCCATTCCCTATTTGGCATGATTCGCAACACGCACCAGCAGCATCCAGAGAAAGTCCTTTCTGCATATAAAGATAATGCTGCAGTGATTGAAGGCCATGTTGGCGCACGTTTTTATCCTGATCCACGCACGCACCAATATCAAGCGACGGAAGAAAAAGTCCATATTTTGATGAAGGTGGAAACCCATAATCACCCAACGGCCATTTCGCCTTTTTCTGGTGCTTCCACAGGGCACGGTGGCGAAATTCGTGATGAAGGTGCCACCGGACGTGGTTCTAAACCCAAAGCTGGTCTCACCGGTTTTAGTGTCTCCAATCTGCGTATTCCAGATTATATCCAACCTTGGGAACAAGAAGATTATGGCAAGCCGGAACGTATCGTTTCCGCTCTGGATATTATGTTGGAAGCCCCTTTAGGGGGTGCGGCCTTTAATAATGAGTTTGGACGCCCGAATCTCAACGGTTATTTTCGTACTTTTGAGGAGTATGCACTGGGTGCCGCTGGGATGGAGCGTCGTGGTTATCACAAACCTATTATGCTGGCCGGTGGTTTGGGTAATATTCGTGAACAACATATTGAAAAGCACGAGATTCCCGTTGGTGCGCACCTGATTGTTATGGGTGGGCCAGCGATGTTAATCGGTCTGGGTGGTGGTGCGGCCTCATCGATGGCAACTGGGGCATCAAGCGAAGATTTGGATTTTGCCTCGGTACAGCGTGAAAACCCAGAAATTGAGCGCCGCGTACAAGAAGTGATTGATGCTTGTTGGGCTTTAGATGATCACAACCCGATTTTATTTATCCATGATGTCGGTGCCGGTGGTTTATCCAATGCCTTGCCTGAGTTAGTGAAAGATGGTGGCCGTGGCGGTAAATTTGCCTTAAGACAAGTTCCCAATGCGGAACCTGGCATGAGCCCGCTAGAAATTTGGTGTAACGAAGCGCAAGAGCGCTATGTGCTGGCAGTGGCGCCTCAAGATTTAGCGACTTTCGATGCCTTATGTCAACGCGAGCGTTGCCCTTATGCTGTGGTTGGCGAAGCAACCCAAGCGCATCATTTAAGCGTGCATGATGCGCACTTCAACACGCACCCGGTGGATTTACCTATGAGTGTGCTGTTTGGAAAGCCACCAAAAATGCACCGTGAGTTTACCCGCCAAACGATCCAACAGGTGGATTTAGATCTGTCCCAAGTGGATTTGACCGAGGCGCTTGCGCGTGTCCTTCAGCATCCTAGTGTTGCCAGTAAAAGCTTCTTGATCACTATTGGTGATCGCAGTATTACCGGCATGGTCGCTCGTGATCAAATGGTTGGCCCTTGGCAAGTTCCAGTGGCAGATTGCGCTGTCACTACGACTACAGTGAGCGCACGTACAGGGGAAGCAATGGCGATGGGCGAGCGTACGCCGGTGGCCTTGATCCATCCAGCAGCATCTGGCCGTCTCGCGATTGCAGAAACCCTAACGAACTTATGGGCTGCGGATATCGAGGCCATCAGTGATATTAAGCTATCTGCTAACTGGATGTCCGCGGCGAATCATCCTGGAGAAAACCAAGCTTTATATGACACCGTGTATGCGGTAGGTATGGAGCTTGCACCCGAATTAGGCATTGCGATTCCTGTAGGTAAGGATTCGATGTCGATGCGTACCCAGTGGCAGCAAGCAGACACGCAAAAATCTGTGACCTCTCCTTTATCTTTAGTGATTTCTGGATTTGCTCCCGTCACAGATGCTGCGCAAACTTGGACGCCACAATTACAGCAAGATCAGGATTCTGTGCTGGTTTTGGTGGATCTAGGTCGTGGCCAAGCACGCTTAGGGGCTTCGATTCTCGCACAGGTCTATAACCAAATTGGTGCGCAGGCACCCGATTTAGATCAAGCAGAGGATTTAAAAGCTTTGTTTAAA
This sequence comes from Allopseudospirillum japonicum, assembly GCF_900108915.1. Classification (GTDB taxonomy): domain Bacteria; phylum Pseudomonadota; class Gammaproteobacteria; order Pseudomonadales; family Halomonadaceae; genus Pseudospirillum; species Pseudospirillum japonicum. Next base: position 9,087 of record NZ_FNYH01000010.1, read on the forward strand.
GTATTGCGCACCTTACGTCAGCAAGGCAAGGTGCAGGCTTATCATGATCGCAGTGATGGCGGTTTGTGGGCCTGTGTTGCTGAGATGGCATTTGCTGGCCATGTTGGTGTCGATATTGATTTAAGTACTTGGGCAGCTACCCCAGATCAAGCCTTGGCGGCCTTGTTTAATGAAGAAATCGGGGTGGTGATTCAGATCAAGCAAGCCGATTTAGCAGCGACCCTCACGTGTTTGGCAGATGCTGGCTTGGCAGCTTGCTCAGGGGTGATTGCCACGCTGAATACAGATCAACACTTACGTGTACGTTATCAAAATCAGATATTAAGCCAAGATACACGTGTGGCTTATCAGCAATTATGGAGCCAAACGAGTTACCGTTTACAAGCCCTGCGTGATAATCCTGTGTGTGCTGAGCAAGAGTTCAATCGCTTGCAAGATGAGCAAGACCCAGGTTTGCATGCCCAGCTCAGTTTTGATGTTGCCGAAGATATTGCCGCGCCTTTTATTGCCACTGGGGTCCGTCCCAAAATGGCCATTTTGCGCGAGCAAGGGGTGAACGGCCAATTGGAAATGGCTGCCGCTTTTGATCAAGCCGGTTTCGATAGTTTTGATGTGCATATGAGCGATTTGCTCGCCGGTCGTGTTTCTTTAGCCGATTTCAAAGGCTTGGTGGCTTGCGGTGGTTTCTCTTATGGTGACGTTTTGGGGGCTGGCGGCGGCTGGGCAAAATCTGTGCTTTTCCATACACAAGTGCGTGACGAGTTTGCGGCCTTCTTTGCGCGTACAGATACCTTTAGTTTAGGGGTGTGTAATGGCTGCCAAATGCTGTCGCAGTTGAAAGACTTGATTCCTGGTGCGGAGTTCTGGCCACGTTTTGTCCGTAATTTATCCGAACAATTCGAAGCCCGAGTGGCTATGGTAGAGGTACAAAACTCACCCTCGGTTTTATTACAGGGAATGGCAGGGTCACGTATGCCGATTGCGGTGGCGCATGGTGAGGGACGCGCTGAATTTACGGATCCGCAGCATCTGCAAGCGGCACAAGACTCTGGCTGTGTTGCCTTGCGTTATGTTGATCATTATGGCCAAGTGACCCAGGCATATCCTGCTAACCCGAATGGCTCACCTGCAGGGATTACTGGCCTAAGCAGTCGTGATGGTCGGGTGACTTTGATGATGCCACACCCTGAACGTGTCTATCGCACCATCACTCAATCCTATTGCCCACCTGAATGGCGTGCACATACCTATGGTGCTTGGATGCGTTTATTCCGCAACGCACGCGTTTGGGTCGACTAGACTGATGAGCAAAAGACGTTGGGTTGTTTAGCAGCAACCCAGCATCTTACAAGGATGCCTGTGCCCAAATTGGGCACAGGTTGATGTGGTTTTTGCTAAGATAAAATAAGGCGTTAGCAAATCAGTTGTTATTTCAATTAACAGACATTGAAAATGCTTTTTTATTTGCTGCTGGGATCAAGGTGAGCAAGCCTTTTTTTATCAAAGACACCCTAGCGTGTTTAAGTCACAAAGATATACAGGTTGCAACCGAGCTTGGCTTGTAAAACACTGGTTAAAACGCTAGCTTAAATTTTTTAAGGCCCAACAGGAGTTTGGATCATGCCTACTATCAATTTTGATAATGCGCTGGGGATTCATCCTCAAGCGGTTCAAGTCCGCAGTCAGCGTGCCGAAATACTAGCTAATAATATTGCCAATGCAGACACGCCTGGGTTTAAAGCCCGTGATTTAGATTTTCAAGGGATGCTTAAAGGGGAATATGATAAGCGCCAACGTATGGAATTAGCCCGTACCAATGCGTCCCATATTCCTGCAGCAGTAGAAACGCATGATTCTGCGTTGAAATTCCGCATCCCAAATCAACCTGCAGTCGATGGTAATACGGTAGAAGCCGATATTGAGCAGGGTAAATTCGCACAGAATTCACTGCAATATCAATCAAGCTTTACTTTCCTTAATAGTAAATTCAAGGGGCTCTCACGCGCTTTGAAGTCAGAATAAGCCCGAGGTAATGGAGCATGTCACTAGATAAGGTTTTTAATATCGCAGGGAGTGGTATGAATGCGCAAACTCTGCGCTTAAATACCACCGCAAGTAACCTCGCGAATGCTCAGAGTGTCAGCTCAAGCATTGATGAAACTTATCGTGCTCGTAAACCTGTATTCGCACCTATTTTAGAGCGTTACAAACAGCCTGCATTAACCGATGAACAAGGCTTTGAAAATCCGGTCACCAGTTTTAACCCAGAACATGTCGCAGGTGAAGGGGTGCAAGTGCTGGGGATCGTGGAAAGTGATGCGCCTTTGCAAGCACGATTTGAACCTAACCACCCTATGGCCAATGACGATGGTTATGTGTATTACCCTAATGTCAATGTGGTTGAGGAAATGACAGATATGATTTCTGCGTCTCGGTCTTATCAAACCAACGTAGAAGTTGCCAATACGGCGAAACAAATGATGATGAAAATCCTCACCTTAGGCCAATAATGCCCACTGATTTTAGGGAGTGACCTGCATGAGTATAGGTACAGATAATACAGCCGGTGATGCCATGTCTCGCCTTGCCATTGGCCAAAGGGTCGATGCATCTAAAGGGGATAAAACCCGTAACGAGATGGGCAAAAATGAGTTCTTGGAACTTATGATCGCGCAAATGGAAAACCAAGATCCTTTGCAACCTCAAGGGAATACAGAATTTATTGCCCAGTTAGCACAGTTTAGTTCTCTTGAGGGGATGCAAAACCTCAACGAAACTGTGAACCAGTTTGGCGATATGATGCGCGCCAGTCAGGTCGTACAGGCATCCACCATGATAGGTCGAGATGTCCAAGTCCAAGGGGATACAGCTTACTTTACCGCGCAAAAGCCGGTTGCAGGCACCATAGAACTACCTTCTAGTACGAGCAACTTATTAATGAAGGTGTACAACCAAGCCGGTGAACTGGTTGATTCCAGCTCCCTAGGAAGCCATGAAGCGGGCGATGTTCCTTTTAACTGGGTTGGCGTTGATGAAACCGGCGAAGAATTAATGCCAGCAGGTTTTTACCGTTTTGAGGTGACCGCTGAACAAGACGGTGAACAAACCGCGCTCACCACCTATCTTGGCGCTCAAGTCGGCAGTGTGACTATGGGTTCTGGAGCGAATGCAAACGATATTATGCTGAATGTGGTCGGCCTTGATGAGCCTGTCGCCTTGTCCAGCGTGAAAGCAATTAACTAATTGGCTGACTTGCCTAAAAGACTGAACAGGATTAACGCTTATGTCGACCTTTAATATAGGTGTCACTGGCTTAAAAGCTTCTACCACGAACTTAAATGCGATTGGTAATAACGTTGCCAACTCAAGCACGGTAGGCTTTAAGAAATCACGTGCTGAGTTTGCGGATATTTATGCTAACTCAGGTGTTTCCAGTAGTGGCGCAAAAACCGGAAGCGGTGTATTGGTCTCCAGCGTGACACAAATGTTTGCCCAAGGCGATCTAGATGTCACAGGTAATGACTTGGATTTGTCGATTGATGGTAACGGCTTTTTTATCATCAACAATAATGGCGAAACCATGTACACGCGTGCGGGGATGTTTGGCTTAGATCGTGATGGTTTTATCGTCAATAGTTCAGGCGCGCGCTTACAAGGCTATGAAATGCAAAATGGCCAGTTTGCTGGTGGTGCGCTGACAGATTTGCAAATTCAAACCAAAAGTATCCAGCCGAAAGAAACAAGTGAAATTGACTTGGCGGTTAACTTGGATTCGCGCTCTTTACCACCAGAAGGTTATCCACTGAATCCAGAAGATCCAGATACTTACACCCGTGCAACACCCGCAACCATTTATGATAGTTTGGGTAACCCCCACACTTTAATGCAGTATTTTTCTAAACAGCCGCCTTATTTGCCACAACTTGGTGAGCCAAGCTATCGCTTAACCAGCTTAATTAGCTTATTACGCAACGAATCTTACCTAGATACGATTGCCGATGATGATACCAACGATGGCTTTGCCAATGCCACCGGTGCGGCAGAAATTGACTTTAATAAAGATGGTGTTTTCAGTGCGGGCGATGGTGAATTTGCCTTGGTAGCCGTACCCTCTGCAAGTACAGGCGCGACTTTGCCGCAACTCTCTGCCGGTAAATTCTTCCTTGCAAGTACAGATGTTAACAATGGTTTTATTTCGCCTGCAGGTTATAACCCAGATTCCGATTTGATGGCCCGTGCTCGGGTGGAAAACATTAAAACCCTCAAAGGCGTGTTGGAGGGGTATTTGGATGATGAAGGTTTAGAATTTAAACAAAAAGAACTGTATCAAAGTGCCATTGACGTCATTGATGAGATGGTACCGACTTTGGATGTGGCTTCCGAGTTGGATGATAAGGTGTATGCATCTATCCTCACCAACATTGAGTTGGCACTTGGTGATACAGCCACTGTGTATGCCAATATCTACCAGCTACAAAATAGTGTCACTAGTGCGTACGAGTCTTTTCTGAAAAATGAAACCTCCACGGTCGACCCACTGACAGGTGTGACCGCTTCTGCGGCTTCGACCCCTATCAGCCAGCAAGATTTGGCATCCAATTTACAAGATTTCTTACTCTCAGTAGTGGGTGCGCTCATTAATGGGGACACAGAAGTGACCTATAAGGGAGCTTCCACAGCTAACCCAGTCAATGCCGCAATTCAAGGTTCTGCTGCTGATAAAATTAATCTTGCCCAGTTATTGGGGGTTTCTGAAGATGCCATCAAAGAAGCCAAAACCAATACGGATCTCAAGCGTAGTTATCAGCTTGCGTATGATGCGATTAACAATGCACCTATGAGCGAGCCTGCCGGCAGTGATCCTATTTTAGACTTCCGGAATGTCTACCAAGCCTTGACCACACCGAACTCAGATAATATTTGGGAGGTCTCCCTTGAGGTCGATGGTGCGCCAGTGTACAACACCAATTCTTTTGGTGCCGATGGTGAGCCTTTGCTGACATATCGTATTAAGTTCGACGAATTTGGCCAACTTTCTGATAATTCACAAAACCCGATTGTATTTAATAACTGGGAGCCTTTCGATTCCCAAACCAATCCAACTGGGGCGGATAAGCCTGTTAGTGTGTCCATTAATCTTGATGGTTCGACCCAGTATGGTGCTTCCTTTGCAGTGAACTCGCTCACCCAAGACGGTTATACTTCTGGGCGTTTGGCTGGCTTGCAAGTGGATTTAGATGGTAATGTGCAGGCGCGTTATACCAATGGCCAAGTGGCCGATGTGGCGAAAGTCGCGGTTGCTACCTTTGATAATCCACAAGGCTTAGACCCAGTCGGCGGCACCAATTGGCGTCAGACCCTAGATTCTGGACAACCCACGGTTAACGAAGCCCGTACAGGTACAGCAGGTGCGATTAAAGGGGGTACTTTGGAATCCTCCAACGTGGACCTTTCCGAAGAGTTAGTCAAAATGATTTTGGCACAGCGTGATTTCCAAGCGAACTCGAAAACCATTCAGACCGCTGATACCCTGTCACAAACCATTATTAACCTACGTTAAGCCTTGGCTGCCTACCCTCGCTGAGGGTGGGCCTCTTTCTTTATAGGTGATGTGATGGATAAAGGTTTATATATTGCCATGTCCGGTGCCAAGCAAAATATGCTGGCACAAGCGGCACGCGCAAATAACTTAGCTAATGTGAATACCACAGGCTTTAAAGCCGACTATGAGCAAGCCCGTGCTCAGCCGGTTTTTGGTGAGCATTTCCCAACGCGTGCGTATGCACAAACCGAACGCCCTGCGACAGATTTACGCAGTGGTACCTTGATTGAAACCGGCCGCGCCTTGGATCTTGCGATTAAAGAGCAGGGGTGGTTGGCCGTCGAAGATAATAACGGCGAGGAAGCTTATACGCGTTTAGGGGAGCTTGCCATTGATGCTGAAGGGATCTTGCGTACCTCAACCGGTCGTCCTGTACTCGGGGAAGGTGGCCCAATTACCGTACCTCCTGCAGAACAACTGACGATAGGTATGGATGGCACCATTAGTATCCGTCCGCTGGGGGCCGTCGGTGCAGAACTGGCCGTGATTGATCGTATTAAGTTGGTGAATCCAGAAGCCGAAGGCCAAGCGCTCGATAAAGGGCTAGATGGTTTATTTCGTTTGCGTGATGGTGGACAAGCGGCTTTAGATCCTAATGTACAAGTGGTTTCTGGGTTTGTTGAGGCCAGTAATGTCAGTGCAGCCGATGAACTCATTAACATTTTGTCTTTGCAACGTCAGTATGAAATGCAAACCAAAATGATGAAAACCTTTGAGGAAAATGCCGGCGCTAGTGCGACTATTATGCGTATGGGCTAAATCAAATACCCTGATACTTTTCCTCCTTTTTAAGGAAGCTTGCTTTGTCTATGCCGATTCAACGCTTGATTCAACAGGCTGAACACTTTTTGAATCAGCATGAGTATGTCGCTGCCGAACAAATTTACCTGAGTGTTTTAGAGCTGGATCCTCAGCAAATCCAAGCCTTGCTGGGGATGAGTTTGCTTTCTTTACAATGTGCCCAGCTCAAACATGCACAAAAATTTGTGCAGCAGGCGCAGCAAATCCTTGAACAACAAGCGTCTTCAACCGAGACGCAAGTAGCTCTTGCTTGGGTACGTTTGCAACAATTGCGTATTTGGCAAGCCCAACAAGCGCATCAGAAGGTTATCGACAAAGCCCTCGCTTGGGATGCACAGGATGTCAATTTTTTGTGCTTAGCTGCGCAAAGTGCGCGCATGCTAGGTGCTTGGTCACAAGCGCGAAGTTATCTTGAACAAGCACAAAATCAATTACCTGAACATCCTTTACTGCAAACAGAAGCCTATACCCTTGCCTATTGGCAACCTGCGACAAAAGACACGCAACACCAAGCTGCTCAAGATTTATTGACCTTGGTGCGTCAGCAAAGTCAATGGACTCCCTTGTTAATCCAAGCCAGCGCTGCTGTGATCGAGTTAGAACTGCCGCAGGCCTTAGAGGTTTTGCCTCCTTTACTTGGGCGTTTACATCAACTTGATCCCCAGCATCACGAATTTTTAGCCCTGTACGCAGGCTTTCAATATCTGCAAGGTAAAACTGCAGAAGCAGAAATCTATTGTCAGCGGGCTTTGGATATTTGTGCAATTAATCCTTGGGCCTACTTAGTGCGCGCTCGTGTGTATGCACAACAACATAGATACAGGGATGCCAACGCCGCTTGGGCGAAACTTTTAACTTGGCAGCCAGGACGTTTTGAGGAAGCTTGGCAAGATGCGCAAATACGTTATATTCAACGCCGAGATGCGAAAGATGCCTTCCAACGTGTATTAAAGATTCAACCACTTGATCCAAGTGCAGGGCGATATTATGCTTTACAGGCTTTTATGCTTGCGGAAGAAGGTCAATATGCGGCTGGGGCTAAAGTGGTGCAGGGCGCTTTGCAATGGGTCACCCAAGATCAAGCAGAATTACATGCCTTATGTGCGGTTTTAGTTCTCCAACCTTGGTTGGATGCCTTGCGTGAGGGGCAAAAACTCAAGCTGACTAAAACACAAAAACGTTTATATCAAAGCTATCGTACTGGCACACCGCCCTCCTCTTGGCTTGCGCTAAATGAGTATTTACAAGTTTTGGATGCAGCCTCTGAGCAAAAATGGCCACTGGCTTATCAGAAAATGCAGGCGGTCTTGGCGGCGTATCCCCGTTTAGCTTTATATCGCAAAGTCTTTGCGTATTTGGCGCAACGTACCGAACGCACCCAAGAATGTATTAAGATTTTGGAAGCCTTGTTGGAGGATTTCCCCAAAGATGTCGGTACGCGCCAGCAGCTGATGCGTTTATATGCCCATCAAGGGGATGATGCGCGTGTTTATCAGCATGAACGCGCTTTGGTTGAGTTTGTTCCCGAATATTTACAAGAAGCGATTCAAGCCCGTTTAGATCGAGAACCTGAGAACCCACGCCATCTGCATGATATGGCGGTATTGTTAGCAGAACAGCCGCAAAAGCGGGCCAAGAGTTTGCCTTGGTTTACCGCCTACTTGGCAAAAAAACCGCAAGCAATCAACACGCATCTTAAATATGCGGGTGTGTTAAGGGATTTAGAAGATTTTCCGGCAGCGTTACAAGTGTACGAGGAAATTGCCCAGTATGCCCCAGAACATCCAGAACTTTGGTTAGGGCGCGCACGTGTTTATCTTGCAGATAACCAATACGCGCAAGCGCAAGCCTGTGCCGATCAGGCTTATCAACTGCGTGCAGATGAAACCAGTTTGACCGCCTTAGCGCATATTTATCAAGAAATTGGTGTTTCTGCTGAGCGGGTTTTAAGTTTGCATGATGAAGTAGTCCAATTACGTCCGGATGCGAGCGTGGCGCGTTGGAATCGTGCCTTGGCGCGTTTACAATATGCGCAGGATTACCCCAGCCTACAACAAGCCATGCAAGAATATGATCATGGTTTTGCTGCAAAAACCCGTAAACCTTGGCGTCAATTTAAAATCCCACAGTGGCAAGGGGAATCGCTAGCAGGTAAAACCTTATTGTTATGGCGTGAGCAGGGCGTTGGTGATGAAATTCAGGCTTCGCGTTATTACGCGAAAGTCATTGCCCAAATAGAGGCTGAAGGCGGCCATTTAATTCTAGAATGTACAGATCGTTTATTGCCCTTGTTCAGAGCCAGTTTTGCCAGTGCACGCGTGCGCATCCAACCAGAACGTCCCAATGATGACCAGACCCGCACTGATTTGGATTACCACTTTCCAGTGTGTTCTCTGATTGGTTTAGTCACCCAAGCCAGTGATTTTACCTATCCACCGCAAGTACAAGCGCATTATCGTTTTCCTGAGAAATGGATGCATAAGTGGCAAACAAGAATCGCAGCTTTAGGGTCTGGGTTAAAAATTGGTTTGTGTTGGCGTAGCGGGATGCGTAATGCACAACGTAATAAGCATTACGCCACTTTGGAGGCGTTAGCGCCTTTAATGCAGCTGCCTGGGGTCACTTGGGTGAATCTCACCTATAGTGATTATCAGCAAGACTTGGTCGAGATCAAACAAAATTATGGGGTTGATTTGCATACTTGGGAAGATTTAGATCTTAAAAATGATTTTGCACAAGTGGCCTGTATGACCAGCCAGCTTGATTTAGTGATTAGTGCGGCTTCTGCACCTGCGCCCTTAAGTGCCGCTTCAGGGACACCAGTTTGGTGTTTTGCATTCGGTGCACAAACGCCTAACACACCGCCTTATTATCGGATGCAGGGCTATCCTATCCTGTATTGGTGTCGCCATTATTCAGAAACTTACCAGCACATTTTCCAACGTATGGCAGATCAACTACAAAAGACGAAGATTAATTTTTTGCCATAAAGGCCGATATTGGCTAATAGTTTGGGGCTTTTTAGCAGAAACCGCGTAAACCCTCGCCCAATCGGGCGGGGATATCAGCGGATGACTGCGAAGCAGGCATGGGTTGTTGTTCATGGAAAAGACAGGCATTATTTACAGTATGATCAAAGCCACAAAAGTACGCATCTACCCCACACCCGAGCAGGCAGATTTTTTAAACCGCCAGTTCGGTGCTGTGCGCTTTGCGTATAACAAGGCTTTGCATATCATCAGCTCACAATACAAACGCCATGGCCTAAAACTCAAAGCCAAGCAAGACCTTAAGCCGCTGCTCGCGGTGGCGAAAAAGTCCCGCAAGTATCACTGGCTCAAGGATTTTGATTCGATCGCACTTCAGCAAGCGTGCATCAACCTCGATAAAGCCTTCCAGAACTTTTTTGACCCCAAGCGCCCCGCCCGTTATCCCAAGTTCAAGCGCAAACATGGTAAGCAATCCAGCTATCACTGCACGAGTGTCAGCATGGGTGAAAACTGGATCAAGGTGCCGAAGATGGAACCCATTAAGGCGAGGATTCATCGCAAGGTGGAGGGCAAGCTGAAAAGCATCACCCTATCCCGAACTGTGACCGGCAAATACTATGCCTCGCTGCTGATTGATAATGGCCTAGACACACCTGCGCCCATGCAAACGCTTGATAGCGTATTGGGCCTTGATATGGGGCTGACACATCTGGTCATCGACTCAGACGGCAACAAAATAGAGAATCCACGCTTTTTGAAAAAAGCCAGTGCCAATCTGCGCCGTAAGCAAAAAGCCTTATCACGCTGCCAGAAAGGCAGCAAGGGCCGTGCGCAAGCGCGTCTTCAACTTGCCAAGGCGTATGAGCGTCTGAAAAACGCCCGTGCTGACTTTCAGCACAAGCTGTCTCGAACGATTGTTGACGAAAACCAAGCGGTGATTGTTGAGACACTAAAAGTAAAAAACCTGCTGAAAAACCGGACGCTGGCAAAGTATATTGCCGATGCCGGCTGGTTCAGTCTGGTTCAGAAGCTGGAGTACAAGGCCAAAGAACAAGGCAAACATCTGGTTAAAATCGACCAGTGGTTTGCCAGCTCCAAGACCTGCGCCTGCTGTGGGCACAAGGTAGACACTCTACCCTTGTCAGTACGCTACTGGACATGCCCAGCTTGTACAGTAGCGCTTGACCGCGACATCAACGCCGCGATCAATATCCGCCAGCAGGGTATTATTAAACTAAGGGCCGAAGGACTGTCGGTTCCTGCCAATGGAGGCTTGCGTCAATCCGGTCACGCGCCGGTTGCGGCCTGAGAAGTTGGAAGCCTCGCCTGTTAGGGCGGGGAGCAGTTACTCACCTGTAGTTACAGCGCCTTGCTAGGCGTTCGTGCTGAAATTAGTTACCATGCAGTGAGAGTTGCCTAACGCTCGTTGCGCAAGAGGATACGATTATGCATGCCGCACTTTGGGTCAGTAAAACAGGTTTAAGTGCACAAGACACTAAACTCACGACGATTTCTAATAACCTTGCTAACGTCAGCACTGTGGGTTTCAAACGTGACCGTGCTGTGTTCCAAGATCTTTTGTATCAAAAACAGCGTCAACCCGGTGGCCAGTCTTCTGAAAATACCCAACTGCCTTCTGGTTTACAATTAGGCACAGGGGTGCGTACTGTTGCCACCCAAAAAGTGTTTACCACAGGGAGTTTGCAAGTCACAGAACAACCGCTTGATATTGCGGTCAATGGACGTGGTTTTTTCCAAATCCAAATGCCAGATGGCACCCTAGCCTATACTCGTGATGGTCAATTCCAAGTCAATTCTGAAGGCCAGGTGGTCACCTCTAATGGCTTTTTAATGGAACCGAATATTGCCGTTCCTCCTGATGCAGATTCCATTACGATTAGCCGCGATGGCCTCGTAAATATTACCGTGCCTGGTGATCCTAACCCACAGCAGATTGGCCAAATTACCGTCGCTGACTTTATCAACCCTGCAGGTTTAGAGTCTGCAGGTAATAACCTTTTCCTTGAAACAGCCGCCAGTGGTGCGCCTATTGTCGGGATTGGGGGTCAGGATGGCATAGGAACCTTGGAACAGGGGATGTTAGAAAACTCTAACGTGAGCGCGGTTGAAGAATTGGTCAATATGATTACCACCCAAAGGGCTTATGAAATGAACTCTAAAGTGGTGTCAACAGCGGATCAGATGCTGCAAAACCTGACCCAAACCCTTTAAGTTTAATGGAGAAATTCGGGATGCTGCCTAGATCGATACCTTTATCTTCGCTTGTTTCCACCCTAGGTATGCTATGGCTGCTTGTCGGCTGTAGCCAAGATCCGGTAGCACAGCCCGATGATCCAACTTATGCACCTGTGCAACCGGCACAAATGCAGCCACCGCCCAGTGCGGATGGTTCTTTGTACCAACAAAGTTTTAGTAATCCCTTGTTTGGTGATCGCAAAGCCTACCGTATTGGGGATGTGATTACTATCCAGCTGACAGAACGTACCCGCTCTAGCAAATCCGCGACTACAGAGATCAGCAAAGAAGCCAGTGTTAACCTAGGTAACCCTACACTTTTTGGGAAAGAGCGTTTAGATTTAGCCGTGGGTATTGATGGCGCACGTGATTTCAGCGGAGATGCATCAAGTGATCAAAGCAATAGTCTGACAGGTAATATCACAGTCACCGTACATCAGGTGTATCCAAACGGTAATTTATTTGTGCGCGGTGAAAAATGGCTTACTTTAAATCAAGGTTCAGAATTTATTCGTGTTTCTGGCATTATCCGTCCTGAAGATATTTCCCCTGCAAATACCATTCCTTCAACTAAGTTAGCCGATGCCCGTCTAACCTATAGTGGGAGTGGCGATCTTGCTGAATCAAATCGCCAAGGCTGGTTGACCAAATTCTTTAATAGCGAATGGTGGCCATTTTAGTGGTACTTTAGTGGTACAAAGAGGGCGAAAACAGATGCAGCAAATGGGTAAGTTTTTATCTTGGGGATTGGTTGGCATTCTAAGTTTTATAACTGTGCCTTTCAGTTATGCAGAACGCCTTAAAGATATTGCCAGTGTGCAGGGAATCCGCTCTAACCAACTGATAGGTTATGGTCTGGTTGTAGGACTGAATGGCACTGGGGATAAGGCCCCTTTTACCAATCAAACTTTCACTAATATGATGAATCAGTTTGGGATTACTTTACCCCCAGGGGTGGATCCCAAGTCTAAAAATGTGGCTGCGGTCACCGTGAGTGCCGAGCTTCCTGCGTTTGCTAAGCCTGGGCAAACGCTGGATATCACTGTCGCTTCAATTGGTAATGCTTCGAGCTTGCGTGGTGGCACTTTATTAATGACCCCATTAAGAGGTGCAGATAATAACGTCTATGCCGTAGCGCAAGGGCATGTCATTTCTAGCGGTTTTGGTGGCGGTGGTGCGGATGGTACTAATGTGACTGTTGGTGTTCCCAGTGTGGCCCGTATTCCAAATGGTGCAAGTGTTGAGCGCACAGTGCCTAGCGGCTTTCATCAAGGGGATACGCTGACCTTTAATTTACATACCCCAGATTTTACTACTGCCAAACGGGTGGCTGAGCGGGTCAATGAATTATTAGGCGATGGTGTAGCACAGGCTTTAGATGCAGTTTCTGTGCGGGTACGCGCCCCTAGAGACCCGAATCAAAGGGTCAGCTTTATGTCGATTCTTGAAAATCTTGATGTCGAGATGGCAGAAGTGGCGGCTAAAGTCGTGATTAACTCGCGGACAGGGACCATTGTCATTGGTAAAAATGTTACGGTTTCCCCTGCAGCGGTCACGCATGGTTCTTTAACTGTCAGTATTACTGAAAATTACCGCCCAGCAGCGGGTGCCGGATTTAATAATGGTGAGACTCAAGTCCAAGGTGGCTTGCCAAAATCGGATGTGGCGATTCAGCAACAAAATGGCCAAATGTTTAAATTTGCCCCTGGGGTGACCTTGGATGAGATTGTCCGTGCTGTCAATCAAGTGGGTGCCCCCCCAACAGATTTAATGGCGATTTTAGAGGCACTTAAGCAAGCAGGGGCGCTTAAGGCTGACTTGATTGTGATTTAACAGCGAGCATTCATCATGGCAATTGGCAAAGATTTTTCACAAGCAAGGGTTTATTCAGACATGCAAGGGCTGGATAAATTACGGCGTGCAGCTCGTGAAGATAGCCCAGAAGCTTTGCAAGAAGTGGCCCGCCAGTTTGAAGCCATGTTTGTGCAGTTGTTATTAAAAAATGCGCGGACTTCTAATGAGTTCCTCACTAAGGATACTTATCTGGATAGCCATCAGCTGCGTTTTTATCAGGGTATGTACGATGAGCAGATGAGTTTGGAAATCGCTGGCCAAGGCTTAGGGCTCGCCGACGCTTTGGTACGTCAGCTAGGTCAGCAGCTGGATGTTAAAACAGAAAAAACTGACACAGACCAAGGGTTTCGTACCAGTATTCAAGAGATGCTCGCGCGTGGTTCTCAAACTCCCGCGGTGAAGTATGCCTTACGGCAAGCGCAACAACCCCAAGTCCCTCCAGAACCTTTATTAGATTTGCAACAAGCCGCTATTGCGACAGGGGTTTGGCGCCCTGAATCCACACCAGAAAAACGCCATCTACCGGCAACAACATCTGCGCAAAGCCAAGCTGCAAGCCGCCCGCCCTTGCAAGCGGCCGCTATAGATAAGCAAGCACGTTTTGATTCTCCTGATGAGTTTGTACAACATCTTTACCCCATAGCAGAGCAAGAAGCCCAGAAGTTAGGGGTAGATCCCAGAGTGATTTTGGCACAAGCCGCGCTAGAAACAGGTTGGGGTCGCTATATGATTAGCCACCCAGATGGTAGCAATAGTTTTAATTTGTTTGGTATCAAAGCCGATCAACGTTGGTCCGGCGATCAGGCGGTGGTTTCCACCTTGGAATACCGTTCTGGCGTTGCCCAACGTGAGCGGGCGGCTTTCCGTTCTTACCAATCGTATGCGCAAAGCTTGGCGGATTATGTTGGCTTTTTACAGCGCAATCCGCGTTATCAACAGGCCTTGCAAGTGGCAGAAGACCCCAAAGCTTTTACCCAAGGTTTACAGCAAGCTGGGTATGCCACAGATCCTAGTTATGCACAGAAAATCCTGCGGATTATGCATAGCCCGGTCATGCGTAATGCCTTAGCTAACTTATCAACTGCCAGCAACCAAGGTTAGCGACGTTTTTGCTGAAAAAACGCCTTTAATAAACGTCGTGCAGGCGCAGCTAAAATACCACCTGTGACTTGCATCTGTGGATGGTACCAGGGCTGTGCAGGCAAGTTGCATACAGATTCAATGACCCCTGTTCTCGGCTCGCTCGCACCATAGTATAAATGGCTAATACGTGCATTGATCATCCCGCCTGTGCACAAGGTGCAAGGTTCCAAAGTAACGTATAAATGACAGCCACTCAGGCGGTAATTGCCTAGCGTGCGTCCCGCATCGCGCAGGGCCTGAATCTCTGCATGGGCACAAGGGTCTGAGGTTTGAATCACTTGGTTGTAACCACGCCCGATAATCTCTCCTTGTGCATCGACCACCACAGCACCCACAGGGACTTCTTGCTCAGCAAAAGCTTGTTGGGCAAGCTCTAGTGCGCGGTGCATATAAAATTCAGGTTTACGCATACCTTTCCTTTTGGGTCTTTTAACTTACAGTGCGCCAAATTTGGTGAGGCGCACAAGACATAGTACACTGGGAAAAATACAGCACCATAAAAAATGGTGGGCGCAGGGAGATCAAGATTGAAAAAATTAACCCGTTTGGCCATGTTGCCTTCTTTGGCTTGGGCCATGTGTTTATCCGTTGGCACGGCGGCCGCCGATGATGCCGCGATTGGATTGATTAAGCAAAAATTAGGTGCTTTGCAACAGCAAATGCCTGTTGAAAGCATTCAGGCCAGTGAGCAAGTCAAAGGCTTGTACGAAGTCCGCCTGAGCACAGGTGAGACATTTTTTGCCACACCGAATGGGCGCTATCTTGTCGTTGGTGACTTATATGAAGTGGCCGAGCAGGGTGTGTTAAACCTGAGTGAACAGGCACGCGATCAAGCACGGATTCAAGCGGTACAAGCGATTGATCCTAGTACGCAAATTCTTTTTTCTCCTAGTGCACCTGTAAAAGCGAGTGTTTATGTCTTCACGGATGTAGATTGTCCGTATTGTCAAAAACTACATCAAGAGGTGCCCAAACTGACGGCAGCCGGCGTCGAAGTCCGTTATTTGGCGTTCCCACGGACAGGCCCGCAAAGTGCGACCTATCAAAAAATGCAGCAAGTATGGTGCGCTCAAGATAAAGCCCAAGCACTCACGCAAGTCAAACAGGGCCAAAGCCTAGAAACACCGCCCTGTGATAGTCAGGCATTACCAACACAATATGCGCTTGGACAAAGTGTTGGGGTGCGAGGTACGCCAAGTATTGTCTTGCCCGATGGACGCATGATTCCCGGTTATGTACAAGCAGAGCAGTTAATCACGGCTTTGGGCTTGTCTTTAGAAACAGCGAACTAATGCCCCCGCATTTCCTTTTATTTTTTGCAGCAACTCAAAGAGGATACCCAGCTTGAAACCCGTTAAAGTAGGCATTTGTGGTCTAGGTACTGTTGGTGGCGGTACCTTTAATGTATTAGAACGTAATGCAAGTGAAATCGCGCGTCGTGCCGGGCGTCCTATTATTGTGGAACAAATTGCAACCCGTCGCGACAACCCCAGCTGTGATACACATCAGGTTGCCTGTACCCAAGATATTTTTGAAGTTGTTAACAACCCTGAAATTGATATTGTGGTGGAGCTAATCGGTGGCTATGACACAGCTTACGAGCTGGTGATGCAGGCGATTCGCCAAGGTAAGCATGTGGTAACAGCGAATAAAGCCCTGATCGCTGTCTATGGCAACGAGATTTTTAAAGCCGCAGAAGAAGCAGGCGTCATTGTTGCTTTTGAAGCGGCTGTTGCTGGTGGGATTCCCATTATCAAATCCATTCGTGAAGGCCTGACTGCCAACCAAATTAATTGGGTCGCCGGTATTATCAATGGGACGGGTAATTATATCCTAACGAACATGCGCGATCATAAGCGTGATTTCACCGAAGTCTTAGCTGAGGCACAAGCTTTAGGTTACGCAGAGGCTGATCCGACGTTTGATGTCGAAGGGATAGACGCCGCACATAAACTTACCATTTTGGCCTCAATCGCTTTTGGGATCCCGCTACAATTTGATAAAGCCTACACAGAAGGCATTGCGCGTTTGCTGCCTATGGATATTGAGCAAGCCGATGTTTTAGGCTATGTCATCAAACACTTAGGTATCACCAAGCGTACTGAACAAGGCTTAGAGTTACGGGTTCACCCAACCTTAATTCCTAAAGAGCGTTTATTGGCCAATGTGCATGGGGTCAAAAATGCGGTCATGGTTTACGGGGATGCGGTCGGGCCAACCCTTTATTATGGTGCAGGTGCAGGTGCAGAGCCGACAGCTTCCGCTGTGGTTGCCGATATTATTGATGTCGCGCGCGAAATGGCCACAGATCAAAATAACCGAGTTCCTTATCTAGCCTTTAGCGAAGTTGCGCAGGCAAAAGATATGCCTGTGCTGCCAATGGAAGCCATAGAAACCGCGTACTATTTGCGTTTACATGCAGTGGATCGCCCCGGCGTGTTGGCACGCGTTGCCACCATCTTAAGTGATCAAGGGATTAGTATTGAAGCTCTGATTCAAAAAGAAGCGACCGAAGGCGAGTTAGTGCCTATTATTTTGATGACTCATAAAACGCGTGAAGCCAGCATGAACGAAGCCATCCGCCAGCTTGAAGCCTTGGTGGATGTTGCGGGTGATGTGGTGCGTATTCGTGTAGAAAATCTCGACGAACAATAAGCAAGGTATCTCAAGGTGCGTTATATCAGTACTCGCGGGCAAGCGCCCGCTCTTAATTTTGAAGATGTGGTTCTGACGGGGTTAGCAAGCGACGGTGGCTTATATGTACCGGAACAAGTCCCCCAATTCAGCCCAGAACAAATTGCCAGCTTTAGTGGGCAAAGCTACGCAGAAGTTGCCTACCAGATTATTCATCCTTTTGTCGGCGGCATGATTGAGGATGCGACCTTACGTACCTTGATCGAAGAGGCCTATGCCAGTTTTGCCCATGATGCGGTTGCACCGATTAAGCAACTGGATACGAATCACTTTTTACTTGAACTTTTCCACGGCCCCACCTTGGCCTTTAAAGATGTGGCCTTGCAACTGCTGGGACGCTTGCTCGATCATTTCCTCGGTTTACGTAATGAAAAAGCCGTGATCATGGGCGCTACTTCGGGTGATACTGGCTCTGCAGCTATCGAAGGTTGTAAGCCTTGTGCACATGTAGATATTTTTATTTTGCACCCACATCAGCGTGTATCTGAAGTACAAAGACGACAAATGACCAGTGTGCTGGCCGATAATGTCTTTAATATCGCGGTGGAAGGTAACTTCGATGATGCGCAAGCGATGGTCAAAGCCAGCTTTGCCGATCAAAGTTTCTTGGAAGGTCGGCGTTTAATCGCAGTCAACTCCATCAACTGGGCGCGCATTATGGCGCAGATTGTGTATTACTTTACTAGTGCCGTGGCTGTCGGGGCGCCGCATCGTGAAGTTTCTTTCTGTGTGCCTTCGGCGAATTTCGGTGATGTTTTTGCAGGCTACATGGCTTACAAAATGGGCTTGCCAATCAAGCAACTGATTGTTGCCACCAATGCCAATGACATTTTGCATCGCACTTTAGCACACAATGATTTTAGTAAACGCGAGTTGGTGCCAACTCTAGCCCCATCTATGGATATTGTCGTTAGCTCCAACTTTGAACGTTTACTCTTTGATTTGTACCAGCATGATGGTGCTGCGGTCACTGGTTTGCTAGAGCAGTTCCAACAGCAAGCCATGACTTTAGATGCAGAGGCTTGGCAACGTGCCCAGCAGCTCTTTAGTAGCTACTGTGCCGATGATGCGACTATTTTAGAAGTGATTCAAGATGCGCATCAACGCACAGGTGAGCTCCTTGATCCTCATACAGCAACCGCTTACCTAGCCACGCAAAAGTGCCGTTTGGATACGCACACCCCTGTGATTAGCTTAGCAACGGCACATCCTGCGAAATTTGCTGACGCTGTGGTACAAGCAGGTTTTGCAGAAGCCCCTTTGCCTGCACATATGGCAGATTTGCTGACCCGCGAAGAACGCTATCAAGTGTTACCTGCAGACTTGCGCACAATCCAAGAATTTGTGCGTACGCATAAACGTCCTTAAGTTATCAAGGTCCCACACTTGTGGGGCCTTCCTGCCTGCCTCCAGCCATGATCCAAAGTGTGAGTGTGCTTTCTGCAACCTATCGCCTTTGCCTGTATCTTTTTGTTAATTTGCCGCAAAATACCTGTATCCGTGATTGCAGACTTGATATCTGCTTTACCCAGCCGATGAGGCCTTTATGCTCAATAATCTACGTATAGGTACACGTATTATTTTAGGCTTTACCCTAGTGTTAGTGCTTGGGGTAAGTATGCTGATTCCTATGTTTTTGGCAGATCTAGATGAACTCACGGTAGGTGTAGAACGTCGTGAGCTAGAACGCCTGCACGAAACTGCATTGGCTGAACTGACCGCACAACAGCAAATGGCCGTCAACTTAAGCCATTTAGTCGCCCAATTACCTGTAGTGCAGCAGGCATTTGCCAATCAAGATCGAGCCTATCTACAAAGCTTGCTATTGCCTGTATTTGCCACTTTAAAAGACACTTTAGATATTCGCCAATTCCAACTCCATACCCCGCCGGCCACCTCCTTTTTGCGTTTACATAAACCAGAAAAATTTGGCGATGATTTATCCAGCTTTCGCGCTACTGTCGTGGCAACTAACACCCAGAAAGTCGCAATTAGCGGCATTGAAAAAGGGGTTGCTGGTTTAGGCGTCCGTGGCGTGGTCCCTATTTCTTGGCAACAAAATCATCTGGGTTCGGTGGAATTTGGCTTGGCTTTAGGACAACCTTTTGCCAAAGCTTTTAAAGAAAAACATCATGTTGATCTGGCAATTTATTTACCTGAAGGTACAGGCTTTCGCACGTTTGCCTCCAGCCGTGGCCAACAAAGCAGTAGTTTTTTAAGCCAAGAGCAACTACAAGTCGCCTTTAATGGGCAAGCTGTCAAGCAGCGTCATCAAGAAGCAGGCGGACACTGGGCCACCTATGCCAATGTATTAACTGATTATTCTGGTAAAAGTTTGGGGATTATCGAAATTACCATGGATCGCAGCCACTATGTGGAGGTCATGGAGAAATCCTTGCGCCAAGCTTTGATGACTGCGGCTTTGATGTTAGTGATCGGAGTTGTCATCGCTATTTTGATTACGCGTAGTATTTTGCAACCTCTCTACCAGCTCCGTGATTTGATGCATAACATTGCCGAAGGGGATGGCGATTTAACCGTTAAGCTACCAGAACAAGGCAATAATGAATTTAGTGATGTCGCTGCCAGCTTTAACCGCTTTACTGAGCATGTAGAAAATATTGTCCGTGAAGTCATGCGTTCTTTAGCCACCTTGGCAGAAGGGGGCGCACGCATGTATCAGGTGACAGAACACACTAATGAAATTATTCAACTGCAGCGGCAAAATACGGCAGAAGTGGCAGCTGCTATGCATCAAATGAATGCGACTGCGCAAGAAGTGGCCAGTCATGCAGCGGCGACAGCGCAATCAACAGATCAAGCCGATGAACATGCAGGCACAGGGTTAAGAGTCGTGACCGACAGCACCCAAGCGATTCGTTCTCTCGCTGAAGATGTCGAACAAGCCGTGACTGTGATTCGTAAACTCGATGAATACAGTGAAAATATTGGCACCATTTTAGATGTGATTCGTGGGATTGCCGAACAAACGAACCTGCTGGCCTTAAATGCGGCAATTGAAGCGGCACGTGCAGGAGAACAAGGACGCGGTTTTGCGGTCGTGGCTGATGAAGTTCGCCAACTAGCACAACGTTCGCAAGAGTCTACCAACGAAATCCAAACTATGATTAGCCAGCTACAACAAGGTGCTGAAGATGCTGTCAGTGTGATTGAGCATAGTCGTACGCGCGCTGTCGATAGTGTCGCTATGACGCAAGCCGCGTCAGAGGCTCTTAACAGTATTGTCGCAGCGATACAGCGTATTAACGATATGAGTGCACAAATTGCTTCTGCTGCGGAAGAACAAACCTCGGTTTCTGAAGAAATCAATCAGCATATGATTCATATTAGCGAAGTGGCTGAAGATACCTCACAAGGATCTGCGCAAATTATTAGTGCGACTAGTGAAATCGGTACGGAAGTTGCCACCTTAATGAAAACGTTACGCCGCTTCCGTATTCATGTGGATCATGGTGTGGAAATTGCCATGGCTAAAAGTGCACACCAAGCATGGATTATCCGTCTACGCGCCTTTTTAGATGGTGAAGGCAATCTGAGTGAACAGCAAGCCATGTCGCACCATGAATGTGATTTAGGGCGTTGGTATGATGGTATAGGTTTAGAAAACTATGGCCATTTACCGGCGATGCGTTCACTAAAGGACCCACACAAGCGGATGCACCAGCTGATTAAAGAAATCATCCATGCGAAACATGCACAAGAACATACGCATGCAGAAGATTTGTATCAACAGGTAGGCAAACTCTCTAAAGAAATTATTCGTTTGTTAGATGACATTGAAAATCAGCTTGGCAAGCATTAAGTCGCCACCAGATCAACACCCACTGGATCACCCCTAGGATTGTAAAGGTCTTAGGGGGGTAGGTGGGCCCCTTCCCATTAGGACAACCGATGAAAACAAAGCGAGAGCGCCCTTTTAATGCGGCCTTAGCAGAGCGCTTGCAAGCGCTTGGATTAACCCCCTTGCAAGCACGTATTTTTTGTGGACGCTTGCTAACCCAAAGCGCTTTAGAAAGTAAAACCCCTGAATTTAGTGCCGAGGTTTTAGCTGCTTTAGTACAGCCTCAGTTACAACACCTTGCGCATCCAGATTTGCTCAAGGACATGCCAAAGGCGGTACAGCGTTTACAAGAGGCGATACAAGCACAGCAAAAAATTGGTATTTTGACCGATTATGATGTGGATGGGATTAGCTCACACTTGGTGATTTATCGTGCTTTGCATGAATATTTCGGCCTTGCCTCTCCTTTATTGGCGTCTTATATCGGCCACAGATTGGAAGATGGCTATGGTATTAGCGCGAATTTAGTCGATCGTATTCTGGCGGAAACCCCGTTACCCAAAGTCATTATTAGTGCAGATTGTGGTTCTTCGGATGAAACCCAGATCCAACGCCTTGCCGCTGCTGGGATTGATGTGATCGTGACGGACCACCATGCTTTACCGATCGAAGGCCCGCCGCCTTCAGCGTATGCAGTGATTAATCCCACCCGCCACGACTGCCCTTATCCAGATGCGAGTATTGCAGGCTGTATGGTGGCTTGGTTGTTCATGAGTGCCTTGCGTACGCATTTAATTCGACAAGGTCAACTCAGCGCACAAGCCCCTAAACTGAGCCAACTTTTAACCTATGTGGCTTTAGGGACGGTGGCTGACTGTGTCACCTTAGGCCAAAGTGCGATCAATCGTGCCGTAGTGACTTGGGGTCTTAAACTGATTAATCAAGATCCAGCTCCCTGTTGGCAAGCTATGCGTGAGCGCTTAAAAATCCAAACCTTTGATGCACAAACCCTAGCTTTTCAAATGGGGCCAAGAATTAACGCACGCTCGCGTTTAGCGGATCCTTACGCCGCATTATATTTTATGCAAGCGTCGGATCTTGGCAGTGCCCGTACTTACCTAGAGCAGCTGGATCAAGATAATCAGGCACGCAAACAGATTGAAAGCCAAATGACCCAAGTGGCAAAGCAAGCGGCTCAGCCTTACTTGCAAGCTGGGTGCCAATCACTGGTTTTGTTACTGGAGCAAGGGCATCCAGGCGTGCAAGGCATTGTCGCATCACGCCTTGTACAAGCTTATGGTGTGCCCACTTTAATTTTAACTCCAGGTTTACAAGAAAATACCTATGCCCTTTCAGGACGTAGTGTGTTAGAAGTGCATTTACGTGAAGCGTTACAAGGGGTTGCCGATTTACACCCTGATCTTTTTATTCGCTTTGGTGGTCACAGAGGTGCCGCTGGTGCTAGCTTAGTACGTCAAGATCTCACCCGTTTACGCCAAGCTTTTGAAGCCTGTGTGCGTGCGCAGCTTGATACCCATACTCTCAGCCCTTATATATTAGTTGATGATAATTTAAATGCAGCACAATTAACTCTTGCCACAGTGGCAGAATTGCAAGCACTTGAACCTTATGGACGCGAGTTTGAAACCCCGTTATTTTATGGCCATTTTTACCTTGATAGCTGGCGTTTGGTGGGGGCAGAAGGTCAACATATCAGCATGCGCTTGGTGCCATTAGATGCGCCTGAGCATAGTGGTATTGCAAGTATTTGGTTTTATGCGGTAGACATGATCAATACCGATGATTTGACCCCAGATGTTTGTCTCGAAGTCATCTATACATTAAATGCGAATACTTACCGTGGACGGACGCACTTACAACTTGTGGTGGAAAGTGCGCATTGCATTGAACACCCTAACGCCTCCAGCTCACTCACTTATACATATCAACCCTGATGGGAGTCTCTGTCTGTGAATACACCTCAAATGCCTAACCCTTTATTGATCCCCAAAAGCCTACCTGAATTTAGCCAGTTACAAGCAGAACATATTCAACCTGCGATTGAAGCCCATATTGCTGCTAATCGTCGTTGTATAGAGGAAGTGCTAGCGCGTGGCGATTTTAGTTGGCAGGGATTAGTCGAACCCTTGGCAGAGGCTGACGACCGTTTATCACAAGCTTGGTCACCCGTTTCCCATTTAAATAGTGTGCTAAGTCATCCTAAATGGCGCCAAGCCCATGATGCTTGCTTGCCACTGTTATCCGAGTTTTCGACTTGGGTCGGCCAACATACGCAATTATGCGCGGCGTATCAGACGTTAAAAGATTCGCCTGAGTTCGCCTCTTTAAATGCTGCACAGCAAAAAATGCTAGAAAATACTTTACGTGATTTTCACCTTGCTGGGGTGGACCTTGCCGAGGCGCAAAAAACGCAATACGCACAGATTCAAAGTGAGTTATCAGAATTAACCAATCAGTTTGCAAATCAAGTGCTAGATGCAACCCAAGGGTGGCAGCACTTATTAACCAAGGCAGAAGACTTAGCTGGCTTGCCAGAGTCTGCCTTGCAAGCCGCGCGCGAACGTGCGCAAGCTAAAGAGCTGGAAGGTTATTTACTCACACTGGATTTTCCTAGTTATCATGCAGTGATTACTTATGCACAAGATCGCGCCTTGCGCGAGCGCATTTATCAAGCCTATGTGACGCGTGCATCGGATCAGGGGCCACACGCTGGCCAATGGGATAATTCCCAAGTGATGGAACGTATTCTGGCGTTAAGAACTGAGCGTACGCATTTGTTAGGTTTTGAGACCTATGCGGATTATTCGTTAGCCACCAAGATGGCCACTTCTGCCCAAGAAGTGTTGGATTTTTTACAGGATCTAGCGCACAAAGCCCGCCCACAAGCGCTTGCGGATAAAGCCCAGCTTGCTGAATTTGCTGCCCAAGAAGGGGTCACGGATTTACAGCCTTGGGATCTTGCCTATTTCAGTGAAAAATTACGCCAGCGTGAATATGATCTTAGCCAAGAAGAACTTCGTCCTTGGTTTCCTGCTGCCGATGTGATTCAAGGTATGTTTGACTTGGTTGGTAAGATCTTTGGCCTACGGATTGAAGAAGATACCACGCAAGATGTTTGGCATACAGATGTAAGTTTTTACTGGATTTATCAAGGCGATAGCCAGCAAGCTTGTGCTGGGTTCTATCTTGATCCTTATGCGCGTGAGCATAAACGTGGCGGTGCTTGGATGGATGTGTGTCAAGTGCGCAGACGCACGCAAGCGGGCGAAATCCTCAAACCGATAGCCTATCTTGTGTGTAATTTTAATCCACCTTTGGCCAATCAGCCCGCTTTACTCACACATGATGAAGTGACCACTTTATTCCACGAGTTTGGGCATGGCTTACACCATATGCTCACCCAAGTCGAAGTAGCAGAAGTCTCAGGGATTCATGGTGTGCCTTGGGATGCTGTCGAGTTACCTTCGCAATTTATGGAGAATTTCTGCTGGCAACCAGAAGGCCTTGCTTTAATTGCGCGTCACTATCAAACAGGGCAAGCGCTGCCAACAGAAAAACTCGATAAATTACTGGCAGCTAAAAATTTCCAATCAGGGATGTTTTTGTTGCGCCAAATCGAGTTTGCGTTATTTGATTTGCGTTTACACGCTGAGTTGGGTGCTGCTTCTAGTACACAAATCCAAGCCTTATTAGATGATATCCGCCAACAGTGGGCCGTGGTCCCTGTGGTGCCTTATAACCGTTTCCAGCATGGTTTTACCCATATTTTTGCTGGTGGGTATGCTGCTGGATATTACAGTTACTTGTGGGCAGAAGTGTTATCTGCGGATGCTTTTAGTGCGTTTGAGGAAGAAGGTATTTTAAATCCAGCCACAGGGCAGCGTTTTTTACAATGTATTTTGCAAGCCGGTGGCAGCGCAGATCCCTTGGATTTATTTATTGCTTTCCGTGGACGTGCTCCTCAAGTGGATGCTTTCTTGCGCCATAGTGGGATTCAAGTTGCATAAATATTCTTGTTGAATACCTTGTGTCAGCGGCATAAATGTCATTAACTTTCGCTATATCCTTGGACGTGGGGTGTTGAAGCATCCTACGCCTTACATTGACCTTTGATTAAATAGGCGCGGCTTATGAGCGAACATTTAGATGCATCTTGGTTTACGGAAGCTTTTACCCGTTGTGGCTCGGCATTCTCGCTAAAAATTACAGCGAAACTGCATGAAGAGCAAACCCAGTATCAAAAGCTCGCCATCTATGATACAGAAACCTACGGCAAACTGATGGTGTTAGATGGCTGTGTGATGTTGACCGATCGTGATAACTTTTTATATCACGAGATGATGTCGCATCCTGCGCTCTTCACCCATGCGCGTCCGCGTCGTGTGGTCATTATTGGTGGTGGTGATTGTGGTACCTTAAAAGAAGTGCTCAAGCATCCAGGTGTAGAAAAAGTCACCCAGATTGATATTGATGAGCGTGTCACTTGGGCCGCAGAGCAGTGGTTCCCTGCGTTGGTTGAATCGAATCAAGATCCACGCGCAGAATTGTTATTCGAAGATGGTGTCAAGTGGGTAGACGAGTGTGAAGAGGCCAGTGTAGACCTGATTATTGTTGATTCCACCGACCCAGTAGGTCCAGCAGAAGGTTTATTTAAAGTCGATTTTTTCAAGCGCTGTTTCCGCATCCTACGTGAAGGCGGTATTTTGGTACAGCAAAGTGAATCCCCTTTATATCATACGCATAGCATCATTAAAGAACTGCATACGGATATGCAAGCCGCTGGCTTCCAAACCACAGCCACCTTACCTTTCCCTCAACCTGTGTATCCTTCTGGTTGGTGGAGTTGCACCATGGCGGGTAAGGAATGCAATGTGAAGCAGTTCCGTGACGCAGATGCTAGCGCGCGTCCTTTCGATACCGAATATTACAGTGCAGATATTCACCGTGGCGCTTTGGCTTTGCCTCCTTTTATGCAACGTGTCCTCAACCGCCGCTAAGTTAATTTTTGAAGATTTTAGCTAGATGCAAGTGAGCATCTAGCTTTTTTTGTGATTAAGGAAGCCTCAATGCCTGCACATCCTACTCGCTTAGCCCAAACCCAAGCCCAGTTATTACGCCATCATGGACATGATGGCCAAGCTAGTGTGCATACTTTAACCCGTGGTTATGCACGCCGCCATGATGAAGCCTTTTGGCAGTATTGGCAGCAATATTGCGAGCCTGCCTTACAAGGGAGCAAGCATCCTAAATTAGTAGATTTGGGTGCAGGTACGGGTTTATTTATGCGTGATTTAAGCCAACGTTATCCACAAGCTCGGGTAGCAGGGATAGAATGCGCGCCTTATATGTTGGAAGCACAGGTTGATTTACCCAAAAATGCCGATATTTATGTGCAAGATTTAAACCAACCTGAATTAACCCAGTTTAAAGAAAAGAGTGTTGATCTTGCGAGTTGTAATCTTGTTATTCATGAATTAAACCAGCCTATTTTGTTATTGCAAGCGATACGCCATTGGCTTAAACCTAGCGGACGTTTATATCTAGTGGATTTGGTTCGTCAGCCATTAGACCAATATTTACAACGGCGTTATGCTGGTTTGGATTTAACCCAAGAAAGTATCGAGCGTGATGATCTAGAAGATGCCTTTCAACATTTTTTAGAACATAATCGTTATCAAGCCATCGATTTACTGTATTTACTAAAAGCCTGTGGTTTTAAAATCCTCCAAGAGGAACTCATTCAGCAAGGGCGCCAATTGCGTCTTGTCGCTCAGGTACGCTGATGATTATTGAAAAACTCATTAATACCCTTTTGCCAGTGGTCTTAATTGTTGCTTGTGGTGCCGCCTATGGGCGCTGGCGGCGTCCAGATATGCGTTTAAGCAATCAAATGAATATGGATATTTTCGTACCCGCATTGGTTTTTTCCGTCTTGGCGAGTAAAGATTTTGATATTCTTGCCTATCAGGAATTAGCCTTAGCGGCGACGGCCGTTGTCTTAGGTTCAGGGCTTTTATTACTACCCATTGCTTATTTATTAAAGTTGAATTTAAAGACTTTTTTACCACCCATGATGTTTAATAATACTGGCAATATGGGGATTCCTTTATTAGTGTTAGCTTTTGGTGAGCAAGCGCTTGCTGCAGCCGTTTTAGTCTTTGTGGTAGAAATGCTTTTACACTTTTCTATTGGGATTTATATTTTAGATCCCAAAACCTCTTTATTACGTATGCTGAAAATGCCGATTGTACAAGCCAGCCTATTAGGTATCCTTTTTAGTATACAAAATTGGCATTTACCGGCAGCGGTTGCACTTCCTATCGAGATGTTGGGGCAAATATCAATCCCTCTGATGCTGTTTGCCTTAGGCGTACGTTTACTGGATATTGATTTTTCTGATTGGAAGTTAGGCGCTTTTGGGGCGGTGGCCTGTCCTTTATCTGGACTGGCTGTGGTTGTTCTATTGATGCCTTGGCTTACACTCACCAGTTTACAAATGCAGGTGTTATGGGTGTTTGCGGCTTTACCGCCTGCAGTTTTGAACTACATGCTGGCGGAGCAATACCAGCAAGAACCAGCGCGTGTGGCTTCTTTAGTCTTACTGGGCAATTTGGCTAGCTTAGTGGTGATACCTTGGGTGTTGGCTTATCAGCTATAGGGTGAATCTCTGAGTAAAGTCAGCAGTAATTGCGGGCGGCTATTTGCTTGTGCCATCAGACTAATACTGACTTGTTGCATCATTTGCGCTCGCATCATGCTGGAAACCTCTTGCGCATAATCTGCATCATAAATGCGTGATTGTGCGGCCATCAGACTCATGACGCTATTTTCCTGCACACGAATACGGCTTTCCAAACCATTTTGCATAGCGCCCAGTACAGCACGCTGGGCAGAAATCACCTCTAAAGCTTGATCCAAGGCTTCTTGTGCACCTGCGGGATCTTGGGTTAAATCGACATCCGCTAAACCGAGTGCGTTGATATCCAAGTTCATCAAGCCAAGTTCGTTATAGTCCCCAGCATTCGCACCAACTTGTAAGCGAATGCCTCGATCATAGGTGGTGTTGGACGTTTGAGGTTGATACCCCGTTGGCCAAAATTCTTGGAAAAATTCTAGTGGATCATCCGTATAATTGATGTCATCTGAGATAACATCTTGTGCATTGAGTACGGCACCGCCATCGGCATCCGCTCCCCCGATGGCCCCTGTATCTTCATTACTTAAATTCATGGCGCCGATATAAGCAGCGCCATTGGTGGCATAATAGGTGAGAAAGCTTTGTTCATCGTTAAACCCCCCAATGCCATAATCTGTACTCATCTGGGTGATTGCCTGATCTAGCGTACGGGTTTGTGGATCTGCAGCCATCCAAGTGAGTAGATCTTTTAATCCATTACCGCCATGATTTTTGATTTCATCATGCAGCATACGCACGGCGGTATACCCTGCGGCATAATCTAGGCTTTGTTGATCCCAACCATAATCACCACCTGCGCCATTATCTGCGGCATTAAAAGCACCGGCAATAGCGGCAATGCCATCAACACTGACGTGTGCCGCTACACGTTCATCGGCACCATGAATAAACTCTGCCATCCCTTCAACAAACCAAGTCGAAGCGACGCTGGCACTGCCATTCCCAGATAAAGAAGCATAATTGAGTGCCCGCCCTTGAATCGCATGCACCATCTCGTGCGCAATGACACGGTCACTATATTGAGTTGCGTCATTGATAACATCTGCTGGGGTACCCACATCGAATAAATCAATTTGCATGTATTGATTATGCGCGAGCGTATCAGGGACACCTCCCGGATAATATATGCTAGCGACCAGAGCCAAAGCGCCGCCTGGGGCATCGTATTCAATACGAAACTCTAAATTAGCCCCGTCTCCGGTGAGGCCATAATATTCTTGGATACGCTTTTCGGATTGTTCTAAGGCAGAGTTAGCCAATAAATTCACCACATCTAATACTCGATCCCCTGTGTTATAGGGGTTTACTTCTGGCGTGATAGGTGCAGCTGCTTTAAATAAAGCGAATCCATTAAAGTTGGTATCCTTACTGATGCGGCCCACTTCTTCTAATAAGGCGCTAGCTTCTTGCTGGATGGCGGCTTTATCACTAGCTTGTAAGACGGGGTTATTTGCTTGTACGGCTAATTCACGCACACGTTGCAAATGATCTACCATGGCCCCTAGAGAGCCTTCCGCGGTTTGGATTAACGAGATTCCATCAAGCGCATTACGAATGGATTGGTTGGTGCCGCGAATTTGCGCCTCAAAGCGTGTGCTAATGGCTAAGCCCGCAGCGTCATCTTGTGCACGATTGATACGCACGCCCGAGGATAAACGTTCCATTGAGGTGAACATTTGATCTTCGTGTGCTCGGTATTGGCGCTGAATAAAAGAGGCAGCTAAATTAGTATTAATGGAAAGCATAGGCCACATCTCACTAGCAAATGCCTTCCCTTGCACCTAATGGGAATTAAGTTCCAACAAATTAATCGTTGACTTGAATTGGGCGTACCCAGAACTCATAACCACTGGTAAATAAATGAGGATGTTTTTCTTCAAAACGTCGCCATTGGTTTAAATTGACACCATGAGGATCTTCATCGACGACCCCAGCAAAACCACTGCTGATCCAAGCTTGGTAATCTTCAAAAATAGCTACATAATGCGGGAATTCAAAGCCCAAAAACTCTAAACCCAGCTCGCTTAAAATGCTTTGTAGATCGCGTAAGTTTAATCCAGTCATCGGCTCTTGTAAGAGCTTTTTAAAGCCGCTATAGCTAAAAAACTCAGGCAGTGTACTGATACGTTGTTGCTCTTTCACAGAGGAGGTAAGCAACTGCATTCTAAACTGGCGCAAATCAATTTGTTCTAAGCTGCCTGCGTCATTTAATGCTTGATAACCAGAACGCAAAGCGGCTAAACCTGCTTCACTGGCGAGGCGTAATTTCAATAGACCGTCTTGCGCAAGTAACTGTTTTAAAATGCCTAAATCGCGTGCCGGATTTGCAGATAGCTGCAAGCTATTTAATAAGCAACCACCTGAAGCATCAATTAATTGGAATGTATGCTCAGAGGTTTGCATGGCTTCAATGGGGGCACAACCAAAGTGTAAATTATCTAACTGGCTCTGGTTTTTGCGGTTAATACCATAAGCTAGGGCGCGTAAATCTGCATCGAAGGCATTGATGGCTAATTCAGGGCAACGCTGTGCCCATTGGTAAGCAAGCTGGCCTGTACCACAACCGACCACAAGCGCAAGACCTTGCGTCCCTGTTTGAGGCACCAGTTCTTCAGGCTGTTCATAATGTGGAAACGCTTTTGCCAAGGTTTGTGCTAAACCTAGGGTTTTGATAAAGGCTTGCTTTTGCCAACGTGGGCTAGGTGCTAATTTGGGATACTCATCCAAAGATGCATTTTCAGGTGCATTTTCTGCCTGTGCCCATAGCGCAATTTCATTCACAGGTTCTAGAATTTGTTGTTCTAATACCGGCTGCATCGCAGGATTAAGCAGAAGCTGTTTTAATAAATCTGCATCACGTGCCCAAGTATGCATATGCAAGGGCTCATAGGCTGCTAACAATAATAAAGCACCATGCCCAGGAAGTTGACGTGCAATATAGCCTTTGGCAATCGCTTGTCTAAGCTCGGCAAGCACTTGTTCCTCATGCGCACTGACTGGATAAATATACTCATTTAAGTACATTTGTTGTGCCAATGCACTTAATAACGCTTGCATATCTTCAGCAAAATCTTGTTGCCATAAATCAAGCAATAAAGCACGTGTACTTAATAATAAGGATTCAATTTTAGAATCTTTGTTAATCTGCTGCTCTAATAAGTAGCGAAATAAAGGATGAATTAACGTTTGGCAAGTCAATAAATGTTGCTTTAAACCAGCTTCATCACCTTGAGCTAATAAGCTTTGCCAATGTTGAATATCTGCTTGTTGGTTAACCCAACGTGCAATGGTCGGCACCAGCTCATGGGCATCTAATAATTGTAAACGTGTGACCTGGATTAAATCCTTGGCTAGGGCGTCATCGAAAACTCGTGCATCATCAGCAAATTTCAAACGTACAAAATTACGTAAGGCCTGCGCCATACCGTCCCATACAAGTGCACTATCATCACCATTTTTTAAGGCGTGACGGAAGGCAACCAAAGCTTTATGGGATTCATCTTCTTGATTATAAGCACGTCCAATCCAAGAAAAGACATGGGTTAACTCAGGTTTAAAGCCAATGGCTTTTTCAAGGTTTTCAATCGCTTCTGGGTATTTACCTAGCTCAAACTGAACGCGCCCTAAGTTGGCGTAGGCCTCTGCAAGATCTGGCTGCAAATCAATCGCATCTTGAATAACGATTTCCGCAGCATCATACATGTCTTGATCCAGGGCGATGACCCCGAGCAAGTGCATGGCGAAACCATTATTCGGGTCTTCATCCAAGATATGACGATAAAGCTCCCCCGCTTCGTCTAATTCACCGGCTTGGTGCAAGCGTACGGCTTCTCTATAAATATCTTCGAGTGATTTTTGCTCTAGGTTGCTCATATTCACAAGGTATCCCGATTCCTAACGCGAGAGGGCAAGGATTGGCTTGGTTAACCAATCCTTACGGCGAGAAAGATTAAGCCTGTGGGGCAATCTCATCCCAGCCAGATTTCACTGTACTTAAAAGTTGTGCAACTTCATCTAGCATTTCGACCGAATTTTGTACATGGGCTTCAGTTAAACGACGCACAGCATAATCGTATAAATTATTTAAGTTATCTGCCAATTCCTTTGCATTGGGTGCAGCTTCTGGATTAAGGGCCTCTTGCAAACCACCGATAATACCAACCGCTTTATTAATGGCAGTCCCTTTGGTAGCAATATCTTGACGCTGCATGGCACCCTTTGCTTCTGCAATACGGCGCAAGGCACCTTCAAATAGCATTTGAATAAGGCGGTGTGGACTGGCGTTTTCAACTTCTGTTTGCAGGTTTAAATCACTGTACTGACGTGCCACTTGACGTGTGCCTTGATTTGGATTAACTGCTTGATTTGCTTGTTCTTTCTTAATGATAATCATGGGTTTTCCTATAGATAAATGAGCCAATATTCAAAGCACAAACCTTGAACGCTTATAGGCTGCCTGCGCGTTGGCAAGAAGTAAAGTGAAAAGCGTGTCGCAGGCAACCCAGAAGGAGACAAGATTAATCTTTCTGTGCGTTCATCGCCTCAAACTGAGATTTCAAGAAATCAAAGGTGCTATTTAAGCGCGAAACAATAATATCTTGGGTAGTGAATTGACGCGACAAACGATCTCGCATGGTATCCATACGTTCATTAAGCTCAGTACGTTCCTCGTTTAGATCAATCAGCTCTTGGTCTAATTGATTGAGGCGGCTACCAAAAATCCCTGGGGAATTTGTATTACGGCTTAAAGCACCACCGATGACATCCGTAATCCGTGAAGCGATCCCTTGGGTATAAGTAAGTGAACCCCGATCCCCTGCATTACCATTGGTCAACATAAACATGAGACCTTTGGCATTGCCGCTTTCGATGTTGAAGAAGTTACCACGCGCGGTGACTTCTTGCTGTGTGCCTGTGGTAATCGCTGTGGCATTGCGTTCTGTGCTCACCCCTAAATTAGCAAGTGCATCCGCGCCTAAGGCGGTAAAGCTGATTTCGCCACTCGCTAACACATTGGACGCCTTGAATTCTAGGCGGCGCATTTCCGCGTTATAACTGACTTGCAGGCCTTCACGATAAGTGGTAGCAGGGTCTGCATCAGGATCACTCAAGTTGGCATCTGAGTTAATTGCAATATTGAGTGTTTGTGCCAATTCAGTCGCGCTATGGAAAATCCCAGCGCCATGACCTGCATCCAAGCTTGAAATATCAATCGTATTGGATTCGGTCCCGTTGACTGAGACCCTAAAAGTTGAGCTTGCTGAGCCAGAAAGATCTAACGGCGTACCTGCAGAAATCGTATTGAGGCTGGTCAGAGAGTCTCCGTAATACACCATATCAGAGACTTTTGCGGTTGCCGCATCGGTAATCAGTGCGCTGGCATCTTGTCCGCCAACCCCTTCAAAGCCAAAGGTACTATGGAAAGTATTCGAAGTATTACCGCCTTGATCCCCAATAGAAAACAATTGGGTAAACTTGCCATCGCCACTTTTATCCGCTTGGATTTCAAAATGATCTGTATTCCAAGTGACAGTGACGGTTTCGTTTTTGGATTGAAGCTTGGAATCCCCGTTAATTGTGGCTTGTAATAAAGTCGCCATCGAGTCCATATCCGTATAGGTGCCCTTATTTAAAGTGAGCTCATCACTTAAGGTACCATTGACATTAATACGGAAGCTGTTGTTGGTATCATCGACTGTCAGCGTGGGTGCACCACCTAAGCTGCTCCCTGCCAATAGGCTATTGTCTGCTTGAAAGCCAAACAAACCACCGGCAGCTTCAACTTCATCAAAGGTTACAAAAGAACCACTGCCTTCTTTACTGGAGGTAATCGTTAGCTTGTTATCTGCACCAAACTCCACCGTCACTTGCTTACCGGATGCACCAAGTTTGGTATCTTGGTTGATCAAATCTTGTAGTGCAGCGGCCAACTCATCCCCTGAGTTATAAGTCGCACTGGTATCTAACTCCAATAAGTTAGAGACAATGCCATCGACATTGATTTTAAAACCATTGTCCGCGGCTGTCGGTGTATAAGGGAAAAAGGCGCTTAAATCAGCCCCTTTGGTATAACCTTGGCTGGCTGTTTGGGTGACATTAACATCATAAGTGCCTTCTTTAGTCGCTGAAGAAGCCCCTATATATTGAATGCCTGAATCTGTGGCTGTGCCTTGGGTCGCAAATAAAGCCACCACATCCGCTTCGCTAGAAGCCATTTTTTGCGCAAACTTGGCGCTATCAAAGGTGAGTTTAAAGTCATTGTGACGATCTGTACCCAAACCTATGTCTGCCAGCGAGCGCACGCTGGAATCTTCACGCCCTGGAATGACTTTAGAAATCAAGCCACTCACCTGACGGCTAATGGTGTTCACCGCAAAATCACCAATTAATACACCCGCTTGCCCAGTATCCGTATCGTATTTGGTGTAATTTTTTACCAAGTCACGAAATTCGTTATAGGCTTCCACAAACCCGTTAATTTTTTCGCTCAGCTGATCTGTATCACGAGAGACACTTAAGGTTGCATTGCCCACATCTTCTAAAGTTAAAGTGACCCCTTTAATGGCCTCTGTCACCTGGTTTGACTCACTGGTGACATTCATCCCATTGAGTTTAAAAGCGGCTGACTGTGCTTGTATTGTGGTGTCTGCTTCCTGGGTGGTTTCGTTAAAATCGAAAACCGACAAATCCCCTGTCGTGGTCGACGAGGTGAGACGCATCGCACTACTTTCGCCCGTGTCTTCTGAAGTTAACAATAAACGATAGCCATCGGTTCCCCCCGCATTCACGATGGTGGCGGTCACACCCACGCCAGCATCATTAATCGCATCGCGCAATCCTGATAAGGTATTGTTGGAACTGTCGAGATTAATGGTAATCGGATCTTTCGCGGTGTTTTGGGTAAAACCATCCACTCCGTTATTCCAATCATTATCAGCGTCTGTGTAATTGCCGAATTGGATTTGAATCGTCCCTGTACCTATCACATCATCGACTGAGGAAAAAGCCCCTGCTTTGGAAGCAATTGAGTGGGATTCAGCCAATTGGGTGACATTCAGGTTATAAGTCCCTGAACCTGCCAAGGTACTTGCCGTCCCACGAGCAACACTTTCGTTGCTACTTGTGGCTGTGTTACGGCTAAAGGTGGATGCACTGGCTAGGGAAGACAAAGAATTTTCAATTTTGGAAAGGGCACTACTCACTTCCCCTAAGGCTTCTTGGCGAAATTCGAGTAATTCTTGTTCACGATCTAATTTATTGGTTGCAGGGACTTTTTCCGCATCGACTAACTGATCAATCAGATCATTGGTGAGAATATTAGAACCTATCCCTATCGATTGAATGCTCGCCATCTCAAATACTCCCGCTTGTCATTCACAAGCTGATAAAAACTTAGAAAGGGTACATGCGGGCAGAAGGCCGCAGATACCTAAAGCTATTGCTTAGTATCGGCGGCTTACGCGTAAAATTAACCTATGGCATTTAAGCTTCCGCTTCAAATAAACGCCCTTTCGGTTCTTCTGAAGTGGTTGGTGCTTCTTGGCTATCATCACGCAATACCTTAGCCAGAGCGAGTGCCAGTTCGGAGGGAATTTGTCGAATCACTTCTTCCGATTCCTGATCCATCACCTTGACCACCACTTGGCTCACGTCTGTATCCACACTAAAGAGTAACTGACGCTTACTTAAATCAAGATACTGGTTGATATCCTCCACAGCTTTTTCAACTAAGGATTGTTGCTCTTCAGGGGGGAGTGCTTGTAAAGCCGCGCCTTCTATTTGCTCAACCGCGCTTGTGGTATCCACGCCTGTTGCCCGATCACGTTTAATTTGCTTGCTTAGACCCAAATCTCCAAGCAAAGCACTTGCTGTTTGACTGGGACTGTTCGTACTTGTATTTGTGTGTTGCCTACCAACCGCAGCAAATTCACTCATCATTCACCTCCAAAAGCCAAGATTTGGATTTCATCGTTGCTTACCAAGCTTAATAGTATTTTAATCGTGTGCAATTTGCTTCTTTTATAACAAAGCCTTGCTTGAATTTGTATCTCAGCAAAATAAGTGGATGCTCTTGTGGTTTGTGAATGCTAAAAACTCGCAATAAAAAAGCCGGCTTTCTTAAGGAGCCGGCAGGGTATTTTACCCGAATGTACATTTGAGACTACTAGCTCAGCAGTGACATCACAGTACCTCGCCCTTGGTTGGCTTGGGTCGACATGGCTTGTTGTGCTTGTTCTATAATCTGCTGACGTAGTGTTATTTGAGGATCAGGCGCAAATTCTGTATCACGGATAGGCGTTTGTTTCCCTTGAGTGTTTGCAAAGGTGGTGTCTTGCGCACTTACGCTGGTGTTTTGCAACCGACCTAAACCAACGGTTGCTTGATCAATAGAACTCATTGCATTAGCGATTGCTGTAAACGCTTTCTCTGCCCCTTCTGCTGTGGAAATATCTATCTCCTTTAACGCTTGGCCACCAGTCCCCCCCTGTTGTTTACCGAGTGTATCTGTTCCCATATTGCTGATGGCAAAACTAAAGCTTTCTTGTGGGTTGACATTGATCTGGGCATTGAGAGAACCATCTAGAAGCTTAACGCCCTTAAATGCAGTCTTATTCACAATATCATCGATTGCTTGCAAAGATTTAGAAAACTGCTCTTGATATCCTACACGCTCAGCTTCTGTCGCATCACCAAACGTGCGTTTCACCAAAGTGTACATGTCGCCCAAATTATTTCGCACATCCTTTAAGCCACTTAGCCCAGTTTGTGCTAAGCCAGCCGCATCATTCATATTACGAATACTTGAATTGGCATCGCGCACTTGCGGACTGAGACGGGTGGAAACTTGAAAACCTTGGGTCTCTTCTTGGGCGCTACGAATACGCATCCCAGAAGAAAGGCGCTGAAAAGTGACTTCGACTTCACTCGTTGGTCGAATCTTATTTAAGCCTTGCTGCATTAGCGCAGGCGGCATAGGCATATTCGTGTTAATGGTTGAATCCATAAGAAAGACTCCTAATTAAGCTTGATTGGATGTTTACGTTATGGATTATGGAAGAGATGTGTTTTATTCGCATACATCTAATTGGTATCAGCAGGATAATGTTGAGTCTTTTTTTGACGTGCAACAAATTAAAAAATAGTAGCCTAGATTGGGCTACCAACGGCAACCCAACGCAAACTAAACAAGTGTTGGGTGATTAAAATAACCCAACCTACTACCGTGGAAGATCTCCATGTTCGCGTGTGGGATTGTCCCTTATGTGGCAGCCAAGGCATTTGCCGCGATACCAACGCGGCCAGAAACATCCGAGAGATAGGTTTAGCTGATGCGCTCGGAAAGCGCGTTTGCGTAAAGAGTTCCCACACAACCAGCCCTGTCAGTGCGGGTCGCAAGAAGCCCCCACTAGAAGGGCACCAGCCGTTTAGTGGCGGGTATTTCACTGCTTAGTTTACCAGTACGGTGAAATCGGATAAGCTGAAAAATCAATAAATTATGATAACCGTGCCAAAAATAACAGGTGCATGGTCAGGGTGTGTAAGCGTATTGAGCAGGGAAGCGATCAGATCAGAAAACAGATTTATCTTTTCTAATCAGCAGCCTAGGTTGGCTGCCAACGGCAACTCAACATAAACTGAACAAGTGTTGGGTTATTAAAAGAACCCAACCTACTGGCTAGCTGCAATACTCTGCCTACATGCTGTTGCTGAAGCCTTCACGCTACTCCCTTTCTCTTGGAGCCTCAACACCATGACTCAGCATATAAAAAACGCAGCCTATATATTGCATGCAGGCATGTTTCTTCTGCTGGCTTTTCTTGCATTGGAACAGCCTATTCTTATTGCGGGTATCGTTATCCAACTTTCACTGCTGGCTATCGGATTCAAAAACCAACAAATAACCGCTGAAAAGATTCATCTCTATAAGCAGATTATTGATGCCATCGAAAATCCCTTGTCAGTTACAGATATGGAGATGCGATGGACTTTTGTTAACAAGGCTGCCACAGAGCCTTTAGGCGTTACTCGTGACGCAGTGTTGGGCAAAAACTGTCACAACTGGGGAGCCAATATTTGTCAGACCGATAAGTGCGGTATTAACTGCTTACGAAAAGGCCAGGATACGACTTTTTTTCGACAGTGGGATAAAGATTTTAAAGTTACCAGCAAATACCTTCTGGGCCTAAAGGGCGAAAAAATCGGCCATGTTGAGATCGTGCAGGACATTTCTGAAAAAACCGCTCTACAAAATGTATATCAAGATCTGGTACGTGTTAGCAGTCACCTGACCGAACGAAGCCGAGGATTGAATCTAGCAAGCGATTCCTTGAGCCAGGGGGTATCCCAGCAGGCGTCGGCGCTAACCCAAATTGGGGTTTCTCTGGATTCCAGTGTGGCCGATGCCAACAAGAACGCTAAACAAGCTACATCAGCCAGTCAACTGGCTGAGCAGGCCAGCCGCATGGCGGCAGAAGCTGCAAAAGATATGGCCGAGTTTGAAACCACAATGGCTGATATCACTCAGTCCAGTGAAGCGATCCAAGGTATTATCCAAGTAATTGATGATATCGCTGCCCAAACCAATCTTCTGGCACTGAATGCTTCCATCGAAGCGGCCCGAGCTGGGGAAATGGGCAGAGGGTTTGCCGTTGTTGCCGACGAAGTTCGTCAGTTAGCAGAACGCAGCACTAAAGCCGCCCAGCAATCTTCAGAACATCTGCAGCACTCCATTAACAGTGTTGAACAGGGCAATCGAATAGCTGGCTATTGTGCTCAATCTCTACAAGATGTTGCAAAACAACTGACTGAAATTCACCAGATGGTCGCTGAGATTGACAACAATTCTAATCAGCAGGCTATTCATCTGGATCAGATTCATCAGAGTATTTCTGAGATTGACGAGGTAATACATAAATCTGCAGCCTCCGCAGAAGAGACTCGAACGACTGCAAGCGAATTTAGCCAGCTTTCAAACGATATGGAGTATCAACTTAGAGGTATCAGCGCTATTGAAGATCTCATTGCTGCTAATAAAATCCAGGTAACACAGATCTCCTAGCAACATAAAAAGATCAACCCAACATAACCAGAGAGTGCTCAACAATGAGCGTCCTCTGGTTTTAACAATGCCAGACAGCATCAAAGTTTCAGGACTTACTCAGATTACGGTGACTCGCCTTCAGAAACTCATCTTTCAGATCTTCATAAGTGTGAACCGCAGGGAGTTGAAGGAACTAGAAATAACAGGTGCATGGTTAGGGTGTGTATTGAGCAGCCTAGGTTGGGCTGCCAATGGCAACCCAACACAAACTAAACAAGCGTTGAGTTATCAAATACCCCAGCCTTCTAGCCTTAGCAGTTTTCATTCCAGCGTTGGGTTTGGCATTTACAGTGGTATATTTGAGTTTCTTGATGAAATTTTCACACCTTAATTTGGTATTGGGCAAGAAATTAAAGATGAGTACTTTCAATAAATATTTTCCAATTATTGCTAGGACCATTGATTCAGAATTACTGAGAAAGGATTCTATTAACAGGGACGAAATTATTATTAAAATGCTAGAAGTTGCAGAAGTTAAAAAACGACTACCTGATTTGATAAGAAATAACAAGAAACATAACACACCAGAAAAAGCTGTTGGAAATCTAGTTGACTGGTTTAGTGCTGAAATAACAAAAAAATCGAAGGCATCTTTACCTTGGGTGAATAAATATGTTAGAGAAAAAACATTGTATAGTGGAAGAAGAATTTGGGAATATCGGTTTTCAGATAAGATATTAGAGAATGAAATAGACGAAAGAGATGTTGAAAAATTAACCGAAGGCTCTGTTAAAATTGTCAACGTCAATGCTTATGAAAGAAACCCCAAAGCGAGAGAAAAATGTATTGCATACTATGGATTGACATGTAGCTGTTGTGGTTTTGATTTTTTTAAAAAATATGGCGAGATTGGGCAGGATTTTATATACGTTCATCATTTGGTACCAATTTCTGAAATGAAAAAAAGCTATATCCTTGATCCAGTTGAAGATTTGCGGCCTGTGTGTGCAAATTGTCATGCCATAATACATCGTAAAAGTCCACCATTTACAATAGAAGAAATAAAAATCATGATAGAAAAAAATGCTTAATAAGGTATTGTGTGCGGATGCGCTGTGCTCGAATTTCTCCGACAACCCAACCTACTAGCTAGCTGGCAAGCAGAGGTTAAAAATTTTGTGGATAGAAAATAGCTTAATTGAAGGTCAGTATATAATTCTTGAGCCTCTCAGTTTGGAACACATACCATCATTGATTGAAGCGGTTAAAGATGGTGAACTCTGGAAACTCTGGTTCGCGAATGTACCAAGTCCTGAAATAATGCATCAATATGTCAAATATGCTATCGCTCAAATGGTGCAAGGTGATATAGCTTATGCTGTGCGAGTTAAAGCGACAAACCAAATAGTTGGTACGACTCGATACTACAAGGTTGATCCACTAAATAGACGGGCTTTGATTGGCTATACTTGGTATTCAAATGCAGCCAGAGGAACTCGAGTTAATACAGAGTGTAAGTACCTTCTCCTTAAACAGCTATTCAATAAATATGATGCAATTGCAGTAGAATTTCGAACCCACACTCATAATCTAGTATCTAGAAAAGCCATTGAACGCCTTGGCGCGAAGCAAGATGGAATATTGCGCAATCATATTATTTTAAAAAACGGTAATATAAGGGATACAGTTGTTTATTCGATTATAGATACCGAATGGCCTGATATTGAACAAGAATTGCTTAGAAAGCTCAGATAATAAGGATGCTTTTTTCATGGAAAATATAACAATCACTGAAGCCTGGATCAGTACACCCCAAGGTCGGCTTTGGACACAAACTTATACACCCACTCAGGTGAAGCAAGTACCTATTCTCCTGCTACATGATTCCCTCGGATGTGTTGCCTTGTGGCGGGATTTTCCACAAGCCTTAGCACAAGCCACGCAGCGGCCAGTGATTGCCTATGATCGTTTAGGTTTTGGTCGTTCTGATGCACACCCGAATCAATTAACAAAAGATTTTATTGCGACAGAAGCTCAGCAAGGCTTGCGTTTTGTCTGCGAACACCTGGATATCCAAGATTTTATCTTGCTCGGTCATAGCGTGGGTGGAGGTATGGCAACCTATAGTGCAGCGGCTTATCCAGATAGATGTCAGGCGCTGATTACTCTTGCAGCTCAATCGTTTGTTGAGCCTTTGACCCGTGCAGGTATTCGTGAGGCACAAGCCAAGTTTCAGCAAGCCGGTGCTATGCAAAGTTTGCAAAAATATCATGGCGAAAAGGCCGCTTGGGTCTTGGCCTCTTGGACGGAGACTTGGTTAAGTGCAGATTTTGATCATTGGAACTTGCAACAAGTACTGCCGCAAGTCAGGTGTCCTATGCTGGCAGTACATGGTGATCAAGATGAATATGGCTCTTTGCAACAGGTAGAAAACTTTGCACGCTGGGCGTCAGGCGATGCTAGAACTTGTATTTTACAAGGGTATGGCCATGTGCCTCATCGAGAATGTCCTCAGTTGCTGATCAAGCAGATACAAGCCTTTTTGTATTCGCTCAATATTTCGTGATTGCACCTCGCCCAAGCAGGCGGGGATACCAGCGGGAACTGTGCAGCGGTTCTACTCGGGCGTAGCCTGGCTCTGTACGTACTTACGCAGAATCTCTCAGCGCTTCTTTGATCCGCAGCGCCCTGCCCGTTACCCTAGCTGCAAACGTAAGCACGGCACCTGATATGTAAGTAAGCCAGCTGATTTAAGCGTTAAAAACGCCGGTTGATAAATAGCGGTCACCACGATCGCAAATAATGGCAACTAGGGTTGCATCTTGTAAGTTTTCGGCCAACTGGAGCATACCCGCTACTGCCCCTCCAGAAGAGACACCCGCAAAAATCCCCTCTTCACGTGCTAAACGGCGCATGGTTTGTTCTGCGGCTTGTTGGCTAATATCCAATACTTGATCCACACCTTCAGGCTGATAAATACTTGGTAAATAGGCCGCTGGCCAGCGTCGAATTCCTGGAATACTAGCGCCTTCTTCTGGCTGCAAACCCACAATTTGCACCTGCGGATTTTGTGATTTTAAATAACGCCCTGTGCCCATAATGGTACCTGTGGTCCCCATGGCACTGATAAAATGGGTAATTTGTCCTTGTGTTTGTTGCCAAATTTCTGGTCCTGTGCTGTTGTAATGTGCTTGTGGATTATCTGGATTAGCAAACTGGTTTAATACCTTACCCTTTTTTTGCGCTTGCATGGCTAACGCGAGATCACGGGCGCCTTCCATGCTTTGCTCGCGGCTAACGCTAATTAAGGTGGCGCCATAAGCGCTCATGGCGGCCTTACGCTCAGCACTCATATTATCTGGCATAATTAAAATCATTTTATAGCCTAGCATGGCCGCTGCCATGGCAAGGGCAATCCCTGTATTGCCAGAAGTCGCTTCAATCAGAGTATCCCCAGGTTGAATTTCACCACGCGCTTGCGCCTGCTGAATCATAGAAAAAGCGGCTCTATCTTTCACCGAGCCTGCTGGATTATTGCCTTCCAACTTAACGAGCAAGGTATTATTTTGCCCTGCATGGATGCGCTGCAAACGGATAAGTGGGGTATGACCGATGCAATCGGCTAAAGTGGGATATTGAATTTTTGACATAAACAAGCAAGCTCCCCAGACAATGGGCATAAAAAAAACAGAAGGGCCTAGCGCTTTTTACCCGTAGTGGATACGGATTAAAAAAGTCACTAAGCCCCAGATCGCCTAGATATAGGCGTTTTTACGTCAATTGAAAAATACTCTTTTGCTGGCCTTCAATAACCCTAAGTTATAAACATCGGCCTGCTGGTATTGGATTAATCCAAAAGTGCAGCCAACTTGTCCGCAAGTAGCTGATTAACCGCTTGTGGGTTGGCCGTCCCTTTGGAGGCCTTCATCACTTGGCCAACAAAAAAGCCCATCATCTTGCCGCGTTTATCCACTTCAGCCGCCTTATATTGCTCGACTTGGGCGGTGTTTTTGGCCAGTACTTCATCAATAATGGCTTCAATTGCACCTGTATCTGTGACTTGCTTGAGGCCTTGTGCAGCAATAATCTCGTCTGCGCTTTGGCCTTCTTGTGCCCATAAAGTAGCAAATACCTGTTTTGCGGCTTTACCATTAATGGTGTTATCTAGGATTCTTTGGATCAGTTGCCCTAACTGAGTACTACTAACGGGTGAATCTTGGATTTCTAACCCATCACGGTTCAAACGTGCACTTAACTCGCCCATCACCCAGTTTGCAGCAGCTTTGGCATCTTGGCACACTTGATACACTTGCTCAAAGTAGTCTGCTAAAGCGCGTGAGGCTGATAAAACACTAGCATCATAAGCAGACAAGCCAAGCATTTCGATAAAACGGGTTTGTTTTTGGCTGGGTAGTTCAGGCAATTGTGCTTGCAGATGCTGGATATAAGCTTCATCCAAGACCACAGGTAACAGATCAGGGCAAGGAAAATAACGGTAATCGTTGGCTTCCTCTTTAGAACGCATGGCGCGCGTTTCATCCAAATCAGCATCATAAAGGCGCGTTTGTTGGATCACCCTGCCACCTTCTTCGATCAGTTCGATTTGGCGTTGGATCTCGTAATTAATGGCTTTTTCCACAAAGCGGAAGGAGTTCACGTTTTTAATTTCGCAACGTGTACCTAATGTCGTTTGCCCTTTAGGACGTACGGACACATTAGCATCACAACGCATAGAACCTTCTGCCATATTGCCATCGCTAATGCCTAAGTAAGTCACGATAGCGTGAATGGCTTTAAGATAGGCAACTGCTTCCTTAGCAGAGTGCATATCGGGCTCGGAGACGATTTCTAATAAAGGCGTGCCGGCACGGTTGAGGTCAATGCCTGTCATACCGTGGAAGTCTTCGTGCAGGCTTTTACCTGCATCTTCTTCTAGATGTGCGTGGTGAATACGTACATGTTTTGTTGTCTGCTCATCCAAGGTTAAATCTAACCAACCAGGCCCCACGATAGGTTCAGCCATTTGGCTGGTTTGATAGCCTTTGGGCAAATCAGGATAAAAATAATTTTTACGCTCGAAAACAGAACGCGTGCTAATTTTTGAATTGACGGCAAGGCCAAACTTGACCGCCATGGCCACGGCTTGTTCATTCACAACAGGTAAAACACCCGGTAAGCCTAAATCAATCGCACAAGCTTGGGTGTTTGCCTCAGCACCGAAAGCCGTGCTGGCACCGGAAAAAATTTTTGATTGAGTTGCGAGCTGGACATGCACTTCCAACCCGATCACAGCTTCCCATTGCATAAATAAGGACCCTTGGTAGCAAATTAAGCAGGCACGGTTTGACAGTTAAAACGCGAGTTGGGGACGCGCTTGATGCCAAGTGGTGACTTGTTGGAATTGATGTGCCACATTTAACAAACGGGCTTCTTCAAAATGGTTGCCAATTACTTGTAGACCGATTGGCCGTGTACCTGAGCGCCCTGCGGGTAAAGATAACGCGGGTACGCCTGCGAGGTTAATCGCAATGGTGTACACATCTTCCAGATACATTTGTACCGGATCTTGGGTGTTGGCACCCAGATCAAAAGCTGGGGTGGGTGCTGTGGGGCCCATTAAGACATCAACTTCATTAAAAGCATTGAGGAAGTCTTGTTGAATCAAACGGCGGATTTGCTGCGCTTTGCGATAGTAGGCATCGTAAAAGCCTTCCGAAAGTGCATAAGTCCCAATGAGAATCCGGCGTTTTACCTCAGCGCCAAAGCCTTCTTGACGGCTGCGCTTGTATAAATCTTCTAAGTCTTGCGGATCTTGGCAACGGTGGCCAAAGCGTACGCCATCATAGCGAGAAAGATTTGAGGAAGCTTCCGCAGGGGCGAT
Organism: Allopseudospirillum japonicum; assembly: GCF_900108915.1. Taxonomy (GTDB): domain Bacteria; phylum Pseudomonadota; class Gammaproteobacteria; order Pseudomonadales; family Halomonadaceae; genus Pseudospirillum; species Pseudospirillum japonicum. Next base: position 53,869 of record NZ_FNYH01000010.1, read on the forward strand.
GACATAATATGCCGGAATCGCTAAGTGTGTATGGGGTAAGCTGACCTCGCAGATGCTCGCTCCTAGAGATTCATAGACCTTAATGGCTTCTTCTAAGGCGGCGGCAACGTCTGCATGCAAACCTTCACCAAAGTATTCTTTAGGTAAACCGATTTTAAGCCCATCAAGATTCGCAGCTAAAGTCGCGCAATAGTCTGGTACCGCACGCTGTACACAGGTAGAATCCTTAGGGTCAAATCCAGCCATGGCATTAAGCAATACAGCACAATCTTGTGCACTGTGTGCCATGGGGCCGCCTTGATCTAAGCTGGAAGCATAAGCAACCATACCCCAGCGTGAGACACGTCCGTATGTGGGCTTTAAACCTGTGATCCCGCAAAAAGCGGCAGGTTGGCGAATTGAACCACCCGTATCTGTGCCTGTTGCCGCTGGTACTAAAGATGCCGCGACAGCTGCCGCTGAGCCGCCTGAAGAACCGCCAGGCACAGCTTGTAAATCCCAAGGATTTTTAACCGTGCCATAGTAGGAATTCTCATTGGATGAGCCCATGGCGAATTCATCAAGATTGGTTTTCCCTAAATTCACCATACCCGCGGCCGCTAAACGCTCGACAACCGTCGCATTGTAAGGGGGGACAAAGTTTTCCAGCATTTTAGAGCCACAACTGGTACGCATCCCCTGAGTACAAAAAATATCTTTATGTGCTAAGGGCAAGCCAGTAAGCGGGGTTGCTTGTCCCTGCGCGAGGCGTTGATCTGCAGCGGCAGCTTGTGCAAGGGCGCTTTCTTGGTCGCTGACACTAATGAAGGCATTGAGATGCGGGTTGAGCTTGTCAATACGTGCAAGCAGAGCTTGAGTTAGCTCCACACTGGTGAATTGGCGTGTTTGCAAACCTTGCGCAAGCTCGGTAAGGCTAGATTCGAGCACACTGGATTCAAGCATAGAAGCACTTCCTGAGAGACAAAATAAAAAAATGGATAGCCAAAGAGGTTGGGTTATTCAATCACTTTAGGGACAAGGAAGAGCCCAGCTTCCGTTGCGGGTGCACCAGCGAGCAAGGCGTCGCGTTGGTTGCTTTCTGTGACTTCGTCCACGCGTAGGCGTTGAGTCGCATCTAAAGGGTGGGCCATAGGCTCGACCTCTGAGGTATCCACCTGCTGCATTTGATTGACCAAATCTAAGATATTAGATAAATCCCGTGTATATTCAGGGATTAGGCTTGCATCAATTTGAATACGCGCTAGGTGGGCCACTTTTTCTACATCTGCTGAAGTTAATGCCATAAGGCTTTGTCCTTAATCCTGCTAAACATCTTAGTGAGGGATGGAAAGAGCTATAAAGGAATATAAAAGCGCAAGGATAGCATATCCACACGCACTTAGGTCGCCTTTGCCCATGTCGTGTTAAGATAGCAAGGGTTAAAGGCGAATTCTCGATATCAATCTTGGACCCGCGCCCTGTTTGGCTTGCCCAAAGGCGATGGCGTTGTTAGAGTTTGCGCAGCACAGGGCGTATCTGTATTTAGGTGAAATCAAAAGCATGTTCAAACGACTGAGAGGGTTATTCTCAAGCGATTTATCCATCGACCTTGGGACTGCAAATACCCTAATTTACGTACGTGGCCGCGGTATAGTGCTCGATGAGCCTTCCGTTGTTGCCATTCGTCATCATGGTAACCAGCGCAGCGTGGCTGCAGTTGGTCTGGACGCAAAGCGCATGTTAGGGCGCACACCCGGGAATATTACGGCGATACGCCCAATGAAAGATGGGGTGATTGCAGATTTCCATGTCACTGAGAAAATGCTCCAACATTTTATCAATAAGGTGCATGAGAATAACATTTTTACGCCTAGCCCCCGGGTGTTAGTTTGTGTGCCTTGTATGTCGACACAAGTCGAACGTCGCGCCATTAAAGAATCTGCGATGGGTGCAGGTGCGCGTGAAGTTTTCTTAATTGAAGAACCTATGGCCGCGGCGATTGGCGCCGGGCTGCCTGTAGAAGAAGCCCAAGGGTCTATGGTAGTGGATATTGGTGGTGGTACCACAGAAATCGCTATTATTTCCTTAAATGGGGTGGTGTACTCTGAATCTGTCCGTGTCGGCGGGGATCGCTTTGATGAGGCCATTGTGGCGTATGTACGCCGTCATTATGGTAGTTTGATCGGTGATGCAACGGCGGAGCGTATCAAGCAAGAAATTGGATGTGCACATAAAGATAGCGAAATGCGTGAAATTGATGTGCGTGGCCGTAATCTTGCGGAAGGGATTCCGCGTAGCTTTACGTTAAATTCCAATGAAATTTTAGATGCCCTACAAGAGCCTTTGTCCTCCATTGTACAAGCGGTGAAAAGTGCCCTTGAACAATCCCCCCCTGAATTAGCCTCAGATATTGCTGAACGTGGTCTAGTGCTCACCGGTGGTGGTGCTTTGCTACGCGATATTGACAAGCTGATTGCTGAAGAAACCGGCCTGCCTGTGGTGATTGCGGAAGAGCCTCTAACTTGTGTAGCGCGAGGCGGTGGTAAAGCCTTGGAGATGATTGATCAACACACCTTCGATTTGTTAGCAACTGACTAATGCAGCCAGTGCAAAATACTTTCTTCTGCTGTGATAGATGCAGGTAGAGGGCTAAAGCGGCCGACGTCTTGCCAAGGCGTCGGCTTATGAAAATCACTGCCCCAGCTCATTTTTAAGCCTAAAGCCCGCGCTTCTTTGACGAGCTGCTGGGTTTGGCTCGCCTCTTGACGTCCACTCACGATTTCCAACCCTTGTCCACCAGCTGCTTGAAATGCCTGCAATAAATGAGAACGTTTTCTTTGAGTAAGGCGATAGCGCATAGGATGCGCCAACACGGTAATAGTACCCGCTGCTCTTAAACCTTGAGTCGCTTCTGCCAAGCTTGGCCAATTGGTTTTGACATCACCCACTTTGCCGCTACCAAGATACTTTTTAAAGGCTTGGCGCTGATTGGTAACATAACCAAGATCACATAAAACTTGCGCAAAATGCGGACGGCCTAAGCTGGTGCCTTGGGCATACTCTTGTGCTTGTTGCCAAATCTGCGCTGTTAATGCCTCGCGTTCTGGCTTAGGCGCTAGGGTACGCGCTAAACGTTCAGCAATTTGTTGTGCCCTTTGCTGGCGTGCGGCTTCTTGAGGAATTAAATGCGCATTCAGCTTGCCTAAGTCCTGCTGATTAGGCAATAAAGCAACGATATGAATCCCAATCCCTTGCCAAACGCAAGACATTTCCACGCCGGTCAATAAATGAACGCCTAGACTTTGTGCTTGTTGGCGTGCTTCTGCAAGCCCTGCTAGGGTATCATGGTCCGTTAAAGCAAGGGTTTGCACGCCTTGTTGATGGGCGCGCTGCACCAGTTCTGCTGGTGTGAGTGTGCCATCAGATGCACGCGAGTGGGTATGTAAATCACTGGTATGACATGCCTGCATCTGATAGGTATCCTGTACTAAGGCGTGCTGAAGGGAAGGTATGCAAATAGGTGTTTCTCCGTGCGTCACAGCACAAAATAATGAAGATACTACTACACAGACGGGGCAAGCGTGAAAATACTGCTCGATTTTTTACCTATCGTATTATTTTTTGTCGCTTACAAAATGACAGGCGATATGATTACGGCAACCTTGGTATTGATTCCTGCGACCTTAGCACAAGTCGCTTGGGTTTGGTGGACAACGCGCCGAATTGAAACCATGTCACTGGTCACCTTAGGCTTGGTGGTACTGCTCGGTGGAGCTACGGTGATTTTCCAAGATGGGGCCTTTATTCAATGGAAGCCAACGATTGTGAACTGGTTATTTGCCGCGGCATTTTTAATTAGTCCTTTCTTCGGTGGCAAAACCCTGATCCAACGTATGATGGGGCATGCGATGCAGTTGCCGCAGGTCGTTTGGAAACGTTTAAATTTTGGGTGGATTCTCTTCTTTATTTTTATGGGAGCAGCCAATTTATACGTATTTAGCTACTTTAGCGAAGAAACTTGGGTGAATTTTAAGCTCTTTGGAATGCTAGGGTTGACCTTAGTCTTTGTGATTGCTCAAGGGGTTTATTTAGCAAAGCATATTCAGCCGACGACTTCAGACACAGAAAAAACAGAGTAAGCTCCCCTGTCGCAAAGAAAACTTCCTCCCCCTGTTCAGGGGAGGGAGGATCTTCTGTTTGTATCCCCGCCCGCGAGGGTTGAGGAGATTGCTAACTCGCACGAATTGCACTGAAAATGGCCCGTTTAGGGGCTGGTAAACCTTCGCAAGTGCGGCTTGTATCGGCTGGATCAAGAAAATCTTGTAAAGATTGATAGGTCATCCATTCAGTAGCTCTTTGTTCTTGTACTGAGGTGGTACTGACATCTAAACAACGCACTTGGGTAAATCCGCATTTGCGTAGCCATAAGCTTAAAGCCGCAACACTGGGTAAAAACCATACATTGGGCATTTTGGCATAGCGACCTTCTGGCACGAGCACCTGATTTTCATCGCCATCAATCACTAAGGTTTCTAAAATCAGTTCGCCGCCGGGGCGTAAAGTCCCTTTGAGTTGCCATAAGTGATCGATTGGGGAAGGTCTGTGATACAAAACGCCCATAGAAAAACAAGTATCAAAACAGGCTAACTCGGGCGGTAAAGCTTCCAAGCCTACAGGAATATGATGCACACGATAGGCATCAGCATCACCGATAAAGTGTCGAATGGCTTGAAACTGCATATAAAAACGCGGAGAAGGATCAATACCTACCACCCATTGCGCGCCTGCACCTGCCATGCGCCAACAGTGGTAACCGTTGCCACAGCCTACATCTAAGACTTTACGCCCTTGTAACGGTTGAATATGAGGCGCCAAGCGTTGCCATTTCCAATCAGAGCGCCATTCGGTATCAATCAAGGTTTGATGAACTTCAAAAGGCCCCTTGCGCCAAGGCATGAGTTGTTTCAGTAAGCCAGCGATTTTAGCTCGGGTTCCTGCATCAATATCAGGGTGAAAAATACGTACAGTCTCTTGATCGAGCTGTATTTGGGCATCTGTAATAGTTGGCAGTTTGTGTAAGACGCGTGCCCAACCCTTTAAATCTGCATGTCTTTGGGTGTCTAAACCCTGAGCCATCTGTTGTGGTAACAAGGCAAGCCAAGGGGCTGCACCATAAGATGCCATCTGTTGATATAAAGCGGCTTGATCTAAAGTTGTTATCGGTTGCTCTAAGCTTGCTAAGCGAAAGGCCATCGCCTGATGCTCCCGTGAAGTTCCGTGTGTACTTTATTTAATGGCTAATAAAGAAGCAAAGTTAAGATATTGAAACCAAACACCAGCTTGTGAAAAGCCTGCTTGGTATAAACGTTGGGTATGCGTGCTGAGGGTGTCGGTGTGCAAGACATCTTCTAAAGCGCTGCGCTTTTGGCTGATTTCTAGATCACTGTAACCATTCGCGCGTTTAAAATCATGGTGCAAATCATACATGAGAGGTTGCCATGACGCTTGCTCATCGGCGAAATGGACTTTCTCTGACAAAATTAACACTCCCCCAGGGACCAAAGCTTGGGCAAGGTTTTCTAATAAAGTGGCACGTGCTGGCGGCGCAATAAATTGTAAAGTGAAGTTGAGAATCACAACGGAAGCAGGTTGTAAGGTCAGCGTTTGAATATCTGCTTCCAGCACTTCTACCGGATGCTGGGGGCAATGTTGGGCAAGGGTTTGCCGACAAGAAGCCACCATCGCAGGGGCATTATCAACAGCAACCCATTGATAATCTTGTGCAGGTAAATGCTGGCAGGTTGCCAAGGTTGCTGCACCTAAAGAACAGCCAAGATCATAAATGTAAGTATTTTTTTGCGCATATTTTTGTGCAATCACACCTATCATACCAACAATCTGGCTATAACCGGGCACAGAACGTTGGATCATATCAGGAAAAACACGTACTACTTGCTCATCAAAAGAAAAGCTCGCAACCTGATCAAGCGGTTGCGCAAAAAGGGCATCACGCTGCCATGAATGTGAATCTTGCATGCAAAGGCCAACCTTGAAGATCAAAAACCTAATGATAAGACAGGCAAGCCCTAAGCTGCAAAGCTGTACGCATATTGTGACTTGCTTTTATTAGATTAAACTAATATTATCTGGGTTCAGATGATCAAGCTTGTCACTCTTTCTGTCGAGGAGGTTGTGTTAATGATGCCTTGGACCCGCCACTGGCTTAGCTTAGGGGTGCTCCTTGCGAGTACCGGCCTAGGTTTAGTGCTGACCGAGTTTAGCCACGCAAATGCGGGCGCTCAGTTAGCAAAAATGGAATTACATCCTCAAACCCTTGTACGCTATGTCACCTTGGATGCTGTGGTGGAGGCGGTCAACAATAGTAAGGTATCCGCACAAACCAGCGGCAAAATCACTGCGATTTATTATGATGTCGATGATGCCGTACCCGCAGGTGCGTTAATCATGCGCATTGATGATAGTGAACAAAAGACGCGTTTAGAACAAGCACAAGCCAGCTTGCAAGAAGCCCGTGTGAATTTGCGTGATGCCCAACAAAATTTCCAACGTATCCAAGGGGTGTATGAGCGCAAACTCACTTCTAAAGCGCAATATGATCAAGCACGCAATCAATATACTAGTGCGCAAGCGCGTTTTGATCGTGCACAAGCAGCGCAAGATGAGGCAGAAAAACTCCTTTCTTATACACAAGTCGTCGCGCCCTATGGCGGTATTGTAACCGAGCGTTATGTCGAGCTAGGCGAGCTAGTACAACCGGGAACCCCTTTAATGGCGGGGCTTTCTTTAGCGGCCTTGCGTGTGAATGTAGACTTGCCACAGCGCTATGCTGCCAGTGTACGCGCGCGTCGCGATGCACAGATTTTGTTACCTGATGGCCGTCAGTTGCTTGCAGAACATTTCACCTTTTTCCCGTATGCCGATCCTAAAACCCATAATTTCCGTGTGCGTATTGATATTGCCAATCCAGAAGGCGATTTGTACCCAGGGATGTTAGTGAAAGCACAATTTCCTCTTCAGCAAGAAGAGGCGCTGTTAGTGCCGCAAACAGCGGTCGTGCATCGTTCTGAGTTAACGGGGCTTTATATCTTGGATCAGCAAGGCCATCCCCGTTTGCGTCAGGTGCGTTTAGGGCACCCGCAGGGAGATCAAGTTGAAGTTTTGGCCGGTGTTCGTGCTGGTGAAACCTTGATCTTGCAACCACAGGCAGCACTAGTTTATTTGAATACGCGCAGAGGAAACCCAAATGAGTGAGGCGACGAAAGAAAACCCACCCGCTTTGGGGATTTCTGGCCGTATTGCACGCGCATTTCAAACATCGGAAATCACCCCCTTGCTGGCGTTGGTTGGGGTCTTGATGGGGCTGTTTGCCATTTTGGTCACCCCTAAAGAAGAAGAACCCCAAATTGATGTCACCATGGCCAATGTAATGATTCCTTTTGCAGGGGCAACTCCTGTGGAAGTGGAACATTTAGTGGCGATTCCAGCTGAGCAGGTGATGAGTGAAATCGAAGGTGTTGAGCATGTCTACTCGGTTTCCCGTCCTGGTATGGCGGTGATTACGGTACAATTTGCCGTTGGGGTGCCACGTCAACAAGCGTTAGTGCGTTTATATAATCAGGTGTTTTCTAATCAAGACTGGTTGCCACCGCGCTTAGGTGTAGGAACGCCTTTAATTAAGCCGATGGGAATTGATGACGTGCCCATTATGGCATTGACTCTTTGGAGTAAAGACGAGGCCACAGGCGCTGCGGAGCTACAACAAGTGGCTCATCAACTTGAAGTTGAATTAAAGCGGATTCCGGGTACACGCGATATTTATACCCTAGGTGGGCCGGATGATGTCGTGCATGTACAACTAGATGCTGCGCGTTTAGCGGGTTTTAATTTAAGCCTAGACGAGCTTAGAGCCGCACTGTTAAGTACAAATACTAACAGCCAAGAAACCAAGATTGTGCACAGTAATCAAGTGATTCCTGTGCAAGCTGGCGAGTTTATCAGCACAGTAGAAGAGGTACGCCAGCTGGTGGTTGGTGTGCATGAGGGCGCACCTATTTTCCTTGCGGATGTGGCAACCATTGCGCGTACCAGCGACACCTTAGAACAAGGTGTTTTTATGGGTTTAGGGCAAGCACACACAGAATATCAAGCACAAGTGTATCCCGCTGTCACTTTGGCGATTGCAAAGCAGCCGGGCAAAAATGCGATTGAGATCACCCAAGCCATTCGGCAGCGCCTTGCTGATCTGGAGAATTTAGCCTTACCGCAAGGGGTTGAGGTTACGATTACCCGAGATTATGGCCTCACTGCAGCGAATAAATCTAACACCCTGATGAGCAAGTTATTATTTGCTACAGGCTCTGTGGTGATCCTTGTTCTGGCGGCTTTGGGATGGCGACAAGCGCTTATTGTTGGTTTGGCAGTCATTATCACCTTAATGATTACCCTATTTGCTTCTTGGGCTTGGGGCTTTACGCTCAATCGGGTGTCTTTATTTGCGTTGATTTTCTCTATAGGCATTTTGGTCGATGATGCCATTGTGGTGGTGGAAAATATCCACAGGCATTTGCAAATGGGAGCGAAATCTTTACGTGAGGCCATCCCAGTCGCTGTTGATGAAGTTGGTGGACCAACGATCTTAGCCACGTTTACCGTGATTGCCGCCTTGATGCCCATGGCTTTTGTCAGTGGTTTGATGGGGCCTTATATGAGCCCTATTCCAATCAATGCTTCTGCAGGTATGCTGATTTCTCTGATTATCGCTTTTGTGGTGACCCCTTGGTTAGCCATCAAATTAATGCGTCACTCAGATCATGCAGATCATGCAGATCATGCAGATCATGCAGATCATGGCCATCAAGAAGCTGCGAATCCGAAAGCATTAAAATTTTTCCGTACCCTGTTTACGCCTTTTTTAGGGGCAGGTTGGGGACGAGCACGCCGCTGGATGTTAGGGTTTGCTATGCTCGGATTAACCGTGGGGGCTGCCGCCTTACCTGCAGGATTTTTTGTGGTATTAAAAATGCTGCCTTTTGATAATAAATCCGAGTTTCAAGTCATTGTGGATATGCCAGAAGGGACTCCGGTAGAGCAAACGCAAAGCGTATTATTAGCATTAGGGGCCTATCTAGAACAAGTACCCGAGGTGACCCATTATCAAACCTATGCAGGCACAGCCGCACCGATTAATTTCAACGGTTTAGTGCGTCAATATTATTTGCGTAGTGAGCCCCACCAAGGGGATATTCAAGTCAATTTGCTGGATAAAAGCCAACGCGAACGTAAAAGTCATGAAATTGCATTGGCGATGCGTGAACCCCTACAAGCCATTGGGCAACAATTTGCTGCGAACGTTAAAATAGTGGAAGTGCCTCCAGGACCGCCTGTTATGGCACCTTTAGTTGCTGAAGTGTATGGCCCAGATTATCAAACCCAGATCACAGCAGCACGTCAGCTAGCACAGCAATTTGCGGCTACGGCAGATATTGTCGATGTGGATACCAGCATTGAAGCAGATAGCCGTAAATATTTACTGAAAATTGACCGGCAACGAGCCGCAACACTAGGGGTTACTCAGGAAACTTTAGTTAAAGCTATTTATGCCGCCCTTGAAGGGGAAGATATTAGTTATTTGCATACGCCTTATCGAAAATATCCAGTGCCTATCCGTTTAGAATTGCCGGAGGGAGATAAAGCCCATTTAGAGCAAGTGCTTACTTTGCCGGTACGTAGCCAATCAGGTGATTTGATTGCTTTGTCTGAGGTGGTACAGATTATTGATACCCAATGGGAAAAAGCTATCTGGCACAAGGATTTATTGCCTGTCACTTATGTTATGGCAGATATGGCTGGTGAGCTAGACTCACCCTTGTACGGTATGTTTGATTTAGTTGGGCAAATTAATCAGGATGCGTCTTTTGAACAGTTTTTTATCCAACAACCACAACTAACACTCGTGCCTGCGATTAAATGGGATGGTGAATGGCAAATCACTTACGAAACCTTTCGTGATATGGGAATTGCGTATGGCGTTGGCATGATTTTAATTTACATGCTAGTTGTCGCTCAGTTTAAATCTTATCGGGTACCTTTAATTATTATGGCACCTATTCCTTTAACTTTGATCGGTATCATGCCAGGACATGCACTCCTTGGTGCACAATTTACTGCCACTAGTATGATAGGTATGATTGCACTGGCAGGGATTATTGTACGTAACTCTATCTTGCTGGTTGATTTTATTAACCAAGCGGTAGCACAAGGTACAAGTTTTGATGAAGCTGTCATTCAAGCCGGTGCGGTACGTGCACAACCCATTATTTTAACGGCTTTAGCAGCTATGATAGGGGCCTTCTTTATTTTGGATGATCCTATCTTTAATGGCTTAGCGATTGCGCTTATTTTTGGCCTCGCAATTTCTACCTTGCTCACCTTAATTTTCATTCCTTTGTTGTATTATGGATTTCGTCCACCGTCCATGCGTTAAGGAATAAAACGCCCCCGCCGTATGTCAGGCGGGGGTCTTGCTTTAAGCCTTAAGTATTTATTTTTTGTTGTAACTCTTCTAGGGTAACCCCCTTATTTTTCATTAAATTAATAATTTCCTGAATATCTTCTTGATGTTTTTCTTGCAAAGCTTTTTGCAAGTCCTGTACTAAGGCACTGATCTGTGGCTTAGAAAGGTTTTTTAATATTTTTACGCGTTTATTGCTTGTTTCTTTCATTAATGTATTTAAGCCTAAATCTGCCTCCTGTTTTGTAGTTTTTTCTAGGTTCTGTACTGGTTGGGTGATCACAGGTATATCTTCATTGGATATTTTACTATCATCTGCGCTTATTTTAATTTCATTTGCCAGAGTCTCTACTTGTATTGCAGAGGCTTCTTTTTTGAGTGTCTGGTGATAAAAAGCCAAAGGCGGCAACATATAATCTAAATGTTCCCGTAAGGTTTGATGTACTTTTTTTATTTTTGCAGGCGTAATATAGTCGGTGGAAGATTTTTTTTGCTGTAGAGCTTGGTTGAGTTCTGCTTGGATTAAATTTTCGCGAAATTTTTCTATTCCTTGTAGGCTTGCTTCTTGCATCACCATCTCGTGCTCCTGTTTGCGTAATTTGTCTGCTTGTAATCTTAATTGTTTGATAATGGATTGGCGGACTTTTTGCAGTTTTCTTTCAAGTACGATTTTGGGAGTAATAAGGCCTTTAGCTTGAGGAGGATGATGAATAGGTAGGCTGATCTCTGTTGTTTGGTGAGGTTGGTGTAGCTTTTTAAGCTCATGCTTAATATCCCCAATAAAGTTATTATAAGACTTAGTATCTGAAGGTGTTGCTCCTGTGTGAAATACTTTATCTATGCCTTTGATTTTAACTTGTAAGTGGTTGGATTTCTTCTTGCGATAACTAAAAGGTCGCTCCCCTAAAAGATCTGGCAAGTATTTAATAATACGCTTTTGATAAGGGCTGTAACATCTTAAGGCATCAGACATGGTGAGAACTCCCTATTCTAATTAGCTTAAATACCAGATTTCATTGTGAACCTAGTATCATCATAAGTACAAGCTTTGTTTTATACATTATTCAATAAGGATACTAGAAAAAATGCCTGAATTGAGGGAGGTTAAGCTTAACTTTTGCCCACCCGCAAGATTGGGTAGAATAGACACGATCTGTCATCCACCTTTTTTATCAAGAAGAGAAGTTCCGTGTCCAATCCTCTAGCCACTAGTGTGCAACATTTTCATCCGCAATTGATCGCGACTGATGCAGGTCAAGGACAAGCTGAACAAGCCAAACGCGAGCAGCCCGAGTACAAGAAAAAACGCGAATTTAATAAACTACAAAAGCGTTTGCGGCGGGCCGTGGGGCAGGCAATTGCAGATTATGATATGATCCAAGACGGGGATAAAATCATGGTTTGCCTTTCGGGGGGCAAGGATTCTTATACCTTACTTGATATTTTGATGAATTTACAAAAAAGTGCGCCTGTGCATTTTGAATTAATTGCGGTTAATTTAGATCAAAAGCAGCCCGGATTTCCTGAGGAAGTTTTACCTAATTACTTAGCGAACTTAGGCATTGCCTATCATATTATTGAGCGTGATACTTATAGTATTGTCAAAGAAATTGTTCCAGAGGGAAAAACCACTTGTGGTTTGTGTTCACGTTTGCGTCGTGGCACTTTATATGGATTTGCACAAGAAATAGGGGCAACTAAAATTGCATTAGGGCATCATAGAGATGATATTTTAGAGACTTTTTTCCTCAATATGTTTTATGGTGGTACTTTAAAAGCAATGCCGCCAAAACTTTTATCTGACGATCAGCAACATATTTTAATTAGACCTTTGGCCTATTGTAAGGAAGAAGATATTAGTGCTTTTGCACAGGCAAAAGCTTTTCCGATTATTCCTTGTAATCTCTGTGGCTCACAAGAAAATATGCAACGCCAAGTCATTAAAGAAATGATACGTACATGGGAGCGCCAGTATCCAGGACGCACGGAAACGATGTTCCGTGCGTTACAGAATGTGGCGCCTTCACAGTTGGCAGATACGCAGTTATTTGCGTTTCATGCTTTGGAGCAAAAGCGCGCTCAATCAGAATAAGCAAGTAGAGTAAAAGTTGCTAAATCTGCATCTGCAAGGCGTTGGCGGCCACCTGCATCGGGAAGGTCTATTAAGGTGGCCACTTCATGAATCTGGCCTTGTTGGCGACGAATGAGTGCACTGGCTGCTAGTAAAGTGCCACCACTGGCAAGTACATCATCAATTAATAAAACACGACTTGCTTCAGTAAAGGTATTTTTGGCAAGCTCCAGTGTCCTATCTCCCCCAGCACCATGCGCACGTTCGCGCATGACTTCACCTGGGACTTCCCCTAAATCCTGAAACAAAATGATAGGGACGTTTAATTGATAAGCCAGCATAGAAGCCACTAAATAGCCCTTGCCTGGTAAAACCGCAACATGGGTGACACCCGTATCTAGATAACGCTGTGCGAGTGTATCGAGTACCATGTGTACCGCTTTGGGATCTGCAAGTAGGGGGGTAAAGTCGCGAAGATGATACCCGCGACGTGGAAAATCTTTATGAGTAACGACTAAAGATTTCACATAAAATTCATCAAACACCATGCGTTCCTCCCGAACTCCTTGAATAATTATTTTAACTTCCAACACTCGGTGTTTTAGGTGAAGCCCTCAGGACGAAGAGGCAATACGCGGACTGGACTCTTGTGTCACTAAACCTGCAAGCAAGCCTAATTGTTCCATGTCCAAAATATGTACCTCTTTACCATTAACCGCGATTAGTTGGTTATTTTGGAAGCGTGTAAAGACACGGCTTACCGTTTCTACTGCCAACCCTAAATAATTGCCGATTTCGTTACGTGACATGGGCAATCTAAAGGTATAAGGCGAGTAACCCCGTCGCTTAAAGCGTGTGGATAGATTACTTAGAAAAGTCGCGACCCTTTCTTCAGCATTTTTCTTGGATAACAGCATCATCATTTGCTTATCATCACGTAATTCCTTACTCATGATACGCAGAATTTGTGCTCTTAATTCTGGCAATTCTACAGCTAACTCTTCTAAGCGTGAAAAAGGAATCTCACAGACAGTGGTTGTTTCTAAAGCTTTGGCAGACACGGGATAAGTATCACAATCCACGCCATCTAAGCCCACGAGCTCACTAGGCAAATAGAAATTGGTGATTTGTTCCTCACCTTCATTAGTCATTGCATAGTTTTTGATACTGCCTGAGCGTACCGCATACACACAATCAAAGTTGTCCCCTTGATGAAAAAGATACTCGCCTTTTTTCAAAGGTTGGCGACGTTTAATGATACGATCAAGTTGATCAATATCTTCAAGATTTAACGATAAAGGTAAGCACAGCGAACTTAGACTACAAGTTACACAACGCGCTTCCTTGCTAGGATGAAAACATAGGCCTTTTAAATGCCGACTAGGCATAAACGCACCCTCCATAACGCTTGGATGGCGTAATTCAGATGAAATACAGCCATACATTATGGCAAGTTTCCTCGCCTAGGCCAATAAATTTGATCCATATCAGAGATACGACCAAAGTGAAACATGCTGAGCGTATCTAGATACATTAAATAATACGTGAATAAGCTTTTTGTAAAGCAGAATGATCTAAATAGGCATCAAAAACCATGCAAATGCTACGGATAAGTAAGCGTCCTGCAGGGGTAACTTGAAGTTTATTGCCTTGACGGATCAGTAAACCATCAGCTTGATGCTGTTTAAGATAGCCAAGTTCAGCCGCAAAATGTTCAGCAAAATCAATGCCATGTTCCGCTGCGAAGGCATCACCATCGAGTTCAAAATGACAAATCAGCTGATTGATCAGCGAACGTCTGAGTTGATCTTCTGCGCTTAGAGTCAAACCCCGCAAGGTAGCAAATTCACCAGCCGCAATACGGCTTTCATAGGCTTCACGCTTATGGTGATTTTGTGCATAAGTTGCGCCTACTTGGCTAATCGAGGAGGCACCTAAAGCCAATAGATCACAGTTAGCGTGGGTGGTATAGCCTTGGAAGTTTCTGTGCATCCAACCTTCACGCTGTGCCATAGCGAGGGTATCGTCTGGGCGTGCAAAGTGATCCATACCAATATAAACGTAGCCAGCTTCTAATAAGCGCTTGATACTGTATTCTAAAATGGCGAGTTTCTCTGGTGCTGAAGGCAAATCTTCTGCACGAATACGACGCTGAGGTTTAAAACGTTCTGGCAAATGTGCGTAGTTAAAAATGGAAAGGCGATCAGGGTTAAGCTCAATAATTTGTTCAAGGGTTTGTCGAAAACTTGCTAAAGTTTGTAACGGTAGGCCGTAGATTAAATCAATGTTAAGTGAGCGGAAACCTAAGTCGCGGCAGCTTTGTAAGACGTCGCGTGTCATTTCATACGGTTGAATACGGTTGACGGCTTTTTGCACTTGAGGGTCTAAATCTTGTACCCCTAAACTCACTCGATTAAAACCGAGATGTCTTAGCAAAGCTAAACCGGTTTGGTCCACTTCGCGTGGGTCGATTTCAATTGAATAATCGCCCTGATCATCGTCGCGTAGGTTAAAGTGTTCGCGCGTGCTGTGCATCAAATCTTGCATTTGCGGATGTGATAAGAATGTCGGAGTACCACCGCCCCAGTGTAATTGTTCTACCGGACGTTGCGGATCAACCCATTGAGTCAACAAATGCATTTCTTGCTTAAGGTAATCGACATAAGGCGCTGCTAGTGAGGTATCTTTAGTTGCTAACTTATTGCAACCACAGTAAAAACAAACTGTCGTGCAAAAAGGAATATGAAAATATAAAGATAAAGGCTGTGCTTGCGTATTGCTAGCAGCTAAGGCAGCTTGGTAATCACTGGCTTGCCAAGTTTCGGTAAATTGAACCGCAGTTGGATACGAGGTATAACGTGGACCTGCGACATTATAACGCTCGATAAGCGCATGATCCCATTCAATCGCGGTGGGAGTGGGGTGAAGATCAGATGCAGAGGTGCCCATAGCCAAAAGAATCCTATTGCAAAACTTAATAATGAAGAAGATGCCACATTTGCCAGCCTGCAAGAGCAAGCAAGCTCAACCCTGCAAGGGTGCGTGTATATGGGTGTTTTAACCCTTGTTGTAATCGACGCGCAAAGGCGCCAGTGGCTAATAAGGTAGGTAAGGTGCCAGCACCAAAAGCGAGCATTAATAAGGCACCTTGTGCGGCACTACCGGCGCTTAAGCTCCAAATAAGGGCGCTATAGACCAACCCACAAGGCAGCCAGCCCCATAAAGCACCTAATATAAAGGCTTGCCTTGGATGATAGACAGGTAAAAAACGCCGAGCTTGAGGCTCAATATATCGCCACAAATGCTGGCCAAGACGTTCTAAGTGGGTTAAGCCTTGCCACCATTGTCCGATATACAAGGCCATCATCACTAAGACAATTAAAGCAATGCCCTGCAAGATTTGCGTGAATAAAAGGCTACCACTAAAAAGGGAGCCTAAACTAGCAACTAAAGCACCTGCAAGGCTATAACTTAAAATACGTGCCACATTGTAACTTATGAGTAAGCGGCTAAGACGCCACCAAGAACGCTGGCTGGGTGGAATGGCAAACGTTAAAGCGCTCATAATCCCACCACACATGCCAATGCAATGCCCGCCACCGAGCAAGCCCATCATAAAAGCCGCGCCTAAGTTTAAGCCAGAGTCAGTGAGCATCATAGGCGTTTAGTTGACGCGTCGCTAGTTTCTGTTGTGGTATCAGGTGCTTGCGTGCTTGCTTGTGTATTTTCTTTCGGCATATCGTCATCATCATACAGGATGCTATATGCCGGCCCGTCTAGGTCTTCAAACTGGCCATTGTCAACAGCCCAGAAAAAGATATAAACGGCAATTGCTAGAAAAATCAAAGAAATGGGAATCAGGATATAAATAATACTCATAAAGCACCTGCCGTAAATGATGCCGGTGAAAGGGGATCGGCTTCCTTATCTGCCGACAAACGCAGCGCATTAAAAACGACGATCAGGGAGCTTACTGACATACCAATTGCTGCCAACCAAGGGGGAATCATACCCATGGCGGCTAACGGCAAAGCCAGCACATTATAGACCAAGGCCCACATCAAATTTTGCCGGATCACACGGCGGGTTTTATAGGCTAGACGGATTGCATCGCTAATTCGTGTGAGATGTGCGGACACTAGCAGGGCATCTGCACTAGTTTTTGCGAGGTCTGTAGCATTGCCCATCGCAATAGACACTTGTGCGCCTGCTAAGACAGGCACATCATTAATCCCATCGCCGACCATAATGACAGCTTCGCCTGCTGCTTGGAGTTCACGCAAACGCGCTAGTTTGGTTTCTGGTGAGGCAGCCGCCGTATACGTACTAATCCCTAATTTTTGCGCCACTTGGGACACTGCTGGGCCTTGATCACCACTTAATAATTCAACTTCTAGCCCCATGTCCTGCAAACTTTGGATACAGGCTAAAGCATCATGGCGCAATTGGTCATCTAGGTGAAACCAGCACAAAGGCCCTTGTTGGTCTGCCAATAAAATGCTTTGTCCGGTTAACGTTGGTGGCTGATGTTGAGGTGCTTGTAACGCTTGCTGAGGCCATGCAAATTCTGCTTTACCCAGACGGTAGATCTGTCCTTGGACTTCACCAGTTAACCCTTCCCCCATGACCACTTGGGTTGATTGGGCGCGCATATCTATCTGTCGATATTCGCTAAAGGCACGTGCAATGGGGTGTTCTGAGTGGCTTTCGAGCGCAGCGGCTAAGGCTAATACGGAATCACATCTTGGATCTTTGGGATCTGCAATCCAAGTATGGTGAACTAATTTGAGTTGACCTTGCGTGAGGGTACCGGTTTTATCAAAAATAATGTGCGTACTTTGGGCAAGTCCTTCTAGGACATGGCTGCGGGTCACTAAAAAACCACGGTTTCTTAAATGATTCATTGCCACAGTCAGTGCGGTGGGCGTGGCCAAGGATAAAGCACAAGGGCAAGTCACCACGAGGACAGATAAGGTAATCCAGAAAGCATCACTAGGTGCCAGTTGCCACCAAACATAGGCGACGCTTGAGGCTATGATTAAAACAGCTAAGACAAACCAATGCGCAATACGGTTAGCTAGTGCAGCCACTTTAGGTTTTTCGGCAAAGGCTCGGTCTGTCAAACGTGCAATACTGGCCACACGGGCATCTTGTCCTGTATGTTCGACCTGCATTTCTAACGGGCTTTCCACATTTTGCGTCCCTGCCATCAAAGGATCACCTAGCGTACGGGCAACAGGCATGTATTCGCCAGTTAAGGCTGCTTCATTTAGACTCGAACGTCCTTTCACAATACGACCATCTGCGGGCACGCTTTGCCCTGGCTTCACTAGAACGCGATCCCCGACTTGTAAATCCCGTGTGGGGACGATTTCTTCTTGGCCATCCGCTGTCAGGCGAATCGCACTTGTGGGTAATAAATTTTGTAATGCATTGCCTGAGCGACCAATACGGTGACGCGCACGCATTTCGATATAGCGCCCAAAGAGTAAGAAAAAAGTAAACATACTGACAGAATCAAAATACACTTCGCCCGTATCTGTCAGCGTCGCCCAAACGCTTGCAAGGTAAGCAGTACCGATAGCAAGGGCAACAGGTACATCCATGCTTAGATGTCGCGTGCGCAAATCACGCCATGCTGCTTTGAAGAAAGGATAAGCGGAAAAAAGCACCACAGGGGTGGTCATCACCAAAGATAACCAACGAAATAAGTTTTTAAAATCTTCTTCAATCCCTTGAAAAGCTTCTGCATATAAGCCGACAGCAAACATCATCACTTGCATCATGCCAATCCCTGCAATAATCAAGCGACGGGTAAACATCTTTTCTTGCTGTAGTAATTGGGCTTGCTGCTGATCTGCTTGGTAGGGGCAAGCTTGATAACCAATGCTTTGTAAGCAAATGAGCACTTGGCTAAGTTGAGTTTTTTTAGGATCCCAAGTGAGGCTGGCTCTATGCTGGCTTAGATTAACAGCAATTTTATGCACGCCAGTTTCTTGGCTGAGTTGGTGCTCAATCAGCCAAGCACAAGCCGCGCAGGTAATGCCTTCGATAGCGAGTTGGATGTGGGCGAGCCCTTGTTCATCATGGTGTACAAATTCGGCTTGTAATTCAGGACGATCATAAATACGCATCTCTTGTTCAAGATGTGGGTGATCTTCCTCCGGCCGCAACGGCATCTGCGTTCGATATTTGTAATAACTAGCCAAACCGCCTTCCACAATCGCATGTGCTACTGCCTCACATCCAGGGCAGCACATAGGGTGGCGAGTTTGGTCGAGCTCGATAAAGTAAGGTGAATCTGCAGGGACAGGCTCGCCGCAGTGGTAGCATTTTTCCATAGATGAACATCCAAACCGGTTTACTGAGTGCTGGCGCTAAGAATCACTGCATCTTCACTAGGGAAACGGACGACGCCTTGTAAACGCCATTGCTCAGAAGGCGGTTGTAGCTGAATATACCAGCGATTATTTAATCGATCTGCAAGCGCACCCACATAGCGAGAACCATTTTGGTGGTTTAGGGTGATTTCTAAATCTCGGTCTGCACGTGTGGGAAATTCTAATGCCAGCTTTAAAGTGGTAGGCATTTGTTCTAGTTGACCTTGCAGGTCAAGTACGACATCACCGGTGAGACTATCAAAACGCAAACTGGCTTTGAGCTCAAGCTGTTGTGCTATGACATCTTTTTCTAGCTCTTGGTTAATGGCTAAACCGGATTTGTAGTAATCATCACGTACGGTGCCATCAAAGTAACGAATCGACATAATTAGCATCGTGGTACCGACCAACACGCTAACAATCAAGGGGGCTAAAATAAGCCAAGGCCAAAACTGTTTGTACCAAGGAGGGGTGTTCATAATATCCTACCTAGTTAAAAAAATGTGGGATCACAAAGGATCCCACGAGCTGCTTACATTCGCTATCGCAGCGCAAGCAAGGTGTTGGTGCAATTAGCGACGCACTTCACTAATGAAGCGTGTCTCTTTTTCACTGTAAATGCTGGTGTCATCTACAGAAGCGACTTGCACAAGCACATCATAACTTGGCGCTTGTAGATCCTTTGGATCGACCACAAGTTGTATTGGTAAGTTCAAGACTTCACCCGCTTCTAGTGTCACCTGATGCTTACCTTGAATGCGTAAACCTTCTACGCCTGAAACTGAAAGTGCATAAGTATGTGGTTTTTGATCCATATTGGCGATTTTAATCGTGTAGTTATTCTCAATGAAACCTTCAGCGGTTTCACGGAACAATTGATTACGATCGCGCAGTACTTCAACTTCCATTGGCACCCGTCCACCAAGAGCGATCATAAAGGCGATAATCATCCCCATGAGCACGGCAAAGTAGCCAATTAAACGAGGACGCAATAATTTGGTGGTATTGCCCTCGAGCTCCTGTTCTGTGGTGTAGCTGATTAAGCCTTTTTGGTAGCCCATTTGCTCCATCACAGTATCACAAGCATCGATACAAGCGGCACAAGTAATACACTCGTATTGCAAACCATCGCGAATATCAATCCCCACTGGGCAAACATGCACACATAAATTGCAGTCAATACAATCACCTAAACCAGCTGTTTTAGGATCAATGGACTTTTTACGCGCACCTCTTGGTTCACCACGACGCGGATCATAAGACACAATGAGTGTATCTTGGTCGAACATGACAGACTGGAAGCGTGCGTACGGGCACATATAAATACAAACTTGCTCGCGCAACCAACCCGCATTGAGGTAAGTGAAAAGGGTGAAAAAGCCTAGCCACCAAGCTTCCCAAGGCCCTAAATCAAAGCTGAGAATACGCGGTAATAACTCACGGATAGGTGAGAAATAGCCCACAAAAGCAATAGCGGTCAGTAACGCAGCCAACAACCAAAGCGCATGCTTGGAAGCTTTGCGCTTGAGTTTGGTTTTATCCATTGGCTGTTGATCGAGTTTGATACGCTGATTGCGACTACCTTCGGTTTTATCTTCAATCCAGATAAAAAGCCAAGTCCACACACTTTGTGGGCATGCGTATCCACACCAGACACGTCCTGCAAAGTTGGTGATAAAAAACAATGCGAAAGCCGAAATAATCAGCAACCAAGCTAACAGCATGAAATCATGTGGGAAGAAAGTGATACCGAAGATGTGGAACTGGCGGTTCGGTAAATCAAATAAGATGGCTTGACGCCCATCCCACTGAATCCAAGCAGCAAAGAAGTATCCCAAAAGCAGTAACCAGTTTGACCGCGTGCGCAGCTTTTGAAAGACACCTTTGACAAGGCGTACATAAATATGCTTGCGTTTTGCGTATAAAGAGCCTGAAGCCTCATTGTCAGTTTGGGAAGCGGCTTGGGCTTTAGTGGCGTCTACCGCTTGCCCGGGATCAGGCGTAATATCCTGAGTAGGGATTTTATCGGTCATGGTTATCACCAAGCTAAATTTTAGAAAAAGAAGAAGTCAGTAAGACTTAAAAGACAAGTAATAGGTCAGCAAGTGAATGAGGGTAGGGCTATTATAAGCGTTTTCTGTTTTAAGGGGCGCAAAAGAAGCCTGAGTGCGACACTTTGACGCACCCGAGTTTTGTACTTGTGCGTAGGCAATAAAAAAGGGAATCCTTTTAGGATTCCCTTGGTTTTTCTGCACCTAGCGTGTTTATTTTTGTGACAAACTATAGACGTAAGCAGCGAGGATATGGACTTTATCTTCACCGATGTACTGTTGCTGTGCAGGCATGTGGCCATTACGACCATAGCGTAGGGTGTACTCGATAGACTCAGCTAAGCTTTGCTGAGGCTGTTTGTATAACCAAACGTTATCAGTCAGGTTAGGCGCACCCAAGGCGTGCATACCTTTAGCATCTGCACCGTGACAAGCAACACACATGGCAGTAAACAGGGGTTGACCTGCAGCTGCTTGAGTTGTGTCATGCTGTTGATCAGATAAGCTGAGTACGTACTGAGTTAGGTTTTTGATACCCTCTTCACCCAAGACGCTTTCCCACGCAGGCATCTGACCATTACGACCATTGATGATACTGTATTTGATGGCTTCAGGATCACCACCATAGAGCCAGTCAGTATCTGTAAGGTTCGGGAAGCCATAGGCACCTTTACCTGCTGAACCGTGACATACAGAACAGTTGTTTTGGAAGATACGTTGACCTACTTTCATCGCTTCCGGATCTTTTGCCAAAGTTGGGATTTCAATTTTGGCAAAGTCTTGGAAAATAGGTGCATAGTATTCTTCTGCGTAGGCTACTTCTTCTTCCCATTGACCTGTTGATGTCCAGCCTAGTAAACCTTTCCAGTTACCTAGACCTGGGTACAAAATCAGGTAAAAAATGGCGAAGATGATGGTGCCGACAAACATCAGGAACCACCAACGTGGTAGAGGATTATCATATTCCTCGATACCATCTGCTGCGTGACCTGTGGTTTGTACTTCACCATTAGCATCCGCTGCTTTATCAGTTTTGCGGTTGGCAAAGAGCAGCCACCAGCAACCACCTACCACGCCCAAGGTGATAATGCTGATCCAGGCACTCCAGAAGCCGCTCATAGCTTCAGTCATGAGGTTTTTTCTCCAATGTCGATCCTAGGTCTGAGTTAGGTGAGTCACCTTGATCCTCAGCGTCGGCAAAGGGCAGATTGGCAGCCTCATCAAAACCTTTCTTTTGCCTTGCGCTATAGGCCCACCAAACAATTCCCATAAAACAAATAAAGACCAGAACTGTAAGGATGCTGTGTAAGGTGACCATATCCATAACTACTACCGCTTATCTTTGAGGACTGTACCTAGTTGCTGTAAGTAGGCAACTAGAGCGTCGATTTCAGTTTTACCTTGAACCTCAGCACGTGCGTTGGCAATTTGCTCTTCAGTGTAAGGCACACCTAGACCTTGCAACACGCTCATTTTGCGTGCGGTTAGGTCACCATCGAGCGTATTGGAAAATAGCCAAGGATAGGCAGGCATTTTAGATTCAGGCACAACGTCACGTGGGTTATACATGTGAGCACGGTGCCACTGATCTGAATAACGGCCGCCTACACGCGCAAGGTCAGGACCTGTACGCTTGGAGCCCCAGAGGAAAGGGTGATTATAAACAAACTCACCTGCCACTGAGTAATGACCATAACGCTCTGTCTCTGCACGGAAAGGACGTATCATTTGTGAGTGACAAACGTTACAACCTTCACGGATATAAACATCACGACCTTCCAGCTGGAGCGCAGTTAAAGGCTTGAGACCTTCAACTGGTTGCGTCGTTTGCTTTTGGAAGAACAGAGGAACGATTTCAGCCAGACCACCGAAGCTGATCACCACAAGGATCAGCACGGCCATCAAGCCAATATTTTTTTCTAAGACTTCATGTTTCATCGCACAACCCTTCTTGGCTTAGGCAGTCTGAGCCACTGCATTTTGTGCAGCTGGACTTTTAACGGTCATGGTTACGTTGTAAGCCATAATCAGCATACCAACGACCCAGAAACAGCCGCCGAGCCAGCGCACGAAAAAGCCTGGATGACTTGCTTCTAACGCTTCTACAAAGCTGTACATTAGGGTGCCGTCGATGTTTACTGCACGCCACATCAGACCTTGGAGGATACCGTTAACCCACATAGACGCGATGTAAAGGACCGTACCTACCGTTGCCAGCCAGAAGTGCACGTTGATTAAGTTGGTAGAGAACATTTGGCCTTTGTTAAACACACGTGGAATCAGGTGGTAAATAGAGCCGATAGAAATCATCGCAACCCAACCCAAAGCCCCAGCGTGTACGTGGCCGATGGTCCAATCAGTGTAGTGTGAGAGCGCATTCACTGTCTTAATGGACATCATAGGGCCTTCGAAGGTTGACATACCATAGAAAGACAGAGAAACCACTAAGAAGCGTAAGATAGGATCATGGCGCAATTTATGCCAAGCACCAGACAAGGTCATCATACCATTGATCATACCGCCCCAAGAAGGTGCAAGCAGAATCAAAGACATGATCATACCAACAGACTGAGTCCAATCAGGTAGCGCAGTATAGTGCAAGTGGTGAGAACCAGCCCACATATAGGTAGTGATTAGCGCCCAGAAGTGCACGATAGATAAGCGATAGGAATAAACAGGGCGCTCAGCTTGCTTAGGTACGAAGTAGTACATCATGCCTAAGAAACCTGCGGTTAAGAAGAAGCCTACCGCATTGTGGCCATACCACCATTGTGCCATCGCATCAATCGCACCTGCATAAGCAGAGTAAGACTTGGTCAGTGACACAGGTACAGCTGCACTATTGACAATGTGTAATACAGCAACTGTTAGAATAAAGGCGGCATAGAACCAGTTCGCAACATAGATATGTGAGGTTTTACGTTGCTTAATGGTACCTAAGAAGACCACAGCATAAGAAACCCATACCACAGCGATCAAAATATCAATCGGCCATTCTAACTCTGCGTACTCTTTAGATGAAGTCAAACCCAGAGGTAGCGTAATAGCCGCCAATACGATCACTGCTTGCCAACCCCAAAAGGTGAAGTTAGCGAGACTATCTGAAAACAGACGCGTCTGACAGGTACGTTGGACAACATAATAGGAAGTGGCAAACAATGCAGAACCACCAAACGCAAAAATAACTGCGTTAGTGTGTAAAGGACGTAAACGTCCAAAGCTAGTCCAAGGAAGGCCAAAGTTCAGTTCAGGCCACACCAATTGAGCTGCGATCCAGACGCCGACAAACATGCCGACGATACCCCAGACCACAGTCATGATGGCGAACTGCCGAACCACCTTGTAATTGTAGGTCGGATGTTCAAATGCTGTGCTCATGTCAGGTTCCCATAACAGCGAGTTAGATGGAGGAATCCAGTCGCAAGTTTGTTAGAAGTGCGACTACTTGGGCAATGATACATATCAATGTATGTGCGACATTTTACCGCACACCCTGCTAGACCTGAATAGCCTTGCACACAGAATTACTAATTTTCTGCAACGCAAGTCAAACCAACTGCTTATTATTACTATGAAAAACAGTAGCTTTATCAAAAAAATCCGCAAGGATTTTAGACAAATGTCTAACACAAATTTTTGTATTAGACGAAATGGAAGGTCAGGCTTTCGCCGCTAGTGTAGATGAGTTTTACAAAAGAATACATACTTCAATTTTTTTGCATGACATGGCGACCAAAACTTAGGTTTTAGTCATCTTGGTTATCAAAGGCTTTCAGAATAATCTGATCTAAACGATAAACAAATCAAAATTTGCTTTTGATTGAAAAAAAAGTTGACACTGAATAAAACCTACTTATAATACGCCTCCACATGCACAGCGGGTGGTTAGCTCAGCTGGGAGAGCACCAGCCTTACAAGCTGGGGGTCACAGGTTCGATCCCTGTACCACCCACCAAATGCATGACCTAGATGATATGCGGACCGGTAGTTCAGTTGGTTAGAATGCCGGCCTGTCACGCCGGAGGTCGCGGGTTCGAGCCCCGTCCGGTCCGCCATTTGGGTGGTTAGCTCAGCTGGGAGAGCACCAGCCTTACAAGCTGGGGGTCACAGGTTCGATCCCTGTACCACCCACCAAATCATCGGGTTCGTTTTAGTTCAGTGGACCGGTAGTTCAGTTGGTTAGAATGCCGGCCTGTCACGCCGGAGGTCGCGGGTTCGAGCCCCGTCCGGTCCGCCACTAAAACAAAAAGCAAGATATTCTGCCTCAAGCTTGGGTGGTTAGCTCAGCTGGGAGAGCACCAGCCTTACAAGCTGGGGGTCACAGGTTCGATCCCTGTACCACCCACCAAGCATATTGGCTAATAGATGCGGACCGGTAGTTCAGTTGGTTAGAATGCCGGCCTGTCACGCCGGAGGTCGCGGGTTCGAGCCCCGTCCGGTCCGCCATTAGTCAAACAAATCGACATCTTTTATATCCAAGCAATCAATAACTGCCATCTTCTAAAAAGAAGAAATGGTGGTTTTTTTGCGTTTTTTATCTTTCTTCCCTCCTTTTCTTTCCCTCGCTTTGTGCATGGAATAACAGAGCGGTGCTTGCGCCTCTGATATTTTTATCATACGATCGTTTGAATTGTAACCATCACTTGATAAAAATAACAAAGGTGAGGATGTGCCCATGTACCCGCATTTATTTACGCCCCTAGACTTAGGTTTTACGGTACTTAAAAACCGTATTCTAATGGGTTCTATGCATACCAATCTCGAAGAACGTCCCCAAGGTTTTCAGCGTTTAGCAGCTTTCTATGCACAAAGAGCGGCTGCCGGTGTAGCGCTTATTGTGACCGGAGGAATTGCACCTAATGATCAAGGTGTGGTGTTTGCAGATGCAGCCAGCTTGACTCAAGAAGCACAGCTTCCAGAGCATCAATATATGACTCGAAAAGTACAGGAAGCCGGTGGCAAGATTTGTATGCAAATTCTGCATACGGGGCGTTATAGCTATAATCCGCGCTTAGTTGCCCCTTCAGCTTTAAAAGCACCTATTAATCCTTTTACCCCACATGCACTGACTGAGACTGAAATTGGGCAGCACATCCAAGATTATGTACGTTGTGCGGCTTTGGCGCAGGCCGCTGGCTATGATGGTGTAGAAATCATGGGGAGTGAAGGTTATTTAATTAATCAATTCTTTTGTCAACGCACTAATCATCGTCAAGATGCTTGGGGTGGTTGTTTAGAAAATCGGATGCGTTTTGCACTTGCGATTGTCGCTCAGATACGTGCCCAAGTTGGCCCTGAATTTATTATTATCTTTCGCTTATCCATGTTGGATTTGGTCGAAGATGGCAATACTAGAGAAGAAATTATTACGCTTGCGCAAGCTTTAGAAAGTGCTGGTGTGACTTTACTCAATACAGGGATTGGCTGGCATGAATCGCGCGTGCCTACGATTGCAACCTCTGTACCGCGTGCAGTCTTCGCGCAAGTGAGTGCGCAAATACGTGCGCAAGTCAGTCTCCCTGTGATTACGAGTAATCGTATCAACATGCCGCATACTGCTGAGGAATTACTTGCGCGTGGGGATGCAGATATGGTGTCTATGGCACGCCCTTTTTTAGCGGATCCTGAATGGGTACAAAAAGCACAACAAGGGCATGCGCATCTTATTAATACTTGTATTGCCTGTAATCAAGCTTGTCTGGATCAAATTTTCCAAGGGCAAATTGCGTCTTGTTTAGTGAACCCTTTTGCCTGCCGTGAAACTGAACTAAAAATCCAGCCTGCACAACAGAAAAAACGCGTTGCGATTGTGGGTGCAGGTGTTGCGGGTCTTGCTTGTGCGGTGACAGCGGCTGAATCTGGCCATCAAGTGACTTTGTTTGAAGCACAAGCAAAGATAGGTGGACAGTTTCAATATGCGAGTCAAATTCCAGGTAAGGAAGAATTTACGGAAACACTCCGTTATTTTCAGCATAAAATCATGGCAACAGGCGTGAATCTTCAATTGCATACACGTGTTCAAGTAGAGGATTTGCTTGATTTTGATGAAGTCGTTCTTGCTACCGGTGTCAAACCTCGCATTCCAGACTTTTTGGATATTCAACATCCACAAGTGATAAGTTACCCAGAAGCGATAGCTCATCCACAGATGCTAGGGCAAAAAATTGCGATTTTGGGCGCGGGAGGAATAGGATTTGATGTCGCCAGTCTTTTGTTGCAAACAACCCCAGCAAGTTCACCGGATGTAGATTTAGCAGAACGTCAACAAGCCTTTTGCCAATATTGGGGCATCGATGTAACGGCGAAGACAGCGGGTGGGCTGATTGAACCGCACCGTGCGCCTGCACCGCGCGAAATTTGGTTATTGCAGCGTAAAACATCTGCTGTTGGGAAGGATTTAGGGAAAACGACAGGCTGGATTCATCGCGCCCATTTAAAGCATCAGGAGGTCCACTTTTGGAATGGATGCCAGTATCACTATTTTGATGAAGAAGGTTTGCATCTGACTTATCAAGATCAACGTCAGTGCTTACCTGTTGATCAAGTGGTGGTATGCGCAGGGCAAGAATCTGTGACAGATTTGCTAATACCATTGCAAGCACAAACATCACAGAAAAAAGTGCGCCTAATAGGTGGAGCAGCACTTGCTGGTGAACTTGACGCACAGCGCGCGATTCGAGAAGGGGTTGAGCTGGCATTGAGTTTATAAGAGGTGCCAAAAAAACCCGGGACCTTATCGACTTAAGTTCGATAAACCCGGGCCAGAGTGTTGCGGCAAGTCAGAGATAAGGCTCTCTGGGGCCAAGTCACCATAAAAAGATACTGTTTACAAAGCGTAGCACGACCCCAAGGAACATCAATAAAATTCCAAGGCGGTTCATTTTAAATTCCTTTGGGGTGAGTTGCAGGCGAGCGGACCAGAACACTAAAACCCCTTTTATATCACGCGTTCTTTTGATGTATAAGGCTAAAGATAAAATGACGATGGCCAAGCCAATCCAAATCAAGGCTTGTTCAAGCAGGGTCCACATGAAATTGCTGTCCTCCAAAGCAAGCCCTTGCAAAAGACATTAGTCTTTATCGTACAAGGGCTTGTGCGTTAATTAGCTAGGTATTTTACCTTGCAATAAGCGTACATACATTAAACCTGTGGTGATGGCATCTCCCACAGCCGTATGTCGTCCCATAATAGGCACGCCGAGTTTCCCTGCAATCTTTTCAAAATGCAAATCAGGCTGTAGCTCCGGATTAGTTTGCTGGATCTTGTGCTGATACAAGTGCGACAGCTCGATCACTTTATTGGGTAAGCTAAAGCCAAATCGTGGGCGTATATGGCGATTTAAAACCGCAATATCAAAGTTGATGTAATAACCTAGGATAGGGCGGTTACCAATAAAATACAGCAAGTCTTGTAACGCATCACCGAGCACCTCACCTCCATGTAGGTCGATGCCGCGAATCCGGTGGATTTTAATTGAATCTCCCGTCAGACTTTCTGGGCGCTGTAATTTGATATCCAAGCGATCACTGGTGATCACTTTACTACCGCGTACCTTAACTGCACCGATAGAAACAAGCTCAGCAGATTGAGGATCTAAACTTGTCATCTCACAATCTAAGGAAACGCATTCTTCCCCTGTGTAGGGTTCGAACATAAAGCCAAACTCACCATCACGATGAGTCCAGCGGTCGGTCGCTTTTATTATTGTTTTCAAGACCATAACCTGACCTCTTACCTTTCTAGATGATAACGGTAGGACATTCTAGACTTGAACTCTTTCACCAAGTGTAGGGCTTCACGTAGTAAATCCCTATCGAGTTTGTTGAGCTCTTGTACTAGA
Source organism: Allopseudospirillum japonicum (assembly GCF_900108915.1). Lineage (GTDB taxonomy): Bacteria > Pseudomonadota > Gammaproteobacteria > Pseudomonadales > Halomonadaceae > Pseudospirillum > Pseudospirillum japonicum. The sequence goes on from NZ_FNYH01000010.1 coordinate 82,722, forward strand.
ACATGGTTGCTGCTTTCCGCCTCGCTTTGTCCTGCAAGTACTTTAAGCTGTTGCTTTAAGCGCAAAAACGAGAACAAAGCTAAAGCTTCTGCTAGGTTGGCGGCGAATTCCTTCTCTAACGCGCCTTTCTCCGCTAGGGCTTCTAGACGAGTAAAGGTATTGGTTGCCTTGATACGCTGTTCCAAAGCCATCAAGCGTGCGCCATGCACAATAGGGAAAATACCGCCTTTTTTAATATCAATTCCGTGTGAAGAATCCTTGATACCACCAAAAATAGTTAAAGGGGTACCAAAATTCAGCATAGGTCGACCAAAGTAGGAGTAAAAAACATCCTTACCACTGAGATGTTGGAATAACCAGTCACGAGTGCGAGTAAACATAGATTTATCGCCAGCTACTGGGTGACCATCAACAAAAATGGCTAGGTTCATTAAACCGCGTCCATTGACAGAGGCGGTCCACTCACCAAGGCGCTTAGTCCACTCGCTTTCTGTCATCACCCATTCAGGGTTAGACACCATGATTTTGCCATCACATAAAGGGTAACCAAAATCGACGAGGGTTTGTGTAAACTGATCCAATACCTTCTGTCGCTCTTCTAATGGCCACTCTAAATCATCGGCCAAAATCAGGGCGTTGTCCTGATCGGTTTTTAAAACCTGCTCGCCACGGCCTTCGCTACCCATCACCAGCAAACAGACTTTGTTGTGTAAATGTGCTGGCAAAATATGTGAAAAGACCTTGCCAATAATGCGTCCATTGAGCGCAGCTAATAAGTCCATCGCAAAGCGAATTTTAACGCCTTGAGAAACTAAGGAGCTGACTAACTGATCCATACCACGCGCTGCAGCGCCCAATTCTTCTAAGGTTTCTGCACGCTCAATTTGCAAACCAATCACATGCGATTGACTGGAGAAATAGCTTAAAACATCCGTTAATTCGACAATACCTTTTAGATGTGGGCCATCAAACACCACCACGCGCTGAATTTGGTGGCGAGTCATTAAGATAAGAGCGTTAAAGAGAAAGTCGCCTGCAGGTACAGTTAATAATTGATAGTGTGCGATTTCTGCAATATTGGTTTCTACAGGGGCCTGGTTAAGCACCACGGCATTTAATAAATCAGTACGGGTGACCATACCGTATTGGCTGCCTCTTTGGACAAGCAGACAATCCACACGACGTTCCCGCATGGCAGCAGTAGCTTCGCGAATCGAAGTGCCGTTATCAAGCACTAAAGCTTCGCGCATACAGGATTGATCAACTTGAGCCAACATAAAATGGGATGCATCCATACCCATATCTTGCTGACGTCGTGTATTTAATAGTTTAGTTTTTTCTGCCAGGCTATTGTGGAAAAAGCTGGCAAAGTCTTGGTTGGCTTCTAATAACGCCTGAAAGTAGGCTTTTGGAATCAGATAACTGATCGTTTCTTCTAGTGCATTAAAATTATAGCGGCTTGCACCATTAATAATGGAAATAGCACCGAAGAGGTCATCTTGTGCGTAGTGACCAATTAAGCCTTGGTGCTCTTCGTCTGTCTCTTTTACTGTGGGGTCTGTTTCAGCAACAGCCCCTTTTAAAATAATGTAGACATACTCACTTGGCTGACCAGCCGCGAGAATTAACTCATCTTTATCAAAATAAGCAATATCTAGGCTAGATTTGAGCTTGGTTTGTTGCTCTGGGGTGAGCAGATTAAAAGGAGGATGCTGAGTATCAAATTCATCAGCCATAAGAAGTCTCCGCTTCTATAAAAAATGCGCCAACTTAAAGCTTAAGCTGGCGCATTCGATACGATTTTCAGTGATATGCGTGATGACGCACCTGAATTAGTGATCTACCGCAGCACCTGCGCCACGAGGAATACGGATATTCTCGACGATTTCTTGAACGTCTGCAGGTGGCTCTGGTGTTACTGTTGATACAGCGTAAGCCACAACAAAGTTCAGAATCATACCAAGAGTACCAATACCTTCAGGCGAAATGCCTAGCAACCAGTTATCAGCTGTGTTGGCTGCTGGGTTCACGAACTTGAAGTACACAATGTATGCGAAGGTGAAGATCAGACCTGTCAACATACCTGCAATGGCGCCTTCTTTGTTCATGCGCTTGTAGAAGATACCCATAATAATGACTGGGAAGAAGGAAGCTGCTGCCAGACCGAAGGCGAAGGCAACAACCTGGGCTACGAAGCCTGGAGGGTTGATACCGAAGTAGCCAGCAATCATGATAGCGACAGCTGCAGCCATACGGGCTGCGAGTAACTCGCCTTTCTCAGTAATATTCGGGTTAATAGTTTTCTTGATTAAGTCATGCGAAATTGCTGCGGAAATAACCAAGAGGAGACCTGCGGCAGTGGATAGAGCCGCTGCTACACCACCGGCTGCCACAAGTGCAACTACCCAACCTGGAAGCTGACCGATTTCTGGAGTGGCTAGTACGATAATGTCGCGGTCGATATAGACTTCGTTGGTTGATTCTGTTGCTTCGTTGGTCAACAGACGCTCACCATGCGTACCACGTGCGCTTTCGTCATCGTTTTCACCTTGGAAAGTCGGTTTACCTTTGAAAGGCGCACCTGCGGTGAACTGCACTTTGCCATCGCCATTCTTATCAACCCAACCGATCAAACCAGAGTTTTCCCAGTTATAGAACCACTGTGGCATATCTTTGTATGCAGTTTCATGCACAGTATCGATCAGTTTAACACGCACGAAGGCACCGATAGCGGGCGCTGTGGTGTAAAGCAAAGCGATGAAGAAAAGTGCCCAACCAGCAGAAGTACGCGCATCACGTACACGAGGTACCGTGAAGAAACGTACAATAACGTGAGGCAGACCAGCAGTACCACACATGAGTGCAGCAGTGATGAAGAACATATCAATCGTTGATTTCTGACCTTCAGTATAAGCACTGAAGCCAAGCTCTTGCACTAAACCATCGAGACGATCAAGCAAGTAAACGCCTGTATCATTGCCAGCAGCATCTAACATGGTGGCGCCAAAGCCGGTTTGTGGCAAAACGTGGCCGGTCATTTGGAACGAGAGGAAGAACACAGGAACCAAATAAGCAGAAATCAAGACACAGTATTGAGCAACCTGGGTGTAAGTAATCCCTTTCATGCCGCCAAGTACTGAGTAAACAAAAACAATCGCCATCCCGATAACAACACCTGTGTTGATATCAACTTCGAGGAAGCGAGAGAATACAATACCTACGCCGCGCATTTGGCCGGCTACATAGGTGAAAGATACGAAAATAACACAGATCACCGCAACTGTACGGGCAACGTTAGAATAGTAACGGTCACCAACGAAATCAGGCACAGTAAACTTGCCAAACTTACGTAAGTAAGGTGCAAGTAGCATCGCAAGCAATACGTAGCCGCCTGTCCAACCCATGAGGTAAACAGAGGCATCAAAACCGACATACGCAATGATACCGGCCATAGAAATAAAGGAAGCGGCAGACATCCAGTCGGCGGCAGTTGCCATACCGTTTGCAGATGCAGGTACGCCACCACCAGCGACATAGAACTCTTTCGTTGAGCCAGCGCGTGCCCAGATTGCAATCCCGATGTAGAGTGCGAAAGACGCCCCTACAAAGAGGTAGGTTAGGATTTGTACATCCATTATCAGGCCCTTTGTTGTTATTATGGGTGTTTAAACTTTAACTATTTTATTCTTCATGAACATCATATTTCTCATCTAGCTTGTTCATAGAACGCGCATAGAGAAGAATCAATGCCAAGAAGCAATAAATCGAACCATTCTGAGCGAACCAGAACCCCAACTTGAAGCCAAAAAATTGAATGTTATTCAACACATCGACTAACAGGATACCGCAACCGTAAGAGACTACGAACCAGATCGCCATATAACCCAAGATCGTCCTGATGTTTTCTTGCCAGTACGCTTGGGCTTGACCTTCACTCATGCTCATAAGATGAATCCACCCTTATTTTTGTTATTAAGCACAGAAGTCGCCTGTGGTTGTCCACAAGCTTGACTTTAACAAAGCTTGCCTAAGGAAAAACCCTGACTTTAGTCTTATGGCGCGCGAAGGAAGAAGAAAGTTTTTTGTATTTTTGCATTAAAATCAAATAGTTAAAATCAATTTTTTGTGACTTGCAAGTCATGGCGTATTAGACTTAAGACGGGCTATTTTGCAAGCGATGCCATACCTAAAACCGAGAAACGCGTATACTAAACGTCTCAGTATTCACATTCACACGCGATAAGGTGTTAAGGCGCATGTATCATGGTGGCCTCCTCGTTGGTATTTCTCTGCTTTATATCGGTATTTTATTCTTTATTGCTTGGTGGGGAGATCAGCAAGCACGCCGTTATGGGCCGTCTGCGCGTCGTCCAATCATTTACAGCTTGGCTATGGCAGTGTATTGCACCTCTTGGAGTTTTTATGGCTCAGTTGGTCAAGCCGCCGCGGGTGGCTGGGTTTATTTAAGTATTTTTATTGGGCCAATTTTAATGTTTACCCTAGGTTGGCCTGTATTAAATAAAATTCTTTGTGTGAGTAAAGCACAAAATATTACTTCGATTGCAGATTTTATTGCCTCTCGCTATGGCAAAACGCAAACCCTAGCTGTGATCGTCACTTTAATTGCTTTAGTGGGTACTCTACCTTATATTGCTTTACAATTAAAAGCCGTCGCTATGGCTTATAATGTATTAACCAGCTATCCGGAAACCCATGCGCTAACTTCAGGGGAGTTTTTTCTTGCAGATACTGCCTTTTATGTCGCAGCTGTGATGGCACTATTTGCAATTTTATTTGGTACCCGTCATATTGATGCAACAGAGCATCATGAGGGACTAATTCTCGCAATTGCATTTGAATCTGTTATCAAGCTGATTGCCTTTTTAGCGGTAGGGGTATTTATTACATTTGGTTTGTTTAATGGATTTCAAGATTTACTATCAACTGCCAATTATTACTTAGAGTTAGAGCGTCAACTGAATCCAGATATGTTAAGTCAAGGATTTTTAGCGCAAACTTTACTATCCATGATTGCTATTTTAGCTTTGCCACGCCAATTTCATGTCATGGTTGTAGAAAATACCCACCCTGATGATTGCCGAACAGCCCGCTGGTTATTTCCATTATATTTGGCTTTGATTGCCCTTTTTGTCTTACCGGTTGCAGCAGCAGGGTTGATCACTTTTAGTGATGGTTTTATGGAGCCAGATACTTATATGCTCACTCTGCCGATGCAGTCGGGAGCTACTGGACTCACTTTATTGGCTTTTATTGGTGGTTTTTCTGCGGCAACAAGTATGGTCATTATGGCAGCTGTGGCCGTAAGTATTATGGTTTCTAATGAAATTGTCATTCCTTTATTGTTGAAAATTCGCTGGTCTGGAAAAACCTTACATAGAGACTATGGCCGTTTAGTCTTGATTATTAGACGTTTGACCATTATTGGAACTTTAATACTTGCCTATTTCTCTTATCTTACTTTAGCTGAATTTAATTCTTTAGCTTCTACTGGATTTCTTTCTTTTGCAGCCATTGCCCAGTTAGGGCCTTCTTTGCTGATTGGTATTTACTGGAAACAAGGGAATCGCCAAGGTGCTTTAGCTGGGCTGGCTGTCGGCTTTATTTTATGGACGTACCTTTTATTGTTACCTAGTTTAAATGATGCAGGATTTTTCGTCTTTGATCTTATGGAATCAGGCCCTTGGGGGTTGACTTGGTTGAGCCCTGTTCATTTATTTGGAGCTAACTCAGTCGATTTTTTTACACAAGGTGTTTTAGTGAGCTTGTTAGCTAACTTAATGACTTATGTACTTGTATCACGCTTAACTAAGCAAAGAGTGATTGATCGTATCCAAGCATCCGCATTTACTGAGAGTATAGAAACACGTCCTGCCAAAATTAATCGTCCTTGGCTAGGCAATACAAGCATTGGTGATCTGTATGCGCTATGCGAACGTTTTCTCGGTGCAGAAGCCACAGAAAAAGCTTTCAATGACTACACCTACCAAAGAAATCTAAAACCCCTCCGTTATGAAGAACGGGCAAGTATTCAGGTCATCCAATTTTGTGAACGCTTATTAGCAGGTGTACTAGGTGCTTCTTCTGCACGTATTGTGATTAGTTCCGCTTTGCAAGGTAAAGACATTCAAATTTCTGATGTAATTTCGATTGTCGATGAAGCATCACAAGTTTTAGAATTCAACCGCGCACTTTTGCAAGCTACAATAGAAAACCTCAATCAAGGAATTAGTGTTGTAGACCAAAACATGCGCCTAGTGATTTGGAATCAGAGATATTTAGAATTATTTCATTATCCAGATAATTTTATTCATGTAGGTAAGCCGATTGCAGAGATTTTTCGATTTAATGCAGAGGCGGGTGAATATGGCTCAGGTGACCCTGTTGAGCAAACACAAGAGCTTTTAGACAATATCCAAGCAGGAGAGCCTCATAAATATATTCGTTATCGTCATGATGCGAGTGTATTAGAAATACAAGGTAATCCTATGCCTGGGGGCGGTTTTGTTTATACTTATCAAGATATTAGCCAGCAAAAACAAACAGAAGAGGCTTTAATTCAGTCTGAAAATAATATTCGCATCTATACAGATAATGTGCCTGCGTTAATCGCCTACTTTGATACAGAGCAAAGGTATTTATTTACAAATAAAGCTTATGAAGAGGCCATGCATGTCGACAGAAACACGATTATTGGTCAGCCTATTTATAGTGTGCTGGATAAAAATCAATATCAGTTAAGGGTGAAATATATTCAGTCTGCTTTGGCCGGCTCGCGCCAAGTATTTGAGCTGGAGTTGCCCACATTGAATCGATGCTTACGTTATGCCTTAGTAACTTATACACCGCATATCAGTGAACAAAACCAAGTACTCGGTTTCTTTGCTTTATATCAGGATATTACAGAGCGGCGCTTAGCAGAAATTGCTTTGCAAGAAACCAATGAACATTTAGAAGAACGTGTACAAGAGCGCACACAAAAGCTTTCTGAACTCAATACAGCATTGCAGCAAGAAAATATAGAACGTGCGCGTACACAAGAAGCGTTAGGCGCAGCAAAACAACAAGCAGAGGAAGCAAATGCTTCAAAAACACGCTTTTTAGCAGCAGCAAGCCATGATTTATTACAACCTTTAAATGCTGCACGTTTATTTACTTCTGCACTAGCACAACAATCTCATGATACTCAAGTGCAAAAAACAATTACCAATATTGATAACTCATTAAAAGCGGCAGAAGAATTGCTAAGCACTCTATTAGATATTTCTAAGTTAGATGCAGGCGCTTTACATGCCAATGTGAGCGAATTTAATTTGCAGGATATTTTACAGCCATTAAAAGCTGAGTTTGAGGTATTAGCTGCGCGGCGCAAACTGAACTTTCGTGTTGTAGCCACCCAGACTTGGGTGCGTTCTGATAGCCAAATGCTGAGGCGTATTGTGCAAAATTTTTTGTCGAATGCGATTCGCTATACGCAAACCGGTAAAATTTTATTGGGCTGTCGGCGTCAAAAAGCGAGTATCTGGATTCAGGTTTGGGATACAGGGCCTGGGATTCCAGAAGCTAAACTCAAAGAAATTTTCCAAGAGTTTAGGCGTTTAGATACTCCTGATCGTCATAACGAAAAAGGTTTGGGACTGGGACTATCGATTGCAGATCGGATGGCACGTGTGTTGGGGCACAATATTCAAGTGCGCTCTTGGCCTGGAGAGGGGACTTTATTTTCAGTGCAAGTCCCTTGTGTGCCGACACCCCAGTTAGAAGAAACAAAAACAACCGATCCACAAGCGGCGTTGCGTGTTTGCCTGAATACTAGCTTAAATCCGCTGGCAGAGATTAAAGTGCTCTGTATTGATAATGAGCCCTTAATTTTAGAAGGGATGCAAGCTATGTTATCTGGCTGGCAATGCCAAGTTTTCACGGCAACAACCATCGGTGGTGCTAAATCTATTCTACGCCACCAAGCTCAGGCGCCTGTGATTTTCCTTGCGGATTATCACTTGGATAATGACGTTACTGGGGTGATGGCATTGCAGGCATTACAAGAAGTGCTAGGGCCTGAGGCGCTTACAGGCATTGTGATCACTGCAGATCGCACAGATGAAGTCGCAGATGAGGTACAAGCTGCGGGATATGCCCTCTTACATAAGCCAGTCAAGCCTGCTGCTTTGCGTGCGTTAATGACTCGTTTACTACAAAAGCGCCGCATGGCGCGTCATTAGGATATTACTCAGATGTTAAGTTACCGCCATGGGTTTCATGCAGGCAATCATGCCGATGTGCTTAAGCACTTGACCTTACTTGCTGTATTGGAGCAATTACAGCGCAAACAGAAGCCTTATTACTATTTAGACACCCATGCAGGGGCTGCTTTATATGCTTTGGATAGTGCTTGGGCACAGCAAACACAAGAAGCCAAGCGCGGTATTTTGCCTTTATGGGATCAGGCGCAACAAGGACAAAAACTACCGCCTTTAGTGCAAACTTATATACAACATTTACAAGTGCTCAATCCAGGCAGCACGAGTCTACATGCTTACCCAGGCTCACCTTATCTTGCAGCCATGCATAGCCGTGAACAAGATACCTTAGTGGCTTTGGAACTGCACTCCCAAGAAATTGATCAACTCAAAATGAATTTGTGTCAGGCACCACATAAAGTGCAAGTACATCATAGAGACGCTTTAGAAGGCTTAGTTGCTTTAATGCCGCCTGTGCCAAGGCGTGGTTGTGTACTGATTGACCCAGCTTATGAAGTGAAAAGCGAATATCAAAGTCTCTTACCCAAGGTACAAAAGGCGCTGGCTTTATGGCCACAAGGCTGTTTTATGTTGTGGATGCCTATTTTGGCAAGCCAAGCGCATTTACAGCTGATTAAAGGGGCACGCAAGCTAAGCGGTGCCCATTCTGGGATACTTTGTTATGAGTTGGAATTACCTGACATTGAGCAAGGCATGTATGCCAGCGCCTTGGTATTGATTAATCCACCTTGGGGATTGGAGGCGCTGTTGGATCCAGCGTTAGATGCCTATCAGCAAGCACTAGAACACGCACATATGCGTGCCCATTGGAAAAAAGTGTGGTTACAGCAACCAAGTGCGGCCTAATGACCACCGCCGTAACATCCTGGTGAGTCTGGGCGTTCTTGTTGACGTGCTTGCCATTCTTCTGGGGTATATAAATGCAAAGCCAAAGCATGTACCCCTGAATTCAAGGCTTGTGCCAATAAAGCGTAAACTTTTTGATGACGTTTTACAGGAAGCAAGCCAGCAAAAACCTCACTGACAAGGGTAATTTTAAAATGCGAATCTGTTCCCTTGCTGTGTTGATGGCTCTCGTTCTCCACCGCTAAATACAGGGGGGCTAATTCGGCCAATTGCGCTTCAATATGGGCTTGCATTGACATTCCGGCTTCCTCACTAAACTAGGGGCGCAAACGCGCGGCTAAGTGTAAAAAATCAGGTAACGTTTGTAGATAAACCGCTAAACGTCCAAGAATATCGACGTAATCTTGCCGCGGCGTTAAAAAACCTTGCTCTGCATCTTCAATCGCCTGCACCAACAAAGCCCGCGCACGCCAGCGGTTCATGCCGATTTCAATTAAAGGTGCCAACAAAGGGGCAAGGAGTACACCAGCAACCAAGCCACCGCCAGCACCGGCAAAAGTGACCCAAGAAGGTACCCCAGTGAGAGAGACCCACAAACCGCCAAACCAAGATAAATGACTGGTATATAAGCCGACGGCTGCCGCTTGCCCAACCGCTAAACTACTGCCAAATGCACTTGTCCCTAAACTTTTGCCAAGTATTCCCATCAAGCAAAACATTAAGGCTTCGCGTGTTCCCTCAATGGAAAGATTCAAACGTTCCACTTGTTGGCCGAGTTGCTGCGCAAAGGCCGCTTGTTTTTGCTCGGGTACTTGTGCCAAAAGTTGATGAATTTCTTGCTCAAAGTGCGCTTGATGTGGTTGGACATAGGCTTGAATTTTGGCTTCAAGCCCAGGCAGGTCGAGTAACTCCTGCTGCAAAATGGCTTCGAGTGCTTGTTGCTTGCCAGAACGTCTTGGGCTGGTTTCTTCTGTGTTTTTGCGTCCACTCAATTTACGTACACCAGACCAAAGACTACGCGGTAAAGCGGCTAAATCGCTTGGAATATCCTGCTTGTGCTGCCAATGACGTTTAAAAACTGCACGTCCACAAGCAAAGTGGGCTTGGTAAACCGGATCAATCCGAGTTTGGGCTTGTTGAAAATGTGCATGGACCAAGGCCTCTAATTGCGCCTTATATTCTGCAGCACTTAAGGGAACCGCGGGGGCTTGTGTGACCATAGCAAGACTCAAGGTAATCTAGAAGATCAAAAGAAGGCAGCCGATATCGCTGCCTCTTGCTAAGACACACCTTATAGGAAAGGGTTCTCTAATTTAAGGTCCACACTACGTGCATAACCTGGGATCTGAATTTCATTTTCAGTGATGACTAACTCAGGCCCTTCCAAAACCGACTCACCAAAGTGATATAAAGTTTTAAATTCACCTTGATCCGCAGCTTGCAAGTAAGCTTGGGTTTGTGCTGCTACGTTTTCATGCGTTTGTGCATGTTGTTTCAGGGCAGCTTGTCCATGACGTTGCGCTAATAAATCTTGCGTTGCTTGCGGTGATAATAATAAGGCAGTAGCGTTATTGCCACCGAAACCTTTGGCATTAATAAAAGCCAGCGGCGTTTTAGCCGGATCGATTTGGGTGTGCTGATCACTCAGCTTGAGATTTGAATCATAAATATCGTCCGCAAACTGTGTTGACGTACGGATACCAGGTAACCAAGCCTGCGCCCAAGTCCCTAAAGCACTCACTAGCTGGTCCGCACCTGCACTGCCTTGCGAGTGACCTACAAAGCATTTCACAGCAGCCACCGGCCAATCAGTAATACCAAAAGCTTTCGCGACCTCATTGATCACATGGGATTCGGTCACACGGTTTTTCGGTGTACTTGTGCCATGTGCATGCACAAAGCTGCCATGACGCAAACCTTGCTCACCCACCAAAGTGCGCCCTAAAGCGGCTGCTTTGGCTAAGGTTAAGTAGTTACCTATTCCAGGTGCCGAAATCGAGCGTTTAAAACCATCTGCATTCACAAAAACATCTGGCACAGCCGCATGAATGTGGGCACCTAACTCTAAGGCTAAACTATCATCCGTGAGTAAAATAAAGTGCGCAGCTTCTGCAATGGTAAAGCCACAATTCGGTGCAAATGGACGACACGCGCGGCGATAATCATCATCTGCTAATTGTGTTTTACCATCTAAGGCTAATAAACTGGCATCATCGGCCAAAGCGCCCATCGCTCGGAAGCCTTCAATAATCTCCGGAGTTACAGGTGCATCCGCACTGCCCACAAAAGCAGCTCGGCAACGTCCAGAACGAATATCACGTACTGCCGCTTGTAAGTTATAAAGGAAGCTGGCACAGGCACCTAAGGTACCACCTGTCATACCAAGATTGCCCAACACATAGGCATTGATAAAATCAGCGGTCATTTGCCCATAGCCCAGCGGCATTTGCTTAGCTGTAGCGCGTTTACCACTGATAAAGCTTTGTAATAAACCGCCCCAACCTTCTTGATCAAGCTGACCAATCGAATTACTGGCATAGACACCAATTTGATCTGGGTTGACACGTGCTTGAATTGCTTCCCAAGGGATACCACAAGAGCCGAGCAAATCCGAGGCTGCAAAAATAGCCATTTGTAAGCCACGCGGATGATGCGCAGAACGATATAAACGGCTAGGATCAAAACCTGTTGGCAATTGTCCTGCAGCTTGTACTAAGGCTTGGCGCTGATCTGGCAATAGGGCATCTAAAGCCTCTGGAATCCACAACTCAACCTCGCCTTTTTCAACATCTCTTACCTGCCAATTCGCTGGTATGTGATCTGGCAGTTGACGTTTCCGCACCCGTACTTTTAGCCCTTGCTCGGCTTTAAGTTTGGCAAGACGCGCGGCAGGAATCGCGTTCACATCGAACAGATGTGGCTCGATACGACGAATGAGTGTATGGGCTTGAATATAATCGGCATAGGTTTGCGCAATCACGGATGCAGATAGCGCGCGCCCTTGCGCATCTTGCGCTTGTCCTTGCTGGAACTGAACTTGCCCCATAAGACTGGCCAACCCGACTAAAGTCGATTGACGTTCTTGTTCTGAGAGCACCTCAAGTAGCGTACGTTTAAATCCTTGATGTCCGGAGGTTCGGCCTGCGGCGTTAATACCTCCCATGCCAATAATGACTGGTAACTGAGACAAGCTCTTACCCTCGCTAAAAATAAATGCTAACTTGACCCAAATGGGGTTTGGAATGCTTGGTTGTCCTGAAGATCAGGCTTGAACAGCTTGGGGGCGGTCATTCAACTAGACAAGCTACGGCATGGGCGCAACCCGCTAAGATCAAAACCTACCGACAGAAATCTTGCACAAAAGTTTGTGTGTCCTTGTGTCCTTGTGTCCTTTGGGCAATATTTTTATATATTGCGGCGCACAAAAGCACTAAGGGGCATCTAGTCTAACACTCTCCCTAAAAGGTGACCAGAGACGAGCGTGCCAATAGAAACGAATCTTGCCGCCTTTCGTATCCAAAGATCCAAGGCTAGTGAATGCAAGCTGAGTTTTTGAGATGGTTCATTTTTGAGAACGTTGAGGTCATCTTAAACCAAGAGCCTGTATCGTTAATTTATTATTGAAACCACCCCAAAACTCTTGCTTTTTGTACAGCTTGCATCCGTGAACGTGCATCTAATTTGCGTAAAATATGACGCATATGGGTTTTCACTGTATGTAAAGAAATAAATAAACGTTCTGCAATCGCTTGGTTAGATAATCCTTGAGCAGCCAAGGCTAGGACCTTCGCCTCACGCTGGCTTAACGGCTCTACTTTAGCAACAGAAGGTTTAGGTGTCTGGGTAGGCTTTTTATGCTGCCATTTCTCTAATAACCAAGCTTGTTGTTGTAGCCAAGTATAAGCGGGGCGTTTTTTGGGATACTCCTCCAACATACGCACGAGTTGCGGCTCTGCATTTAACAAAGGCCAATAATGCATTTGTGTTTGCATTTGTATTAATAAAAAATCTAGATGTGCATAAGCTGAGGTAAAATCTTCTTGTTGCCATAAAAATAGAGCCTGTTGTAACTGGGATGCTAACCCCTGCACACCGGATTTCATCGGTGTTAATTGTGCCAATAACGTATGCACTTGCTGATTTTTTTGCTGTAAGATAGCCAATCTTAACCTTAACGCACGCACACGCTCATCTAAATCGTCCAAATAATTTGGTGGCTTCACTGTATTATCAGTTAATGCACACTCAATTTGTAATAACCAAGTTTCTGCTAGTTCATATTTGCCCTCATCTATCCATAACTGTGCTTTGCTAACTGTGATCCAAGCTAAATAATAAATGGAAGGGACATCCCAAATATGCATTAAACGTTCAGCCTGTGATAAATGCACAAAGGCTTGTTCTGGACGCTGATAACAAACTTCTATATCTGCCAATAATAAATAAGCAGCTAAACTAAATAAATCTCGGGTTCGTTTCAATAAGGGTAAGGCTTGATTTAAATCGACACATGCTGATTGTAACTGACCTTGGCCCGCTTTGCGGTAGGCTTGATAGACCAGCAAACGCCCATAACTAGCTTGACGCGCTTGTTGTGGATAAGCTTGTGCCAGTGCCAACCCTTGTGCTAAAGGCGCATCTAACGCCTGCATGTGACCTTTCGCAAGTTCTAAAGCAATATAATCAACCAGTGCTTTTTGTTCTAACTCAACTTGCTGTGTTTTATGCGCCAAGGCTTGCGCGGCACGATTATAGCCACGAGCACTTTTGAAACGTTTCAAGCGCGTGTAATTCTCCGTCAGCAAAGACAAGGCCGCAAATTGCCACACGGCAAGATGAGGATTAAGACGATGGTAAGCCTCTAATGCCAACTGATTCGCAGTTGCCAAATCACCACGACCTTGCGCAATCTGCGCTTGAATCACCCCAAGCTGGCCGGCATTCGCTGGTGCTATCTCAGCATCGGCCAGCAGCTTTTGCACTTGGGCATAACTCATATCCAGCTGTCCTGCACAAGCCAATGCCCAAGTATACAAAATATGCAAATGGATCGCGGTTTCCCAGATAGATTCAGGTAACTCTAGACGCCAAGCGAGAACACGCGCTAAATCCTGCGTGACTAAATAACTTGGATAAGCTTGTTGGACCCAGTATAAAACGCCTTGAGTATCTTGTGCCGCAAGTGCATATTCTAAAGCCGCACGCATATGCGCTTGACTTGCATACCAGCGGCTAGCGGCTTGGTAAAACTGACAAAGCTGTGTTTGACTCCAGTGAGTTGGAGCGGGTTGTGCGTGTGTCAACAGTGCTTGACTTAATGGATGCAATTTAAACCATTGACCTTGCGCATCTTGCGCGACCAACCACAAACCTTGCTGCTGGAGTACTTGTAAACGCTGGGCGTTACCAGTAGGTAATGGGGGGTGGCTTGCACGACATACAGCATCTAATAAATCTGCGCAAAATAAATCGAAATGCGTTAATAACCAGATAAAATGCTGCAAATCTTCAGGTAAATGCGCAAAAATATCCTGTAGTAAAAAGTCGACTAAAACTTCCGGTGGGTGTGCCAATAGATGACGGATCGACTCAGCGCTAGTCACCTCATCTGTGCTTATTGGTTGTGTTTGATCTTGTGCGTGCATGTGCGCTTGGGCTTGAAAAAGCAAGGCTACCGCTGCTGGCCAACCGGCCGTTTTTTGGGCAATTTCTGTTAGGATTTCCGAGCGATACACGCACCCAGCTTGGGCTTGGGCCAGTTGTTGGATCTCTGTTTCTGTAAAAGCGAGTGCACTTTCGTCCAAAATCGCCACAGCTTGGCGCGCGGCCAGTCGCCCTAAAGGCAAAGGTAAAGGCAGACGAGATGCCAAGATTAAAGTGACATTCGGCGGCAAAGCTTGTAACAAAAATTCAATACATGCGGCCAATGCGGGGGCTTGGATCACTTGAGCATCATCTAATACCACCAGATAGCGCGGCGGTGGTCTTGTGTCATTAGAGATTTGATAAGGCGTCGTGGCAAACGGAGGTTCTGTTGCAAGGCACGTGAGTTGGGTTTCAGGCAAGGCTAACTCATCACACACACTGGCAAGAATATTTTCCAAATCTAAGGGCTGGTGGGTTTGCCGTGCGGCTAAAGCCTCTAAAGCCTGTTGCCCTATTGCTTGCGTGTAAGGGCTGAGCCGGCGCAGTGCGTAAATCCAGTACGTTAAAAAACGCCCGACATCCGCATCCGCAGGATCTAAGGTCAACCAAGTGGCATACTCTTGCGTACCTAGCTCACTCAACCAATGGGCCAATAAAGTCGTTTTGCCAAAACCTGCAGCAGCTTGCAAAATAATCAAGGGTTTACTGTGGGCCTGCTGCAAAAAGTCTAATAAAGCAGTACGCTTAAGCGCTTTGGCTGCAGGTGGCGGCATAAAAAATTTCGCGCTTAATAGAGGCATTTTGCGTTTTGATCCATCCTATGCAAAGTCAATTGAGGCTGAGAAAGAATTGCGTGCTTTTCATTAAAACTTGTTCGCGAACAAGGTAAAATCTTTTCTATCCATTAAACCTATCCAATTTACCTAATACCAATCAAGGGAGGCAGCAAATTTCCTGCGGGGTCATTTGCTGAAAATGCATGAGTGAGCAACAAAGTACAGATAAACCTTGGGGCGGACGTTTTACTGAGCCAACCGATACTTTTGTCGAGGGCTTTACTGCTTCTGTAGACTTTGATAAGCGTTTGTATTTCCATGATATTCAAGGCTCTTTGGCCCACGCACGCATGCTAACCCAAGTCGAGGTGCTCACTGAGGATGAATATCAAGCTATTGAACAAGGCTTGACTGAGATCCGCAGCCGCATTGAAGCAGGGAATTTCCCTTGGTCTGTCAAGTTGGAAGATGTGCACATGAACATCGAAGCCCAGCTCACCCAAGCCATTGGGATTACAGGCAAAAAACTGCACACAGGGCGTTCACGTAATGATCAAGTCGCCACAGACATCCGCTTGTATTTACGTGATGAAATCGATGTCATCAGTGCCGAGTTGGTGCGCTTGCAAACCGGTTTGATTGAGCAAGCCCTGACCTATGCAGATACGATTATGCCAGGCTTTACTCACCTACAAACAGCACAGCCAGTGACTTTAGGGCATCACTTGCTCGCTTGGAATGAGATGCTGCAACGTGATTATGAGCGTTTACAAGATTGCCGTAAGCGGGTGAATGTGTGTCCTTTAGGGGCCGCAGCTTTAGCAGGAACGACCTATCCGATTGATCGTCATTTAAGCGCCCAATTGTTAGGTTTTGAGCGTCCAACAGAAAACTCCTTGGATTCAGTTTCCGATCGAGACTTCGCAATAGAGTTTTCCAGTGTGGCTAGTTTGATGATGATTCACTTATCCCGTATGAGTGAAGAATTAATTTTATGGACCTCAGCCCAGTTCAATTTTATAGACCTCCCAGATCGTTTCTGCACGGGCTCTTCCATTATGCCGCAAAAGAAAAATCCAGACGTGCCCGAGTTAGTTCGTGGCAAATCTGGGCGTGTTGTCGGGCATCTGATCAGCCTTTTAATGTTGATGAAATCTCAACCTTTGGCGTATAACAAAGATAATCAAGAAGATAAAGAACCTTTATTTGATGTGATTGATACTGCTAAGGGATGTCTAAAAGCCTTTGCGGATATGATCCCAGCAATTCAGGCTAAACCTGAGGTAATGCGTGAAGCGGCACGCCGTGGCTTCTCTACCGCGACTGACCTAGCCGACTACTTGGTGCGCCAAGGTTTACCTTTCCGTGATGCACATGAAGTGGTTGGTAAAGCCGTGGCTCACGGAGTCGCCACCCAAAAAGATCTTGCCGAAATGAGCTTGCAAGAGCTGCAAGGCTTTTGTGCCAGTATTGAAGCGGATGTGTTCGATGTGCTCACCTTGGAAGGTTCCGTACAAGCCCGAGACCATATCGGCGGTACCGCCCCCAGCCAAGTTCGTGCCGCTGCCCACAGAGCGCGTGCGCGTTTAGGAGCTTAAGTCTATGCCTGTCGCCCTTTTCACCTGCTTACTTACGCTCTTGTTCACCCTGACAGGATGTGGCCAAAAAGGGGCGCTGACACGACCGGAAGCTCCCCAAGCAGCGTCCTTGTCATCCACTGCGGGCATGGCAACCGCTTTATCAGCGCCTCAGCGCTCCACCCCCTAATCAACGATTATTGAGCGGCTTTTATGGATCACTTTACCTATCAAGATGGGCATTTGCATGCGGAAGATGTCGCCTTAGCCCAACTTGCCCAACAATTTGGCACCCCTTGTTATGTATATTCACGAGCGACGTTAGAGCGCCATTTTAAAGCATTCCAACAGGCACTTGGCACACATCCTCATCTGATTTGCTATGCAGTCAAAGCAAATTCCAACCTTGCAGTTTTAAATGTACTGGCACGCTTAGGGGCTGGATTTGATATTGTCTCTCGTGGTGAGCTAGAACGTGTCTTAGCTGCAGGTGGTGATCCAGCACGGATCGTTTTTTCCGGCGTTGGCAAACAAGCCAGTGAAATGCGCCGCGCGCTAGAAGTTGGGGTGAAATGTTTTAATGTGGAATCTATTCCAGAGTTAGAACGCCTTAACCAAGTTGCTGAACATATGGGCCTACAGGCGCCTGTATCTTTGCGCGTTAACCCTAATGTCGATGCCAAAACCCATCCTTATATTTCTACTGGACTGAAAGAAAATAAGTTTGGTATTCCCATTGAGGAAGCTTTTGCCGTCTATCAACAAGCCGCTCGCCTATCTCATGTGCAGATCAAAGGCATTGACTGCCATATAGGCTCTCAATTGACCCAGCTATCCCCTTTCTTGGATGCACTTGAACCTGTCTTGGCCTTAGCAACTCGCTTGGCACAAGCCGGTATCCACATTGAGCATCTCGATTTAGGCGGTGGCTTAGGCGTGACTTACGATCAAGAAACCCCGCCGGCGCCCCAAGAATACGCCCAAGCCTTGCTTGCACGTTTACAAAAAGAGGACTTACCTTATACGCTGATTTTTGAACCAGGACGTGCGATTGCCGCCAACGCAGGGGTTTTGCTCACACAAGTAGAATACTTAAAAATGGGCGCAGATAAAAACTTTGCGATTGTCGATGCGGCCATGAATGATTTGCTGCGCCCTGCGCTATATCAAGCCTGGCAGGCGATTATTCCGGTAAAAATGCCTGCTGAAGGTACAAGCACGCAAGTCTATGATATTGTAGGCCCAATTTGCGAGACTGGAGATTTTATCGGCAAGCAAAGAGCCCTTGCCTTGCAAGAAGGCGACTTGCTAGCGGTACGTTCTGCAGGTGCTTACGGTTTTGCGATGGCTTCTAACTATAATACACGTAACCGTGCTGCTGAGGTGATGGTCGATGGCCATAAAACCTATTTAGTGCGTGCACGCGAAACCTATGAACAACAAATGGCCGGAGAGTCGGTGTTACCTGAATAATACCGACTTGATGTCATCTTTTGAGGGGGACTTCTATGCTATTGAAATTTACCAAAATGCACGGTTTGGGGAATGATTTTATGGTGATTGATGCCATTACCCAGCGCGCGCCTAAATTACGCACCCAAGATATACGTAAACTGGCCGATCGGCATTTTGGCATAGGTTTCGATCAGCTCTTAATTGTGGAACCCCCTCAGCACGCAGACATGGATTTTCGCTATCGTATTTTTAATGCCGATGGCAGTGAGGTTGAAAATTGCGGTAATGGTGCGCGGTGTTTCGCGCGTTTTGTGGTGGATAAAAAACTCACCCACAAGCAGCAAATCCATGTAGAAACCCAAGGTGGCCCGCTTGTCCTACAACTTACCAGTGAAGGCTTGGTCAGTGTGGATATGGGTGCCCCTCGGTTGTTACCCAGTGAGATTCCCTTTGTGGCACCGGCACCTGCTAAGGAATACCTTGTGGAGGAAGCTGGAAAAAATTACCCCCTTGGCGTAGTCTCTATGGGAAATCCACACGCTGTTTTATGTGTAGATTCGGTAGCCGATGCGCCTGTTGCGCAAGTGGGTGCCTTACTCACACAACATGCGCGTTTTCCTCAAGGGGTCAATGTTGGCTTTATGGAATGTGTCTCTCGGCAAGAGATTCGTTTACGTGTTTTTGAACGTGGTGTCGGAGAAACACTGGCTTGCGGTACAGGTGCTTGCGCTGCCGTGGTTTCAGGACAAGTACGCGGCTTATTAGATAGCCAAGTCAGGGTACACCTACCTGGTGGATCTCTGGAAATTCAATGGGCTGGGGAAGGACACCCCGTAATCATGACAGGACCTGCAGTACGAGTATTTGAAGGACAAATTTTCCTATGAATCAACAACAGCCACCTTTTGTTTCTTTATCTACAAAAGAACCTTTATCCACACAAGAAAAGACCACAGCAACCAACACAAGAAGCGATCAGCTAGGGGTATCACCGCTGAAAGCACGTCCCCTTCCCAAAGCAGATGTCGCCGCTAGCAATGCTGCGAAAGTCGCCGCGTATTTGCAGCAGCACCCAAATTTCTTTATTGGTCGTGAGCGTTTACTAGCAGAGCTGCAATTGCCACACCCAAGCAGTGGACAAGCGGTTTCTTTATTGGAATATCAAAACCGTTATTTACGTGAACAGCTGGAAGTCAGCAACGAACGTTTACAACATCTGATTGCTCATGCACGCAATAATGACAAACTCTTTGAGCGCACCCGCCAGCTCACTTTAGCCCTGTTGGGTGTCCAGGATCTGAGCACTTTAGGAGAGCTTTTAACAACCCAGCTTGCACGCCACTTCACCTTGGATGCTTGTCGTTTGCTGTTATTTGCACCTTTAGAAGAGTGCCACCTGCCTTTAGTGGCGGTTTCTGATTTAGAACAACAAGCGGCGATTTTGGCCTTACTTAAGCAACAAAATGCACGTTGCTTAAGTTTAAATCCCAGTCAGCAACAACTCCTTAGTTTGCAGACCGCTTGGCAAAAAGAAAGCGGCTCTGCTGTTTTGGTACGCTTGCATCATGGACGTACACAAGGTGTTTTAGTCTTAGCTAGCCAAGATACGCATCATTTTCAAGCCGATATGGGGACTTTATTTGCCGAATATTTAGGTGAATTGCTCAGTCGTTTATTGCCGCGTTGGATTAGTACGGATGATAATTTATGGGTCAGTCTCTAGTCTCTATCCGTGCCTTAGTTTTTGATTTAGACGATACTTTGTGGGATAACCCACCACTGATTGCGGCTGCCGAACAAGCACAATATGCTTATTTACAAGCGCATCTTCCTGCATTAACGCGGGATATTTCTTATACTCAAGTGCAAGCTGCCCGCTTGCACTTTGCACAGTCTTTGGCCCCGAAACACATACAAGCGGATTTATCTGCCTTGCGTCGCGCAGCCTTAGCTCACCTGATTGCACCTTATGTTTCTTATCACGTAAAGAAGGTGCAACAACTTGCAGAAGGGGCCTTTCAAGCCTTTTGGCACGCACGTCAACAAGTACAAGATTTTCTCTTTGCCGATACTTTAAGCACTTTAGAGTATTTATATCCGCGCTATCTCTTAGGCGTACTGACTAATGGCAATGCGGATTTGCATTACATCGGTTTAGCACACTACTTTCAATTTAGTTACAGTGCTGCCGATGTTGGTGCACCCAAACCAGAGCCTGCACTTTTTACACGTGCGCAAACGCATCTTGGCCTTATGCCACAGCAACTGATGTATATTGGTGATGATCCTGATAAGGATGTGCAAGCTGCACAAGTTTTGGGTTGGCATACCGGTTGGATTGATCGTGGTTTACACCAAAAGCCCGCACACCTTCATCCAAGCCTGCATTTAAGGCAATTAAGCGAGCTTTGCAACTTTTTCTAAATCAATGGCAAGGATAGCCCAGATGTGTACACAAGCGTCCTGGCAAACCCAATTTGAACTGTCCACAGAGACACAGTTAACCCGTGCCGCATACGAGGAACGCGAATGGATTAGTAGCTTATGCTTACTCGCAACCCCCAAACTTGGCAGCCGAACCCTGATCCGTGCTTTGCATCAATTTGGTAATGCATACTTGGCATTACAGGCCATTGCCGCACAAACCCAAAACTTTACTTACCAAGGGCGTATTAGTCCACAAGATCAACAAGCCCTACAAGCGGCGGCGAAAGATTGGCGTACAAGCCCTTATGCACCACAAATCGAACACCATCTGCAATGGTTAGCACAAGCTTCTCGCGAGATACCTAGAAGTATTCTCACCCCGCAAAGCCAGGATTACCCAAGTTTATTACTAGAAATTAGCGACCCGCCTCCTGTTCTTTTTGTACAAGGGCAAGTGTCTTATTTGCATTTACCCCAGCTAGCGATGGTCGGCTCCCGCAACCCAACGGCTGAAGGCGAACGCAATGCCTTTGCATTTGCGCGTTATATGGCTGAAGGTGGTTTTACGATTACCAGTGGGTTAGCCTTGGGCATTGATGCAGCTGCACACCAAGGGGCTTTGCAAGCGTCAGGCTACACGCTTGCGGTATTAGCTTGCGGCTTAGACAAAATTTATCCAAGCGTGCATCAAAAGCTTGCCCAGCAGATTGCGCGCCAAGGTGCTTTGATCAGTGAATGGCCCTTAAAAACGCCACCATTAGCAAAACATTTCCCGCGTCGTAATCGTATTATTAGTGGCTTATCTTTAGGGACTTTGGTGGTAGAAGCAGCACCTCGCAGCGGCTCTTTAATCAGTGCACGTATGGCACTTGAGCAAAACCGCGAAGTGTTTGCTATCCCAGGTTCTATTCATAATGTGCATAGTCGTGGTTGCCATCAGTTGATTCGTGACGGTGCCACCTTGGTCGAAACCGCAGCAGATATTATCCAAGCGTTACAATCCAGTCTCCAACGTGAGTGGCTCCTCAATCCGCAAGCGACACTTGCAAGCACGGCAAGGCCATTGCACAATTCCCCCCTAGATCAGACTACAGCCAGTTTAGGTACGTCCGTTACGGCACAAAAGTCCGCTAAACTAGAGGCCCCACCAGAAAGCCACGCGCGGCAAAAAGATCCCCCTTCTGAGGAACTTTCTGCTTTACTTGGCTATCTAGGTAGTGCCCCCCAGCCTTTAGACCTTTTGGTGGAACGGACTCAGTGGCCAGTCACTCAGCTGCAAGAACACCTACTCTTGTTAGAGCTTGAGGGCTGGGTACAGCATGTACCTGGCGGCTACATACGCTGTCGTTAATTTTTGATTTCTTGCTGTTGTGTATTCACTTTAATGGGAGATTAATCCGCTATGAGTACCCCTTTCGTTGCTATTTTGATGGGTTCAGATTCTGATTTACCAGTGATGCAAGCTGCCTTTGATGTGCTCAAGGCCTTGGGTGTACCTTTTGAAGCCAAAATTAGCTCAGCCCACCGCACCCCTGAGCAAACGCATACCTATGTTAAAGATGCCGAAGCACGTGGCTGTGCAGCTTTTATCTGTGCCGCTGGTATGGCCGCACACCTTGCAGGTGCTGTCTCAGCCAACACCTTGCGTCCTGTGATTGGGGTACCTATTAATTCTTCTCTTGATGGTTTAGACGCACTCTTATCCACGGTGCAAATGCCCGGCGGTATTCCTGTAGCAACGGTTGCGATTGGTAAGGCAGGCGCAAAAAACGCTGCTTATTTAGCGGCACAAATTATCGCCACCAGTGATGACGCTTTATTCGCTAAACTCAAGGCTGAGCGCCAAGCAAATGCTGAAGCTGTGATTGCCAAAGATGCGCAACTCCAACAGCAACTCCAACAAGCATAAAAGGACACTAGCTTGAATTTGCTGAATCTTGCACAAGCACAGGCTTTGATTGCGAATGGGCAAATCCTCGCTTACCCCACGGAAGGGGTCTGGGGTTTAGGTTGTGATCCTTTATGCACCTGCGCTGTCGAGCAAATTTTAGCGATCAAACAACGCGAAGCAGCCAAGGGTTTAATTCTCGTTGCTGCGCATCTGGATCAGCTTTCCCCTTGGTTATATGCACTTTCTGCCGCGCAAAAACAGAGATTGCAAGCCCCTCAACCACGCCCAACCACTTGGGTGATTCCAGACCCAGAACATCGCGCCCCAGCAAGCATACGTGGTGGCCATGCCAGCCTTGCCATCCGCTTGAGCCAACATCCACAAGTGCAAGCACTTTGTCAATTGTGCGGTCCTTTAGTCTCCACTTCTGCCAACCCTGCAGGCCTAGCAGCCGCGTTAAGTGTCCAAGAAGTTTATGCTTACTTTGGCGAGCAAGTGCCTATTTTGGCAGGGGATTTGGGGCAAGCTCAACAAGCTAGCCGCATCCTTGATCTGGTCAGTGGACGCATCTTACGTGCCTGATCTGCTACACTGCGCCTCTTGTTTAATCAACCTGAGGTGCCTTTCCTATGTCACAAATTCCCCCCAACACGTCGCAAGATTCTGTTGATATTCAGGCCGTCAAAACTTACTTACTCGAACTGCAAGACAATTTATGTCAAGCCTTAGCAGATTTGGACGGCAAGGCAGATTTTATGACAGATGCTTGGACACGTCCTCAAGGTGGCGAGGGACGCTCGCGTGTGATCCAAGACGGTGGTGTTTTTGAAAAAGGCGGTGTCAATTTTTCACACGTGACCGGTGATGCTTTACCTGCTTCTGCCACGGCAGTACGTCCTGAACTTGCAGGTCGCCGCTTCGAAGCAATGGGGGTTTCTTTGGTGATGCACCCGCAAAACCCTTATATCCCCACCTCACATGCTAATGTACGTTTTTTTATTGCTTCCAAAGCAGACGCTGAACCTGTTTGGTGGTTTGGTGGCGGCTATGACTTAACGCCTTATTATCCTTTTGTAGAAGATATTGAACACTGGCATCAAACGGCACAAAACGCTTGTATGCCCTTTGGTGAAACACGCTACCAAGCTTACCGTGATTGGTGTGATCGTTACTTTTACTTACCACATCGTCAGGAAGCACGGGGTGTAGGCGGCCTTTTCTTCGATGATTTAAATGATCTAGGATTTGCACAAAGTTTTGCCTTCATGCGTGCCGTTGGTGATAGTTATTTACCAGCATACGCTCCGATTGTTGAACGGCGGCGGGCACATGATTACGGTGAACGTCAACGCAAATTCCAAGCGTACCGTCGTGGACGTTATGTCGAATTTAATCTGGTGTATGACAGAGGGACCTTATTCGGTTTACAGAGTGGTGGGCGTACAGAGTCTATTTTGATGTCCTTACCTCCCCAAGTCGAATGGCACTACAATTGGCATCCAGAAGCCGACAGCGAAGAAGCACAAATTTATCGCTATCTTAAAAAACTCTCTTAGTTCCCTTAGGTGTTACCCTTAGACACACTTAGCGCGACTTATAAGTCACTTTTGGGTAACACCTTGCCATGCTTGCCTAGATTAAGCGCAAACAAAAAAAATATCTTACTGATTTAAAAAGAAAATTATTTTTTTGGCACATGACCTGCATAGTATAGTGTAAGAAAAATAAGAATACCGGAAAACAGTGAAACACACGAACAAAAACAACAAAGTGTTGCGCTGTTAACCAAGATCCAAATCTAATAAAAATAACAACTGGATCCATGGTGAACATCAAGGTGCAGGCTTCACAATAAAAACAAAAAAAGAAGCTCTCGCACTAGAGTCAATAGCCATAAAATAACAATAATAGGCTGGCTCGAAAACCGGTCTTGTGTGGCAAGTGTTTTGCGCAGGGTAATAACAATAACAAGCCACTAGCAAAACAACTTCCCGATAACAATAACAATATGGGAAGTCGTAATATCCGAGTTTATCGGAGTAGGTTGTCAGACAGAGGGTGCACTGAATACGAAAGCTAAGTGCGTATATCTTTACAAAAATAATAACAGGCGGCAAAGGGCCAGATAGACACACAAAGCACAGTAGCGTATTCGGGAAGTTGTGCAAATTGCAGTTCAAAGTGTCTTCTAGGTTAAGTTTGACTTAACTCAAGAAACACTGAACCGTTAAATCTTTGCTCTTTGAGCATATTTGATGCAATACATAAATCGGAAGGAAGCGCTATGCGCTTCCTTTTTTGTTTTTTGCTATCATAAGCTTCCGACCCTTAAGTGCTAAATGCACGGAGCTGACCATGAGCCAATTTTTTCATATTCATCCGGATAATCCACAAAAACGTTTGATTTGCCAAGCTGTCGAAATCATTCGTCGTGGCGGCGTGATCGCTTATCCTACGGATTCAGGCTATGCGCTAGGTTGCGGATTAGCAGAAAAACGCGCGGTTGAAACCATTAAACGCATTCGTCGCCTAGATCAACATCATAATTTTACCCTCATGTGTGCGGATTTATCCCAGCTTGGCTTATATGCCAAAGTAGATAATGCACGCTTTCGTTTACTCAAAGCACACACCCCAGGGCCTTACACCTTTATTTTGCCAGCAACCTCTGAAGTCCCTCGCCTCTTACTTCATCCAAAGCGTCGCTCTATTGGCTTGCGTGTACCTGAAAATCAAATTGCACGTGATCTGATTGCTGAACTTGGCGCACCTATTATGAGTGTCACTCTCATCTTGCCAGAAGAAGCCTTGCCACAAACTGAAGCCGAGGATATTCGCGAGCGCATCGGGCATGAGTTAGACCTCATTATTGATGGTGGGGCTTGTAGCTTAGAAACGACAACGGTTGTTGATTTGCGTGACCTTCCTGCACAAATCCTGCGTGTAGGCCGTGGTGATCCTAGCCCCTTTGCAGATCAATAATCCATGTCAGAGTCACCCCACTTACCCACGGATTGGATCGCACGCGTTGGCGCACAGAAACTCACCGCCATACCGGAAGATTTATATATTCCACCTGAGGCATTACGGGTTTTTCTCGAAGCTTTTGAAGGCCCGCTTGATTTGCTTTTGTACCTGATCCGTCGTCATAACCTAGACATTTTGCAAGTCAATGTTGCTTTAGTTACGCGCCAATATATGGAGTATGTCGATCTGATGCGCGAGTTGCGTCTTGAACTTGCAGCGGAATATCTGCTCATGGCGGCTTTATTAACTGAGATCAAATCTCATTCTTTGTTGCCGCGTCTTCCCAGCACAGAAGACGCCTTGCAGGAAGAGGAAAATGACCCAAGTGCAGACTTGATTCGGCGGTTGCAAGCCTACCAACAAGTAAAACAAGCTGCCGAAACACTCGATGCCCTACCGCGTGTGCAGCGGGATACTTTTAATGCACAAGCTGCATGGCCAGAAATACCTACTCAGTTGCCGCCTCCACAAGTCGATTTACCAGATATTTTGCTAGCTTTCGCACAAGTGCTCAAACGCTTGGACTTACATGCACATCATCATGTGCAAATGGACACTTTATCCACTTATCAACGTATTCAACAGCTAGTGGCTTACCTGCAACATACACCAGAGTTTTACTTATCCGCCTATGTGATCAAACAAGAAGGTCGCATGGGGATTGTGGTGACTTTCCTTGCCTTATTAGAATTATGCAAAAATGCGCACCTTCTACTTGAGGTCGTGGATACACCACACCCTGATCTTCTTATTCGCGCGATCTAATCCCTATGTCTCAAATCTCTCTTGTCAATCTCCTAGAAGCCTTATTGTTAGCTACCGCTGAGCCTTTATCTTTACAAGAGCTAAACGCCTTGGTAGCCCCTAAAGAAACCTCCGAAGAGACACCTTTTCCCTTATTTACCCGCTCCCAAGTGCAAGCGGCGCTCCAAGAGCTTGCTGCTTTAGAAGCACAGCGCCCCTTTCGCCTACAAAAGGTGGCCAGCGGTTATCGCTTACAGCTGAAAGCAGAATATAGCCCTTGGTTGCAACGTATGGCACAGACAAGACCGCCTCGCTACTCACGTGCCTTACTGGAAACTCTTGCTTTAATTGCCTATCGTCAACCGCTTACGCGGACGGATATTGAGCAGGTGCGTGGCGTTAGTGTCAGTAGCCAGATTATTCATACCTTAGAAGAACGCGGTTGGATTCGTATCATTGGGCAAAGAGACACACCAGGCCGTCCCAACCTGTATGCCACAACACGCCAGTTTCTGGATGACTTTAACCTGCAAAGCTTAGAAGAATTACCTGCTTTGGATGAGATCCGCTCGCTAGATGAACTAGATCAACAATGGAGCCAGCAAACCCAGCAACAAGAAAACCTTTCTTTCGCAGACTTGTATCAAAGATTACAAGCCAGATTGGCCATCTCGGAAGAAGAGGAAACGGCCACACGCCATTAGCAAAACTCGTATCAACCCTGGTCTAAGAAGAGGAAGGAATCTCTCTTATGATGGTTGAATAAAATCAGGCAAACCCAGTCCATGCGTACACCAATAATCCACGAGCTGAGGAACGCCTTGCGTGGCTGTCGCCACCAGATTATACACACCGGGAATTGCTTGCGGATCTGGATCAATGCGAATACAAGGCACTTGTGCACGCACCGCATGAATTAAGCTCGCCGCCGGCTGTACTTCTAAGGAGGTGCCAATAATCAGCACATAATCCGCTGCTGCTACCCACTCATAGGCTTGTGGATAAAGGGGAACGGCTTCTTCAAACCAGACAATATGTGGACGCAATTGGCTGCCTTTATCGCACAAATCCCCCGGATGAATATCTCGCCCATACAAAGGATAGATCAAGCGCGAATCTAAGCTAGAGCGCGCTTTATCGAGTTCACCATGTAAATGCAAAATACACTGAGAACCAGCACGTTCGTGCAGATTATCGACATTTTGCGTCACGATACGTACATGAAAGTGCTTTTCCAGTTGCGCCAAGGCAAAATGCGCTGCGTTAGGTTGTGCCTGTGCAGCCTGACGACGACGTAAGTTATAAAACTCAAGTACACGTTCTGGATGCTGTTGCCAAGCGGTATAAGTAGCGACTTCTTCTAGTGGATACTGCTCCCATAGGCCGCCTTGGTCTCTAAAGGTGGCCAACCCACTTTCTGCGCTTATCCCAGCGCCGCTTAAAACAAGAATATGAGGAGATTTGGTCATGGGTAAAAATCTCAACGAGGCAAAATTGCATCCAAACTTTGTAAAGCTTGCGCTAGTAAGGCACGCGGACAACCAAAATTTAATCGCGCCCAAGTTGGCGCGCCAAAATCCACACCTGCAGATAAGGCAATGCCTTGCGCAACCACGTCTTCATGTGGATAGCCTTGTGGCCAAAGACGTGCAAAGTCAATCCAAGCTAAAAAGGTGGCTTCTGGGCAGTGCCATTGTAATTGCGGATGTTGCTCCATCCAAGTTGCAAGATAGTCGCGATTACCTCTTAAATAAGTCAGCGCGGCTTCCAACCAAGGCTCGCCTGTTTGATAAGCTGCTTTCGCTGCCGTTAGACCAAGCACATTCACATCGGAAATCAAGCCCTGCATTTGGCGTTTAAAAGCCCGTCTAAGTTCAGGGTTAGGAATAATCGCTACCGAGCAAGCCAAACCGGCAATATTAAAGGTCTTACTTGGCGCCATTAAAGTGATGCTATGATCGGCGACATAAGGATGCAAAGATGCAAAAGGTCGATGGGTACGCGTTTCATCTAAGATCAAATCACAGTGAATTTCATCTGAGCAAATCTTTATGCCCCAATGTGCACAAAAATCGCCTAATTGCTGCAGCTCTTTCGTAGTAAAAACACGTCCGGTGGGATTGTGTGGATGACAAAAAATTAATAACTTAGCCCCCGCACGTGCGCCATCTTCTAAGGCCTGCCAATCAAATTGCCAGCCTTGTTGTGGATCATACACTAAAGGAGCACTTTGCGTTTGACGTCCACTTAAGCCACCAAGTGCGAGAATCGGTGGATAAATCGGGGGTTGAATTAAAATAGCCTCACCGGCTTGCGTACAAGTCTGAGTAGCTAAATGAAAACCACTGACAACACCGGGAATCCATACTAGAGATTCTGGCATAAAATCGGCTTGATAGCGCTTGTGCGCCCATGCACAAAAAGCCTCATTCAGCTCGTTTTCTACCTGAGTGTATCCCAAAATGCCTTGGTCGACTCGCGTATGTAACGCCTCCAAAATACTCGGCGCTGCGCGAAAATCCATATCTGCAACCCATAAAGGCAGTACCTCTTTAGGGTAACGGTTCCATTTAAGGCTCGCACTGGCACGGCGTGGATAAACCGAATCAAAATCAAAGCCTTGACCACTAGATATATGAGTATGCGACATAAAACAACAGAAATCCTTAGCAAAAAGGTAGGTTAATGACTTTGCTTCTGTAGCAATCTCTAGCATAATTCGGCTAGATTCAATAAACCTAAGACAAGTGAATGCATTATGGCTGACGAAAATAACGAACTCCGCAGAGCAGGGCTCAAGGTGACCTTGCCTCGTATTAAAATCTTACAGCTTTTAGAACGCAATCAAGACGAGCACCTAAGCGCAGAAGATTTATACAAATCTCTACTAGAAGCAGGCGAAGATGTAGGCTTGGCTACAGTGTACCGCGTTCTGACGCAGTTTGAAGCGGCCGGCTTAGTACAAAGACATAATTTTGATGGAAGTCACGCTGTTTTCGAACTAGCGACAGAAGATCACCATGATCATATGGTGTGTATGGATACAGGCGAAGTCATTGAATTTTTTGATGAAGAAATCGAACGCCGTCAACGAGAAATTGTTGAAGCCCGCGGTTATGAATTAGAAGATCATTCCCTTGTCCTCTATGTACGCAAGCGCAGTCGTTAAGCTGTTACCTTGTGTGCACGCGGTCATACACTGCAGCTCCTCGCCCCTTTTGGCATAGACCAAAGGGGCCTAGCCAAGCTTTTTAATCCTGATTTCTGCTGAAGAAATCCCTGTCAAGACTAGTGCGTGCGTTGCAATAAGGTGTATAACAACAAACGCAAACCCTGGTCTGTCTGCGCTAAGTGCAAGACTTACTTATACTTGGTGTCTGATAAGATGACCTTTCACCCTACGGAAGAGAGAAGATTTCCGATGGTTAAGGTAAGAGAAGATCAACCCCTTAAGGATGATGGTAGCGTTGATATTGAGCTATGGTTGCAACGCCTGCAAGAAGACGTTGTGTTAAACCATCCACAACGTGTGCACCAAGCCTGCGAATTGAGTCAACAGCTAGAAACTCAAGCCATGTTAGAAAACCGTATGTGGCGCGAAGGTTCTAGCAGTTTACGCACAGGTTTGGAAATGGCAGATATCCTCGGCGAATTACGCATGGATGAGGATACTTTAATTGCCGCTCTCTTGTACCGTGCGGTACGCGAAGGCCACGTCAAACTAGAACTCATCGAAAATCGCTTTGGCGATACCGTCGCTAAACTGATTGAAGGCGTACTCCAAATGGCTGCGATTAGCCAAGTCCAGCCCAGTACGTGCTCGCCTGCATTAGGACAAGCGCAAAACCAACTCGATAACCTGCGTAAAATGCTGGTTTCTATGGTGGATGATGTCCGCGTTGCCTTGATTAAACTCGCTGAACGTACCTGTGCCATTCGTGCAGTGAAGGAAGCGGCGCGCGAAAAGCGCCTACAAGTCGCACGTGAGGTCTTTGAAATTTATGCCCCGCTTGCGCACCGTTTAGGCATAGGTCATATCAAATGGGAGCTTGAAGACCTTTCTTTCCGTTATTTAGAAGAAGCCAGTTATAAACAAATTGCCAAGCTATTGGCAGAAAAGCGTAAAGATAGAGATGAGTTTATTGCCAGTGTCATCAAAATGCTAGAACAAGCACTCCAGACCGAAGGTGTACAAGGTGCACACCTCAGCGGACGTGCTAAGCATATTTATTCGATCTGGCGCAAAATGAAGCGCAAAAATATCGATTTTTCTCAAGTGTATGACGTACGTGCGGTACGTATTCTTGTGCCTGAAGTCAAAGACTGTTACACAGCTTTGGGGATTGTACACTCCTTATGGCGTCATATTCCTAACGAATTTGATGATTATATTGCAACGCCAAAAGAAAACGGTTATCGCTCTTTGCATACTGCCGTCATAGGCCCGCAGGGCAAAGTATTGGAAGTCCAAATACGTACCCATAGTATGCATGAAGAGGCCGAATTAGGCGTTTGTGCGCACTGGCGTTATAAAGGGACAGATACTCAAGGTAAAAACCGTAGTTACGAAGAAAAAATTGCTTGGTTACGCCAAGTGCTTGAATGGCATGAAGAAGTCGGTGATGCCAACAGCTTCAAAGATGAGCTACAAAATGACGTCGCTCCCGATCGTATCTATGTCTTTACCCCAGATGGACATGTGGTTGATCTGCCCCATTGTGCTACCCCAATAGATTTTGCTTATCGAGTACACACAGAAATCGGCCACCGCTGCCGTGGGGCAAAAATCAATGGGCGCATTGTGCCTTTAACTTACCAGCTACGTAATGGCGAGCAGGTTGAGATCCTCACATCAACTCAAGGGGGGCCAACACGCGATTGGCTCAATCCTGCACTCGGTTATGTACAAACTTCACGTGCACGCGCCAAGATCCAGCATTGGTTTAAGTTGCAAGCACGAGATAAAAATATTGAGGAAGGGCGTGCTTTAATTCAAAAGGAGTTACAACGCCTTGATCTGGACGGGCTCGATATGGATGCACTGGCCCGTCAGCTCAATTTGATGAGTGAAGACGATCTATACGCGGCTTTAGGTGCTGGTGATTTACGTTCCGGACAAGTGCTCTCTACCGCACAGCATTTATTTGGGGAAACGGATGACCAAGACCAATTAGAACGTTTGCTCACGCGTCCCAGCCGTAAACCCTCTCGTGATAAGGGAGATGCGATTACCATTTTTGGTGTCGGTAATTTGCTGACCCAAATGGCAAAATGTTGTCAGCCTTTACCTGGAGACGACATTATTGGTTATATCACCTTGGGGCGTGGTGTGACGATTCATCGCCAAGATTGCACGAATGTCTTACAACTCCGCGCAGAAGATCCACATCGTATTATTAATGTGGAATGGGGGACCAAGCAGGCACACTTGTATCCTGTAGAAATTCGTATTCGTGCTTGGGATCGTTCGGGATTATTGCGTGATATCACCTCGGTGCTGGCAAATGAAAGAGTCAATGTCATTTCCGTCAATACCTTAACCGATAAGAAAGAACATCAGGCAAATATTCTGATTACTCTAGAAATTGCTGGCTTAGAAATTCTTGGGCGTGTGCTGGATAAGATTAATCAATTACCCAATGTACTGGATGTACAAAGGTTCCGCACCGCGAAAGGTTAACAAGGTTAGCTTAATCTGTGCCATTGCGCCTAGTGTATCTCAATGCACTGGGCGTTTATCTTAGTGCAGCCCACAAGGAGATTTGCTGCGTGCGGACCTTATCTTTACGCTCTCACTTAATTCTCACGCTAGGTTTACCCTTATTAATTGTCAGCTGGGTATTAGCCGTTTATTTTTCTTATACTCATTATCACTTATTAGAAAATCAGCTGAAAGAACGCGGCTTAACTCTCACTCGACAAATGGCCTTGCACACAGCTTATTTATTGAGTTTACAAGGTAATACCTCCAATATTAATTTAAGATTTTTAGGTGAGCGTATTTTAGATGAAGAAGATGTACGTTCTTTTTCTTTATATGATAATCAAAAGCGTCACCTGCTCCATACTGGCCCTAGTATGCATGCCATATCAGGTGCGCAAGAAGGTGATTTATGGCCCTTGCATCCCAAATGGTTAACCACAAAAGAGAGTCTACGTCTGCGTTATCCTTTATTTGAGCATACACTGCTTTCTAATCCCACCTATACCCCAAATGCGCATCATAATCGCCCTATCTTAGGTTGGCTAGAAGTTGAACTCAGTATTACCTCAGCACAACTTTCTCAATATCAAATGCTGCTTTTTAATGTAGGTTTGACTTTATTTATCTTTGTCATATCCTGCTTATTAGCTTGGTCATTAATTAATAAAGTGATCACCCCGCTACATCATTTAATTCGTATCTTGGAACGCATTAAAAATCAAGAATTTAATGTGAGAATTGCTGACGATGTGTATCCTATTAGTGAAATTCGCTTATTAGCACAAAATATGAATCAAGCGCTTGATCAATTACAAGGAGAACGTGAAAATATTCGTCAAGACTTAGATATTAGCCACTCAGATCTTAATTCTACCTTAGAGAAGATGGAAATCCAAAATATTGAGCTCGATCTTGCATTAAAACGAGCCCAAGAAGCCAATCGTGTTAAAACTGAATTTTTAGCGAGTATGAGTCATGAAATACGTACACCACTAAATGCGATTATTGGTTTTGGACGTATGTTGCAGCGTACACGGCTTGACCCAAATCAAGGGGAATATTTAAATAACATCACCCAAGCTTCTGAATCTTTATTACTTATTATTAATGATATTTTAGATTTATCTCGCTTAGAAGCAGGTAAGGTCTTTTTAGAAGAATTACCGATTAATTTGCGTGAATTAGTCGATGATGTTCTAGCGATGCTTGCACCCGATGCACAGCGCAAACAGTTAGAAATGATTGTTATTTTATATGAAGATGTTCCGCAAGAAGTTATTGGTGATCCTGCACGGATTCGGCAGATTTTAACTAATTTAGTCACAAATGCTGTTAAATTTACCGCTGCTGGGCAAATTATTATTCGGATTACGCTAGAAGATACACTCGAACAAGAAATTTTATTACGTATTAGTGTTTCTGATACGGGTAAAGGTTTGTCTCAAGAACAAAAAAGCCAATTATTTCAAGCATTTCATCAAGCTGATATTTCTAATGCCCGTGAATATGGCGGTAGTGGCTTAGGGCTTGCAATTTGCAAGGGTTTGGTTGAGCAAATGGGGGGCAGCATTGAAGTCGAAAGCGAGTTGCATAAAGGTTCAACCTTTTGGTTTACAGTAAAAGTCGGTTTAGCGCCAGAATCTAATGTGCTTTATGACCCTAACTTGCAAGGCGTATTAGCTTTAATTGAGCAAAATCCTATGGCCTGCCACGCTTGGCAACATCTTGCCCAAGGCTGGGGGCTGGGTATTCAAATTTATGAGGATATGCAAGAAGTTTTAGAAGCGGCCGAAGATTTAGCTTTATTGGATCCACCACTTTTGGCGGTTTTAATTAGCCTGAGTCTTGAACAGGCGCAAACACCTCAAGTACATCAAGAATTACGTCAGTTAGTACAAAACAACCTTGCTGTATTAGTTCTCGTCAACAGCTCAGATACACTGATTTTAAATCAGTTAACGCATTTAGGGGTTGCTGAAGTATTATCCAAACCCTGTTCACAAAGGCGTTTATATACGGCATTGGCTAAACTTAGTGGACCGCCAAGTTTACATCAAAGCCCCCCTATACATCACAATAAATCTTTATCCCACAAACAGCATATTTCCATTCTTGCTGTTGATGATAATGCACATAACTTACAGTTAGTCTCTACGCTATTACGCCAGTTGGGGGTTCAAGTATATGAGGCAACACATGGACGTGAAGCCTTGCAGAAAGTACAGCAATACCATGTTGATCTAGTCTTTATGGACGTGCGCATGCCAGGAATGGATGGGATTGAGGCGACACAAAGGATTCGCGCGCTTGGGCGTCGTTTTCGTGAATTGCCCATTGTTGCATTGACGGCTCACGCGCTTGCCGGCGAACGCCAAAAAATGCTAAGTGCAGGTATGACAGACTATTTAATTAAACCCATTAGTGAGGCCGAGCTTTTAGCGGTGATCCGGCGTTGGACAGGTTCAGAATTAAGTTTCGGCGACTTAACCGAACCCCATCGGCCAGCCAGTCAATCAACAGCACCAATACTCAAGCCTTCCGAGCCTAATACACTGAATCTACATACAGAAGAGGACTCATCCTCACCTGTCGATATTGCGCTAGGTATCAGTTTGGCAGCTGGTAAACTGGATCTTGCACAGGATATGTTAGAGGCCTTGTTAGCTTCTTTACCTGAACGCTGGCAGACCATCCAAAATGCTTACTTAGAGCAACAAAAGGATGCTTTGCTTGATGAAGTACACAAATTACATGGCGTGACTCGTTATTGTGGCGTCCCTGATTTGGGGCAAGTGGTTGAAGCTTTAGAAACACGTCTTAAGGCGCAAACACAGCCCAGTGTAGAAGATCTTATGCAGCAACTGGAGCAAGAGGTCCAGCGCCTGATCCTTTGGTATCAAGCGCACCAACCCTTATCTTTAGCAAGCTTGCTAGAACACAAATAAAAAGCTTGTGATGGTCTTGGTTTATCCGTGTTTAAGGTGCGACAATTAGCCGCAGCCAAGAGCCTCTAGGCTGTTTTACAATAGCTTACCTAGTTTAGCAATCTCTAAAAAATAACGACTAATAGAGTCTCGCGACATACACAAAATACCAACTGATTTTGGTTATTTGCCCCAAGATGCTATCTCTCCCTGTGGACGACACAGGATTTTTCTACGGAGAAATCAATGAAAAAATTACTGACTTCAAGCTTACTTCTGGTCACAGTGCCTTTTATGCAGGCAGCACATGCTGAAGACCTGCATTTTGCAGCAGGTAGTTTGATTCAAGCAGAAGCTTTGGTGACACAAGAAGTACTCAAAGGTCAAACCAGTGAGCATATTCAGCTCAAACCTTCTGCCGTAGATAACACAGGTATGCCTGAATACTGCCTAATGTCGGCGCGTGCTTCCTTACAAAATGAAAGCGTACGTCTTGATATCGATCGTTTACTTTGTCTAAGCGAAGATCGTCATTATTACGAGGGTGTTTTAATCGCACAACTTGTGGATGAGGAAGGCAAACCAGGCGATGCACAAGCTTGTACCAGTGAACAAGATGGTATTTGCCAACGTGGTGAAATCCGTGCTGGACATAAATATACCTTAAAGGTTACTGCAGAAAGCACTATTCCTATGGTGGTCAACCAATCAGAGCAATTAAACATTATGCGCCGCCAAGCTGCACCAGAACAGGCGCAATAAAATCCACTGCTCATGCTCTATTTTCCCTAGGCAAGCACACCTTGCGCTTGTCTAGCGGCCTTAGGTTTCTCCATGGACACTAGATTGCCACTTGAGCGCTTTTGTTCATTTGTCGATAAAAGTGTAACTCTATGTAATCATTTCTTTACCCTTAGGTAAAAATAGCCTGCCTAGGCATATCTTGTCGATGAAAGTTTATGGTAGGCTTAAAAGACGCATCTGTGCTAAATCCTAAATCAATCACTGGTAAATTTTCTCTAACGTTTTTCTAGTTACAAGAAAAGACTAGATTGATCGCCAACCTAAATGCACACACGTGCCTGCACTTTCCTAATGATAACAAGATCCTTGTGACTTCCAGGAGTGGATTTGTATGTGGGGAGCTAGTAAACAAAAACTCGCCGACGCTCAACGTGAAATCGAACAATTACGCCAAGAAAACCGAAATCTGCAGTATGAACTGGAACAAACAAGACAAGATCAAGGACAAAAAGCGCAGGCTTGCCAGCAAGCGACAGAACGTACTGATTTTCTCGTACAACTCAATAAGGTCATTTATAACGGCCATGATTCGATTGGCAGTGTGCGTGAGCGAGTTGCGGATACCGCAGAAATTCTGCATCAAAAACGCGAAGAATTAAGCAATGCACAAGAGCTTTTCGAACGTTGCACACGTTTGCTACGCGAAATTGCGCAACAAGCACAGGCTATTAGTCAGCAGGCCAATACCAACCGTGAAGAGGTGAAAGTCTTAGATGGTGCCTCCGCACAAATCACAGAATTCGTAGATACCATTCATAATATCTCTGAACAAACCAATCTGCTGGCTTTAAATGCAGCGATTGAGGCCGCGCGTGCAGGTGAGCATGGTCGTGGTTTTGCCGTGGTTGCCGATGAGGTGCGTTCTCTCGCCCAAAGAGCAGGTAAAGCAACCTCAGAAATCACTAACCTTGTGGGCACCATTGAGGAGCAAACAAGACGCACTTTTTCAAGTTCAGAAGAGATGGTTGCTAAATCTCAGCAAATTGATACTTCTGCCCAAGAAGGCCAAGGGGTGATTGATGAAGTCGTCCTTATTGCCGAAAGTATGCGCCAAGTGATTCTAGAAACTGCGACTAAAAGCTTTATGGAAACCGTGAAACTGGACCATTTTGTTTTTAAAAATGAGATTTACAAAGGCATTTTAGGCCTTAGCAATAAACAAGCGCACGAGTTTAACGATCATACCCAATGTCGCCTTGGACAATGGTATTTCTCAGGCGTTGGCAGCAAATACTATAGTCATACAGCAAATTTCAATCAGTTGGCTGCACCACATGAAGCTGTACATTCAGCAGGTAAGCAGGCATTACAAGAAGCCCGCGCAGGCAACACCAATGCTGCTTTACAAGAGCTACGTACCATGGAAGAGCAAAGCCGGATTGTCATGGAAGTATTAAATGGCATCGCCGCTGAATATATTGATAGCAAGCTTGGCCGTAAAAAATCACGCTATCGTTAACGCTTTGTTTACAGGGTTTTTATGTCTGCTTTTCATACTCTCACTGACTTTTTTGAACGTTCAGGTGCCTGCTATCAGGCTTTTGATTTAGGGCGTCGTGTACAGCCCCTAGATACAAGCTATTGGCAAGCTTTTGAGTCTGGACAACGCCCTTATGCCTACCCTTGGCAACAAACGGCATGTCTCGGTTTAGTCTTTTATTATCCCAGCGCTCCACAAGATCCTTTGGTCTGGTTTTTGAAATTACCTCTTGATGAGCAAGGTTTTATTCAAGGGGGGCCTAGGGATGCTTTTGTTAAACGTCTACTAGAAACCCTTGGCCAGCAAGCACAACAACTGACAGACCAAGCAACTAGCGTACGATTAGACCCCTTAATGGAGAATAATCCACTGGTATTTACGCCAGATCAGGAACGCCAAGCCATCTTTCATGCTTACGCACGCCAACATCTGCAACAAGCCCCTAGCACACATTATGCGCCCGCGTATGCATATCTTACTCAACCAGAGGGAAATGCTTGGCAAACCTTAAGTTTACAAGGCATTGCAGATGTCGCCTTGCAACATACACAAGCAGGACAAGCGCAAGCTTTAGCAACCCAAGTACCTGCTTGGCCCACGCCAGTATTGACCCTATTGGCACGTTGTTTAGAAGCGGTTCCCGTGGCCCCTGTATTGGCAAAGGCTTTAGCGCAAAATCTCGCCTTACGTGTGCAAAATCCACAAACTACTACCACTGAGGTGGCTAGTTTGCTGCGTGCATTAAGCCATCCGCAAACTCAATGGGATAATAAAGAATTACAGGCTGCGTTAATGCATCCTACAGATCAAAATCCTTGGTATCCTTATCTTCAAGATCCCGAAGTGCTGACCACACTGGCCTTAAAATATACGCATCAACTGGAAGATTTATCCTTTTTACAGGCGTATTTGCAGGTGCTTGCGCAACAAGATATGTCAATATTTAAGCCCTTACTTAAAGACTTATTATTTATGCCCAATTTACGGGTGTTGATTTTAGCTTTGATTCGCCAAGCCCCCACCGACTCTGCTTTAGCCAAGGCGCTGACCCTCTTAGTACAAGAGGCGCAAACAAAGACATAGCCACTTAGGTTAAAGGGTTAAAGCATCACCGCCATTAGGCAAAGTCTGCACGAAGCTTTAAGATAAGGCCTTTATTTTTATTACTGAATAAAGGCCATCTATGAACTCAGATCTACAAAAATTACAAGCGTATCCCTTCGAAAAACTCGCAGCTTTAAAAGCGCAAGTGACGGCCAATCCAGAGCTAGCCCATATTGCTTTATCTGTTGGTGAACCTAGACATCCGGCACCCGAGTTTGTTTTAGATACCCTTACACAGGCGCTCAATCAAGTCAGTCACTATCCAGCGACCAAAGGCATATTAGAATTGCGCCAAGCAATCAGCACATGGGCGGGCCACCGCTTTGATTTACCAGAAGGGGCTTTGGATCCCGAACGTCATGTGCTCCCTGTGAATGGCACCCGTGAAGCCATTTTTGCGCTGACCCAAGCCGTCGTTGATCGCAGTCAAGGTGGCTATGTGGTGATGCCAAACCCCTTTTATCAAATTTATGAAGGTGCTTGTTACCTTGCCGGTGCGACTCCCTATTTCTTGGATACGCCTGCCGAACAGAACTTTTTGCCTGATTTTGAGCAAGTCCCTGCCGAAGTCTGGCAACAAACCCAAATGGTGTTTATCTGTACACCCGGCAATCCCACAGGGGCAGTGATGCCCTTGGAACAGCTCAAGCGCCTCATTGCCTTAGCAGATGAATATAATTTCATCATCGCTTCAGATGAGTGTTATTCCGAGATTTACCTTGATGAAACCCAAGCACCTGTGGGTTTATTAAGTGCGTGTGCTGCTTTAGGCCGCTATGATTTTAAACGCTGTGTTGTCTTTCATAGCTTGTCAAAACGCTCCAACTTACCTGGTTTACGTTCTGGCTTTGTCGCAGGGGATGCAGAGATTATCCAGCCGTTTTTGCTGTACCGGACTTATCATGGTTGTGCGATGGCCCCTTATCATCAAGTCGCTAGTTGTGTCGCTTGGCAAGATGAAACTCATACCCAAGCGAATCGTGCTTTATATCGACAAAAATTTGCGGCTGTCACAGAAATTCTCGCGCCTGTGTTAGATTTCCCTACACCACAAGCCAGCTTTTACCTATGGCCTGCGACCCCGATTGCTGATACAGACTTTGCGCAAGCCTTATTTGCTCAGCAAAATATCACAGTTTTACCTGGGCGCTATTTATCACGTCTTAACCCAGTCACGGGTAAAAATCCGGGGGAAGGTCGTGTGCGTATGGCGCTGGTCGCAACCCATGAGGAATGTTTAGATGCCGCTTGGCGTATTCGTCGCTTTGTGGAAGCTTTGTAAATGTCCGCGCCATGCTCTCAAACACCACCTGCATCTTCCTCTCAGGCCGCCAAACGCGGCCTTTTGGGCTCAAGTTTATTAGTGAGCTTGATGACTTTGGTTTCCCGTGTGCTTGGTCTAGCGCGTGATATTAGTATTGCCCTTTTATTTGGTGCAGGCTCAGGTGCTGATGCTTTTTTTGTCGCTTTTAAAATCCCTAATTTTTTGCGGCGTTTATTCGCCGAAGGCGCCTTCAATCAAGCCTTTGTCCCTGTACTCAGTGAATATCGCAGTCAGCACCCCAGCGAGGTACGTCCTTTAATTGGCGCTGTCTTTATTGCTTTAAGCAGTGTGTTATTTGTCGTCACAGGCTTAGCTATTTGGGGTGCGCCTTGGTTGGTTTGGGTCTTTGCTCCCGGATTTGCACAAGATGCGGATCAATTAGCGCTCACAGCACAGATGCTGCAAATGACCTTTCCTTATCTAGCCTTGATTTCTCTGACGGCTTTTTGCAGTAGTATCCTCAATACTTACGATAAATTTGCTATTCCCGCTTTCACACCGGTTTGGCTGAATCTCAGCTTAATTGCCTGTGCTTTCTTATTAACCCCTTGGCTAGAAACACCAATTTTCGCCTTAGCTTGGGGGGTGCTGATTGCAGGGGTGATTCAGCTGATCTTTCAGCTACCTTTTTTAGCCCAATTAGCCCTTTTGCCTCCTTTACCCTCGTCTTGGCAAGCATGGAAACAAGCTTGGCAGCATTCAGGGGTTAAACGCATTTTAGATTTAATGCTACCTGCCTTATTTGGCGTGTCAGTAAGCCAGATCAACTTATTGCTAGATACGATTTTGGCTTCTTTATTGGTAACCGGCAGTGTGTCCTGGTTGTATTACTCTGATCGCTTAGTTGAACTGCCCTTAGGCGTGTTCGGTATCGCGATTGCTACGGTGATTTTACCTAGCTTGTCACGCCAACATACACAAGCTGATCAAACAGCATTTGGACGCTTACTCGTCTGGGGCTTGCGCTTGGTCTTACTGATTGCTTTACCTGCGGCTTTGGGCTTAATGCTACTTGCTGAACCTTTACTGACCACCTTGTTTCAATATGGTGCTATGGGGACACAGGATGTGACCATGGCTGCACTAAGCCTGCGGGCGTATGCACTGGGTTTGGTCGCTTTTATGTTGATTAAAGTCCTCGCGCCAGGTTTTTATGCCCGCCAAGATACACGCACACCGGTACGTATTGGCGTAAAAGCCATGCTCGCCAATATGGTATTTAATCTTTTACTCGTCTGGCATTTGGCCCATACCGGCTTGGCATTAGCGACGGCTTTATCTGCATTTTTAAATGCTTATTGGCTTTATCAGGGACTGCGTCAGGCAGGCATATTAACGGACTTAAACGAGCTCTGGCCTTATGTACTGAAATTATCAGCCGGCTTGCTGGCCTTGGCGATAGCTGTTGTCATCAGCAGCCAGCCCTTAGACTGGTGGTTTGCTGCCACTTGGTGGATGCGCACCTTGACCTTAGCTATGCAAATTGGTTTAGGCGCTGCGGCTTACTTTGGCGTTTTATGGTTATTGGGAATTCGTTGGCAAGCATTGAAAACACATGAACCCCCTGCGTCTTAATGCATTGGATAAAGTGGATACCTCGCCCTTACGGGCGGGGCAGCTAGGAGAACTAAGCATCATCTTTTTTCTGGCGACCATCGCGCAAAAAACGCTCTTGATGCTCGTGACAACAAAACCACAAGGCTTCATGTGCATGAGCTTGCGATTGGGGCAAATGCAAATCGCAAAAAGCACATTTTACCATTTGCTCATCGGGCGGGGGGGCATGTTGTTGGGCTTTTTCTTGCTCCGCTTGTTGTTGATAAGCGTTCCAAGCACGGAAAAGTTTGAACCCCAACCAAAACAAAGCCACAAAAATAATTAGACGAATAATCAATAGACTCACCTTTGGTCTCTCCCAACGGATAAAAGCAGGCTCACTCCCTTGCTTTCATGACACAATCCTAGAGAATATAACTTCTTAGACCCTGATGCGCCTGAAAGTTGAGGCAGATTTGCTTATGTTACGTATTATGATGGCACAAGCTAACTTCAAAGTTGGCGATATTGATGCAAATACCCAAAAAATCATCGAACTTGGCCGCCAAGCACAAACGCAAGGCGCGGATATTGTTGTCTTCCCTGAATTAGCCTTAACAGGCTATCCACCAGAAGATTTGCTGTTACGCCCAAGCTTGCATCTCAGGGTTGAAAGTGCACTAGCACAGATTAGTCAAAGCCTTAAAGATTTAGGCATTATCCTAGGTTACCCTGCACAACGCGAAGGCAAACTTTATAATATGGCGGGCTTTTTCTACCAAGGGCAAACCTTGGGCGAATATGCTAAACATTGCTTGCCTAATCATCAGGTCTTCGATGAAAAGCGTTATTTTCATCCTGGTACTCAGGCTTGTGTCGTACATTTTCGCGGGGTGCGTTTAGGCTTATCCATTTGTGAAGATCTTTGGCATCCTGAACCCATCATGGCTGCCCGTGATGCGGGGGCACAATTAATGATTAGCCTCAATGCTTCACCTTTTCATATGGGCAAGCTGGCACAAAGGCGCGCCCTGCTACAAGAAAGTGCCATCAACAGCCAACTTCCTATTATTTATACCAATCTTGTTGGCGGGCAAGATGAATTGGTGTTCGATGGTGCCTCTTTCGCAGTCAATGCCCAAGGCCAAATCTGTGTACAAGCACCTGCTTACCAAGAAAATTTATATCCAGTGGAAGTGTGTTTGCTAGAGCAAGAAGCCTGCATCCAACAAGGCCCGCAAGCCCCACAATTAGATGCAGATGCTGAGCTTTATCAAGCCCTTGTTTTAGGCTTAGCAGATTATGTGAATAAAAATGGTTTCCAAGGCGTTGTGTTAGGTCTATCCGGCGGGATTGATTCCGCTTTATCAGCTGCTATTGCGGTCGATGCTTTGGGGCCTGAACGTGTCCAAGCCGTGATGATGCCTTATCACTATACTTCCTCAATGAGCTTACAAGATGCTGCTGCCCAAGCAAAAATGTTAGGCATTGACTACCAAGTGCTTCCGATTGCTCCTATGGTAGAAAACTTTATGGATACTTTAGCGCCTTGCTTTGCTGGACATGCGAAAGACACCACAGAAGAAAACTTACAAGCGCGCACCCGTGGGGTGTTACTCATGGCTTTATCCAATAAACTTGGCTTAATGGTGTTAACCACGGGCAATAAAAGCGAAATGGCGGTTGGTTATGCCACCTTATATGGTGATATGGTCGGTGGATTTAATGCACTGAAAGATGTCTACAAAACTCGGGTCTTTGCCCTAGCTAGCTACCGTAACACCTTATCACCTGCCATTCCTGAACGTGTTATCAGTCGTCCGCCTTCTGCCGAGCTGGCACCCGATCAAAAAGATGAAGATTCTCTGCCACCTTATCCTGTGCTGGATGCCATTTTGCACCTGTATATTGAAGGTGATCAAAGCCAGGATGCCATTATCCATGCCGGTTTTACTGCAGACGATGTACGCAGGGTGATACGTCTTGTGGATTTAAGTGAGTACAAGCGTCGTCAAGCGGCCCCAGGTGTCCGTGTCAGTGAACGTGGTTTCGGCCGCGATCGCAGGTACCCGATTACCCAAGGCTGGATTCCAGGAGTATAAACCGCGTGGATAAACAAGCGCTCGATCCTTATGTCAGCTGGTTTCGCAGCTCATCCCCATACATTAATGCACATCGCGGACGCACCTTTGTGATTTTGCTGGAGGGCGGCGCTTTTCTTGAACCTGAATTTAACGACATCATTAGTGATCTTGCCCTACTGAATGCTTTAGGGGTGCGTTTAGTGATTGTCTTTGGTGCGCGTCCACAAGTCGAAGCGGCTTT
The DNA here is from genome assembly GCF_900108915.1 of Allopseudospirillum japonicum. Lineage (GTDB taxonomy): Bacteria > Pseudomonadota > Gammaproteobacteria > Pseudomonadales > Halomonadaceae > Pseudospirillum > Pseudospirillum japonicum. The sequence goes on from NZ_FNYH01000010.1 coordinate 126,591, forward strand.
TGTGCGTGCCGGCATAGATATTCAGCGAATCAATGCCCAAGGCCCAACTTGGATTGCAGATGCCAACATGATGCAATGCATTCACCAGTGTGTCGGTGCCATGCGTATTGAACTTGAAGGACGTTTTTCTCTAGGTTTACCGAACTCCCCCATGCATGGTGCGGCTTTGAAAGTGATCAGTGGCAATCTGGTGATGGCTAAACCTTTGGGGGTCCGTGAGGGGATTGATTTTCAATATAGTGGTGAAGTGCGCCGCGTAGAAACCCAAGCCATTAGCGCCTATTTAGACCAGGGCGCTATGGTCATTTTACCGCCTTTAGGTTATTCAGCCACAGGGGAAGTTTTCGACCTTAATGCCGAAGAAATTGCCACTGCTGCTGCCATTGGCCTACAAGCAGATAAACTGATTTGTTTAGGCCCACAAAAGGGCCTTGTAAATAGCCAAGGCCAGTTAGTGCGTGAGCTTGCACCTGCGCAAGCAGAACACTGGCTACAAGAAGATCCAGCCCATCAGGTCGATGCAAGCCTTCAGCGACAGATTCAAGCCGCGTGCCACGCTTGCCGCCAAGGCGTCGCACGTACCCACTTATTAGACTACCGTACTCAGGGAGCTTTATTAAAAGAGCTCTTTACCCGAGATGGTGTCGGCACCCTGATTACAGATCAAGGCTATGAACAACTCAGAAATGCTTGCATCCAAGATGTGGCGGGCTTATTGGCGCTGATCCAACCTTTTGAAGAAAAAGGTATTCTAGTAAGACGTTCACGTGAGCGCTTGGAAAGCGAAATCGAGCATTTTAGCGTGATTGAGCGCGACGGTATGATTATCGGCTGCGCTGCCTTGTATACTTTCGCAGAAAGCGCCTATGCTGAACTCGCTTGTATTGTCGTAGATACCCGTTATCGTGGTCGTATTCGCGGAGACCGCCTCCTTGCACATACAGAAAAACGTGCCCGCGCAGCAGGTGTTCGTCACCTATTTGCACTGACCACCCATACCGCCCATTGGTTTTTAGAACATGGGTTTATCCTTGGCCAATTACAAGATTTGCCGCCTACAAGACAAGAACTTTATAACTGGCAACGTAATTCCAAAATTTTAATTAAGACCCTCTAACCTGACCAGGAGTCTTCCTTGAGTACCCCCATCGCAGGTTCAGGCAAACTTCGCTCTGCTTTGTTTGTCGATTTTGACAATATTTTTACCCGTTTAAGTGATCAAGATTATTTAATCGCTGATCACTTTGCTACGGCGCCACATCGCTGGTTGAAATGGCTAGAGAATTATGGCTTAGAACCCTTGCGCAATGATGGCTGGCACAGGCGCGCGATTTTAGTACGTCGCTGTTACCTCAATCCACAGGCCTATCAAAAATACCGGCCTTATTTTATCCGTTCGGGTTTTGAAGTTGTCGATTGTCCACCATTAACGCGCCAAGGTAAAACCAGCTCAGATATTCATATTGTGATGGATATGCTGGATAAACTTGGCCATAACACACGTTTTGATGAGTTTATTTTACTTTCTGCGGATGCGGACTTTACACCTTTAGTCTTGCGTTTGCGTGAGCATGACAGACGTACCATGCTCTTAGCCGTTGGTTATACCTCACCGGCTTATAAAGCCGCTTGCAGCAACTTGATTGATCAGGATTTATTTCTTGATCATATGGCGCAATCTTTACAAAGTCAGCAAGATAGCTTGGAACTCCCTACTCAAGAAGCCTTAGAACTGCTACAAGAAGCCGTTTATACCCCAGATAGTTTGGTGACTCCCTTATCGACCGCCAAACGGGAAGAAGCCAAACGCAAGGTTGCACGTTGTATTTGTGAACTCTTACAAGAAGCCGATTGCCCTGTGGCCATGTCGGTCTTAGCCCAAGAGATTAGCAAACGCGTGGGAGATTTTGTCGCCAATAGTGGTTGGTTAGGCATGGGCTCTTTTAAAGGCTTACTGACGGTCTTAGATATTGGCGAGCTTAAAATTGCCTCAGTCACACCCGGTTATGTCTATGATCCAAAACGCCATGCCGTCCCAGAAGAATCAGGCACGTTAGAAGATTTCCGCCATCATCATCCTGAGTTATTCGAGCTGGCTGCCAAGGTGCATGACTTAACCGATACCCCTTTATTACGCCCAGAACATTACCGTGTGTTGATGCAGGCGATGGCTACTGAGATTAACGAACAAGGCTATAACCTAACGACTACCTCCAAAAACACCCGTGACCGCTGTAGTGAACAAGGAATCCCAGTCGCACGTGCGCATGTGAACTTTGTCTTGCGTGGCATTGCCTTTCAAGGCCATCGATTTGGTGAGCAAGAAGAAACCCCAGCACAATTTGCTGAATGCTTTTTGCAAAATGTGCAATCCTTGTGCGAATCTGCTCAGTTTGAGCTGACAGAAAGCGAAAACGAGCATTTGCGTGCTTGGCTGATGGCAGAAATCCAGCCGGTTTCTTTTTCTATCTAAGTGCTTTTATCCGCGACTTGTTGCGGATCTGACCTATCAATAGGAGATATTTTGTATGCCTGAATACCGTTCTCGTACCTCAACTGCAGGTCGTAATATGGCTGGTGCACGTGCTTTATGGCGTGCGACTGGGATGCGTGATGAAGATTTTCAAAAACCCATTATTGCTGTAGCCAACTCTTTCACCCAGTTTGTTCCTGGGCATGTCCACTTAAAAGATATGGGCCAACTGGTCGCACGGGAAATTGAAAAAGCCGGTGGTGTCGCCAAAGAATTTAATACCATTGCTATTGATGATGGGATCGCAATGGGCCATGACGGCATGCTGTACTCTTTACCGAGCCGTGATTTAATCGCTGATTCAGTGGAATATATGGTTAATGCGCATTGTGCAGATGCGCTTGTGTGTATTTCCAACTGCGACAAAATCACCCCTGGTATGCTGATGGCTGCAATGCGCCTGAATATTCCGGTGATTTTTGTTTCTGGCGGCCCAATGGAAGCCGGTAAAACCAAGCTGGCTGAGCATGGCCTGGACTTGGTCGATGCCATGGTAATTGCCGCTTCGGATGCAGATGATGCCACAGTTGCCGAATACGAGCGCAGTGCTTGCCCTACGTGTGGTAGTTGCTCCGGCATGTTTACCGCCAACTCAATGAACTGTCTCACAGAAGCCTTAGGTTTATCCTTACCAGGCAATGGCACCCTCTTGGCAACCCATGCTGATCGGCGTGCATTGTTTGAGCAAGCAGGTCGTCGTATCGTTGAGTTAGCACGTGCCTATTACGAACAAGATCAGGTACAGGTATTACCCAGAGCCATTGCCAATAAAGAAGCCTTTATTAACGCGATGACGCTAGATATTGCGATGGGCGGTTCCACCAATACGATTTTGCACCTTTTAGCCTTAGCGCAAGAAGCTGAAGTAGATTTTAGCCTCAGTGATTTAGATGCTTTATCACGCCGTGTCCCACAATTATGCAAGGTCGCTCCCAATACACAAAAATATCATATTGAAGATGTGCACCGTGCCGGCGGTATTTTTGGGATTTTAGGCGAATTAGAGCGCGCAGGCTTGCTGCATACTCAAACCCCAACCGTACACAGCGACACCCTAGGCCAAGCCTTAGATGCTTGGGATATTATGCGTAACCCCAGCGCTGAAGTGGTGGAATTTTATAAAGCTGGGCCTGCAGGTATTCCAACGCAAGAAGCCTTTAGTCAAGCTACACGCTGGCCCACATTGGATGGGGATCGTGCTCAAGGTTGCATTCGGAACCTCGAACATGCGTTCTCACAAGAAGGCGGCTTAGCGGTTTTATACGGTAATCTTGCACTTGATGGCTGTGTGGTGAAAACCGCAGGTGTCGATGATTCTATCCTGGTTTTCCAAGGTCGGGCGCACGTTACCGAATCCCAAGAAGAAGCGGTTGCCAACATTTTAAGCGATAAAGTTCAAGCGGGGGATGTGGTCATTGTCCGTTACGAAGGCCCTAAAGGTGGCCCTGGTATGCAGGAAATGCTCTATCCTACCAGCTATTTAAAATCCAAAGGCTTGGGTAAGGTTTGTGCTTTATTAACAGACGGTCGTTTTTCTGGGGGGACTTCGGGTTTATCCATTGGTCATGCATCACCAGAAGCCGCTGCTGGCGGTACGATCGCTTTGGTACAAGATGGCGATCCTATCTTAATTGATATCCCTAATCGCCGGATTGAAGTCCAAGTCAGCGAACACGTCTTGGCAGAACGTCGCCAACAACAAGCGGCCCTTGGTTGGAAGCCGGCCAAGGCACGCGCGCGCAAAGTGTCTGCTGCCTTGAAAGCCTATGCTTTATTGGCAACTTCAGCAGACAAAGGTGCGGTACGGGATTTATCCAAATTAGCGGATTAATTCGTATCCAAAAAAATAACCCTCCCCGGCACGGGAGGGTTACTTCGGCACTGAGAGTCAAGGACTCTAATCTAGAAACCCCGCAGCTTACATGAGTAAACGGCGGATGTCGCCTAGTAGGTTGGCAACTAAGGCCGCGAAACGCGCCGCGTCTGCGCCATTAATTGCCCTGTGATCATAAGACAAGGATAAGGGTAACATCAATCGAGGTTGGAAAGCCTTGCCATCCCACACCGGCTGCATACTGGCTTTAGAAACCCCCAAAATTGCGACCTCAGGTGCATTCACAATCGGGGTAAAGGCGGTACCACCAATAGAACCCAAGGAAGAAATCGTAAAACAGCCCCCTTGCATATCAAGCGGCTTCAGCTGTTTTTTCTGCGCACGTGCTGCAAGGTCTGAGCTTTCTTTAGCAAGCTCGATAATGCCTTTTTTATCGACATCTTTAAGTACAGGTACTAAAAGACCGTCCGGCGTATCGACCGCAAAGCCGATATTGACATAATCTTTCCAAATTAAGGTGTCACCACCAGCACCCAAAGAAACATTAAATTGTGGATAGGCACGCAATGCATAAGCACAGGCTTTGAGAATAAAAGGCAAAGGCGTCAGTTTAGCACCTTGGCGTTCCGCTTCAGCTTTCATTGACTTACGGAAGTCTTCTAAACCACTGATATCGGCCTGATCAAATTGGGTCACATGCGGCACATTCAACCAAGAACGATGTAAATTCACCGCGCCCGCTTTCAACAAACGGCCCATGGGTTTTTCTTCAATCGGACCAAACTGGCTAAAATCTGGTGTCGGAATCGGTGGGATACCCGCCCCTTGTGGACTGGCTGTACTGGCGGCTTTGGGTGCTTGCTTGCTTTGCTGCAATACCGCTTTTACGTAAGCTTGTACATCTTCTTTCAGAATGCGGTTTTTCGGTCCTGAGCCTGTCACATCGGCTAAATCAACCCCAAATTCCCGCGCTAATAAGCGCACTGCAGGGCCTGCATGTACACGAGATTTTTTAGCAGTCGGTGCACTTGCAGGCGCAGCGACTGGTGCCTTCGTTGGTGCTGGGTTCGTTGGTGCTGAACTAGCAACGGCCGCTGGTTCAGTTGGGCGAGTTTCGGCCACTTGGGTTTCCAAGTAAGCGATCACATCGCCAACATTCACTGTGTCTCCTTCTTTGATACACAGCTCCACCAAAACACCCGCTTGCGGACAAGGGATTTCCATCGTGGCTTTATCGGTTTCCAGCGTGATTAACGCATCTTCGGCTTTGAGCTGATCACCTACTTGTGCGTTGATTTCAATCACGGGTACATCCGCATGACCACTTAAATCTGGCACTTGAACCGCTTGGCGGCTAGGCGCTGTCGGCGATGCGCTTGGTGCGGCCGGTGTATTTGCTGCGGCAACTGGCGTGTCACTTGCTGGTGCTTCTGCTGCTTGACTGAGATACCCGAGAATATCACCTGTGGAGACTTTATCACCAACTTTCACTGAAAACTCAACTACTTGGCCTGCTTGCGGTGCAGGAATATCCATGGTGGCTTTATCAGTTTCTAAGGTGATCAGAGTGTCTTCTGCTTGGACTTGATCGCCGACTTGCACCAAAACTTCGATAATTTCGACGGCTTCGTGCCCACCTAAATCGGGGACTTCAATCGCTTGGCGGCCTGCTGGCGCTGAAGCAGCAGGTGTTGCAGGTGTCGACGCTGCTGGGCTTGCTGAAGGTGCGCTCGCTTTTTCCACTTCTTCCACTGGGCTGGCACTTTCTAGCACAAGAATTTCCGCACCTTCTGCGACCTGAGCGCCTTCTTTTAATAGGATCTGCGTCACCCGACCTGCATTTGGTGCAGGGACTTCCATGGTTGCTTTATCGGTTTCTAAGGTAATGAGGGTTTGTTCTGCAGTGATCTGATCACCTACAGCCACATTGATTTCTATCACGCTCACTTCAGCATGACCACCTAAATCAGGAACTTTAACTGTTTGCGTACTCAAGGTTCTTCTCCTAACTGGCATCACAAGGAATAAGGGCTAGGCGCACTAGCCCTTTAGTACAAGCAAGTGCCTGTTTTAGCAGTATAAAGGATCACATTTATCGGCTTGGATGCCGTATTTTTGCATCGCTTGGGTGAGGACTTCAGCCTCCAAATCCCCTGCCTTGACCAGTTCAGTTAAGGCAGCTAACGCCACAAAATAGCGATCAACTTCGAAGAAATGACGCAGTTTTTCTCGAGTATCTGAGCGTCCATAACCGTCCGTACCCAACACACGATAGGCCATGGGGACATAGGCGCGCACTTGATCTGCAAACAACTTCATATAATCTGTGGCTGCAATGGCAGGGCCTGTACGTCCACTGAGTTGCTGGCTAATAAAAGCTTGGCGTGGTGCTTCTTGTGGATGGAGCAAGTTCCAACGCTCTGCAGCTAAAGCATCACGGCGTAGCTCATTAAAGCTGGTCACCGACCAAATATCTGCACCTATACCGAAATCTTCGGCCAGTAAATCGGCTGCGGCTTCTACTTCACGTAAAATGGTGCCCGAACCCAATAATTGCACTTTGAGTTTCGCCTCTGGTGCTTGGGTTTTCAGCAAGTACATTCCTTTAATAATGCCATCACGGACGCATTCATCCGTGGGCATTTCTGGATGAACATAGTTTTCGTTCATCACCGTTAGGTAATAGAAGCAATTCTCTTGATCCTGATACATGCGCTTTAAACCATCTTGGATAATAACGGCAAGCTCATAACTGTAGGTTGGATCATAAGTACGGCAGTTCGGAATTGTGGCCGCCAATAAGTGGCTGTGGCCATCTTGGTGCTGTAACCCTTCCCCGTTAAGCGTTGTGCGCCCTGCGGTACCACCAATCAAAAAGCCTCGTGCTTGCAAATCACCGGCAGCCCATGCCAAATCGCCAATCCGTTGGAAACCAAACATGGAATAAAAGACATAAAAAGGCACCAGCGGATAATTGTGATTGCTATAACTGGTGGCTGCGGCAATCCATGCGGACATAGCACCGGCTTCACTGATCCCTTCTTCTAAAATTTGCCCCTGCTTGTCTTCGCGGTAGAACATAATCTGATCCGCGTCTACTGGCTTATATTTTTGTCCTTCAGAAGTATAAATCCCTAGCTGGCGGAACATGCCTTCCATGCCGAAAGTGCGGGCCTCATCTGGAATAATAGGCACAATACGCTCGCCCAAATGCGTATCTTTGACTAAGCCATTGAGAATACGCACAAAGGCCATGGTGCTAGAAATCTCGCGCCCGTTAGAGCCTTTGAGCATGGCGGCAAAGGACTTATCTTGTACTTCAGGGGTGGTTAGCTGGGTAAAATCTTTGCGTCTTTGGGGTAAAGATCCGCCCAAACGGCCACGAATTTCACGCATATAGCGCATTTCTGGGCTATCGTCGGCGGGTTTATAAAAAGGTACAGTTTCCAGTTGTTCATCAGTGAGCGGAATACCAAAGCGATCACGGAATTTTTTCAAACCGGCTAGCTGCAAAGATTTCACCGAGTGAGTGTCGTTTTTGGCTTCGCCATCTTCACCGATACCATAACCTTTCACTGTGTGTGCCAAAATCACGGTGGGGCGACCATTGGCATTATGGACGGCTTCGTGATAAGCCGCATAGACCTTGTAAGGATCATGGCCACCACGGTTCAGGCGCATAATATCTTCGTCCGTGAGGTCTTCTACCATCGCTTTGAGCTCAGGATCTTTACCGAAGAAGTGTTCGCGCGTGTAAGCACCACCGAGTGCCTTGTAGTTTTGGTATTCACCGTCGACCACTTCATCCATGTGCTTTTGCATCACACCGTGACGATCCTTTTCAAATAAAGGATCCCAGAAACGTCCCCAAACCACTTTAATGACGTTCCAGCCTGCACCACGGAACACGCCTTCCAGCTCATCCATAATGCGGCCATTGCCACGTACAGGACCATCTAAACGCTGTAAGTTACAGTTGATCACGAAAATCAGGTTATCGAGCTTTTCACGCCCTGCAAGCGAAATTGCACCAAGCGATTCTGGCTCGTCACTTTCGCCATCCCCCATAAAGCACCAGACTTTACGATCTTGCATGGCTTTTTGCTCACGCGAGTCCAAATACTTCATCACGTGGGCTTGATAAATCGCTTGAATCGGCCCTAAGCCCATAGAAACGGTAGGGAATTGCCAGAAATCCGGCATCAACCAAGGGTGCGGGTAGGAAGATAAACCTTCGCCATCGACTTCTTGGCGGAAGTGATCGAGTTGGTTTTCGGAAAGACGTCCTTCCAAAAAGGCACGTGAATAAACCCCAGGCGCACTATGGCCTTGGATATACACTAAATCGCCTTCGAAATCCCCTTGTGGCGCGCGGAAAAAGTAGTTAAAACCAACATCATATAAGGTCGCACTCGACATAAAACTAGAGATATGCCCACCAATACCAGCATTTTTCTTATTGGCGCGCATCACCATAGCCACGGCATTCCAGCGAATTAAAGAGCGAATACGGCGCTCCATAAAAAGATCACCTGGCATCCGGGCTTCACGGTGTACGGGAATGGTATTGCGGTGGGGTGTGGTGATAGAAATCGGTAGCTGGCTGCCTTCATTACGTAAACGATCGGCCAACTTGGTGAGCAGAAACTTCATCCGTGGCTCGCCTTCATGCTCTAATACAGATTCTAGTGCATCTAACCATTCTTGGGTTTCTACTGGATCTATATCCTGCATCTCTAGACTCATACCGAAATACTCCGCATTTTTTTGTTATCAATCAAACCGCTGATCAAGTGCGTGTCCCGCATCTTTGCCCTTATCTCAGTAAGCTGGCTTAGCGGTTTGCCTGTGTACAGGCTAGTTGATTTGTATTGATTTTGCTGTGGTGCTTCCCTTAAAGAGAAGTCACAGCGAAGGTAAAATTTTCTGTAGTCAAATTACATCATATAAAAATGACCAAGGGGTTTCAAAAAGAGGATTTCTCGACAAAAAATGTCGCAGAAGCGCCCTATAAATAAAAGGTTTTATTGTGCACAGCACAATTTTTTTGTATATCTCTTTGAGATGGCCATTCAGTCATCTTGTAAAAATACTACAAAAAAACGGTGAAGAAAAGCCAGCACGTCTGGAAATTGCGCTAGCTCAATGTCTGGCCTGATTAAACAGAGGTTGCCAAGCAAACTACCCCGCGCACACGGCTATTATCACCATATTGGGGCGCAAGAATCCGCGTGTCGCAGGTATCAGAAAAAATATGCCGACGTTATAAACTGACGAGCAGATGGTGAAAGCCATCTAGCAGAGCACAAATTTACTGCAACTCGGATAGCAATTTTCTCTTCGATTCTGCCACGCGTTGGCTGTCCCCCTTGAAGCGTTTGTTATATTCGTAGCCTATTGGTTAAAAAGCTGTTCTACTGTTTTCATCGGTAAGAACATACGAATACGCTCATTATATTCGCACAATACTTCAAAGCCGAACTTCGTATAGAACGCTTGAGCGGAATCTGTCAGACAATCCACAACTATTGCGTATGCCCTCATGTGATGATTCACTTCCCACAAGTACTTCAGTGCACGAATTAGACTGACCTTTCCAAGCCCAGAACCGTGAAATTCTTTGTGCACAGCTAATTGAGCCAACAGAAAAACAGGGATTGGATATCTCGGTAGTTTCTTTGCTAATTGTGTCGGTAATGTTTCTCGGCTGATTGAGCTCGGTGCAACACTATAAAAGGCACAAATAGCGAATTTTTGATTTAACAGTGGTTGAGCACTAGGTAAAACCATTGTTCGGCTAATACCTGCTTGCATGTGCTTTGCAGCTTGAGTTTTGATAAATGTGTTTAGTTCTTGCTCACCACAGTCAAATGAGTTGCGGTCATGCTTTGATTTACTAAGCTCTACAAACTCTTTGCCCCAACTCACTTGATACCACTCTTATCTGTAAATTTAACAGCTTCAAGCAAAGCTTGATTCGGTGCTTTTACTTGATTACACGCAGCCATAAACTCGTCAAAAACACTGTCTTTAACCATAATACTTTCATGCTCCTCAATAACACGAGTCGCGTCTTCGTCCATAAGTCTCACCACATATTCAGTGAGACTTTTTAAACCAAGTAAAGCCGATGCCTTTTCGGCTTTTGCCTTGATCTCTTCATCAAGGCGAATATCTAACCGTGCCGTTGCCATAACCCCTCCTACGTACGGATGCATTCCGTAACTTGAGAGATTATAGTGCAAACTTAAAGCACATTCAATTTGTACGGAAAGTTTACGGAACGAGGGAGAATATAGCGCCAAGCTCACCGGTAATTTATCCGCGTGCAGCTTTTTGTTAGATATAGTTTGGATCCTTACCTTAAGCAGCACTTTTTGTATTTTTTACCACTTCCGCACGGGCAATTTTCATTTCGCCCTATCTTCTTAGATTTTCTATTTACTGTCTGAAAGTTGACCTTATTTTTTCCTTTTAACGACTGCGGCTTAGGGAGATCCTTGGTCACTTCATCCATTTCATTTGACTGTTCCCATTTGAAATCCTTATTAACTCCAAACCTCAACCTCTTGGACTTGGAGCCAATGCATACACCAAACCATTGGTTAGCCTTCTGCTCATACTTTCTAAGCTCACAGTGACGATCCAAGCGCTTTGCAGCTTCGGCGTCTGAGTCATCGTTACAATGAATAGTCAGCCCAGAACTGTCTTCACTTATACCAAGTGTTAAATCATGATGTTTACCATCTTTTCGCCCCAGCTCAAGCAGCTTAGATATCCCGTCATTAATCATTTCGACTGTGTCACCACTAAGTGTCAACAGCATAAAGCCGAAATCTAAAGTGGCTGAATGGTCACGTAATTCAATATCCTTAACCAATCTATCAAAATGTGTTCCTTCGTACTTTGTTAATATTCCATCTGGAGTTGCACTACCAGGAATCCCATCTCGCCTAGCCAGCATTGCAAGATCTAGGTCAGCGCAAATATCATCACCTAACTGCATCATTGTATATTCGCCATCCATCCAAAGATTCTGCTTTAGATGGTATGACAATATCGTCAGCTCGTGTGTGGATAATATTTTATCACCATACATTGTTCTTCTATTGACGTAACTTAAGAAATGCAAAGGTGACTTCAGCATCTCTGTTGCAACATCCAAAAAAAAGACATCCATCACAAAAGCTGGCTTGATCACATCAGTAGGCTTTTGCTCAAGGAGCTGCCTAGCTTGAAATGACAAAGCGGGGTAATGATCAGACACCACGCAGAAAGGATAAATTTCCTTAAATTCTCTGCTGATGGCTATTTCATTACCCTTTCTATCAACAACTTTATAGCTACTATTGGTTAAGTAGTTTGAGCAAACCAAGGCTTGATCATATGCATCTTGAACAGCTTTTTTGAAGTCATCCTTTAGAACAAGGTCATTCCCTTTGCGAGCAGCTATAGTTAGTTTTTTTGATTTTGCTTGCAATACTATTGCTCTATTTGCAAACACTACAAGCACATCTATTTCGCCAGCCTTATTGTTCTTATCGTCAAATATATCAACGTTTTGAAAAACTCGCCTTTCTCCGAAAACACGCTTAAGCCTTGTACTCGAAAATTCTTCGGTAAATTCACCTCGATGACGCATCGCAATGTTTCTGTATACTTCATCTGAATTGAACCAAAAAAATGGAGTCTCGTATAATGCCTCAACCAAACTATAATTTTGAAACAAAAGATATCTATTGTCTTGAAGCTCTATGATTGGATAGGCATTTATCGGATTAAAGTTATCTAAGGACGTGAAGTCTTCCTGCCCGACTGGCGATACAAACGACCCAATAACTTTTTTGGCGACCTCCATATCTAATTCGGATTTATTGATTATTTCTTCTAGAGAAAATGTATAAGCTTCAAGGAAAGTCCATTCATTTGGATTCTTTTCAATTAATCTGGCAAAAACATCATTGATCTTATCGTTCTGCAAAGTCTGAATAGACGATATCACAGACATGGCCTGCTCGAGCGAATAGCCTTTATTTTCAATCAGCCAATCATTATCTTTTCTATACTTTTCTTTCGATAGATCTCTATACTGAAAGTGATATGCTGACTCGCCCCCATAAAAGATGGATTCTCTTAATACAGCACCAGAATTGAAAGGATTAAAGCTATCATCCCCAACTTTATTTAGATTAAATAATTCTTTAAGCGGCGGCATCATGGATTGATGCAACTCCTGAAGCAAGGAGTCCGTTTTACTAATATACTCCTGCATCAGGTTTAGCGAGGGTAAGGTATCATCTATATCTTTTTTACATGCCATTCCAATTAGCGTGGATATCTCTGTTCTTACCAATCGCCCTATTGAGAATTGTTGCAAAACATCTTCGGGCTTCACTTCATCGGCATACCTGATGGTGTTATCTCTAAAACAAAAATATGCAATTGCGTGAACGTAGCCGGGAGAGAGGCAAAGATCTTCTAATTCTTTAAATACCTCGCTTTCCTTTCTAGCTTCTTTATGCTCCGGCATCCACTGCTCTCCAGATTATATTTTCTAACTATTTTTAGATATCCTAAACCAAGCACATTTTGCATGTCAACAAATTATAAAACTGATGCTTTATATCATTAATTTTGTAGGCTAAATTAATCTAGCAGTATGTTGTTGAATTTAATTTTTAATTCTTCCCGTTTTATAAGGTATAAATTATGGCGACTAAACCACGATTTTTAGACCTTGTGCGTGAACGTATCCGAACTAAGCATTATTCTATACGCACGGAGAAGGCTTATATAGGTTGGATTAAAATTTATATTTTTTATAATAAGCGTCACCCTGCTGAAATGGGTCAACTTGAAATGGAACAATTTTTAACTTACTTGGCAGTTAAGAGAAACCTGGCTTCTTCGACACAAAACCAAGCATGAGCCGCTTTGCTTTTTATATATAAAGAGGTTCTACAAATGGAGCCGCCTTGGGCTGAAAATGTGACGCGAGCAAAAAAACCGCAGCGTTTACCTGTTGTTTTAACAAAAACTGAAGTCATTGACATCCTCTCCGCTTTAAAGGACGGGGGGATGTCAACCGCTCGGCTTTCAAGGAAAGCCATCAACTAGGTCGTTTCCTGCAACAACTGGTGTAAATATTGCCAGTCAAAGGCTGGGCCTGGATCGGTTTTACGCTGAGGGGCAATATCCGCATGGCCCACCAAGGCAGTCCGTGGTAATTGTGGATAAGCTCGGTAGAGTGCCTGCAACACTTGTGTTAAAACACGGTATTGTCTTTGGGTATAAGGGCGTTCATCCGTGCCTTCCATCTCAATACCAATTGAAAAATCATTACAAGCTTCACGACCTTGATAGACAGAAACCCCCGCATGCCAAGCACGTCGATGAAAAGGCACAAATTGAATCACTTGCCCAGTGCGACGAATCAACAAGTGTGCAGAGACTTGTAACCCTTCTAATTGTGCAAAAAAAGGATGGGCTTGTGGATCCAGTTGGTTGGTAAAAAGTGCTTGGATTTCTGGCCCGCCAAAACACCCAGGCGGCAAGCTAATATTATGAATCACCACCAGTTCCAGTGCCTTTACATGGGGGCGTGCATTTTGGTTTGGTGATACACACCAAAGCGCGCCCTGTAACCAATGATGTGGATGGACAGCAAAAGATCTTATCGACAAGGTTAGTCTTCCTCACCCTAGAAGGTTAAAAATTCAGTATAATAACGCCCTGTATTGGTGATCATCTATCAAAAAGGAGCTGCCTTGTGCCTGCCATTACCCCCACGCTTTATACTGATATTCAACGTCAAGTACAGGCTGCCTTAGTAGAGGATATTGGCAGTGGTGATATTACCGCAGCCTTAATTCCAGATACTCGCTCTGCACATGCACAAGTGATTACACGCGAATATGCCATTATCAGCGGCCGCGCTTGGGTGGATGAGGTGTTTCAGCAGCTAAATCCAGAAGTAAAAATCAACTGGTATGTTGCTGATGGCGATGAGGTGGAAGCCAATCAGGTGCTTTTCACCTTAGAAGGGCATGCGCGCACTTTACTTACCGGCGAACGCTGTGCATTAAACTTTTTGCAAACGCTATCAGCAACAGCCACTCGGTGCCGCCATTATGCAAATTTAGTTGCAGGTACGAGTGTACGTTTGCTAGATACACGCAAAACCCTACCAGGTTTACGCAGTGCGCAAAAATATGCGGTTTTATGTGGCGGATGCTATAACCACCGTATGGGGTTATATGATGCCTTTTTGATTAAAGAAAATCATATCGCGGCTTGTGGTGGGATTCATGCCGCCATTGAGCAAGCGCGTCATTTAGCACCAAGCGCCCCAGTAGAAATTGAAGTTGAGGATTTAAGCGAATTAGAACAGGCGCTGCAAGCCGAAGCCGATATCATTATGTTGGATGATTTCACTTTGGAAATGATGCGCCATGCCGTGACCTTAAATGCTGGCCGTGCCAAGTTAGAAGCCAGTGGTGGAGTAACGGAAGCGACTTTACGCGCAATTGCTGAAACTGGGGTGGATTATATTTCTATTGGTAGTTTGACTAAACATGTCAAAGCAATAGATCTTTCCATGCGCATCACTTCTGTATAAACCGAAAACTGCCCCGTACACAGGTGCGGGGTAGACGCCCGTTTTTTCTCTATACAAATCCCTGAGTGAATCACATTTCAAACCCAGCCCATCCCAAGTATTCGAAGGTGCTTATACAAAAAATAACTTAATTTATTAAAAGTTTACCTAGATCAGCATAAGCAACTTAAGTTTGGCTTAAGCTAAGCCCCCTAAACTACTCCTTATTGCAGCACCCAACAGCTAACAAGCACTTACGCACAACCTTGTCAGGTGATTTATGAAAAAAGTAATTTTAGCCAGTGTTTTATTCGCAGCCGCTAGCACAGCAATGGCAGGTCCTCAGTGTACTGAAGGCAAAAACGATAACTGGATCAGCGAGCAAGATATGCAAGCACGCATTGCTGAGATGGGTTACGAAGTAAAAAAATTCAAAGTTTCTAAAGGCAACTGCTATGAAATCTACGGTTGGGATAAAGAAGGCCGTAAAGTAGAAGTTTACTTCCACCCTGAAACTGGTGAAGTCGTCAAATCTGAAATCGAAGATTAAGCTTCTACATCAAGGCCCTAGCGCGATACGCTGGGGCTTTTGAAAGGATCGCATGTTTTTTAAGGAGTAGTTGCCACATGCAAGATTCTAGCGAACACCCCGCCTCCCCCTTGGAATCAAAAATATCTGCAAGTACGGATAACGCTAATGCTGAGATCAAAACGCACAACAAAGTGCGCGTTTGGGATCTAGGTGTACGTATTTTCCATTGGTCGTTAGCGTTTGGATTTTTAAGTAATTTTTTTCTCACTGAAGAAGGTAGTGATATCCATGAATATCTGGGCTACACCCTGGTTGCCCTAATTGCATGGCGCATATTGTGGGGATTGATTGGACCCAATCCTTATGCACGTTTCGCAAATTTTGTACCTTCTCCCAAAGGGTTACTTGCTTATTTAAAGGCAGCTCAAGCTGGCCAGCCACCGCGTTATTTAAGCCATAATCCTGCAGGCGCGGTGATGATGTTAACCTTAATGGCACTTATTGTAGCGCTAGGTGTGAGTGGTTGGATGATGACAGAGATAGACGCACTCTGGGGAGAAGACTGGATAGAGGAAGTCCATGAATTTCTAGCCAATGCGGTCATGTTGCTGGTGCCTTTACATATTTTAGGTGCCGTGATCGAAAGCCGTCGTCACCGAGAAAATCTTGTATTCTCTATGATCCAAGGCGATAAGCGGGCACAAGATTAAAGCAAATACCTGTGATGCATAGCACTTATTATATAAAATAAGTGCTTATTTAATATAGAAAGCATATTTTTATTTTTCTTGAAAGACTTTGTAATAAACTTGGTTCATATACTGCGCAAAAGCTTGAATCAGATCTGATTTATATGTTTGGCTATCATAACAAAAATAATAAGATATGGGTGTCTCGGGCATAAAAGGCTTAATACATAAATCTTTTCTACGCCAATGCGCTGATGCTGGGTGTACTAAACCTACACCAAACCCAGATGCCACAAGATTAATCACAATAGAGGCTGTTGTACCATTAATCGTAAACTTAGGTGCACAATCAAACTGATCAAATAATTTTCTTTGCAAGGCACTGCTAGGATCATCTGGGTTGTAGTCAACAAAATCTAGTCCGTGTAAGTCTTGGGCATGTAATCTTTCTTGTTTTGCCAAGATATGTTCTTTTGGTAAAACAGCTACCAAAATCGAGCTTAATACTGGGTAGGCGACAAAAGAAGGATGATCAATAGGTAGTGAAATAACGCCAATATCTAACTTTCCATTAATTAACATTTCTTTAATTGTAGGGGTATTTCCAGAAAATAGGGAAATGTCGATATTTGGGTGATTTTCACAAAAAACCTTACATACCTCTGCTGAGTATTGACTCGCTAGTGCAGGTAATACACCTATCGAGAAAGTACGGCGTTCCTTATTTTGTAGTTGTTTAATCCGGTGATTTAATTGAGATAACTCAGAAAATACAGGATCACTCTGTTCGTATAACTTTAAGGCATCAGAAGTGGGATGCAAGCGTCCAGAATACCGCTCAAAGAGTGCAAACTCTAGGTTATCCTCTAAGGTAGATATGAGTTTGCTTACAGCAGATTGGGTTATAAACAAACTGCTGGCAGCACGACTTACAGATCCATGTTTCACTACTGCCCGAAACGCTTCTAACTGTCGCAGATTAAAAATTTCTCGCATCTTTTGCCTAGGGTCTCAATTGGCTTTGTTGATTAGGTATTCCATTTTGGAATAGGGAGTTTATTTTAATTCAATTGATAATCATTAGCAAATGATAGGAAAATATCATTTCGATCACTTGCCGATATTCAATCAATGAATCTTAATGAGACTCTTATGCGCATTTCTTGCTTATCTCAGTTTTCACGTCCCTTGTTGTTCGCTAGCTTCCTTATGGGACTACCGCAGCTGACATTTAGTCAAACACCTATCAGTTTGGAAAATTGTGGTACGCAAATTAACCTTAAAGCTCCCCCTGAACGTGTAGTCACAGTAGGACAAGCAACAACAGAAATGCTTTATCATCTAGGCTTGCATACAAAAGTGGTGGGGACTTCTAACTGGTTTACGGATGTTGATCCAAAATTCCAAGAAATTAACGCGGAAATCACACGCTTGGCAGATAACTTTCCAAGTTTTGAAAGCCTTGTTTCGCAAAAGCCAGATTTAGTCACTGCCGATTTCCTTTTTAGCATAGGGCCTCAAGGTGTTGTGGGTAAAAGAGAGCAGTTTCATACTTTGGGAATAAGCACCTATGTATTGGCTTCTCAATGTATTGATCAAGACTCAAGCCGTGGCACGGATGGCACACGTACTGCTTTGTTTTCTTTAGATAATCTCTACAAAAATATTCGCGACCTCGCTTATTTATTTGCTGTAGAAGAAAAAGGACAAGCTTTAGTTAAAAGTATCCAAGCACGTGAAGCCGCTGTGATAGCAAAATCTCAACGTTATAAGCATCAAGATGTCTCTGCTGTATTTTGGTATTCGAGTGCGGCTTTGGGCGTAGATCCTTGGGTTGCAGGTCGTAAAGGTGTACCTGGCTGGATGATGTCCACACTAGGCATTAACAACATTGTGACCTCTGATGAGGTTTGGCCTATGGTCGGCTGGGAATCTATTGCTAAAGCCAACCCAGATATTATTGTGATTGCGCGTATGGATCGCCGCCGTTTTGAAGCCGATGATTACCAGAAAAAATTAGATTTTTTGCGTACAGATCCTGTGACTAAAGCCATGGATGCAGTAATCAATAACCGCATCGTGGTCATGGATGCCCATGCAATGGATGTCACTTTACGCTCCATTGAAGGTTTGGAAACTTTGAGTCTTGCAATCGATAAAATGGATTTTTCAGGAGAGTAAGCGGATATGATCCGTGTGATGTATAAATTTGGATACTTAGTGTTTGACAATGCTAAGTACTTGCTAGCTGCATTTAGTCTTTTGCTAACGGCTATGTTGCTTGCGCTTATGGTCGGCGAAAGTAGTATTTCTTTAGCAACTGTATATAGAACACTCGCCAATAAGCTACTTGGAGCAGCTCATACGGTAGATCTGATCGATGCAGGAATTTTGTGGGAATACCGTCTAAGTCGTGCTGTAGTAGCCATCTGTTGTGGCGCTGCTTTAGCCGTAAGCGGGGTTATTTTGCAATCCTTGCTTAGGAATGTGTTAGTCGATCCTTATATTTTAGGGATTTCTGCAGGCGCTTCTGCAGGTGCTGTTGCAGTGGCCATTCTGGGTGTTGGCGCCGGTGCCTTATCTATGTCTTTTGGTGCTTTTTTAGGTGCTCTGCTTGCTTTTGTACTTGTGCTCGTGTTGGCACGTTTTACTGGACACATGATTCTAGCTGGTATTGCTGGTGCACAATTATTTCATGCCCTATCTGCATTAATGATTACCAAGTCAGCCAATGCTGAAGCAGCCAGAGGTATCATGTTTTGGCTGTTAGGTAATCTCAGTGGTGTACGCTGGCAGGATGCTTGGTTTGCTGTACCTATTGCATCCATAGGCTTACTTATCACTTGGTATTATGCACGCGCTTTAGATGCTTTCACTTTTGGCACTGAATCAGCGCAATCTCTTGGGATACCTGTTGCTCGTGTTCGCTTTATTCTTATTTTGGTCACGGCTACTTTGACTGCCGTCATGGTCTCTATGGTGGGCTCGATAGGCTTTGTTGGCTTGGTCATTCCTCATGCTGCACGTTTTTTGGTGGGGGTGCGTCATGCTGTTTTATTGCCTACAGCAGCTTTAATGGGCGCTTTATTTTTAGTACTCGCTGATATTCTTTCTCGCATTGTCATTACTGGACAGGTACTCCCTATCGGGGTAGTCACTGCTTTAATTGGTGCACCAGCATTTGCGCTTATTTTGATTCGAGGGGCAAAAAACTGATGATTTCTGTCCAACAAATCAGCTATGAATTAAGTGGAAAGATTTTGATTCAGCCAATGTCTTTTACAATCCATCAAGGAGAAGTTTTAGGTCTAATTGGTCCCAATGGGTCTGGTAAATCAACATTATTACGCTTATTGGCAAAAATGATTCAGCCGACTGGGGGACAAATTCTCTTCAAAGGACAGCCTTTACAAACCCTAAAAGCTAATGCTTTGGCTCGCCAGATGGCTTTTGTCACGCAACAAGCAGAAACCCATGATCGTATCCAAGTACGTGATGCCGTTGAATTAGGGCGCACACCTTGGCTTTCAATGCGCAATCCTTGGTCAGAGCGGGACGATATGATTGTAGATCAGGCCATGCAAGCGTTAAATATCCAGCATCTAGGTCATCGAGTATGGCAAACGCTTTCAGGAGGTGAGCGTCAGCGTGTCCACCTTGCACGTGCTTTAGCACAAGAGCCAGAAATGCTTTTATTAGATGAGCCAACCAATCACTTAGATATTCAAAACCAACTAGCCATTTTGCAATTAGTTGAAGTATTGCAAACCACGATTGTAGTGGCATTACATGATCTTAATCAGGCCTACCGTTGTGATCGTTTATTTATGCTGCAAGCAGGCCATCTTGTCGCTTCAGGCCGGCCTGAAACTGTATTAACTCCAGAAAATATTCAACAAGTTTTCGGAGTTAATATAAAAATAATTCAAGATGACAGTTTGCAGCGTCCTGTTTTACATTTCTTTTAATTTGCTATTGCTTGTATTGATCTGTCAAAAAAGCTTGATAGATTTTATTGAGTAAAATAACAGGTACCCTCGCTAGGTACCTGAGGTTGTGATTGCATCGAGATCAAATTACATGAGTGCTTGGAAAGGTATTGCTTTTAGGTTACTGGCAACAGGCTTATTTGCTGGCATGGCGTTGTGCGTTAAAAAAGCATCTGTTGATGCTCCAGTGGGACAAATTGTATTTTGGCGCAGTAGTCTCGCACTGATTCCTATTATTGTTTATTTGTTATATTTTAATGCATTCCCAAAAGGATTAAAAACGAACAACTGGAAAGGGCATTTGCAACGTAGTTTATATGGGTGTTTAGCCATGTTTTTATCCTTTATATCCTTATCTTATTTGCCACTTTCCATAGCTGCCATTTTTAGTTTTTTAGCACCTTTGTTAGCAATCCCCATGGCCAGTATTTATTTAGGTGAAAAACCTTCTTTATATCTTATTTGCATGGTGATTTTTGGTTTTTTAGGCGTACTGGTAACCTTGCTACCTTCACTTTATGCTCCAGAGATTACTCATGCTTTCTTATTTGGTAGTGGAGCAGGTTTGTTAATGGCCATTGTCACTGCCCTAGCGAAAGTTAAAATAAAACAGCTTACTAAAACAGAACATGCCGGCAGTATTGCTTTTTATTTTGCTTTAACTTGTGCGCTCGTTGGTGCTGTTACCCGTTTTTGGGGGTGGCCTAGTTTAAGTTCAGAATCGCTAATCTGGCTAGTTGGTGCGGGTTTACTTGGTGGCAGTGCACATGTGGTGATGACAGAAGCTATGGCAAGAGCTCCCATTTCAACTTTAGCGGTTTTTGAATACTCAGCAATTTTTTGGGCATTAGGCTTAGACTATAGTTTTTTTGGAGATATTCCAGACCCTATTTCCATCTTAGGTATTATGATGATTGCTCTAGCAGGTTTAAGTGTGCTGAGAGCACAAAAAATATCATGACAGTGCAAAAAGTTTAATGCTCGGCAAGCCTTAGGTGCACTTGCCGAGAAAGAGAAATGTGAAATACTCGCCACTAAATGGCTGGAGTCGTTTTAGTGGGGGCTTCTTGCGACCCGTACTGAGCCAATAGCTCAGTACCTTTCGACACAACCCCTGCGCTGACAGGGCTGGTTGTGTGGGAACTCTTTACGCAAACGCGCCTTCCGAGCGCATCAGCTAAACCTAGATCGCGGATATTTCTGGCTGCATTAGTGTCGCGGCAAATGCCTTGGGTGCCACATAAGGGCAATCCCACACGCGAACGCTGAGCAGCATCGTTTCCATCTGGTGGTTGCAGTGATTGCAGGTCTTCGAGCTTGGCTCAAAGCGACCTATCTTGAGCACATTTTTACCAACGTCAATACATTTATAGCTCAGGAAGGTTAGAAACATCTCCCAAGAGTCTTATCCGGCTCGATCACTGAAGGCGTGGGACTCATCTTATTTGTCGCCACTAGTACGCTGGCAAAATAATGACCCGCGGGTGAACGCTTGATGGTCACGGTTTTGATCTTGGAATTTTCCAGATCAAACCGACGATGGAATTTGGCTTTGATGCTGGGGATTTTCGGTAGATGGATCACCCCCTGATCGAAATTGACTTGAACGTGCTGAGGGCTTTCATGGCGGTTAGGGTATCAAGAAAATCAAAAAAATAAAGTGCTACTAACACACCCACATCAGCAAAAGTCCACCTTATCGCCCGAGCGGGCGATGCGCTATCCATCCCCACCCAAATCGCAAAGCAACGCAATGCGACTCTGGATGGAGAATTTCGCGCTTTTCGTTAAAAGTACCAATCCATTCGTGACTACTCCCCGCCCGTCGCCTAACGGCTATGGGCGAGGCTTCTTGTTTCAACGTCCGCAACAATCAAATGAATGATTGACTTACACAGACTC
>NZ_FNYH01000004.1 GCF_900108915.1 Allopseudospirillum japonicum
TGAACCACCTGAATCCATGCCGAACTCAGCAGTGAAACCGCGTCGCGCCGATGATAGTGTGGGGTCTCCCCATGTGAAAGTAGGTTATCGTCAAGCACCTAATAGAAAAACCCTCAAGCACCTGCTTGGGGGTTTTTTTGTGCTTAAAGTAAGCTGTCAAACATGTAAAATTATCCCTGTTAGAGAGTGTCCATGTTAAGATGTTTTAGATTAACAAGATAAAATTTTCTGGGGTACTAATTTAAATTTTTAAGGTCAGGCTATGGAATTCTTAAACGCTTTATCACCTCTGACCCAAATATTTTCTGGGCTAATTATTATTTTAACCTTATATTTTCACGGACCTGTTTATTCATTGCGTACAGTAAATACAGCGCCCTCTATTTTAACAAGTTTAGGTATTTTAGGCACTTTTTTAGGTGTTGCTTTAGGGCTAATGGACTTTAATAGCGCAGATATAGAAGCTAGTGTTCCCGGATTAATAGAAGGTTTAAAAACGGCTTTTTGGTCTTCTATCGTAGGTTTAATTGGTGCAATGACAATTAAATTACGTCATGTGCTGAACCATGTGCGTGGTTTAGATGGTACAAAAAAAGTAACAGGTGCAACTCTTGATGATGTAGCAACTTTGTTGGGGGATATACGCATGTTGCTAGATAAATCGAATTTGAGCCAGCTAGGCGCGCAAATGCAGAGCACACAAGTAAGCTTTGATAAAAATCTTCAGGAATTAACAAAGACTCTTAATAAACAACAAACTGACATTTTGCAGTACCAGAGCGAAGTCGCACAAAAAAATACACAGGCATTACAGGAAGCACTTAAATCCTTGTTAATAGAATTTAATGAAAAAATTAAAGTTGAGTATGGCGAAAATTTTAAACATCTTAATTCTGCTGTAGAGTCGATGCTTGTATGGCAACAAAGCTATAAAGAAGAATTGAATAAGTTAATTCGCGAGCAAGAAGCTAATGGCAAAGTTCTAGATAAAGCAACAGAAGCTTATAAAACCATGGTAGAGCATACACAGGCCTTTAATCAAGTTTCGGCTTCTTTAGGAGATGTGATGCAAGGTTTACAGCAACAATCTAATGCCTTGGGTGCTTACTTAGAAGGTTTAGCAAAGCTTGTAAGTAAAGCTTCTGATGGCTTACCTGCTTTAGAGGGGCGTGTATTTGCTTTGACAGAAGAACTCGCGCAAGGTATTCAAATAAGTCATCAACAAATGAATGATCTTTTATTAAAGACAGGTAAGCATATTGAAAAAACAGTGATTCAGGTGACTCAGGATATGAGTATTAATATTGAAACTTTACAAGATAAACAGAAAAATTTACTTATTAAAATGTTAGACCGTAATGAACAACAACTTACAAGAATGGATCAAGCTTTAGAGTATGAGCTAACCCACTCATTACAAAGTTTTGGCTTTCAATTGGCGGCTTTATCGGAGAAATTTGTGAATGATTATATGCCCTTGACAGATAAGCTAAGAGATGTAGTAAGTTTAGCGGAACAAATTAATCCATCTAAAGATTCTTGATAGTAGGTTATTTATGTACTCGCAAGATGAAGAAGAAACCCAAAGCACAGCAGAAGATGGTGCTCATTGGATTTCCGTAAGTGATTTAATGGCAGCACTTATGATGGTGTTTTTATTATTATCTGTTATTTTTATGGTGATTGTGCAAAAAGAATCACAAAAAATAAAGGAAGTGGCTGAGCTTTATATTGATCTTCGTGAGAATCTGTATCAAGATTTATTGAAAGAGTTTGAAAAAGATTTGCCTCGTTGGGGTGCTGAATTAAAGAAAGATCTATCCTTACAGTTTTACAATACAGATATTTTATTTGAAGTTGGCTCAGCAGAGCTTAAATCTAGTTTTAAATTAATATTACAGGATTTTTTTCCACGTTATACAAAAATAATTACCTCAGATGCTTATCGTAACGAAATTGCTGAAGTACGTATTGAAGGTCATACATCAAGTGATTGGACTAATGCTGTTAATGAAGACGAAGCCTATATTAATAATATGCGTTTATCACAAGCACGTACACGTTCTACATTAGCTTATTTATTAAGTTTGCAAGCCGTATTTAATCAAAAAATTTGGTTATTAGACCATGTAACTGCAAATGGACTTTCTTCTTCTAAGCTCATCTTGGATACTCAGGGACAAGAAGATTCTGAACGTTCACGCCGAGTAGAATTTCGTTTGCGTACAGATGCTGATGCGAGGATACGTGCTATTTTGGAACGAGGGACTTAAATGAAATTACCTAATTTCTTGGAGGATGAAGCTTTTAATCAGCTGAGGAAAAAGATGGGAACCTCTAGGTATGGTTATTTTAAGCTCTTTAACCCAAAGTATCATCTGACTGGTCAAGAAAGGTCTTTATTAGAATTACAGGGGAAGAAAGTCTCAATTAGAAATTTGGTGCCTTTGGCAGATTCTACTTGGGCATTTAAAAATACTAGAGTGATTTTATACCTTCCAGAATCATCTGTTTACCATTTAGCACAGTGTCAAAAATTAAAACAACATGAATATGTTTATATTAGCACTAAACGCGAAGGTGATTTGCCTTTGATAAAACAAGAGACACGTACAGCATCATTGAAAATATGTGAACACTGTTTACAAGTTTTAGGTTATAAAGGTTTCGATTTGAGAAAAAATAGAAAAGTGGCTTATAGCCAGAAAATATTACAAGAATTCTCGCGTAGTGAGTTTTTTCGTTTGTATCGTCAATACCCTATCAATATAGAAGCTTTACTAGAGAAGCAGGCTAATATAACTCAGAATTTAACACCTGTATTGAGCCAACGTCAACACAGGCGTTTAAAAAATACGTTTTAACTTTTAATCAGTTGGCTAATATCTTTAGCTTGCCAATGGGGGAAGTGTTTACGGATAAGTGCATTAAGTTCTAGTTCAAAGCTGGAATGGCTTGTCTCTTCTTGTAATTTATCTAGATTCTGAGTAATCATACCAGCTGCTAGCGTCAAGTTAGAGAGACGATCAATGAGAATAAAACTTCCCGTGTGTGGGCAAGCTTCATAGGTATCAAAAGCAACAGGCATTGTTAATTCTAATCGACATAAAGCAATACCATTGAGAGATAAGTGATCGCTGGCTTCTTTTGCTAGGGTGTTAATATCTACTTGATAGTCAATATGGGTTACATAAGCAGAAGTAAACTGTGTACCTAACTTAATATGATATTGCTTGCCAATTTGTAAGGGGGTTTCATGCATCCATACAAGGTGTGCCTGCAGGTGCTGAGATAAATGAGTGTCTTGCTCAGCAGCAAGAATTAAATCCCCTCGGGAAATATCTATCTCATCATTTAATGTTAGGGTAATCGCTTGACCTGCATAAGCTGTTTCTAGCTCACCTTCATAAGTAATAATAGATTTAATTGTAGACGTTTTTCCTGAAGGTAACACTTTGATTTTCTGGCCAACATTGAGGCTTCCGGAAGCTAGAGTACCACAGTAGCCACGGAAATTTAAATGTGGTCGATTAACATACTGTACGGGGAAACGCACTGCATCATAGTTGATATCTTTAGCAATTTCGACTTCTTCGAGCCAAGACATTAGGGTGTTACCTTGATACCAAGGCATATGCGCGCTTGGGTGAACGACGTTATCACCTGCTAGGGCAGAAATAGGTACAAATTGAATATCTTGTACACCTAAATCTTGAGCAAAAGTTAAATAATCTGTTTTAATTTGCGCAAAGGTTTGTTCACTGTAATCAACTAAATCCATTTTGTTAATGGCAATCACAAAGTGTTTAATGCCTAGTAGGGAACAAATGAAACTATGGCGTCTAGTTTGCGTTTGCACACCGTAACGTGCATCAATTAATAAGATAGCCAATTGTGCGGTTGAGGCACCTGTAGCCATATTGCGAGTGTATTGCTCATGCCCTGGAGTATCTGCAATAATAAATTTACGCTTATCTGTAGAAAAATAGCGATAAGCAACATCAATGGTAATACCTTGTTCGCGTTCTGATTGGAGTCCATCAACCAGTAAGGCTAAATCAGGTGCTTCGCCTGTGGTACCAACCTTTTTACTGTCTGCAGTGACTGCTGCAAGTTGATCTTCATAGATCATTTTAGAATCATGTAATAAGCGCCCGATCAGGGTTGATTTGCCATCATCGACACTGCCACAAGTAATAAAACGTAATAAGTCTTTTTGCTCATGTTGCTGCAAATAAGCTTGGATAGTCTCAGGCGTAATTTGAGTGCTTGAAGTATGCATGATAGAAGCCTTTATAAATATGAGTTAGAAATAACCTTCACGCTTTTTCTTTTCCATAGATCCAGCTTGATCATGATCTATAGCACGGCCTGAACGTTCAGACGTTCGTGCAACTAGCATTTCTTGAATTATCTCAGGCAAGGTATTTGCACTGGATTCTACCGCCCCTGTTAAAGGATAACAGCCTAATGTTCTAAAGCGGACTTCTTTATATTCTGGGGTTTCACCTGCATTTAATGGCATGCGCTCATCATCAATCATAATTAGCATGCCATCACGCTCTACAATAGGGCGTTTTGCTGCTAAATAAAGGGGAACAATGGGGATGTTTTCTAAATAAATATATTGCCAAATATCTAATTCCGTCCAGTTAGATAAAGGAAAGACACGAATAGATTCCCCTTGATTGACACGGCTATTATAAAGATTCCAAAGTTCAGGACGTTGGTTTTTAGGGTCCCAACGATGGAATTTATCACGGAAAGAATAAACACGTTCTTTGGCACGTGATTTTTCTTCATCACGACGTGCACCACCAAAGGCAGCATCAAATTTATAATGATTTAAAGCTTGTTTTAAGCTTTCTGTTTTCATGATGTCGGTATATTTGCCGCCATGTTCAAAAGGGTTAATACCGGCATCCACGCCTTCTTGGTTGGTATGCACTATTAAGTCCATACCGGCTTCTTGCGCCATACGATCACGGAAGGTGATCATTTCACGGAATTTCCACGTAGTATCTATGTGCATTAAAGGAAACGGTGGACGCCCTGGGAAAAAGGCCTTGCGTGCAAGGTGCAGCATGACAGAAGAGTCTTTACCGATGGAATAAAGCATCACCGGATTA
This sequence comes from Allopseudospirillum japonicum, assembly GCF_900108915.1. Lineage (GTDB taxonomy): Bacteria > Pseudomonadota > Gammaproteobacteria > Pseudomonadales > Halomonadaceae > Pseudospirillum > Pseudospirillum japonicum. Next base: position 5,130 of record NZ_FNYH01000004.1, read on the forward strand.
TCAAACTCGGCGGCAACCTCGCGGATGATATGGATTGATTCAGCTTCAAGCTGTTTCAAATGTGTCAGGCGTTTCGGTGTCATGCTGGTGAACCCCATCATACAAAAGCGAATAACTCTGTGTGCTTGGCAAGGTTTTTAAGTCTGCAAAAGCGGCCGAGTTGATCAACAAAAAGCACTAAAAAACGCAGCTAGTTAACCTGCTTCTTCTTATTTCGTCAAAGTATTTAAAAATATTTTATTATAACTTTAAGTTTGCTTGGTCAGGCTGAGGAGATAATGATATTGGTTTTGATCATCCTGCCCTTGATGCAACAAAGGATACCGCAAAAAAGTGCAAAACTTGGGAATATCTCTTTGCGTGGCCGGATCGGTTGCTATGACATGCAAAATGCTTTGACTATCTAAAGCGCGCACAGCTTGATGTAAAAGCATAATGGGCTCGGGACAATACAAGTGACAAGTGTCTAGTACGTGGCTTGCTTTGGGTAGGTCGGTTTCACAGATCAGGGGGTAATCTGCTTCGGCACAGGTTAATAAAGGAAGGGAAGATAAGGGATTTGTCATCGCTTGGCCCCATAAATAAAAGGATGCCCGCAAAGGACATCCTTAATGATTACCTAAATGCTAAAAATAGCAGGGAATGGTTAGTTCGCATACACAGGGAAACGCGCACACAAGGCAGAAGCTTGTGCTTTGACACGTTCAATGGTTTCTTCATTGTGAATATCGTCGAGAATATCACAAATCCAAGTGGCAAGTTCGCGACACTCTACTTCCGTGAATCCACGGGTTGTAACCGCAGGGGTACCAATGCGCAGACCTGAAGTGACAAAGGGGCTTTGTGGATCATTTGGCACAGCATTTTTGTTCACTGTGATATGGGCACGACCCAGCGCTGCATCGGCATCCTTCCCTGTAATCCCTTGACGGATCAAAGAAAGCAAGAAGAGGTGATCATCTGTGCCTTGGGAAACCACATCATAACCACGGTCCATCATCACGCTGGCCATCGCACGCGCATTTTTCACTACTTGTGCTTGGTACGTTTTGAAGTCTTCACCCATGGCTTCTTTAAAACAAATGGCCTTTGCAGCAATCACATGCATTAAAGGACCGCCCTGCCCACCAGGGAAAACTGCAGAGTTGAGCTTTTTGTGTAGCTCAGGATCATCTTTTGCCAAAATCAAACCGCCACGAGGGCCGCGTAAGGTTTTATGTGTGGTCGTGGTGACGACATCTGCATAAGGCATAGGTGAGGGATAAACACCCGCTGCCACCAGGCCGGCAATGTGTGCCATATCAACAAATAGATAAGCGCCGACTTGATCTGCAATCTCACGGAATTTTGCCCAATCAACAATCCGCGAGTAAGCAGAAAAACCAGCCAGAATCATTTTAGGCTGATGTTCTTTTGCTAAGCGTTCAACTTCGGCGTAATCAATTTCGCCGGTTTCAGGATTTAAACCGTACTGAACAGCATGATAAATTTTGCCGGAGAAATTAGGTTTAGCACCATGCGTGAGGTGACCACCATCCGCAAGGCTCATCCCTAATACAGTATCACCTGGTTGTAAAAGTGCCATGTAAACTGCACTGTTGGCTTGTGAACCAGAGTGTGGTTGTACGTTGGCATAAGCCGCGCCAAATAATTCTTTTGCACGATCAATGGCTAATTGCTCCACCACATCGACGTGCTCACAGCCGCCATAGTAACGCTTGTAAGGATAACCTTCTGCGTATTTATTGGTCAGTACGCTACCTTGGGCTTGGAGGACACGTGGACTAGTGTAGTTTTCAGAGGCGATCAGCTCGATGTGATCTTCTTGACGTTGAGCTTCAGCTTCCATCGCTGCCCAAACCTCAGGATCAAAGTCAGCAACGCGCATATCAGGTGTAAACATAAAAGCGGGCCTCGAATTACGGGGATAAAGATAAAAGCATCAGTCGCCAGATAAGTACTAGCGAAGCAAAGATAAAGATTCTTTATTCTACCCTACTCAAGTCGGCAAGGCATAATGAAAAGAAAGTGCAAATAACACGAGTTTTTTTCAACTTGCTAAGGTGCTCACTGGCATTCCCTTGAGGAAATGTCTATGATCTGCGCCATCTATACCCTGAGCAAATAGGCTCTTTTGACCTTTGACCAAAATGATAAATGGGTGAACGCATGGCTCAATATGTATTTACAATGAATCGTGTGGGCAAGGTGGTGCCCCCGAAACGTGAAATCTTAAAGGATATTTCCTTATCCTTCTTTCCAGGCGCAAAAATTGGGGTTCTAGGCCTCAACGGTGCGGGTAAATCGACTTTATTACGCATTATGGCAGGCGTTGACCAAGAATATAATGGTGAAGCTCGCCCTATGTCAGGGATTAATATTGGCTATTTACCACAAGAACCTCAACTTGATCCGCAAAAACAAGTGCGTGAAATTGTTGAAGAAGCCGTTTCTGGCATTAAAGAAGCGCAAGCACGTTTAGATGAAGTGTACACAGCCTATGCAGATCCAGACGCAGATTTTGATGCCTTAGCCGCTGAACAGGCGCGTTTAGAAAACATTATTCAAGCGGCAGATGCGCACAACCTAGAACGCAAGTTAGAGGTTGCTGCAGAGGCATTACGCTTACCCCCTTGGGATGCGAAAGTAGAGCATTTATCGGGCGGGGAAAAACGCCGGGTTGCCCTGTGCCGTTTGTTACTTTCTAGCCCAGATATGCTGTTACTGGATGAGCCAACCAACCACTTGGATGCGGAATCTGTGGCTTGGTTAGAGCGCTTTCTGCATGAATATCCAGGCACTGTGGTCGCCATTACTCACGATCGTTACTTCTTGGATAATGTGGCGGGTTGGATTTTAGAGCTCGACCGTGGTCAAGGAATTCCTTGGCAAGGAAACTACTCGTCTTGGTTGGAGCAAAAAGAGCAGCGCTTAGAGCAAGAAGCTAAATCTGAAGTGGCACGTCAGAAAACGATCAAGCAGGAGTTAGAATGGGTTCGCCAGAATCCGAAAGGACGTCAAGCAAAATCAAAAGCCCGCTTGAAGCAGTTTGAAGAATTGCAATCGCAAGATTATCAAACACGTAATGAAACTAACGAAATTTATATTCCACCTGGCCCGCGTCTTGGCGATAAAGTGGTGGAGTTTAATCAAGTAAGTAAAAGTTTTGATGGTCGTGTTCTGTTTGAAGATCTTTCTTTCAGTCTACCTAAAGGGGCGATTGTCGGGATTGTTGGGGGTAATGGTGCGGGTAAATCGACCCTGTTTAAATTGATTGCAGGGGTTGAGCAGCCAGACCAAGGCCAAGTCGTGATTGGTGAAACCGTACAAATGGCTTTTGTAGATCAGTTACGTGATGGGCTTGATGGCAACCAGAGTGTTTGGGAAGCTGTGTCCGAAGGCCAAGATATTTTGCGTATTGGCAGTTATGAAGTGCCTTCGCGTGCCTATGTTGGGCGTTTTAACTTCAAAGGCCAAGATCAGCAAAAACGTGTGGGAGAGCTTTCCGGTGGGGAGCGCGGCCGTTTGCATTTGGCCATGGTACTTAAACAAGCGGCTAACTTGTTGCTTTTGGATGAGCCTTCCAACGACTTGGATATTGAAACCTTGCGTGCTTTGGAAGAAGCTTTGTTAAGTTTCCCCGGTTGTGCCATGGTGATTTCGCACGATCGTTGGTTCCTTGATCGGATCGCGACCCACATTCTTGCCTATGAGGGAGATTCTAAAGTGGTGTTTTTCGAAGGTAACTACAGCGAATACGAAGAAGACCACAAAAAGCGGGTGGGTGATGATACACCGCACCGCATTAAGTACAAGCGTATTGATGCTTAACCGAGAAACCAAAAAACCCCGCAAATGCGGGGTTTTCTTATTGACCAAGGCGGGAATAAATCAGCCTGGTTTTTTGGTCCAAGATTGACACCAGCCAGCAGGTGCAACCGAGTTCTGTGGGAAAAGCGCACAACCATTGTTGTCTGCTTTGAAGAACATGCAGTTTTCACAGGTTTGGCCTGCAGCATATTTTGCATGAGTAGAAGTCGTTGCGTCGACGACATAGTGCAGTGCTTTAGCCTGTGGGTGATCTTCTGGCAGCTCAGGTAAGGTGGCAGCGAAAGCTTCGCGGCTCATTACGCCCATACCGAAAGGCAGCGCAGCTAAACCTAATAAACCTGCTTTCATGAAATTACGACGGCTTTTATTGGCCATGGTTTGATTCCTCATCATCAAGTCTTAAGGCTAGGTCAGTAGCCTTTGGAGTTTTTCCCAAACCGCGACTCTTCTGAATGAGAGCTGATTAGATGCGGCGTGGATTTCGCTTAGCTTGTTAGAGGGTCAGCTCGAACAAGCACATTAGCTAATATATTAACAAGCACTGATTTGATCGAATTATACGCTGATTTTAGCAGATGACCAAGCAAGGTTTGCCTGTCACGGATCAAAATTAAGCATAAAAATATCAATAAGATATCTGCTTACCCTTCAGGTCTTGGACCTAAGTCGTAGTCTTGTGCAGGTTCTAACACCTGCATTAATTGTGCCCAGGTGATAAAGGTGACAGGGGTTTCCTCCTGTGCGCCTGTTTGCGCTTGGACACATAAAATCCCTTGAGGTTGCGGATAATAACGATACACCTGCTCAGGTTTATCCCAAGATAAGGCTTGTTCAAGATAATAACGTGGCTCAAGTAAAGGTAAGCTGGGTTCTGTATGTAAATCAGGTGTATATAAAGGGTAATCTTGCGGACGCAACTGAGTATGTAAACGCCCCTCCGAATCTACCATTAATTCTCCGGTTAAGCTGTCTTGCCAGCTTTGCCGCAAGATCAAAGGCGTTGCTAGTGATTGCTGCGTTACACGTAAATATTTAATGGCTAACACTAATTGTGGGCTATCTAACAATAAGGGGCGGAAATTTTCGCCCACAAAGTGGGCCGCTAAGGCATGAATAAATAAGGGAGCAGGTGTGCTTTGCTTGGGGAAGTGTTCAGGATCTAAATGGACTAAAAAACCCTGACGCTTGGCATCATAGCCAATTAAAACTTGGCTAGTTTGTGGCTGTAACACAGGTTTAAGTGCCATTTGACTGGCTTGAGGTACTAGACGTGCATAAGGTGCAGAATGCATTTCTACAAGCAAAGCGGTCCCTTGTGTTTGCGGGTCCAAAACTAAAGAAACCTGCCCCTCTTGGTTGCTAATATTTTGTTTGAGCTGATTTTTTAGTTTTTCTAAAGGTTCTGCAAGCTCATATTGCTCAAAGCTCACTAGCTGAGGCGATGTATGCAAGCTCGGCGGTGTAAATGCGAGTGCAGGTGTACTTATCAAGGTCAATACGCTGATCAAAATCCAGTCTTGCTGCCGTCCGGGAAAAATCTCGCCCAAATCGGCTAAATAAAGTGTCAGCGCAAGGGGTTGCCATCTGCGTCCAAGGCTTATTTGCATCATTCTGACCTGTCCCGGTATTCACTCTTGATATGTGTCTTATGTATGCTCAAAGGTAGCTTAATACAAAATTAAGTGGGTCTATCATCCTTTAAGGATCTTCAAGATGCAAACAAATAAGACAGTCGCTTTAGTTTTGGGAAGTGGGGGTGCGCGTGGCTATGCGCACATTGGTGTGATTGAAGAGTTAGAAGCCAGAGGCTACGAAATTATTTGTGTTTCTGGGTGTTCTATGGGCGCTTTAGTCGGCGGTGTTTATGCTGCTGGACAACTAAAAGCTTTCAAAGAGTGGGTCACTCGCCTAGATTACTTGGATGTATTGCGTTTAGTGGATATCACTTGGAGTCCTATGGGGGCGATGCGCGGTGAACGTGTGATGGAGGTGATTAGTGATTTATTAGCTGGAATGCGTATCGAAGATTTACCCATCGCGTTTACAACCGTGGCGACTGATTTATTAGAGCAAAAAGAGGTCTGGTTTCAAGAAGGCAGTTTAGAAACTGCCATTCGTGCTTCAATTGCTGTACCTGGGGTGATCACCCCAGTACATGCGGGGAATCGTATTTTAGTCGATGGCGGTTTAGTGAACCCCCTACCTATTATTCCTACCGTATCAAGTCATGCGGATTTAATTCTCGCAGTGAATGTAACCGCACAAAAAGGACGTGCGACTTTAAATGAACTCATGCCAGATTGGATTAAACGCCACAGAACCCCAGATATGCAGCAGCCAGCTAAGGGATTAAGTGAATGGGTAAAACGGGTACAGGGGTTAGCGGGACAGCTATTAAATAAGCAAGCCTCGAATGAGGTCTTAAAAGAAATCAAAACAGAGGAGCAAACCCCGCTAGGATCGGAAATGAACTGGAGTAAGTTGGATTTAATGTTGCAATCCTTTGAGATCACCCAAGCGGCGTTAGCACAATATAAGATGGCAGGTTATCCCCCAGATATCGTAGTGGAAATTCCTAAAACTGTATGTGCGGGTTATGAGTTTCATAAAGCGCCTGAATTAATCGAATTAGGGCGGCGTATGGCACGGGACGTTTTGGATAATTATGAGCAAGTCACGCCACTTCCCGGTGGTGATTTAGACGATATTCTTGGAGTTTAATTGACAAAAGGAATAAAAAACCCAATGCTTATAGCTAGTTTTTTGTAAGCCTGACTTTTATACTAGGTTTCCACGCTGTCGACCTTGGTTCATTTCGCCGTCATTTTAGGAGTAAGCATGAGCATCTTTGCCGATAATTCCTTAACTATAGGCCGTACCCCTTTAGTGCATCTGTCACGCATTGCGCCTGGTAAAAAAATCTTCGCTAAAATTGAAAGCCGCAACCCTGCTTTTTCAGTGAAATGCCGTATTGGCGCCAATATGATTTGGGATGCAGAACAGCGTGGTGTGCTCAAGGCAGGGATGGAAATTATTGAACCCACCTCAGGCAATACAGGTATTGCCTTGTGTTTTGTGGGTGCTGCACGCGGTTATCCAGTGATTTTAACTATGCCAGCTTCTATGAGCCTAGAGCGTCGTAAAGTGATGAAGGCTTTGGGTGCCAATATTATTTTGACCGAGCCAGCGAAAGGAATGCAAGGTGCGGTGGATAAAGCACGCGAGCTGGCGCAAGCGGACCCAGAACGTTATTTTATGCCACAACAATTTGAGAATCCTGCCAATCCTGCGATTCATGAACAAACGACAGGTCCAGAAATTTGGCAAGATACCCAAGGCGAAGTGGATGTCTTTGTCGCCGGCGTAGGCACAGGCGGCACTTTAAGTGGTGTCTCGCGTTACTTAAAACAGCATAAAGCAATTACGAGTGTGGCTGTTGAGCCGCAAGATTCTGCCATTATTGGGCAAGCGTTGCGTGGCGAGAAGATCACACCCGCACCTCATAAAATTCAAGGTATAGGAGCCAACTTTATTCCTAAAAACTTGGATTTAAGTTTGGTCGATCGTGTGGAAGCTGTGAGTAATGAAGAGGCAATTGCTCAGGCACGTCAACTCATGCTCAAAGAAGGGATTTTGTGTGGGATATCCTGTGGTGCTGCGCTGGCGGCGACATTACGCTTAAGCGAATTGGACGAGTTCAAAGACAAAACCTTAGTGGTTATCTTGCCTGATTCTGGCGAGCGTTACTTGTCTAGTGTGTTATTTGAAGGGATCTTTACCGAGCAAGAATTACAAGCCTAATGCCCTGAAGTCCCTGCTCTAAGAAGTGGGGGCTCTTTCCTATAATACGTGAAAACTGCGCTGTTTAATAAAGTCCGCTAAAGCCTCTAAAGGCAGTGGTGGACTATATAAATAGCCTTGGGCTTGTGAGCATCCCATATCTAATAAGGCACCTGCTTGTTGTGCTGTTTCTACGCCTTCGGCAATGATTTCTAAATCCAAAGCTTTTGCCATACCAATAATAGCTTGCACAATCGCAGTATCTTGGTGGGCAAGTTGGTCAATAAAACTTTTATCAATTTTTAAAATATCTAAGGGCAAACGATGTATTTGGCTTAAAGAGGAATACCCTGTACCAAAATCATCAATAGAAAGTTTTACTCCCTGTTCACGAATACTCGTTAATGTCTGTAAAACGGTATCTGCTTGATGAATAAAAAAGTCCTCAGAAATTTCTAATTCTAAAAGGCTAGGATCAAGCTGGTTTTGTTGTAATGCACTATCTAAGGTAGCTAATAAAGTCCCTGCCTCAATTTGTACACCAGAAACATTGACGGCTACCTTGGGAATCGCGACTCCTTGTTGTTGCCACTGGCGCATTTGATGGCAGGCAGTTTGCAAAACCCAAGCACCGATTTCAATAATTAAGCCGGTTTCCTGGGCGACAGGAATAAATTGTGCTGGTGAGACCAAGCCACGCTTAGGGTGTTGCCAGCGGATTAAAGCCTCTACCCCTGTGATTTGTTGTAAGCGCATATCAATTTGTGGCTGATAAACCAAGAAAAATTCTTCGTTATCGAGTGCTTCTCTGAGTTCGCCTTCAAGTTGTAAGCGTGCGCTCGTATGTTGATCAAGTACTGGGGTGTAAAAAGCACATTGTTGTGAGCCTAAACGTTTGGCTTGATTTAATGCACTATGCGCTTTTTGAATAAGGGCTTCTAAATCAAAATCTGTATAAGTGGCATCTTCGATGACACCTGAACTGGCCGTAATGTATAAACGCCGATCACGCAGTTGAAATGGACGGACAAATAAAGTACGCAAAAAATCGAGTGTTTTTTGAATACTTTCTTTCTCAGTAAAAGGCACTAAAAGTAAAAATTCGTCAGCAGCAAGATGGGTGACAAGAATTTCTTCAGGAAAAGATTCTAATAATCGTTGTGCAACGGCCTGCAATAATAAATCACCGTACCCATAGCCAAAGCTGTGATTAATATTTTTAAAACGATCTAAATCGAGATAAATATAAGCAACTCGAATGCCATATTCGTGCCAACGTGCCCGCCAAGTGTCGCCTTGACGCTGTAAATAATGTCGATTAACCAAGCCTGTCACATGATTATGTTCTGCGATATGGCTTAAGCGCTCTTCTAAGTGCTTGCGGTCACTAATATCACGAAACCCACCGACCATGCATAATTCGCCGCGAATAGGAATGCAGGTTGCAGAAACGAGTACCGCACGTAGCTGACCTTGGCGGTTACGATAACGAGTTTCTAGCCCTGTGACTTTATTGTGTAAGGTAAGCTGAGTACGCAAGGTTTCGCGAAAATGTGGGTCTGCCCAGATTTGTAGCTCGGCGGGTGTGCGCCCCAAAGCCTCCTCACGTAAATATCCAGTGTATTCACAAAAAGCACGATTGACTTCGATATAACATCCATCGCTTAAGCGGGTAATGGTGACAGCATCTGGAATCGTGTCAAAAATCACCGAAAAAAATTGATCATCTTGATAAAAACTATCAGTGCGTAAATGTGCATGCCGCAATAAACGGCCTAATTGATCAGCAGCCCCTTGTAAAAATAAATCCTCGCAGCGCCGATATTCTTCAAAACTATTAAAGCCCAGCGCGCGACAAGCTTCCAAACGAATATCTGGGTTTAACGTTAGGACTAAAGCTCTATGCTCAGGGTCTAAGTGAATCGGGTAAATGAGGCTTTTATCTTCGGGATGAATTTGATAAGAAGGACGACTTAATTCAAGTTGATGAGAGAAAAATAAACCTTGGCGCAACAAATGCAGGGCTTTTTGTAAAGAAATATCCGTCGGTAAATGACGTTCAAATAAGAGCGGAAGAGCGACGAAAATCAGATGCGTAGCACTGTGTTGAGAGTAAGGTGTTTCTTCAGGCATCGATACGCTCGCCCTGGGCGTCAAAGGCTAAAATAGGAAGGCTTATTTGGAATACGAAAGGCTAGAATCTAGCAAAATGCGCTAGGGTGTGCAACAAAAAGCCTGATCAAAGCTAGAAGTGCAGGCCTCCTTGGATCAAGAAGGCCTGCATAAGGTGGGAAAATTACTGAACAATCCCCATACGCACTTGGCTTTGTTCGGGCATTTGGGATGCAGGAGAGCACAGGGCAAGACGTTGGTTTTCAATATTGGCAGCGAGTAAAAATTCTCTCACTAAACGTTGGCGAATTTTTTGTAGACTGGCTGCTAATTCCTCTGCTTGGGTGATTTGTGCAAGTTGTGGATAAGCCGCTAACAAAGGTGCCCTAGTTTGTGGGTTTTCTAAGGCTTGTACCTCCTCGCTACCAGCATCAGCACAATAGCTAAAATGTAGGCTTGGCCTGTCGTTAAGCATTTTGACAATTTTCGTGAGATAGTCTTGTTGGCGATCATTTAAACCAACTTGTGCGGGGGGAAAAGTCAAGGGATCTAACTTCACTTGCGTTAAGTATTCAGCCCCTTCTAATGCGAGCTGGCCTAAAGTAATGAGCCCTGTATAAGGTTGCAAACTATTACGCAAATAATATAAGGCAGCTTGCTGTGCTGCTTTACGGGTGACTAATAACAAAGCATCTTCTAAACCGACCTTGGTTTTACCTGCTTGGAAATCGAAGGGAATATCCAGGGCAATTTCACCATCGGAATCTTCTAAAACAGAAATGACCAAGCCCAAAGGCATAGATAGCAAACGGTTAATCTTTTGGGCGGCCTGATCAGAAATGGGATTGGCATCCAAATGATATAATTGCAGTTTAGTATTACCGCGTATCCCTTGCGTATCTTGTTGCGCATCTAAAGTCAGCTGTAATTGGCCACTGGCAAGATTAATCCCTGCATAATGGCGGCTATAGGCATCGAAACTACTTAAAGCCAGATCCTGTAACCGAACCCCAGTTTGCCAGCGAAGTTCAGGTGTTAAAGTGACTTGGCCTTGGACTTTAAAAGGGGTTTGTTCATCTAAAATACCCTCAACTAGCCAAGGCGAGGCTTGCGCATGGGGCATACCTAAATCATCAATACGCATCTTTTGTAGACTAATTTGCGTGTATTCTGGACGTTGCAAATTTAAATCACGCAAGCTGATATATTGGGGTTGCTGAATCGCGATAGATTCTACAAACCATTCCCAAGGCGCACTGGGCGCTGGGGACTTCTCCGCTGGAGGCGCTGGATCTGTCGGTTGTAAGGCTTGTTGCCATAAGGTGATGCGGCTTTGCCAAGGTTCGAGTTGATTTGTTTGGGTCCAGCTGAGGCTTTGGCGACTTTCCAACAGATGCACTGTACCGATAGCCGCTTGGGATTTTGCTAGATCTATGGCCACTTGGCCTACCTCTAATCCCGCAAGATAAAAAGCCTTATCAGCACGGCCTAGATTGAAAGCACCTACTTGTACACCGGCTAAGGTGATTTTGGGCGTCTGTAATACGGCGCCTAAATCCAGTTCACGGAGGCTTAAAGATTCGAGTGCTAAAGGCTCAGGTGTGTTTTTTCCCGTGATGTTTGCGATCTGCAGGGCTGCCAGCGTGCTGGATTCTGGGGTGGTGTGGATTTGCTTAAGCTGAACATCTTGCACTTGGATGTAGGCTTGTGCTGATAAGGGGACTTGTATGTTTTGCAGCCCGAGATCAGCTTGCATCGACCAAGCCTGATGGGCCGTTTTCCAGCCACTTTGACCTTGCCAGCGCAATTGATCTACTTGTACATAAGGGCTATTAAGGCCGCTCAGTTGGAATTGACCCTGATAATCCAGGATAGGTGATGCTAAGGAAGCAACTTGTACCTTTCCTTCTAAGGCAAAATCTTTAAGTTGATGCTTTTGCTGTTCTAACTGGGCTTGTAGGCCGGTCAACTGCACCTTGCCTTGGTAGTTAAGCTGAGGATCGGTGAAAGAAGCCAATTGCAGATCACCTGCTAAAGTCAACTGATCGAGCTGGTGTTTTTGTTGCGCAAGCTGGAGACTTAAATCTGCAAGCTGTAATTTGCCTTGGGTGTTGATCTTGGGTGCATTTGTCTGTGGATCTAAAGGCCAATCAAGTGCCACCTTGCCTTGCCAGCGTAAGTCTTGTAAAGCGACGGCGACATCTTCAGGGATTTGTAAGGCGAGTGCTTGGGTACCAATTTGGCCTTGCGTGGCTACTTGCCAACTTTGAGATTTTTGCACCAGATGAAAGGCTTGTTGTAGATTAACTTGCGTTTTTGCACTGACAGGTAGGCCCCATGCATTCAGTGCTTGCGCCTGCAAGTGGACTTGTCCTTGTACTGGTAAACTAGCGAGTAGCGGTTGAATTTGCGCCTCTAATTGCACTCGGCCCAACTGGGTATCGGCCTGGTACCAAGCAAGATCGAGATGTACTGGGCTGGCAATTTCCGGATAAGCAGAACGCAGTTGACTAATTTCTAACTTGTGCAATGCCAGATCCGGATAAGCTTGGGCAAAACTGAGCTGAATATCTTGTAGATGAAGACTAGATAAACTGATTCGCCAAGGCCAATCACGGCTCGCATCGAGCGCCCATAGATTAGAGGGCGCTTGTTCAGGCGTTGGGCTAGGTGCTTGTAATTGCTGCCAAAGCGGTTCGGGAAGACTTTGTGCTAGTTTTTGTTGCCATTGGATTGGCGTCCACCCGCCGATTTGGGTGATTTGGGTTTTATCTGCATTGAGCTGCAAAGGCACCTGAACACCGCGCCAATGTGCTTGTAACCAAAAGTGTTGGTCTTGTAGGGTATCCCAGCGCCAGCGCAGGGAGAGTTTTTCTGATACGAGTGGATGCTCCACCGCGCCTAAACGTACGCCGTAAAGATCAAAAGAACCAGCAAACCAGCGTATATCTAAACTTTCTACCTGCAAATTAAAGGCTTTACCCCAAGTATTGAGCGCATAAGTGCCAACGGGGTTAATGGCTGCTAGCAAAGCAAGCACAATGCCTATCACCAGCAGCACACTCATGAACAATCCTCGTAAGAGTGTGAGTAACCACATAAGATATCCTATTGCTTAAAAAAATGGATGCTGATAAACAAGCAGATCGAGAGAAAACTTCGATAAGCTAGGCAATCAGCAGGTTATTTTTATTCTAATCTGTGAAAAAATGGCGCTTAGACCGTCAATTGGAGGAGGTTTACCCCCAGATGTTGTTAATGCTTGATAACTACGATTCCTTTACTTACAACCTTGTTCAGTATTTTGCTGAGTTGGGTGCTGAAGTGAAGGTAGTGCGTAACGATGAAATGTGTGTTGAAGAAATTCGTGCGCTAAATCCTAGTCACTTGGTTATTTCTCCCGGTCCTTGTACCCCGAATGAAGCAGGGGTTTCTTTAGCCGCGATTAAAGCCTTTGCTGGTCAATTACCGATTTTAGGGATTTGTTTAGGTCACCAAAGTATAGCGCAAGTCTTTGGTGGACGTGTTGTACGGGCTTCCCAAGTGATGCATGGCAAGGTGTCACGGATTGCTCATGATGGCCAAGGGGTATTCCAAGATTTACCACAAAACTTACAAGTAACGCGTTATCACTCCTTGGTGGTTGAACCGGCAAGTGTGCCACAGGATTTTGTGGTCAGTGCCTGGGTGGGTGAAGACGATGTGACCCCAAATGCCATTATGGGCATTCGTCATCAGCATTTGCCGATTGAGGGCGTGCAGTTCCACCCTGAATCCATCCTCTCCGAGCATGGCCATGCTATGCTCGCCAACTTTCTAAAAATGACTTGCCTGCCTGCTTAAGCAAGCCTTTTGTGGAGACCTTCATGTTATTTAATCAAGCATTAGAAAATCTCATTCGACGACAAGATTTAACACCTACACAAATGCAGCACCTGATGCGTACTCTGATGCGTGGTGAGGCAACTTCTGCACAGATTGCGGCTTTTTTAGTCGCTTTGCGTATGAAAGGCGAAAGTGTCAGTGAGATTACTGCCGCTGCCCAAGTGATGCGCGAGCTGGTGACCCCTGTTGAGATTGCTGATAAACAACACTTAGTCGATATTGTGGGTACTGGGGGCGATGGCGCTAATTTATTTAATGTCTCCACGGCGTCAAGTTTTGTGGTGGCTGCTGCAGGTGGTCGTGTTGCTAAACATGGTAATCGTTCGGCGTCTTCCTCCAGCGGGAGTGCAGATTTAATCGAAGCTGCCGGTATTCGTCTTGATTTAAATCCCGAGCAAGTTAAAGCCTGCATTGAGCAAATTGGCGTCGGTTTTATGTTTGCGCCTCAGCATCACACCGCAATGAAGCATGTGATTGGTCCGCGTAAAGAAATGGGCGTGCGCACCCTCTTTAATGTCTTGGGACCCTTAACCAATCCTGCGCAAGCACCGCATATGCTACTTGGGGTATATAGCCAATCTCTAGTGTCGCCTTTAGCGCAAGTGCTCCACGGTCTGGGGGCTAAGCATGTGTTAGTGGTGTGTTCGGATGAAGGTTTGGATGAGCTTTCGATTGCCGGAAGTACGCGGGTTGCTGAACTTAAACATGGGCATATTGAAGAATATAGTATTACCCCAGAAGCGCTAGGTTTAAGCCGTCATCCACTTGATTCCCTGAAAGTGGCTAATGCGCAGCAAAGTTTGCAAAAAGTGGTTGCCGCCTTGCAGGGGACAGAGACTGCAGCCAGCGAGATGCTCGCGCTCAATGCTGGGGCAGCCCTTTACGCCGCGGATATTGCTGATACTTTAGCTGCGGGTGTGCATATGGCACAAGATGCGATTGCCTCCGGCATGGCGTATCAAAAGATGCAAGAGCTTGCTAGTTTTACCGAGGCTTGCCAAGCCTAGCGTACTGAACAGCCATTGATGAAAAGGAAGGCGTATGTCTACTGAAGTTCCCACCATTTTAAGAAAGATCTTACAGCGTAAACGAGAAGAAATCGCCAGTGCGCAGCAAACCCAATCTGTGCAACAAATGCGTGAGCTAGCCGAGCAATCCATCGCAAGCCGAGGCTTTGTCGCCGCTTTGCAAACCAAGTTAGATGCAGGTTTGCCAGCGATCATCGCCGAGATTAAAAAAGCCTCGCCGAGTAAGGGCGTTTTGCGAACAGATTTTATCCCTGCAGAGATCGCCCAAAGTTACCAGCAAGCTGGGGCAGCTTGTTTGTCTGTGTTAACTGATCGAGACTTTTTTCAAGGGCAAGATGCTTATTTACAAGCTGCGCGTGCTGCCTGTGATTTACCTGTGATCCGTAAAGATTTTTTGATTGATGAATACCAAATTTATCAAGCGCGTGCGCTTGGTGCGGATGCTATTTTATTGATTGTGGCGGCTTTAGATTTGCCGCAGTTGCAGGATTTCTCCTTATTGGCGCAAGAGCTGGGTTTAGACGTGTTGGTAGAGGTCCATAACGCACAGGAATTAGATGTTGCCTTGCAAGTACCCAATCCTATGGTGGGGATTAATAATCGTAACCTGCATACCTTTGAGGTGAGTCTACAACACACCCTGGATCTGGTGGCGAGTGTACAAGCAGCGGGCCGTTTATTAGTGACCGAAAGTGGCATCTTAACCCATGCAGATGTGCAGTTAATGCGTAATCATAGCGTACATGCTTTCCTTGTTGGGGAAGCCTTTATGCGTGCTCCTGATCCTGGATTGGCGTTACAAGATTTATTTTTCTCACCCGCGCAACAGGGAGCACACTAAGGTGAAATCCCCAGTGCCTTTACTTGCGATAGATACCTCAGGTGCTGCTTGTAGCCTTGCGCTTTGTGATACGCAAGGCCAAGTGTGGACACATCACCAAGCCGCAGAGCGTCAACAGGCGAAGTCCCTTGTGCCACAAATTCATGCCCTGCTTGAACAAGCACACATGCCCTTACAGGCCTTACAAGGGATTGCTTTTGGTGCAGGCCCTGGGTCCTTTACTGGGCTACGTATTGCCTGTATGTGTGCGCAAAGTTTAGCTTGGGCATTACACATTCCTGTCTATCCCATCTCGACCTTAGAAGCCTATGCATGGCAAACCTACCAAAGTACCTATGCACGTTATTTAGCGGTCGCCTTGGATGCCCGCATGGGTGAAGTCTATTGGGGCTTGTACCAGATACAAGAGCATAGCTTACAGACTTTGGTGCCTGCGCAAGTGTGCCCACCAGATCAAGTCCAATGGCCACAAGCCTATCAAGACCAAGACTGGGTTGGTGTAGGTTCTGGATGGCAAAATGCGCAGGCATTCTCGCCTTGGATACAAGGACAGATGCAACAGCTTTATCCTGATGCTGACCTAAAAGCACAAGCCATACTCGCATTGGCTGAGCAAGCTTGGGCACGCGGTGAAGGCATGGCGGCGGCACAAGCCCAGCCGTTTTATATTCGTGATCAAGTCACCCATCGTAGTTAGGCGCATTGATAGAGGATCTTGCAAGCGTGATAGAGGTATCACAACAACTGGATATCACTCAGGTGATCATTCTTGCCTTAATTCAAGGCCTTACGGAGTTTCTACCCATCTCCAGCTCTGCCCATCTTATCTTGCCTTCTCAGCTATTGGGCTGGCCGGATCAAGGGCTCGCTTTTGATGTGGCTGTGCATGTTGGCACCTTATGCGCGGTGGTTTTGTATTTTATTGTTGATTTATGGAAGATGCTGCTGGGCTGGTTTAAAAGCTTTACTGGAAAACATAGTGCCCACAGTCAATTGGCATGGGCGGTGATTTTAGCGACCATCCCCGCAGGTGCAGTAGGTTATTTATTAAGTGATTGGATTGAAGCTTGGCTGCGCTCGGCGATTGTTATTGCCATTGCGACTTGTGTTTTTGGCCTGCTTTTAGGTTGGAGTGATCGTGTCCGTGGGCGGCGGACGCTAATGCAACTGAACATTGTCCATGCGCTTTTTATTGGTGTGGTGCAAATTCTGGCATTAATTCCTGGGACTTCGCGTTCAGGAATCACCATGACCGCTGCTTTAATGCTGGGTTTTGATCGCCAAGCCGCGGCACGTTTTTCCTTTTTGCTTTCCATTCCTCTGATTGCAGCGGCTGGCGGTTTAAAAGGAGTGCAATTGTACCAAATGGGGACAAGTACCGAATGGGAATTAATTGGGATGGGTTTTGCGACCTCTTTTGTGGCCGCTTTAGTCTGTATCCATTTATTTTTACGTATCCTAGATAAAATTGGTATGTGGCCCTTTGTCATTTACCGCCTGATGTTAGGTACGGTCTTGTTAGCATTATTTTGGAACTAAATTGCCTGTAAACTAAGGACGCCTGCTTGTATGTCGATTTCCATCCATATCCACCCACAAGCCTGCACACTGGCCTTATCCTATGTGCCGCTTTTGCAAGAAAACTACCCTTGTTTTGTACATGAAGCAGCCACAGCCACCCCTTGTATGGCATGTGGGGCACAGATGCAGCTGCATGTACAAGCGGAAGGACTCTTCTTATATTGGCAGGCACAGCCACGCTGGGCTGGTGTGAAAGCGGATTTTTTACAAGGTCAAGTAGCACATAGACAAGCCTTTGGAGGAGGCAAAAGCCAAGCTATTGCTAAAGCGGTGGGTATTGCACAAGGTATCCAGCCTTGTATTGTCGATGCGACTGCAGGTTTAGGACGTGATAGTGCGGTTTTTGCTGGGCTTGGGTGTCAGGTGCTTATGTTGGAACGCCATCCTGTAGTGCACGCTTTATTAGGGTATGGATTACAGCAAGCGCAACACCAGCTGGCGGCGCAAGCTTTTGTACATCAAATGCAATGTCAAAGGGTGAATGCAGGGGATGATTTAGCCACAAAAATACAGGCTTGGGCTTGGCCTGCGGAAGTGATTTATCTGGACCCTATGTTTCCTCATCGGGATAAATCTGCCGCCGTCAAAAAAGAAATGCAGTTATTTCAACATTTGGTTGGGCCAGATATAGATGCAGATGCACTGCTTGAGCCAGCATTGGATTTAGCAGAGTATCGCGTTGTGGTGAAACGGCCACGCCATGCCCCTTGTCTTGCTGCAAGAACACCGGAAATGCAACTCAAAGGGCAAAGCTGCCGTTTTGATATTTATATTAAGCGTTCGCTGAAATATAAAGCTAGGTGACTGCTCCCCGCCCTAACAGGCGAGGCTTCCAACTTCTCAGGCCGCAACCGGCGCGTGACCGGATTGACGCAAGCCTCCATTGGCAGGCACCGACAGTCCTTCGGCCCTTAGTTTAATCATGCCCTGCTGACGGATATTGATCGCGGCGTTAACGTCGCGGTCAAGCTCTACTGTACAAACAGGGCACATCCACTTGCGTACTGACAAGGGCAGAGTGTCTACCTTGTGCCCACAGCAAGAACAGGTCTTGGAGCTGGCAAACCAGGGGTCAATTTTAACTAGGTACTTGCCTTGCGCCTTGGCTTTATATTCCAACTTCTGGATCAAAGCTGACCAGCTGGCATCTGCGATGTGCTTAGATAGCTTCCGGTTTTTCAGCAGGTTTTTGACTTTTAGTGTCTCGACGATCACCGCTTGGTTTTCGTCAACAATCGTTCGAGACAGCTTGTGCTGAAAATCAGCACGGGCGTTTTTCAGCCGCTCATGCGCCTTAGCAAGTTGAAGACGCGCTTGCGCACGGCCCTTGCTGCCTTTCTGGCAGCGTGATAAGGCTTTTTGCTTACGGCGCAGATTGGCACTGGCTTTCTTCAAAAAGCGTGGATTCTCTATTTTGTTGCCGTCTGAGTCGATAGCAAGATGGGTCAGCCCCATATCAAGGCCCAATAGGGTAGCAAGCGTTTGCATGGGCGCAGGTGTGTCTAGGCCATTATCAATGAGCAGCGAGGCATAATATTTGCCCGTCACAGTTCGGGATAGGGTGATGCTTTTCAGCTTGCCCTCCACCTTGCGATGAATCCTCGCCTTAATCGGTTCCATCTTCGGCACCTTGATCCAGTTTTCTCCAGCACTCACACTCATACAGTGATAACTGGATTGCTTACCATGTTTGCGCTTGAACTTGGGATAACGGGCGGGGCGCTTGGGATCAAAAAAGTTCTGGAAGGCTTTGTCCAGATTGATACAGGCTTGTTGGAGTGCAATTGAGTCAAAATCCTTGAGCCAGGGATACTTGCGGGACTTTTTCGCCACCGCGAGCAGCGGCTTAAGGTCTTTCTTGGCTTTGAGTTTTAGGCCATGGCGTTTGTATTGTAAGCTGATGATATGTAAAGCCTTGTTGTACGCAAAGCGCACAGCACCGAACTGGCGGTTTAAAGAATCCGCCTGCTCGGGTGTGGGGTAGATGCGTACTTTTGTGGCTTTGATCATGCTGTAAATCATGCCCGTATTATTCATGAGTAGCAACCCATGACGGCTTCGCAGTCATCCGTTGATATCCCCGCCCGATTGGGCGAGGGTTTACGCGGTTTTTGCTAAAGGCTTACAGCTAAATCTGCTTGGATATCTGCCAAGGCTTCTAAGCCAACGGCAATCCGGATAAGGCCGTCTTCAATCCCTACTTGTGCTCTTTGTTCTGGAGTGAGTTTGCCATGCGTGGTGGTGGCTGGATGGGTGATCGTGGTTTTGACATCCCCAAGATTGCCTGTGATCGAGAGCATTTGCGTTTGATCAATCACAGACCAAGCGGCTTCGCGGCCACCACGTACCACAAAAGATAATACCCCCCCAAAACCGCCATGCATTTGTGCTTTTGCTAAGGCATGTTGCGGATGTGAAGCTAAACCAGCGTAATGGACTTTTTCAACCTTGGGTTGCTCGCTAAGCCAAGTCGCTAGCGCCAGTGCATTAGCACTGTGTGCACGCATTCTTAATTCTAGGGTTTCTAAGCCTTTTAAAAATACCCAAGCGTTGAAAGGACTCATGCAAGGGCCGCATGTCCGTACCACGTTAAAGACTTGGGCCATATCTTGCGCATTGCCAACGACAGCTCCACCTAGGGCACGTCCTTGACCATCTAAATATTTGGTGGCTGAGTGTACGACAATGTCTGCACCTAAACTTAACGGACGCTGTAAAGCTGGGGTGCAAAAACAGTTATCTACGACGAGCTTGCAAGCATGTGCGCGTGCTAATTGGCTAAGCGCTTGTAAATTTGCTAATTCACATAAAGGGTTGGAGGGCGTTTCTACGAAAAGGAGACGCGTTCTAGGCGTCATTGCCGCTTGCCAAGCCGATAAATCCTGTAAATCCACAAAGTGCGTTTGTATGCCCCACTTGCTCACAAATTTACTAAATAGGCTAGCAGTAGAACCAAAGACGCTGCGTGAACAAATGACTTCATCCCCTTGGCTTAAAAAAGCTAAACAGGTTGCCAAAATCGCGGCCATGCCTGAGGCTGTTGCTACAGCTGCTTCGCCGCCTTCTAGACAAGCAAGACGTTGCTCAAAAGTACGTACTGTGGGATTAGTAAAGCGTGAATAAATGTTGTGTTCGCCGGTTTCTTCCGCAAAGCGTGCAGCGGCTTCTGCAGCACTAGAAAAGACGAAACTGGAGGTGGTGAAGATAGGTTCGTTGTGTTCATTTTCTGCCGTGCGTCTGTGACCGGCACGGATGGCTTGGGTAGCAAACGCAAATTCTGCCGATAGATCATCAAAGTTTTGCATAAGAGCATCTCAAATAAATTAGGTATGTAAAAGGCGGCCTAGGCCGCCTGATGGTGTCCATGTGCTCAAGAAAAGGACTTAATCTGCAGAGCTATCATTGTGCAAATCAATGACGGCATTGTCCTCATCTTCTTGGTGCTTGGCGGCATCATTACGCTCGGCTTCTAAGCGTGCCAAGTAGTGGCTGTCGATATCCCCTGTGACATATTCGCCATTAAACACAGAGCAATCAAAACCTTCTAAGCTGGGGTTTTCCTCGCGGCATGCGCTAATCAGATCTTCTAGTTCTTGATAGATCATCCAGTCAGCGCCGATCAATTCGCCAACTTCCTCATCTGTGTGTCCATGTGCGATTAGCTCATGCGCAGCAGGCATATCAATCCCATAGACATTAGGGTAACGCACCGCCGGTGCCGCGGAAGCAAAAAAGACTTTTTTAGCACCGGCATCGCGTGCCATTTGGATAATTTGTTTGCAGGTGGTGCCACGCACAATCGAATCATCCACCAGCAGAACGTTTTTATCTTTGAATTCAAGGTCAATCGCATTGAGCTTTTGACGCACAGATTTTTTACGTAATTGTTGCCCTGGCATAATAAAAGTGCGCCCAATATAGCGATTTTTAATAAAGCCTTCGCGGAAAGTCACCCCTAAATGCTGGGCTAGTTCAAGGGCAGAGGTACGGCTGGTATCTGGGATAGGGATCACTACATCAATATCATGGTTGGGGCGCTCGCGTTTAATTTTTTCTGCGAGGCGTTCGCCCATACGCATACGCGCACGATAGACGTGAATGCCATCCATGATGGAATCAGGGCGTGCTAGATATACGTGTTCAAAAATGCAAGGATGGCCTTTGGCATGATCGGCACATTGACGCGTGTGTACCTTGCCTTCAAGGTCGATAAAAATAGCTTCGCCCGGTGCAATATCACGCACTAGCTCAAAATCAGCGACATCCAAAGCGACAGACTCAGAGGCCAGCATATATTCTGTGCCTTGTTCGTGATCACGCTTTCCAAGCACGATAGGGCGGATACCATGTGGATCACGGAATCCGACCAGACCATAACCACTAATCATGGCCACCGCAGCATAACCACCTAAGCAGCGACGATGTACACGGCGAATCGCATCAAAAATGTCTTCGGCAGATAAAGGATGGACTTGTTTGCCGAGTTCGTGTGCAAAGACGTTGAGTAGCACTTCTGAGTCTGAATTCGTATTAATATGGCGCAAATCTGTGGTGAATAAATCTTGGGTGAGTTGCGCTGAATTGGTCAAGTTGCCATTGTGGGCTAAGGCAATCCCATAAGGTGAATTCACATAGAACGGCTGAGATTCTGCCTCGCTAGAACTCCCTGCAGTAGGATAGCGCACATGGCCGATGCCCATATTGCCAAGAAGGCGTTTCATATGGCGTGTGCGGAACACATCGCGAACTAGGCCGTTGCTTTTACGCAGGAAAAAGCGCCCCTGTTGGCAAGTCATAATTCCAGCGGCATCCTGTCCACGGTGTTGTAAAACCGTTAAGGAATCAAATAGGACTTGGTTGACATGGCCATTAGCCAC
Organism: Allopseudospirillum japonicum; assembly: GCF_900108915.1. GTDB lineage: Bacteria > Pseudomonadota > Gammaproteobacteria > Pseudomonadales > Halomonadaceae > Pseudospirillum > Pseudospirillum japonicum. Next base: position 27,065 of record NZ_FNYH01000004.1, read on the forward strand.
GACGCCGACAATTCCGCACATGCGTTATTACCCTCGATTGCTTTGCAAGTTGGAGCCATACAGGTGGCTCAAGGATCGAAAAATGATGAGGCAAGGAAGGCGCTTAGTTTACCTGAATTCGTAAAGTGAGTAGAGATTAATTTATCTAGGGGTAAAGCGAAGCCACGTAGGATGGGTAAAGCCTAGCAAAACCTATGCAACCCTGCGGCCAAAGTTGGGGTGTCATAGGTTTAGCGATCAATCCGTCTTTATGCCAAAGATTTGGGGCATATTCAGGCCACTTTACCCAGTCTAGGTTGCTATTTAAGCTTAGCAATTTGCCAAGATCGGGTGTCGATTTGGCGTTCGAGATTTTCTTCGAGGGTATCTGGTAATTCGGTCAGAAAATCTAGGCCAGTCAAAGTTTCTAAAGTATCAATATTGACGACAAAATCCGCCAGCTTCTCTTTACCTGTCACCTCTTGTGGAATCATAAAGGCCAACAAGTGTGGCGGTTGTTTGCCTTGGCTTGGCACAATAAAAATCTTATAGAAAGCTTCTGGGACTTGTACCCAGCTCGTATCTAGAAAATGAAAGCCGGAACCAAAAATCGGTCCAGTAATCACCCAAATTTGACGATGTAAAGGCGCAAAATGATCTAAAGCCGCTTCTTCTAAGCGTCGCCAAATACCACGATTTAACTTAGGACTTTGTGGGCTAATGTTGGTCATCCAAAAGGTTTCTAGTTGGGCTTTACGGCCATACAGTTGCGCAATTGCATGGTTGGGTGCCATATGACCACGATCATAACCACTGCGTGTATAATCTTCATGCTCTAACCAAGGCACTCGCCAATCGGTTTCAAACTGGCTAGGGCGTGGCATACTACGACGCTCTTCTAAAGGCTGGAGCTGGTAGCTGACCCACAAAGGGTTTAAGCGTATATCCGAATAACCGACACTAAAGGCTTCATTGTGTAGCACACGATGCCAAGTTTTCCAGCCACCTTGTGCTTGTGGAAAACCAGCGAAAGGTGCGTTTTCACTGTCGCTACAGGCACTTAATAAGACAGCGAACACGCTTACCAAAGTGACTTTAAACCAAGTTTTGAAAGACGTGCCTTGCATTAAGCGAAAAGGATGTTGAACTTGCATTGAGACCTCATGCCTAGGGTTGATGGGGATGCCAAAAATCGACTAATGCCTGCCTGACGGCAGGTGCTGTGTCTTCTTCTAGATGCAAATGATGCCCACCTTCTAAGGTGAGAAGTGTTAAATTCTGTAAATACTGCCAACGTGCAAGCATCTTGGGGCGTTGAACAAGAAAACCTTGTTGCGCTTGAATACCGCAAACAGGTGCTTGAATTTTGCTTAACCAAGCAAGGTTATGCGCTTCACTGAGGCGCAAGCTGGAAGCTTGGCGTAATCGAGGATCTGTGCGCCAGCGATACCCTTGGGGATGCGCTTGTAAACCGCGCGTCAGCAAGATTTCAGCCGCTTGATAAGAAACAGCGCCTAAACCTTGCATCCGTGCGCGGATATAGAGCTCTTTTTCTTTGTAAATCGCTTGTTGCTGTACTGGGCTTTTTGATAAACGCATGTGTATGCTCTCGGCCAAAGCTTCTGGGGCTTGCTCGGCCTCTGTGGCCAAAGTCCCTATACCCTCGATCAAAGCAAGTTGACCAATACGTTCGGGAAAGCTACCAGCAGTTAAGCAAGCGATGCCTGCCCCCATAGAATGACCAAGCAAATCAAAGTGTGACCACTGGCAAAATTGCGCGATGGCGAGCACTTCGTATACATGCTCCCAAATTAAATAAGGCGTTCCTGTTGGGCGCCAATCTGAATATCCGTGACCAGCGAAATCAGGTGCTAAAACATAGTAGCCTTGTGCGGCTAATGCAGGGGCAATCAGGCTAAAAGTCGCCGCATTATCTAACCAACCATGTAAAGCTAAAATGGGTGGATTTTTCGCGTGTCCCCAAGCGAGTGCATTTAAAGTTAAATGTTCTAGAGGGAGGCAAATTTCTTGTGCTGATAAAGTGTTCAAGAGGATTCCCTTATATCAAGCCGTTGCCATGCTTGAATTTGTGCATGAATGGCTGCCGCTGTGGCTTGTGGGTATTGAAAAGGAAACATATGGTCGCCGGCAATTTGGCTCATACAAAATCCAGCCGCTTGGAATTGACGAAAACGTCTCGGAGTGACCACATCCGAATTCTGGCCTGCAATGACGGCGACAGGGCAGGCTAAGCGCTTGTGTGTCCCTTGTAAATGATCTGCCAAATGGCGAAAAATAGCTAATTCTACCTCAGGTTGAAAACGTAAGCGAATGCCGCCTTGTGGATTGGGTTGTGTCCCTGCTTGGATATAATCAGCCAGTGCTTGTGGGTGAAAATGTCGAAACAAAGCTTTCTTGTGTAAATGCTGATACATAGCTTCTGTGCTGGGCCAGACAGTACGCCGCCCTTGGGTTTTGGCAGCAGGTGTTAAACGATCAATCCAACCTAAACGCTTGGCTAATTTAATTAGATAAGCATCTATCCCCAGCATCAAGGGGGGATCAAGCAGAATAATGCCCTTAAATAGATGAGGCTGCTCCAGCATCGCCATATAAGTTAATACGCCGCCTAAAGAATGCCCCACGCCCCAAACCGCTTGGTGTTGTTTTTGATACAAGTGAGTGACTGAATCCAGCACCTCTTGGCATAAGCCCTGCCAATTAGGGGCAATTTGGGCTGGCTTTGCATGTCCTACTTGGTCAATCCAATGTAGCTGATAATCAGGTGCTAAATGAGTGAATAAGCTCTGGTAGCTTGCACCTGGAAAGCCGTTTGCGTGGGCAAAATGTAATGCAGGTGTCATATAAGGTCCTTTTGAAAAATAATGTGTCTTCGTTGCTATCAATTATCAAACGCTTGTTTTATATGCAAGGATAAAATTTTGTGACCGTATCGCCAAGACCGCTAAACCTTAGGGGTTTTTGGACGATAACCTTCTAATGTATTTCTTTCCTATGTTTACCGGTCACAGAGATGTTTCCCTAGGATAAGCCCTTATGCTGAAAGTCTTGGTTGCCTCCGCCAATATTGACCTTAAGCCTTTAAGCGATCGTTTATGGGCACAGCAAATTGAACACAAAATTTTAAAAGATGCCCTTGGTGAACAAGTCATTTTTCTGATGCATGCGCAAGACGTACAGCGTACCCAGCCATTAATTCAGCGCTGGCAGGCGGAGCAGGATACGCGGGCATGGACAGCAGCAGTCACAGATAGATCTCAAGCAAGGCCAACAGATCCTGCAGCAAGCATTGATTGGCGTAAAATTCCTGTAGTGTGGCTGTTTGTTTTACCCAGTTTGCTCGCTAGCTTTCTTGTCTTGCGCGGGTTTGAAGCTTGGATTATGCCGCAATTAAGCTTGGTGCCTGTATGGATTGAAGGTGGTCAAGTGTATTGGGCAAGCTTGGAAACCACTTTTATGCAAGGAGAAATTTGGCGTTTGCTGACGCCTATTTTTCTACATTTTAGCTGGATGCACTTAGTTTTTAATATGCTGTGGCTAGTGTATCTAGGCCGTAGTATCGAACATTTGCGTGGTCATGGTGCGTTGTTAAACTTGGTGTTAATTACTGGCGTTGGTGCCAATTTGGGGCAATTTTTGTGGGATGCTAGCCCTTTATTTGGCGGTATGTCAGGCGTAGTTTACGGTTTACTTGGTTATATTCTGGCTTGGACTGTTTTTGATCGGCAAAGCCATTTTGGTGTCCCTCGTGGCTTGGTTGTTTTTATGCTCGCTTGGTTACTGCTTGCTATGACACCTATCACCACTTGGCTAGGTTGGCAGATTGCTAACGCGGCCCATGTAGTTGGTTTATTACTTGGAGTGCTTGTGGGTGTCTTTTCTGTATGGAAAGCACGCTTATTAAAATCTTGTTAATATATAGAAAATACGAACTTTATCCGGCAACTTGGGTATCATAATCGAGCCTTTTTCTCGATGGAGACACGTAAATGACTTTTGATCAAATGATTAACCACATGACGGCAGATATTTACCACAACCTCAAGCGGGCGGTTGAGTTACGTAAATGGCCAGATGGACGCCGGTTGACCGAACAGCAAGTCGAACTCTGTATGGAAGCGGTTCTTAAGTATGAAATTAGCCACCAAATTCCAGAGCAAGAGCGCGTGGGCTTTTTAGATCGTCGTAGCTGTAAAACAAACGAGCAGGCGGATACAATTCGCTGGGCGAATTAATCAAGGAGTTGTGCTTGTATGTCTGCATCTGATGGATGTCAACGTTGCCGTAATGCCCCCGCGTTGGGGTTTGAATTTAGTATGGCGTTCCAGCCGATTATCAACGTACATACACACGAAATATTCGCCTATGAGGCTTTAGTTCGTGGTACGCAAGGTGAAGGTGCAGGCTTTATTTTGGCGCAAGTGGATGAGGCAAACCGTTATCAGTTTGACCAAGCGTGTCGCGTCAAAGCCATTGAGCTTGCATCGACCTTGGGGATGCAGGCTAAATTAAGTATTAACTTCTTACCCAATGCCGTGTATGAGCCTAAAGCCTGTATTCGTGCGACCTTGGCCGCTGCAGAAAAATACGCTTGGCCACTTGAGCGTCTTATTTTTGAAATTACTGAGGTAGAACAAGTTCGGGACCAAGGCCACCTCGCACGTATTGTGAATGAATATCGTAAGATTGGCCTAGGTACCGCTATTGATGATTTTGGTTCTGGGTATGCAGGACTGAATTTATTGGCAGATTTTCAGCCTGATTTATTAAAGCTAGATATGCAGCTGATTCGTGGTCTTCATCAAGACTCGGTGCGTCATTTATTAGTGCAGCACCTGGTCGAAATTGGGCGTGCTTTGGGTTGCCAAATTCTTGCTGAGGGAATTGAAACGCTAGCAGAAGCGCGTGCTTTGTATCAGTTAGGCATCCATCTGCATCAGGGATATTGGTATGCCAGACCTGCCTTTGAAACCTTACCTGAAATTGATCCGCACGCGTGCAAACAAGTACAAGCAGTATCATAAATACCAGCGGAACCGAGATTCCGCTGTGCCATCTTAGGCAACGGCATGTGCAACAAAACGTTCGCCTGCTAGAGAAAGTAATTCGTGCTCGCATTCACGAATGGCTAAGCCTGCTGCAGTTAAATCACCTTGTTGATCGGCTAGCGTCCATACCCGCATTTGAAAATGCTCACCCTGTGCATTTTTTGGCATAGGGTGATAAGCCTGGTAAACACAAGGTTGATTGGCATAAGCACCTTCTGAGGCAAGGATCTGCTCGCCCTGTGCATTATAAAAACGGATATTATTGCTCATGCGTCCAAACCAGGGCTTAGCGACATAGGCTTGCCCTTGGAAATCCGCGACGTCCAAGCTGGTTTTAGGGAATAAATCCGTGCGATGACCAAACTTCTGGTACACATAAGCTAGCAAGGCTTTATTGGCACTGAGAAGTTTATAAGCCGGTTCAATAAGCCAATGGCGTTGCGGATCTAGCTTACTGAAGTAAGACGTATCCACTAGCTCCTCCCAAGGTTTGAGGAGAAATAAGGTATCGACTCTAGCTTGTGGATCTTGGATAAAAAACTCGCGGCTATCGCTACGATAACCCACCTCATCAATAGATGAAAAATCGACAAATTGTCCGTAAGGCGGTACTAAAGCTTCTTGCGCAACACCGGCTAGAAGCTCATAGGTTAAATAATCTTCTAATGCAGGATCGCAAGCAAAGCCCACACGGCGTCCGCGTAATTGCGCGCGCATACTTTGCAGCAATTGCGGCCAAATTTCATTGTATTGTTGGCAAGGCCCTAAATGCGCTTGCAAGCCGGGTTGATAGTGATTAAATAAGGCATCTTGCAAGATACAAGACTCAAACAGCATCACAGGCGTATTGCCGTTATATTCATAAATTTTGGCTGCTTGGCCATCAAAAGCGATATCAAAAGCACCATAAAAACAAGGCTGTTGATAGCGCCAACTCGCACGAATGAGTTCAATCAATTTAGGGTGTGTTATGCCCATGTTTTTGAGGGTAGCTTCATCTTCTATGACTTCTGCTAAGGTGGCAAAAATCATCTCTAAAGCTTGGTTCGCACTGGCATATAAATAGTCAGCTTCTGCTTGGCTGAGGTGGTAAAAGCGTGTTTTTGCAGTTTCGTGGGCAGCAAAATGGGTTTTCAGGCTTGCATGATCAAAAAATTGACCTGCATAGGTTTGTTGTTTAAGAAAATTGGCTAAATCAAAGGTATTGGGAAAGTGCAGTATTTGCATAAACTAGCTTCCAAAGCTGCCGGAATAGGAGCTTGAGCGTGATGAACTTGAGGAACTAAAACCGCCTTTGCTACTACTGGAAACGCTACTGGTATTATTAGACAAATTGCCTGTGCTCACGCGTGAGCTGGTGGAACTTGTCGAGGAGGCATTATTGGTATAGGGCGTACGTTGTTTGGCTTGATAACGGGTTTCTAAATCAGCACGTAATTGCGCTTTTTGTGCTGCACTACCGAGCATATAAGCGGCGGCAAGTGCCATACCGCCAGCTAATAGCCAAGGCATAGCAGAAGTATCTGTGACTTCTTGGTTATCCCCACGCTCAATAATTAAACGTTCATCTTGCATATAAACAGCGGTGATGCTGGGGTCATCCTGCATTAATTGGCTACGTAACTCACCTAGACCATCATTTTGTAAATCTTCTGTTGCCTCAAGGATTTGGGAATTTTCGGCTTGTTCTGGTTGAGGGAAAGACTCTGGTAAAGGGGGGAGGGGTTGGGATTCTGTACGTGGATCATCCATTAAATACATGACCACAGCCGCAGTGCCGAAACCTATTAGCATACCTTTGGTGAGGGTTTTCATGGGGGCAAAGATCCTTACAGAAAGCTTGTCAATAAGTAGATTTTCTTCAAGTTAAACACCCAAGCCCATTTTTTCAACCTAAATTACCAGCATCAATATGATCTTTGATGCGCTTGCGGTAATTTGAAGGAAAACCACCAAGCGAACATTAACATCACCACAGAAGCCCATAAACAAGCCTGCAAACCTGCGCTGGCCTGTCCACCTAATTGAAACATCCACCCAGATAATAAAGTGCCTAATAAGCGTCCTAACGCATTGGCCATATAATAAAAGCCAATATCTAAGGAAACGCCATCCTCGTTAGCATAACGCACAACGAAGTAGCTATGCAGGGAAGAATTGACTGCAAATACGGCACCGAAAATCAGCAAACCCCCGATGAGGATTTCTTCTGTATAGGCAGTTAGCTCTAACCCCAAAGCCATAAGTGCAGGAATTACAGTTAATACGCTAACCCAAAAAACAGCGGAATGTTGAGTATTGTGTGCATCACGGGTGATTTTGGGGGCTAAAGCCTGCACCAGGCCATAGGCGATGATCCATAAGGCTAAAAAGCTGCCTGTTTGGCTTGGGTTCCAGCCGAGGCTTTGGGATAAAAACACAGGTAAGGCCACGACAAACCAAACATCACGGGCACCAAATAAAAATAAGCGTGCTGCTGAGAGTAAGTTAATCGCTGGGCTTTTAGAAAAGATGTCACGGAATTTGGGCTTATATTTGGCTTTGCCTAAATTTTGTTTCAGTCGTGCCAAACTCAACAGCCAGATGAAAGTTAACATCAAGGCCATTAAGGCAAGAGCACCTGTAAACCCCAAGGTCATTAATAAAAAACCACCCATGAAAAAGCCGACGCCTTTCAAGGTGTTTTTCGAACCCGTGAGCAAGGCAACCCATTGGTATAAGGTGCCTTGTGCGTGGGCAGGTACCAAGGATTTGATCGCGCTTTTAGCACTCATTTTATTTAAATCTTTGGCAATGCCTGACAGTGCCTGTGCCGCCATCACCCAAGGGACACTCAGCCAGCTTGCAGGTACGAGAAGTAAGGCTAAGGCAAGAATTTGCAACGCTAAGCCGATATTCATGGTGCGATTTAAGCCCCAATGCGCACCTAGCCAGCCTCCTACTAGGTTAGTGATCACACCAAAAATTTCATAAAACAGAAATAGCAAAGCAATGTCTAGTGGCGAGTACCCCAAGCTGTGAAAATGCAGCACTACCAGCATCCGTAAGGCACCATCAGTGAGGGTAAAGGCCCAATAATTGCCCGTGATCACTAAATATTGGCGGATTTCAGGAGAAAGCTGGCTCAGCATTTAGGTGCGTCCTATTTTGAGGGCAAGTTCCGCAGTCCGGTTGGCATAGCCCCATTCGTTATCGTACCAGGCATAAATTTTCACTTGAGTACCATTGACGACCAGGGTTGATAGGGCGTCGATAATGCTGGAACGCGGATCGGTTTTATAGTCAATCGACACGAGCGGGCGTTCTTCGTACCCTAAAATGCCTTGTAACTCACCTTCCGCAGCGGCCTTAAGTAGGGCATTGACTTCCTTTGCGCTGGTAGCGCGTTGTACTTCAAAAACACAATCTGTGATGGAAGCATTCGCTAATGGAACTCGAATGGCATGGCCATTGAGCTTGCCTGTGAGCTCAGGAAAAATTTGTGCAATCGCCGTGGCCGAACCTGTCGTGGTAGGAATTAAGCTCATACCGCAAGCACGTGCGCGGCGTAAATCTTTATGGGGTGCATCCAAAATGGTTTGGGTGTTGGTGATATCGTGAATTGTCGTGATGGTGCCATGATGAATCCCTAAGTGGGTTTGGATCACCTTGACGATAGGTGCTAAACAATTCGTGGTACAGGAAGCGGCAGTGACAATTCTGTGTTGTTGCGGATCATACAAATGATCATTGACACCAAGGACAATATTCAACACACCAGCTTCTTTGATGGGCGCTGTGACTAAGACGCGCTTTACACCCTGGTCTAGATAGGTTTGTAATACGGCCTGGTTTTTCAGTTTGCCAGAGGCTTCAATGACCAGATCACAAGCTGACCAATCCGTTTCTGCTAGGTGTTGGTTCGCAGTGACAGTGATGGGGTGTCCTGCAATCAGTATGTGAGAGCCTTCGGCCTTAGCCTCGTGATGCCAACGTCCATGCACAGAATCAAAATTGAGTAAGTGGGCTAAAGTAGCGGCATCTCCCGCTGGATCATTGATGTGCACTAGGTGAATGTCTGCTTGGTCATACAGGGCACGTAAGGTTAAACGCCCCATGCGTCCAAATCCATTAATCCCAACTTTGATGGTCATTTTAGGCTCCTTTGATCGCAATGTTTGAGAGCAGAGTATGTATGGATTAACTAGTGATTGGGGAACCCGTCTTGTGTGTGTTTGGCTAAGGCGACTAATGAGAGCATCACAGGAACCTCCACCAAAACACCAACCACAGTCGCTAAGGCCGCGCCTGCATGGAAAGCACATGGTGTGTCAGATAGCGCTCAAAGATCCCCATATTGCATTCCTTAAACAGATCAACACTTCGAAGGGCGATTGTGCATTGCTTGTAAACGTGCGCAAGCTTGGGTGAGTAAAGCAGGGTTATGTTGGCGTGTTTGCTGTAATACCTCCCGCATCCAGTCATTTAATAGCGGGTGTAAACGATAGAAGACCCACTGACCTTGACGACGATCTAATAATAAGCCGGCTTTACGTAACTGACTTAAATGACGAGAAATTTTGGGCTGCAACTGGTCTAATGCTTCCATTAGTTCACATACACATAACTCACCTTCTTGCTCAATCAGTAATAGGCTCAATAGGCGGGTTTCATCGGCTAACAGCTTATAAAAATCAACGGCTTGTAGTGGTTTTATTGCTGAATCTACGCTTTTTTCATTCACCATAATAAACAAGCGAATGCGGTCACTTATTTCTTGCAAGATGCGTGCGAAAGCTTTGGGATCTGTACTAGTTTTAGGGTCAGGAAAATCCCATGCCATGGTGACGCCTGTATGAGGCCAATAACGGCAGTCTTGATGGGCTTTCTCGCAGAGGCTAATCACATAATCAAAATGCTGATCTTGGTAATCCTTAACGTTTTTTGCATATGAATCTTGCGCAGGTAAACCAAAGGCTTGGATTGCCGCTAAGCTTCTTGGATCCACCGGCTCAGGTTCAGTACCTGCGCTATGCACTTCAAACTGGTCACCCGCATAATGCCTTAATAAAGCTTCAGCCATGATGGAACGTGCGGAATTTGCCGAACACAAAAAAAGTACGCGTTTCACAAGGAAAACCCTCTTGCTACATTCTTCAAAGAAGATAATTTAAAATTCAGATATTCACAATGCAAGCCATTCGATTTAACAAATATTTAATTTTTGTCATATAAGGCCTGCTTCTTTAAGTGAAGCATGCGAAAATTGACCTTGTTAGAAAGGGACGTAAACTGCTATCAGGCGTGTCTTATCAAGACGTTTTTTGGTGTGAGATCTCAGCAAACGTATTTGGCAACCTTGAAAGGTGAAAGCGATGAATCAAGTACAGGATTTCAAAAATCTACTGCTACAAAGTATTAAACACTTACAGGTATTAAAAACTTGTTTGGAAGAAGAAGAACGCTTGTTATCTCAGCGTGATTTAGAAGCACTAGAGGCGTGCACGCAACGTAAACAAGCGGCATTACAGCAAGTACATACAGATATTGATACGCGCCGTGATTTTCTACAAGCACAAGGGCAGGAAGCTTCTGAAGCTGGAGTGCAGGCTTGGCTGGCTGATCAAGATCCTAAATTGGCACAGGCACTAGGAAAAGGTTGGGCACAATTAGTGAAGCTGCTAAGCCAAGTCCATCAACACAATAAACAAAATGGGATTTTGGTGATGCGTGCACAACAGCAAGTGGGTGTTTTGCTGAATTTGGTGAAAAACTCGCAAGGTGGTACCCCTTCAAGCGGCAAGGTATACAGTGCGAAAGGGGCTTCTCGTGATGTCAACAATGGGCGTACTTTGGGAAGTGCATAAAAAAATTAAAACACCTGTTTTATTTTGCGACTAAAGTAGCCTAGGATAGGAAAGTTGCTCGTTAAGCCAAAATCACAATAACAAAAAAGAAGTTGGGATCTCGCCCACTTCAAAGGAGGCTTTATGAATTCTTTACTATCTGATGCGCATCTTACTGCAAGCGAGACTTTAGATTTTACACCTTACACCTCAGTGTTAGATGTGTTTGATCGTGCTTGCCAACGCTTTCCCCAGCAGCCTGCTTTTACGTGCTTAGGGCATACGCTGACTTACCAAGCATTAGAGGCTTATAGTCGCGCTTTTGCGGCGTATTTGCAGTTTGAAACAGATCTAGATCCAGGCGATAGGATTGCTATCCAGCTTCCGAACTGTTTGCAATATCCGATTGTTGTTTTTGGTGCTTTACGCGCGGGTTTGGTGGTGGTCAATACCAATCCTTTGTATACAGAACGTGAAATGCAGCATCAGTTTGACGACTCTGGCGCTAAGGCTCTAGTGGTATTGGCCAATATGGCCCATCTTGTACAAAAAATACTTCCCGCAACCAATATCAAACACATCATTATTACAGAAATTGCGGATTTACATCCTTGGTGGCAAGGTTATGCGTTGAATGCCGCGGTCAAATATCTCAAAAAACAAGTGCCTGCCTATCATCTGCCGCAAGCTGTGCGTTTAAAACATGCATTAGCAGTAGGGAAGCGTCATCAAGTGCATCCGCTAACCTTCCAGCTTGATCAGTTGGCTGTGTTGCAATACACAGGCGGGACAACGGGCGTGGCTAAAGGCGCTATGCTCACCCATGCCAATCTAGTCGCGAATATGTTGCAAGCGCGTGCTGTGATTACACAGATCTTAGAAGAAGGGCAAGAAACCGTGATTGCACCTTTGCCCATGTATCATATTTATACCTTCACAGTGAATTGTATGGTCTTGGTGGATCTGGGCAATCACAGTGTGTTGATTCCTAACCCAAGAGATATCCCTGCTTTTATTCGCACTTTAAAAAAAATACGCTTTAGCGGCTTTGTCGGCTTGAATACCTTATTTGTGGCCTTGTTAAATCAAGCAAGCTTCCGTGAAGTAGATTTCTCTGCACTGAAGCTCACGATTTCTGGGGGGATGGCGTTAACCCATGCCACTGCAGAAGAATGGCAAGCCTTAACTGGTTGTGCAATTGCTGAAGGTTATGGCATGACAGAAACGGCCCCGATTGTGACCTTTAATCCACCCAATGCGATTCAAACCGGTTCGATTGGGCGGCCTGTGCCTGCCACTGAGGTAAAAATTATTGACTCAACAGGACACAAGATACCTAAAGGGGTACCTGGCGAACTCTGTGTCCGTGGGCCACAGGTGATGCAGGGTTATTGGAACCGGCCGCAGGAGACACAAGCGATCTTAGATCAGGAACATTGGTTACACACAGGCGATATTGCCATTTTGCAAGAAGATGGTTTCCTGCGTATTGTTGATCGCAAAAAAGATATGATTAACGTCTCTGGGTTTAATGTGTACCCCAATGAAATTGAAGATGTCGTCACTGAGCATCCAGATATTATTGAAGCGGCAGCGATTGGCGTACTGGATGCGAAAAGTGGGGAGGCGATTAAAATTTTTGTGGTGGCACGTAACCCGCATCTGAATGTTGAAGATGTCCGTACTTATTGCCGAGAGCACTTGACTGCGTACAAGGTGCCTAAATTCGTCGAGTTTCGCAATGAACTGCCTAAAAGTGTCGTGGGTAAGATTTTGCGTCGCCAACTGAGAGATGAAGAACGCAGTAAAAGAGCACAGTAAATAGCTAGATAAGAGAAGCCAGCTAGGCTTCTCTTTCAACGCCTTTGCTAACCAATTAATACCAAATTATCGCGATGGATTAACTCAGGTGATTCCATATAACCGAGCAGGTTTTGGATATTTTGACTCGGCTGTCCCAGTAATTTACGCGCATCTTCAGCATCATAATTGACAAGACCCTTGGCAATGCGCTCACCATCTTCCGCGACACACAGCACCATATCCCCACGGCGAAAATCGCCCTGTAATTGACGCACACCAACAGGAAGTAAGCTGCGTCCAGAATCACGCAATACACGTACAGCACCTGCATCTAATGTCAGGGTGCCACGCACCTGTAAATGCCCTGCAAGCCAGCGTTTGCGTGCAGCCATAGGCTCATGATCAGGTAAGAGTAGGGTACCAAGGTGTTCACCTGCTAAAGCACGTGCTAACACTTGCGGTTGGCGGCCACTGGCAATTAAAGTCACTGCCCCTGAACGTGCCGCTAAGCGTGCCGCACGTATCTTAGTGATCATGCCACCACGGCCTAAGGCACCGCCATCACCAGCAACTTGTAGCAGTTGCGGGTCATCTGCGCGGGCTTGCTCAATTAACTGTGCGTGTGCATGATGTCGAGGATCTGCATCGAACACGCCTTCCTGATCGGTGAGAATCAGTAACGCATCCGCTTCTAACAGATTGGCGACCAGAGCACCTAGGGTGTCATTATCACCAAAGCGAATTTCGTCGGTAACGACAGTGTCATTCTCATTGATGATGGGGATGACTTTGAGCTCCACTAAAGTGCGCAAAGCACTACGTGCGTTTAAATAACGGCGCCGATTCGATAAATCGTCATGGGTGAGCAAAATTTGTGCGGTACGAATCCCGTGTTGTTGAAACGCGCTTTCCCAAGTTTGCACTAAGCCCATTTGCCCCACAGCCGCGGCCGCCTGTAGTTCGTGGACGGCACTCGGTCGAGTGCGCCAGCCCAAACGCACCAAGCCTTCTGCCACAGAACCCGAGGACACGAGAATCACTTCGCGTGCTTGTGGCCCTTGACACAGATGGGCAATTTGCTCAACCCAAGCAGCAATGGCGCGTCTATCTAGTCCTTGGCCGTCATTGGTCAACAAAGCACTACCGATTTTGATCACAATCCGGCGTGCTTGAATTAATGCATCACGTTGTTGCTGTGCCACCTTAGTATCCTTAAGCGTTATAAACTAACGGACATATTCAACTTCAACATCATAATCATCGTCGTCATAGTCTGGATCATCCCAATCTTCATCCTCCACAGCTTCCGTGGTGCCTGTGCTGGTTTGGGTCGCACTGATAGGCGGCGCGGTGTGTGCATGTGGATGTAGGCGTGCCAGTTTATGCAGATGGGCTTCAACACGGGCAACCGATTCGGCTTCAATCGCTGCACGGATTTGCGCTTCATATTCGGCAATCTCAGGATTTTCTGCTTCTTGAGCACGTTGTTCATTTAACCAACGCATAATTGCTTGGGTAAGTGCAGCTGTGCCTGCACCGCTAATCGCAGAAATGCTAAAAAGAGGCTCTTCCCATTCGAGGCGCTCTGCTAGTTGCGCACTAAAGGCTTGCGCTTGCTCATCACTGATTAAATCAAGCTTGTTGAGAACCAGCCAGCGTGGTCGCTCAAATAAGGTCGGACTATAGGCGGCAAGTTCAGCTTCAATTGCATGGAAGTTGTCTAAAGGATCGCTTTCATCCACGGGCATTACATCAAGCACATGCAGTAATAAACGACAACGGCTTAAATGACGCAGGAATTTAAACCCAAGCCCTGCCCCTTCAGACGCGCCTTGAATTAACCCAGGAATATCTGCCATCACAAAGTGCTGAAATTCACCAAGTTTGACGACACCTAAATTAGGCACCAAGGTCGTAAAAGGGTAATCAGCGACCTTGGGTTTAGCTGCGGAAACCGAGCGTATCAGGGTTGATTTGCCCGCATTGGGTAAACCTAAAAGGCCTACATCTGCCATGACCTTCATTTCAAGGTGTAAGCGTCTTTCTTCACCTGGTGTGCCCTTGGTCGTCCGTCTAGGCGCACGGTTGACGCTGGATTTAAAGTGCACGTTTCCTAAACCACGGCGTCCGCCTTGCGCGACTAACAAGCGTTCGCCAATCGCGGTGATATCGCCGATCACTTCTAAGGTCTCTTCGTCAACAATCGTGGTGCCGACAGGTACCTTGATTTCTAAATCCTTGCCTGCTTTGCCAGACATTTGCCGCCCTTGACCTGGCTGCCCGCTTTCGGCTTGGTAAAATTTTTGATAGCGGAAATCAATTAGGGTATTGAGTGCATCATCGCCTACTAAATAAACGCTGCCACCGTGGCCACCATCACCACCATCTGGGCCGCCTCTTTCGACATATTTTTCGCGGCGGAAGCTTAAACAGCCGTTGCCTCCTTTGCCAGCTTGCACACGGATACGGGCTTCATCAAGAAATTGCATAATTAGGTTAACTCGGTTGTCATCACGATAGAGAAAGACAGTATGCCTGTGGATGTATTGCAGACCTGCCAAAATCATCAGTAAGGGTGCATGGGTGAGATAGAAGACCAAAAAGACACATGAGGCAAGGTTACAGACAAAGTTATTGGCATTCTAGCACAAGCCTAGATTCGCTGGATATGCTTGTGATAGGTTTGGGTAGGTCATACACAGACAAAAAACCCCGCAATACTGCGGGGTTTAAGAAACAAAACGTGCCAGTTAAGGCCAGCTTATCTCTGCTTAGGCAGGGACAACACTAACAAATTTGCGGCTTTTAGGGCCTTTAACTTCAAATTTGATCACGCCATCTGCTTTGGCAAATAAAGTGTAATCTTTGCCTACACCTACGTTGGTGCCAGCGTGGAATTTAGTACCACGTTGACGCACGATAATGTTACCAGCCTTTGCAGCTTGGCCACCAAAGAGTTTCACACCTAAGCGTTTACTTTCGGAATCGCGACCGTTACGGGTACTACCACCAGCTTTCTTGTGAGCCATTGCTTACTCCTCACGTGCCCTACTACTTGATCAACAAAAACGCAGTAGGTGCAAAAATTAATAGGATATCCGCCAAGGAATGGGGAAGGAATTAACCGTTAATACCGGTAATACGTACCTCAGTGTACCACTGACGGTGACCTTGACGCTTCATGTGGTGCTTACGACGACGGAATTTGATGATAGTCACTTTGTCGCCACGGCCATGCTCAAGGACTTCTGCAGTCACTTTAGCGCCTTCAACCAAAGGGGCACCTACTTTAATTTCGTCATCAGAACCTAAAAGCAGGACTTGGTCAAAATCTAAGCTCTCGCCTGTAGGCACTTCAAGCTTTTCTAGCTTGAGTACTTGACCTTCTTGAACACGATACTGTTTGCCGCCGCTTTTGATCACTGCGTACATGAAATTTACTCCAGATAGAAAAGGAATCTTACTTAGCACTTGGGGCTACTTACAACCAGGTTTGACTGGAGGCGCTTTGGCAACCATCGCAACTGGGAGCCGGTAAGTAAGAAGGAGGCATATTCTAGGCAATCTACCGCTAGGGCACAAGTGTTTCTGTCTTGGTTTTGTTTGCCCAAGTGCAAGGCTTGACACCCCCCAAGGGGCTGCATAGGATGCCTGCCATTCTTCGTTTGCTGACCTAGGGCGTATTTATGTCGTCATCTTCTTCTGTGCCTGCCTCTGAAATTCATGCAGTTGTTGCCACTCAGTTCGCTGCAGTGAACCAAAGTATTTATGCACACCTCAATTCAGATGTTCCCCTAGTGGAAAAAATTGGTGAGTATATTATTCAAAGTGGCGGCAAACGTTTGCGCCCGCTTATTGCGTTGCTGGGTGCCCATGCCCTTGGTTATCAAGGGGATAAGCATATCCTGTTAGCGGCTCTGATCGAGTATATGCATACTTCCACCTTACTGCATGATGATGTGGTCGATGAATCTACATTAAGACGTGGCCGCCCCACGGCCAATACCCAATGGGGAAATCAAGCCAGTGTTTTAGTTGGTGATTTCTTATATTCACGCTCGTTTGAGATGATGGTGAAGGTAGGGAGTATGCGGGTGATGGAAATCCTCTCCGCAGCGACGTGCGTGATTGCTGAAGGGGAAGTCCTCCAGCTATTAAATATTGGTAACGCAGATATTGATGAAGCGGCCTATATGCAAGTGATTCATGGCAAAACCGCCATGTTATTTGAGGCGGCTGCGCAAAGTGCGGCTGTGTTGGCGCAAGCCACGCCGGAACAAGAAGAGGCTTTGCAAATCTATGGACGCAAGGTAGGGATGGCCTTTCAAGTGATTGATGATTTGCTGGATTATCAGGGCGAAGCGGCCACTATGGGGAAAAATGTCGGTGATGATTTGGCCGAAGGTAAACCCACCTTACCCTTGATCTATGCTTTAAGTGTGGGCACAGAGGAGGAGCAGGCTTTAATCCGTACCGCGCTAGGTGAAGGCGGTTTGCAATACTTACCACAAATCATGGCGATTATTGAGCGCACTGGAGCCTTGGCTTATACACAGCAAACAGCGGAGCGCTTAGCAGATGAGGCAATTGCAGTGCTCAAGGTGCTGCCTGCTTCTACCTATAAAACCCAGTTAGAAGCTATCGCACATTTATCTGTAGCACGCAAAAATTAACGACAAAAAAACACCAGCTAGCAGTGACTAGCTGGTGTTTTTGTCTTGATCCTGTTTAAACGTTGACGATCTCCTTGATCACATTCACCATTTTGGGCACATCAATGGGTTTAGTGTGGTAAGCCATAAAGCCTGCGGCCATACCACGCTCGATGTCATGTTCCATGGCGTTGGCAGTCAGTGCAATCACAGGAATGCTTGAGGTACGCGCGTCCTGTTTGAGGATTTCTAAGGCTTGATAACCATCCATCCCCGGCAAGTTAATATCCAGAATAATCAGATCTGGATGTTGTTCTTGTGCCAAGACTAGGCCTTCTTCCGCATTATCTGAGCTTAACAACATGCAACCTTCGATCATACCGACAACATGCTGAATTAAACGCATGTTCGCGGGATTATCTTCCACATACAGCACTTGTTTAGGCGCTCTAGGGGCTTGCGGCTCGGTTGTCACTTTAGCTGTTGTGGGGGGAGGTGTTGCGATACTTGGTGAAGCGGCAGCGCTACGTTCTTTACGTAACTGTTCTGGATCTAATTGCGGGCGTGGCACTGTCTCACCTAGGGCACGGCCAATATTAGCACTCTGGGCAACCTCTGCGTTGGCAGTCGTTTGCACGCGTTCAAGTGCACGCAAATTAGCTAAATCTTTATCACCGCTGAGGGGTAACTCAACCCAGAAGGTAGAGCCTAAACCTGGCTGGCTGACAAAGTTGATTTCCCCTTCCATCAAGGTGACCAGTTGGCGAGAAATAGTTAAACCAATCCCAGTTCCTTTCACATTAGAAGATTCGTAGCCTAGGCGATTAAAGGGTTTAAAGAGTTCTGCTTGCTGTTCCAAGCTAATCCCTGGCCCGGTATCCTGCACGCTAATTCGTAACCGCTGATCTTTTTGTTCGACAAAAACAAACACCTCACCGCGTTCCCGATTGTATTTAATCGCGTTGGATAAGAGGTTTAAGATCACTTGGCGTAATCGAATATGGTCAGCTTGGACCATATAGCTTTGTTCTGGCCAGCGTCCTTGGACCCCGACTTTATGTTGTTGCGCCAAGGTGCGTACCATTTCGGTACATTGTCTGGCCACCTGAACGGCATCCACTGGCTCGATGGATAAGGACATGCGGTTAGATTCAATGCGGGATAAATCCAGAATGTCATCAATCAGATGCAAAAGGTGATCACCAGCACTGAGAATTTCACCCACATATTCGCCACGCTCGCTATCAGGCAAGCTTACATCGGCTTTGAGTAGCTGCCCAAAACCTAAAATGGCATTTAAAGGGGTGCGTAACTCATGGCTGATACTCGAGAGGAATTGGCTTTTGGCACGGTTTGCTGCGTCTGCCGTTTCCTTGGCCAAGCGTAGTTGGGTTTCTGCCTCTTTGCGTGCACTAATATCAACATAGGTACCAACAAGGCGTTTAGGTTGGCCTTGTGCATCATGCTCAACGATCTTACCGCGCGATTGCAACCAGATCCATTGATCTTGGGCGTTTTTAATCCGATATTCTGCCTCAAAAAGATCCACATCACCCTTAACGACAAAGGCGCGCATTTGCTGAACATCACGCAAATCATCAGGGTGAATCAGGGCATCTAGCGTGGAAAGCTCGATATACTCCTGCGACTCTTTGACGCCAAGTTTCTCACGCATGAGGTGGTTGATAAAGAGACGCTGTTGGGGAATATCCAAATCCCACAGGGTATCTGTGGTGCTTTCTAAAGCTAGTTGCAGACGATTTTCACTGATTTGCAAAGCTTCCGCTGTATGACCCAGCTCATGCCCCATTTGGCTGATCGCATCCCCTGTATCTTGTAATTCGTGGATGCTGACCTTAGGTGCGGTTTGGTAATAATTCCCTATCCCTATGGCCTGTACCATCTGTTGTAAGGCTTCCAAGGGTTGCGAAATCATGCGGCTCATACTTTTAGAACGACGCCACATATAAGCAAAGAAGACCAAATAGAAGACGACTAAACCGGTAATCAGTAAGTAACCAATTTGGGTAAAACGGGTGGCTAGCTCATTGGCTTTACTATAAACGGCTTGTTCTGCCACGATAGTCACCAGCTTCCAGCGGGTTTCAGGGATGGTCTCCCAAGCGACGAGTTTGCTTTCTCCATTGAGCAATAGTTCAAAATGCCCAGCGCCTTGGGTACGCATTTGTTCCCCTAAGGCTTGCGTATCTTGGCGCTTATACAAGTTGAATTGATCAGGTTTAAAACTTTCTTGGCGGATGGCTTCTTGATAAGAATGTTGTGTTAACTCGCTTAAGCCAAAATCTTTTTCACCCTGAGGTGGTAAGGCCATAATGTTGCCGCTGCCGTTGAGCAAAATGGCATAACCTTCCCAAGGAATATTCAGGTTTTGAATATTTTGGATAATGGTTTGCACGGTAATATCTAAGCCCACCACACCTTCAAGGAAGTTACCACGATAGACAGGCGCAATGGCAGAGGTCATCCAACCTTGGCCCGCAGGATCAATATAAACATCCGTCCAGACTACTTTGCGTTCTGGGTTATGTACCGCATCGGCATCGTAATAAAAGTTGTATTGCGGAATATCCATATCGGCTGGATATTGTGAGGGAGTATCGAAAAATGGATAAATATGGTTGTAAGAATCCCAAGTATTAAAATAAATCGAGGTTACCAAGGGATTGGCATCATGAATGGCTTTCATTAAGTTATCCGTTTGGGATAACCGAAATACTTTATCATGATCTTGTTCGGATGCTGGGGTAAATCCGGAATAAAAAGAGGCCGCTTTGCCATTGTCTTCTGTGGTATAGAAGACGCCCTGTTCATTTAATGCACGGCGTTGGATTTCTTCTGGTGCTGGTTTGAAATCCGTATCTAAAAGCGCTTTTTGGGTTTCTCTACGGTAAATTTCTGTCAATTCAGCGACAGCAAGTAGTTGCTCCCGTACGATACGTGCTTCACGTTATGCAGAAACTGTCAATTCATGATCTGCTTGCGTACGTAAGTAATCAATATTGGCATCACGTATCGTCGCGTTAGTCAGCAGATACACGGCAATCAGCACTGTTTCTACTAACACCAAAGGCACGAGGGCGCTTTTGGCAAAGGCATGCCAAACCCATTTTTGCGCGCTGGTCCCTGCGCGTGGTGGGCTATCTTGTTTCTTAGCCGCACCACTTGGCGAGGTGTCAGACAAGGACATAAGAGGTCTCCTAAATGAAAATCCCCAATATGGAAAAGATGGCGTACAGCTTAAAAGAAATGGAAAAATAAAGCGCTTTCAAGATACCCTGTTATTTTTTGTGTTTAAAGCGTTTCTTGTAGCGGCAAATGCCTTGAAGTGGCTAAGGTTTGACCCAAGCAAGGTTTTGGATAAAGTTTTGCAAACGTATGCAGCTTGCTGGAATCGACAGGAAGCCACATAAATTTTGCAATGCATCTTGCACATACACAAGGTACACTTGTGGGTGTTAACTTTGCTAATGTTGCAAAAAATCTCTCTGCAAATGCAGGTGATTTTTTTATGCCTGTAAGCCTTAGGCTTGAGGTTTCTTCTAACCCGCTTTGATGATATTAGGGTGATCGGTAACTATGAGCGAATATTCCCTCTTTACCTCTGAGTCTGTTTCTGAAGGCCATCCGGACAAGATTGCGGACCAAATTTCTGACGCCGTATTAGATGCCATTATTGCTGAAGATAAGCATGCCCGTGTGGCCTGTGAAACTATGGTAAAAACGGGTGTTGCCATTGTTGCGGGTGAGATCAGCACCTCAGCGTGGATTGACCTAGAAGACCTAGTACGTAAAGTCATCTGTGATATTGGCTATACCTCTTCTAGCGTAGGTTTTGATGGTGAAACTTGTGGCGTGATCAATATTATTGGTAAGCAGTCTGTTGATATTGCCCAAGGGGTAGACCGTCAAAAGCCTGAAGACCAAGGGGCAGGTGACCAAGGTTTGATGTTTGGTTATGCCAGCAATGAAACCGACGTTTTGATGCCAGCACCGGTTTGCTATGCGCACCGTTTGGTTGAGCGTCAAGCAGAAGCCCGCAAATCCGGTTTATTACCTTGGTTGCGTCCAGATGCTAAATCCCAAGTGACCTGCCGTTATGAGAATGGCCAAGTGGTTGGGATTGATGCTGTGGTGTTATCGACGCAGCATAATCCAGAAGTCTCGCAAAAAGACCTTGAAGAAGCTGTGATGGAACTGATTGTAAAACATGAGTTGCCAGCACATTTATTGACGAAAGACACCCGTTTCCATATTAATCCAACAGGTAAATTTGTGATTGGTGGCCCTGTTGGGGATTGTGGTCTGACAGGACGTAAAATTATCGTAGATACCTACGGTGGTATGGCACGTCACGGTGGGGGGGCTTTCTCTGGTAAGGATCCTTCTAAAGTTGATCGTTCAGCGGCTTATGCAGGTCGTTACGTGGCTAAAAATATTGTAGCGGCAGGTTTGGCAGATCGCTGTGAAATCCAAGTGTCTTATGCTATCGGTGTGGCTGAGCCAACCTCGATTTCAATTAACACCTTTGGGACTGGGAAAATTGCCGACAGCGAGATTATCAAGCTGGCGCGTGCGCACTTTGATCTGCGCCCTTACGCAATTACACGTATGTTAGATTTGTTGCATCCTATGTATCAAGCCACAGCAGCTTACGGACACTTTGGCCGTCAGCCTGTAGAAATGACTGTAGGTAATGACACCTTTATTAGCTTCCCATGGGAAAAAACCGATAAAGCCGATGCCCTAAAGGCAGATGCGAATCTGTAATTTCCTGTGATTAAGGCAGATTGGGGAAACTCCCCCAGTTGCCTGGGGTCTTAAGACCCTGCCACCTAAATGAGGGGCGCTGCAACGGAAGAAGACTTCCGCCACGCTCATTTAGGATCGACCTCAGCAAGGGCGCCCATTCACTAACCATGAATGGAGATATTGTGAGCATGAGCGACTATAAAGTGGCTGATATCACCCTAGCTGACTGGGGCCGTAAAGAAATCCGTATTGCTGAAAGCGAAATGCCAGCTTTAATGGCGATTCGTGAGAAATACCGTGCCCAGCAGCCTTTAGCCGGTGCCCGTATTGCCGGCTGTATCCATATGACAATTCAAACCGCCGTCTTGATCGAAACCCTTGTCGCTTTGGGTGCGGAGGTGCGTTGGTCATCTTGTAACATTTTTTCTACTCAAGATCATGCTGCTGCCGCGATTGCTGCCGCTGGTATTCCTGTGTTTGCTTGGAAAGGGGAAACAGAAGAAGAATATTGGTGGTGTATTGAGCAGACCCTAGGCCATGCCCAAGGCTGGGAGCCTAATTTGATCCTTGATGACGGTGGTGATTTAACCGAATTGCTGCATGAGAAATATCCGCAGATGTTAGCGCATATCCATGGGGTTTCTGAAGAAACCACCACAGGCGTACACCGTCTGCTGGACATGCTCAAACAAGGCACTTTGAAAATTCCTGCAATCAATGTCAATGATGCGGTCACTAAGTCGAAAAACGACAACAAATATGGTTGCCGTCATTCGTTAAATGATGCAATCAAGCGGGGCACAGATCACCTCCTGTCTGGCAAGAAAGCCTTGGTCATAGGGTATGGAGATGTGGGTAAGGGTTCAGCGGCTTCTTTGCGCCAAGAAGGCATGATTGTGAAAGTCACTGAAATTGATCCAATCTGTGCCATGCAAGCGTGTATGGATGGCTATGAAGTCGTTTCTGCGTATAAAAATGGCATCAACACAGGCACTGCAGCAGGCATTAATACCGATTTGCTCGGCCAAACGGATTTGCTGGTCACAACGACAGGCAACAAAAATGTCTGTGATGCACACATGCTAGCGGCGCTGAAAAAAGGCTGTGTGGTCTGTAACATTGGTCACTTTGATAATGAAATTGACACCGCCTTTATGCGTCAACACTGGGCATGGGAAGAAGTCAAACCTCAGGTACACAAGGTGTATCGAGATGCACCAGCAGGGACACCAGCTAATGAAGCGAGCGACGATTACTTAATCCTGCTTTCTGAAGGTCGTTTGGTGAATCTAGGGAATGCGACAGGTCACCCAAGCCGCATTATGGATGGTTCCTTTGCTAACCAGGTTTTGGCACAAATTCACCTGTATGAAGGCCAATTTGCAGCCTTGCCGGAGGCAGAAAAAGCCACGCAAATTCGTGTTGATTTGCTGCCGAAGCAGTTAGATGAAGAAGTAGCGCGCTATATGGTGCAAGGCTTTGACGGGGTGATGACCCAGCTTACGCCAGAACAAGCTCAGTATATTGGGGTAGAGGTTGCAGGTCCTTATAAGCCGGAAAGCTATAAGTACTAATCTATATCTTAATAAATGTCTTGTGAAGATAACAGAGGCCCCAAAAAGGCCTCTGTTATTGTTTATTAGGCCTAGGCGCGACTGACGTACTCGCCGGTGCGGGTGTCAATTTTCAGCAAATCACCTTGGTTAACAAATAGGGGAACACGTACCACAGCACCTGTGGATAAAGTAGCAGGTTTAGAGCCGCCTTGTGCCGTATCCCCTTTCACACCTGGATCGGTTTCTGTGACTTCCAAAACCACAAAGTTCGGCGGTGTGACACTAATTGGGCTGCCATCCCATAATGTCAGCGTATAGGCTTCCTGTTCTTTTAACCACTTAGTACAATCACCGACAGCTTTGGCATCGGCAGCAAATTGCTCGTAAGAGCCATCTGTTTTCATAAAATGCCAAAACTCACCATCGGTATACAGATATTCCATCTCCAAATCCATCACATCCGCACCTTCAAGGCTTTCACCGGATTTAAAAGTACGTTCCCAGACCCGCCCTGTCATTAAATTACGTAAGCGCACACGGTTAAAGGCTTGGCCTTTGCCAGGTTTGACAAACTCGTTTTCTAAGATGGAGCAGGGATCACCATCGAGCATGACTTTAAGACCGGATTTAAATTCGTTGGTAGAATAGCTAGCCATATCAACCTCAAAAGTTAAGCCAAAAAAATACCCCTGCGCTATGCAGGGATTTAAGGAGCGAAAAGGGTGCTAATCATAGCGCGAACTGAGCCGAGTGTGGACTTAGAACCGACGAATTTACCAGCAGGGCCACAGCCTGCAACGCCAGAACCTCAAGCCCACTGGCAGCAAATACTGGCGCAAAGTATTCGTGATGCACACGTTTTATGCCAGCGTTTACAATTGCCTGCGATAGATACGGCGCACATCCAAGCCGCTAGCCGAGATTTCCCTTTATTGGTGCCTGAACCCTTTTTGCAAAGAATGCACGTTGGGCGCTTGGATGATCCTTTATTGTTGCAAGTGCTGCCGCAGATCCAAGAAATCAACACTCAGCCACAAATGCAGCTTGACCCTTTGCAGGAGCGAGAGTATACGCCAGTTGCTGGGATTATTCACAAATACCGAGGGCGCGTTTTGTTGATTACGCAAGGTGCTTGTGCCATTAATTGTCGTTATTGTTTCCGTCGCCACTTCCCTTATCAAGAACATACCTTAAGCCGTGCACAGTGGCAGGCCTCTTTACAATATATTGAGGAACGTCCTGATATTCATGAGGTCATTTTAAGCGGTGGTGATCCGTTAGCAACCAGTGATGCACGCCTTGCGTATTTGACACAAGCGATTGCCAAGATTCCTCATGTTAAGCGTCTACGAATTCACACACGCTTACCCGTAGTGATTCCACAACGTATTGACGCGGCTTGTTTGGCTTGGTTGGCGGATTTACCTATACAAGTGGTGATGGTGCTGCATATTAATCATGCACAAGAAATTGATGCCCAAGTGCAAGCAGCGGTGGCACGTTTACGCGCTTTGGGTGTGAGCTTGTTGAATCAAAGTGTACTCCTTGCAGGAATCAATGATAGCCTACAGGCGCAAATTGATTTGAGTGAAGCCTTGTTTGCTTGTGGTATTTTACCTTATTACTTACATACGCTGGATCCGGTACAAGGGGCGGCGCATTTTGATTATCCTGATGAGCAAGCGCAAATCTTAGTGAGTGAGTTGCTAGCGCACTTGCCGGGATTTCTGGTACCGCGTTTGGTGCGGGAAATCCCTGAACGTGCCAGCAAAACCCCCCTAGTCTTAACCAGCCCAAGTTTGTCGGAGTGTACGTGAGTCCATGTCAGGGTTAAAACTAAAAATTCCTACGCCGACACAAAAACACCTGAGTTTTTGTGCGACCCAGTTAGATGCAATGAACGACTGGGTGAAAGCCCTCCCCATGGCCCATTTGGGGGAAACCTCACGTCAACTGTATGCGGCCATTACTGAGCTCAATCAGGTGCGCATGCTGCCGAATATGCGTTTGCAAATGCTAGAAATTTTGCGTTCCCCTATTTATTACGTCAGTGTGGCGTTAGGGAGCCAAAATGTTGCTAAAGGCTCAGATCAAGAAGCACAAATTGCAGATTTAACCCAAGCTTTACAAAATGAGCTAGCGACAGGGTATAAATTAGTCATCGAGCATACGCTGGCGCTCAAAGATAAATTACCCAAAGCCGCTTTGATGAAGATTTTAGCCTTGGCCTGCTATCGTGCTCTCAGTGAATTAGGTGCTTTGGTATTAAGGGCGTGTCAACTCTATGTAGATACACCGCCGCTTGTGTGGATGGAATTGCACCGGATTTTTTATCTTGCACGTAAAATGCGCCTAGATCAGGTATATTTATCGGATACAGAACGCCAGTATCGTAGTAAATCTAGTATTGCTGATGTATATATTCAGGTGCTTTTGCTCGCAGCAGCGCGCCCAAATCAATTACGTCAAAATGATTTGGCCACTATCTACCGCAGTTTAGAGCTTTGGACACCCTATACGCATTTGCTCAGTGGCCAAGATGAACAGGCCTTATTTGTGGTGGATTTGGCAGGGAATGCGCCGCCCAAATATCGCGCCCTGATGCCGCATCTCAATAGTCCGCATTTGTTAGGGGTGGATTGTCAACCCTTGGTTGATCAGCTGCAAGCCTATGCGCAGCATTTGGACGATCCAGAACAGCATCCAGCGCCGCAAGGCTTTAATCCACCGGCAGATTTTAATAGCCGTTTAGCACATCATGTTTTGTTTGCATGGAGTCGTCCGACTAAGCGCAGTCACAACCGTGTACCAGCGCGTGGGAAAATTCGTGTCACTTTAGGGTTAAGCAATGCACATTTTTATATCGGCCACGAGCAAGAGCTCAATGATTTATTAGGGGATGAGGCTGCCTCTCCTTTAAGTGCTCAGAAAAAAGGCAATCCTTTTTTAAGTACGCAAAGCCGTGTTGGTAGCAGTTTTTCCAAAGTAGGTGAAATCCTTGAAGATGATGTTTGGGGCGATGCCTTCGATACCAATATAGAAAACCGCATGATGCCGCAAGGTGGTGTAGAAGTAGAGTTTGAAGCCGAACCAGACGAGGCTCAACAAAAGGCACACAAACGCGCGCGTTACCCAACACACGAGGTCCAACTGGTCAATACCAGCCCAGGCGGTTATTGTTTAGCTTGGACGACAGAAATCCCCGAGCGCTTGATCACAGGGGAATTGATCGGTCTGCAAGAAAAAGATACCCAAGATTGGCTGATCGGAGTGGTACGCTGGGTACGGCAAAATGTAGAAACAGAACAAACCCAAGTAGGGGTCGAGCTATTAGCCCCCCATGCGATTGCTTGTGCGGTTAAGCCCGTGATTAAAAGCGGTAGCGATGTCGGGTATATGCGTGGCCTCCTATTGCCAGAGATGAAAGTTGTTAACACACCACCGACCATTATTACCCCAACCTTGCCTTTTAAAGCAGGGCATAAAGTGATGATTCAACACGAAGGGCGCAATTCGCGCAGCCGCTTGCTGGCCTTGCTGGCTTCCCCGGGGGAATTTAATCAATTTGAATTAGAACCTTTAGGCACCCGTCGCGAAGCACGTGCTAATCAGTTTGATACGCTTTGGCATACGTTAAACTAAGCAGCTTGTGCCTAACCCAAAGGAATGCAGATTCTTGCTTTAACGAAAAGCGCGAAGTTCTCCATCCAGAGTCGCATTGTGTCGCTTTGCGATTTGGGTGGAGATAGATAGCGCATCGCCCGCTAGGGCGATAAGGTGCGCCTTTGCTGATCTTGTATTGGGTGTGTTAGCACTTGCCGACCTAGAGAAAAGTTCCCCCTCCTACGAAGGAGGAGGTTGGTTATCTTCGATGAAGCTTGATCACTAACTTTTATCTCCTTTTAGGGGTTTGGCTTCTGTTCAGCTTGATTTCAGGTAAATAATTTATAATAGACCGCTTATTATCTTGCTAAAGAGGTGAAGCATGCCTGCTTTTTATTTCTATCTTATTGCGGGGCTTTTGTGGCCTGGTTTGACCTTGTATGCAGATGATATTCCTGTCACCCAGATTCAAACGTGGATTCAACAAGGTAAACTCACCCCTTTAGAAACCCTACGCGCTTTGCATCCACAAACTCTAGCAGGTTATTTATTGGATGCAGAACTTGAATATAAGGATGGCCATCTAGTTTACGAACTAGAAATTTTAGGTACAGATAGTATCGTACGTGAATTTTATTTAGATGCCAAAGATGGCACAGTTTTACATCAAGAAATAGAAGATTAGGGAAGTGAAAGGATGCGGATTCTACTTGTTGAAGATGATCTTTTATTAGTTAAACAATTAAAACCAGAATTACAAGCAGTTGGTTTTGCTGTTGAACATGCAGATAATGGAATTGATGGGGAGTTTTTAGCCCAAGAAGAAGACTTTGGTGCTATTGTTTTGGATCTAGGCTTGCCGGGAAAATCTGGATTAGAGGTATTAACAAATCTAAGAAATCAAAAAATGATGATACCTATTTTAATCTTAACCGCACGGGATAGCTGGCAAGAACGTGTGGATGGTTTAAAAGCGGGTGCAGATGATTATCTAGGTAAACCCTTTTATACACCAGAATTAATTGCACGCTTGCATAGTTTAATTCGCCGTCATTATGGGCAAGCACAAAATAGGCTCCAAGTGGCGGGTTTAGAATTAAATATTCACCAACAAGAAGTGATAGATACACAAGGCAAGCAACATGCCTTAACAGGGAAAGAATTTCGCTTATTACGCTATATGATGCTTAATGCGGGTAAAATTCTTTCTAAAAATCAGCTGAGTGAACATATTTATGAGGAGGATGCTTTAAAAGATAGCAATGTCATAGAAGTCTATATTAATCGCTTACGGCAGAGGTTAGGCAAAGCCCATATTAAAACTAAGCGTGGACAAGGTTATATTTTAGTCAAAAACCTTCAGGAAGAAACTTAATGAGTTTTTTAAATCATCCAGCAAACGCGCAACCAAGTCTTGCTATGCAATTAAAGCGGCAGCTTTTTTTGCTAAGTTTAGCTTTGATGGTGATTTTTTTAGTCATTTTACACTGGGGTCTAAATCGACTCACGCAAGACGTAGTGCTCGCTAGGTTAGAGCGTCAAGCAGCAAATCTTATCAGTGCGCTTGTCTATCAAACCGAGCAACAAAGTTGGCAGCTCAGAACTGCAGGAATTGATGAGATTTATCATAGAGTGCATTCTGGCGCTTATTATTATATTGATAGCGAGCAAGTACAATATTCTTCCCGCTCTTTGTGGGATATTCAGTTAACCTTGGATAAAATGCCTTTAGATCAACAAACCCACTACCTGGATACCAGATTACAAGGGCAAACTTGGCTGGTATTACAGCAAGGTATTCAAAAGCATAATACGCATTTTACTATCTGGGTTGCTGAGGATATTAGCGAGCTAAAAATAAGTATTTATATCTTAGAAATAGCCTTGGTTGGGGTGTTTTTGTTTGTATTGGCAATTCAAGTGAGTTTGCAGCAGAAAATTATCTTGGGGGCTTTTGCTCGGCTCACTCCATTACAAAATGCCATTACTGCCCAACGTATGGGAGAAACCTTTGATCTGCCGAAAAATACACCGCAAGAAGTGACCCCCTTAGTCGAAGCGATTCGTCAGTTATTACAAACTTCAAGTGCACAAATAAAGCGGTCACGAATGGCATTAGGGAATTTAGCGCACGAGCTTAAACATCCTTTACAACATTTGGCGCATATTTCTCAGGGATTAGAAAGCAAGGAGCAAGCGCAACTTTTGCAAGCGATTTACCAAGAATTACATTATAAAATTGAGCGTGAATTAAAGCGTGCTCGGATTGCAGGGACACCAAATCCAGGGCAATACTTTATGCCAGATCAGGAAATATTACATATTGTCAATTTTTTGCAAATGATGCGAGAAACTCCATTAGACTTTACTTATCAGAATTTAGCATCACAAGGTAAAACCCAATTACCCTTTGATCGCGATGACATGTTGGAGTTATTCGGTAATTTATTGGATAACGCATGGCGTTATGCACACCAGCAAGTACGCCTGAGTTGGACGTTAGAGGCGCATCAACTACAAGCGCAGATTGAAGATGACGGGGAGGGGGTGGCGGCGGCTTCATTGGCATTGTTGACCCAACGTGGTGTGCGCCTTGATGAGCAAGCAGGGGCGGGGCATGGCTTGGGGTTATCGATTTGCCAAGCCATTGTGGAAAGCTATCAAGGTGAACTGGCGTTTCAAGCGAGCCCTTTAGGCGGCTTGCAAGTCAATGTCCGCTTACCCTTGCCCTAGGCTAGCCAAGGCTTGCCCCATGCGTACAGGTGTTCCCGCTTGTACATGCGCTTGCCATTGAACTTGGGCTTTGGCAGGCCATAACATAATCACCGTCGAGCCTAGGCAAAAACGTCCCATTTCTGCTCCCTTGGGTAAATCAATAATTTGTACTTCTTGCTGGGCATAGCGGGTTTCTTGGATGCTTTGATTCACAGGTACCACGCGTCCCGCCCAAGGAGTTTCAATCGCGGCGACAATCATAGCGCCGACTAAGACCATCACAAAGGGCCCTTGTGGGCTATCAAAATGACAGACAAGGCGTTCATTGCGTGCAAATAAGCTGGGGACATGCGCTGTCGTGGCTTGATTGACTGAAAATAAACGCCCTGGAATATAACGCGTTTGCTGTAAACGTCCACCCCAAGGCATATGAACGCGGTGATAATCACGCGGTGAGAGATAAATGGTGGCAAATTCGCCAGCGCGATAGGTTTGGGCTTCCGCAGGATTACCGCCTAATAAGGCTTCCACGCTAAAATCGTGTCCTTTAGCTTGCAAAAGACGCCCATCCTCAATCCGGCCTATTTGGCTAATCACGCCATCAGCAGGGGAAACTAGGGTATGAGCACCTGCATCCACCGGACGCGCGCCGGCTTTCAGTTGGCGCATAAAAAAATCATTAAAACTGGTGTAGGCTTGAGGTTCAGGGCGAGCCGCTTCACTCATATCAACTTGATATTGCTTAATAAAAGCCTTGATTAGTGGGTTTTTTACCCAAGAAAATTCGCAGCTTGCTACCTGACCTAGGGTACGTGAGAGTAAATGCTGAGGCAGGAGATATTGTAATTGAGCGAAGGTTTTTGCCTTGGACACTGTGATCTTACCTTTGGAAAACGACGGAATAGATAAGCATACCAGTCTTGCTATGCCAGAGGTAGCCAAAAGGCCACCTCGAAAAAAGCGATAGGTTCGTATTAATCGTCGGCATTGGCCCCAATTTTATGGATGCTTAAATCTGCACCATTGAACTCTTCTTCATCCGATAAACGAATCCCCATCGTCGCTTTGACCAGTGCATAAATAAAATATCCCCCAGCAAAAGCAAAAATAACGCCTAATAAGGTACCCATAATTTGTACACTGAGGCTTAAACCACCTAGGCCCCCTAAAGCAGGTGTTGCAAAAATACCCGCAGCAATTCCACCCCAAGCACCACATAAACCGTGTAAAGGCCAGACCCCCAAAACATCATCCAGTTTAGGCCAGCGGTTTTGTGCAAGGGTAAACATGTGTACAAAGAGAGCACCAGCAATACCGCCTGTGATTAAAGCACCTAAAGGGTGCATTACATCTGAACCAGCACATACAGCAACCAAGCCGGCTAAAGGTCCGTTATGGATAAAACCTGGATCGTTTTTGCCCAGCACCATAGAGGCAAGGACACCGCCAACCATTGCCATTAAAGAGTTGACAGCCACCAAACCGCTGATGCCTTCAATACTTTGTGCCGACATGACATTAAAACCAAACCAGCCAACCGTTAAAATCCAAGCGCCTAAGGCCAGAAAGGGAATATTAGAAGGTGCGAAAGCCACTACCTTGCCACCACGATAACGCCCGTTGCGACTGCCTAATAATAGAACTGCCGCCAGAGCAATCCAGCCACCAACTGCATGTACGACCACAGAACCTGCAAAATCATGGAAGCTGGCACCAAAGTTGTCGCTAAACCAAGCTTGTAGGCCGAAATTACCATTCCAAACTAAGCCTTCAAAAAAGGGATACACTAAGGCCACACATAAACTTGCAGCAATCAGCATAGGATAAAAGCGTGCGCGCTCGGCCACGCCACCAGAAATAATAGCCGGAATGGCGGCGGCGAAGGTTAAAAGGAAGAAGAATTTCACTAGATCATAGCCATGCCCTTCAGCCAGTAAGCTGGCACTTTGAAAAAAGTGCGTATCATAAGCAATCCAGTAGCCAACAAAAAAGTACGCCATGGCAGACATGCCAAAATCTGCCATGATCTTGACTAAAGCGTTGACCTGGTTTTTATGACGCACGGTTCCCACCTCAAGGAAGGCAAAGCCTGCGTGCATGGCCAGCACCAAAATGGCGCCAATCAGAATAAACATGGTGTCAGTGCCTTGTGTTAGGGCACTGACGTTTGCTTGTACTTGATCGAGAGAAAGACTTTCCACAGGCAAGATCCTAAGTGTTGAGGTGCCTTTTTCCTCTAAGATTGCTGCTAAGATTAAAGGCACTAGTATTAGGCTTGAGCCACTTCGCAGCGTTTAATGATTCCCTGTAAGCGCCATTTTGAAGCAACCACTTAGCACAAAAAGTAAGCATAGAGTGTGCCAAAATGGGGAAAGTCTTTAGAAAAAACCTGATTTTTATCTAGGTCTGCTCACTTAAGCACCGACAACCCTTGGCGTTAGCAGCTTATTTAAGGTCTCTACAATCGCCTGCATTCCAGCATATACAGGCGCAGCAACCACATCAATTTGTTGATCTGAGGCGGCTTCTAGCGCGGCTTGACCATCAAAATTGACATACGCAAGGCGGGCAGCTAATACGGAAGCGGGCATACCAAAAGCACTTGCCGGCAACAAGACTACCCCAGCTTGTTCCAGCAAGTAAGCACACAGATCGGCTGAGGTAAAAACGCCCACGTGCGCCAATTGAGTGCGCCATGCCTCAAAATTGGGAAAGAGATAAAATCCTCCGGTAGGTTGCGGGGTTTCTACGGCAACTTGTGCCAAGATAGCGGCGCTTTGCTGACCAATACGCGCGAGCACGCGTCTTTCTTGGGCGACAAAATCCGCAATAGCTTGTGGATAAGCATAGGCTTGGATGGCTGCATATTGCACGGGGGCTGCCACGCTCGACCAGGTTTCCGAAGCTACGCCTAAAATACGTGGCAGCAAATGTGCACGTAAAGGTTTAGGGATATGCAAAACACCTAGGCGCCAACCACCTAAAGCACCCCACTTGGATAAGCCACCAGTGACTAAAGTCCCCTCAGGATAAAAGCGTGCGAGCGATTGGTGTGCGCCTTGATGGTGCAAAACACCATAAATTTCATCACTGATCACTATGATTTGGTGACGGCGTAATACTTGTGCTAATTCGGCAAGCTGTTCACCTGTGTAAGTATCGCCCGTGGGATTGTTGGGATAATTGAGCACCAAAATTAAGGGGAGATGCGGATTTTCCCTATGTTGACAAAAAGCCTCTAAAGCTTCAGGCGTTAACCGCCATTGCTCGTGTGCTTGGGTGTAGATTCGGGCTACGGATAAGCCTGCAAGCTCGGCTTGTGGCTGATAAGAGACCCAGCTTGGTGAGACAAGCAAGACTTGAGCACGCACAAAAGAGGCGAGTACCGCGTAAATAAGGAGTTTACTCCCAGGACCAATCACGACGCCTTGTGCATCCCAAGTGACTTGATCTTGTTGACGATGAAATTCGGCGACTTGCGCACGCAAAGCAGGTAAACCCTGCACAGGTAAATAAGATTTTTCTGCACGTGCAGCGTTCAAGGCTTCTTGCAGCAAAAGAGGTACAGGGAACGGTGATTCGCCAAAGCCAAAACGATATAAGGTACGTGTGCTTGCTAAGGCACCAGAACGTTCGTTAATGAGTAAGGTTTCTGAGTGGCTAATCGGACGGAGATCTGCGGCAGTCAACATACATCACCTATTTATGTGAGGATTTATACTGACTATCGCAAAAGATGCTTTCTTTGACTAAGGTCGAATAAAAATAAAAATAAATTTTCATTATTTGATCTTGATCAAAAAAATAACTAGGCTAAATCTTTGATTTATATCAAATTAATGTTTGGCAGCTTATAAAATTGCAAATGCATGAAAATTTACCTAGTTGATACAAGGGTTTGCCTTATGTCTACCGCCTCGACCTCTGAGTTTCCTCCCAAAATACTCAGTGATATTTATCAAATCTTGGGTGATTTGCAGCAAAAGCATCTAGATTTAGGGCTAAGCCCCAAGTTAGTGCGTGCCTTACATTTAATGTGTGAACAGCCTAAACTGGCAGCAACCTTAAATATTACGCAGTTAGCGCCCCATACAGGGATTAGTCCAGCGTCTTTAACACGCTTGGCCAAAGCGCTTGGACTCAGTGGCTTTCCTGCGTTGCAAGCCTTATTTACTCAGGCCTATACGCAACCCAAGCGCTTTTACAGCCAAAACGCGCACCATTTGCTACAAAGCCAAACCCAGCATCTACAGACACAAATCCATGCCTATTGCGAAACTTTACAGGCGTTACCTCGTCATTGGGCTGCAGAAGATCTGGAAATGGCTGTCTTTCATTTGTGTCATGCGCGGCGCATTCGTATCGCTGGGCGGCGTCAATCTTACGGCTTGGCTGTGAGTCTAAGTTATATGTTGGGGTTGATTCGCGATAATGTGGCCGTCGTGGGGGCTGCTGGTGAAGGGCAAGCACAGACGTTAACCGAGCTGAAAGGGCAAGATTTAGTCGTAGTGTTAGGAATGCGACCTTATAGCCGAGATACCGTAGTTTTTGCACAAATTGCCCGCCAGCAAGGCATTCCCATTTTAGCTTTGACAGATACCAAGGCTTCTCCCTTAGTGCCTTTAGCAGATACGGCCTTATTTGCGCCTTGTGACTCGCCTTTGTATACCAATAGTATGCTGGCGGCGTATGTCTTGATGGAGGTTTTGTTATTACACACAGCAAGGCGCTTGGGGGAACCAGTAGTCAAGCGTTTAAGTGCGCGTGAAGAAATGATTAATCGACTAAATGATGAGTTCTAGGCGCAGCATTTTTTTGTATTTTTGATAAAAAAAGGTGATTTTTGCTTTATTTATCCAGTTTGTCAGCATCCTAGTGATTGTATGCACACAAAATAATAAAAAATCACTTAAGCGCCAACTAAAGACGGAAAAAAACACCAGCTTGCTGAGTTTAATCCTAGGTATAAAGTTGGCAAACTCTGCACACATGTCCATCTTGGTGCAGAGACTTCACCCTAAGCTTGAGTTTTTCTTGGTCTTTTATGATCTAAGACGCAGCACTATCCTGCTTTTAAGGTAAAGATGGCACTGATTTTGCCTTTTATCTTAGGGCAACTAGGTGACAATCTGGTGACTCAAGGACACAGCAAAGGGCTTAGGCTTTCACTTGGCTGTCAATGCAAACTGGTTAATAACGAAAATAATAGGATATTCCCTCTATGAAAACCCTGCTTAAAAAGACACTCTTAGGCACTTCTATCGCACTGGCTAGCTTGGGAATGCAAGTCCAAGCTGCAGATACCATTAAAATTGCCATGGCAGGCCCAGTTTCTGGTCCTGTAGCTCAGTATGGCGACATGCAATTTATTGGTGCGCAAATGGCCATTGAGCAAATCAATGCACAAGGCGGCGTCAATGGTAAGCAGTTGGAAGGTGTCATTTATGATGATGCTTGTGAGCCAAAGCAAGCCGTGCAAGTGGCTAACAAAATTGTCAATGATGGTATTAAGTTTGTCGTTGGCCACCTATGTTCAAGCTCGACCCAGCCAGCATCTGATATCTATGAAGATGAAGGCATTTTAATGATTACTGCCGCATCAACTAGCCCTGATATTACTAATCGTGGCTATGAGTTAATTTTCCGTACAATCGGTCTTGATGACCGCCAAGGCCCAGTGGCTGGCCGGTATATTGTTGAGCAAATTAAGCCTAAGCGTGTGGCTGTGATTCATGATAAGCAGCAATATGGTGAAGGTATCGCGCGTGCAGTCAAAGCGACCGTTGAAGAAGCTGGGATCTCTGTGGTGATGTTTGAAGGGGTCACTGCAGGTGATAAAGACTTTTCTGCTCTAATCGCTAAAATGCAAAAAGAAGATGTAGATTTTGTTTATTATGGTGGTTATCACCCAGAATTGGGCTCTATTTTGCGTCAATCCAAAGAGTTAGGCTTTAATGCGGGCTTTATGGGGCCTGAAGGCGTTGGTAATCCAGATATTAGCGCAATTGCTGGGGAAGCTTCCGAAGGCTTGTTAGTGACTTTGCCACCCTCCTTTGATCTTGATCCAAAAAATGCTCAGCTTGTAGAAGCGTTTAAAGCCAAAGGTCAAGATCCTTCTGGTCCTTTCGTGATGCCCGCTTATACTGCAGTTGAGCTGATGGTTCAAGGCATGAAAGGTACAGAAGGCACGGATCCTTTAGACGTTGCTGATTACCTACGTAACCAAGGGCCTTTCGAAACGCCTATCGGTACCGTGGAATATGATGCTAAGGGCGATCTGAAAGAATTTAATTTCGTAGTCTACACTTGGCACGCAGACGGCACAAAAACACCCGCCGCCACGCAAGAAGCTGCTAACTAAGTAAGTAGGCCACGACAAGGTTAGGCGCTGAGCGCGTCACTTTCGCGGTAAACTGAATCGGCCTCTTATCGGCCTCGCAGTTATTTTATCCCTCAACTGTAGAAACCAAACCCTGCCTTGGGCCACAAGCCTAAGGCTCGGTTTACTTGTTTTGGACGACCTACTTATGACCGAATCCTTGCTCTATTTCACCCAGCAAGTGATCAATGGCCTTACCGTGGGCAGTACATATGCCCTGATTGCGATTGGTTACACTATGGTGTACGGCATTATCGGCATGATTAACTTTGCACACGGTGAAGTCTATATGATAGGCACTTACCTATCTTTTATCGTGATTGCTGGTTTAACCATGCTCGGTTTGGAAAATCTTCCTTTTATTTTACTTACCGCCCTGATTGTGAGCATGATGGTTGCTGGTGCCTATGGCTTTACGATTGAACGGGTTGCTTACCGTCCTGTACGTGGTAGCAAACGTTTAATTGCGCTGATTTCTGCCATAGGGATGTCGATTTTCCTGCAAAATTATATGCGTTTAGCGCAAGGACCGCGTGACATTGCCATGCCCGGCCAAATCCAAGGGGGCTGGAGTTGGACACTGGATGGCAACTTACTCAATCTTTCTTATATGCAGGTCATTATTTTTGTGGTGACCGTGATTTCCATGTGGAGCTTACATTTATTTATTAGCCGCTCTCGCATGGGCCGTGCTTGTCGTGCTTGTGCCCAAGATCAGGGCATGACCAACCTTTTAGGAATAGATACCAACCAAATTATTGCAGTCACTTTCGTGATTGGTGCCGCCTTAGCTGCCGTTGCAGGCTTTTTACTTGGATTATATTATGGGGTTGTTAACCCTATGATTGGCTTTATTGCGGGCCTAAAAGCCTTTACAGCCGCTGTTTTAGGCGGGATAGGAAGTTTACCTGGAGCCATGTTAGGTGGACTGATTTTAGGCGTCACAGAAAGTATGACCGCGGCTTACTTCTCCACTGAATATAAAGATGTGGTTGCCTTTAGCTTACTGGTTTTAATTTTATTATTTAAACCCACAGGTATTTTGGGTAAACCGGAAGTGGAGAAAATCTAATGCAGCCAAGCTTTATGCCCGCGGCGATTGCCGCTGGAGTCACCTTTATTTTAGGGGCCTCTGTGATGGGGATTCGCCTGCAGCCTGCAGGGATTTCTCTGGAAGTCACTTCCGCACCGACACATGTTTATCTGGGGTTAATTGCTGCCAGCTTATTTGTTTTTATCCTGCAATATTTTCGACTCACCGAACGCTTTTCGCGCCTGTTAAAAAGCTCGCAAGAAAGTAAAGTAGAACTGCCGGCTTTTTTACGCACGCAACAGCAACAGCGTTTATGGACCATGCTGGCGATTGGTGCCTTATTATTATTCCCTGTCATCGGTTCGCGTGGTTGGATTGATCTGGCCACCCTGACTTTAATTTACGTCATGCTAGGGTTAGGTCTGAATATTGTTGTCGGCCTTGCTGGACTTTTGGATTTAGGTTACGTCGGTTTCTATGCCGTAGGTGCCTATGCTTATGCCTTGCTAAACACCTATTTTGGCTTTGGTTTTTGGGAAGCTTTACCGATTGCCGGTGCCTTAGCCGCTTTATTTGGCTTCTTACTGGGCTTTCCCGTATTAAGGCTTAGAGGGGATTATCTAGCCATTGTCACCCTAGGTTTTGGGGAAATTATCCGGATTTTGCTCAATAACTGGACGGAAATTACTGGTGGCCCGAATGGGATTAGCCAAATTCCTAAACCGACACTGTTTGGCTTAGAATTTAACCGTCGTGCTGCCGAAGATGCTTTGGGCACCTTCCATGAATTCTTTGGCATCAAATATAGCCCAGAATATAAGGTGATTTTCCTTTATTTGTTGGCGCTGATTTTAGTCTTGATTACTGTGTATGTGATTCGTCGTTTGATTCGCATGCCGATAGGACGTGCTTGGGAAGCTTTGCGTGAAGATGAAATTGCTTGTCGCTCGCTGGGGCTAAACCCGACGATGATCAAGCTCTCAGCCTTTACTCTAGGTGCAAGTTTTGCCGGTTTTGCCGGTGCTTTCTTTGCCGCACGCCAAGGCTTTATTAATCCTGAATCTTTCACTTTTATTGAATCAGCAATTATTTTAGCCATCGTAGTGCTGGGCGGGATGGGTTCGCAATTAGGTGTGATTTTGGCGGCGGTTGCCATGACTATTCTGCCCGAGCTGGCGCGCGAATTTAACGAATACCGCATGTTGCTGTTTGGCTTGATTATGGTGTTGATGATGATCTGGCGCCCGCAAGGGTTATTACCCATGAAACGTCCGCATATGGAGCTGAAACGTGGCTGATACTCTCTTAGTGGTGCGTGATTTAAGTATGCGCTTTGGCGGCCTGTTAGCGGTGAATGGTGTGTCCTTAACCGTGGATGAAAGACAAATTGTCTCTGTCATTGGCCCTAATGGTGCAGGCAAAACCACGGTTTTTAACTGTATTAGTGGTTTTTATACGCCAACGGAAGGGGAGGTCGTCTTCCAAGGTAAAGCCATGCACAAGCTGCCAGGGCATAAGATTGCTCGCGAAGGTATGGTGCGAACCTTCCAAAATATCCGCCTTTTTAAAGAGATGACCGTATTGGAAAATCTCTTGGTTGCCCAGCATATGCATGCAGAGCGCAATTTATTAAAAGGTCTGTTGCTGACAAAAAACTTTCGCATTAAAGAACAAGAATTAGTTGAACGTGCGGCCTTTTGGTTAGAGCGTGTTGGTTTGCTTGATTTTGCCAATCGTGAAGCTGGTACGCTAGCTTATGGCCAACAAAGGCGTTTAGAAATTGCTCGTTGCATGGTGACCCAGCCTAAGTTATTAATGCTTGATGAGCCTGCAGCAGGCCTTAACCCAAAAGAAACCGCAGAACTGAACGCCCTGATTCGTGAGCTTTGCCATCAACATCAGGTGTCTGTGCTGTTAATCGAGCATGATATGAAGCTGGTGATGGATATTTCCGATCAAATCGTGGTGATTAATCAAGGCGCGCCTTTAGCTACAGGGACACCGGAAGAGATCCAACGTAATCCAGATGTGATTAAAGCCTACCTCGGTGAAGAATAAGGAGACTAACGCATGTTAGAGCTACAAGAAGTCCATACCCATTATGGGCCGATTGAAGCCTTAAAAGGGGTATCCTTAGAAGTCCGCCAAGGGGAAATTGTCACTCTAATTGGTGCTAACGGAGCGGGTAAAACCACTTTGTTAATGACCATTTGTGGCGATCCACGGGCGACATCTGGCACTATCTTTTTTGAAGGTCAAGACATCAGCCGTTTACTCACTTCAAAAATCATGCGTTCAGGCATTGCGGTCGTGCCAGAAGGCCGGCGGGTCTTCACTGGCATGACAGTGGAAGAAAACTTGATGATGGGTGCTTATTTTCAGGAAAAAGACAGTATTGAGCAACAGCTTGAGTATGTCTTGCACTTGTTCCCACGTTTAAAAGAGCGCTTTAGCCAACGTTCTGGGACCATGTCCGGTGGTGAACAGCAAATGCTTGCGATAGGGCGTGCTTTAATGAGTCGCCCACGCTTATTGTTTTTGGATGAGCCTTCTCTTGGGTTGGCACCGATTGTCATCGGGCAGATTTTTGAGATTATTCAGCAGTTACGACAAGAAGGCACCACAGTCTTTTTAGTGGAACAAAATGCCCATCGTGCCTTGAGTATTGCTGATCGTGGTTATGTGATTGAACACGGACACCTCGTCTTACACGATACCGGTGCGAACTTATTAGATAATGATGAGGTGCGCAAGGCCTATCTAGGCGGTTGATTCTGAAAGGCCAACCATTTGTTGGTTCTCAAGACGTAAGCCCAGTGGCTTGCGTCTTTTTTTTACTCTGTGCTTTTCTAAGGTTACATTGAATTACAAACTTATTTATAATCTTAGCGGTGTAACCTTTTATTTTGTGATGACCGGATACCTTATTTATGCGGATGCGCCTCGGACTATTTACACTTTTGTTGCATTTGGTTAGCTTCACTTGCTGGGCAGATTCAGCGCCTCCTTTGCGTGTAGGGGTAACGCTGACGCAAACTTCTTTTGGGTATTTAGACCCTCAGGGAAAAGTGCGTGGCTTTAATCCAGAACTTGCGGATTTGCTGTGTGCGACCTTGGCTCGTACCTGTGAATTTAAGATATTTAAATTTCCGGATCTTATTCCGGCACTGGAGCGTGGCGAAATTGACTTCGCCCCAGCGAATTTCCTCATCACACCAGAGCGACAAAAACGCGTGCTTTTTACCCAGCATTATTGGCGTTCTACCACCAGCCTGATTGGTGCTGCGCAGCTCTGGCAAGATCAAGATACAGCAAATTTATTGGCTAATGCGCAGCTTAAAGTGGCGGTGCAAAGCGGATCTGTGCAAGCGAAATATCTTCAACAACATAGTGAGAATCAGCTGGTCAGTGAGGCGACTTTAGATGCTGCCTTGGCATCTTTGATAGCGGCACAAGTGGATCTTGCTATGTTACCGACCTTGTACGCTTTTGATTTTTTGAGCTCACCAGCCGGACAGGATTTTGAAATTGTTTCCCAACCTTTTACCCAGGCACCTTTAGCAGGAAGTGCGCATATTGGTGTGAGCCCTTTGCAGCCTGACTTGCACCAACAATTAAACGATGCACTTACACAAGTTTTAAATGATGGTCGCTATGAAAGCCTAGTGTATCGTTACTTTCCCTTTAATATTTACTAACAAACCCCCAGTGATCATAGACTTTGCTACACTAGTGCGCTTTGGATGCTTTTTTGCCGCAAGGAGCTGCTTCAGATGCCTTATCATCTGCCTTCAATTAAAGGGTTGACGCTAAAATATAGTGTCTTGTTAGGGATTGGCATTACCCTGCTGCTTGGTGGGTTGGTCACTTTGAATTTAGATAATGCATTGCAAGCAAGCCGCAGTGCCGATGCGGTTTTACCCAAGATTTTGGAACAACAGCGTGCAGCATTAAACTTAGAGCGTCTACAGCATTTTGGTGACTTGGTGATTTA
The DNA here is from genome assembly GCF_900108915.1 of Allopseudospirillum japonicum. Classification (GTDB taxonomy): domain Bacteria; phylum Pseudomonadota; class Gammaproteobacteria; order Pseudomonadales; family Halomonadaceae; genus Pseudospirillum; species Pseudospirillum japonicum. Next base: position 68,443 of record NZ_FNYH01000004.1, read on the forward strand.
TGCTGGTGATATCCATACCAAGCGCCAAGCTGCATTAGCGGCACAAGCTTTAAGTTATCAACCCTCTGCTGCGTATACGGATGAAGTACGTCAAGAGTTACATCAAGCCTATCAGGTGATTCGAGAAATCTTATACCAAGTATTGCAAAGTGATCAGGTCGATTCCAGAGAACTCATCGAAACTCGTTGGCAAGCACAAAAACATCGTTTACAAAAGCTGGGCAATCAAATTATTGCAGAAGCCACTAAAATTCAGTCGCAGGCGCTTGAATCTATTGCTTATAACAATATCCGTCTGACCTATATTGGTTTAGTGGTAGCGATTTTAGTGGCTGCTTTTATAGTCATTTGGGGATGGTGGTTAGCGCATAAACTGATTCATCCGGTGCAAGCGGCAAGCCGTGCTTTAAATGCTTTAGAAAGCGGGCAAAAATATCAGCTAGCGCCTGCAGAAAGCCAAGAAATGGCGACCATACATCAAGCTGTGAATAAGCTGGCTGAGCGTGTACAGGATTTACATAATTGGGCGCACACAGATCCGCTGACAGGATGTGCTAATCGGCGCCATTTTGTTGACGAGCTCAACCGTTTACTCGATCAACTGCCAAAGAAAGCGCACCCTTTAGGGGTCGCTATGTTGGATTTAGATCACTTTAAGCAAGTCAATGATCAGCATGGTCATCCGGTGGGAGATTTAGTCTTGCGTACCCTAGTGGTGGAAACCACAGCACTTTTGCCCAATCATGCCCTTTTAGGTCGCCTAGGCGGAGAAGAATTTGCCTTATTACTACCAGCACTTTCTATGCGTGAGTGTCAGCAAATATGTGAGCATATCCGTTTGCAAATTAGTCGTGCAACCGAGAGGCATGCAGCTTTGCCACATGTGACTTTAAGTTTAGGCTTGACTTGGTGCGCGCCTGATCATTTACCCGCATCAGGTCAAGGAGAGGTATTATTACAGCAAGCAGATCAAGCCCTCTATCAGGCCAAACATCAAGGGCGTAACCAAGTCATATTGGCACACCCCCAGCCTTCCATGCTATCGGCTTAATCAGGTTGTAAACGTTGTTGTAGATGTGCATATTCATTGGCGGTTGCCAAAATATGAAAATAACTCTGCACGCGAGAAGCTTGGATTTTTCCAGTATCGACTGCTGCTTGCAAAGCACACCCAGGTTCTTGTTGATGGGAGCAGTTACGAAATTTGCATTGACCAATCAAAGGGCGGAACTCACGAAAACCGTAAAAAATCGCTTGGGCATCCATATGCCAAAGTGCAAACTCACGGATTCCAGGCGAGTCAATTAACTGCCCGCCACTAGGAAAATGGAACAGGCGTGCAGTGGTTGTGGTATGTACACCCTTACGGGTTTGTGTGGAAAGCTCGCTGACTTTTAAGTCCACATCAGGCAGCAACGCATTGATTAAGGAAGATTTCCCTACACCTGACTGGCCAACAAACACACTGACTTTATCTACTAAATTGGCTTGCAAATTTTGTAAGCCATCGGCTGTTTGAGTGGAGGTGGTAATCAGGGGATATCCTAAAGCCTGATAAGCCGCCAATAGGGCTTGTACTTGTGGATGTTGATCAAGTAAATCCGTCTTATTAAGCACCAATACAGCCTGAATTCCTGTCACCTCGGCAGCAACGAGATAGCGATCGATTAAGTTAGCAAAAGGCGTTGGCTCAGGGGCCACAACAAGTAAAATTTGGTCGATATTTGCCGCTACAGGACGCATTTGTCCGCGCATATCTGGACGTTCTAGTAAAGAAGAGCGCTCTGATAAGGCTTCTATTACCCCAGAGACCAGCTTGTCATCTTGTACTTGTGGCCGCCAAACGACTTGGTCCCCTGTAACAAGCGTATCCAAGTTAGTACGAAGATGGCATTTAATCCTTTGGCCTTGCCAAGGTGCTTGCAAGGCTTCCACTTCTAATAAACGCCCAAAATGCGCAGTAATCAACCCAGTTTGCGCTGGTCCCAAGTGTTGCTCATCGGCTTGGATCCGCTGTTCACGACGTACAGAACGCGCCGCGCGTTCACTTTGAATTTTTTCTACACGCCAACGTTGTTGCCGTGACAGCTTACGTTTACTCATAAAGACTCTTAATTGGCTAATCCTCGGGTGGCATCTACGGCATTTTGCGCATCTTCTTCTATCGTGCGGATTACATCACCTGCTTGTTTAACGAGGGTCACGCTTTCTTGTGCACGATTTAAACTGGTTTGCATGGCGCCGGCAGCATTGTCTGCTAATTCCTGATTACGTTCTACTACGCTAGTAATTTCGCGTGTAGACTGGCTTGTTCGGGAAGCTAGCTGGCGCACCTCATCAGCGACCACGGCGAAACCACGTCCAGATTCACCTGCACGGGCTGCCTCAATAGCCGCATTGAGCGCTAGTAAATTGGTTTGCTCAGCAATCCCATTAATTGTATTAACAATCGCGTCGATCTGCTGCGATTGTACCACAAGTGCATCAATATGCTTACTAGCGTTGGCGACATCTTCCGCCAAGGTTTCTATCATGCGCACAGTTTTATCAATGCTGGCGCGTCCTGCATTGGCGGTTGCTGCAGTTTTCAGTGCATTTTCGTGGGCAGAGTAAGCAATACGTTTTTCTTCTTCCGCTTCACGTACACGGGCAGAAATATCACTGGCAAATTTAAGCACCTTAATCACTTTGCGGTTGGCATCGTAAATTGGGTTATAACTTGCTTCTAACCAGATGATTTGCCCGTGTTTATCTACACGTTTAAATTCGCCAGAGAAAAATCGTCCTTGGGCAAGTTGTTGCCAAAACGAGGTGTATTCAGTGCTATTGACGACCTCTTTCGGGCAAAATAGGCGGTGATGCTTACCTTTAAGTTCGGATAACGAATAGCGCATTAAACGAAGGAAGTTCTCATTAGCGGAGACCACTTCCCCTTGCGGAGTAAATTCCACTACCGCTAACGAACGATATAAAGCATCGATAACTGCTTGCGCACGGGCATTTTTAGGATGTAATTGAACGGCAGCAACGCCTTCAATTTCTTCAGCACGTGCGCCCACTGCTTGTAAAAAAGCTGGGCTTGCGCGGGTAATTTGCCCTTGTGTGTTTAAATGGAGTGAGGCTGTTTCTTGCTCAAGCTGATAAATACGTTGTTTAAGTTCTTGGTTTTCTTGTTCACATGCTGCTAAAGCCTGTTTCCATTTACCCGCAAACATAGGGCTTATCCTCGACAGATTGACTCTAAAAGAGACACAAGATCCAGACGCAGAGAGATGATTGATGTCATCAAGTATCTCAGGTCTAGTCACTTTAATTGACAGATTCTTGATCTAAAGTTACCAAGAATGCAACCTCTTTATACGTAAGGTTCAAGGAATTCACCTAAACATTCTAGGTAAGATGTAGACATTCCAGCTTACTTTGCCATTTTTTACATGGATTTATACGCAAAATACTTAGGATGGAAGCAATTTGTTAAGACTACAAAATCTTGTGTGAGTTAGTCTGATCTAGATCAAGTAAGAGTCAATGTGTGACGTTAGAGTCACTTTGAGTTAACTTCTTTAAGTCCTTGTTAGCGCACCACTTCTAGTCTCTGCAAACGACTATCAGTTACTGAGGAAGCCACCCCGAACCTTTTTGTAGTCAAATCATCGCTTGACTACATGCAACCACTGAAAAATACTGGTGTTTTAGCTTGGGCTTATTGTCAACAATAAAATATTTTAGAGTTGACTTTGCCCTTGTGTTGCCTCTTGCGCATTTTGCACCTGAGTGTGCATCTTTTTGATAGGAGTCCCCTGACATGACAGCTGCACAACTGCTTGGCGAAGGCTTTACCCTGTTAATTTCTGGTATGGGCTTTGTGTTTGTGTTTTTGACTTTGCTTGTGTATGCCACAGGTTTTATGTCTAAGTTGGTGATGAAATACGCAAAGCCGGATCCTGTACCTAGTGCAGCGCCTCAAGCTAAGCTAACGGCCGCACCTACACAGGATAATCAGCTGATGGCTGTCATTAGTGCTGCTATCCATCGCCATCGTAATAAGGACAAATAAGTCTCTGGTGTGTTCACTGGTATTTGTGATGGATGACCTGCGACGGCAATCTTTAGTCAGCAATAACCTAATGTATTGAGATGACATTTTGTGTCTGGTTCGGTGATGTATTAGGTAGGTCATCAAGAGACTGAGTAAGCAAATCCAGTGCCAACACTTAAAACTTAGATTCCTGTTAGCATTTATTTTTGCTTCACCCTCACACTGAAAACAATTAAAAGGCCCAAACCCATGACTGAATCTAAAAAGCCCCTAGGCATTACTGATGTGGTTTTACGTGATGCACACCAATCGATCCTTGCCACACGGATGCGCCTTGATGATATGTTGCCCATTGCAGAAAAACTCGACAAGGTCGGTTTTTGGTCTTTAGAGACTTGGGGCGGTGCAACCTTTGATGCTTGTATTCGTTACCTAGGTGAAGATCCTTGGGATCGTATTCGTGCGCTCAAATCAGCCATGCCTAACACGCCAATGCAAATGTTGCTGCGCGGGCAAAACCTTTTAGGTTATCGCCATTATGCGGATGACGTGGTAGAAAAGTTCGTTGAGCGTGCCGCGACCAACGGAGTGGACGTATTTCGCGTATTTGACGCCATGAACGACCCACGCAACCTAGAAACTGCACTAAAAGCGGTGAAAAAACAAGGGAAGCACGCACAAGGAACCCTCTCCTACACGACCAGCTCAGTACATAATTTGGAATCTTGGATTAGCCTTGCCAAACAAATCGAGGATATGGGCGCTGATTCTATCGCGATTAAGGATATGTCAGGTATCCTGACGCCTTATGATGCCTATGAACTGGTTAGCCGTTTAAAAGCGCAAACTAACCTAGAAGTGCAATTACATGCGCATGCCACTTCTGGTCTTTCGGATATGACCATTCTCAAAGCAGTAGAAGCCGGTATTGACCGTGTGGATACAGCAATTTCTTCAATGTCCATGACTTATGGCCATACCTCAACAGAGTCTGTGGTCGCTGCTTTACGCGGTCAAGAGCGTGATACAGGTCTAGATCTTGATTTATTAGAAGAAATTGCAGCTTATTTCCGTGAAGTCCGTAAAAAATACGCCAAGTTTGAAGGTGCTCTCAAAGGCACAGATTCGCGTATTTTGGTGGCTCAAGTGCCTGGTGGCATGTTGACCAATATGGAAAGCCAATTACGTGAACAAGGTGCTGCCGATAAATTTGATGCAGTATTGGAAGAAATTCCTCGTGTCCGTGAAGATTTAGGTTTTATTCCTCTGGTGACTCCAACTTCACAAATTGTAGGTACGCAAGCGGTATTGAACGTCCTGACCGGCGAGCGTTACAAAACCATTTCCAAAGAAACCCAAGGTATCCTCAAAGGGGAATACGGTGCGGCACCTGCGCCTTATAATGCAGAATTGCAAGCACGTGTTCTTGATGGTGCCGAAGCCATTACCTGCCGTCCAGCAGATTTGCTTACTCCAGAAATGGACAAGTTGACCACTGAGCTTGAAGAAATCGCGCAAGATAAAGGCTTTAGCTTAGCGCAAGAAAGTATTGACGATGTACTGACTTACGCACTATTCCCGCAAATTGGCCTTAAATTCCTGCAAAATCGCGGTAATGCTGAAGCCTTCGAACCTGTCCCTAGTGCACAAGATGTCGCACCCGCAACAGCACCTGCCAAATCGGCCGCCGCTGCAGATGTATACACAGTGAAAGTGAATGGCCAAGCCTATGTGGTTGAGGTCAACGAAGGCGGTGATATTAGCCAAGTGCAAGCAGCCGCACCTGTTGCAGCGGCGCCAGCGGCAGCACCAGCCGGTTCTGGTGAACCTATCACAGCACCGTTAGCAGGCAATATCTTCAAAGTATTGGTTTCTGCTGGTCAGGTGGTGAATGAAGGGGATGTGATTATCATTATGGAAGCGATGAAGATGGAAACTGAAATCCGTGCATCGCGTGGTGGTACTGTCGTCAGCGTGAATGTACGCGAAGGCGATTCAGTTCAAGTTGGTGATACCCTTCTGACTCTTTAATCCTTGGAGCTTGATTGAATGGAAAAGCTTGCAACCCTTTGGTACGGCTCAGGGATTTATAACCTGACCCTCGGCCAATTTGTGATGATCTTTATCTGTCTGGGTTTGCTGTATCTTGCCATCCGCAAGAACTTTGAACCCTTACTGCTCGTTCCTATCGGCTTTGGCGGCTTGTTAGCCAACATTCCTGAAGCGGGTTTAGCCTTAAATGCGGTGGAAAATGCAATTCACCTGTACGATAAGCCACAGGTGATTCAAGGTTTAATTGAAGCTTTTAACCTCTCTATCAATCTAGATGCAGGGAAAGAGGCTGTCCAAGAGGCTTTAGGGCACTTTTATCATGGTGAGCATATCACCAGCGCGCAACACCTGCTTGCCTCGCAGATTGTGCAAGATGGTGGTTACTCAAATGGGATGCTGTATAACTTCTACAGTGTTGCCATTGCCTCTGGTGTAGCGCCCTTGGTCATTTTTATTGGTGTGGGAGCCATGACGGATTTTGGTCCTTTGTTGGCCAACCCTCGTACCCTTTTCTTAGGGGCAGCCGCTCAGTTTGGTATTTTTGCGACTTTATTTGGTGCTATCTTACTTTCTTCTATGGGCTTAATGGATTTCTCCATCCAGCAAGCTGCGGCGATCGGTATTATTGGTGGTGCAGACGGCCCAACCTCAATTTATGTATCCAGCATTTTAGCGCCTGAGCTTTTAGGAGCCATTGCGGTCGCTTCTTACTCTTATATGGCCTTGGTGCCTTTGATTCAACCGCCGATTATGCGCGCTTTGACTACTGAAGAAGAACGCAAGATCGTGATGACGCAACTGCGTCCTGTATCTAAAACAGAGAAGATTGTCTTCCCTCTGGTCCTGTTAATTCTGGTGGCTTTGCTACTGCCAGATGCGTCACCGCTTTTAGGTGCCTTCTGTTTCGGTAACTTGATGCGTGAGTGTGGTGTGGTCGAGCGTTTATCTGATACAGCACAAAATGCACTCATTAACATCACCACGATTTTCCTTGGTTTATCCGTGGGTTCTAAACTGATGGCAGAGAAATTCCTTGCGGTAGAAACGCTGGGAATTTTAGCTTTAGGTATGGTGGCCTTTGGTATAGGGACTGCAGCGGGTATTTTGATGGCGCGTGCACTCAATAAGTACACCGACATGACCATTAATCCTTTGATCGGCTCGGCTGGGGTTTCTGCAGTGCCTATGGCAGCGCGTGTATCAAACAAGCTAGGCTTGGAATCTAACCCACATAACTTCCTGTTGATGCATGCTATGGGGCCGAATGTGGCGGGCGTGATTGGTTCAGCAGTTGCCGCTGGGGTGATGATTAAATATCTAGGTTAATACCGAGATATTGAGTAGAAAATAAGCCGCCCAGTATGGCTCTGGGCGGTTTTTTTATGCGGTGGATTTACTGGCGCACAGGACGTTTTTGCAATTTACGTTGTAAGGTCCGCCGATGCATCCCCAAAGCACGTGCAGTTGCAGAGATATTGCCCTCATGCTCTTGCAGCACTTTTTGAATATGCTCCCAAGTTAAACGATTCACTGAAGGTGGTTGCTCAGCCACTTCAGTTTCTGGATTCGCTTCAGGGTGTGCAAGTGCTGCAAGGATTTCTTGCGTATCTGCAGGTTTACATAGGTAATTAACAGCGCCTAACTTAATCGCTTCTACCGCAGTGGCAATACTTGAATAACCAGTCAACATCACCATACGGCATTGTGGATGCAAGGCTAACAAGGGTTCTATCAAGGTTAATCCTGAAGCCTGTTGCATTTTTAAATCAATACTCGCCCACAATATTTCCTCATGGTGTTCTTGGCATTGTTGTGCCAAAGCTAAGGCAGTTTCTACATCAGGCGCATCGAGTACCTGATAGCCACGTTTACTCAGGGCGCGCTTGAGTACGCCACGAAATACGTCATCATCATCGACCACTAAAAATCTTTCTGACGGCATTGAAATCAGCTCCTTATCCATTAACTTGCCAAAGGCAAAACGACTTGAGTCAAGGTCCCCCCTTCGGGATGGTTATATAAACGCACCTCGCCACCTGCACGATTTAAAGTGGCATGCGTTAATAAAAGTCCCAAGCCCATACCTTCTTGTTTGGTTGAAATGAGGCTATCGCCGAGTTGCTCAATAATTTCCTCTGCAATCCCAGTGCCTTGATCACGAATATTGATATAGGTTTGGGTGGTATCCCAAGTAAAACGAATATGTACTGCTTGTGGGCTTGCATCTGCGGCATTATTGAGCAGATTGAGCATGGCTTGCTGCCAAGTGACTTCTGGAGCAATCTGTGGCATTGGCCCAGTGCTGGCCCATTCTATTTGTGCGACAACATCCGGACGTAAGACCTGCCAATGTGTCATCACTTGTTGCCACCACACGTCCAACATTTGTACTTGGCGACTGGCTAACTGATCTCGGTCGGCAGCTTTTACCAAGCCTTGTAAGGTCGTTTTGCAAGTTTTCACTTGTTGCTGAAGCAAATGAAGTTCTTGCATTAACTCCTCGTCATCCTGATAAGCCTCACACATTTCACCTAGAACGATGGCCATCGTCGATAAAGGTGTGCCTAGTTCATGTGCTGTGCCTGCGGCTTGTGTGGCAATGGCAAGAATTTGTTCATCACGCAAACCCTGCTCACGGATGTGTGCTAAATGTGCATCTCGTGCTCTCAGTGCATTAGCCATTTTAAAAACGAAAAAAGTAATCAAGCCGGCACTCATAAGGAAATTAATCCACATACCTAAAATATGTAAATTAACAACACCTAAATTCTGATCATGTACAAGTTGAGGAATCGGGTGATAAAACTGCATTAAAAATGTATAGGCGCTTAAAGTGGCGGTGGCGATAATCCAACTATAAATCCAAGGTAAAGTCGCTGCGGAAATTGTCAGTGGAACTAAGTAGTAAGAAATAAAAGGATTGGTTGCACCTCCTGTAAAATAAAATAATAAGGTTAATCCAGTGACATCAAATAATAAATGAAAGAAATATTCACTTTCAGTCACTGGCCAAGCTTTTTGTAAACGCCACCAGCTGACAATATTAATTAAGCCCATTAAAATCACGACAACAAACACACCCGCAGCTGCGAGATGAAATTGAAAGATCTCAATCCCAATAATGATACAGGCTAAAAACCCCGTCCAACTAATCCCACGGACAAGAGTTAAGCGTGCGAGATTACGGCGAGGTGTGGCGAGAGATAAAGGCGCAGATAGAGGACTAGGCATGGTAAAATCACAAAAAATGCAAGTTTAGCTAAGGTTAAGACCGGATGCCTAGTCCTTCAGGTGCGACGCTCGGTCGCAGGGGATTATTTTTTGGGTGGAGTTTGGTGTTTGTTAGGCACCACAAGCACAGGGACTTGGGCATGTAAACTGACTTGGTGCGCGGTATCCCCAAGCAACTTCCGCCCAAAAAAACCATGTTCACTATGTGAGCCAAGCACAATCAGGTCCACGTTTTGCGCTTGTGCATACTCTAAGATAAGCTCACTGGGCACCCCTTCATCAATAAGATAATCAATATCCAGATGGGTTAAACCAAGCTGTTGCAATTCCTCGTCAACAAAGGCTTGTACACGTGTTTGCATGGTTTGACGTACACGCTCCATACCTTCCTGATGAATTTTTTGTAGTGCTTCTTTGGCAACGTAATGCTCGACAATGGCATGACCATAGTCTGATAAAGGTTCTAAGGCATGCAACATGCTGATTTTGGCACCATATAAATGCGCCAATTGGACTGCATGACGGAAGACAGGGCGTGTATGCTGACCTAAATTAGTGGCATAAAGGATGTGTTTGACTTGCGGTAGCATAAGTTGTGACCTCAAATTAACTGAGCTTAAAGCGTGCAACCAAGTGTTGCACTGCATCGGCTTGTTGATGCAATTCTTGCGTGGATTGCAAGACTTCTTGCGCCACCACCTTATGTTGTTGAATAAGGGCCGCAATGGCGTCCATTTCGGTACTCATCTGATGGGTGGTTTGGGCAACTTCGTGAACAGAATGTTGAATTTCTTGGGTTTTTTGGCTGGCATAGCGAATTTGCTTTTCAATCACTTGTACGGAATGAATAGCTTTGTCTCCTAAGTGACGCCCTTCTTGCACTCGCTGGCGAGAGGTATGCATGGCCGCAAGTAAACTCTGGGCTTGTTGCTGAATCCCTTCTACTTTGGCAGTAATATCGCCGGTTGCGCGTACGGTTTGCTCTGCCAATGAGCGTACTTCATCTGCCACCACGGCAAAGCCTCGGCCCGCCTCACCTGCCCGTGCCGCTTCAATCGCAGCATTTAAAGCTAATAAATTCGTTTGCTCAGCGACACCTTCGATCAGCTCGATCACAGTATCAATCTCGCCTGAACTGACACCTAAGGCCTCAACGACAGAGGCGACTTGTTCGACGACTTGTGCGACATCACTTAAGGCGTGTAAGGCTTCACCAATCACTTGTCCGCCAGAATGCGCACTGGTATCAGCGCCTTGGGCTGCTTGGCTTACCGCTTGTGTATTGGTCGCCAGATACTCAGTCGCAGCATTAATTTGCGTTGTTGCTGAAACTAAGAGCGCACTTTTATCTGTCATGCTGTGGCTATCTTCTTGCAAGGTATGCGCCACTTGTGCCATGGCTTGTGCCATATGTTGCAGTTGTTGGTTGGCTGCGAGTAAATGCATCACCAATTGGCTTAAATCATCTTGTGTACGATTGACGGCACCTGCAAGCTGGTTAAATTCTTCCTGTGAATCTGGCTGAAACGGGAGTTTGTGACTTAAATCCCCTTCGGCAATCTGGTGTAAGGCTGCTAGTAGACGCGCTAATTGGCGTTCAATACCTCTTTGTGTACTGAGCATGACGCCAGCAACGACTAGGGTTAAACTAATGCTGACAGTGAGCATCAGAGAATATAACCAGCGAGCACTGACCTGTGCTGCTTGCGTGGCTTGAGGTACATACACTTGAACCACTTGTGCAACTTGGGCGGTGAGCTTGCGGTTGACTTCTTGGCCTTGGGTTTCCAACAAAGCATCTAAACGCGCGAGTTCTAGTTGCTGTTGCATACTTGCCTCTGCCGCTACTTGATAAGCTTGCGTGACCTCTTGATAAATCTCTAAAAATCCTAAACCAGCCATGTCGTTTTTAAGCTGGGTTAAGCGTGTTTGCCAATAGCGATAAGCCGCCATATTGGCTTTCATAAATACATCTTTTTCTGCATTGCGAACCTCACGCAGGCGACTGGCAAGCTGACCAAAAATAGAAACTTCATCAGCTAAACGCACCGCACTAGTATGCAAGTTAGCCAATAAGCCTGTGTATTGGCTTTGTGTTTGCTCAAATCCCAAATTTGCCCGACCTTGGGCCCAGGCTTGCGCACTGGTTAAATACTCTGCCAAAGGCTGTTGTAAGCTTTGCAACACTTGGGCACTGGCTTTTGTTTGTGGCTGGCTAGCGAAAAAGTCAGCAGCTTGCGTGAGTGTTTGTTGTGCAAAAGTTTGTAAGCTTTGGATTTGGGTTTGATAAGTTTGCAAACCTTGTTGTGTTTGTTGGTGACCTTCTAATTGTAATAAACGGTTTTCTAGTTGGGTTAATGCTAAAGCTTGTGTATGTAGGGCTTTAGAATTATGCATAATGTGTGTTAAAGCATCTAAATTACGGATAGCAAACGCACCCATTAATATAAAACCCAGCATCACTAAAGCTAAAATTGCGAATAATTTATGGCGTAAAGTAAGTGGCAGCATGCTAGGACATCCTTCGTTCTTTTTATTGGTCAGAGTGTCTAGATTTTCACTTGTATCACACTTAAGCACATGCTGCCGTCATTTTTTGTATGACCTTTTAACTCTCTTTATTGCCACCTCGGTGTATTTTTAACCTCGGCTAGCCTCCTCGAGTAGATAAACTAACGATTGATAAGGGATCCCTGTATGTTCACTTAGCCCAAGCTCACAGGTACGGCTCGAAGAATAACCTGCATCACAGTCGGCAACTTGAGGTGCTAATCCTTGCAAAGCACTGGCATTGAGTTCAGGTAAGCTAAAGCCTTTATCGCCTGCAAAACCACAACAGCTGATACCTTCTGGAATGACGACTTCTTGTGCGCAGGCGCTTGCCAATTGATACATGGTTGCTGCTTGACCGTTATGGGTGGCAGAACAGCTGACATGCAAAGCAATTTTGCGTGCTAACGGCCGCACCTGTAAGCGGGGTAACAGGAGATCGGTTAAGGCTTGGGGTAAATCATACAAGCGCACTGGTTCAGGGCAGGTAGCTAATAAACGCATACTACAGGGACTCGTATCGCACACGATAGGCCAGCGACCTTGCTCACTTGCATCCAGCAGCTTTTGCCAAACGCGCGTTCGGGATGCCTCAGCAGCAGCAAAATGGCCTTTAGAATGAAAAGGCATACCACAACAGTCACCTTCTAGATCTTTTACTACGCGCACAGGGATCTGAGCACGCGCACATAAATCGAGAAAGACGTCTGCGACACACCTTGTATTGTGTGCATCTGCCGCCGCGCCTAAAGTACGGCTGGCACAAGAAGGCCAATAAACCAAACCTATGTCTGTGTCTTTGAAATCTGTGTGTGCACTTGCAGCTAAACGTTGACGTGTTTTCGCCGGAACTGGCTGAGGCAAGGCGGGGCGGCGTGCTTGTGCTTGCTGGTTCTGTGATGGATAGTATTGAACAGGGGATGGCGATTTTTTCACTTTTGGAATTTGCTGCCAGAGTGCCAGTCCCCAACGCAATCCCAACTGGGCCCACTGATAATGGTGGCTGATCGCTTGGGCTAGAGGCGCATATTTGGCATTTGCTTGTGCACGTAATTCACGGATCATCTGCCCTGTATCTATGCCCACAGGACAACGGGTAGAACAGAGGCTATCCCCTGCACAAGTATCAATACCTGCATATTGGAAATCCTTTTCCAAAAGACGTAAATCATCTGTCTTGCTGGCTTGCGCTCGCAACGCCGCCATTTCACGAAGGATCACAATACGCTGACGTGGCGTCAACGTTAGCTTACGTGAAGGGCAGACAGCCTCACAAAATCCACATTCAATACAAGCATCAACCCGCTGATAGGCTTGAGGTAAAGCTTTTAATGCCTGCAAGTGGATCTGAGGATTGCGGGATAAAATCACTTCTGGGTTGAGTAAATGCTGCGGGTCCAAGCAGGCTTTTAATGCCCACATTAATTGATAAGCGTCCTGCCCCCATTCTAGCTCTACATACGGGGCCATATTGCGGCCGGTACCATGTTCTGCTTTAAGAGAGCCGCCAAAACGCACCGCTACCAGATCGGCCACCTCATCCATCAAGGCTTGATAACGTCGCACTTCCTGATCAGAGTCAAAGCCTTGGGTAAATACAAAGTGCAAATTGCCTTCGAGTGCGTGCCCAAAGAGTAACGCCTCATGGTAGGCATATTTACGGAAGACTTCCTGTAAAGCACGTACGCCAGCGGCGAGCTTGTCTATTGGGAAAGCCACGTCCTCAATAATGACTGTGGTGCCTGTTTGGCGCACTGCACCGACAGCAGGAAATAAACCCTTACGAATATTCCAATAGAGGGCATATGTGGCAGCATCCTGGGTGAAAGCTAGCGGGCGCACCAAGGCAAAGTCATGTAATACTGCTTCCACCTGTTGTAAATGCTGTGTGAGTTCTGGCTGCGTGGAAGCGCGTACATCAACTAGCAAAGCGGTCACATCTGCTTCCAGAGTACGCAAATATTCTGGCATCCCAGGTTTATCTTGTATCGCGCGCAAAGCGGCACGATCCATTAACTCAACTGCGGCCACTGGGGTGCTTTTCAGGGAGGCAGTGGCTTGGCAAGCAGCTTCTATATCAGCAAAAAGAATCAGCGCTGCGGCCTTATAGTGGGGTTCTGGCACGGTTTGATAAGTAATCTCGCTAATAAAACCTAAAGTACCTTCGGAACCGACCAGCACATGCAGCAAAATATCTAACGGATCACTAAAATCAACCAAGGCATTGAGGCTGTAACCTGTCGTATTTTTGAGCCGGTATTTATGGTTGATCTTCGCTAATAAATCAGGGTTTTCGAGGATTTGTTGGCGTAACTGGCCCAACTTTGCCAATAAGTCTGCGTGGGTTTGCCGAAAACGCGCCACGCTTTGTATCTCTTGCGTATCAACCAAGGTGCCATCGGCTAAAATAAAACGCATCGCCTGCACTGTGTGATACGTATTGTGTGCTGTGCCACAACACATGCCTGAGGCATTATTGGCGACAATCCCCCCGATCATACAAGCATTAATGGAAGCAGGATCTGGACCGATTTTACGACCATAAGGGGCTAAATATTGGTTAGCTTGTGCACCAATAATCGCAGGCTGTAAGCGGATCTGTTGCCCTTCTTGCAGAATTTGATGATGCCGCCAACCATGATGCCCAAGCACCATAAGTACAGAATCTGTGACCGCTTGCCCAGATAAAGAAGTCCCAGCAGCGCGAAAGGTCACCGCAAGTTGATGTTGATGACAGGCTTTTAAAACCGCTTGGACCTCGGTTTCGGTTTCAACTAAAACGACCACTTGAGGGACTAAGCGATAAAAGCTGGCATCGGTTCCCAAGGCCAAGCGACTTAATAAGTCCGTTTTGACCCGAGCTTCTGGGATGACCTCTAGCATCTGTTGTACAAAAGCCGCATATTCAGGGCGCATCACAGACCTCCGCCATTTCCTCATCTACTAATACAAAGACGATCAAGCGTTTTGGCCCATGCACCCCATACGCTAAAGTTTGTTCAATATCTGCGGTTTTAGAAGGCCCAGAAATTAACAAGGCATTGGTGGGCATCCCCTGTTGTGCCCAAGCTTCCACTTGCAGCACTTCATAAAAGGTATTGTACAAACGCTGGCTATCCAAAATAGCGACATGAATCGGCGGCACCAAAGACATTAGTCTAGGCTCTTCCGGCGTTGGCCAAAGCACCAAAGAGCCTGTTTGTGCAATGCCGGCGCGTGTCGAAGTAATCGCCAGATCGACCTCATTAAATAACTCAGCTTGCCAAGTTTCGATCGGTGCATCATAAGTGCGCACTTGCCAAGTATGTCCCCATTGCCCCTGCCAAAGGGGTGCAAGCGCTTGTCCAAGGACATGATGTGCCGGTGGCACCAAGATACGTTGTGCTTGCGTATGGTCTGCCAACCAAGCCGCCATTTTTTGTGGCCACTGTGCACGCGTTAATACAATAACTTCTCCTTCCACCTTGGCCATGGCTTGTTGGAAAGCTTGTAAACGTGCTGGCAAACTCATTTTTACTTGAGCAAGAACATGAAACTGGCTGGCAGGTACTTGGGCTTGGGTCTCGCCTAAAGCCTCTGTGCGTCCATCAAATAGGCGTTGCAAAATCGTATCGCGCGCACTCATAGAGATTTCTCCGCATCACGTCTTAATTGGCTCAGGCTTTTGGCGGCTGGGCGTGGTGCTGTACGGACTTGAGTCCAAGCACCAAGGGATTGCGGCATCCAATAATGCCCTAAGCGAGCTATCTTGGTGGCGATTTGGTAAAGGCGTGGACGTTGAGCCAAATAAGCCCAAAGTTGCCAAGCCAAGGCCTCTTTCCAAGTGCGTTTAAAGCCTTTTTCTGCCATGACGCTCGGGTTGATTTGATCGCCATTGACCGCTTCGCGGCGTAAACGGACCAAGATATCCGGAATCGGAATTTTTACTGGGCAAACTTCCGCACAGGCACCACATAAGGTAGAGGCACTGGGCAAGGCGGCGTTATTGGCAAAGCCGGTGAGATGCGGCATAAGAATCTTGCCTATTGGCCCAGGGTAAGTGGTGCCGTAAGCATGGCCGCCGATACGGGTATAGACGGGACAGTGATTCATACAAGCCCCACAGCGAATACATCTGAGGGTATCCCTGAGTTCAGGATCTTGGTAGAGATGAGCGCGGCCATTATCCACCAAAATCAAATGTACTACCTCTGGACCATCTTTCTCATCGGGTTGCCGTGGACGCGAAATCATATTGAAATAGGTGGTAATGGCTTGTCCAGTGGCTGAACGGGTCAGTAAGGAGAGTAAAGGCGTCACATCCTCTAAATGCTCAACAACTTTTTCAATCCCCATCACAGCAATATGACAAGAAGGAACACTGGTGGTTAAGCGGCCATTGCCTTCGTTTTCCACTAAGCACAGGGTGCCTGTTTCAGCGACAGCAAAATTCACCCCAGACAGGCCGATATCCGCTTGCTGAAAACGTTCACGTAATTGCTGGCGTGCGCATTCGGTTAAATACGCCACATCGTGCGATAGCTGGGTCCCCGTTTTCTCGTGCATGAGTTGGGAAATTTGCTGCGTATTTTTATGAATCGCCGGCATAATAATATGCGAAGGCGTTTCTTGGGCTAATTGCACAATATATTCGCCCAAGTCGGACTCTAAAGCTTCAATGCCTGCTTCTGCTAAGAAATGGTTAAGTTCCATTTCTTCCGAAACCATCGATTTGCCTTTAATTACAGTGCGTGCTTGGCGCTGTTGGCAAATGGCCAGTACCTGCTCACATGCTTGCTGAGCATCTTGTGCCCAATGCACTTGAATCCCTTGGGATTGGCATTTTTTTTCCAGTTGAATCAATAACTCAGGTAAACGCGCAAGCGCACGTAGGCGCACATTCGCAGCAAGTTCGCGCAAGCTTTCGCGTTCTTGGGTATCTTCTAAAGCAGTGGCACGTTTGTGCATCAGCCCATCCATGGCCTTACGGAAATTGGCACGGATAGGGGCATTGGCAAGTGCGTCTTGCACTCGGATATAAAACTGCCCTCCCGCTAGATGATCTGTTTTAAGCGTCATTTTGGGTGCGCCTCCATAAGAAGCTCAGAAGATGCTCGCCTTGCAACTTAAGACGGGTTTTTTCAGCATGACCTTGGATATTCATCAAACAGCCGCAATCTGTGGTGACAAAGTGGGGAGCTGCGTCTATGAGTGCTTGCGTTTTATCTTCCACCATAGCGGCAGAAATTTGTGGATGGCGCACGGCAAAAGTCCCACCAAAACCACAACATTCACTCGTGCGTTTTGGCTCGATTCGTTCAACTTGCGCCAGTTGATCTAACAAGGTTTCCCCCACATGGGCAATGCCAAGTTCACGACGTGCTGAGCAGGAAGTGTGCAAAGCCACCTTGATGGGCTTGCCCTCGTCTTTTAGCTGTAGCTGACACACATGCAATAAGAAATCTGTCAGTTCAAACACACGGTTTGCGATGGCTTGAGCATTTGCTTGCTCAGGCGTATTGGCAAAAAGCTGTGGGTAATGCTGGCGCATCATGCCAGCACAAGAACCTGAAGGCAGCACAATGGGCCAAGGTTCAGGAAAAAGGTCAAATTGGGCTTGGGCAACGGCGCGCGCTTGATCATGATATCCAGAGGTATAGGCAGGCTGACCACAACAGGTTTGAGTTTGCGGGTACAGAACCTCTATTCCTTGTTGTTCGAGCAATTGGATACCCGCCATACCGGCGTCTGGATAGAATAAATCGACTAAACAGGTCGCAAAAAAATAGACTTTTTGCGGCTTTGGTGGATAGACCTTGAGGCGATGACTTGCTTGTTGAGCCGGTGCCGCATTCGTATATAAAGGTGCAACTTTAGAAGAAGAGGATGTGTGCATAGCTTGGATCTCTTAAAAAACCTAAAAAAGGCGTGGTTTAACCATAAGCAACGGCAGGTAACCAAAGGACTAACTGGGGCCAGATCACTAAAGCTAATAAACCAATTAATTGCAGAATAATAAAAGGCACGACACCGCGATAAATCTGTCCCAAAGTGACATCCGGTGGGCAGACACCTTTTAAGTAAAATAAAGAGAAACCAACAGGTGGGGTTAAAAATGAGGTTTGCAAGGCCATAGCCACTAACATCACAAACCACACCAGCTCAGGATTATCCACCACACCATAACCGTTAATATCTAAGCCTAACGCAGTGACAACCGGAGCAAGCAAGGGTAAGACAATTAAAGTGATTTCAATCCAATCAAGAAAAAAACCTAATAAGAAGATAATCAGCAAAATACAGGCAATAATACCATATTCACCAAAAGGTAAGCCGGTTAACCAACTTTCAATCAGTTCATCTCCGCCGAGTTCACGTAATACCAAAGCAAAACAAGTGGCACCTAAAAAGATAGCAAAGATATAGGCTGTGGTATTAAAAGAGCCAACAACAACTTCTTTTAAAGTGGTAAAGCTTAACTTGCCATTCCACCAAGCTAATAAGGTTGCTCCTAAAGCACCAACGCCACTGGCTTCTGTTGCGGTGGCAATGCCTGCGAAAATAGAGCCTAACACCGCAAAAATTAAGGCAACAGGTGGTAAAATGCTTTTAATGACTTTCCAAACAACGGCTTTATCTAAAGGCTGAGCATTTTCTGGCAGGGGTAAAGCTTCAGGTTTTAACCAACCCATGATTAATAAATAGCTGATATATAAAAAGCCTAACAAAAGCCCTGGTATCAAAGCGCCCATAAATAAATCGCCAACGGAAAGGGCTAATTGATCTGCCATAATGACAAGCATGATCGAAGGCGGAATTAAAATGCCTAAAGTACCCGCGCTGGCAATAGTACCTAAAGCTAAAGGGGTCGCATAATTCTGGCGCATCATCGCAGGCAAGGACATAAGCCCTAATAAAACTACAGAGGCACCAACAATACCGGTGGAGGCTGCAAGAATAATACCAATTAAAGTGACGGTAATGGCTAAACCACCACGGACACGACCGAATAACTCTTGGATAGATTCCATTAAACGTTCTGCAACCCCAGAACGATCGAGCATAATGCCCATAAAAATAAACATAGGTAAGGCAACCAGTACCCAGTTATCCATGATCTTATAAATACGATTGACCACAAGGCTTAAGGTCAACATATCTAGGCCTGTCCAAGTGTCTAGATAAATATCTGCTAAATAACCAATGCCAGTAAAAATAACGCCGATGCCGCCGAGTACCCAAGCGACGGGAAAGCCAGTAAAAAGCAATAAAATAAAACTGGCAAACATGGCGACAACGAGAATTTCATTGACTTCCATGAAATCACTCCTATCGAAATTAGGGCACTTAATTAGTGCGCAGGGCGGTGAAATAAGAAATGCAGTTCACGTAATAAACGTGCGCAAGCAGCGAGCCCAAGTAAGGCAAAACTCAAGGGGATCACAGATTTAATTAACCAGCGCCAAGGTAAACCTGTCGGTGCGGCAGAACTTTCATTGATCCGCCAAGCGTCATACACAAAACCGAAGCTATTACTGAGGACGACATATACGAAAGGCAGGAGTAAAAATAAAATGCCCAAGACTTCAACCCAAGCTTGGCGGCGACGGCTCATGCGCATATGGAATAAATCAACGCGAATGTGTGAGTTAGTTGTTTGGGCGTAGCTGACACCAAACATGACGCCAAGTGCATATAAATGCCATTGTAGCTCTTCCAGCATGACAAGGCCTTGGTTAAACCCATAACGCAGCACGACCTGTAAAATGATCACGGCGACTAAGAGGACATAACTCCAAGCAAATACACGCCCAATAGCTTGGATACCTGCATCTAAGGCATCAGCAAAAGGCATAGAATGCTGGTGGGAAGGTTCTGATGGTGAGCCCATAGCGGCCAACCTCCATGCAAGAGAAAATTAATAAAATCAAAAGTTTAAAACCGCAGTCTGTGCTGCGGTTATCGACGATTGACAGAGACGATTAAAATTCTCGTGGCAAGAAGGCATTGCGTTCCCAAAGCTCATATTGAGCACGGAACTGGCTTAAATCGTCCCAAACTTCTTTAAAGAAAGCATCTTTCGCAGCTTCTTCTTGGGCGACTTCTTCCCA
This sequence comes from Allopseudospirillum japonicum, assembly GCF_900108915.1. Taxonomy (GTDB): domain Bacteria; phylum Pseudomonadota; class Gammaproteobacteria; order Pseudomonadales; family Halomonadaceae; genus Pseudospirillum; species Pseudospirillum japonicum. The sequence continues at coordinate 88,405 of NZ_FNYH01000004.1, forward strand.
AGCTTGACGGAAAGCAGCCAGCATGGTGTCGTTCCAGCGCATAATTTGTACGCCATGTTTTTCTGCATTTTCCATCAAGACTTTAAACTGTAAGGCTTCTCCTTCAGCAAAAGAATCAGCCATCGAAGCTTTGCAGACTTCTTCGACCATGACTTGTTGATTTTCATGCATTTTATTCCACACATCTTTATTAATAAGTAGCTCAAATATGGTGGCTTGTTGGTGCCAACCAGGGAAGTAATTGTATTTGGCAATTTTATAGAAACCTTGGCGGGCATCGACGGCAGGCATGGAAAATTCAGTGGCATCAATGGCACCTTTTTCTAAGGCTGGGAAGATTTCTGCCCCTGGTAATAAAGAGGTGGCAACACCTAACTTTTCCATCACCTTAGCGCCCAGACCAAAAAAGCGCATCCGTAAACCTTGTAAATCTTCAGGTTTTTCAATGGGTTTAGTAAACCAACCTGAGGTTTCTGGCGCATTGAGTGTACAAGGGAGCACTTTCACGTGATAGCCGGCTTGATCGTACATCTTTTGGTACAACTTCATGCCGTTACCATAGTACATCCAAGCGATATACTCGCCAGCTTCTGGGCCGAAAGGGATCGCGGAAAATAAAGGTGATGCGGGGATTTTTCCTGCCCAATATCCAGCGGTGGCATAACCGGCATCAACTTTACCACGCGACACCGCATCAAGAATCTCAAAAGGGGCGACTAGTTTACCCGGCTCGTATACTTTAAAACGCAAGGTATTGTTAGAAACTTTTTGAATTTTATCAGCGACTTTAGCAATCGGACTGCCCAGACCTGGCAGCTGGGTTGAAAAAGCGATAGGTACTTTTAATTGGATACGATCTAAATCCGCAGCTTGTGCAGAAGCCTGCATCCCTAAGGTGAGACTGGAAGCAAGTGCAGCGGCGAGGGTGGTTTTTACGAAGCTAGACATCAGAGGCCATCCTTCCATTTTGTTATTATTAATGAAGCTGTTCGGTTTTACGGTGCAAAAGTGCCTAAGCGGAAAAAAGTGGGGTAGCTGAATCGATTTAATCCACATCAAGATTAAACTAGACGCTCACCCCATAACCTGGAAATTGGTAAAACCAATTAACCACTTGACTCGAAATAAGATAGGCAAGCTAGGAGAACATGTCAAATAAAAACTGCATCAAGGTATTAGAACAAGGTATATGCATTTTAGCATGCTGCAGTTGCTTATAAATATTGGGTTAAGAAGCTCTATTGATTACTTTAAATCGGGGGAAGCGAGTACAAGTGACTCGACATCTTTGCTGGGAAAGTGCTAAGTTTGGTATGACCAATTAACAGGCGTGTGAGCATCAAACAGGTCACCAAGAGATGCAGTTGAGAGCCCTTAAAATCAGGTTCGAAAACTAAAAATAGACTTTTATACTTAAGCGCTAGGCTTATTTTCTGCTATGGAATTGTGCAAATGATGAAATATCCACGTGTTAAGCAACCTCGTATTTCTGATATGGTGATGCAGCAATTAGAAAGTATGATTCTTGATGGGACTTTTAATCCAGGACAGAAATTACCTCCAGAACGTGAGTTGGCAATTCAGTTTGAAGTCTCACGACCTTCATTACGAGAGGCCATTCAAAAATTAGTCGCGCGTGGTTTTCTATATAGCCGCCAAGGTGGGGGGACTTATGTGGTAGAAGAGATAGGCCATTCTTTCAGTGATCCTTTATTACAATTGCTCTCAAGTCACGATGAGTTTAAATATGATTTATTAGAATTTCGTGATGCCTTAGAAGGGGTTTCTGCTTATTATGCTGCTTTGCGCTCTACACCTGAGGATAAACAAAGAATTACTCAGCATTTTGATAGCTTATTAGCTATTTACGAGAATATGGATCCAGAATTAGAAGCTGAAGCTGAAGCTGATGCGGCTTTTCATTTGGCGATTGCTGAGGCTGCACATAATGTAATTTTACTCCATACGATGCGCGGTTTATTTAATTTACTGAAAGAAAGTATTGTTGCTAATTTAAGTAATTTATTTGAAAAACGTGAATCTCGTCCTTTATTAAAAGCACAGCATCAAGCCTTATATGATGCCATTATGAATGCTGATCCAGAACGTGCTCAGCAAGCCGCCCATGAGCATTTAGCATTTGTAGAAGATTCCCTGTTAGAATTATCACGCATGGAAACTCGCAAAGAGCGTGCACTTCGGCGTGCGCGTGTTCTTAATCCGTCCACTAGCCTGATTTGATGAAGATTTATGCCCACAGCAGCCAATGAAAAGCCTCTGCCCTCTCCTTGTGTGCATATTTGCGCGCTCAATGAACAAGATATTTGCATCGGTTGCCGCCGTCATGCACAAGAAATTCAAGCTTGGCCAAGTTTAACCAACCCTGAACGCCAGCAAGTTCTTGCCGCTTGTCGCCAACGTGCGCAGGCACAGCGTCTATAATAAATTATGTAAGGTATTGATTTATGACTATTTTAGGTACTCCTTTTTCTTCTAGTGCAACTCGTGTTTTATTGTTGGGGTGTGGTGAGTTAGGGCGTGAGTTGGTCATTGAGTTAAAACGTTTTGGCTGTGAAATAATTGCGGTTGATCGCTACGCCAATGCGCCTGCAATGCAAGTGGCTGACCGAGCTTATGTGATTAATATGCTGGATGGAGCAGCGATTCGTGTTTTAGTGGAAAAAGAGCGGCCGCATTATCTAGTACCAGAAATTGAAGCTATTGCCACAGACACGCTTTTAGAGTTAGAAAGCGAAGGCTTTACCGTAGTACCCACAGCACGCGCAGCACGTTTAACTATGAACCGTGCGGGGATTCGCCGCTTAGCAGCGGAAGAACTCGGCTTGCCGACATCTGATTATCGTTTTGCCGATACGCAAGAAACTTATATACAAGCTGTTGATGCCATTGGTTTACCTTGTATCGTCAAACCGATTATGTCGAGTTCAGGCAAGGGACAAAGTTTGGTACGCACACAAGAGGAAGTATTGGCTGCATGGCAGTATGCACAAGCCGGCGCGCGTGGTGGTGAAGGTGAAGTGATTATCGAGAGCGTGGTAGATTTTGACTATGAGATCACCTTGCTGACAGTACGTGCGGTTTCAGGGACACACTTTTGTGAACCTATTGGTCATCGTCAAGAAAAGGGCGATTATCGTGAATCTTGGCAGCCACAAGTGATGCCTTTGTCGGCTTTACAAAAGGCCCAGCAAATTGCACAAAAAATTACTGATGCTTTAGGGGGATATGGCATTTTTGGGGTGGAATTGTTTATCAAAGGTGATCACGTCTTTTTTAGCGAAGTTTCGCCACGTCCTCATGATACCGGCATGGTGACTTTAATTTCACAAAACTTGTCCGAATTTGCCTTACATGCACGCGCGATTTTAGGCTTACCAATCAGTCATATTCGTCAATATGGGCCGGCTGCCTCAGCAGTTTTATTGGTAGAAGGCGAGTCAAAAGACGTAAGTTATATGCATCTAGATCAAGCTTTGCGTGAGGAAGATACGGATCTTAAATTATTTGGTAAGCCTGAAGTGGTGGGCGAACGTCGTATGGGCGTGGCTTTAGCCTTGGGTAAGGACACAGAAGCCGCTGTTGCCAAAGCAAAAGCGGTTGTCGATAAGGTTAAAGTGCGTCTACGTTAAGCTGTGCTTGCAAGCCTTGCTGGTAATAGTTCACGACCTCAAGGCTTGGCGCTAAAGTTTTGGCCTGCGTGGGGTGCCTTGCCTGCCAACAAGCCTCGATCCCTTGCAAATAGGCTTGTGCAACGGTTTCTGGCGGATGAGCTTGTTGCACGTAAGCGCGCGCACGTGCGCCTAGCGCTTGTGCTTTTTGTGGATCAGCGAGCAAGTCTTGTAAGGCTTGCATGAGGGTCTGTTCTTCTTGCTCTGCTTGCCAAGGTAATTTAATTACCACCTCATCAGGAAGCTCACTAAACCAAGCATCATCCGTCACCAAGGTTGGGCGTGCATGGGCTAAGGCTTGAATCAGGGTCGCAGAGCTTTCCCCCATGCTGGGATATCTGAGATTCAACACCACATCAACTGTTTGTAAGTAAGTATGAAAATCTTCCTCGTCTACAAAGCCAGTTTCTGTCACCCAAGCTTGGACGCCATAACCTGCTAATTTAGCCGCGAGGGCATCGCCAGTTCCGACAATCAGTAAATGAACTTTCTCTTGTGGCGTGTTTAAAGCTGCCAGCACACGTAAGATGGTATCAATCCGCTTGGTACGGGTGACAAAACCGAACATACCTAAAACTTGTATACCTTGCGCTTGATAAGTTTGTAAACGTGTGCAGATGGTTTGCGTTTCTGTTGATAGTGCAGTGGCTGGATTCTCTTGCGGGTAATAAGGCAGGGGAATCACTTGAATGGGCCCAGTATAACCGGCTTGGCGTACTCGCTGCGCACTGGTATGGCTATGTACAAAAATCCCTAGAGCATAGGGGAAAATCGCGCCTAATAAGGGTTCTTGTTCTGGCTTAGGCCATTGTGTCGGGTCATAATTTGGGGTGGTTTGCATTAATACACGAAATTTTTGCTCGCCTTTTTCAGTACCATAATGCAGCTGAAATGCTTGGTGGAGTTGTTGTGGATCTTGGCCAGCAAATAAGTAATACAAGACAGCATCATGTAAGACGACAATCCCAGGATAAGCCTGCAACGCTTGGTAAATCCCATTGTGGTACCAAGGGTTATTACCCAAATGATAAAGGCGTACTTTGGGGATTTCTGGTGCAGGTGTTGTAAGTAGCGTTTGTGTACTTAAATAAGCCTGCTGGGCTTCGGTTTGATCCCAAGGAGCGCGTGCGAGCCAAGCGGAACAAGTAGAAGAATCATCATCATAGACTTGTACATCAATTTGGGCTTGTAGATAAGGCAAGATATAAGCGGAGTAATCGGCAATCCCAGTACGCTTAGGCAGCATGGGGGAGCAATACGCAATCGGCTGGGGAAATTGATAGATCGACATCAGTGGGTAGATCCTTCAGTCTATAAGGCAAACGGCAAACCCGACAGTGCTTGCCGCTGGTGAAACAAGCTAGCTCGTTTTGAGTAGCAAAAGTAAACCTAAATGACCCAACCCCAAAAGTGTGTTGAGGCATAAAAGAATCACACTGCGCAAAAGTTGATTGTTTGCTTCCCGCCAATTAACTGCAATACAGGCACGTTTTAGTGATTGGGTTGGAAATAAATGGGCCAAAAGGTGAATAAAGGACATACTGCCAATTAGGATACTAATCCAACCGTTTAATGAGGTATCTAAAAGTACGGCGGTAATAAACATAATCAGCAGCCAGATCCAACCTAGCCAAAACCATTGTTTTAACAGGCGTTGCCACGTCATTAAACGGAACTCTCGTGGCAAGCCGGTCAAGGCAGGCATCAAGGCCCACAAGAGCAAAAATAAACTCCCGATCCAAGCAGCGATGGCTGCCAAGTGGATACCCAGTAACATACTCAAGGGAAGAACTCCTTTTTTTAAACCACAAGAGATATGAGCCCTTGCTGAAGGTGTCTAGGCATCCTTGCCTGACCAAGGATGCAGCTATACGCGAAATTGTACCACTAAGCCTCGTAATTTTTCGGCTAATTGTGCTAATTCTTGGCTGGCTTGAGTGGTTTGGGTTGAGCCTGCGCTTGACTGTTGAGTCAAAATCACAATGTTGCTCACATTACGATTAATTTCTTCTGCCACCGAGGCTTGTTGTTCGGCCGCACTGGCAATCATATGGTTCATATCACGAATATTTTCTACTGCGGTGAGAATATGATCGAGTGAAGTCCGAGCTGTACCTGCGCTGGTTTGTGTGTGCTGCGAGTGCTGTAAGCTGGCGTCCATCACGTGCACCGCATCGACAGCTGCTTGCTGAAGTGCATCTATCATGTTCTGAATTTCTTGGGTGCTATCCTGGGTACGTTGTGCTAGCGAGCGCACTTCATCAGCAACGACAGCAAATCCACGACCGGCTTCCCCAGCGCGTGCTGCCTCGATGGCAGCGTTTAACGCAAGCAAATTGGTTTGTTCGGCAACATCACGGATCACATCCAATACACTACCAATATTTTGGCTATCTTGACGCAGCTTATGAATCACTTGAGCAGAGCGTTCGACCTGGTGTGCTAGGGCACTAATTGCATCTGAAGCCTGCTGCAAACTTTGGCGACCATTTTCGGCCTCATCATCGGCTTGTTGTGCGGCTTGTGCTGCTTGACTGGCACTATTGGCGACCTCATGCACTGTGGCTGACATTTGATTGATCGCGGCAGCTACTTGATCGGTTTCTGTGCTTTGTTGGCGCAACGTGATATCGCTTTGGTGAGTCACTGCAGCCAGTTCTTCGGCAGCGGTGGCCACAGAAGAAGCTGTGGTATTCACTTCTTTCACTAACTGATGAATTTTTAGAACGAAGGCATTAAAGTGTTGGGTCAGTTGACTAATTTCGTCACGTCCTCGTACTGGTAAGCGTACGGTTAAATCCCCTTCACCTGAGCCTATATCAGCTAAAGCTGCAACAGTTTGTTGCAAAGGCTTGGTAATGCTGTGAGCAATGATAGAGGCTAAAACAAACAAAATGCCGATACACAGCAAGCTAATGAGGCCGATACGCCAGACCAACTCGTTAAACATGGCATCGACGTCATCCATGTAAACCCCAGTGCCTATGACCCAGTTCCATGGGGTAAAACCCTTGATATACACCACTTTACGTAAAGGTTCTTGGCTGTTTGGTCGGTTCCAGTAATACTCGGTGGAGCCTTCATCTTGGCGTGCGACAATGTCAACAAACTCACGAAAAAAGGTTTTTCCATGAATGTCTTTTAAATCTAAGACATTACGCCCTTCAAGTTGCTTGCTAGGGTGGGCTAACATACGGCCTTGCATGTCGTTGACCCATAAATAATCCTGATTGATGCCATAACGCATGGCGCGGATACTGGCTAAGGCCAATGCCTGTGCTTCTGTATCGCTGAGCTGGCCTTGTTGGGCTTGCTGATGTAGCTGGGCAACTAAACTGGAGGCACTTTCTACTAGGTGTTGGGTTTCTTGTTGTTTCAGTAATAGGATTTCTTGGTATTGCTCGCGTAACACTAAAACAAGTAATAATAAAATACTGGCAACCGCCAGACTAATAATCAGCCAGATCCTTTGCTGAATACGGATATTACACAGGGCAGCTAACATGGATCAAACTCCGGCCAAGAGGCAGCAAATGCAAGCGATCGAAATGCATGAAGGCGACAAAAGTTAGGATCAGGCAGTTGCACCTACTTCAGATACAGCTGCAAAAAGATACCGCTTACGAGGTTTAAGATGTATTTAAATTAGATTTTTATAATAATTATTAGGACACAGGCGCAGGAGTTTACGTCAGACGAAACCTCTGCTCAAGCAAGAAGCTGTTACAATAAGTTACGCCAAAGACATTGATATGTCCATATAAATAAAGTGTTTTCGAGCAAGGAGTTAAGCATGCCAGATGTTCACCAGACTCTGCCTGAAGGGCAAATGCTTGCGTATGTTGTTCATGCGTATGGTCCGCAGGCAGATTTTCAGCCGTTAGTGATGGCACAACCGCAAGCCGGTGTCGGTGAGGTGGTGATTAAAGTCGCTGCTACGAGCGTCAATCCTTTAGATATTAAAATCCGTACGGGCTTAGTGGCTGCAGGGCCAGCGTGTCCTGCGATTTTGCATGGTGATGTTGCTGGTGTCGTCACGCAAGTGGGTGAAGGGGTTAGCCAATTTAAAGTAGGGGATGCTGTTTTTGGTTTTGCAGGTGGTTTAGGGCAGTACCCAGGCGCACTTGCTGAATATATGTGTGCCCCTGCGGCTTTATTAGCATTAAAGCCGGAATGCCTTTCTTTTGCAGAGGCAGCAGCCTTACCTGTAGTTTTTATTACGGCATGGCAGGCGTTGGTGAAGCGTGCACAAGTACAAGCAGGTGAAAAAGTGCTTGTTCATGCAGGGCTTGGCGGGGTAGGCCATCTAGGGATTCAGGTTGCGAAAGCTTTGGGAGCACACGTGTATACCAGTGTATCTACAGAAGAAAAAGCACAGCTTGCACAGGCTTTAGGGGCTGATGTGTGCATCTTGTACCCACAACAAAGCCCAGCAGACTATGTACAAGCTTATACCCAAGGCCAAGGTTTTGATGTGGTCTTTGATACGGTCGGTGGGGACAATCTCGCGGCATCTATGCAAAGCACTCAGGTTGGTGGACGTTTGGTCACCATTAATGCCCGCTCTACCCAAGATCTTAGCCCGTTACATGCACGCAATTTGCGTTTAGATGCCGTCTTTATTGGCACATCGTTATTGCACGGATTGGGGATAGAAGAACAACAGACTGCTTTACAAACCCTGTGCGCTTGGGTACAGGAAGGCAAAATCAAGGTAGTGCTAGATCCGCACTTGTTTGCCATGTCAGATGCGCTAGCGGCGCATGAGTATCAAGCGAGTGGTCAAGCACTAGGGAAGGTGGTTATTTTGCGTTAATGCAAAATTTTGCTTAGGAAGCAGTATGTTAACTTTGATTAAACTTGGCCTTGCCATCGGTATGGTACTTGGCCTTGCATGGGTTGCCCAGCGTTTTGGTGCTAAAATCGCCGGCTTATTAGCAGGTTATCCTCTAGGGACTGCCATTAGCTTGTATTTTATTGGCCATGAAATTTCTCCTGAATTTGCTGCAGCCAGTGCCTTATATACCCAAGCGGGTTTTAGTTGTGCGCTAGCTTTAGTCAGTGCGCATGCGGGGGCCATCTATTTTTGCCGTTGTCGTGGTTATTCTGGCCTTCAAGAAGTTGCTTTAGCCGTTCTTGCAGGATTAAGCGCCTATGCATTGACGGCTTGGATATTGCAATTTTTACCCCCTGTCCTGTGGGCAACGACAGGTATCAGCTTGCTTTGTATTGGAGTGTGTCATTATTTGATGCGTACTTGGCCAGAGGCAATGGCCGTTGGTGGGCGTACCACTTGGGTGGTGATTGTGTTACGTGGGTTGGCGGCGGCCGCTATGATTATTGCGATTACTGCCGCAGCGCATTGGTTACCTGCTAGTTTAGCGGGCTTGCTTGCGGCTTTTCCGGTCACCTTGTATCCCCTTTTATTGATTATTCATATGAGTTATGGCGGCGCACAAACGCTCACCTTAATCAAGCATTATCCTAGTGGTTTAGGGGCCTTACTGATTTATACCTTAAGCCTGACCTACACGTATCCGCACTGGGGGCTTGTTTGGGGGACTTTTGCCGGCTTTGTTTTGGCGACTTGTTATCTTTGGGGTTGGCATCGTTGGCGCTATCAGGCTTGATTTTAGCGTCTTTATTTAAGATACTCCTTAAATAAGATTTTATTGATTTAAGGAGTTCTTATTTATGCTGCGTCCTTTACATTGGTTAGCCTTGGCGGGTGTGAGTCTAAGCTTGAGCCTTGCACCAGCTTATGCGGCTGAAAAACCGAATAAAACAACGGCCCAAACCCAACTCGATTTGTATGTCGATGCTCGCGAAGCTTGGCAGTTGTTGCAAAACCATCAAGACGCCTTGTTAGTCGATGTGCGAGATCCCATAGAAATTAAATTTACCGGTATGGCAACTGCAACGGATATTCATGTCCCTTGGATGTTAGCCGATGTGAGTGCTTGGGATGAGAAACAACAAAGTTGGGCGATGCGTAAAAACCCACATTTTATGACAGAACTTTTACAACAATTAGCAGCTCATCAAGCAGATCAACAAACACCCATTATTGTGATGTGCCGTTCTGGCTCAACGCGTAGTGCCCCTGTCGTTGATGAGCTTGCCAAACTGGGTTATACACAAGTTTGGACTGTTACCGATGGTTTTGAAGGTGACCGTTTGCAAACAGGTGATTCAAAAGGTGTGCGTGCCCTGAATGGGTGGCGCAATGCAGGCTTACCTTGGAGCTATCGAATTGATCCTAAAGTTGCTTGGCAACCAGAATCTTAAAGCAATCGCTGGTCTTTAAAGATCGCCCCCGATGGGTAGCGGGGGCGATAAGATGAGTATTAATTGGCAGGCGTGTTGGCTGGATGTATAGGTGCAACCAAACCTTGTCGCCAACTGCGGTATTCATCAAATAAATCACGGTAGCGTGCAGGGAAATCACCCGAAGCTCGGCTCATCAAATAAATAGACTCCCACACAGGTTGTGCAAGTTGCCATTCGCGTGTTTGCTGTTGCCAAGGGGAAGCCTCCCACACAGAACGCGGTAAGACAGCGAAACCTAAACCGCGCGCCACGCCATCTAGCACTAAATGCAACTGATTGATATAACCACGTTGCGGTAAGGTGCTGAGGGTACGAAATTCATCCGGAAAATTTGCCTTAAGGATACGGCTGGCTTGTTGACCACCTTCTGGATGATTGATTAAGCCTAACCCAGCTAAATCTTGCAAATGTGTCCCTTGGAAATCTGCAGGCACGACTAAAATCAAGGGCTCTTCTAAGTAGGGTGTATAGCGCAAATCAGGATGTTTAATCACCTCATTACAGATGCCAACATCAAAACGCCCTGCAAGTAAATCTCGCGTAATCTCATTAGCAGCACTAAATAAGTAGTTGACTTTGATACCAGAATGCTTTTGTTGATATCCTAAAAGATAAGGATAAAACAACAGGCCAAAACTAGCATTGCTCGCGATTCTCAGTTCGCCACGGTTAGGCGTATCCTGTTCTAATGCATGGCAAAATTGATCATGCTCGGCAAATAAGCGCACGCCATAATCATAGACTTGGCGCCCTGCCTCAGTAAGCTCAAAACGTTTACCGCGTCTATCCAGTAAGGGTAAGCTAAAATAGCTTTCCAGCTTACGAATATGCTGGCTGACACCAGGTTGGGTCATCTCCAACTTGCGCGCTGTCTGGGTAAAGCTACCTGTTTCCACAAGGGTTAAAAAAGTTTTTAAGTAAGTTGTACTAAACATAAGACAGCCAAATTCCCACAAAAGAGGCCACAGGTTACACAGGGCCGCCAAATTTCTAATCAAACTTTGTTCTAGGCAAAAAATGCGGCAGAATGTCGCAGCCTTGACACGTATCAAAATCAAGCCGCTTGAGACTCTTTAGAGTCACAAGATGCTTAACACCTAAGCCTCTTGTCCGCTGTGCTTGTAACGGAACGCCCCATGCCGACCACGCCGATTACTTTAGAAGCGCTACAAGTTTTAGATGCGATTGCTCGCCGAGGAAGTTTTGCCGCCGCAGCCAGTGAGTTGGATAAGGTGCCTTCGGCGATTTCCTATACAGTACGCAAATTAGAGCAAGAACTCGGGATTGATCTATTTAATCGTGATGGACACAGAGCGACGCTAACTCCCGCTGGCCAATTAACACTGGAGCAAGGACGTCGTATTTTAGAGGCCGCCGATGAGCTTACCTATGCAGCACGTCAACTCGCGCAGGGTTGGGAACAAAAACTACATATCTACTATAACACTTATTTTAGTATAGAAAGCCTTTTGCCCTTGCTAAAAGCATTCCGCGCACAACATGCACATGTTGAACTGAGTGTCCAAGAGGCTACAGGTACCCAGTGTTGGGATGCTTTACTCACCGAGCAAGCTGACTTGATCTTGGGAGCACCGCAAGTCACTGTGTTAGATAGTCGAGTGATTACTTTAGAATTAGGTCAATTAGATTTTGGCTTATTTGCTGCCCCTCAACATCCACTTGCACAAGATCCGCAAGCCTCGCTTATCGCGTATGATTGTATGAGTTTAGATAAGCAAGTTCCCACGGCTATAGAAAACCAGCTAAGCGCCCAAGTACGTCTACCAAACGCTAATGCACAAATAGCGGCTTTATGCGCTGGCCTGGGTTGGGGATGGCTACCTTGGACGCAAGCACAGGCCTATGTTCAACGTGGCGATTTAGTGGCTTTAGCACAAATGGCGCCCTTAACACAGCAAATTTTGGCTGCTTGGCGACGTCCTCAGCAGGGCAAGGCGTTAAGTTGGTGGGTAGAAACTTTAACGCAGCAAGCGACCAAACATGCAGCAAGCGCTGCTTAATCAATAAAGTACGCAAAACCCCGTCCTTGAGGGCGGGGAGACGATCAACGACGGGTTTGCTTATTGACGCTCGAACAGCAAATCCCATACACCATGGCCTAATTTATGTCCGCGATGCTCAAATTTAGTGAGTGGGCGCGTCAATGGACGTTCAATATAATCCCCAGTCGCAGAGCAATTACGCCAGCCTGGGGTAGCTTGCAATACCTCTAGCATATGTTCTGCATAAGGTTGCCAGTCTGTTGCTAGATGTAAACGTCCACCCACTTGTAAACGGGAACGCACTAAATCAACAAAAGGTGGCTGTATAATACGGCGTTTGTGATGTTTTTTCTTAGGCCAAGGATCAGGGAAAAACACCTGCACACCGGCCAGACTTGCCTCTGGAATGGCTTGCTCTAATACTTCAATCGCATCTGCTTGATAGACTTTAAGGTTCTCTAACCCTAAATCACCCGCTTGTGCCAAGAGCTTACCTACGCCTGGGGCATGGACTTCGATACCAATAAAATTGGTTTCCGGCATTTTTTGCGCTTGTTCGAGTAATGATTGCCCCATACCAAAACCAATTTCGACAATACAAGGTTGTGCTTTAGCAAAACAGGTCTCTAGTTGTAGAGGGCCAGCTGCTAATTCTAATCCATGCGTTGGCCAATAAACTTGTAAGCCCCTTTGTTGGCCGAGCGTCATTCGCCCAGTGCGGACAACAAAACTACGAATGCGCCGCTGATGAGGTGGTTGGTTTGGTGCCACTTGTGGCGTTTGAATTAAAGAGGCTTGCGTATAGGGCGTGGCCCACTGTGGTTCTTCAAACACTTTAATGTCAGCACTGTGCTCAGTAGGATCGGGCATATTTCCCCCTTAGATATTAATACGACCGTCCATAGGCGAGCTTGGGCTAGCAAATTGACGCTTTGGCATCCGCCCAGCCAAAAAGGCTTGGCGTCCTGCTTCGACGGCTTTTGCCATCGCTTGTGCCATCAAGATGGGGCGTTGCGCATGTGCAATCGCTGTGTTCATTAAAACCCCATCACAACCCAATTCCATTGCCACCGCAGCATCTGAGGCTGTACCCACGCCTGCATCGACAATCACAGGCACTTGCGCATTTTGTACAATTAACTGCAGGTTATAAGGATTTAAAATGCCTAAACCCGAACCAATCAAGGAGCCAAGAGGCATAATGGCCACACAGCCTAAATCTTCTAACTGACGTGCCACGATAGGATCATCACTGGTATACACCATGACTTTAAAACCTTCACTGACTAATTCTTTAGCGGCAATTAAAGTTTCTGTGATATTAGGATATAAAGTCTCTTCATCACCTAGAACTTCTAACTTGACTAAATCATGGCCATCAAGCAGTTCACGCGCCAACAGACAAGTACGCACAGCATCTTTAGCGTTATAACAACCAGCTGTATTGGGTAATAAGGTATATTGGCTGGGGGGCAGAATATCCAATAAATTAGGTTCATCAGGATGTTGGCCCAGATTGGTACGTCGTACCGCAAGGGTCACTATCTCGGCACCAGATGCTTGAATGGCATCTTGGGTTTGTTGGAAGTCTTGGTATTTGCCTGTGCCTACTAATAAACGCGAATTGTAAGCCTTGCCATCAATGATGAGTGTATCTTGCATACAAACCTCTTTTATTTAAATCAACTGAAGGAGCATGTGGACAATTTTATCTTCAACCGCCCCCAATCGCCTGCACAATTTCTACTTTGTCCCCTGTTTGCAGCTGTGTTTTGGGGTGTTGACTACGTGGGATCACGTGTTCGTTTACTTCCACTGCAACCCGTTTATCTGTCAACTTAAGGTGTTCGAGTAATGTTTGGACAGACAAGGTGTCTTGATCCAAGTGGTAAGCTTGACCGTTTAATTGAATCTGCATAGGGTGATTCCGCAAATGTTCAACGAAAAACCGTCATTCTAACTTAATTTGTACAGGAGTTCGCCTTTGAGAATCTCGGCGTGGATGTCTGTCAGTGCTTGTAGCGGTGCGCTAGGTGTTGCACTTGGGGCTTTTGCTGCTCATGGATTAAAAAATACCCTGACCCCGTATTTGCTAGAGGTTTTTCAAACGGGAGTAGAGTATCAAATGCTGCATACCTTGGCGTTAGCTTGGGTGTGTGTGTGGATGCATCGTGATCCTGACAACCCTTGGTGGTCGTCTGTGGCTTGGGCATGGACCTTAGGTATGATGTTTTTTTCAGGTTCTTTATATTTGCTGGCGCTCACTGGTATTCATTATCTGGGCTTTATCACGCCAATTGGTGGCAGCTTATTGATTTTGGGCTGGCTACTGATTTTGGTTGCTATTTATAAGCACAATCACCAGCAATCAGCATAAAAATAAAAAAGCCACCTATGAAGGTGGCTTAAAGCAGCTTAAGAGCAACAATTAGAACTTGTAGCCAACACCTAGCATGTAAACGGTTGGATCAATATCTACGTCCACTTGTGCGGCAGTATTACCGTTCACTTTGACATCTGCAGTGGTATCAATGTCGATATACCATACAGCAGCGTTTAGCATCACGTTTTCAGTCAAAGCGTAATCAATACCCAACTGAGCTGCAACACCGAAAGAGTTGTCTAACTCGATATCAGTGGAAATTCCAGGTGCATTGAGCAGGCCGCTAAGGGTTTGTGTGAACTGATCTGTGGTTTTTTCATCAAAGAAAACCGTGTAGTTCACACCTAAACCAACATAAGGTTGGGCTTTAGAATCTGTGCCACCTAATGGATAGTATTGGGCCGTAATGGTTGGCGGTAGGTGGCTGGTGCTTCCGATGGTGACACCCTTGAGTGCACCGGCACCTTTAATATCATGCTCGAAAGGTGTTGCACCCAAAACTTCAATCCCCATGGTTGGGCTGAGCATATAAGTGAAGCTAATGCCTAACTGAGAGTCATTGTCTACTTCAGCCATGGCTTCAACGCCTAGGAGCTTATCTTGTGTGCTGGTATCCATCACAAAGCCGCTCTCATCATTAGGAGCCACAGTTGCTACACCGGCGCGCACAATCATATCGCCTGCATCGTAAGCAAACGCAGGTTGAGCGACCGCAGCAACGGCGGCTGCTAATAAAGCCACTTTCAAGTTTTTCATGCAAAGCTCCTTATGATTCTTAAGTATTAAGTCTGGTTTTGCACCAGGTGTACAAAAATTTACTCTAGTGTACTCGTTTCTTACCACAACAACTTGACTTGTCTCAAAGCTTAGGTAGCTGTTAACGCTTTTGCGTTAAATACAGTAAGCCCGCATTAAGACTTTGTGCAATTAAGCGAAACGCCTTGTAATGATCCTCACTTGCTGCTCCCTGACCTTGCGCATCTGCATACAAGATGCCTAGGTGCCGCGTATTCACTTTTAAAGTGGCAAGCATCCCTGTATTAGCATCAAGATGGTTTTGTAGGCTAGGTGGCATGGCGGGCATTAGCTTAGTTTGGTTCTCTGCATGAACCCAGAGTGCGGCCCCTGAATTAAACAGACGTGTTAACAAGGCATTTTCATCTTGTAAGGGCAGTTTTAAACTTTTCAAGATATCTGCTTGTGCATGAAATCCATGCGCAAAGTAGCAGTGTAGTGCCTGATCTTGTGCTGATTTCATTAATAATAGACATCGAGGTAAACCGATGGCCTTATCTAAGGTCTCACTTGCCTTATGCATCAGCTGATGTAGATTAGCACACTCGCCATCTTCAATGCTATTTTGTAGCGCTTTGATATAACTGAGTTTTACTTTGGGTAAAACGGTTGGGGTGGGAGGTGCTTTTTGTGTCTTACGTGCTTCTAGCAGTGCTAAGCGTTCTGCTAAAGTTTGTGCATCCACCTTGGGTTTTGCTTTGAGCTTTTTACTTTCAACAGCATTTGTTGGTGGCGGCGGTGTGTGTGCTGTTTGTGAGCTAGGGCTAGGTGGTGGCACGGGCTGACTGGCGGTTATCTGCGTATCCTGAGCTGGCATGGCGCGAGTTTGCATCGCCTTTTGATTGTTCGGTGATTCTGGTACCTGTGTACTGGCAGCGGCGGGTGCGCTATTTTTGCTGGTTGGGGCAGCTGGTTTTTGTGCCACTTTACGCTTGGGATGTTGGGTGCGTCCTCGTAAGGGCAAAGGTGGCCAAAAGAGTTGCTCTGCAGGTAACCAGATATCTCCCATCGGGAAATCACGACTGGCTAAAGCTGCGATCCTGTGGACACGTGCACAAACAGCATCGAAAGGTTGATTAAGATACGCAGATAAAATGCCTAAATAAGCTTGGGTAGATTTTGAGTACCAAGAGCGATGGCTTGACCAAGCCAATAAATTCGCTAATAAACTAGAAAAATAAGGCTGATGTAACACGCGTGCCAAAGTATTCGATACTTCAGGGGCGGCGCCTTGATGCCATGCACAGCGTGCTAAACGTGCTAAAATCCGCACATCAGGTTGTAATAAAGGCTGAATGCAGGTTTGCGTATATTCGGTCAGTTGCCAATGTTGCAATAAAGCCGCCGCGACTTCTGCTAGACGACAACCCAAGACCCTTTCTTGTGCGCTTGTTCGTGTATAGCCAAGCTGAATAAGCTTTTCTATCATCAAAGCAGCTTCTGGTGAGGCAAGGGG
This sequence comes from Allopseudospirillum japonicum, assembly GCF_900108915.1. GTDB lineage: Bacteria > Pseudomonadota > Gammaproteobacteria > Pseudomonadales > Halomonadaceae > Pseudospirillum > Pseudospirillum japonicum. The sequence goes on from NZ_FNYH01000004.1 coordinate 105,061, forward strand.
CAAGCTCCAGTCAGCTACACCATAAACTAGGGTGTTCCAATAGGCATTCTCACCTGTACCAGGTGCGCGCTGATCTTCCCAATCTCTGGCCTGTTCTGCGGCATGTACGCTAATACTTAATGCTTGAATAAAAGCTCTATGCCCCGGTTGGCGCATATCAACACTAGTACGCGCTAAACCACGCAGCACCTGTTGTAATTTATCCATGCCCAATACGGCGACTGCATGGCGTAGATTATGGATATCGGTTTCTTGATTACGATTAACACGGTTGGCTGCATTGAGTACATAGACGGCAGCGACAGGGTCACCTTCTAGTACATGCTGTACTTGCTGTAAGGAAGTATTTGCACCAAGTAAGGGGCTAAGTACGCCAGGGCGTCCAAGCAATAAGGTGGGCAAAGGCGTTTGGTGTAGCCTGTCATGCCAGTATGCGCAGCCTCTAGCAACAGAGTTTTGAGTCATAAACGGAAAAGCGCCTTCTCAAACAGGGAGCCATTTGCATGTTACACAGCTTATCACAAAAGCTGTTGAGACCAAGAAAAATCCTAGTTTGTTGTTGGTGCTGCTCTAAGTGAATTGGTGTGATAGAAACCTTAGCTGGCTGATTTGTCCACAAAATCTGTGGATAAGTCTGTGTATAACTCGATAAATAGTAATCTAACTAATTGAAAAATAATATTTTTTTACAGATTGGTTATTTTTTAATCAATGTTTCTAACTATTTGTTAATTAAGCGTTTTTGTCGACACCCTATTTAATTAGAATTATCTAATATTTTAGACGAAAAAAAACCAGCATTAGGCTGGTGATTATTTTCTAGACTGCTTGAGTGGCGTCCCATAGGGGGTTCGAACCCCTGTTACCGCCGTGAAAGGGCGGTGTCCTAGGCCACTAGACGAATGGGACGCAATCTTTAGATGTTCTGGTGGAGCTAAGCGGGATCGAACCGCTGACCTCTACAATGCCATTGTAGCGCTCTCCCAGCTGAGCTATAGCCCCTTACCTCTAAAGCGAGACGCATATTAGCGACTCGCCTTTGGGGTGTCAAGCTTTTTATGACAGTGTTTGGAATTCTTTTTCCAGTTTCTTCATTTGTTTTTTGGAAACACCGCCCAAAGCTTCAATCGCATCGCGTAAACGCATCCGCGTTAAATCAGATCCTAAAATGGCCATAGAATCTAAAACAGAAGTTGAGGAGGCTGTACCTGCAATTGCAATAAAGACGGGCTGTAAGGCAAGCTTCATTTTTAAGCCAAAATGCTCAGCAAGTTGATGAACGGCTTGATAAATGGCCTCTTTATGCCAAGTGGGGATTTGCTCTAATTTCCATTGTAAGAACTGTAAAAACTGCACTTGGGTTTCTGTTTCTAGCTTAATATGTGCAAAATCCTGTGCACTTAATGAGAGGCGTCCACTAAAAAAGAAGCCTGCTAAAGGCGCAATATCAGCGAGCTTTTCAATCCTTGGTTTAACTTGTGGGAGAATTTTACCTACATATTCAGGGTTAAAAGCCCACTCGATTAACGCTTGCATTAACTGGTGATCGCTTAAATCTTCACGTAAATACAGTCCATTAAGCCAAGAAAGTTTTTCTACATCAAAGACAGGTCCACCTAAAGAAACACGTTGAATATCAAATGCTTGAATCATTTCTTCGAGCGAGAATTTTTCACGCTCATCTGGCATGGACCAGCCCATACGCCCTAAATAATTCACCACAGCTTGTGGTAAATATCCCATACGCCGGTAATAATTGATCGAGGTTGGATTTTTGCGTTTAGATAACTTGGATTTATCTGGGTTACGTAGTAAAGGTAAATGACAAAGGACTGGCATATCCCAGCCAAAATATTCATACAGCAACTTGTGTTTAGGGGCGGAATTAATCCATTCTTCCCCACGTAAAACATGGGTAATTTGCATCAAATGATCATCAACCACATTGGCTAAATGATAAGTAGGCATACCATCTGATTTGAGTAGAATTTGCGCATCGACCATACTCCAATCTAGCTCGATACGACCACGCAGTAAATCTTCTACAACACAAACCCCTGTATCTTCAGGCACATACATACGCACAACATAAGGCATCCCCGCAGCCTCACGGCGTGCCGTTTCTTGTGCATCTAGCTTTAAATCAGAAGGTTTAAGGGCTGTATGTAAACCTTGCTCACGACGGCTTTCACGTAGTGCATCTAGTTCTTCTGGGGTGCGGTAGCATTTAAAAGCATACCCTTGATCTAGCAAATATTGTGCATGTTCTTGATAAATATGTTGGCGCTCACTTTGACGATAAGGCCAGTGTGGACCACCAATATCAGGGCCTTCGTCCCAGCTTAAGCCCAGCCAGCGTAACGAATCAAAGATCATTTGTTCTGATTCTGAGGTCGAGCGCGTTTGATCCGTATCTTCAATACGTAAAATAAATTGGCCGCCATGCTGGCGCGCAAAACATAAATTAAATAAAGCAATGTAAGCGGTACCTACGTGAGGATCTCCAGTAGGTGATGGGGCGATACGTGTGCGTATGCTCATGATTTCTCTCGGTATGCAAAAGGGAATGTCGATTCAAGCACTCAGTGCTGTAAGTGAACAGGGTATTATATTCGTTGATGGCAGTGCTATACTAGAAATCAAAGTCAATCAACTCATTTGGCAGTTATGCCTGTATGGAGAAGTTGCATGAGTCATGAATCTCGCTTACCCCGTTTGCAAGGCGTAACCCCAGATGGTCAGGTGATTAACCTGCCCTTATTAAGCGAATTACGCTTAGAGTGGGATGCTAGCTTGTTACCTGCAACTTTAGTTTTGAGTCCTGAACATCTGACCGGTGCCAGCATGTCGTTAGAAGTAGGTAGTGGCGAAGATGAAGCAGATCACCTTACAGACTATGGCATGATTGTTTTACGCCCTGGTGCCTGTAATATTGTTGATATATCAATTGAAACACATCATCTTGATGTAGAAGCTAAAAACCAAGATTAGGACAGTCGCATGATTAAAGTCATTATTGAGCGTACCCTGACCCCAGGTTTAGAGATTGAGTATGAGCAGGCTGCACGTGCCATCTTGCAAGCAACTTTGCGTGCGGAAGGGTATATTTCTGGTGAATCACTAAAAGACGCCAATAATCCAAATCACCGCTTTATTATTACTTTATGGCGTGATAAGACGGCATGGCACCGTTGGGAAACCTCGGAAGAGCGTTATCAAGTGCTGACAGGGATTGCACCTTTGCTTAGTGGGGACGAGAAAGTGACCATTTTGGAACACTTATAATTTTTTTGCACTGTAAAATAAGCATCTAAAAAAGCCTGCATCTTGCAGGCTTTTGTATGTAGGTGTTGCCTTAACTTTCAATCCGTGGTGGATCAACTTCGAGTTGTTTAGCTGCAATCACGGCTTGAGTACGCGAATGCACGCCTAATTTACGTAAAATTGCAGTAACATGCGCTTTGATGGTGGCTTCCGAAACCTTAAGTTCATAGGCGATTTGCTTATTAAGCAAGCCTTCGGTGAGCATATTAAGGACACGAAACTGTTGTGGTGTTAATGAGGCTAAAGATTCAGCAAAGCGCATTTCCTCTTCAGAAAGGCTTTCTAAACCTTGTGCAAATTCAGGTGGTAACCAGAGATTGCCTTCAAGCACTGATTTAACACCTTCCGCTAGGGTTTCTAAAGAAGCAGATTTGGGAATAAAGCCTGATGCACCATAGTCAAGTGCACGACGCACAACGCGGGCCTCATCACTACCTGAAACGACAATCACAGGAATATCTGCGGCTTGTCCGCGTAAAAACACCAGCCCAGAAAAACCATGCGCACCTGGCATATGTAAATCAAGTAAGATCAAGTCCGCATCAGGGTGCTGAGCTACTGCATTTTGTACTGCATCAAGGGTGTCTGCTTCGACAATTTCAACATCTGCAACCGCCTGCTGTACGGCCTGCTGTACGGCCTGCTGCAAGGCTGCTCTAAACAGGGGATGGTCATCTGCAATAATTATTTTGTGGGCTAGTGCCATTCACTCTCCTCCAGGTCCCTGTAATCCAGCTTATAATTATGTTGCATTATACGTTAGTCGAGCGCCAAAGGTTACCTTCTCTGTGTAATAAATACATTATTTTACTGTTTATCTCACCTTAAGTCGTAGAAGGGTTTTCTGTTGTTCATAACCTAGCAAATGCTTTGTAAAAAATGTTGAGTAAAGGTAGGCACAAAAAACCCCCTGTAGCATCTACAGGGGGCCTTGCACAAATCAGCGAAAGCTTAAAGCTTAGCGATTTGCACGGTGCTCGATCAAGTCATCAACCACACCTGGATCAGCCAAGGTACTGGTATCACCTAAACCATCGCATTCGTTGGCAGCAATCTTACGCAAAATGCGGCGCATAATTTTACCTGAACGTGTTTTTGGTAGGCCCGGTGCCCATTGAATCACATCTGGCGTTGCAATAGGACCGATTTCTTTACGTACCCACTTCACTAATTCAATACGTAACTCATCGGAAGCCTCTAGACCTTCTGCCAGGGTGACATAAATATAAATACCCTGACCTTTAATATCATGTGGATAACCAACTACGGCAGCTTCTGCAACCGCTTTGTGGGCGACCAAAGCAGATTCGATTTCTGCGGTTCCCATACGGTGACCAGAGACATTGATCACGTCATCGACACGGCCAGTGATCCAATAATAACCATCCTCATCACGGCGACAGCCATCACCAGTGAAGTACACACCCTTATAAGTGGAGAAGTAGGTTTGCACAAAACGCTCATGATCGCCCCAGATAGAGCGCGCTTGGCTTGGCCAAGAGTCTTGCAACACGAGGTTACCATCGGTGGCACCTTGCAGTTCTTTACCTTCACTATCAAAAAGTGCCGGCTGCACACCGAAGAAAGGACGGGTTGCAGAACCAGGTTTTAGATCCGTTGCACCAGGCAAAGGCGCAATCATGATGCCGCCGGTTTCTGTTTGCCACCAAGTATCAACAATAGGACATTCGCCGTTGCCAATCACACGATGGTACCACTCCCAAGCTTCTGGGTTGATGGGCTCGCCCACAGAACCTAGCAAACGTAGGCTTTGACGTGTTGATGAGCTCATCACATCATCACCTTGTGCCATCAAAGAACGTACTGCGGTTGGGGCGGTATATAGGATGTTGACCTGATGCTTATCACAGATATCGCCCATGCGGCCATGTGTCGGATAGCTAGGTACACCCTCAAACATTAAGGTGGTTGCCCCATTGGCTAAAGGTCCGTACAGAATGTAAGAGTGGCCTGTGATCCAGCCGACATCAGCAGTACACCAATAAACGTCACCTTCTTTATAATCAAAGATATATTGGTGCGTTAAAGAAGCGTACACCATGTAACCACCTGTGGTGTGCTTCAAGCCTTTAGGCGCACCAGTGGAACCTGAAGTGTAAAGAATGAATAGAGGGTCTTCTGCATTCATGGGTTCGGCTGGGCATTCTTTGGCACAGCCTGCCACCACATCATGCCACCATAGATCACGGTGATCATGCCAATGAATATCGCCACCTGTACACTTGACCACAACGACTTTTTCTACCGTTTTAACGTGTGGATTCGTGAGGGCTTCATCAACGTTTTCTTTTAAAGGCACTTGCTTGCCGCCGCGACGGCCTTCATCCGAAGTGATGACAATTTTTGAATCTGAGTTAATGATACGACCAGCAATCGCATCTGGAGAGAAACCCCCAAAGACCACAGAGTGCACTGCACCAATACGCGCACAAGCGAGCATAGCGACTGCAGCTTCTGGAATCATAGGCATATAAATGGTGACCACATCCCCTTTATGTACGCCTAACTTTTTCAGACCATTGGCAAACTGACAAACATCTTCATAAAGCTCACGATAAGTAATATTTTTCGAGCTTTCTGGGTTGTCCCCTTCCCAGATAATGGCTGTTTGATCACCACGGGTTTCTAGGTGGCGATCCAAACAGTTATAAGCGGCGTTAAGTTCGCCATCTTCGTACCATTTGATAGAGACATTATGTGGGTCAAAGCTGGTATTTTTTACCTTGGTATATTCTTTAAACCAAGTGATACGCTTACCTTGCTCCGCCCAAAAGGCTTCTGGATTTTCGACCGACTGAGCATACAATTCTTGGTATTTTTCGTTATTGATCCAAGCGTTAGCTGCAAACTCTGCCGTTACTGGATAGATTTTTTCTTGTTCACTCATCTCGACTATGCCTCTGTGCCAGTCATATTGTTCTTGGATGGGAATTATTGTTATGCCATTAAGCTTATGTCACTCCAGCCATAAGCCTCATCCAAGGCTTAAAAATCCCTTCCAGTTATAACCGCCCGAGCCACCTAAACCATATTAGACATTGGTATTAACATTTTATTCTTTAAAAACAATGACTTAAAAAATGGTTTCAATTTGGTGAAGGATGCATGACTCAGAAGTCACTTGAAGTAACGAAAAATCCATTTTGGGTATTAGACCAAAGCCCTATAAAAGCGACTCATGAGTCATCTAGTGAAAGGAGAGTTTTCATCTTGTCGGATGCTGCTTGGTGCTATTATGCAAACACGATTTATTTTTGCTTGATGTATTTTTGGGGATTTGTACCATGTCTGATTTACCCGAACCAAGTTATGCACTTTTGAGCGATGAAGAATTTGAGCTACTGGATCACTTGTTAGATGATGATAACCTCGACAGTGAAGCCATGGATGCGGTATATGCGCATGGTTTTATGGTAGCTCAGGCGCTTAGTCCACAACCTTTAGAAACTGCAGATCTTATTGCCACCGTTTGCAATGGAGAAACCAGCTTACCAAAAGAAGCCTACCAACAATTAAGTGATCTTTTAATTCAGTTGCGTCAAGCGGCTGCTAGCGCCTGTTATCGTGGACACGAAATTGAACTGCCTGTTAGCTTGAATTTAGATGAAGGCGAGATTCAAGCTTATGAATCCCCCTTATGTGATTGGTGTGCAGGCTTTGTTGAAAGCGTACTTTTGCAAGAAGCGCTTTGGTTTAGCAAAGCAGAGCAAGACATTGCTGAATTATTACTCCCTTTAATGGCATTATCTGGCTTATTCGAGGAAGAAGCGGAAGTGGCTTCTTTGCAAGAAAATTTTCCCTTACTTCAACAAATGGCATTGCAAGTCCCGCAAATTTTGATTGATTTGTACGTGGTACTCCATGCGCCAGAAGAAAAGCAAAAGCCTAAATCGCCTACAACAATGGCGAAAAGTAGCAAGAAAAAAACGCGTTCTGGTGGTAAAAAACGCTAAAGCGGAGCTCGTTTTACAAAGACAATAATGGGTATTTATCTGCTAGCTTTGGTGAGACGTGTTAGCCAAGTGTCGACGCGTCCCCACCACCATTGGCGTGCTTTGCGGTACCAAGAGCGTTTAAGCCAAGTTTCTAATTGGATCTCTTGCGTTTCTGGCCAAGCACGGGCAAACCACTGGCTTAATTCTTGGGCAAATTCTGCGGATAAAACTTCCTGATTGGCTTCTAAGTTCCAATGCAGACTCCAAGAATCAAAGTTGCAAGAACCAATAGACACCCAAGTATCACAGAGGCAGACTTTAGCATGCGTAAACCTTGGCTGATACTCAAAAATACGTACACCTGCAAGCAATAAACGTAAGTAAAAACGCTGCCCAGCATAGCGTACCGCAGGATGATCATGTCTTGGACCCGCTAGTAATAAACGCACATCGACACCACGGCGTGCAGCAAGCCTGAGATAACGCCTCAAACGCCAAGAAGGTGCAAAATAAGGGGTCGCAATCCAAATACACTCGCGCGCGCGCAAAATGCGGTATAAAAGGGAGCGTTTAACCCCTTGTAGCAATAAACCTTGGCCACACACAACACGCCCTAGGTGCAATAAACCTAGAGGTTGCTGTTGATCAGCGGCACGAGTAAAAAAAGCTAAGGAAAAATCTTCTGGAATGGCTGCGCTGGTGGCGCTTTCTGCTTGTCCTTGTTGCCAAGTATGCACAAATAAATTCAACCATTGATGTACAGAAGGCCCTTGCACTTGAACAGCAACTTCTTTCCAAGCGACCTTGTCACCATCTTTAGGATTAGGGTGCCAAGCATAGGGTAAAAATTCATCTGACCAACCAAAACCACCGACAAAAGCAAGATCCCCATCAATTAATAAAAGTTTGCGGTGATTCCGTACTAAATTATGGCTGAGTTTGCGCCAGTGCAGTGGATTAAAAAATCGTAGTCGTATCCCAGCTTGCGATAGGTAAGCACGTTCTTGGCGACTGACGCCTTGGCTACCAAAATGATCGAGCAAAATATAAACACGGACACCACGTAAAGCGGCTTGGATTAAAGCACGACGAAACTGACGCCATAAGCGCCCATCCTGAGCTAAATACAATTCCACCAGAATAAAATCTTCTGCATTGGTAATCGCTGTTAACATCGCAGGAATATAAATTTCACCTTCAGAAAGCAGTTGTATTTGGTGACCATCACGCCAATAAATTTCCTGTGCCCTAGGTAACATAAACCCTCCACTTGCCTGAACGCTGCCATCCAGCCAAGACTTCTCGCCATGCTTGCAAAGTGCTACTCTGCGCTGGTTGCAAGCTTCCCCCTTACCCTAGTTACTTGTTGCTATGAGTACCCCTTAACATGCGTTTAGATAAATTTCTTTGTCACAGTACAGACTTAAGCCGCAGTCAAGCCAAACGCTTGATTAAGCAGGGGCAAATTCGCGTACAAGCACAGATTATTAAAGATGCGGCTTTTTCGCTCAACCCAGAAGATCAGGTCTATTGGGGCCAAGATCAGCTCCATTGCATTGGTTTACGCTATTGGATGCTACATAAACCCACAGGTTATGAGTGTACACACTTAGAAACATGGGGGAGTTATCCTTCGGTATTAAGCTTGCTCAAGGTGACGCATGCTGATCGTTTACACACAGTTGGACGTTTGGATGCAGATACCAGTGGTTTATTGCTTATTACCGATGATGGCCATTGGTCGCATCAAATCACCTCACCACGTTATCAATGCACCAAGGTGTATCGTGCTGAAATTGCCACGCCTCTGACGGATGTGGAGGCAGCAAAAACGGCCTGTTTACAAGGCATTATGTTACATGGGGAAAAACAACCAACCCGCCCAGCACAGTTAGAGATCATTCATCCGACTTGTATCCGTTTAAGCGTACAAGAAGGACGTTATCATCAAGTCAAACGCATGTTAGCAGCCTTAGGTACTCAAGTAGTGCATTTACATCGTGAGCAAATTGGAACTTTGATCTTAGATGCAGATTTAGCTCCTGGGCAAGCACGTGCTTTAACAACAGCAGAAGTACAGCAACTTGCTGAGCCTAAACGTATTCCCTAATTGGCCCTTGCCTTATTTTCTTGTTTGTACGAGTTTTTTTCATGCCAAAAATCGCGCTTGCCCCAATGGAGGGCGTTGTCGATGCCAGTGTGCGCGACTTATTAACAGCTATCGGTGACCTTGATTTCTGTGTGACCGAATTTGTGCGTGTTACCCAACAGTTGTTGCCCAAGCGGGTATTTTATCGTCTAGCGCCTGAGCTACATCATGGATGTCGTACACGTTCGCGGACCCAGGTCCATGTGCAGCTGTTAGGCAGTGATGCCAATATGTTGGCTGTCAATGCGCGGCGTGCGGCTCAGCTAGGCGCACCTGTGATTGATTTAAATTTTGGCTGTCCAGCAAAAACCGTCAATCGCCATCAAGGTGGTGCGGTGTTATTGCAAACGCCAGAACGCTTATATCAGATCGTTGCTGAGGTACAGCAAGCCTTGGTGGATTTACAAGTCCCCGTGCATGTCAAAATGCGTTTAGGATATGCAGATGCTGCATTAAGTCAGGAAAATGTTGATGCTGTGATACGTGCTGGTGCTGCCAGTGTCTGTATTCATGCGCGTACCAAAGTACAAGGATATAAGCCGCCAGCACATTGGCATTTGTTGGCCCCTTTGCGTGAACAATTAGCACAACAGAAGATCCCTTTAATTGCCAATGGGGATATTATTGATTTACAGACATACCTTACCTGCCGTCAAGCCAGCGGGTGTGAAGATGTGATGCTCGGGCGTGGTTTATTAGCAGATCCATTTTTAGCTGTCAGATTAAAAGCTTATTTACAAACAGGGCACTGGGATGGGGTGTCTACTTGGCCGCAAAGAGCTGCGGTTTTAGTGCACTATGCTGATTTATATGCGCCTTTACGTATGGAAAAAATCATACGTGACAGCTTGAAGCAATGGCTGGCTTTAATGAAGGGTTTTGCGCCAGCCGCAGCGGCTTTTGAGACACTTAAGCGTATGAGGGATTTAGCTAGTTTGCTCGATGCTTTGCGTGCACAGGCTTGTCCTAAAACACTGGTACAACTGCAACAAACAATCCCTAGCCCTTATCTAGCTTAAAGATTCCTTGTTAGATTTCCGTTGCTACAAAGAAGGAGGTTGTTTTGACCAAAGAGATAAAAGTGTTATCAAAAGATGAAGTGGCAACTAGTGTTGATCAATTTACAGCGGGATTGACGCAGTATCTGGGTGAGCTTGGGTTGCCTAATCAGCATGTCCTAGTTCCTGTTCAAGAGCGCCAACGGGTGATTGCTAACGTGCCTGATGTGATCGAGTTGATCGATGCTAATCGGAAATCGACATCGATCTATCTGTCAAAATTTATTGCTGCCTGCGGGGCAGGATTGTTTGATGCCGCCCTTAACTTCATCTGGGACGAGACTGTTGTAAACCTTCGAAATAAAGTGGCACGTTTTGATTTAGAGTATTTTTATGACAGTGTCGTAACAGATACCAAGCGCAGAGCAAAACTGAAAGATGAAGATGATCTTCAAAAAATAGAAGAGTGGGAGTTGATACGGGGCTGCCATCTAACAGGAATACTTTCTGATATTGGTTACAAGCACTTAGACTATATAAGGGATATGCGGAATTGGGCTAGCGCAGCGCACCCAAACCAAAATGACCTCACAGGCTTTCAGTTAATATCCTGGCTGGAGACTTGTATTCGAGAGGTCATTGCAAAGGAGCCTGAAGGGCCTGTAATTGAGGTCAAACGTTTTCTTAACAGTATTAGAAATACCACACTCACTGAACAGGACGCCCTGTATATTCGGGCAGGAATCGAGAATTTACCTCCCGAGTTGGCAACTTCCGTACTTAGAACCTTATTTGGTATGTACACAACCAAAGATACGGCAGTTCAGATTAAAAGTAACATCAAGTTGGTGGCTGGCTCAGCGTGGACTGTTGCGCCGGATGAAGTCAAATACGAGTGTGGCTTTAAATACGCAACATTTGCATCAAACGGGGAGGTAGATAGGAAAGAGGCTGCCAACGAGTTCCTTTCCGTTGTTGGAGGCCTACCGTTTCTTCCAAATGATACGCTTGCGCTAGAAATGGCTGACAAAATTGACAGCCTATTTGCCGCCCATACTGGATTTAATAATTTTCACAACGAGCCTGCTCATGCTCGAGCTCTTGAAGCCTACGTTTCTTCTGCTGGCACGGTGCCTGATGCCGTTCGAAAATCTTATGTTAAGACACTTGTGATGGCTCGAATTGGAAACGGTCATGGGGTGTCAGATATGGCTGTACCGTATTACGAACGCTTGATAATGAAATTTGGTGAGGCCGAGTTGCGAGAGGTGGCATGTCTTTTAACCGATCGAGAATTTTCATCCCGTATTGGACTAGGATCCTGTCCTTCAAATTTCAGGGCATTGCTAGGGCGATTGGCGCCTCCTACTAATCAAGTCACTCAGCAGGCCTTCACTCAGATACAAGGGGCTACCGATGCGCAAATCCCGAATTTAGGCAAAGACAGTGCATATAAACGGCTTCTGGGAGTAGGATAAATCTAACCAAGCCATGTACCGGATGCCAAAACCTGCGCTTCGCTACGGCTTTGTCACCGGAGATGGCAGCGTTAGATCTGTGAATAAAAAAAGCCCCTAAGGTTTAGGGGCTTACTTTTTTTATCATCAGTGTCTGACGATCTAGTTACTTGGCTTCGGCGCTTTCAGCTTCTTTTGCTTTTTCCGCTGCAGCGATCACATCAGGAATTTTGGTTTTCACAAAACTGCCTGGTGCATCTTCAAGTGCTTTTAGCTTGCCTGTACCTGGTTCGCGTGCATCAACCATAGTTTCCAAGTTCGCATACTTGTTGCTGGTGACCCATTCTTGCCAGTTCGGCCACCAAGAACCTTCGTTCTTTTGTGCACCGGCAAACCAAGCATCTGGTGTTTCAGGGAGCTTATCGTTGGTCCAGTGACCGTATTTTTTCTTGTTCGGTGGATTAACAATCCCTGCAATATGTCCAGAACCAGAAAGTACAAACTTCACAGGGCCGCCATGAGCGCGCGCGCCGCCGTAAGTCGAAGTCCATTTGGCAATATGATCTTGGATTGTTGAGACGAAATAAGCTGGGGTTTTGATGTTGCCAAGCTCAATCTTCACGCCGTCTAGTTCGATGTTGCCTTGAATCAAGTTGTTTTCTACATACATATTACGTAGATAGAACTTGTGCATTTCTGCTGGCATATTGGTGCTATCACAGTTCCAATACAGAAGATCAAACGCTTGAGGGCGCTCACCTTTGAGGTAGTTGTTGATAAAGAAAGACCAGAAAAGGTCATTCTCACGCAACATATTAAAGCTCATCGCCATCGCGCGGCCATCAAGATAACCATCACGATCAAGCTGCTTTTCGATGCCTTTTAAGGTGGCCTCGTTGATGAAAACCCCAATTTCGCCAGGATCGGTGAAATCTTGCAAGGTTGCCATGTAAGTCACTGAGTTAACACGATTTGCTTGCTTCTTCGCAGCCAAGTACGCCATAGTACTTGCCGTCAAAGTACCACCGATACAGTAAGAGATCACGTTAACGCTCTTCTCACCTGTGGCTTGCTCAATCGCATCCATGGCAGCGAGCGGACCTTCTTTCATGTAATCCGCCCAGCCTTTTTGTGCTTGTGCTGGACCTGGGTTGACCCAGGAAATAATAAAGACTGTATGTCCTTGATCAACCATCCATTTCACCATGGAGTTGCTTTCGCGCAAATCCAAGATATAAAACTTGTTGATCCAGGGTGGTACGATTAACAAAGGCGTCTTGAAGGTTTTTTCTGTGGTAGGCTGATATTGAATCAGCTGAATCATGTCGTTCTGGAACACCACTTTCCCAGGTGTGGTGGCGACATTTTTACCAAGTTCGAATGCGGAAAAATCCGTCATTGAAATATTCAGACCTTCAGAGCTGCGCTGCATATCTTCGATCAGCTGCTCCATCCCTTTCACTAGGTTTTGACCACGCGTTGCCAATGTCTTGCGCAAAACTTCTGGGTTGGTAGCAACGAAGTTGGAAGGCGACATCGCGTTAACGAATTGACGCGCATAAAAGTCAAGGTTTTGGCTGCTTTTCTCGTCCATGCCTTGGGCGCTATGAATCACGTTAAGCATACAACGTGCGAATAACAGATAAGACTGCTTAATAAAATCAAAAAGTAAATTATCGTTCCATTCAGGATCGATAAAGCGGCGATCATCACGTGCTGGCTCAATAATCGGCTCGACTTTTTCACCGAGCATCTGGCGTGCTGTATTTTGCCATAGCTGCATTTGGCCTTGCCACAAAGCCATTTGCTCATCGAAAAGCGCCAAGGGGTTGACAGCAAGTTGTTCGTTAAGCTTTTGGAATGTCTCTGTCATGTTAAAAAGCACAGACAAAGAAGGATCGCTCACGCCCTTGCGGTTTACCAGTTGTTCAATCAAACGCTGATATTGTTGATTGACTTGACCTACCATAGACCACATCTCTGCTGGGTCAACAAAATCGTTAAAGCTTGTATTTTCAGATTGGTTACTCATGCTTGCCCCTTAGCCTTGATACTGATGCTCACCAAGAGCACACCGAAACGCATTCGGTGCACAAACTCGGCGTGATTCCTTATTTACTTGGTTTCGCCTGGCTTAGTAAAGGCTGTTGAACGTGCTTCTTCCATGATCTTTTCAACTTCTTGCTTAAACTCAACGGCCATCTCTGCCATAGTTTTGGCGTCTTCTAGCACTTTCTTGCTGACTGTACTCATCATTTCTGCTTGTGTGCTGGTGTATTCGCGCATACTTTCAGCATCTTTTAACTCACTAGCGCCTTTCAATTGGTTTACACCCATCTGGCTATAAGAACGCAGTGCATCCAACTGGAAATCTGTCATTTTTTCCATGTTTTCTAATAAAAGTGCGTTAATTTTACGCAAAGGGGTGTACATGGTTTTAGCTTGCTCTGCAAAGGCGTTCATTACTTTCTCTTGTTGAGTCGACATAAGATACCTCGTAACTCGATTAACTGAAGGATGCAAAAATTACAAAAACGCCGATAAGCGCCCTTGATACCAAGGTTTAGTGCTTATATTGCGCTGCAATAGTTGCAAAACCGTGACATGAACACTAAAAATTTGAATTTGAGATTCAAAAGGATAAAAGTGTACCTGCCTGGATGTCATGTGTATGAAATATTTATGCCAATATTGCAGACATGAGGACAAAGTACAAGTATCAAATCAAGGTTTTGTAAGAATTAAGACCAAAGCCTAAGTTTACCTAAGTTAAAAATAAAATAACTAGGCTAGACAAAAAGTTAGCAGCATAAAAATTAGATTTCTGCTTATTTAGGCGGAAAAATCCCTGTCTGCGACCAGCAGGGACTTATAAGATAGGAAATAACCAAACAAGCATTATGAACGCTTGTTTGAAGTCCCCATAGGAGAATAGTTAGACAATACTTGCATCATGAGTTTTTGATAAGATTCTAAAGAATCAAAACCTTGAGTAATAAAGGGTTTAAATAAAGATAAAGGGTCATAACCATCAACACCTGCTTCCATTTGCTCACGAATTTTTTGCATTAACTCTTGTTGAAATAGGTGTACATCGGGTAAACCCATGGCACGCCGAAATTCCTCAGGCGTCATATCCACTTCTACATTTAATTTCATGTTTTTATCCAACCCTTTGAAAAACAATGTGTTTAAATTTACAAAAAACGCCTAACCGTCCTAACTTGTTATTTTGACTTTAACGCGCAATACCCTGTGAATGCAAGGTTTGTCCAAGTAAGATGTGCCAAGCCAGTAAACTTGCGCCAGCGGCTAAAGCCGCCGCAGACAAAAAGCTCCAGCTTGGGGGATAGGCCTGCCATAGCCACCCAGCGAGTGTGGCTCCTACGGCACCCCCTGCCCCAAAGCCGACGCTTGAATATAAAGCTTGGCCTTGTGCCGCTTGCGCTTTAGGAAAATAAGTATGCACTAAAGCAATGCAGCTTGCATGAAAACATCCAAAGGTTGCAGCATGTAGCACTTGTATTGGAATCAAAAACATCAAATGTGCAGGGGCTAACGCCAAAGCAAACCAACGAACACTGGCTAAAACTAAACTTAATACTAAAAGGCCTTCTGCTTTGAGCGCAGGCAGCAAACGATGCATAACTAAAAATACGAGGACTTCAGCCCCTACACCCAAGGCCCATAAGCTACCAATCCAGGTACGTGAATACCCTTCTTGCTCTAAATATAAAGAATAAAAGGTGTAATAAGGCCCGTGAGATGCTTGCATTGCCCAAGCACATAGCAAAATTACCCAGACTTGCGGCCGTTTGAGCGTTTGTGCTAGAGAAGTTTGCTCATCTTGGGAAACTTCTTGAGATTTTGCAGCTAGCTTAGGTAAGGTGAAGCTAAATATCAGTAAGGCCCACATCAGACCCCAAAGCCACCAAGGCAAGGTCTGTATGGGAGCCTGATCTAGCCAAACGCCCAAACCTAAGACTGCCATAATAAAACCAACCGAGCCCCAAACGCGCACGCGACTGTAATGTGCTTCATGGCCTTTGAGGGCTACTAAAGTGATGACCTCATACTGGGGCAAAATGGCATTCCAGAAAAAGCTAAAGGCAAACATGACCCAAGCAAGCGTCCAAAAATTGCCGTCGTGCCAAAAAATACCTGTGAAGGAAAGTGCCGTAAGGAAAGCGCCTAAACGCATAATGCGAATATGGTGGCCACTATAATCGGCCCAAAAACTCCATAAATTGGGCGCGATCAGCTTAGTCGCGAGCAAAATGCCCATTAATTGGCCAATTTGTACAGGGGTGAACCCGATCGAGTCCAAATACAAACCCCAATAAGGATTGAGGACACCTAAAAGTGCAAAATAGCAGGCATAAATACCTGCTAAGCGCCAATAAGGAAGATTGACAGGCAGTGCCATTATTGCCCCGCTGGAATCTTGGCAGTCCCTGAGTCGACCAGTGCATTTTGGCCACGATGACGCAAGGCGTGATCCATCAGTACTAAGGCTAACATGGCTTCAGCAATCGGGGTGGCACGAATACCGACACAAGGATCATGGCGGCCTGTGGTGATAATCTCGCAGGCTTGATTATGAATATCGACGCTGCGCCCTGGAATACGTAAACTGGAAGTTGGTTTTAAAGCAATGCTGACCTCAATCGTTTGTCCGCTGGAAATACCGCCTAAAATGCCGCCAGCATGATTAGATACAAAACCTTCTGGGGTGATTTCATCTCTGTGCTCTGTACCTTTTTGGGTGACACAAGCAAAACCTGCGCCAATCTCTACGCCTTTGACCGCATTAATCGACATCATCGCATGCGCAATATCTGCATCTAAGCGATCGAAGATGGGTTCTCCCCAGCCAACAGGCACGCCGGCGGCTTGGATATGCAAGCGGGCACCGATCGAATCCCCTTCTTTGCGTAGGGCATCCATATAAGTTTCTAACTGCGGAATATGCTCTGCACTAGCGCAAAAAAATGGATTGGTATTGACCAAAGACCAATCAACCAAAGGACAGCAAATTGGCCCTAATTGGGACAAATAACCGCGCACCTGTACACCATACACTTGTGCAAGATATTTTTTTGCAATAGCACCTGCAGCCACACGCATAGCGGTTTCACGTGCAGAACTTCGACCACCACCGCGGTAATCACGAATACCGTATTTTTGCCAATAGGTATAATCTGCATGTGCAGGGCGAAACTGTTGTGCAATTTTGCCGTAATCTTTTGATCTTTGATCCGTATTTTCAATCAGCAAACCTATGGGTGTGCCTGTGGTACGACCTTCGAACACACCAGATAGAATTTTTACCTGATCTGGTTCACGTCTTTGCGTCGTATGGCGGCTAGTACCGGGTTTACGTCGATCCAAATCCGCTTGTAAATCCGCTTCACTTAAGGCCAGCCCCGGTGGACAACCATCCACAATGGCTCCTAGGGCAGGGCCGTGGCTTTCGCCGAAAGTGGTGACTGTAAAGAGCTTACCGAAGGTGTTCCCAGACATAATATTTCCTCAAACATCCGATGCAATGTGTGTAGGCAAATCAAGGCGCATGAGGATGGCATCTTCACGCGCTTCCATGGCTTCTTTTAGGGTACGCAAATGTTCAATATGTAAAGGTGGGTAGTAACCCTTGCGCCGTCCAGTTTCAGCAAAGCCAACACTTTGATAAAAATGCAAGGCCTTGTGGTTGGAAGCACGTACTTCTAAAAATAATGAGGTCACAGCAGCCATCTGCAGTGCTTGCGTGCAATGAGCAATTAGGGCGTGTGCAACGCCACGACCTTGATAAGGGGTGTCGACCACAATTTCCAATAATTCGGCTTCATCTAAAATCGAGCGCACCACGATAAAGCCCATCAAATCACCATCTTGTGTGTAAGCGCCTGTGATTTGATGTTGTTGTAAAGCTTCTGCAAGCGCGTGTTGACGCCAGCCACCTAAGTGTGCGGCTTCTTCAA
This sequence comes from Allopseudospirillum japonicum, assembly GCF_900108915.1. Classification (GTDB taxonomy): domain Bacteria; phylum Pseudomonadota; class Gammaproteobacteria; order Pseudomonadales; family Halomonadaceae; genus Pseudospirillum; species Pseudospirillum japonicum. The sequence continues at coordinate 122,926 of NZ_FNYH01000004.1, forward strand.
TTGCAAGCAATAGCGGCAAGTCATCCAGACTTGGCGCATAAAACTCTATGCCATAAGCCAAAGGGGTGTGAATTGACATCCTGTGATTCCTAAACGCAAGGGGTTTTGTCAAGCTAACCGATCGGCATGCACAAACCGTATCAATTCCACAGTGAAGGATGAGCCGATTTAAAGCAATAAAGGGCTAGCAGCAAACTGCGCACGCAAAGCTTGCTGTTGATGCCAAAAACGAGCTTTTTGCTGTGGATCTTTTAATAAAGTATCTAAGTTGGGCCATAGATGATAGTCCAAGCTGGAGTGAATCCAAGTCGTTAATTCATCACCACAGACTAAAAGATGATGCCGAGGAATCGCTTTAAACTGGTGCCCAGTTAAGTAGGCGTAGAGACTTAAACGTGCTTGTTCTGGTTGGCGCATAATCTCGGTGACGGGCAAATGAGGAAAAGGCCATACAAAACGCTGGCTGGTCAGATAGTCCACCTGAGGATGCCAAGCAAACAGAATTTGGGCCAACAGCTTTTGTTGTAAGCGTCTTTGAGCCGCACTGGGTGTTGTGCGTAAAATCCACCATCCATTAGTCAGTACATCCAAGGTTAAATCAAGGTGAATCTCGGTTTGGGCTTGGGTGGGCTGTGCTGGTGCTTGCTCAGTGACTAGCTTAATCGAAGGCGAGGCAGCAACAGAAGCGGGGGCTTGTGCTTGGTCTGTATCCTGTGCCTTTGAGGTTGGCAAGGGATTGTTTGTGGGTGCTACCTTGGCTGTTGATGTTTGTTGAACGCTTGCGCTGGCAAGCGTTTGGGTGTGAGCGCGTTTAAGTAAGGTTTGGCGATAATCCTGCGCACGTGCGTGTGGGCTTTGCGGTTGAGGCCAAGCACAGACTGGGCTAGGAGCAGCATAAGGTAAACGCACCCTAGGCACCCACTGACAAATACCAAAGGCCTGTAAATAGTGCAAACGCTGTACTTGTTGACCCATGCCTGACCTCAATTTAGGTTAAACGCCTGTGCCTTGTGGATGCGTACGCTCGTGGGCACCAAATAAAGCATTCAGCGCATTGATATAGGCTTTGGCCGAGGCAATGACAATATCTGTATCTGCACCCAGCCCATTGACAATACGCCCGCCTTTTTCTAGACGCACAGTGACTTCCCCTTGGGAATCTGTGCCACTGGTAATAGCATTGACTGAGTAAAGTTCAAGCGATGCTTGACTATCGACTAGGGTTTCAATCGCTTTATAAACCGCATCAACTGGGCCAGAACCTTGCGCGCTGACGCTCTTTTCTTGGCCTTCAATGCTTAAGGTTAACTTAGCTTCTGGAATCTCGCCGGTTTTTGATTGCACTTCTAAAGTGATGAGTTTGAAATGCTCTGCAGCATTAGCCGCACGTGTATCTGTCACTAACGCTTGCAAATCTTCATCATAAATCTCGTGCTTTTTATCTGCCAGTTGCTTGAACAAGGTAAACGCTGTGTTGAGTTCAGATTCAGTTTCAAAGTGAATACCTAGCTCCTGCAAGCGAGTGCGGAAGGCATTACGACCTGAGTGCTTACCTAACACGATGGCATTGGTATGCCAGCCGACATCTTGGGCACGCATGATTTCGTAAGTTTCGCGGTGTTTAAGTACACCATCTTGGTGAATGCCGGATTCGTGTGCAAAAGCATTTTTGCCCACAATGGCCTTATTAGGCTGGACGGCAAAGCCGGTAATGGTAGAAACCGTACGCGAGGTGGGGACGATATGGACAGGATCAATACGAGTTTCAACAGGATAAATATCCGCACGAGTACGCACGGCCATTACAATTTCTTCTAACGCGGCATTGCCTGCACGCTCACCCAAACCATTAATGGTACATTCGACTTGACGCGCACCTTTGAGTACGGCAGCTAAAGAGTTAGCAACCGCTAAACCCAAATCATTGTGGCAATGCACAGAGAAAATGGCTTGATCGGCATTAGGAATGCGGGTAATTAACTGTTCAATCGTATGGCCAAATTGTTCTGGGCTCGCATAACCTACGGTATCAGGAATATTAATGGTGCGTGCGCCGGCAGCAATCGCAGCTTCTACAATGCGGCACAGAAAATCAATCTCTGAACGTCCAGCATCTTCACAAGAAAACTCAACATCATCAATCAGGTTACGTGCAGTTTTCACTGCATGTACAGCTTGCTCAATGACTTGTTCTGGCTGCATTTGCAGTTTGTACTGCATATGAATGGGGCTGGTGGCAATAAAGGTGTGGATGCGTCCTAAAGCGGCAGGTTGCAGTGCCTCGGCAGCGACTTGAATATCTTTTTCGAGTGCGCGTGCTAAAGAACACACACGGCTGGTTTGCACGGCTTCGGCAACGGCTTTGACGGCATCAAAATCGCCAGGACTGGCAATCGCAAAACCGGCTTCAATCACGTCCACACGCATTTTTTCTAGCATTTTGGCAATGCGGACTTTCTCGTCTTTGGTCATGGAGGCGCCAGGGCTTTGTTCACCATCGCGCAAGGTAGTATCAAAAATAATTAAGGCGTCTTTGCTCATGGAAACTCCCATCATCACTTAGGCTAAGGATGACAGGAGTTTATCATATTTCCAACAAAGACAAGTGCGCTTGTGTTAAGCGGTGACTTGTGCCTGCACACGTAGGGCTTGTGCGGCTTTTACCATGGCTTCCAATGCGGGCAGAACTTCTGACCATTGGCGGGTTTTGAGGCCACAATCTGGATTGACCCAAAGGCGCTGTGCAGGAATGAAATCGGCTGCTTTGCGCATTAAAGCTTCCATCGCCGCTTGTGTGGGGATATTGGGGGAATGAATATCATACACGCCTGGGCCAATTTCATTCGGGTAATGGAAATCTTCAAAGGCTTGCAATAACTCCATATCTGAGCGCGATGTTTCTATCGTGATCACATCCGCATCCATAGCAGCAATCGCTTGGATAATATCGTTAAACTCGGAATAACACATATGGGTATGGATCTGAGTTTGATCACTGACGCCATTGGCTGTGATACGGAAAGCCTGTACGGCCCAATCTAAGTAAGTTTGCCATTGGCTAGCACGTAAGGGTAGACCTTCTCGCAAGGCAGCTTCATCAATTTGAATCACTTGAATCCCTGCTGCTTCCAAGTCCAACACTTCATCACGAATGGCTAAAGCTAACTGGTAACAGGAGGTGGATCTGGGTTGATCATCACGCACAAAAGACCAATTTAAAATGGTGACTGGCCCTGTGAGCATACCTTTCATTGGCTTATCCGTTAAAGATTGCGCGTAACGGATCCATTCCAAAGTCATAGGTTGCAGGCGTTCAATATCACCAAACAAAATAGGTGGCTTAACACAACGGGAACCATAGGATTGTACCCAGCCGTTTTGGCTAAAAATATAGCCTTCGAGCTGCTCACCAAAATATTCCACCATATCATTACGTTCGGCTTCACCATGTACGAGTACATCTAAGCCTAAATCTTCTTGTACCTTGACCGCATGGGCGATTTGTTCACGCATGAGGGTTTGATAAGTGGGCTCATCTAAGCGCCCTAGACGCCAGTCACGACGTGCTTGGCGAATGTCTGCAGTTTGCGGGAACGAGCCAATCGTGGTGGTTGGATAAAGAGGTAATTTGAGTTTCTGTGCCTGTTGTGGCGCACGTTGTGCATAAGGGCTCAGGCGTTGACCTAATTCAGGCGTGATACGTGCTAGACGGGCTTGCACTTCTGGTTTATGGACGCGTTTAGACTGGCGGCGTGCTTGGATTGCGGCTTGATTATCTGCTAAATCTTGCGCAACCGAGGCTTCGCCATGATTAAGCGCTTGCTGCAAGATTTTTAACTCCTGTAATTTTTGCACCGCAAAAGCCAGCCAAGTAGCAACTTCTTGATCAAGTTGGGTTTCTTGTGCTAGATCCACTGGCACATGTAATAAGGAGCAAGAAGGGGCCAACCACAAACGCTCACCTAAACTTTGAGCAATTGGTTGAAGCGCTGCAAGTGTGGCGGTGAGATTCGTTTTCCAAATATTACGACCGTCAATCACACCTAGGGAAAGGATTTTCTCATCCCCTAAACCAGCGAGCACTTGGGTAATTTCATGTTGAGCCTTCACTGCATCAAGATGAATCCCCTGTACAGGCAAGCTTAAGGCTAAATCCAAATGCTGTGCCAGATCACCAAAATACGTGGTTAACAAAAGGTTCGGCTTGTGGGTAAGCGCATCCAGATACTGATAAGCACTGGTGAAAGCTTGTTGCCATTGGCTATCTAAGTCTGTGACTAGAGCGCTTTCATCCACTTGCACCCAGCGAACGCCTTCTTGTGCGAGTGCATGAAGCAATTGTGCGTACACACTTAATAATTTAGGCAACAAAGTGAGTTTATCAGTGGCATCTTTACTTTTACCTAGCCAAAGGTAAGTCACTGGACCTTGAATGACAACTTTCGGGGTATGACCTAAGGCTTGCGCTTGTTTGACTTGTGCTAGTAAACGTTGAGGGTTGAGGTTGAAAGCTGTCTCTGCACTAAATTCAGGGACAATATAATGATAATTGGTATCAAACCACTTGGTCATCTCACCTGCGGCCACACATTGGCAATCGCTATCTTGGGCTGAGCGACCACGGGCTACGCGGAAATATTGATCCAACTCAGAACCAGATAAGCCTTGTACCCGCTCAGGCCAGTGACCTAGCAAGCAACTCATATCTAATACATGATCATAGAAAGAAAAATCACCAACGGGGACGAGATCTAAATCAGCCTGTACCTGCCAATGATGTGCACGCAGCTCGGCCCCTGTATTTTCTAATGCTTGCTCGCTGATTTCGCCACGCCAAAATTTTTCTAGCGCAAATTTCAATTCACGTTGTGCGCCAATGCGTGGGAATCCTAAATTATGAATTTTAATCATCTGACAGCCTCCTTAAATGAATGGCCATCAGCATAAAGGGCTTTTAAATTGAAGAAAAACGATAAAAATTCAAATTTTTATGAATTTTCTGCATGAGAAATTTCTAAACGGACTTGGTCACACACTTGGTAAATGGCATCACGTAAGCTCAGTTGGGTTTCTAGTAAGCGATACTGACCGACAAAATCACGTCCACGCTGATACACAGAGGCGGTACCTTCTTTGGTTAAAGTCCCTGTCACCACATCACCGACGTAAAAATAAGCACCTTGCGCATGTTGCGCACCAACAAACCAGCCTTCGCGGGTTTTAATCACTAAGTTGCCTTGCGCACATACATTTTCACGCACCACTAAACCAAGATCGGATCCTGAAGCCTGTACTTCTTTGCTGAAAGGATACAAGAGGAGACAAAATATGGAAAATAATGTCTGGATTAGATAGTGAGGTGCTTGCTTCATAAATAACCTTTTTTGTTAATAATAATTAAAATATTATAACAAAGTTTTATTATCTTAATCTCTGTGCATATCACATTATTTTGTAATTAATAATGAATAAAGGTGCAGATTTTGACGTAAAACTGCGAAGGAAAATAGCTTGTCAACCAAGGGCGTTAGATTGCCCTTGGTCAAACCTCATTAAGATGAGTAACAATAAATATTTAATGAGATGTATCAGAAATGCGCAATAAGGGATTTAAAAGCAAAAAGGCATAGAAACCGCTTCCGAGCATCACAGCCAGTAGTGTCAATATGTCTGTGCTTGTCTGTACATAATTTAAAGAGGAGCCTGTGATCCAAGGTGCGACTAATGCAGTGAGTAAACCAATTGCCACACAGAGTGGATATAAAAAGCGCGGGCGTGTCCCTTGATGATGGCGTCCTAAAACTTGCGCACCGATTAAAGCGAGTAAAAGTAGTACAAGTAACCACCAATAAGGCGCAAGTGCATATAAAATAATGGTTATTACACCAGCAAATGTCATAATAGCTTCTCCTTATACTTGTCCGTTTAGCATGGCATAATACGCGGGCTGCAACATTTTCTCTTTCATCACCCAGACCACCCAAGATTCTTCTGTTGGACTAATAAAGGAGAAAGAAGGCATTAATTTACCTTCATAGCCAAATTCTGCGAGGATCGCTTTACCAATACTGGTAATCATAGGGCAGGAAGTGTAACCATCGTATTTGGCTGTGAGGGGATGTCCAGCAAGAAAAGCCAAAATATTCGCTTCTGCAACTGGGGCTTGTTTCTTAACACTGGCAGCTGTCTTCCCAAAAGGTGTCCCTATCACATCCCCAACCCCGAAAATTTCTGGGTAACGCCTATGCTGTAGACTATATTGGTCGATTTCTAACCATTGATGTGCCATGGGTCCTTGTTGCCAAGCGAGCTCACTAGAGCGCACTACATCGGGTGCACTCATCGGTGGTACCACATGAATAAAATCGTATTTTTCTTGCTGGGTACTGCCATCAGCATGAGTAAAGGTCGCCATTTGGCTACCGGCATCTATAGCTGTGAGCACACGTTGATCGTGAAAGCCAACTTGCTGTTCTTGCCAGCGTTCTAAAACAAATTGGTTGTAAACAGGGACAGAAAATACTTTATTGGCATAGGGTGTGAAAAAATCGACCTGGAATTGCTCGCGTTGGCCGCTATCTTCTAAGCGTGACAAGGTCGTAAAGGTCATTTTTAAAGGAGCGCCGGCACACTTAATCGGCGTATTACTGAGGGTAAAAATCGCGCGCCCTTGGCCTTTTTGTAGCAGATTTTCAATTTGTTGATTGGTTGCTGTCGCCGCCTGCGGACTAGCGTACACACTACCTATACCGTGCTTGCCGATAAGATCCGTGCTCATGCCTTCAATTTGCTGGTAATTGAGTTGGCAACCTGTAGCAATCACCAACACATCGTAAGCTAGCGTTTGTCCGTCTTGTAATTTGACTTGGCGCTGATCTGGCATAAATTCGGCGACATCTGCGGGAATCCAATGGACACCTGCAGGAATCCAATCTGCGGTTGCCGTAGCAACCTGATCTTGTGGCCATAATCCAGAAGCAACGAGCGTATATCCAGGTTGGTATAAATGTTGTTGACGTGCTCCTGCAATCGTAATCTTAACGCCCTCGAGGGCATTGTATAGACGATTGGCCATAGCCGTGCCGGCAGCACCTGCACCTAGGATGACAATGCGTGCTTGGCTCGTTGGACGTGCTAAAACCTGACCTGCAGGTAATGCAGATAACGCAAGTGCACCTAGGCCAAGTTGGATCAGTTGACGTCTTTGTGGGTTTTGTGGGGCAGCTACTTGTATTGATTGTTTGGGAGAAGATGAGGAAGGTAAAGGGGGCATAGGATACTCCTCCGTCGCCATTTCTTGTTTTTGTTTAACCTATACTATATTAGAAAATATTTTTTTAATCACTGTTTTATTAGCTTATTCTTTTGTCTTAGCGAAGTGCTTTCGACAAGCACAAAAAAAGGCCACTGATAAACAGTGACCTTGGTGTACGCTGATGCTTAAAGCTTTATTGACCTTTGATCGCGCCCCGACCGGCATAAGGGGCTTGGCTGCCAAGTTGGGCTTCGATGACCAATAAGCGGTTGTATTTCGCAACACGATCCGAACGACATAAAGAACCGGTTTTAATCTGACCTGCTGCGGTACCCACGGCTAAATCGGCAATACTGGTATCTTCGGTTTCGCCAGAACGGTGTGAAATAACCGCGGTATACCCTGCATCCTTTGCCATTTTGATGGCTTCTAAGGTTTCGGTCAGGGTGCCAATTTGATTGAGTTTAATCAAAATGGAGTTAGCCACGCCTTCTGCAATGCCTTTGGCAAGAATTTTGGTGTTAGTAACAAACAAGTCATCGCCTACCAACTGGATACGCTGACCGAGTTTTTCGGTTTGATAGCGCCAGCCTTCCCAATCGGATTCATCTTGGCCATCTTCAATGGAAACAATGGGATATTGGTCACATAAATCAGCCAGATAATCACTAAAGCCTTGCGCGCTGAAGTTACGGCCTTCACCTGAGAGACGATATTCTTGCTCTGCATAAAACTCAGAAGAGGCACAATCTAACGCTAGAGTGATTTGCTCACCCAGCTGATAACCCGCATCCGCAACGGCTTGCTCAATCACCTTAAGCGCATCGGCATTGGAAGCAAGATTAGGTGCGAATCCCCCTTCATCACCTACGGCCGTGTTTAAGCCTTGCGCTTTTAGTACCGCTTTTAAAGCATGGAAAATTTCGGCACCAGCACGTAACGCTTCGGCAAAACTGGTAGCACTGACCGGTTGCACCATAAACTCTTGAATATCTACATTATTATCTGCGTGCTCGCCGCCATTGAGAATATTCATCATAGGAACAGGCATCGAATACTGGCCTGGCGTACCATTGATTTCAGCAATATGGGCATAGAGCTCAATACCCTTGCTTTGCGCAGCAGCTTTAGCGGTTGCCAAAGAGACGGCGAGCATGGCATTGGCACCGAGATGGCTTTTGTTTTCTGTGCCGTCTAACGCCAACATGGCACGATCAATGGCCGCTTGATCATAAGCGTTCATGCCTTGTAAATGCTGTGCAATGGCACCTTGGATATTCTCAACGGCTTTTAATACCCCTTTGCCTAGATAGCGGCTTTTATCGCCATCACGCAATTCCAGTGCTTCGCGTGAGCCTGTAGAGGCACCAGAAGGCGCGCAAGCACTGCCTGTACTGCCATCTTCTAAGGTGACAGTTGCCATCACGGTTGGGTTACCACGAGAATCTAAAACTTCAAGGGCTTTGATGCTACTAATCGCACTCATGCACAGTCTCCACACGATAAAATGCTCGGATGGACAGGAATCCATCCTAGAATAAGGGTTGAACGGCGCAAATTATACGCAGTTTATTGAGGTTTCCCAAATGCTTGCCTAAACGACATCCTCATCTATAACTAGCGGTGTTTGGCTTTTGATCAGTCGATCTAACTCTTGTAAAGGGGCCAGCAAATCATATAAGCGATCCAAAGGCCAAGCACTTGGGCCATCACAAGGTGCTTGTTGTGGATCTGGATAGGCCTCTAAAAATAAGCCCGCCAATCCTAATGCCACCCCTGCACGTGCTAGTTCAGGTAATTGCTGGCGGCGTCCACCACTGGCGGCGCTGCCTGCGTGACGTTGTTGCAGGGCATGGGTGACATCAAAAATCATGGGGCGATTGCCTGTCACACGCCGCATCACCCCAAAACCCAGCATATCAACAATGAGATTATCGTAGCCAAAACAGCTGCCGCGCTCACAAAGCAAAAGGTCATTGTTACCTGATTCGCGAAACTTTTCGCAAATATGTGCCATTTGCTCAGGGGCAAGAAACTGTGGCTTTTTGATATTGATTGGGCGTGCGCTGGCGGCTAGTGCTTGTACCAAATCCGTTTGACGGGCTAAAAAAGCCGGCAACTGCAACATATCACAGGTCTCTGCCGCTGGGGCTGCCTGTTCTGGGGTATGCACATCTGTGATGACAGGGCAGCCAAATTGGCGTTTGACTTCAGCCAACTGGGCTAAACCCTCATCAAGGCCCACACTGCGGAAACTGTGAATACTGGTCCGGTTGGCTTTATCAAAACTGGCTTTAAAAATGTAAGGTATTTGCAGACGTTGACAAACTTCTACAAAGGTTTCTGCAACTTCTAACGTCAGATCCAGGCGTTCCAAGGCATTTAAACCACCAATCAAAACCAAGGGTTGATGATTGGCAATTTCTATTTGATTCACGTAAACCGAGTGTTGACTAGACATACGTATTTACTCCTGCGTTGGCTGGGCAAGCGCGGCTTGAATAAAGCGGGTAAACAAAGGATGTCCATCACGCGGGGTTGAGGTAAATTCTGGGTGGAATTGGCAAGCTACAAACCAAGGGTGTACCTCTTGTGGTAACTCGACGATTTCAACAAGCGCATGATCTTGGCTACGCCCAGAAATCACTAGGCCAGCGGCTTGTAGTTGAGGTACATAATGGTTATTCACTTCGTAGCGGTGGCGGTGACGCTCACTAATGGTTGCTGCCCCATAAATGTCACGTGCTTTGGTGTTAACGCCTAAATGGCAATCTTGGGCACCTAAACGCATGGTGCCACCGAGATCGGTATTGACATCTCGGGTTTCACGCTGCCCATCGGCAGTTTGCCATTCAGTAATCAGGCCGACGACAGGGTGCGCAGCTTGGCCATTGAATTCGGTAGAATGTGCATCAGCCAGACCAGCGACATGGCGGGCAAATTCAATCACAGCAACTTGCATCCCTAAACAAATCCCAAGATAAGGAATTTTATGCTCACGCGCATATTGTACGGTTGCAATTTTGCCCTCGACACCCCGCTCACCAAAACCACCAGGCACTAAAATCGCCTGCATACCTTGTAGACATTCGGTGCCTTCACGTTCAATACGCTCAGAATCTATGTATTCAACATCGACACGGGTACGTGTATGAATCCCAGCGTGGCTGATGGCTTCAATTAAGGATTTATAGGCATCCAGTAATTCCATGTATTTACCGACCATGGCAATTTTAACTGTATGCTGTGGATTGAGCTTAGCTTCTGCAACCGCGTTCCATTCGCTTAAATCAGCTTCTTGACCTTTGAGGCGAAAACGCGTCATCACAATCTCATCTAGCCCCTGCTGATGTAGCATTTGGGGGATATGATAAATAGTGTCAGCATCTGGTAAAGCAATGACAGCGCGCTCTTCCACATTGGTAAAGAGGGCTATTTTGCGGCGTTCATTTGTTTCTAAAGTGACTTCGGAACGGCAAATGAGAATATCGGGTTGAATACCGATAGAACGCAGCTCTTTAACGGAGTGTTGTGTTGGCTTAGTTTTGGTTTCACCGGCGGTTTTCAGATAAGGGACTAGGGTCAAATGCATAAAGAGAGCGCGATCTGAACCCAACTCGACTCTTAATTGACGTGTGGCTTCAAGGAAGGGTAAAGATTCAATATCGCCAACGGTGCCACCGATCTCAACCAAGGCCACATCATGCCCTTGTGCCCCATCGAGCACGCGACGCTTGATTTCATCGGTAATATGCGGGATGACTTGCACTGTACCGCCCAAATAATCGCCGCGTCTTTCTTTGCGCAGTACATGCTCATACACACGACCTGTAGTGAAGTTATTGCGTCGTGTCATGGGAGTGCGAATAAAGCGCTCATAGTGGCCTAGGTCTAAATCCGTTTCAGCACCGTCTTGGGTCACAAAGACCTCACCGTGCTGAAAAGGACTCATAGTACCAGGGTCAACATTGATATAAGGGTCAAGCTTAAGGATGGTGACGTTAAGACCACGGGCTTCTAAGATGGCCGCCAAAGAGGCAGAGGCAATGCCTTTACCTAAGGAGGATACGACACCGCCGGTGACGAAAATATATCGCGTCATGATGATCCTGTCTGGTGATTTGTAGGTGTTTTAACTGATGGAGGGGCGTGCTTTAGATGGGGTTGCAGGTTAGCAGATTTCTTGGGTATCGACAATTAGCAAAACTTTGGAAAAAGCCAAGGGTAAAAAATACCTTAATTGAAATAGTCTTGGTCTTTGGCAGATTCATGTTTTTTGGTTTCGCGTTGGATCAAAGCGATCAAGCCCGAAGCGCATATGAGCAAACCACAAGTGACCACTAGTTTGAATACTAACTCAGGATCTAGAGACAGGCCCCAAAGCTGGGCCAGCAAAATACAGGTGACCAGCAGGATACCAGCAATACTAATCCAAGCGGCAATCCGCATCTTGATCTCCTTTATTGGAAGGTTTAATGGGAGGCTTGTTCATCTTCCCCCTTGGTTGTCACAAGGAGGAACCCAAGCGGTACAGTCGGGATTGCAGGCTTTTATCTTTCCAACACCACTAAAAAACCTTCACGTTGGAAAAATAATAACATCCGCCGGACTTCACGTTCCATGGTGACCACACGCCAACCTTGACGGGCATGTCGATTTAAAAACTCACTAAAGCCTTCAGGGTCGACTTTCGACTGTCCCAAAAACAAAGAGCCTAGTAAACCTTCCCGATAAACCACAACCTTGTATTCTTTCACTGATGTTCATCCTATCTGAAGTGCAAAAAAATCAATTTTCTACTTTACCCGCCGGCTAAATCGTTTTATATAGGCAAACTTGTAGTTCCTTATTTCTAAGCTTGTTTTATGTAATCATATTTAGGGTGTTCGCCTTATGGGTCAAGAAGAAATTTCCTATACTGATGATGATGTCTTTGATGATGCTGTCAACGATGAAGATTTTGCCAGCTCGGCTAAAGAGACGCCTTCTCTTGCCTGTCGCCGTCAGATCGAAGCCCGCTTAGAAGAACGTCGCCTCCAGCAACAATTACAAGAATATTACGATTTTGATGACGACGATGATGACGATGACGAGTAGGCATCTTTGAGCGCTTTCATCAATTTTGCGCGGGAAACCCCGTCCTTTTAGGGCAGGGAGGGGTGGCATGGGGTCAGTCTCCGTGTCCGGTTCTCGATGAATTGGGAATCCCCTTCCTTTAGGGAGGGGAGCAGTCAACTACAAAATATTTACAAATGCTGACTGGCTTCCCCTGAACATAAGGTTTCTACATATTTTAAATGGTACATACTGACTTGTGGATCGAGGAAAAAACCAGCTTCCCAAGGATTTTTATCAATAAAGGCGTGCTGAATCTCTAAATAGGCTGGATGTGTTTTAGGCACTTGATAAGCCTGCATTGCTAATAGCTCGTAGTTCCAATCGAGCACGCGAGAAAAGGTAAAACTGGCACGTTCATCAATTGCAAACAAACAGCGTTGGTCGCGTGCTAATAGCTGTATTTTAAAGCTTTGCGGATGCGAGATTAAAAACACATCATCTGCTTGCGTGGATAAAAAAGCCATCACACTGGTATGCGGTTGTTTTTGTGCTCCGGTAACCAAAACGCCGATTTTGTTATCTTGCTCATCAGGATTCAGTGCCGCTAGATGGGTCATAGGGGTGTTCGGTAAGACAAGGGCGGGGCGTTGATCTGGCGGATACTGATAATCTGGGGCTTGATATGCTAATACCACCTCGTTTCCGTAGACCATACTAAATTCGCGTGCTTCCACTTCTAGATGGTGTACAGAATGTACTTGTGCCACACGTGCTTTATAAGAAAGACGATACACACTCAGGTCAGCATCATACTCATCCACACCCGTACGATTATCTAAATGCAAGGTGAGCAAGTCCCCGACTTGCAACGCATGACCACGCGGACAATACAAACTAAGGCGGGTATCGTGCAAAATATCAACCGCGCATACATGTGCTCCTAAAGCGTAAGGCTCCAGCTGGTGTTGATAAAAAGCAGCAATCGCAATGACTTGCGTGCCTAACGCTTGTTGTAGGCTTTGGGGATGTCCCGCTTGTAAAACCCTTGGCATACCTTGCTCACCTTATTGTTGCGGTTAACTCAAAGGCGCAAACTCAGGATCAAGAGCTTGCAATAAACGCCCGACTTTTACCAATGTTTCTTGGTATTCGGCGGCGCACTCAGAATCTGCCACCAAACCACCGCCACCCCAAGCATACAGATGCCCTTGGTCTGCAATCAAAGTGCGAATGCAAATATTCATATCCATGTGGCCTCTGTCATCTAAATAACCTAGTGCCCCACAATATAAACTCCTGTGGTGGGGTTCAAGCTCATCAATAATTTGCATGGCGCGGATTTTGGGTGCTCCTGTGATAGATCCACCGGGGAAGCTTGCTGCTAGCAAGGGTAATAAAGCATAGGGTGGTGTCAGCTGGCCTTCTACCGTAGACACAAGATGGTGCACATTAGCAAAAGATTCCAACGCAAATAGATGTGGCACCTTGACGCTATGCGCTTGGCACACACGATTTAAATCATTGCGTAATAAATCAACAATCATCAAGTTTTCGGCTTGATCTTTAGACGCCTGTTGTAGCTCTTGTGCCAGAGCCGCATCTTCTGCGGGCGTGCGTCCGCGCGCGCGCGTGCCTTTAATCGGTTTGGTTTGTACCTTGCCTTGAGGATCAACTTGTAAAAAGCGTTCAGGTGAGAGGCTTAACACGGCTTGGCCCTGCCCTAAATCTAAATAGGCTGCAAAAGGTGCGGGGGTTGCTTGTCGTAACGCCAGATAAGCACTCCAGGTGTCGCCTTGATAAGGGGCGCAAAAACGCTGAGCAAGATTAATCTGATAAGCATCGCCTGCTTGTAAATAAGCCTGCACTTGTGCAAAAGCCCGAGCATAAGCGGCAAAATCCATATTAGAGCGGAAAGGCGCTAATAAGGAAAAATCTTTTGCTAAAGGCGCCTTGGGTTGGGCTAACTGAGTGCTGAGTTGCTGGGCAAAGTCCGTGGAATAATCGCCGACTAAATGCGTGGTTTGTGCTTGGTGATCTGTGACTAAAGCCCAAGCATAATAGCCCCAGTGTGCTAAAGGTAGGCCAACCTCAGTTTGGGTGGATCGTGGTAAGGAAGGCTCAAACCAAGCACCTGCATCATAACTAAGATAACCTATCCAACCACTACAAAAAGGCAAATGTGCGCAGGCTGCATCCGTGGGTGTCCGTTGTGGTTCGAGGTCTTGCCAATTAGCAGGCAAGCTGGGGGAGGAGGTACGCCATAGCTTTTGTGGATTCGCGCTGACGATATCAAAGCGTCCAAAAGGCGCAGATATCTTGGGTGAATCAAACTGACCGCTATCAAGCAGTACAGGATGTGCTTGAGTACGTACAAGTTCAAATAATTGATGGCCTGAAGTATAGGGAAGTTGTAACGGGCGTCGAGATAGCGACATGATTCCTAACCTACAAAATGGCATGCAAGCGCGCAAGCATACCAGAATTAACACCGAAAAGTGTTAATCTAGACGCTGATTTTATTTTGTCTTAGGTTAAAAATTTTTATGTCATCGTCCCTTGCTCATTTCCAAGTGCATAGCACCCAACTCACCTTGGCGGACCTGCACTTGCATTATCATTTATACCAAGCGTATCAGACGTCATCACACCCGCGTCCTTTATTGTTGTTGCACGGTGCTGGCGTCGCAGGCCAAGCCACTTGGGAGCCCCTTATCCATTATCTTGGCCATCAATGGCCGGCATATTTGGTCCCTGATTTGCGCGGTATGGGTGCCAGCGTGGGCATTCAGCATCCAGAGGCTCCCTTTGATGTGCACCAAGTGTGTGCAGATATACAAGCTTTATTAACACAACAAGGCTGGGAGAGCTTTGATGTGATCGGTTACTCGTTTGGGGGCTTGATTGCCATGCTCCTCAAACAAGCCTTGGGTAATCAAATTAAGCATACCTTTCTGATCGAACCTGCGTTATTGGAACGTGAAGATGTGCAGTTAATGCGTCAGGTTCGCCAAGGGTACTCGCAAGCTGCAGCGAAGATGCGCGTACCTGCCACCCAGTTAGCAGGCATAACAGAATTTTTGGATTTAATTGCTCCTTTGCGTTCGCAAAGTACGCGGGTGGAACAAGCCACCTTGCATCGGTTAGCGCATAGGGTATTAGGATTTTCTTATGCTTTAGATGCAGTGACACATGCGGTACACACTTTGGACAGGGCGGCGCTACTGGCTGCACAAAACCAAGTGGTGTGTTTTTATGGTGGCCGTAGCCCAGCGCCTTTACGCGCTTATCAAGCACACTTAAGCCAGCAACACCCCAGTTGGGCCAGTATCGAAATTGCAGGCACAGATCATGCCTTGCCTTATCAAAAACCTAAGCGTTTGGCCCATTGGATGATGCATTATTTAGCGGATGGGGCTTGATGGTTGTTTCGATTGCCTTGCCGCTGGCGGCGGCAAGCTTGACTGCAATACTTCACTTCGTCCCATACAAGACACCATTTCTTGCGCCAAGCAAAGGGGCGCTGACAGACACAACAGATTTTCTCTTCTAAGTAAGGTTTTTTATGCATGCTGGCACCTGTTTGAGCAAATATGCCGGTAAAAATAAAGCGCATGGTATACGAGGCCTAGGTGTGATTCGGTACCTTATCAATCTAAGGGTATGCCTTTTCCAGCTGATGGGCCAACATAAGAAGCGTGCCGTTTTTTCCTATAAATGCAGTACACTCAACTGGCTTGCAGTCTTTTTTCGCCAAAAATATCTTTGATTCTTCAGAGCTGTGCTTTTCAGTACGTGGTTAAATTTCTGATCATTGTCTTGGAACGAAAGATCTACCAAAGTGTTATTAATATACTCATAATACATAGCAAGAATATCTTTTAAATCATCAGGAAAAATAGACCTTACTATCTTAAGTATTCACTCTCCTTGCAATGTATCGTTAGATTTTAACTTGTCCGAAATATATTTTGCAGAGTTTTCAATATATGGAAATACTGTGCTTTCATTGATATTTAATAGATCCAGCTCCTTCAAAATAGCCTTTTTGTTCGCGACAGTGATTCTTGATAATTTGATTTCCGTAGTACCCTCTTCATCAAAGACTGTATCTAACCCAAACAAAAGGAATGCGCCAGACTGAGATGAGATTCTATCATTGCTCTGTTTTCCTTTTACGCAAATTATTTTTCTCAAGTCATCCGATATAATTATTGGCTCGAAGAATGGTTTTTCTTCTCTGATAAAGTGAAGTAATCGCTTAATTGCTTTTTGTTCATTAAAACCTTGTTCTTCAAAGTTTATTTATTCTTTCTCGGTTTGCAGTAAGCGTGCCAAATTAGCAATGCAGCTAGCTAAATCTGAATCGAAGTACTTAATGTCTTCTCGTTTGATTGAGAAAATAATGACTTCGCCTTCTTCGTCGATGGATGATTTACACGCGAAATAGAGAGCAATTAAAGGATTGGAAGTTATATCAAGCAGTCTTGTCGGCAATGAGTAATGCTGCATCCTCACAAGACGATCAAGCGTGTAAATGTCTGACTGAAAGTCGGCGGAGTTAGAGACCAATAATTCTCTGTACAAAATATGTTCATTGTCTTTGTAAAGATAGTTACCTTTTTCATCTTTCCTAAACAGTGAAGGTTCCAACTTGTATTGCTTCTTATTTGAGTGGCCACGATAAAACACTTCATAACCATCTTCCTGCTCAAGGCCCAAAACCTTTCCAATAAACCCTTGGACCTTTTTTACCTTAGGATTTGGGGATTTTTCAGTTATAGGTCGATCCAGCTTAGTGGTCTTTATTTGCTTATCAGGTTCGAGAATCCCTTGATGTTGAAGTCTCTGAAACAAATCCTCGTCTTTTACCGCCCAATGAGTCCTGTTCATTTCCCACTCACGTATATCTAGCAATGTGGCGATTGGCTGGATTTGGGAATATGGTATTGGTTCTACATCTTGTTCGAGCTCAAATTCTATAAGGAGATTGCGGCCACGCTCTGTAATAGAAGTCAAACAACCAATTCGGGTATTCGAATTTTTCCCTTCATATGCAAATAGACAAGGGTAGCTTTTTAGATTTTTGATGTGAGAGTCACTTAACCTTTTAAAAGCAGACGCAATAGTCTCGTTCGTATATTCAAGGAAGCGACTTTTATCATACTCATAAAAACCTTGGTCCCAAGCGCCTTCTATTGCGGTTACTAGTAGGTTGTACATAGGGTGGTCTATTCCTGAAAAATTTAACGCCTTAAGCAGAGGTTTATTTTGCATTTTGGAGCGAAGCGACAGCAAAATAAATCCTGCTAACTTGGTTTGTTATACGTTACCACGAGAAACTCTCCATTGTTATCTCCAAACCATCTTGCCGTAGGACTCTTACAACTGAATTTTTTACATCAATATGCCAACTATCTGAAGGTAAGATCGTTTTCCCTTTAACTAGATTAGAACCATCTTTTTCCGCAAAATAAAATGTTTCGTGCTTTGTTTCCACATTACGTGTCAGTATTAGCATCTTAGATTTTGGTTCCCGCGAAGCAATACCATTGTTGTTTTTTATTGGCGAAGCATAGTCAATATGAAATTTAACCTCTCCATTCTCTACAGATGTTTCAAAGGCTAGCGCGACCACCTGGAAATTATCTTTTTTTGGAAAAAGGTATTTCCCTTCGTTGGTTTCAGGGTTGTAAATATACAGATTTACAATTGAGTCACCGCCGCTGCTTAAAAATCCAGACTTCTTCTCACTTTCAACACTTTTGAAATACAAGCCTGTTTCAGGATCATAGGTATCAATGCTTGGATTGTAATATCCTCCTGCAAAGGAGAAGGTTGATAATACCAATATGCCAACAAATACTGCTAACTTCATTATCTCTCCTTACGTATAACACTTTCATATCAGGCACGCTTATTTCGCCGATTTCAATATAACGACAACTTTGGAAGTGGTACTTTGATAAGAAAGGAAAAATCCATTTTCTGATCTGACTGCTTCCCTGCTAAACGTGCATGCGCGATATCACACTCTTTATCTTAAGAGCTGCCGTGCGCCTGTTATTCCGGCCACAACTTTTATCATTTATTGATCTTGCAATTTATCCCATTGCACCGTACCTGTAAACTGCGCATTTAAGCTGGGTAAATCGAGCACATTTTTTAGTAAGACCAAAAATGTACAGTATTATATTGAACCATAAAAACACAAAGATCATATGGAGGGTGATTTATGGTTAACAGTCCATTTTTGGAAAATTTTGCAAAGTGTCAGGTCAGAGGGATGACGGCGCGGCTACAGGATGCAAACAGAAAAAACCTATATTCATTGGATGAAGCGCTTTATCTTCTGTCATCAACAACGTCATCGGCAGTTCAGGGTAATGCGGCCAAGAACACACTTGCGGTTAGGCATAGCCGTCCTGTAGAGGGAATCCCCGTGCTTTAGCACGGGCAGATATCAATGCAACCTCTTCCCAGTGAGGTGCAGATTGAGTAGCTTAAGCGGTATTTTACGAAGAATTCCCACAGATACCCAGAATTTTGGTTACAATGCCATTTTTAAATCGATAGATAAGTCAATGTATATTTAAGTTCATAGCTTTGGCTTGTGCTCGTCTAGGCTTACTCCTTCTTAGTCTACTTGAGATCTTTTATGGCATTAGCAATCGCAGCAGAAACCTTTAATGATGTGATGGTGATTCTGAGCGCCTCCGTTGTTGCTTCAGCAATTTTTAGTCGCTGGCGTTTACCACCCGTACTGGCATACCTTGCGGTAGGCTGTTTAATTGGTCCACATGCGATGGGCTGGATTGAAGAAAGTAAAAATATTGCCTTTCTTTCCGAGTTTGGTTTGGTCTTCCTCCTTTTTTCCTTAGGTCTAGAATTTTCCCTTCCTCGTATGTATGCCCTGCGCAAAACCGTTTTTGGTTTAGGTGGCGCTCAGGTGGTTTTATGTACCTTGTTATTTTGGGTAGTTCTACACTTTTTAGGCATGAGTTGGGAAACTGCCCTGATTGCCGCCGGTGCTTTGGCGCTCTCTTCAACGGCGATTGTGTCGCAAGAATTGACACGTTGGGGAGAAATCAACACCCCGCATGGGCATGCCTCGATTGGTATTTTACTTTTCCAAGATATTGCCGCCGTTGTCTTTTTAATTTTGGTACCTGCATTAGCCGGTAGTGCAGATCAAAGTTTATCTTTCTCTTTGTTACTCATGGTGCTGAAAGGGATAGGCTTATTTGTCTTCTTGCTTGCAGTGGGCAAATGGTTAATGCCTGCCTTATTCCATGAAGTTAGTAATACGCACTCGGATGAGTTGTTTGTACTCACTGTCTTATTAGTCGCTTTGACCTCGGCTTGGATTACCCATGAAATCGGTTTATCCATGGCCCTAGGCGCGTTTATTGCCGGTATGATGTTAGGTGAGAGCCACTACCGCCACCAAATTGAAGCGGATATACGTCCTTTCCGTAATATTCTGCTCGGGCTTTTCTTTGTCAGTGTCGGTATGTTGCTGGATCTGAATGTCTTACTCAGCAACATTCACTGGGTGATTGTCAGTGTTCTCGTGCTTATGCTGGTGAAGTTCATCATGATCACCGCCTTAGCACGTCTGATGGGCAAAACTGCAGATACTTCTATACGTACTGGGATTATTTTAGCGCAAGGTGGTGAGTTTGGTTTTGCGTTGCTTGCGCTGGCCTCTGAGCATGAGCTGGTAGGTCCATCCCATGTGGCGATTATTATTGCGACTGTGATTACCTCCATTGTCGTTACCCCCATGCTGATTAAAAACAGCGGCTTGATTAGTCGTCGTTTATTGCCCAAAAATCAAAATATTGCTGACGATCAAATTCCGCATTCCAACGCTGCTTTGGCAGAAGCCACCGCAGAAATGCAAGATCATGTCGTGATTTGTGGATTTGGGCGGGTAGGGCAAACCATTGCGCGTTTTCTTAAAAAAGAAGATGTCCCCTATATCGCAGTAGATATGGATACAGTACGTGTGCACGAGGCTTCGAGTGCAGGTGAACATGTGGTGTATGGTGATTCTAGTCGGCACGAAATTTTAGAGGCTTTAGGCGTTGCGCGGGCCCGTTTAGTGGTGGTGACTGTCAATGACAAGCATTTTACCCTGCAAATTTTGGATAGTTTGAAGCATTTAGCTATCGAGGTGCCTACCTTAATTCGTACGAAAGATGATAGTGATTTGGAGCTCTATCAACATGCAGGTGCGACTGAGGTTGTCCCTGAGGTCTTAGAAGGCGGCTTGATGTTAGTGTATCACTCGCTTTTGCTATCGAATATTCCATTCCGTCGCGTCAATCATGTCATTCGTAGCGCACGTAGCGAGCGTTACCAATTATTGCGGGGCTATTATCATGGCACTCAATCTTCCGTAGCAGATGCAACTGGCACGCCCTTGGTACGACGCCACCCTGTGGTACTGACAGAGAATGCTTGGGCTTGTGGACGTTGTGTCGGGGATTTAAATCTAGCCCCTTTGGGAATTGAGGTCTCTAGCTTATTACTGGCAGCCGACGGACAAGAAATCAGTATGCCAGAGTTGGAACAAATCCTCTCATCTGGGGATACGGTGATTTTAACCGGTTTAGCGGATCATATCGAAGAAGCAGAAAACCGCTTATTAAGCCGTTAAGCTATACTTGAGATAAGCAGGTCCACCCCTATATCAGAAAGTGGATACTTGGGGCACCTGCTGATTTTAAGAAATAACAGGGGGTGGGCCATGCGCATTGAAAATATCCATAATTATTATGAAAAGCTGCTACGCGATCGTGTTAGTGAAGACACACGCCTTGCTGGGCAAAGCCAAGATTTTATTGAAGATGTGCTTTGCTTGACCCTGAACCAACTTGAACCTCGCTATATTCGTTTTGATGTGGATATGGCGTTTTTTCTCAGCCCACACGAATATGAGCGTATGCAAGCACGCATTGATACCGCTTTAAATAATGCGATTGAGCGTGTTAGTCGCTTTCCGGAATATATAGGTCAGCTTCATATTCGTCCGCAATAGCTTTGAGTCCCTTTATGTCTACTGCTGAACCCCAAAATTTTGATCAGATTCAACGTTTTTTAGTGGAAGGTACGCCAGTGCGCGGTGAACTTGTGCAACTGGAAACCAGTTACCAACAGATTATCAAACAGCAGGCTTATCCTGTAGGTATTCAAAAAGTACTGGGTGAGCTATTAGCTGCGGTGACCTTGATTACGGAAACGTTAAAACTGGAAGGTACCTTATCTTTAGAAGTGCGTTCCTCTGCAGCGGTTTCTTTATTGATGGCAGAATCTAACCCTGGGGGAGATGTGCGCGCTTTAGCACGTTGGCAAGCAGCGCAGATACAAACACAAGCCCAAGTAAGTTTAGGCGATCTGGTGGGTGATCAAGGGCACTTAGTGATTACCTTAGATCCCAAAAAAGGCAAACGTTATCAAGGGATTGTGGCATTAAGCTCGCCAAATTTAGCGGAATGTTTGCAAGATTATTTTAGTCAATCAGAGCAACTACCGACACGTTTTTGGTTGATGGCCGATCCAGCGCAAGGGCGCGCAGCCGGTTTACTCTTACAAAGTTTACCCATGCAAGCCGGTGATGATGAGGATGCTTGGTCACGTTTAACTCAATTAGCAGACACGTTAAAAGCGGAAGAAGCCTTACAGCTGGAAGCACAAACTGTGCTGTATCGTTTATACCATGAGGAAACCGTGCGTGTTTTTCCGGCAAAAACGCTACAGTTTGCGTGCACTTGCTCAAGGGAACGGACACAAGATGCTTTGCTTGGTTTAGGTGCGCAGGAAGTGGAAAGTATATTAGCTGAACAGGGCCAAATCGAAACTCAGTGCCAATTTTGTCATACTCAATATGTGTTCACCGAGCAGGATTTGCGCCCATACTTGAGTGTACATTAATGTGGCATGTGTCCTCGCTACCTAGGGGCGAGGACGCAGTACCTCTAAAATCTAGCGAATATAATTTTTACTAATTTTGCGGAAAATTTCTGTACGTGATTTGTGTAACCACTCAAATGCCACCATCTCACGAGTGACAATCACGGCACCGGCTTGACGTAAACGTGTCATGGCCGCTTGTTTATCTGTTTGTCGTCGAGAGCCTAAAGCTTCCTCAACTAAAAAAACTTGATAACCCTTCTCTAAAAGGGAAAGGGCGGTTTGCAGAACACACACATGGGTTTCCGTGCCCACCAGAATAATTTGTTGACGTCCTAGTTGTGCCAGTCCGTCTTCAATCTGCTGTTCATACAAGGCACTAAAGTGTTCTTTTTGCCAAATTTCTTGGGTTTGTAATAAGGAAGCCACGGGCGTAACTGTGGCACCTAAACCTTGTGGATATTGCTCGGTCGCTCGTACTGGAATGTCCAGTTCGCGGGCAATTTGGATCAACCAGCGTGTATGGTTGACCACTTCGCTAATTTGGTGAATGGCAGGGGTTAGCGCTTGCTGGATATCGATTACCAGCAGTAAAGAACGCTCCGCATAAATACGCATAGTTCACATCCTGTTGAGTTGTTATTGTCATCGTCTGTCATCTTGCGCAATCTGCTAGCAAATAGCAAGGCTCGGAGAAAACCGAGCCTAATTAATTGAAATATAAAGACTAACTAGAGGCCAAGCTGTTCAGCGACAAAATCAGCATCCTTGTCGCCACGACCAGATAAGTTCACTAAAATACAAGCATCTGCATCCAGTTCTGGCGCTTTTTGCATGGCCCAAGCCAGTGCATGCGCGGATTCTAGCGCTGGAATAATGCCTTCAATACGCGAGAGTTTAATAAAGGCATCTAAACAAGCTTGATCATCCACCGCATGATATTCTGCACGGCCTAAATCTTTGAGATAACTATGCTGGGGCCCTACAGAAGGGTAATCTAATCCAGAAGCAATCGAATGCACTGGTAGCGGCTCGCCTTGGGGATCTTGCAGCATATAGGAATGGAAACCATGCATGGTACCGGGTTGGCCATAGCTTAAAGTCGCGGCATGATCACCGATCGCAAAGCCCCGACCGGCAGGTTCAACACCGACTAACTTCACTTCGGGCAGGTCGAGAAAACCGGAGAAAATCCCCATCGCATTGGAACCACCACCCACGCAAGCGGCTACATAATCTGGTTGGCGGCCGGTGAGTTGTGGGAATTGTGTGCGCGCTTCACGACCAATAATGGATTGGAAATCGCGTACCATCATGGGGAAAGGGTGCGGACCGACGACAGAACCTATGGCATAGATAAAGTTTTGTGGGTCTTCTAGATAAGCTTCAAAGGCACTATCGACTGCATCTTTTAAGGTTTGGGTGCCACGAGTCACACTAATCAGGCGGGCACCGAGAATTTTCATTTTGGTGACATTAGGATGCTCTTTAGCAATATCGACCGCACCCATATGAATTTCACAAGGTAAACCGACCAAAGCACAAGCGGTCGCCAAAGCCACACCATGTTGGCCTGCACCCGTTTCGGCAATGACTTTGGTTTTGCCCATATGCTTAGCTAAAAGCGCTTCACCTAAACAATGATTAATTTTATGGGCACCTGTGTGGTTTAAA
This sequence comes from Allopseudospirillum japonicum, assembly GCF_900108915.1. Classification (GTDB taxonomy): domain Bacteria; phylum Pseudomonadota; class Gammaproteobacteria; order Pseudomonadales; family Halomonadaceae; genus Pseudospirillum; species Pseudospirillum japonicum. Next base: position 146,828 of record NZ_FNYH01000004.1, read on the forward strand.
TCTTCACGTTTTAAGTAAATACGTGCACCGCCACAATGCGCACTCAGGCGTTTAGCAAAATAAATAGGGCTGGGACGGCCCACATAATATTGATATAACTCGGCTAATTCATCCTGATAGGCTTGAGTTTGGCTAATTTCCACATAGGCTTGGGCGATTTCATCCATAATTTTTTTTAGATGCTCAGGGACGGCTTGCCCGCCATATGGGCCAAAAAAACCTTGGGCATCAGGTTGCATTAGGGTGTCTACAGAGGTCATATCCGCTTTCCTTGGTGGTTGATGTGATCTTTTGTGAGAGGGCAACAAGTATACGCTTTGCAGTACACTGGCCTCTAGTATTCAGGCAACCTTTGCTGGGCAAATAAGGCTTCCACTTCTTGCCGATTGGCACACGCAAGGGCACGGTCAACCACTTCTGGTGTGAGGTGCGCGGCTGTTTTTTGTACAAAATCATACATATAGCCGCGCATAAAAGTCCCACGACGGATCCCAATTCGGGTGATACTCGATTCAAACAAATGGCTGGCATCCAAAGCGACCAAATCGGGTTCCTTATCTTCATCGACCGCCATACGTGCCACAATACCTACGCCAACACCAAGACGTACATAGGTTTTTATCACATCTGAGTCCGCCGCAGTAAACACCACTTTCGGTGTGAGCCCTTGTGATTTAAAAGCATCATCTAGCTTGGAGCGCCCTGTAAAACCAGCCACATAAGTGACTATGGGGTATTTGGCCAAATTAGCTAAAGTGAGCTCTTTTTGTGCTAGAGGATGGCCTTTGGGTACGAGAATACAACGATTCCAGCGATAACAAGGCAGCATAATGAGGTCATTAAAAAGGGCGATAGCTTCGGTAGCAATGGCAAAGTCTGCCGCTCCTTCAACCACCATTTGGGCAATCTGCATTGGGGTGCCTTGCTTCATATGCAAGGAAACTTCTGGGTATTTACGAATGAATTGCTGGATGACCGGTGGGAGTACATAACGCGCCTGGGTATGTGTGGTGGCAATGGATAAGCTGCCACGTTTCTCATCGCTAAACTCTTGCGCTACTTTTTTAATCGTCTCCACTTTACGCAGCACTTCGCCGGCTAACTCGATAATGGCTTGTCCAGCTGGGGTGATCCGTGTGAGATGTTTACCACTGCGTGCAAAGACTTCAACGCCGAGTTCATCTTCTAGAAGACGAATTTGCTTACTAATCCCAGGTTGAGAGGTGAATAAGCTTTGTGCTGTTGCAGAGACATTGAGATCATGGTGGGCAACTTCCCAAATGTAACGTAACTGCTGTAATTTCATTTTTAGCCCCTAAAGGAATAAAAAATAATAATTACATTACTTTAAGCTATATTAAAGCGCATCACAAGCTTAGGAGGAACACAGCGTGTGCTGATGTGAACAGAAGTTGCGCCGATAAGCCTTTAATGCTGAGCAACAAATACTCTAAACTAGAATGTTCGTCCCTTTCCCATTGATCTTTGTAATAGGTGATTTCACGTGTCCCTAGGTGTACGTCTTTACACAGGACTCATTTACGCTTTACGTTGGCTCAGGCGTCATATGGCGCATGGTGTGCCTTTGTTGGCTGCCCTTGCCTTGTTTGCTTGCGCGACTTATGTGTTGACAGCCTTACTCAGTTTTTCTGCACAAGATCCTGGATGGACACATGTCAACGAATTCACCCAAGTAGAAAATTGGCTGGGTATGACAGGTGCTTGGTTGGCAGATGTGCTTTTAAGTGTCTTAGGTTATGGCGCTTATATGGGCGTTTTTCTGCTGATCTGGTGGGGTATTTGGTTAGCTTTAATGCCGATGCGTCATACGGATTTTGATCCTCTCATGCTGGCTTTACAGGTCTTTGGTGCCGTGGCTATCTTATTGGCTGCTTGTGCATTATCCGCATTATATTTGTATCATACGCCCAATAATTTTCCTTTTAATTCAGGTGGTTTGTTGGGTGAAAGCCTGTTGCAGTTCTTGTGGCCTTTGCTTGGTACTTGGGGGGTAACCTTGTTATTTTTTATTGCCTTGCTGGCTGGTTGGGTGCTGTTAACAGGCGTGTCTTGGTTTAGGGTCATGGATGAAATTGGCTTTGCTTTGGTGAGCATCTGGAACCTGATTCAAGGCCAATGGTATGAGTTGGAACAAGAGCGCCAAGAACTTCAGCATGAACTTGCGCATCAATACCCTAGCCATGAGGCTTATACGCCTTATGATCCGCCTGATTCGTACTCATCAAAAGGATCTTAATTTATGATACGCCTAAAGGCTTTATGTCAGGTTACTGCTGGGCTTTTGTTTATGCTCCTTAGTACGTTAGGTAGCCTACAAGCTGCGAACCGAGATGCTCAAGCCCTGCATCAACATCTGACAAAAATGCACGCGCTCAGTGCGCATTTTACTCAGCAGATTTTAAATGCCAGAGGCACTCAAATACAGCAAGTCAGTGGTTATTTAGCTTTGGAGCGCCCACATTATTTTTATTGGCAAACGTTGGCCCCTTTTCCGCAGGAAATTGTAAGTAATGGTCAGCAACTTTGGGTGTATGACCCAGATCTTGAGCAGGTCAGTTTGCATACTTTGGATGAACAAGCCCATAAAACCCCAATTGCTGTGTTACTTGGTAATTTTGAGCAGCTCAGTCGCCACTATCAGGTAAGTCAACTCGGTGGCACAGCCAAAGCAGTGCAAATGTTCCAATTGGTCCCCTTGACTGAGACTAACTTATTTACCCATTTGCAAGTTCGTTTTGTCGATGGGGTGCTTGACCAACTGACCTTTGCAGATACCTTAGGGCAACAAACTCGGATTGATTTAGATCGAGTACACCTCAATCCTGAGCTTGATCCTAGCCAGTTTGAATTCCAGATTCCAGAAAATACCGAGGTGATTCGTGCTTTACAGGCAGAAAGTCCACCACAGCCGCAAAGCCTAACTACAGAGTGAGAAACCTAGCATGCAATATTGGTGGGCCGTTGCCTTGGGTGGTGCTTTTGGCGCTTTAGCACGTTATGCAGGGGTTGCTTGGGTGAGTGGGCACCTAGGGCGTGCCTTCCCGTGGGGAACCTTAAGCGTCAATGTATTAGGCTGCTTCTTGCTCGGTTTTTTGTTTGTTTGGCTGGTGGAGTTCTTAAAAACGGCCCCACATTGGCAAGCCGTTTGTATGACGGGATTTGTGGGGGCTTTCACCACTTTTTCCACCTTCGCATTAGAAAGTTTACAATTAGCACAACATCAAGGTTGGTCATTCGCCCTCCTCTATATGGGCACAAGCCTGATCTTAGGTTTAGGCAGTCTTGCCTTGGGGATTGGCCTAGGCCGTTGGTGTTTTGCTATGTAATTTTTTTCCTCTTATTTAATCGCAAAATTATTAAGGATTTTTATGTTAGATGCCAAGCTCTTGCGTCAAGATATTCAAAGTGTGGCTCAAGCTTTGAGTACGCGCGGCTTTCAATTAGATATTGCTGCTTTTAATGCGTTAGAAGAACAGCGTCGCCAATTGCAAACCCAAACGGAAAGTTTGCAAAATGAGCGTAACACACGCTCTAAAGCGATTGGTCAGGCCAAAGCAGCTGGACAAGATATTGCGCCCTTACTGGCTGAAGTCAGTGATTTAGGCACAAGATTAGACCAAGCCAAACAAGCTTTAAATCAACTACAAGAAGATCTCAGCGACCTCTTACTTGGTTTGCCTAATATTCCGCATGCGTCTGTGCCCCAAGGCCGTAATGAAGCGGATAATCTAGAAGTAAAGCGTTGGAAAGAGATTCCCACCTTTGATTTTGCAGTAAAAGATCATGTGGATTTAGGACAAGGCTTTCAAGGATTGGACTTTGAAGCGGCGAGCAAAATTACAGGGGCACGATTTGCCGTGATGCGTGGTGGTTTGGCCCGCCTGCATCGTGCACTGATCCAATTTATGTTGGACACGCACACACAACAACATGGTTATCAGGAAATTTATGCCCCTTATATGGTAAATCGTGACTCTTTGCAGGGCACTGGACAACTGCCTAAATTTGAGGAAGATTTATTTAAACTGCAGGGCGAACAAGAATATTATCTGATTCCTACTGCAGAAGTGCCTGTGACAAATCTAGTACGGGGCGAAATTCTTGAAGCAGCCAGCCTACCTTTGCGCCTGACTGCGCATACACCTTGCTTTCGTAGCGAGGCCGGTTCACACGGGCGTGATACCCGTGGCATGATTCGTCAGCACCAATTTGAAAAAGTAGAAATGGTGCAAATTGTACATCCTGAACATTCCTATGCGGCCTTGGAAGAGATGCTTGGCCATGCAGAAACCATCCTACAAACTTTGGGCTTGCCTTATCGTGTGGTTGCCTTATGTACTGGGGATATGGGGTTCTCTGCTGCGAAAACCTATGATATTGAAGTTTGGTTACCTAGCCAGAATACCTACCGAGAAATTTCTTCTATTTCTAACTGTGAAGCCTTCCAAGCACGCCGTATGCAAGCCCGTTTCCGCAATCCTGAAACGGGTAAACCCGAACTAGTGCATACGCTTAATGGTTCTGGTCTAGCCGTTGGACGCACCCTACTTGCGATCTTAGAAAACTACCAGCAAGCCGATGGCAGCGTGCTTATTCCTGAAGCCTTGCATCCTTATATGGGGGGTATTACTAGCCTTTAATCCTATTAACTCAACAAAAGTGGGACACCCCTTGTACGCAATTGCATACAAGGGGTGTGTGCGAACAGCAGTAGAAGCAGTATTAAAAACCTGTATTTTGTAGGTTAAAAACAGCAAGACTTTGATTTTTAATCTATTTTTTTATACATGAAAGGTGGTAAACCCAAATATCACCCCCTTGCAGTCTAGGGAGAAGTCTCCTAGTATTAAGTCATGGGCAGGGACACAAGGACACGGAAAGGCAAAAGCCCTTAAGGAAAAAACCTAGATTAGGATGCGGGTTGAGGGAAGTAAAAAGGCAGGGATCAAAAAGGAAGAATACTAAGGATAGATAGGATGTCAAGGGTGTAAGGATACCCAAGTAAGGACACGCACCAAGGAGCTATTGGATAATAGAGTAGGGTACACAAGCGACAGGATGTCACTAAAGTGCAAGGAGTATCACAGGGAGCACAAAGCGAAGGACGCGTTTTTCATCAGGAAGATGTGTTTAGGGAAAGCAAAGGAAGCTCAAAGGAAGGGAAAGACTTTCAGGATGAAAGTAAGCTTAGGATAAGCATCAAGGAGAGCCAAGGGGTGTTTGCGCTAGGAAGCCAATCAAGGACAAGACACCACGTAAAAATAAGGACAGTGTCTAGGATGGATGCTTAGCTGGGGAGAGGCAATGGACGAAATATGGGCGGCAAATATGTCGCCCTTTTTCTGTGCCTGAATTTTATCTAGGCTGTAAAAAAACGCCGATTTCAGCATGGTGCGTGTAGGGAAATTGATCAAAAAATGCCCAACGCTTAATGACATGTGTGCGCGTTAACGTGTGCAAGTTAGCCGCTAGGGTTTCTGGGTTACAAGAAATATAGAGTAAATTTTTATAGCTAGAAACCTGCTGCAAGGTCGCTTCATCCAAGCCAGCACGCGGTGGATCGACCAAAACAGTCGAAAATTGGTAATCTGCTAATTTCAAGGCCTGAATCTTACGGCTTTCTGCTAACTCGCCTGCTAAAGCTTGTGCTAGGGTTTCACTTGAGATAGGTGCTACTTGTAGATTGGCTATTTGGTTAAGCTCTAAATTATAGGCAGCAGATTTTACAGAGGTTTTGGATATTTCTGTGGCGAGTATCCGTGGGAAATTCTCTGCCAGTGCAAGACTAAAATTGGCATTACCACAATACAATTCTAGTAAATCCCCAGTTAACCCTTGAGTGACTTCCTGTGCCCAACTTAACATGTGTTGGCACACGCTGGCATTTGGCTGGGTAAAAGTAGTTTCCACTTGCTGATATTGTAAAGTACGCCCTGCCACAACAAATTTTTCAATCACATAATCTTGTGTCACCACTTTTTTTTGCTTGCGCGCGCGCCCAATTAAATGTAGTTCAGTAGCTAAAGGCGCTAACTGTTGGCGCAGTGCATGGGCAGCTTCTTCCCAAGTATCATCGAGCTGGCGGTGATAAATTAGGCTAATCACGGCCTGATCTGTGGTACTAGTTAAAAACTCGACTTGAAATAGTTTATGACGCAACTGTGGCCAGTGGCGGATGGCATCTAGTAACGCGGGCATTAAGCGATTAATAAGCTGATTTGCGACAGAGTAAGTATCCATACGGACCCGTGCGGGTTTACCGCGTGCATCCATGTTGTCTGTATCAAACATCACATAGTACAAGTCTTCATCTTGGTGCCAAAGACGAAATTCTGCACGCATTCTGTAATGGCTGGGTTCTGACGGAAAAATCTCTAACTCAGGAGGAGAAAAGAGCGCAAAATGCTGTTGGAGTGCTTGTGCTTTGTCAGCAAGCAGTTGTGGATATTGTGTAGGATCGACTTGGGGTAGACTCACAAACAAACCTCGATTAAAAAACCTAGAAACTTGATTCTAGGGAATCCAAAGTAACTTCAGGGATTAAGTGGTGATGCAGATGTAATGCATAGGCTTGCGAACAGGCCGCTAACTGTGCACGTGCCTGTCCGGATTGGGTGTCGGTGAACCAGACATGCCCACCTTTTTGCATAGGGATTTGTGGATAAGTATAGTGCAAAGCTAACACTTCTAACGTGCGTCGTGCCACCGCTGCCCCAGAATCGACCCATTGCCAATGAGGGGCTAGGCTGCTGAGCTCACTTAATAATAAAGGAAAATGTGTACATCCGAGTACGACTGTATCTAAATGCGGATGCAATAATAAAGGCTGTAAACTTTGCATTAATGCCTGAGGCTTGATTGGGTGACCAGCTAACTTGGCTTCTGCCAAGGGAACTAAATCCGCAGCACCTAAGCGTACCACTTCACAGTCAGCGGCAAAACTTGCTATTAAAGCATCTGTATAGGGGCGACGAATCGTCGCTGGTGTTGCTAGTAAGGCGAAACAGCGATTTTGACTGATTTGGGCAGCAGGTTTAATAGCAGGCACTACACCAATAATGGGCACAGCGAGCACGGCTCTTAGTTGCTCTAAAACTAGAGTGCTGGCGGTATTACAGGCAAGGACGAGAGCACTTGCGGGGGCTTGTGCCAAGCAAGTATGTAAAACGCTCAAAATACGCTCGATTAACCAAGCATCATCCTTAAGTCCATAAGGGCAAGCAGCATTATCAGCAACATAGTTAATTTCGAGCTGAGGACACGCATGACGTAAGCTTTGGACAATACTTAAGCCACCCATACCAGAATCAAATACGAGCACAGGCGCAAGAGATATAGGGGTAAAAGAGCGAGGCATACTCATATCCTAGGGGCTTGGCAAAAGCATTTTACTGAAAACACAAGAATAACATTCCGACCTAGGAAAAGACACGCGAGTCCTTAACTGCTCTGACGAAGTGGGCACTTGCAAGGCAAAGACCAACAATCTGGATAAAGAGAAGAGCAATAGAGGTCTATTGATAGGATGGCCACCCGAGCGATCAAGTAGGATACGGACTCAAGATAGTTATTCAGGTCTTTCAAGAAGCCTGCATAAGATAGAAAACTGAAATAAGCAATCGCAAAGAAGGTAGCGTAAACAATACACGCTTAGGAAGGCACTAACGACCTTGATGGTGGGCCCAGTAGGACTTGAACCTACGACCAAGGGATTATGAGTCCCCTGCTCTAACCAACTGAGCTATAGGCCCTGATTGAATCGCGGCATATTATAAAAGGTATTTCCCCTTAAAGCTAGCCCTTAAGGGGGAAAATATTTACCAAGCCACCACAATATCACCTTGCTGAATATTCATGCTCACAGGTAAAGCAGGGATTTCTCCAACAGAAAAATTCGGCTGCACTTTTTTCAAAGTGACGACCATATCTACGCTTTCCATTTCGCGATAAGCGCGTTGTTGTGCATCAAAGAAGGTGCTAATACGATACAAGCTGAGGGTATCGCCAGGCTGTAATCCAGAACTGGAACCTGCTTCCAGATACAAGTTTTTTTCTTGTGTGCGTAAAATACGGGTCATAAAAGGTTGGCAACCGAGCAGTTGGTGTGCATCCATAGCTACTAAATCGAGGAGCTGATCGATTTTTAGACCATACTCACTACCCCAAAAACCGGGCGTAGCAAAGCCAGTTTTTAACGTGCGATCTTCCAGCCAATGGCCGGTCAGTTTATATTGGCGCTGGCCAACTAAAGCGCCACTAAAGCCCTCATAAATGTACAAATCGAGCTTGAATTCACGTAAAAAACGTTCCTCATCATAACGAATGGACTCAATTAAGCCGGGCAAACGCGGACGTTCTTGTGCTAACCGAGGATTGACCATCGCCATAGAACGAATCGCGCCAGAAATCACATATTGGGTGCCCATTTGGGTAGCGACTTCTAATACATCTGTCAGCTGGTTTTGGCGGTTGATGTGTGTCGGCATGCTTTCAGGATCGGGTTGTACCTGAAAGCGCACCGCATCTAAAACGCGCAGGTGTTTTTTATTTTCCATTCTACGGATTAATTCACGTGGTAAGCTTTGGATGACATCCGCTAACCCCCCCATGCTAGCTTGCGCGGGTTGATCTAAATGGAAGCTGCTAATTGCGACACTGCGTTGATAGCCATTACTAAACTCACCCCCGCAAGAGTCACTTTCTACCACTTCGGCACGGATGCTTAAATAAAGGACATTACCACGCACTTGCTCATGGAGTACTTCTAAATTGCGTACGCGTCCTTCAGAGCTCACGCTTAAATTATCGACGGAAACAGCACCATCTTGCATCCGCTGATGACTAGAAACAGAAGCACTTCCTTGTAAGGTCGCTTGGGCAATCGCATCACGAATTGCAGCACGGCGTGCGCTAATCAAATCTTGATGTTGAATCATGGCGCTGCCTGTCGCTTCGATCCAAATTGCATGTGCAGGCAGGCTCACCAATACAGAAAAACACAGCACCACAGCACTGCAAAGACGAATGAAATTACGCATAGGCAGGTCTCTTGAGGAAAACTTGATCAAGGTAAACAACTAACCCCCTTAAGGGGTTAGTGATAAAGACTTATTCCACCGCGTAATGGCCACTGGTGCGTCCTGTCACAGTCGCAGGAGAAATAACCGTGGTTGATCCCATAGGCGTGGCAACGGCGGAATCATAAATAACGCCACGTTGTTGTGGCATTTCACCATGTACGCTGGTGCGCATACAGTAAGGGTGTGCCTGTATGCCTGTTGTGGTCACAAAGTGATCTAAGCAATAACGCGTGGCTGGTTCTAAGACTAATTCCATCACAGTTTCATAACTGCCACCGCGTAACTCATTGACTTCTAAAACTTTGGCACCGCGAATGATACTATCGACATAACCACGGAACACATCGCTGCGGCTGGCCATATTTTCTACAGTTGAGTTACCTTGCAAGCGAATACCATAAACACGTTCTGCTAAAGAGCGGTAAGCATCGAGCTTAGATGCCCGCATGGCTAGGAGTTGTTTTTGAGTCGTATTTAAACGCGCATTATTGGAAGGTGCACCATAGCCTGTCACACGGACCACGACAGGATCAGGATACATAAGTTTTAGATCATGCACATTGGCAACAGCATTCGCGGTGGCTTGGTTGTGAACTACGGTCGTTCCTGCACAACCGCTCAGTACTAAGGCACTGGAAATAACAGCAGCAGCAAGCAAGGTTGGCTTCATAGGTTAAACTCCTTCAGTAATCTTTGCAGGTGCAAGCAAGCAGACTTCAATAAAATCAGGTATAAAAAGCGCGCGGTTTTGCAGGCACTATACCAAAAGCTTATGGGGATGTCGTGAAATACCCCGTCTTATGGGCTACGGGGGGCAAGTTCGATGTCGACATCCAAAATGCTAGTGTATCTGGATTTCTTGATAAGTCTTTATTTAACGGCCATGGATAGAAAAAATTAATTTTTAGGGGGTGCTATGCAAGTTTACTTGGTTGGCGGTGCTGTACGCGATCAATTATTAGGGTTAGCAGTACAGGAGCGTGATTGGGTGGTCGTTGGTGGGACACCGGAAGCCTTAATTGCACAAGGTTATCAAGCGGTTGGCCGAGATTTTCCAGTTTTTTTGCACCCTAAAACGAAGGAGGAATACGCACTAGCACGTACGGAACGTAAGCAAGGTCATGGTTATCATGGGTTTACTTGTTATGCTGCACCAGATGTTTCTCTAGAACAGGATTTGCAGCGTCGCGATTTAACTATTAATGCTATGGCACTGAGTGATACAGGCAAGTTAATCGACCCTTATCAAGGCTATGCAGATTTGCAGGCAGGGATTTTGCGCCATGTCTCAGAAGCTTTTATTGAAGATCCTTTGCGCGTATTAAGAGTGGCACGCTTTGCCGCTCGATATGCACATTTAGGATTTACAATCGCACCGGAAACTCTGGCTTTGATGCGAGCTTTAGTCGCACAAGGTGAGTTGGCACACCTTGCCCAAGAACGTGTCTGGAAGGAAACCTGCAAAGCCTTGTTAAGTCCTTCGCCAGAGGTATATTTTCAAGTATTAGCGCAAGTGGATGCGCAAGCGCTTTACTGGCCCGAGCTTGATCTAACTGCTTTGCAGCGCTATACCGATTTTTTGCATGTGCTACCGACTCAAGCACAAGCCTATGGTCGCGACCAGGCGCAGCATCTAGCCGCTTTATGGGCTGGCCTCGGTTTGTGTATGCCGGAACCCGCATGGCAGCAGGTACAAGAAAGGCTAAAGGTACCCAAGCATATTCGCCAATTTGCCCTGCATAGCCAGTGGTTTTATACCTATACTCTGCAAACTTTTGCGGATTTAACCTTACCTAAAACAGCGCTGAAAGCGCATGCAGGTGCAGACTGGGCTTTTGCTTGTTTAAATCATGTAGACGCATGGCGCAAGCCGTTAAGATTCCAGCAATATTTGGCTTGGATGCGCGTTTTATGGGCCGATCATCCGCAAATACTCGATCAGCTACAAAACAGTTATCAACAAGCACAAGCGATTCAGGTTAAACAATTACAGGCGTTAGGTTATCAAGGTGCCGCATTAGGAAATGCCTTACAGCAGGCAAGGCTTAAGTGTATACAGGCGCTTTGGTTAGCTCAGCTAGATAAGCAATAAGTTGGGGATCTTGTGGCCAAAGGTGTGCAGGTTGCCAATGAAAATCGATTTGCTGGAGCTTTTGCTCAGGATGTGCATCGGTTTGCCAGAGTTGCGCATAAGTGGCATCTTGACCTGGTAGATACTCGTGCGGAGCTAAATCTGCTAAGGGGCGTAAGATAAAGTCATATTGTAAGATAGTTTTGCAAGGTAGTTGGCGTCCATCTTGATAGGCACAAGTCTCGCCATAGGTGAGCAGATCAATATCTAAAGCGCGTGTATAAGTCTTGGTGTGCTTGGGCTCCGTACGTCGATAATACGCTTCTACCGCTTTGGTGTAGCTATATAGGCTAAAGATGGCCTCTTGGGTATGCAAACCAACCACTAGATTAAGAAAATCGGCACCACTGACACCCACAGGCGCACATTGATAGACAGGCGAAAGCGCTAGTTCACCAAAACGCGCATGTAAAGCATCGAGGGCACAGCGTAAATGATGCTGAGGTTGTAGGTTGGTGCCCAAGCTTAAATACACTTGTGTCATTTTAAATCCTTGTTGCGGCCAAAATCTGTGCGCGTTCGCGGACTAAACGCACGCCTACACTTTGGGTATCGGGCACTAACCCCAGCTTATGAATGCATACTTTTATAGATTCAATACGGATAGGCGTGTGTTCGAAGGTAAAGATCTTATCAATGATGGCAAGCGCTAAACTTTCTAGTAATTCAAACTGGCTGTTTGCGCCCAGTGCCTGCACGCCTTGTGCAATTGCGGCATAATCCAAGGTATCTGTGAGTTGATCGGTCTGAGCAGCCGTTGTTAAATCTGTGTTGATCTCAATATCGACTTGTAAATCTTGGGTATGAGTACGTTCCCAATCATACACCCCGATCAAGGTCGTGACCTTTAAGCCTTCAATAAAAATAGTATCCATAATGCCCTAGCGTCTGTGGAATTAAAACCAGGGCATTATTCTACCCAAGGTGTGGCCGATAGGCGACCTTAACACAGAGACAAAAAAATCCCGTGCATTGGCACGGGATTTGGGTTGAACATTAAGCTTGCGCAATCTCGCCCTTTTAAGGGCGAGTCAAGCAAGAGGTCATTAGTCTTTTATTTGACTTAAAGCGCGAGAAGTTTTAACGGCTCTTTCACTTGGCGGTGTATTTTGATTTTCGATGTACTGCTTAACAACATCCAAACTCGCGCCACCACATGACACGACACAATAACTAGGCGACCAAAAGTGATTACCCCAAAGCATGGTTTTAATGCGATCCCAGTATTCACGTCTAAGCGTGTATGACGACTTCCCTTTTAGCTTGCTGACGAGGTTAGACACCGCCACCTTTGGGTGAATAGAGATCACCATGTGGATATGGTTATGCTCACCATCAAACTCTAAAAGCTCGCAATCCATTTGTTGACAGGTTTCTTCCATGATCTCTTTCGTTCTATCCAACATCTCTTTAGTGAACACACCGCGCCTGTATTTAGTAACAAACACTAGATGTGCGTTATTCTTAAAAAGGCAGCTTCTACCAGTTCTCCACTCGTACATAACAACCTCATACTAGATTGACAACCGTAAGCGCAGTGTAATAGCATTCGCACAGAAATCAATAAAGGAGAAACACCGTGCTCACTGGCATCAAGCTACGCGCTAACCCTACATCAGGCCAAAAGCTGGTATTAAGCCAGTGGATGGGCTGTGCGCGTAGCATTTGGAATGCCAAAGTGGATGAGGAAAGGTATTATCGCACTTTTGCAAGGAAGTATTACCCGATTGGCACTTATGCACCGATTGATCAGAAAACCTCTCAGTTCAAATCCAAAGAGCTCACGCCGTGGCTATACAAATGTCCTAGCCAGATTATCCGCAACAGTGCGGTTAACTGGTATCAGACTTATCAAAAATTCATGAAAGGTGCGTGTGGGCGACCTAAGCGCAAACCTAAAACTGATCGCGGTAGTCTCTACCTTACTCGCGAGGTATTTCGTTTCGACCGTTGCGAAGATGGAAACCTACGTCTATTTATCGGTACAAAGACCAATAATATTGGCTACTTGTCGTTTAAAGCACATGCTAAGTTCCAGATCCCGAATTCGCTTTATGTGCGTAAAGAACGTGGTCAATATTATGTGTCTTTCTGCTACGAGAACGAAAAGGATGAGTCAGAGTTATTAAGCAACGCTGAACACTTAGCCTTCCTGCAAGGCTCAACCAAAGAGTATTTGGAAGAATACACTATCGGCGTAGACCGTGGTGTTGCGATTCCTGCTCATGCTGGCTCAATGACGTTCGACTTCTGCGATAACCAGAAGAAGCATATGAGCAAATCTGACCGCTACATTAAGCGACTTCAACGCAAGCTAGCACGCCAGCAAAAAGGCTCAAGCCGCCGAAATAAAACCAAGCATCGCATTGCCACGCATCATGCAAAAAAGGCGAACATCCGTAACGATTTCGCACATAAGGCAAGTCGTTCACTAGTCGATTGCAAAGCAAAGGTTATTGTTTTCGAGGCACTAAGTACCTCACGCATGACGCGCAAGCCAAAGGCTAGGAAGGACGAGCAAGGTCGATACATATCGAACAAAGCCAAGCAAAAGGCAGGACTAAACAAGTCTATCCTAAACGTTGGTTGGCACATGATAGAAACCTACACCCAATACAAGGCTTACCAAGCGGGTAAAGCCGTATTCAAAATTCCCGCCCCGTATACCAGTCAGGAGTGCGCTAAGTGCGATCACACTCACCCCGACAACCGTAAATCACAAGAATTATTTGTGTGCGGTCACTGTGGCAATACTGACAATGCGGATAACAACGCATCATTGGTCATTAAGAAACGGGCTATAAATCTAATTTTAGACACTGGAACCGTGTTGTCTGACGATGGGGTTTTACAACTCAAGTCAGATAGTGGACGTGGAGGCAATCGTAAGACTAGCCGAGCCAAAAGCTCGACTAGCAGTGTCCAACGAAGCGTCAAAAAAGAAAAGTTAGCGGCTTAGGCCGTTATCTTGGAAGCTCGCTGCTTTAGCTGCGAGTAGTTCACACACATCAAACGTGCCCACTAGCTAATTTCACGTAGTAATTCACGCGCAATAATGACACGTTGAATTTCGCTAGTACCTTCATAAATAGAAGTCACGCGAGCATCGCGTGTAAAACGCTCTAATGGATATTCCTTGATATATCCATTACCGCCTAACATCTGTAGTGCGGTGTAACAGGCTGCATTGGCTTTTTCCGAGGCAAAAACTTTCGCCATCGAGGCTTCTTTAGCAAAACTTAAGCCGGATTGTTTACGCCAAGCGGCATTCATCAGCAACATGCGGGCGGCTTCTAAATTCGTGTACTCATCGGCTAACATCCATTGCAATCCTTGGAAGTTTGCCAAAGGCTGAGCAAATTGTTTGCGTTCTAGCAAATATTGACGGGCATAATCCATCGCCGCTTGGCCAATACCTAAAGCAAGAGAGCCAATACCAATACGTCCACCAGCTAACTCGGCTACTGCAATGCGGAAACCATCATTTTCCTTACCCATCAAGGCATCAGCGGGAATGCGGCAATTTTCGAACACTACTTCATTCGTTGCCGAGGCTTTCTGGCCCATTTTATCTTCGGCTTTACCAATACGAATGCCTGGGGTATCTGCAGGTACTAAAAAGCAGGAAATCCCTTTGCCTTTTGGGGCTTGTTTATCAGTGACTGCCCAGACAACAAAAACACCTGCATATTCCGCGCTAGAAATCCACTGCTTGGCACCATTGAGTATCCAAGCGTCACCGTCACGGGTTGCAGTTGCTTTCATATTGGCAGGATCAGAACCGGCTTCCGCCTCAGATAAACAAAAGCTACCTGCAGCATATTCGCCTGAACATAATTTAGGCAGATAAGTTTGCTTTTGTGCTTCTGAACCTATTGCTTGGATGACTTCGCCTACCATATTGGTCACAGACATAGTGACCGCAGTGGAAGCACACGCGCGCGCCACCTCAGTGACGGCAAGGCTAAAGGCAACTGCACCTGCCTGCGTGCCGCCGTAATCTGCATCTACATTCAGGCCCATAAAGCCTAATTCAGCCAACTGGCTCAGGTTATCTTTTAATACTTGCAGATCTTGGGTACGATCCAAATCCGCAGCGCGCGGTGCGAGGACATCCTCAGCAAAGCGGCGCGCGGTTTCTTGGATCATGCTTTGTTCTTGGGTTAAAGCTAAATCCATGCGTATTTCCTCAATCGGTCATCTAGAGCAAAAGCCTCTTTGTGCGAGAGGTTTTTATTGGCACAGGTATCACACCATACGAATGGCACCATCTAAGCGGATGACTTCACCATTGAGGTAGTCATTCTCGATAATGTGCGCACACAAGCGAGCGAACTCATCGGGTTTACCGAGACGTTTCGGAAAGGGAACCGCAGCAGAAAGCTGTTGTACGGCTTCGTCGGGAATATCACTCATCATAGGTGTCTCAAAGACCCCAGGTGCTAAGGTCATCACGCGAATGCCATGACGTGAAAGTTCACGCGCAAGGGGCAACGTCATACCAACAACCCCAGCTTTGGAGCCTGAATAAGAGGCTTGTCCCACTTGACCATCAAAAGCGGCGATTGAAGCGACATTAATCATCACGCCTTTGCTGCCTGAATCTTGTGCAGGATTTTTAGCCATAGCCGCAGCAGCCAAGCGATTCACGTTAAAAGTGCCAACAAGATTGATTTTGATGCCGCGGGCAAACTGTTCTAAATCGCCAGGATTGCCTTCGCGATCAAGGACCTTTTGCACAACTACAATACCTGCACAGTGCACTACGCCATCTAAACGACCATAAGTTTCCACAGCCAGATTCACGGCGTTACGTACATCTTGTTCTGAAGTCACATCAGTACAGATAAAACTGGCTTGCTCGCCGAGCTCTGCGGCCAATTTTTGCCCTTCACGATTAATATCCGCAATAACAACATTCGCACCTTGTGCAACGAGGTGACGGCTTGTCGCACCACCTAAACCTGAAGCACCGCCTGTCACTAAAAATGTACCTTGTGCAATTTGCATCCTTGAGGTCTCCAAAGCGAGGGGAAAGTGAATATCAAATTGATTGTGTGAGGATGCCGCAGCATCCTCAACGACTGTTCATTATGCCTGTGGGTTTTTAATGACACCTTCATTAGCGGCTTGATTCCGTAGCATAAAGCGCTGGATTTTACCACTTGGGGTCTTAGGAAGTTCCGCAACAAATTCTATTTCACGCGGGAAGGCATGGGTGGCTAAACGTTCGCGTACTAAAGCTTGGATTTCTTTGACGAGGGCATCTGAGCCTTGATAGCCGGATTTAAGCACCACATAAGATTTGATAATGTGGCCACGTAAATCATCTGGTTTACCCACTGCGGCCGATTCGGCGACAGCTTCGTGCTCTAGTACAGTATTTTCTACATCGGTTGGGCCAACGCGATAGCCCGCGGTGGTGATAATGTCGTCATCACGGCCATCAAACCAGAAAGTCCCATCATTACGCTCGTAAACGACATCACCGGTCAGATAATACTTACCGTGGAAGGGTTTTTTCTCTTGCCAAGTGTAACCTTGGAAGAAGAAAGCCGGTGAATTTTCCATATCAATGGCAAGCTCACCTTCTTGGCCTGGACCCAATTCTTTAAATTCGTTATCCAAAACTGCAAGGCGATAACCCGGTAAAGGGACGCCCATAGCGCCGACATGCTTTTCATGCTCAAGTGCATGATGGTTACAACAGGTCATACCAGTTTCAGTCTGACCATATTGATCCATCACTGAACAGCCCAACACATCTGCAACCCAGTTGACCACTTCGGTATTCAAAGGCTCACCAGCGGAGTTAGCTACACGTAATTGCAGCTGATCCGTTTGGCCTTCGAAAATACCGCTGGATTTCATCATCCGATACGCAGTTGGTGCAGAAGCTAGGTTGGTAATCTTACGTTGAACTAGGAAATCTAAAGTGTTTTCTGCAGTAAAGCCGGCTTCGTTAAAGTGGGTGCCTACACCTAAAAGTAGAGGTCCAGTAATACCATAATACAAACCGTATGCCCAACCTGGATCGGCCATATTCCAATAGACATCGTTATCACGCAAATCAATGGCGTAACGCATGTAGAGATAAAAAGCGAGCAAGGCTTTTGTCGGTACCGCAACCCCTTTTGCCTTACCTACGGTACCTGAGGTAAACATTTGTAAGAAAGGATCTTCTGCACTGACAATCACAGGTTCGCATACGGTAGATTGTTCTGCAAAAGCACTTGCAAAGTGTACATCACCCCAGTTTTGTGCTTCTGCTTCTGTGCCCACAAGCACCATCTTAGGGAGCTGGCTAATTGGTTTGAATTTGTCACGATTGGCAGGATCAGTGAGTACAACCTTGGTTTGTGCTTGACCTAAGCGATATTCCAATGCTTCATAACCAAAAGCGGTAAATAAAGGCTGATAGACAGCACCCAAACGCCATGCACCTAGTACAGTAAATAACAACTCTGGTGTACGTGAGAGCATACAGGCAACACGGTCACCCTTTTGCACCCCAAGCGATTGCAATAAATTGGCCATCTGCGCGGATTTAGCGTCTAACTCCGCGAAGGTATAGCTTTGCTGGCGACCTTCTAGCCCTTCATAGTGCAAAGCAATACGTTCTGCTTTACCTGCTTCTATATGCTTAGCACAACATTCCACATAAGCATTAAAGCCCTGCTCTAAGCTCCCTTGCATCAAAGCTTCTACTGAATCAAGGGAAAATTCTGCCATAAAGGCGGCATAGTGTGTTGTATTTAGCGTCATCTGCTCTCTCCTAGAAGATGCTGTAGGTCTATTATTCTTGTTATCCGCAGTACCGGAAAAAGGCGTCAAAGCTTAATGACTTTAACGTTAACGTCAATCTAACGCTAAATAAAAAGGGGACGCAAGCCCCCTTTAAGATCAAATTTTGCTGGCCAAGGGATACTTTGGATGTACCAAGAGATTTTTAGCCTGCAAGGTACCCTAAGCTAGGGTTAATGGGCACCCTATTCAAACTAGCAAGCGCTTGGTTTGGCTTCAATCTAACGTATTTTAATGTAAAAGCCAAGATGCTCTAGTTGAAATGCGTTCGATCCATCAATAAGTTCACCAAAGCCAATGCCAGGTCATCTGGCGTGCGCTGACCTTGAGGGTCATACCATTGCACTGTCCAATTTAAAGCACCTAAAGCAAAGTGTCTTACAACACTCTCTTCCCCGTGCAGCACATCGGCTTGGATACATTCCTGAATCACACTACGCCATAAACTTTCATATTCATCACGTAAGCCTACTAAATGATGCAGGGACTCAGGCGTGAGACTGCGCCATTCATACAAGGCAACCACATGTGCATTTCTATCTGTGAGCAAGGTACTTAAATGCGCCTTGGTCAAGGCCAAAAGTTTATCCTGTGGATCTTGTACACCTTCCAAAGCTTCGTGAGCAATTTGCATGGCAGATTGCATGCCGCTTTCAATCACTGCACATAAAATGGCCTGTTTGTCAGTAAAATGGTGAAAGAGGCTGCCTGATTTAATCCCCATCGCCTCAGCGAGAATTCGCACTGTAGTGCGCTCATAGCCTTGTTCAAAAAAGAGGCGAGCTGCAATGGCAACCAGCTCCTTGCGTCGTTTTGAGTTATTAGTTAGAGTCATTCTTATTCTAGCGCTTGCTCGGTTTTAGATAAAAAGTGTTTAAAATTAAGCATAGTCCACTGGTAGAGGTCAACCTATTGACTGGGATAAGCCAAGGTTCAGCTCAAGCTTGTATTCAGTGATTTAGGTATTAATGCTTGACGTTAACGTATACGTCATGGAAATAATGTCATTATGGCTGTTATTCATCATCAGAAGATTAAAGAGGTTTTTATGCAAGAAGATGCCATCGTTATTGTACAAGGTGCGCGTACTCCTATGGGCGGTATGATGGGTTGTTTTGCTAGCATGACGGCACCTGAACTAGGCGCAGTTGCTATTAAAGAAGCCATTGCACGTGCTGGTTTGCAACCGGCAGATATTCAAGAAGTGATTATGGGCTGTGTTTTGCCCGGTGGTGTAAAACAAGGCCCTGCGCGTCAAGCGATGATGCAAGCCGGTATTCCTGTAGAAACAGGTGCAACCACAATCAATAAATTGTGCGGCTCTGGCATGAAAGCCGTCATGTTAGCGCACGATCTGATCAAAGCTGGCACCAATGACATCATGGTTGCAGGCGGTATGGAAAGCATGAGTAATGCGCCTTATGTGATGACTAAAGCGCGTGCTGGCTTGCGTTTAGGGCATGGTGAAATCAAAGATCATATGTTCCTTGATGGTTTGGAAGATGCGCGTACAGGCAAGTTGATGGGGGTGTTTGCCCAAGATATCGCTGATGAGCGCGGTTACACACGCGAATCTATGGATCAATTTGCCATTGAATCCCTCAATCGTGCAAAAACTGCGATTGAGCAAGGTAAGTTAAAAGCAGAAACGGCATCTGTCACTGTCAGCACACGCAAAGGTGACGTGCAAGTGGTGGATGATGAGCAGCCACACAATGCCAACATTGAGAAAATCCCTAGTTTGCGTCCTGCATTCAAAAAAGATGGTACTGTGACCGCAGCGAACGCCAGTTCGATTTCTGATGGTGCTTCTGCGCTTGTGTTGATGCGTGAATCCACTGCAAAAGCCCGTGGTCTTACGCCTATGGCGCGTATTGTCGCACACGCAACTAATTCACGTGAGCCGTCCGAGTTTACCTTGGCACCAATTGGCTCGATTGAAAAAGTACTTGCCAAAGCTGGCTGGAGCCTAGATGACGTTGATTTATTTGAAATCAACGAAGCCTTTGCTGTTGTTACCATGTTGGCTATGGATGGGCTAAATATTCCTCATGAAAAAGTCAATATTTATGGAGGCGCTTGTGCGCAAGGCCATCCTATCGGGTCTACCGGTTCGCGTATTCTTGTGACCCTGATGTATGCCTTGCAACAAGAAGGTAAGCGTAAAGGGATTGCTTCTTTATGTATCGGTGGCGGGGAAGCCACTGCCGTTGCGATTGAATTGCTTTAAGCTGATTTTGATCTGCCTAAACCGCTTACTCAAAGTAAGCGGTTTTTTATAGGTAGGATCACAAAAGCCTTTAATGGCTATGTGGATATTGGTATTTAACGATTACTTCTTCACCTTCACAGCTTTGCAAATGTACTGGAAAACCCCAAAGCGCATGGATATGTCGCAACACGGCAAAAGTATGCTTATCTAACGGGCGCCGTTGGCTACGCTGGTGTCGTAAAGTTAAAGAGCGATTGCCACGAATGTCGGCATTCCACACTTGAATATCAGGCTCACGCAAACTCAAATTATATTGACTGGCTAACAAACGCCGCACTTCTCGATACCCCATCTCATCATGAATCGCGCTAATTTCGAGCTCACTTTTTTGATCATCATCTAACACAGAGAAAAGATGCAAATCACGCATCACCTTGGGTGAGAGATACTGCAAAATAAAAGACTCATCCTTAAAATGACGCATCGCAAAATGCAGGGTTTCTAACCAATCTGCCCCAGCAATTTCGGGGAACCACTGTCGGTCTTCTTCTGTTGGTTGCTCGCAGATACGCTTAATATCCGTGTAAATTGCAAAGCCTAGTGCGTAAGGATTAATCCCTGAATAATGAGGACTATCAAAAGGCGGTTGATAAATCACACTGGTATGTGATTGCAAAAATTCAAGGATAAACCCCTCAGTGACCAAGCCATCATCATATAAGCGGTTCATTAGGGTGTAGTGCCAAAAGGTCGCCCAGCCCTCATTCATGACTTGCGTTTGTCGTTGTGGGTAAAAATATTGTGCGATTTTGCGCACAATACGCACCACCTCACGTTGCCAAGGTTCCAATAAGGGTGCATTTTTTTCAATAAAGTAAAGAAGGTTTTCTTGCGGCTCTGTGGGGTAACGTGGCGGAGATTGAGCATCCGCTTGTTTATCTCTAGCTTGCGGAATCGTCGTCCATAAAGCATTCACTTGTTGTTGTAGATAGTTTTCACGTTCGGCTTGACGCTTACGTTCTTCTTCTGCAGAAATGGGTACAGGACGCTTATAACGATCTACCCCATAATTTTGCAAGGCATGGCAGGCATCGAGCAAATTTTCTACGGCATCGACACCATATTTTTGCTCACACTCACTCAGGTATTGGCGCGCAAACATCAAGTAATCAATAATGGCACTGGCATCAGTCCAAGTTTGGAATAAGTAGTTGTTCTTGAAGAAACTATTATGACCGTAGCACGCGTGTGCAATCACTAAAGCCTGCATCATCAGGGTATTTTCTTCCATCAGATAGGCAATACAAGGATTAGAGTTAATCACTAACTCATAGGCAAGTCCCATTTGTCCACGTTTGTAAGATTGCTCTACAGAAAGAAAATGCTTACCAAAAGACCAATGATGATAACCTACAGGCATCCCAATTGCTGCATAAGCATCCATCATTTGTTCACTGGAGATAATCTCAATTTGGTTGGGGTAAGTGTCTAAACCATACTCACGCGCTAAACGAGCAAAAGCTTGGTCATAGGCTTCGATCAGTTCAAAGGTCCACTCAGAGGTGTTAGACAGTGGTTGTTTGTCTTTCTTGGTAGTATAAGACGTTGGACTCATAGACTGGCCCTCCGCTTAAAGAGCTCACGAAATACTGGGAAAATGTCTTTTTGGTCCACAATCTGTTGCATCGCAAAACGTTCTGGATGCTGGGCACGGATTTGCTCGTATTCTTGCCATAATGCTTGATGTTCGTGCGGCGTGATTTCTACATAAGCAAAATAGCGTACTTTGGGCAGCAAAGCCTCTTCTAATAAGCTGGCACACTGGCTGGAATCATCATCCCAATTATCACCATCGGAAGCCTGTGCACAGTAAATATTCCATAAGCTGGTAGGATACCGTTTATCAATGATCTCATTGACCAGCTTGAGGGCGCTGGAAACAATAGTACCGCCGGTCTCACGTGAGTAGAAAAAATCTTGCTCATTCACTTCACGCGCACTGGTATGGTGACGCACGAAAACTAAATCAATGCGTTCATAATGGCGCTCTAAAAATAGATACAGTAATAAAAAAAAGCGTTTAGCAATGTCTTTGTGGTTTTGAGTCATCGAACCTGAAACATCCATAATGCAAAACATGACCGCTTGACTGGATGCCACCGGCTCTTGTGCAAAATGGTTGTAACGTAAATCATAGGTGTCAAGAAACGGGATTTTCTGTAAACGCTTTTGCAAGTGTGCAATTTGTTGTTCCAATTCAGCGACTGCTTGGAGATCGACAGGCGCTTGCGCTTGCAAGTGTGCCAACTCTTGTTCAGCGGCTTTCAGGGCTTGGCGTAGACTAGAACCCATGGCTAAACGTCGGCCATAAGCAGAACGCATAGAACGCACTACATTGATTCGTGAGGGTGTTCCTTCACGAATAATGCCAGCATGGACTTGACGTGTATGCTCAATTTGCGCCAATTCGGTACGCTCAAGATTGGGCAATTCTAGGTCATCAAACAGAAAGTCTAAAAATTCTTCCCGAGTCAGTGAAAATACGAAGGTATCTTCTCCTTGACCATCGGGACTTGCAGATCCAGAACCACCGCCACCGCCTTGGCCTTGCCCACCTGCAGGAGGACGTGCAATACGATCACCTGCGTGAAACTCACGGTTGCCAGGATGTACATATTGACGACGCCCACCTTGTCCATGCTGAAAATTGGGCTCATCAATTTCACGTGTTGGAATACTGATTTCTTCACCACGCTCCATATCTGTAATAGAGCGCCGATTGACTGCATCTGCTACCGCTTTACGAATATGCTCTCGGTAACGCCGCAAAAAACGTTGACGGTTCACGGCGCTTTTATTGCGCCCATTCAGGCGACGATCGACAATATAACTCATACATTTTGCTCCCCCTGCCCAAAGTAGCTGCACCTTATATTGACATTTTTGCTTGTGTACTTTGGTAGCAGCGCCTTGATACCAACCTTTTAGGAGCAGTTTGGTCAGCCAGCCTGCCCCTTTATGTTTGCGGCCTAGTGGGATTTACGCACTCTCAGATACCACTCGGAAAGCAAACGCACTTGTTTTTCGGTATAGCCACGTGCCTTCATACGAGCGACAAAATCTTCATGCTTTTTCTGATCCGATGTAGAAGCTTTCGCATTAAAGGAGATGACCGGCAGCAATTCTTCTGTGTTAGCGAACATCTTGTGTTCAATGACACTTTTGAGTTTTTCATAGCTTTGCCAGCTGGGGTTGTGGCCGTTATTTTGTGCCCGTGCTCTAAGGACAAAATTCACTACCTCATGGCGGAAGTCTTTTGGGTTAGAAATCCCTGCTGGTTTTTCAATCTTTTCTAGCTCTTCGTTTAAAGCACTACGATCGAAAAGCTCCCCAGTTTCTGGATCTCGGTACTCTTGATCTTGAATCCAGAAATCGGCATAAGTGACATAGCGATCAAAAATATTTTGTCCATATTCACTATAAGATTCTAGATAAGCGGTCTGGATTTCTTTACCAATAAACTCGATATAGCGCGGTGCTAACCACTCTTTTAACACACGTACATAATGTTCGCGTGTTTCTTCGGGAAATTGCTCTTGCTCGATTTGCTGCTCCAAAATGTACAAAAGGTGCACAGGGTTAGCAGCGACCTCTGTGGTGTCAAAGTTAAAAACACGTGACAAAATCTTAAAGGCAAAACGGGTGGATAAACCGTTCATTCCTTCATTGACGCCGGCATCATCTCGATATTCTTGAATAGATTTCGCTTTAGGATCTGTATCCTTTAAATTTTCACCATCGTAGACGCGCATTTTCGAGAAAATACTGGAGTTTTCTGGATCTTTCAGTCGTGATAATACAGAAAATTGCGCCAGCATTTTGAGGGTATCAGGAGCACACGGTGCCTCTTTCAAAGAAGAGGTCTCTAGTAACTTTTGATAGATTTTAATTTCATCGCTGACACGTAAACAGTACGGCACTTTGACGATATAAACCCGATCAAGAAAGGCTTCATTTTTCTTATTATTTTTAAAATTTTGCCATTCACTTTCGTTAGAGTGGGCCAAGACAATCCCATCAAAAGGAATAGCACCCATGCCTTCGGTTGGATTGTAATTGCCCTCTTGCGTGGCTGTTAACAAAGGATGCAAGACTTTAATGGGGGCTTTGAACATCTCGACAAACTCAAGTAACCCTTGGTTGGCACGACATAGGCCACCTGAGAAGCTATAAGCATCTGGATCATCTTGTGCGTAATGTTCTAATTGACGAATATCGACCTTACCCACCAAAGAGGAAATATCTTGGTTATTTTCATCACCAGGCTCGGTTTTAGCGACCGCAATTTGATTCATCCGTGAGGGATACACTTTAACGACACGAAATTGGCTAATATCGCCACCAAATTCACGCAGGCGCTTGACTGCCCAAGGGGAAGGAATGGCACGTAAATAACGCTTGGCAATGCCATATTCATTAAAGAGCAAATCGCTATCTTCTTCTGCATCAAAAAGACCTAAAGGGGATTCGTAAACAGGGGAGCCTTTTAAAGCATAGAAGGGTTCGTGTTCCATTAAAGCTTTAAGACGTTCTGCTAACGAGGATTTGCCTCCACCGACAGGCCCTAACAAATATAGAATTTGTTTGCGTTCTTCCAAACCTTGCGCTGCATGGCGGAAGTAAGACACAATTTGTTCGATAGCCTCTTCCATGCCATAAAATTCAGTAAAGGCTGGATAACGACGAATCACCTTATTAGAAAAAATACGCGATAGCCGTGGGTGCCGTGAAGTATCAATCACTTCTGGCTCACCAATGGCCATCAGCAAGCGTTCTGCCGCACTGGCGTAGGCTTTTGGATTATCACGACATAATTGCAAATATTCTTGCAATGAATATTCTTCTTGGCAGGTACGCTCGTAGCGGTTTTGAAAATGCTCAAAGATGCTCATAAGTCGCCTCCTCGATGGCCTCGGCTGCGTCTACAGGCAAAAGGGCGCTTGCAACTAGCCTAAGGAACCATAAATTGTCTGTGGATCTGCTATAGGTAGAACACAAGGCTCGGTGAGCATTGGCTCACTAGAAACCAACTAGAAAAGAATTCTAACTGCTTTCTAGGTTGATCATCACGATAGGGTGAACAAGTCAACTCATCAAGCTAGCACGATTGTATGGCACTATTGTTAATGAAGTTATCATTAAAACTCTTGATGATTGTTATGAATGTAGCATTAATTGAGCACTTGTACAGAGTTAAAGAAAAAGATATCTACTAAATGACACTTTGTTCGGGTAGAAATCGCTTGAGGCAAGCAAGCTGCTTTTTTAGCAACTCGATTAACACTTGCACTCCTTGCAGGAGCTAGTTAGAATTGCCGCCGCTGTTTTATTAGGGTACCTTGCTTGAAGCTAGGTTCCGCAATTTTCGAATTCGGTTGTAATCTGTCCTACGTATCCCGTCTACAGGTTATCTTCCCTCCTTGCTTCTTTACCTTCACACCATCTCTGCTAGCTAGCAAGGTTTGTTAGGGAAAAGAAGCTGCAAAACCGCAAGGAGTTATAATGCGTCATTACGAAATCGTATTTATGGTTCACCCTGATCAGAGTGAACAAGTTCCAGCGATGATCGAACGTTACACTACCATGGTGACTGAATCTGGTGGTCAAGTACATCGTTTGGAAGATTGGGGCCGTCGCCACCTTGCTTACCCAATCAACAAATTGCACAAAGCGCACTACGTCTTGATGAACGTAGAAACAACAGGTGATGTTGTTGATGAGCTTAGCGATATTTTCCGTTATAACGACGCTATCATCCGTAACATGATCCTGCGCACGGATGAAGCCGTTACTGAAGCCTCTCCTATCATGTCTGCACCTGCACGTGATGAGCGTAAGCGTGACGACCGTGCAGAAGCACGTGCCGCTGCTGCAGGCGATGATGACGATGAAGACGAAGACGACGATTTAGACGCGTCTGACGATTAATCCCATCCACTTAACTTTAGGAGAGTAACTCATGGCACGTTTTTTCCGTCGTCGTAAGTTCTGCCGTTTTACCGCTGAAGGCGTTCAGCAAATCGATTATAAAGATATCGAAACTTTGAAAGGCTACATCACAGAAACAGGTAAAATTGTTCCTAGCCGTATTACAGGAACCAAAGCACGTTATCAGCGTCAATTAGCCACTGCAATTAAACGTGCACGTTACTTGGCTTTGTTGCCTTACACTGATCGTCACCTATAAACACCTGAATTCAGGCAAGTTCTGCGCACTTTAGGCAGCTAATTTCCTAAAGGCGCAAGTTACCAGCTTAGGCTTATCATGCGAGTACTCGCCGAGTTTGCACTCAAAAGCCCGCTTCAAGGGATGTTTATTGCTGCTTTATCCGCGGCTATACCCTTTATGTTTTGGCTTAGCGCTGCCCTTGTGGCTTTGGTCAGTCTGCGTCAGGGGGCAGCCAAAGGTGCAAACTTGTTGGCAGCTGCCTTGTTACCTAGCCTGTATTGGTGGCAACAAGGCGACCCAACGACCTTAATTATGGTGCTGGGTGCTTGGCTATTAGCCGTGTACTTGCGTGCAAGCATTAGTTGGCCGCAAACCTTGATGTTAGCCACGGCTTACATGGCTTTAGTGTCCATAAACATCCAGTGGTTAACACCTGAGGTCATGCAAGCCTTATTGCAAAACTTACAGACACAAGCCGTTGGGGATTGGTCTGAGCTTGGCTTGGGTGCTAGCTTTGATGTGCAAACTGCACTTGCTGGCATCATTGAAGGGTTAATCAGTGCTGTACAGTTGATCTTTTTGCTCGCTAGCTTGATGCTAGCGCGTTACTGGCAGGCGCATTTGTTTAACCCAGGTGGCTTTGGCACAGAATTTAAAGCACTGCGCCTTAAGTCTTGGCAAATGCTCACTTTAGTTTTGGTAATATTGCTCGCGCCTAGTTTGGGAGCTTCTGGGGTATTTTTAATACCTTTGTTAAGCATCCCTTTGATTTTGGCAGGGCTTGCTTTGGTGCACGGTGTATTAACGATCAAAGACATGGGAAGTACCTGGATCGTGCTTGTATATGCAGGCATCTTCTTTGTAGGGCCTCCCCTTATTCTGTTATTGATTCTGGCAGCTGTAATAGATACTTGGGTCGATTTTCGCGGCCGTGTATCCAAATAGCAGTTTGTTAGGAGCAAACGAGAGGTTAACGAGATGGAAGTTATTCTACTCGAGAAAGTAGGTAAATTAGGCGGCTTAGGCGACGTCGTTAAAGTAAAAAATGGCTATGGCCGTAACTTCTTATTGCCTTACGGTAAAGCAGTGCCTGCCACTGAAGAAAACAAAGCAGGCTTTGATCAGCGTCGCGCAGAACTCGAAGCAGCTGCTCGTGCGCGCTTTGAAGACGCCCAAGCACGCGCAGAAGGCTTGAACGAAATCGAATTGTCGATCTCTGCAAAAGCCGGTGATGAAGGCAAATTGTTTGGTTCTATTGGTCCACGTGATCTTGCAGAAGCTGTGAGCCAATCAGGTATCCAAGTAGCGAAAAGTGAAGTGCGTATGCCTGACGGTCCTATTCGCACTGTAGGTGAGTACGATATCCGTGTTCATTTACACCCAGAAGTTGATGCCTTGGTGCGTGTGATCGTTGTTGCTGAATAATTTCAACTAAGCGATTTTTACTAATCGCACATAGTGGAAACACTCAAAGGCATAGACATTTTCGTCTATGCCTTTTTTTGTCTTGCCTGATGACCCAAAAAGGTGATTTTTTATGCATGCTCAGCATTCGCTTATGCCGACCGCCGCTCATCCTAGCAAAACACCTTTATATTCAATGGAATCTGAGCAATCTGTGTTAGGCGCACTTTTGATTGATGAGGAGGTTTGGGAGCAGGTACAAGAAAAAATTAGTAGCCACGAATTTTATCGTTTAGAACATCGCCAAATTTATCAAGCTATTGCTGATTTAATTAGCGCACAAAAAGCCGTCGATTTGATTACTGTCTTTGATTATTTAAAAAATAAGCAACAAGACGAACAAATAGGTGGTATGAATTACCTAAGTGCTCTAATCGAAAATACACCCAGTGTACGAAATATTAGTGCATATGCGGATATTATCCATGAATATTATCTCGTACGTAGCTTATTAAAAGCAGCGAATGAAATTGCAGATCAAGCAGCAAACTATAATAACGCGAGTGCAGAAACCTTACTCAATGAAGCAGAAAGGCGCATTTTTGCGTTAAATGAGCAAAAATCGCAGCAGAATAAAGCTTTAGGCATGTCTGAGCTTTTAGCTAGTACGATTAATCGTTTAGATGAATTGTACCGATTAAAAGGTGGTTTAACTGGGCTGGGTACTGGATTTGATGAATTAGATCGCATGACCTCAGGACTGCAAGCAGGTGAATTAGCGATTATTGCTGGACGTCCGTCCATGGGGAAAACAACCTTTGCGATGAACTTGGTTGAAAATGCCCTCCTGCATACCAGTGCTCCTGTGGTGGTTTTTTCTTTAGAGATGCCTGCCGAGCAGCTGATGATGCGTATGTTTTCCTCTTTAGGGCGGATTGATCAAACGCGTGTACGTACAGGACAGCTAGAAGATAACGACTGGCCTAAAATCACCAGCGTGATGAATATGTTGCAGGGCAAGCCTTTATTTGTGGATGCGTCTGCTGGTTTAAGTCCAAACGATTTATTTACCCGTACACGCCGTATTGCCCGTGAGCAAGGGCAAAACCCTGCTTTGATTATGGTCGATTATTTGCAACTGATGCAGGTACCAGGTGCGGAAAGCCGTACAGCAGAAATTTCCGAAATTTCGCGTGCGCTGAAAAGTCTTGCCAAAGAGTTTAAATGCCCTGTGGTTGCTTTATCCCAGCTCAGTCGTAAGGTTGAAGAAAGGGTAAATAAACGCCCTATGATGTCGGATTTACGTGAATCAGGTGCAATTGAGCAAGATGCTGACTTGATTGCTTTTGTGTACCGTGATGAAGTTTACAATAAGGATAATCCAGAAAATAAAGGACTAGCAGAAATTATTATTGGTAAACAAAGAAATGGGCCAACAGGAACCGTACATTTAGTCTTCTGTGGCCAGTTTACCCGCTTTGATAATCTGGCAGATGAGAGTTTGCAAGATTATGCACAAGCTTATCAATAAAGATCTCACCTTGCGTTTTTAACATAAAGCGCAACGCAGACGGCGGGTATCATAATGCTGATACATGCGTTGCCACATGATAGGTGCTTGATCTGCTCCCAAGGTTTCTTGGTGCAGATCCGCAGTATAAAAAATCTCTAATGCCTGTAAATCTTCTGTTAGCGTTCGAATCACATATCCACTAAAAGCCGTCCCAAAATGACCTACAGGTGCGGGGGCAGGTGCATCTTGCGTTAGCCAAGCTTGGACGTCTTGATCATCTAGGCGTACTTGAATACAGGTTTTTGCTTCCTGCAAATAGCGTGCTTGCATGGTTGCGATAGTCGCTTGATCAGCAAAAACCCCTAAATGATAGACAGGCTCACCTTCTTGTAAAGCCAGTAAAAAATCTTCCTGTGTGCTGACATATAACGCCCAGTA
Source organism: Allopseudospirillum japonicum (assembly GCF_900108915.1). Lineage (GTDB taxonomy): Bacteria > Pseudomonadota > Gammaproteobacteria > Pseudomonadales > Halomonadaceae > Pseudospirillum > Pseudospirillum japonicum. The sequence goes on from NZ_FNYH01000004.1 coordinate 176,660, forward strand.
AGGCCCTTGCTGATTCGGCCAAGCAGCCTGTTTAAAATGCACCTGATTCATTCAATTGATCTCCAAAAATAAGGGTTTAAGCCTGCCATTGTTGTAACTGCTGACGGATTTGAACACAACGTTCCGCCAACTCTTGTGCTGTGACTGGCGGACTAAATAAATAACCCTGAATCAAATCACATTGATGGTCTGCCAGAAAATCAAGTTGCTCGCGTGTTTCTACCCCTTCGGCAACGACCGCAATTTTTAGTTTTTGCGTCATTGCAGTGACTGCACTAATAATGCTCATATCATCTTGATCATGTGGAATTTCTTGAATGAAGGAGCGATCAATTTTCAAGGAATGTACAGGCAGTTGCTTTAAATAACTTAAAGAAGAATAACCAGTTCCAAAATCATCAATAGATAAAGAAATGCCTAACTGCTCCAAATCATGCATCATAGGTAAACTTTGATCAATTTGCTCCATCAAGGTGGACTCGGTAATTTCTAGCTCTAGTTGATGCGGGTTGAGCCCAGTACGCTGCAAAATGGCTCGAATGGCTTCCACTAACTCAATATCTCTAAACTGGCGTGGTGAAATATTGACAGCCATATATACTGGCTCTCCCAGTAAATGTTGGAACTTCACTGCATCTTGGCAAGCTTGCTCAAGAATTTGATAGCCTAACTCGACAATGAGGCCAGTTTCCTCGGCGACAGGCACAAAATCTAAAGGGGAAATAGTGCCGCGCTCAGGATGCTCCCAACGTACTAAAGCTTCTAAACCGACGACACGTCCTTGCGATAAGCTAATTTGTGGCTGGTATCTTAGGCTAAATTCGTGGCGCTTTAACGCATGACGTAACTCGCTTTCTAGCATCAGCTGTTCAGAAGCGCGCAAGTTCATCTCTGCGGTGAAAAATTGATAATTATTGCGGCCTTCGCTTTTAGCGCGATACATAGCCAAATCAGCATTTTTCATTAACTCAGTGATATCATCGCCATCATTTGGGGCCAAAGTGATTCCAATCGAGGTAGTTACAATCACATTGTGATTTCCCAGTTGAATTGGATCGGTTAACGCGGCAATGATTTTTCTTGCCACAATGGCCGCATGTTCTAAATGCTGGAGCTGCGGCAAAAGTACCGTAAATTCATCACCACCTAAACGCGCAATACTATCTGAACTGCGTACACAACGGCGTAAGCGTTGCGCCACTGTGACTAAAAGCTGATCCCCTGCATCATGGCCCAAGGTGTCATTGATGCGTTTAAAACGATCTAAATCGAGATATAACAGCGCGGCCTGTTCACGGGTACGTTTTGCCGCGCGTATGGCTTGTTTGAGACGCTCGCGGAATAAACGGCGGTTTTCTAATCCTGTTAAAGTGTCATAAAAAGCCAGTTTTTCCATCTGTTGATGGGCGCGCTTTAGTTCGCTGATATCTTCACTCACTACGACGTAATGGGTAATTTCTTGCTTGCGATTACGTATAGGGGAGATGGAAACCATAGACCAGTAAGGTGCACCTTCCTTGCGTTGAAACTGTACCTCACCTCGCCAATGACCATATTTGCGTAAATTGCGCCAAATGCGCATACGTGCTTCTGGGCGTGTATTGGCATTAAATAAATGCTGAATGGGCTGGCCTGTGACTTCTTCTGGGGCATAGCCAGTTAAAGCGGCAAAGCGATTATTGATATACTGGATTTCACCTTGGCGCGCAGCAATCAAAATAGCACTACCGCTGTGTTCTAACGCATTGGAAAGTAAGCGTAATTTGAGTTCTTGCTGACGTTGTTGCGTCACATCAATCGACACACTTAACACTGCGGAATTAAAACCTAAATCATCCTGATAAATTAATTTACTCGTATGAAATAAGCGTTCTTCACCTTGCGCATTGCGAATACGTTCTTCTTCCATATTGCGCGCTTGTCCTGTATCCAAGACTTGGCGATCGCTGCGCTGGGCTTGCTGGTGGGCTTCTTGATCATTGGTTAGCTCACCGACAGTACGCCCTATCATTTGTTTAGGTGAGCAATGATAAAGCTTTGCCGTGGCATGATTGGCCAGAATAAAGCGTCCGTATTTGTCACGGGCATAAATCATATGAGGGACAAGATCAATCACATGACGTAAACGTGTTTGGCTTTTCTCACGTTGGCGCACTAATTGGGCCATTTGGCGCGCCATGATTAATGCAATGCTCATAATCAACAAGATGCCTGCAAATAAGGGCATCAGTACACTGCGTACTAAATCACGCCCCGGTGTAGGACGTGTGTATACCAGATAACCGACCACATCTTGACTTGGTGAATATAAGGCATGGCCCTGCATGTCTTTAAGTCTTGGGCGAAAGGTGCTGAACTGCAATTCAGGAAGTCGATAATTTGCTTGTAGATGTTGTAACCAAAATGTATCAACTACTTGTAATTTAAGTAGTAATTGTCGCCGCGCATCTTGTGCAGGTACAGGAGCCAAAGCATATAAATAGGGGGTTGCTTCTATTAATAAACTGCCTTGCTGTGGTGCCGTATATTTGAGTGGTGGTAATTTCTGGATATGCTTATATTCAGGAGCGCAAGTATAACGTGCTAATAAGCTCAGTTCTCGATCGAGCAATAATAAACACGTGGATCCCATACTTGCTTGTAAACGTGGATTGACAGCAGCTGGTGATGGGGTATCAGGTAATAAACTTAGCCAAGCTGCTCCCTGTTGTGCTTGGGCACGCAAACTCGCTTGCACTTCTTGCAAAGCCACCTCTAGACGATGGGCCGTTTCTTGTGCCGCCTGTTGGTCTAAACGACTGGCAGCCACAAGTAAAATCGCCACTAACGCAGCAATACTGCACAAGGTGACGGCTAAAAAAGGGGTAAGGGTTCGCAAAGACCACATAGATAACTTAAGGCTCTTGTCTTGAGAAGGTTTCAATCGTTGGTTCCCGTTTTCCTACCTAAGCAAAGAGTCCATCTGCAAAAGGGCACACAAGGGCCTTGTCCTGAATTTAGTCGACTTAGAAAACATGCGTGCAGCATGCTAGCAAATACCCAATAGAAAAGAAGGGTTGATACTGCATCAATTTGTGAACTTATCAAATATCACGCGGATAAATTGAGCAAACTACCCGAAGGATAAGGCATGCGTGCGCCTGACATACCTACAAGGTGCGAAAAGAGAATTTGCCCTAGAGGTGAATAGGCATCGTTAGGAAAAGCAGGACGAATACTTGCTACCTGCAAAGATTGTGGCCGTTTGCGTGCAAACTGGATACTCGGTAAACCTGCGTCTTCTTGTTTGTTTGCGCTCGCAGACTCAACCGGTGTGCCGGAGAAGGTAAAAGATGCACCAGCACGACCATGTAACGCTTGCTGTTCTGTACGCTGGCGTGCTATTTCAGCACGTGCTTGACTGACGACTGCTTGGGCTTCGGCGTGCACACGTCTATCTTGCGATGAGGGTTGCTCTGGTGCCAAAGCGGCTTGCATGACTTTTTCAGCATTACGCAAGGTCGCTTCCGGATCACCACTGACAGGCGAGAACTGAATGTCAACCTCACCACTGACAGCATACTGACGCCCATCTGGGCCTTCAACATAATCATATTGAGGTGAACCAGCAAGTTCACCGCCTGCAGCAGCATGGGCTTGCTCGTGGCGACGTACCTCAGCATCACGCGCGGCGAGTTCGCGCACAATCGCTTCTTGCTCTTGCTCAATTTGCTGTTGCTGTTTTGCTAAGGCTTGACGTTTTTGTTCTAGCTCATCATCAGAAAAACGGCCATAAGTGGCCGCTTCCTGCGCTTGACTATCAGTGGCACTAGTTTTTGTGCTGATACCCTTAGCGGCACTTGCATCTTTAGTATGACGTGTATTTTGCACTTCCTGCGCTTGTGATGAACTAGAGATTGCTTGAACAGCTTGCTGAAAACCCACTTGATTTGCCGAGGCAGCCTGATTGGCTCCAGCTTTATGTGCTGGAGTGACCTGAGGCGTTTGTTGGTAGCGGCGAACAAGCTGCATGTAATAATTGTCGTTACCTGTGGATGTAGCACGCATGGGGCGGGCCTCGTAAGTTAGTCGCCCTAAAGTTAGGCTCGCAAAAGAAATCTTTCCCTATAAAACGACCAAAACTGATCAATCTTGAGCCTTTTAGCGCGGATAAGTTACCTAAATCACCTATGCATGCACTTAGCATAAAATTCTGGGATGCCTCTCGCATGCGTCTGATGCTAAGTATACTCTATTTTTCACAAGAAGATGTAAGCTCCTACCAATAAAAGATAGCTTATACACACAAGTTTTTTGATAAACTTGACCATAATACTAGGTCTTAGCATAATGCCTGTTAATAAGCCGCAATTTTATGACCCATCTTGATGAGCACAACAGGTATTCCCTTATGCGACTGACCACTAAAGGACGCTATGCAGTCACCGCCATGCTGGATTTGGCACTGAATGCAGAGTCCGGCCCGATTAGCTTGGCAGATATTTCTCGCCGCCAAGAAATTTCTCTTTCTTATTTAGAACAGCTTTTTGCGAAATTAAGGCGTCAGCATCTTGTAATCAGTGTTCGTGGCCCGGGAGGGGGTTATCGCTTGAGCCGCTCAAGTGATACCATTTCTATTGCACAAGTGATTGATGCAGTTAATGAATCGGTTGATGCAACTCGTTGTAATGGGCGTGGTGATTGTCGCCAAGGTGATACCTGTTTAACGCACCACCTGTGGTGTCGTCTTAGCCGACAAATTCATGATTTTCTCAGCGCCATTACCTTGGCCGAGCTGGTCGAACAGCAACAACAAGGGTGTCGCACTTCAGCTCACAAACTGGCATCTCAGGATCAATTTACCCCAATTTCTCTGTTATCCTCTTCTTAATGTGTCATTTACAGAGATAACAAGGAGCTTGAGGTGATTTATTTAGATTATGCTGCAACTACACCGATAAGTGCAGAAATTGCGCAAAAAATGCTGCAATTTATGACCTTAGAAGGTTGTTTTGCTAACCCTGCATCACGTTCGCATATGTTAGGTTGGCAAGCAGAACAAGCCGTCGAACACGCGCGCGCGCAAGTTGCCGATTTGATTAAGGCCGATGCTCGTGAGCTGGTGTGGACTTCTGGGGCTACAGAGGCGAATAATCTGGCAATTTTAGGTTTAGCTGCGCAATTTCCACAGAAGCGTCACCTGATTACCTCTCAAATTGAGCACAAAGCGGTTTTAGATCCTTGCAAAGTATTGCAACAGCAAGGCTATCAAGTGACCTATCTAGCGCCAGATGCCCAAGGACGTATTCAAACACAGCAAGTGCTTGAAGCTTTGCGTGAAGATACCTTGTTGGTCTCTTTAATGTATGTCAACAATGAATTGGGTAGCCTTAACCCTATTGCGGATATCAGCGCACATCTGGCTTCTCATCCGGCGCATTTTCATGTGGATGCTGCACAAGCCGTAGGTAAATTTCCACTCGATTTGCAAGCGTTGCAAGGGATAGATCTTCTATCAATAAGTGCTCATAAAATGTATGGCCCTAAAGGGGTTGGTGCTTTATTTGTACGCAGAGGCTTACGTTTGCAAGCGCAAATGCATGGTGGTGGGCATGAAAGAGGGATGCGTTCAGGAACGCTGGCAACCCACCAATTAGTCGGTATGGGAGAGGCAGCGCAGCTTGCACACACTTGCTATCAAGAAGACCATGCGCATGCGTATAGGCTAAGACAGACCTTGCTAGAGATCTTATCTGATTTGCATGATTGGCAAGTCAACGGGGCCGATGAAAATCACCAAGCTCCCCATATTGTCAGTCTAACTTTTGCGGGTATTGATGCAGAAGCGCTACTGATGGCTGTGCCTGAATTAGCACTGTCTACAGGCTCTGCTTGTAATTCAGCCACGTTAGACCCTTCTTATGTATTAACCGCCATCGGCTTAACACGCCAACAAGCATTGGCGTCTATCCGTCTTAGTATGGGCCGCTATACCAAGGTGCAAGAAATTCAGATTGCAGGTGAGCAATTAAAAGCAGCCGTCAAGCGCTTAAGAGGTTCATAATCCATCATTAAAGGAGTTTTCTCATGGGCATTCGTTTAACATCCAGCGCATTAGCACATGTTCAGCAGTGTTTACAGCAGCAAACCCAAAGTATAGGTTTGCGTATCAAAGTGAAACCGAGCGGTTGTTCTGGTTATGCCTATGTTCTTGATTTTGCTGAACATATAGATGAAAAAGATCAAGTTTTCGAGCAAGAAGGGGTCAAAGTACTTGTCGATACGGAAAGCCTCAAGGTAATTGATGGTACTGAGGTTGATTACGTCCAAGAAGGCGTAAATCGCTTTTTCCGTTTTAATAACCCAAATGTCAAAGATGAATGCGGCTGTGGTGAAAGTTTTAACATCTGACCTCGCGTGAGCTCAAAACCCAATGAGCGTCTTACCTCCTACTTGATAGGCTTTTGGGATGGGACAGCGTATAATGCCGGCCTTAAATTGTTTCGGCAGGACGCTTGTGTGATTTTGTTGACCTCCTTGCAAAAGATACGCACTTTTTTCCTGTATTGACATCCTAATAAGCGTGTCAACACTGGTGAGTATCAAAATGCCAGTAAAATAGGGATGAAATCTCAATTACCCAAGGTCCCAATGCTATACTTTCTTTTCTTGGGCGCTGCTTGAACTAGGTGCGCACCGGTTTTTTATATGGAGATCAACTCATGGCTGTTGAACATACTTTATCTATTATCAAACCTGACGCCGTTGCAAAAAATGTCATTGGTGAAATTTATGCTCGTTTCGAAAAAGCAGGTCTGCGCATCGTTGCGGCTAAAATGCAGCATCTATCACGTGAGCAAGCCGAAGGTTTTTATGCGGAGCATAAAGAGCGTCCTTTCTTTAAAGACTTGGTTGATTTTATGACATCCGGTCCAGTGATGGTTCAAGTACTGGCTGGTGAAGACGCCATTGCGCGCAACCGTGAACTGATGGGCGCGACTGATCCGCAAAAAGCAGCGGCAGGCAGTATTCGTGCTGATTTTGCTTCTTCTATTGATGCCAACGCGGTTCACGGTTCAGATTCTGCCACCTCTGCAGAACGCGAAGTGGCCTACTTCTTTAGTGATGATGAAATCTGTCCGCGCGACTAATTAACAACTGCATCATCTGGCCAAAATCTAGTCTAGATTAGGTTTTGGCCTTGGCTCTTCGGTTTCCTCCTGCCCAATTAAAGATACCTTTATGTCTATGCCGTCTTCTTCCTTATCTTTAGCCACTGATGCTGCAGATCTTGCCTCTGCGACCACAGAGAAAACGAATCTTCTTGGCATGACGCCCCAAGCGTTAATCGACTTTTTTCAAACTTTAGGCGAGAAAAGTTTCCGTGCGACTCAAGTGCTTAAATGGATGCACCATTATGGGGTCGATGATTTTAGTCAAATGACGGACTTAAGTAAGGGGTTGCGTCAACGCCTGAGCGAGGTTGCCGAAATTCGTGCGCCTAAGGTGGTGTACCACCACTATTCAGAAGATGGCACGCGCAAATGGGTATTAGAGGTGGATGCTGGCAGCTATGTTGAAACCGTGTTAATTCCAGCGGAAAGTCATCGGCGGACCTTATGCGTGTCCTCACAAGTCGGGTGCTCACTTGATTGCAGCTTTTGCTCCACAGGTAAACAAGGCTTTCAGCGTAATTTATCTGCGGCTGAAATTATTGGCCAAGTTTGGGTCGCGCAGCGTTCCTTTGGGCCACGTAAAGATACCAGTAACCGTCCAGTGACCAATGTGGTGATGATGGGAATGGGCGAGCCTTTACTGAATTATGAACCTGTACTCGATGCCATGCGTTTGATGCTGGACGATAAAGGCTACGGTTTATCAAAGCGCCGTGTCACCTTGTCGACGTCTGGAGTGGTGCCTATGATTGAGCGCCTTGGTGATGACATCGATGTTTCTTTGGCTATCTCGTTACATGCGGCAACCGATGAACTAAGAAATGAGCTAGTACCGATTAACAAAAAATACAACATTGATGCTTTGATCACAGCTTGCCAAGGTTACTTAAAAAAATGTGGGGATAAGCGTGTGATCACCATAGAGTACACCTTGATTGATGGCGTCAATGATAGCGTCACAGATGCCAAGGTGTTAGCACAGCGCTTGCAAAGCTTACCGTGCAAAATTAATCTGATTCCTTTTAACCCTTTCCCAAATACTCAGTATCGAAAGCCTTCTCGTAACCGTGTGATGGCATTCCAGCAAGCCTTGTACGATCTTGGGTATACGGCTACGATTCGTTCCACCCGTGGTGATGATATTGATGCCGCTTGTGGGCAACTAGTAGGTCAAGTGCAGGATAAAACACGACGCAGTGCAAAATATCAGCAGGTCATCGCGACTTCCGCGCCCTAGAAATAACCGCGTGACCTGATACTTGTATTTTGCGTTTAACGTCTTGTGTTTAACCAAGCTGTCTACGACATGGAGAACCTGATGATCAAGATTTTCGCTTATATCAGCTTACTTTTCTTGAGTATCAGTCTAGGTGCTTGTGGCTCTATGGCACCTTCTCCAAAGTTACAAAGCGCTCAAAATGTGCAAGAAGCCTATACCGCCTTAGGCATTGGGTATTTGCAAAAACAAGACTTAGAACGTGCTCGCTACGCCTTTGCACGTGTTTTGGAATCCAACCCGCAACACGCACAAGCTTTGCAAGGGATGGCGCTGATTTATCAAACCGAACAAGAATCTCGGTTGGCTGAAACTTATTTTCAGCAAGCACTTAAAGCACAACCAGAATTTACCTTGGCACGTTATAATTACGGTGTTTTTTTATATCGACAACAAAAATATGCGCTTGCTTGTGCTGAATTTGAACGCGCATCCCAAGACACTTTCTATCCACAGCGGGCACGTATTTTTGAAAACATTGGTCTTTGTCAATTACAACGAGGACGTACCCAAGCGGCACAAGCGGCCTTTATCCGTGCACTTCAGTTAGAACCTCAGAATTCGCGTGTACATCTGCAGTTAGCACGTTTATATTCTCAAGATCATGACTATGTCACCGCTTGGAAGCATTTTCAGCATTATTATCACTTGGGCAATGTGGATGCTGAGGGGTTAGGTTTAGGCATCCAAATTGCGGATGCCTTGCCACAAACCCCTGCTTTGCTTTCTCAGGTGATTAAGCATCTTGCCCGAGTTTATCCAGATTCACCTGAGTATTTACACTATAAGGATTCCTTGCATCATGAGTGAAAAAACGGAAGCCCCATCTACACAGGAATCATCCACACCTGAGATTAAGCGTCCTGGAGAAATTTTACGTGCTGCCCGTGAAGCACGTGGCTGGACACAAGAAGAAGTTTGCCAGAAACTGAATCTATTACCCTCGTATGTCCCTGCATTAGAAAATCATGAATTTGATATTTTGCCTGGCAAAACTTTCGTGCGTGGTTATTTGCGCACGTATGCGCGCTTGTTAGATATCGGCCCTGATGAAATCATGACGGCCTATTACCACTATTTCGCCGAACAAGATGCAGAACCCCAACATAGCCCTTTACAAAGCATCAAGCCAGAACGTGAAGAAAGCACTTGGGCCCCCAAAATTATGACCTTGCTGGTCGTTGTGGTGGTTGTGGGTTTAGCTGTTTTCTGGTGGCAAAGCCGCAATCCAAGCGAAGTGGTTGCCATGCTTAATGATAATAATGCACCGATTGCTGTCGATACCCTAGATGGGCGCACTATCCTTGAACCTGTGACAAGCCCGCAAGCCACTCCTAACCCAGAAATTGCACAAGATCCAGCGAATCCTTCGGTGACAGAGGAGGAGGCAACAGCGGATGCAGAGGCAACGGAAGTCAGTACCACACAGGAAGCGCAAGCGACAACAGAAGAAACACCTGCCACACCAGAGACTGAGGAAACTGCGACAGATCAAGCATCAGCGGCACCAGAAAATACTCAAGGTCCAGCGGCAGCGGCTAATGCACAGAACAAACTGGTTTTGGTTTTTAAAGAACGCTGCTGGCTACAGATTAAAGATGCTGATAATAAAACTCTACTTTCAGGTATCCGTCAGCAAGGTGAAGAAGTGACTTTAGAAGGTCGCGCACCCTTTAACTTGAATATTGGTAATGGTGGCGGTGTGCGTGTGTATTATCAGGGCGAAGAAATTTCTGTTGCAGAGCATGTCCGTGCCAATGGAACCGCGCGTTTTAATGTAGGCGCTTAATTTACTTATGGATTCACTGAGCTGAGTATGCAAACTCCATCTCCTATCAAACGACGTCAATCGCGTAAAATTTATGTCGGAAAGGTGCCTGTTGGTGGCGATGCCCCTATTAGTGTGCAAAGTATGACCAACACGGAAACATGCGATGTGCCAGCGACAGTGGCGCAAATCCGCAGTCTTGAACAAGCTGGTGCGGATATTGTGCGGGTTTCTGTACCAACTTTAGACGCTGCAGAAGCCTTCGGCAAGATTCGCCAACAGGTGGAAGTTCCTTTGGTGGCAGATATCCACTTTGATTATAAAATTGCCTTGCGTGTCGCTGAGTTAGGCGTGGACTGTCTGCGTATTAATCCCGGTAATATTGGCCGTGAAGATAGAGTCCGTTCTGTTGTAAGTGCCGCTCGCGATTGCAATATACCTATTCGTATTGGTGTCAATGCTGGTTCTTTAGAAAAAGATTTACAAAAAAAATATGGTGAACCAACCCCCCAAGCTTTGGTTGAGTCCGCCATGCGTCATATTGATATTTTAGATCGCTTGGACTTTCAAAATTACAAGTTAAGCCTTAAAGCGTCTGATATTTTTATGACGGTAGCCGCTTATCGGCAAATTGCCTCGCAAATCGAGCAACCCTTACATTTGGGAATTACGGAAGCCGGTGGTTTACGTTCAGGCACAGTCAAGTCTGCGGTGGGCTTGGGCCTACTCTTGATGGAAGGGATTGGTGATACTTTGCGCATCTCTTTAGCAGCAGACCCTGTAGAAGAAGTGAAAGTCGGCTTTGATTTACTCAAAAGTTTACGCTTGCGTAGTCGTGGGATCAATTTTATTGCTTGCCCAAGTTGTTCACGCCAAAATTTTGATGTGATTTCTGTAGTCAATGCGTTAGAAACCCGTCTGGAAGATGTACGCACGGCTTTAGATGTTGCCATTATTGGTTGTGTTGTCAACGGCCCTGGAGAAGCACGCGAAGCTCATATTGGTCTCACCGGTGGGACACCGAATTTGATTTATGCCCAAGGGCAGCCTGAATCTAAGGTGGATAATGCAGCACTTTTAGACACGCTAGAGGCGCGCATTCGCAAACAGGTAGCGCAACAAGACGCCTTGATCGCCAAAGGTTAACCCTCTATTGAGACAGCCTTTGACAATTTACAGTGATTTGATTGCTTGGAGAATCTAGTTTTGGCACAAAAAGTACAAGCCATTCGCGGTATGAATGATATTTTGCCTGAACAGTCTGCGCGTTGGCAGTATTTGGAAACGAAAGTCAGTGACTTGGTTGCACGGTATGGCTATCGTGAAATACGCATGCCTGTTTTAGAGCAGACGGCTTTATTTAAACGCTCTATTGGTGAAGTTACCGATATTGTCGAAAAAGAAATGTATACCTTTGAAGATCGTAATGGTGAAAGCCTTACCCTGCGTCCAGAAGGTACCGCTAGCTGTGTGCGTGCCTGTGAGCAACACGGCCTTTTATATAACCAAACGCAACGGCTTTGGTATATGGGGCCTATGTTTCGTTACGAACGCCCACAAAAAGGCCGCTATCGTCAGTTTCATCAGATCGGGGTAGAAACCTTTGGCTTACAAGGGCCAGATGTTGATGTGGAATTGATCTTAATGAGTGCACGTTTATGGCAAGAACTCGGTATTAGCCAAGCCCTAACTTTAGAGCTCAATACCTTGGGTTCAGCAGAGGCTCGCCAAGCATATAAAACGGCACTTGTCGCTTATTTAACCCAACACCTTGCTGCCTTGGATGAAGATAGCCAAAAGCGCCTGCATACCAATCCACTGCGGATTTTAGATTCTAAAATTGCCAGCACCCAAGCGCTTTTAGATCAAGCGCCTAACTTTCATGATTATCTTGATGAAGAAAGTTTAAGCCATTTTAAAGGCTTATGTTCGTTATTGGATGCCGCTGGGATTCAATATGTGATCAATCCGCGCTTGGTACGTGGACTGGACTACTACGGCAAAACCGTTTTTGAATGGACAACGCAAGCCCTTGGTGCGCAAGGGACGGTATGTGCTGGTGGGCGTTATGATGGTTTGGTTGAACAATTGGGTGGGCGTGCAACCCCTGCAGTTGGTTTTGCGATGGGGGTTGAGCGTTTGCTCCTATTGTTAGACACTTTGGCAGCTTTTCCAGCACACTTAGATCGACATTTGGATGTTTATCTGGTGGCAGTTGGTGCTGGAATAGATGAACATGCATTTTTGCTTGCAGAGCGTCTACGTAGCGAAGTGCCCAGCTTGCGTATCCAAACCCATTGTGGTGGTGGCAGTTTCAAAAATCAATTAAAGAAAGCCGATCGCAGTGGTGCGCAAATCGCCTTGATTTTAGGTGAGCAGGAGGTGGCCGAAGGTGTGGTCAATATTAAACCTTTGCGTCATCAAACAGAGCAAGAGACCCTTGCTGTTAGCGAAGTCGCTGCCTATTTACAACAAGCTTTGCGCCCCTAATCACAGCAGGATAAGCAAAACAGGATTAATATGCGTACCGAAGAAGAACAGTTAGAAGCCATCAAGCATTGGTGGAATACGCAAGGCAAATCTTGGGCCTTGATTATTGCTATTGGTGTTGGTGCTGGCATGGCGTGGCGTGGCTATCAAGATTGGCAAGTTGGCAAGTTGGAAACGGCCTCGGATGCTTATCAACAGGTGATCAGCCAGCTCAATGCAGGTCAGTCTTTAGACGACCTGAAAGAACAAACACAGGCCATTTTAACTGACTACCCAAACAGCCTATATGCAGATCAAATTTTGCTTTTACAAGCACAAGCGGCTGTGACTCAGGATGATTTAGCAACAGCACAACAAAGGCTACAAGCTGTGCAGGCTTCTAGTCAAAATCCTTTAATCAAGGAAGTTGCTATCTTAAGACAAGCGCGTATCTTGGCAGCACAAGAGAACACAAGTGGTGCGTTGCAACTATTGGAAGGCGTGAAGCTGGAAGCTTTACAGATAGAACGTTTCGCCATTCAAGGAGATATTTTGCTTGCACAAGGTGATTCGCAAGGTGCTTACACAGCCTATAGTAAAGCGCTTGAATATCCCAATGCACAAAATACGCACCCTTGGCTGTCGATTAAGCGTGATAATTTGACGCCGCCAGTCACTGAAAGCGCCACCCCTGCGGCCTAATCCTCGACTTGGCCTAGTTGCGATAACTAGGCGTGAAAGCTGGAGTTTATCCTTATGCGTAATCTGATCCTAGGTACTGGTCTACTGATGCTACTCGGTGGCTGTGCATCAACACCTGAACCTGAATACCCACCGACCCCGCTGGCAAAAATTCAGGCAGAATGGCAGCTCGATTTACAAGAAAGCTGGCAAACGCAAGGGAGCCAAGGGCGGGGCTATGTGCACCAAATGGCCTTATATGCGGATGCTTTGTATGCTGCGGATGCACAGGGGCAGGTGTATGCTTGGGATCTTGCGCAAGGGCAAAAAATTTGGGTACAGGATTTACAAACACCTATTAGCAGTGGTGTGTATGCCGATGCCCAACAAGTTTTTGTAGTTTCTGCAGATGGCCAGTTGTACGCGCTAAACCCACAAACAGGCGCCACTGATTGGCAAACGGCACTTAAGGCTGAGGTCTTAGGTGCACCACAAGCAAATGCAGATTTAGTTGTGGTACAAAGTGTCTCTGGTGATGTTTGGGCGTTTAAACGTCTCACAGGTAAATTAGCTTGGCATCATAGTGAACAAGCGAGCCGCCTGAGTTTGCGTGCTGAACGTACGCCTTTAGTGACCAACCTACTCACTTATGTTGGTACGCCTGAAGGTAAATTACTGGCTTTAGATAATCGTAATGGTTATGTACGCTGGGATGTACGTATTAGCTGGCCACAAGGACGCACAGATATTGAGAAAATGACAGATATCAGTGGACAGCCGCAACTCAGTCAAGGCACTTTATATACCACAGGTTACCGAGGTAAAGTGGCCGCCGTTGATCCTTTGACCGGTGAACCGCGTTGGGCAGTGGAAGCCTCGAGTTATTTAAGTGCAGCCGTTGACTCAGGTACCCTAGTGTATGTTAACGAAGCCGGTCATCTAGTTGCTTTGGATGCTTATTCTGGGCGTACTTTATGGATTCAAGATCAATTAAGCGGACGTGGTCTAAGTGCGCCAGTTTTCCTCGACAGTGGGCATCTTGCTGTTGGTGATTACCAAGGGTATCTCCATGTCCTTGCGACAGAAGATGGACGCCTTGTCGCACGTGCGCAACAAGCGGATGCGCCCATTCAGGCCCCTTTATTACGCTGGAAAGATCAAGTGATCAGCCTGTCGACTGAAGGTGATTTGCATCTTTGGAAATTCGCAACAAACCAACCTTAACGTCTGCCCCTTGTGTGGCACGCGCTGAATGATTGTAAGGCAAACTCAAACATGACGAGTTTGCCTTTTTCAGTCTAAGCACAAATACAGTTTAAGTACGAACGAGATCAAGATAATGAATCCGGTTATTGCCCTAGTTGGGCGCCCTAATGTGGGCAAATCTACCTTATTTAACCGCTTAACACGCACCCGTGATGCGCTGGTTGCTGATTTACCCGGTTTAACCCGTGATCGCAAATATGGTGAAGGCCGTGTTGGTGGGATTCCCTATTTACTGATTGATACCGGTGGTATTAGTGGGGATGAGCAAGGTATAGACGCTTTGATGGCAGGCCAATCTTTACTCGCCATTCAAGAAGCAGATGCCGTGTTATTTTTAGTGGATGCACGTGCAGGCATGACAGCAGCAGACGAGATGATTGCGCAACATTTACGTCAGCAAGGTAAACAAGCTTGGGTACTAGTCAATAAAACGGACGGCTTGGATGCAGATACTTACAGTGCTGAGTTTTACGCACTAGGCCTTGGCGAGCCTGTAGCGATTGCGGCTGCGCATGGGCGCGGTGTGACCCAAATGATTCAAAACGTTTTGTTAGATTTGCGCCCAGAAGCCATGGCAGAAGTGCTAGCGCAAGCGCAAGCAGAATCTTTGTATACGAGTAAACGCAAAGCACAAGCCTTGGCAGAACAAGCTCAACCAGAGATGGATGCAGCGGCAGATCCTTTTAAACGTGAACTCAATCTTGATGAAGAGCAAATTCGCATCAGTGTAGTTGGACGCCCGAATGTCGGTAAATCCACGCTCATTAATCGTATCTTGGGTGAAGAACGTGTGGTTGTTTTTGATCAGCCGGGTACGACAAGGGATGCGATAGAAATCCCTTATGAACGTGATGAACGCAAATATTTACTTGTGGATACTGCAGGGATTCGGCGGCGTAAATATGTTTCTGAGGTTGCGGAGAAATTCTCGATTATCAAAACCTTGCAGGCCGTGCGTGATAGTCATGTTTCTGTGATGGTGATAGATGCACGGGTTGGTTTAGTAGAGCAAGACTTGCATCTACTCGATTTTATTCTTGAATCAGGACGTGCCCTAGTGATTGCCGTCAACAAGTGGGATGGTATGACCCCAGAAGCACGCCAAGAACTCAAGCAAGATATTGAACGTCGTTTGGGCTTTGTTGAGTATGCGGATATTCACTTTATCTCTGCACTACATGGCACCAATGTTGGCCACTTATATGCTTCCATCGATCAGGCATTTCGTAGTGCCTTCTCTCGCTGGAGTACCAATCGTTTAACCCGTTTGCTCGAAGATGTTGTCCAAGAACATCAACCACCGTTAGTCAAAGGGCGGCGGATTAAACTGAGATATGCACACCAAGGTGGCCTAAATCCGCCCTTAATTGTGGTACACGGTAATCAAACCCAAGTGCTTGCCGATAGTTATAAGAGGTATTTAATGAATACCTTCCGTAAGATTTTAAAAATCAAAGGAACACCTTTGCGTTTTGAATTCCGCAGTGGTGATAATCCCTTCGATCCACAAGTCAAAGATAGCCGAGACGCGGCCAAAAAACGTCAGCTTAAGCGCACTGCTGAAGCTCGCGCAGAACGCCGTGCACGTCGTAAATAATCCGTTTTAGGAGACAAATTCATGCTGGAATGGCACAAAATTCAAGACGTTTTACTCGATATGGATGGCACCTTATTAGACTTGCATTTTGATAGCCATTTCTGGCTGGAGCACTTACCACGTCGCTATGCACAGCTACATCAACTTGAGGCTGCACAAGCACATTCATCTGTCATTCAACGTTTGATGGCAAAAAAAGGGCAACTGGCTTGGTATGATTTAAGTTATTGGAGTCGTGAATTTAATGTAGATATTCTGGCTTTAAAACGCGAGGTGCAACACCTGATTGGCTTTCGTAGCGATGCCTTAGATTTTCTGCGCTGGTTGCAAGAGGCCCATCCGAGAGTGACGCTAGCGACCAATGCGGATCGGCAGAGTTTAGCGCTCAAGCTAGAGTTAGTGGATTTACAGCCTTATGTTGACCATGTGGTGAGCTCAGCAGATCTAGGTGTTGCCAAAGAAGCGCCTGAGTTTTGGCACGCATTGCAAACCCAAATTGGTTTTGATCCTCAGCATACCTTACTGATTGATGATAACGAAGACGTGCTTGCCAGCGCGCAAGCCTTTGGTATTCGCTATTTGCTTACCATCGCACAGCCCGATATGCGTTCACCAAAACGCGAACTAAGCGAATACCCAGCAGTGCATGCCTTTGCTAGCTTACTGCCACAGAGAACACAAGGTGATTAAAATGAGCACTAAAGTCCGTTTAGATAAATGGCTCTGGGCCGCACGCTTTTTTAAGACACGCACCCTTGCTAAAGCAGCCATTGAAGGTGGCAAAGTACGCTACCAAGGCAACAGAACCAAGCCAAGCAAGGAAGTGGAAATTGGGGCTTTATTGCACCTCCCTCAAGGTTGGGACCAGCTTGAAGTAGAAATATTGGCTGTTAGTGAACAAAGACGCTCAGCAACAGAGGCACAAACCCTGTATCAAGAGACGCCTGCAAGCCAACAAAAGCGTCAACAGGCAGCACAGCAAAGGCGTCTAGCTCGTGAGTTAGGGCTGGCACCAGAAACAAGTCAGCGCCCTAATAAAAAACAGCGTCGCCAATTGGAACAATGGCAACAGCAAACACCTTAATATTTTGTTATCTGTCGCGATTGAAGCGGGAGTTCACTTTATTTTATTTTGCCATGGCTGAGGTCTCGCATGGAACCGACACAAACCACTACGGAAATGAGCAAAACACCCGATGACAATCTCCTTGATAAGGTTGATAGCTTGCTGGCAAATGTCCAAAGCCTGCAGCTGGCAACACTGGGTGAAGGACAATTGCCTTGGGTCAGCTACACGCCTTTTGTCGCTGAAAGTCGCGGTTGTTTTTATATTTTTATTAGTGAGTTGGCACAACATACTCGAAACTTATTGAAATCCCCGCATGTTTCTTGGATGTTGATTGCAGACGAAAGCGCCAGTAAACAAATTTATGCACGCGAGCGTTTGATTTACCAAGGGATAGCTACTGCGATTGCACAAGAGGATGCCGTTTACGGTCGCCAGCTCGATGCATTACGCGAACGCCACGGCACCTTGGTTTCTATGTTGCGTCAGTTACCAGATTTTTATTTATTTCGATTAGATGCACACCAGATCCATTATGTACAAGGCTTTGGCAAGGCTTTTGATTTGCAAGGATCTGACTGGTCAAAATGGCAACAAAATACAGGTAAATGAGTTGGTGTTTCTACCGATCTAAATGCCCAAGGAAGCGTTCTGGATCCAGCAGATCCCGTACTTTTTGCTTGAGGGCTTTAATCGGTGGAAACCCCTGATCACGACGACGGCACCAAATCAATACAGGGACATCCTCGCCTTGCTGATAGTAAATAGCAAAAGTCCCCCCACTTTTTGGAGCTAAAGCGACACTTTCAAGATCGTCGGCAAAGGTAGATAAGAGTTCCTGTGCCATCCAAGCTGCACGTAATAACCATTGGCATTGACAACAATAGTGAATTTCAATTTTTGCCTTAGGTCTCATAGTCGCAGTAGTCTCTGGCTGCGTAGATACGTATGTTTGCATTTCTTTTACGTTTTCCCCTCTAAAAGACTCAGTGTTGAGTAAAAAGACAACATCTATGTAAACTTTTTACTGCTTTGCATACAAAATCATGCTGTTCGATGGCCACTTTTAGCGATATGATAACTAAAGTTGTAGCCTAAATCCCTGTTCTAGATATATAGGCGTTTACTCTGATTTTTTGCTATTACAGGATGCTAGTTTATGATTTTTTTATATCTATCTAAAAATCTATTGGCGAATAAAAATCAAGTTAACCGAGGTACACTTGAATTTGAGCACCCCCAAGCCTTCTTATTTGAGAAACTTGACGGGATTAGGTAGCAACATATTTTGCACACCCTAAATGGAGGAAGCTTAGGTATGCAACTCACCCGACAAACAGATTACGCGGTGCGCGTATTAATGTTTCTGGGTATCCAAAAATCTGATGAGTTAGTCACCATCAGTGATATTGCCCAGCACTTTGATATCTCGCGTAATCACTTAATGAAGATTGTCCACAAATTGGGACAAATGGATTATATCCAAACGGTACGCGGTAAATACGGTGGTTTACGTTTAGAGCGTGAAGCCCAAACTATTAACTTAGGCCAAGTGATCCGTGATTTTGAAACCAGCTTAGACATTGTCAATTGTAATAAGCTTTATTGTCCTTTAACGGGTGCGTGTGAACTTAAACCTATTTTAGCGCGTGCACGCGAAGCTTTTTTACAGGTGGTTGACGAGTATACTTTGCAGGATTTATTGCGTAATCCTCAAGATATGCGAGTGCTTTTAAATCTCGATGCCTCTTTTGATGAAGTCTTACCGCTACAAATTATGGATGCGTCTTAATCATGCGGTAACTTGCTTGCCATCCCCCCAATTTGGGGGGATAACCTGTTGACACTTAGAAACTCAACCACCAAGCGGCCAGTAAACCACTCACCACGGCTAAAAATAAGGGGATAGACACTCTTTGTACTAAACCTTTCCCACCTAAAACCCCTGCCATAGAGGCTTTGAGCAAGGAATTCACTGAAGCTGCAATCACAATCCCTAGCACAGCAATATCTAGCCCTAAACCACCATCACGGCTCATGCGTGATAAGGATAAGTTGATAGGATCAACATCCGCTACGCCAGATGCTGCAGCCACTAATAAAATCCCTGCCTCGCCCAACCAAAGTTGCAACCCTTGCGAGAGTAATAAAATCCCTGCTAGCAAGGCACCAAACATAAGTGCAGAGGTGAGAGATAAAGGATTTGCAGGGCGTTTCACATCCGTAATCAAAGTTTGGCTACCTGTCCACCAATAGAAAATGGCAGGTAAATAGACAAAGGCCCCCATCAAGAGCATGGGCATGGCTAAGGAGGCGGATAACTCAGGATTAATCACACTGGCGACTAATAACACACGTGGGAACATGGTGCCGCAGGCAAATAAAATGCCACCGGCTAAAATTGGGTGTAGGCGTTCATCTTCACGCGCAAGTCGCGCAAATTGTAATGTCAAGGCGGTAGAAGAAACCAAACCAGCAAATAAAGCGGTTGCCATCAGTCCGCGCTGAGCACCAGCAAATTTCATGGCGAAATAACCAACAAAAGAAATGCTGGAAATCAACACCACCATCCACCAAATTTCGTAAGGGTTGAGTGCCTGCCAAGGCCCCATACCACGATCAGGCAAGATGGGCAAAATCACCACGGAAATCAAAAGAAGCTCTAAAGCGGCCCATAACTCTTGGCGCTCGATCAACCATAACCAGCGGTGCAATACAGTTTTTAATGCTAAAACTAAAGTCGCAACTACGGCCGTGGCTGATGCTTCCATCACATAGCCTAAAGCGGCCAGACTGCCTAAAGCAAAGGTGAGTAAGGCGGAAATTAAGGAAGTGACACTGATATCTTTGGTATGGTGTGGGTTATGTTGATAGGCCATCACTAGCACACCCGCTAATCCTAAAAAAGCCGCGCCTAGCATCCAAGCACCTACATCTTTTGCAATCAACGTGGTGACAGCACCTAATAAACTAATTAAGGCATAAGTACGTAAACCGGCGACCCTTTGGCCATCTTCGCTATGGCGTAACTGCCAACCACGTTCTACGCCGACTAACAAGCCAATTGCCAAGGCCACACCGAGTAATCCTAGATCTTGATTGAGTGTCTCTTGCATCTGTATTAACCTCCATGGGCATCAAGCAAAGCCTGAACATGCTGTCGCAGTGCGCGACGTTGCTTTCTGGTGAGAATCCCTGAAAATTGCAAACAACCTCTTAAGCTGAAGTAACCATACTGTGCGACGGTTGCTTGTATCTGTTGTGCTTGCTGTTGTAGCAAGTACGCATCCCCATAATCCACCCAAGGCCCGTGTATTTTTTGTGCCCAAGCACGTGCAGCTTGCAAGGCGAAGGCTTGGGCTTGTTGTTGATCTTTGGGATAGTTTTGAGAAGCGATTAACAACAAATAAAAGCGTATCCAAGTGGCATACACTAACCCCTGCAAACTTTGCCCAATCACTTGATGCGCATCAGTGACTAAAAGCTGATAATCTTGTGCTTGCTGGTTGATCCAAGGACAAGCAGCCACAGTTGAGCGAAGTGTTTGCAGCTTCAACGGTGGCAAAGGCCATTCTGCTTGCAAATGAGGCCAAAGCTTTTCTAAGGCTGCTAAAGTCGCCAATTCGCTTGCTTGCCCCCCTTGGCTGTGTAAATACAACCAAAGATGAGCACGGAGAAGATGTTGCGGCGCCAGCGCATTTTTGTGATATGCCAGCCTTTGATAGAGATCGGTATCAGGTAGAGTGTAGGAGATAGGATGCAAACTTGCTTGGCAGGCATCTTGATAGCTAGTTTTGGCATACTGAGGATACCAGCCTCGGTAATCATCCCACACAATATCAAGTTGTGTTGGCGTTAATTGGCTTGCCTGCGTATAAGTGAAGCTTGTCCATACCAGTGCAAGTAAATCAATGGCTTGTGCTTGAGTCGCGGCTGCAATTCCCAAACGTAGCTCATCCCCCAAACGCTGGAGACTGGCCGACCAAAAGGCAGGCACGCTGTCCTCAGGAATACCTTGACCTTTGTAAGCACGCCACTCGGGAGTTTGCTGTTGCAAAAATGCATCCAGCACCAGAGGTTGGCCAAAACTCACTTGGACTTGTCCTAAAGGGGGGCGCAAGCGCATCACACTCGCCAATAAATGGGGTAAGGATTCTTTGCGCTTAGGTAAACCCTGCAATTGTTGTAAATAAGCAGGCAATTCGAACACACTTTCATACCCGATATACACGGGTATAAAAGCAAGTGGGCGCTTTGGTTTGAGTAAAGCAGCACGCACACACATAGACACTAATCCCAAACGTGGAGTTAATAAACGTCCATTGCGGGAACGCCCTCCCTCGATGAAAAATTCTATTGGCTGACCGCGCGCTAGTAGGCTGGTTAAATAAGCAGCAAAGACTTGTGGATAGGTACCCTGCTGACGGAAACTACGCCGCATAAAAAAGGCACCACCACGTCTTAATAACGGACCAAGGAGAGGAATATTAAGATTCACGCCAGCCGCTACATAAGGCACCGCCAACCCTTGATGAAACAACACATAAGATAAAAGTAAATAATCAATGTGGCTGCGATGGCAAGGCACATATACAAGAGTGTGTGAGGCAGCCAGTGACGGTAAATCTTGTGCGCCTTGTATCTCAATACCTTGGTAAGCTGTTTGCCATAACCAAGTTAAACTGGTTTCAAAACGCCGAATCCATGGCCAGCTTAAAGCCGCGCGAATCTCGGTAAAATAATGCTGTAGTTTTTTTTGAACTAATTCGGGGGTACTTGCATGCAAGGCCAAATCGGCTTGCAAAGGTGGATAAGTGAGAATTTGCGATAAACTACGGGCCGTATCGGGCGCAGGTGCACCCAATAGCTGGCGGCGCATTAAGTGAAATTGCCAACGACAAAAGCGCCCTAAGCGCCCGACTTCCGCAATAATATCGGCATTTTGCGTTAACTTAAGCGGCCAAGGACGTCCCCACTGCACATATAAACGTCGACCACTGCTGTGTTGAAGGCGCATCCAGGAAAAATGGGCATATGTATACCTAAGCAAAGGAGCAGGCCAGCTAGCTAACGCATTGGCATTACGTCCCCAATGCAGATGCACACTTTGGACACTCACTTTCACTTGCGGATGTGCTTGGATCCATTGCAACAGCGCGCGCCATTGTTTTAAATCTTGCTGCTGATAGGACAAAACGTAAGCGATCTGGGATGCGTGTGGGTCTAGATCTTGTGTTTGCGTACAAGGTGTCAGCCCTGTCATTTGTTGGCACAGCTTGGCTAAAATCGGCAAATTGCTGCAAGGATCCAGCCCAACATAGAGGTGCAAATGACAGCAGGGACTCTCTGCAGAAAGCGGCAGTGTTTTGCTCGGCGTATAAGCATAATGTGTGATCGACCAACGATGAACCACGCGATGTGCACGCCAAGCGGCGATTCGATGTGCAAATGAGGAGAAAAATTTCATGCAAACAGGCACCCTAGCCAAACGGATAAACGGGAATCTTGTATTGCATGATAACAGGCTCGATCAATAAGCCTAGCAGGCTGTTGAGCCAAGGAAATAGAGAGAGATTTTTTGAAGATGGTGCCCAGAAGAGGACTTGAACCTCCACATCCGTACGGATACTAGCACCTGAAGCTAGCGCGTCTACCAATTCCGCCATCTGGGCATACTAGAGCAAATATTCAGTTCGTCAGGCAATTTATCTTAAGATAAATTTGGTGCCCAGAAGAGGACTTGAACCTCCACATCCGTACAGATACTAGCACCTGAAGCTAGCGCGTCTACCAATTCCGCCATCTGGGCTTGTTAGACTGAATACTTGTGACATCAAGGAATTAGACTTCAATACTAGGCACGACACTAAGAAGCAGTTAGACTTCTCACATCGAAACAGAATTAAAGTGGTGCCCAGAAGAGGACTTGAACCTCCACATCCGTACGGATACTAGCACCTGAAGCTAGCGCGTCTACCAATTCCGCCATCTGGGCAACTCGGAGGCGTATTATAGGTAAGTTTGCTACCTATGCAACTTTTTTTTAATCGAAGATGACGCCGAACAAAAGCCTACGTGCCTATCAGCAAGTGCACGCGCACAGAATTTTTGCAAAATAATGGATGAGATCAAATTTATGACAGTGACTTGGCCACTGAATCAAGACCCAGCTGCTGAACGTGAGCAGCAAACTTACACACACCCTGTACCGAGCAGGGAGTACATTTTGGTGGCTTTACAACAAGCAGGTAAACCCCTCACACATAAGCAGCTTTGTACAGGGTTTGGATTGGAAGCGCCTGAAGCAATTGAAGCTTTACGCAGGCGTTTGATGGCCATGTGTCGTGATGCACAACTACTCAGAACACGACGCAAAGCCTTTGGCTTGATTGAACAGATGCATCTGATTCGTGGCCGTGTACAGGCTCACAAAGAGGGTTATGGTTTTGTCTTGCCTATGGATAGCCAAGGGAGAATTGCACCTAAACAAGAGCGCCAAGATTACTATTTATCCCCATATGAGATGCAGCGTTTATTTGATGGGGATGAAGTTTTAATTCAAGACAAAAGTCCGCATTACAACAGTCGTGGACGTCAAGAAGCACGCGTGGTTGAGATTGTTGCGCGTCATACCCAGAAGCTGGTTGGTCACTATTATCAAAAAGAAACCTTTGGGGAAGTAGTGCCTGATCACCCACGGTTACGCCATACCGTGTTAATCCCTGCCGGTGCGAGTTTGGATGCGCTTGATGGTCAAGTGGTTGAAATCAAGCTGCACCGTCAGCCTGACTTTCAGCAAGCCCCTATGGGGGAGGTCATCCAAGTGCTTGGTCATGCGATGGATCCAGGCCTAGAGATTCAAATGGCGTTACGTACTTATGATATCCCTCATACTTTCTCACCAGAGGTCTTGGCACAAGCGGCCAGTTTTGCACAAAACGTTCCCGACCAGATAACCGATGGACGGATTGATTTACGCGATTTGCCGCTAGTGACGATTGATGGTGAGGACGCCAAAGATTTTGATGATGCTGTCTATTGTCAGCGCCAGCCTTCCGGGAGTTGGAAACTCTATGTTGCCATTGCGGATGTTTCTCACTATGTAGAGATGGATTCCCCCTTGGATAAGGAAGCCTATCAAAGAGGTACCTCAGTGTATTTTCCGGGGCAAGTCGTGCCTATGCTCCCTGAAGCCTTATCTAACGGTTTATGCTCGCTTAATCCGCAACAAAATCGCTATGCGCTGGTTTGTGAGATGAATATCAGCGCGCGCGGTAATCTGTCACGTTACCGTTTTTATCGCGCTTTAATACGTTCTCATGCACGCCTGACCTACACTCAGGTGGGCGCATTATTGACCGAGCCAGATTCAGCAAGTGCACAAGATTTCCGCCAAGCTTATCCTAAGCTAGTCAAACCGCTACAGGCTTTACATGCTTTATATCAAATCTTACGTACAGGGCGTGAAGCACGCGGGGCGATTGATTTTGAAACCCAAGAAACCCGCATTGTTTTTGGTGAAGCGCGTAAAATTGAACGCATTATCCCAGTAGAACGTAATGATGCCCACAAGCTCATTGAAGAATGTATGCTATGCGCAAATGTTGCTGCAGCACGTTTTTTGATCAAGCATAAAATCCCAGGCTTGTATCGTGTCCATGAAGGCCCCAAAGCGCAAAAATTAGAAGGTTTGAAAGGTTTTCTTGCAGAGTTAGGCTTAACGCTGGGTGGGGGCGAACAACCCAGCCCGCAGGATTACCAAGCTTTAATGGCGCGTATTAGCGAGCGTCCTGACCGCGAAATTATCCAAAGTATGGTATTGCGTTCTTTATCCCAAGCGGTGTATTCCCCAGAAAATGAAGGCCACTTTGGCTTAGCTTACCCAGCTTATGCGCATTTTACCTCACCGATTCGCCGTTATCCGGATTTGTTAGTACATCGCGCGATTGGCAGTGTGCTTGACTCGCAACGAGCAAGCGCTCATGTATTGCGAGGTGAAAATCAGCCAGTTAAAGCACAGCATCTCAGTTATCCCTATGATTTTGAAACTTTACTTGTGCTAGGCGAGCATGTTTCTATGGCCGAACGCCGTGCGGATGAGGCGACTCGAGATGTGGAAGATTGGCTTAAGTGCGAATATTTAAGTGCTTATATTGGTGAAAGCTTCCCAGGGACAGTCACGACCGTGACAGGGTTTGGGCTTTTTGTACGCCTTGATGCTATCTATGTGGAAGGCTTAATTCACATTTCGAATTTACCCGCAGATTACTATGAATTTAAAGCGGATAAACAACGTCTTGTTGGCGAACATACGCGGCGTAGCTTCCGCCTTGGTGACCATTTACAAGTTCGGGTTGCTAACGTCAACTTGGAAGAGCGCAAAATTGATTTTGACCTCGTACAAAATCCCCTGAGTACTCGCACCAGACGTCCGGCAAAAACACCCATAGCAAGTAAAACACCAACCCCTAAAACACCAAGACGTGCTAATAAAACCACAAATAAGCCAACGCCAAGCGAAACTCCTGCTCAAAAACACACGCAAGCAGCAAGCGCTGAAGAAATTCAGTATCCTTTGCTAATTGACATTTTGGCTGCTGCCGATACGCCGCCAGTAAAGAAAAAGAAGAAAAAACGTCTGGGTAAAAATGAACGCGCGCGTTTAAAAGCCGAAAAAGCTGCCGAGGCCACAAAAGCTCAAGAAGTGCATAAGCCCAAGGCAAGCAAGAAAAAAAAGCCAAAAAAGAAAAAAGCTGAGGCCAAAAAATCTTGCAAGAAAAAAACCAAAAAAGCCCCTTAATCTAGGACATCATCAGTGCACGTGAAAACATCGGTTAGCGGTAAACGCCCACCAAGGCAGGCAAAAGCTCGCCAACATACAGGTAAACATCAAGCCGTTGCAGCAAAACAGGCAGAAAAATCAGCGCCTTGGCGTGAACAAGAGGAAGTGATTTTTGGCATGCATGCGTTGACGGCTTATTTGCAAACGTATGCCCAAAAGGTCCAAGGGCTTTGGGTACAAGAAGGCCGTGAGCAAGAAGCCAAATACCAAGCCTTAATCGCCCAAGTACAACAAGCAGGCGCTAGTGTAACCTTGGTGACTCGCCAGCAAATCGATGCTTGGTTACCTGGGTGTACACATCAAGGTATTGTCGCGGCTTGTCGTGCGCAAGCACCCTTGACGGAAGCAGATCTAGAAACTTGGTTGTTGGCACAGCGTCAGCCTTGGATCTTGGTATTAGATGGGGTCACAGATCCGCATAATCTCGGGGCTTGTTTGCGTACCGCAGAAGCAGCAGGGGTGCAAGCGGTGATTGTGCCCAAGGATAAGAGTGCGCCTGTCAATATGACAGTGCGTAAGGTCGCTTGCGGTGCCGCTGAATTGGTGCCTGTTTTTAGGGTGACTAATCTTGCGCGGACTTTGCGTTTATTAAAGCAATTTCATCTGCAGATTATAGGGACTGCAGGTGAAGCCGAACAAGATATTTATGCCCGTACCCTAGTGCCGGTACAACAAGGTTTGGCCCTAGTGATGGGCGCTGAAGGTAAAGGTATGCGCCGCTTAACCCGTGAAGAGTGTGATCTTTTGGTCAAGCTCCCTATGTGTGGCCAAGTCAGCAGCTTAAATGTTTCTGTAGCCACTGGCGTTTGTTTATATGAGCTCGTGCGCCAGCGACAACTCCTCCAAGCAAGTCATTAACTCCCACTGACACTCCCCGCCCGCCGCGCTTCGCGCTTTAGGCGAGGGTTCTTGAGTCACCCCGAGAACCTTCCTGTTTCGTCACGCCTTCACTAGACAGTGGCTTAGGCCGCTGTCCCCGCTCCAGTCGCTCCA
>NZ_FNYH01000003.1 GCF_900108915.1 Allopseudospirillum japonicum
GTTCTGGGGTTGGGTAAATTCTGATTTTCGTGGCTTTTAACATGTAAGCGCTCTCTACTGGAATCTTTTGATGATAACATCACAAGGATTTTGTACAAAATCAGGCTACGCCTGATTAGCCCTTTCATCCCCGCCCGCATTGGGCGAGGGTTTTCGGGCTATTCTGCTAAAAGAACGGGGTTTGCCAAGCTAATGGATCAATCGCAATGACAGCATTAACTCCACAAATCCCCTACAGGCACATCCGCACTAAAACGATGGGCCACTTGTGCTTGCAGCAATTCCGCAGTGGCCAGCGCATCGGTTAAGGCATGGTGTGCCGTGTAAAAGGGTAAATTGTAGCGCTGACGTGCATCCGCAAGCCGGATAGAAACCGGCTTACGTCCTAGCAAGGCATCAATCCAACGCATCCGTTTACGTCGATGAATACGTGCTTCAAGTTGCATCGTATCAATCACAGGAAACTCAATCCCCTCACCAATACGTGCTTTACACGCGGCTTGCAAAAAGGGGCGTTCAATCCCTTGATGATGCACCACCATAATATGGCCGGCCATCTGTGCGAGCACCACATCTAGAATATCTTGTAAATCTGGTGCTTTGGCTACTTCTGAATGCGTAATTTTGTGGATTACAATTGAGGATTCCGGCAAGGGTGCGCGTGGTTTGAGTAACCAATGGCGCGCTTGATGGCAATAAATCCGCTGCAAACGCATGGGCACTAACCCTATGCTTAAGATCCCGCCGGTACGCGCATCCAAGCTAGTTGTTTCGAAATCCATTGCCATTAAAGGCACTTCTGCTAAAGGCGTTTGCGCAGCCACCACCCCTTGCTGATAAAAAGCACGCAGGCTCGGATGCCGTGCTTGTCGTGCTAAGGTAGCAAAATAATGCGGCCAATCAGGGATTTGCTGATCTTGTAATTCATCCTGACTTAAATAAAACATAAGTTAGCCAATACGGTTTGGTTGATAACGATATTTCAGATACTTTTGCGCATGGCTTAAAATCTGGAAAGCATCTTTTAAGTGTTTACGCTCAAAATCAGACAAGTTTTCTGGCTCGATATTATTATCCGGTTCTCGCCCTGCAGCTAAATCTAACGCTTGATGGCGAATACGCACCATAGCAATAAACTCCAAAGCATCGCGTAAATCTTGACCTCGCCCTTTCGGAAGGATGCTCGCTTCGATAATTTCTTGCAAACGTTCAAACGAATTTAACGCTGAGCTACCGATCGCCAAGGCGTGGACTCGAATTAAATCGGCAACTGGAGCCGTGCCTCTGCGCTTCATATTAATGGAATTGGTATGGCGACCATCGGTTTCCATCACAAAATCTTTGAAAAAACCCAGCGGCGGCGTGCGTTGTAAGGCATTACGGACCATACAGGCAAGAAAGCGCGGGCTTTTGCGTGTACGTCGGAGGATGAAAGCTTGTAACTCCTGTGCCCAATGCTCTTGTCCCCAAACACCTTCTAAATCAAAAAAAATCGCGCTATTTAATAAAAATTGTGGCGTCGGCTGATCAATCCATTGGGCAAAATAGTTTTCCCAAACCCGCCTTGGTTGTCGCCATTGTGGATTGGTGGCCATAATTTTGCCGGTACAATAGGTATAACCACAAGCGGCCAGACCATCACTCACAAAAGCGGCAAGCTCAGCAAAATAAGCATCATGCACTTGAGGATCAAAACGGTTATCTAAAATCAAGGCGTTATCTTGGTCGGTGACAATCAATTGCTCATCACGCGCCATCGAGCCTAAAGCCAAGAAACAATAAGGCACAGGTGGCGGCCCTAGTTTATGCTCGGCTAGCTCCAAGAGGCGTTGTTTAAAGCTGCGCCCAATCACGGCCATCGCTTTGCCTATCATATGAGAGTTGGCATCTTCATTGACCATCCGTGTAAAACACGCTTGCACTTCAGGGCGTAACGCTTGTAATTCTTCAATGCTTTGAGCGCGGAAAATACTGGAAACCACAAACAAGCTGTTTTGTGATTCATAACGGATCACATCCGAAAGCGCCACCACGCCGATGGGCTTTTGATGCTTTAAGATGGGTAAATGATGCACATTGTGACGCAACATTAAGAGCATGGCTTCAAAAAGCATTTGGTTGGCTTCAACACAGATTAAATCCGTGGTCATAATGTCCCCGACCGGCAAATCAAAGCTCAATCCAGGAGCAACAACACGACTGCGAATATCTCTATCAGTGACTAAGCCTAACTCGGGTTGCTCGGCAGAAAACACTAACAGGGAAGAGATGCCTTCTTGAGTCATTAAATGTGCCGCTTGGCGTACACTGGCTTGCGGATCTAGGCTGATAGGTGCACGTGGAATCAGCTGGCCCACTTGGGCTGTCATCAACTCATTTGCATCCTCGCGGCGAGCCACAGCTTGACGCAAACGGGTACGATCCTCGACTTCGACAAAATCCGCAAACAATTCATGCTGATCAAACAACTCGGTAAATACAGGTTCAGGAATCAAATAGACCAGGGTATCTTCCAAGGCCACGGTAGGAAAACGTACCCGCCGATGACGCAGCAAACCAAATTCACCAAAAAAACCACCTTCACTTAAGCGGTTATATAAATCCCCATTGCGTCGGTAGACTTCTACCGCCCCACTGCGAATCACATACCAGGCATCAACTTCCTGCCCAAAGGTTAAAATTTGCGCGCCGGCTTTAAAATAGCTGACTTCCACTTGGGTCGAAGTCCACTCTAAAACAGACTCAGGCAATTGGTTAAAGGGCGGATAACGGCGCAGAAAATCAAGAATTTCTAACTGTTCGGCTTGCATAGAGCTGATTTCCTTTCTCAAATGCTATAAGCCTAGCAGTTTCTTTCTAGAAACAAAAAAGGCGCTCTCTTTAAGAGAACGCCTTGTCAGATGACCATCTAGAAATGATTAACTTCTTGGCTCACTTGCCAATCCTTTAATCACAGATACACAGGCCACCAAAAGTACCAGTGTAAAGGGCAAGCCTGTAGAAACTGCCATCGCTTGTAACGCGACAAGGCCGCCGCCCAAAATCAAGGAAATAGCCACTAAGCCTTCGAAAGTACACCAGAATACACGTTGCGCTGTTGGTGCATCGACCTTACCACCGGCAGAAATAACATCGATCACTAAGGAACCAGAATCTGAGGAGGTGACAAAAAACACCACTACCAAAATAATGGCAATAAAGGAAGTGATTTGCGCTAAAGGCAGGGTATCTAACATGGCAAAGAGTTTGAGTGGCAAATCTGCCTCTGCAATGGCTTGGTGACCATAGTCAACCACCTGACTGATAGCCGTCCCACCAAAAACACTCATCCATAACACACACGCGAGTGAAGGTACTAAGAGCACAGAGATCATAAACTCACGTACAGTACGCCCACGAGAGACACGCGCGATAAACATACCAACGAAAGGCGACCAAGAAATCCACCATGCCCAGTAGAAGGCGGTCCAACCTTGGGAGAAGTTCTCATCTTCACGCCCGATCGGGTTGGCTAGCTGGGGTAAGTATTCTAGGTAAGCCCCGAGGTTGCTAAAAAATCCTGTTAATAAGGCAATTGTTGGGCCAACAAGAATCACAAACAGCATCAGCAACACGGCCAAGGCCATATTAATTTCAGAAAGACGCTTCACCCCTGCATCCAAACCTGCCACAACAGATGCTAGTGCGAGCCCAGTGATGCCAATCACCAAGATAATTTGTGTGGTATCTCCTAAAGGGACGCCAAACAAATAGTTCAACCCAGAAGCAGCTTGTGAGGCACCTATCCCCAAGGAACTTGCTAGACCAAATAAGGTAGCTAACACAGCTAAAATATCAATCACATGCCCAGGCCAGCCCCAGACGCGCTCCCCCAGTAAAGGATAAAATACCGAACGCATAGTCAAAGGCAAACCCTTGTTAAAGGAAAACAAGGCCAAACCCAGCGCCAAAATGGCATAAATCGCCCAAGGGTGTAACCCCCAGTGATAAATGGTGGCTGCCATCCCTAAACGCATTGCCTCTGCACTATCCCCTGCGGCAGCCCCTAAAGGTGCCCAGTCGGTGCGCACACCTTCTTCAACACTGATACCGCCCATCGCACTGGTATAGTGAGATAAAGGCTCAGAGACACCAAAAAACATCAAGCCTATACCCATGCCGGCCGCAAAAAGCATCGAGAACCAGCCCGCATAGGTATAGTCTGGAGTCGCTTCCGTACCACCCAAACGCACACGGCCTAAAGGTGAAAAAGCAAGACCTAAGCACACTAAGACAAAAATATTACCTGAACTTAAGAAAAACCAATCAAGGTTAGAGGTTAACCAAGCACGTAAACCTTGAAATAAAGGTTCTGCTTGCGCATGGAAGACCAAAGTCAAGGCCACAAAGACAATCACCGCCAGCCCAGAAATTGCAAACACGCGGTTGTGAATATCCAAACCAAAAGGACCGACCTTAACAATAATATTGTCTTGGCCGACTTGATAGTCTGTATCTATAGGGTTAACCTCACCCTCAGGAATCATAGGATCTTTGGTATCTGCCATCTGCAAATGCCCTCTGTAATCAATCAAAGAGATGCTGCTCTTAGGCCATCTTCACGATGGCAAAAGACTTTAAAGTCTAGCAATTCTCTGCTTATCAAGTACAATAAGGGCTCTTTTTGCTAGCTTCCCCGAGGTGTGTCTACACCATCAACCTAGTCATTGATTGGGATAAAATCCCCTCATTTGCTTGATTCAAGCCGCTCATTTGCATAAAAGAGATGTATCCTTTGCTCAAGTTACCGCCTTTATCCCTATATGTGCATGTGCCTTGGTGTGTACGTAAATGTCCTTACTGTGATTTTAACTCGCACCAGTTGACTGGAGATGCCCCCGAACTCGCTTATTTAGATGCTTTGCTTGCTGATCTCCAGCAAGATTTACCCCAAATCCAAGGACGGCCTCTGACCTCAATTTTTATCGGTGGCGGCACCCCAAGTCTTTTATCTGCCCACTTCTATCAAGCATTATTCACCCGCTTACAAGCAGTGCTCAAACTGAGCCCAGAATGTGAAATCACCTTAGAGGCTAATCCAAGTAGCTTTGAATATGCCCGCTTTGCCGCTTACCGCCAGTTAGGCATCAATCGCTTATCCTTAGGTGTACAAAGCTTTGCCCCCGAGCACCTACACATTTTGGGGCGTGTACATGATAGAGCCCAAGCATTAGCCGCCATTGAACAAGCACAAAAAGCGGGTTTTGATCGTATTAACGTCGATTTAATGCATGGGCTACCCCAACAAACGCCACAACAAGCCTTAGCGGATTTACGCATTCCTTTATCTTTTGGGATTCGCCATATTTCTTGGTATCAGTTGACACTAGAACCTAACACCCATTTTTATCATCAGCCGCCACGCTTACCGGATGAAGATACCTTGGCGGATATTCAAGAGGCGGGACAAGCCTTATTGCAAGAATGCGGCTTGCATCAATATGAGGTATCTGCCTTTGCCTATCCAGGACAAGAAGCACGTCATAATCTGAATTATTGGCAATTTGGCGACTATTTAGGGATAGGTGCTGGCGCACATAGTAAGTGTACTTATCCGGATGGACATATCGTGCGCCGCTGGAAAACGCGCCAACCGCAAGCGTATTTGCAGCATCAAGCAGATGGGCGTTTTTGTGCCGGCGAACAAAGCATTACGACAGAAGAACGGCCTTTTGAGTTCTTGATGAATGCCTTACGTTTAACCCAAGGAGTGCCTAGTCAGTATTTTGCCCAGCGTACCGGCATCCCACTGAGCCAAATACAGCCTGTGCTTGATCAGTTAGCAGGCCAAGGATTGATGCGTACCGATCCTGAGATATTGGCAACCACACCTTTAGGATTAAGGTACCTGAACCAAGTGCTAGAGCATTTTTTATAATCAATTGATTAAGCAGAAAAATACTTATCTAGTTGACGGTATCCCAAAGCTTCTAATAAATGTTTGCGTTCGATGGTGTCACTCGCTTCTAAATCCGCTAAGGTGCGGGCCAGTTTAATTAATCGATGATAAGCCCGCGCAGATAGCCCCAAACGCTGCATCGCACTTTCTAACAGATCCATTAAAGCTGGTGTTAGAGGGGCATGCGTGGATAATGCTTGGATGCCAAGGGCCGCATTTGCACATCCCTGACGCCTTAATTGGCGTTGATAGGCGGCCTGCACACGTGCACTCACTTGTGCACTGCTTTCTGGGGGCTGTGCTTGTGGTCTTAAGGCTTGTGCAGGTAACGCAGGCACCTCAATATGTAAATCAATTCGATCTAATAAAGGTGCCGATAGGCGACTATGATATTGGCGGATTTGTCGCGGACTACAACGGCAGCGCTTTTGTGGATGCCCCAAGTAACCGCAGGGACAAGGATTCATCGCAGCCACCAGTAAAAAATTGGCTGGATAGGACACTTGGCGCGCCGCGCGTGCAATATGCATCACCCCAGATTCTAAGGGCTCTCGTAAAACTTCTAGTGTTTTACGATCAAACTCCGCCAACTCGTCTAAAAATAAGACACCCTGATGCGCCAGAGAAATTTCCCCCGGCCTTGGATTAGAGCCACCACCTGCAAGCGCCGCTGCAGAACTGGTGTGATGCGGTGCGCGGAAAGGTCGTTGTTGCCAAGTCTGCGCATCAAAGCGCCCACTAATCGACGCTAAAGCTGCCACTTCTAAAGCTTGCGCTTGGGTTAACGGTGGCAACAATCCGGGTAAGCGCGCGGCAAGTAAGGTTTTCCCTGTCCCTGGTGGTCCACACAATAACAAGTTGTGCTGACCGGCTGCCGCAACTTCAAGGGCGCGTCTGGCTTGATGTTGCCCGTACACATCCTGTAAATCTGGATAAGCTAGTGTCTCTGGTTGAGGTGCTGGCGGCGCAGGTGGTAAAGCTTGCCCAGAAAAATACGCCGCTAATTGGCTCAGATGTTGTGCTGGTGCCAGTTCGCAGGTGCTTAAATGCGCTTCTGCAAAGTTATCCACAGGCAAACACAGGGTTTTTTGGGCTTGTTGACAGGCCAGGGCTGCAGGCAAAATTCCTAAAACAGGGCGAATTTCTCCGGTGAGGGCTAACTCGCCGAGAATTTCATGCCGATCGAATGCAGTGGCCGGAATTTGTTCAGAAGCGGCTAAAATACCTAGCGCGATAGGGAGATCATAACGCCCCCCTTCTTTAGGCAGATCGGCGGGGGACAAATTGACTGTGATCCGGTAGAGGGGAAACTCAAAACCCGCATTAATCAGGGCGCTGCGCACCCTGTCTTTACTTTCTCGCACCGCAACTGCAGGCATTCCCACCAGAGTTAAACCGGGTAACCCTTTGGAAAGATGAACTTCTACACGCACCAAAGGCGCTTGAATTCCTAAACTTGCACGCGTATGAACCACCGCCAGTGTCATCCTTGACCCTCCCTCAGTTGTTGATGAGGTTGTGCTCAATTAAGTATTTGCAAAATGCTTGCCTTGATAATAATAGGCCGCTTCACTCAGTGGTAGAAAAAAGACCTCAACTTCTGCATAACCCTGTTGTTGCAAGGCGTGGGTAATCACCTGAGCACTCGCATCTTGGATGGCTTGTCCGCGTGCAAACCAACGGACCTCAACAAAAGGGTAAGGTGTGACGAGTTCGCCTGCTTGCACCTGCACACTCGGATTCACCTCCAAGATAAAGTTATCTTCTGTAGTATCCATAGCGTCAGCTAAAGTGGCCACAAGAGCACTACTGATTGCCTGTACATCTTCAAAACGCACCCCATGAAAGCTTAATTGCGGCATCTTTTTATCCTCTTATGATCTTTGACTTTGATGCGTCAGTGTCTCAGCAATTTGCTCTGCCAGCGCTTGCACTTGCTGCGCCTTTTGCCCTTCAACCATTACCCGAATTACAGGCTCAGTACCTGAGGCACGCAAAAGCACGCGCCCTTGGTGGCCAAGTTCTGCTTCCACTTGCGCAACTTGTGCTTGAACTTGTGCATCTTGCAAAATCTGTGCGTGCGCTTTGACATTAATTAAGACTTGCGGCAGCTTGCGCATCGGCTGGAGTAGTTGGCTAATATCTTGTGTTTGCGCCGCCAGCAAAGCCGCCAAGACTTGTAAAGCCGCCACAATGCCATCCCCTGTCGTTTGTACATGGCGACAGACAAGGTGCCCAGAACTTTCCCCTCCTAAACGCCATTGCTGTGCAACCAATTCCGCCATCACATAACGATCCCCGACAGGTGCACGGATAAAGTCAATCCCTTGGGCTTGCAACGCCAATTCTAGTCCTAAATTACTCATCAAAGTACCAACCACGCCCCCTTGCAAGTTATTTTCTTGCTGCATATAGGTCGCCAGAATATATAAGAGGTCATCCCCATCCAGTAAGCGTCCTTGGGCATCCACCATCACCACACGGTCACCATCGCCATCAAAAGCAATGCCTAAATCTGCACTTTCTGCTTGCACCCGAGCTTGCAAAGCTTGTGGGTGCGTGGAGCCAACCTGGGCATTAATATTAAAGCCATCCGGCTGGGCGGCCATCACAGTGACTTGCGCGCCAAGCTCCTTAAGGACTGCAGGTGCAATATGATAGGTGGCACCATGAGCACAATCGACCACTAGATGCAAACCGGCAAGGCTAGTACCGTAAGGCAAGGTACTTTTGCAATATTCGATATAGCGCCCTGCAGCATCATTCACACGCACTGCTTTACCAAGGGCTTCCGGCGCTACGGTTTGCATGGGTTGCTCAAGTTCAGCTTCGATTTCATCTTCCCACGCGTCCGGTAACTTGCTGCCATCAGCATTGAAAAATTTAATGCCGTTATCTGCAAAAGGATTATGGGAGGCACTAATCACGATTCCTGCAGCGGCATGAAAAGTACGTGTCAAATACGCAATCGCTGGGGTTGGCATGGGCCCTAGTAAATAGATATCGACACCAGCGGCAGATAAGCCGGCTTCTAATGCAGACTCAAACATATAGCCAGAAATCCGCGTATCTTTACCTATCAAAATACGGGGTTTACTCGATTTGGCTGCTTGTTGATGACGTGCCAAAACTCGCCCCGCTGCCCAGCCAAGTTTGAGGACAAACTCTGGGGTAATAGGAAATTCTCCTACACGTCCACGAATACCATCAGTACCAAAATAACGCCGTCCCATCTTCTTCATCCTAGCTTATTTATCAGTTGAGGCTGCTAATGTGGCCCAGGCCATCTTGAGTACATCGACCGTAGCAGCCACATCATGCACACGCAGAATATGGCTGCCTTGTAACCCAGCGATTAAAGCAAGGCTTAAACTCCCTGCTAGGCGCTGTTCAACTGGACGGTCCAAAACTTGGCCGATCATACTTTTGCGCGACATGCCCACCAACAAGGGATAACCTAAGGCGTGTAATTGCGTCATTTGCCGTAATAGATAGAGATTATGTTGGCAGGTTTTGCCAAAACCAAACCCGGGATCAAGTATCAGCTGGTGCGCTGGGATCCCTGCAGCCTGTGCCGCTTGGACACGTGCTTGTAAAAAGGCACTCACCTCTTGCACGATATTTTGATATTGGGGTGCAGCCTGCATGGTTTGTGGCTCACCTTGCATATGCATTAAACAAACGGGGAGGCCGGTTGCTGCTGCAGCTTCTAAGGCGCCGGGGCGTTGCAAGGCACGCACGTCATTAATTAAAAAAGCACCCGCTTGTGCGGATGCTTGTATCACTTCCGGCGTACTCGTATCGACAGATACTTTCGCATCTAATTTTTGCACTAAGGCTTCTACAATCGGTACCACCCGATCAACTTCTTCTTGCGTACTCACAGGGGCAGCCCCTGGGCGCGTTGATTCTCCCCCAACATCGATGAGGTCTGCGCCCGCTGCTAACATGGCTTGTGCATGTCGTAGTGCTTGGTCTTGGTGCTGATAACAGCCCCCATCGGAAAACGAATCTGGGGTGACATTTAAAATCCCCATGACCCGTGGACGGTCTAGCACAAGGCTTTTTCCTGCACCCGTTAAGACAGGCGCTTGCGCAAAATGCGCACTAAGATTCGGCAGACATTCGGCCAGCATGGCTTTGGCCACTCCTTCGATCATCGAACAGAAATAAGTTTGCCTAGCTTAACGGAAACCACCACAAAAACCCAAGCTAGCGGTGATTTAGTGTATCTTTTGCGCCTTCCATGCGGCAATCATAGGCGCATAACCTTCGCGATAACTCGGATAGATCAGCTGGTAACCACTGGCGGTTAATGCTTGGTTGCGACAACGCTTACTGGCATTGCGTCGTAAAGGGGCTTGCACTTGGGTGGACGTTGGCACGGCTAATTGTGTTGCGATCCATTGCATGACTTCATATAAAGGGGCTGGATCTTGATCTGTGAGCAAGTACACAGGTTGTAGCGGGAGATTTTGCTGTACTTGCTGCAATAAATGGACACAAGCACCCACGCAATCATCACGATGGATACGGTTAGAATATTGCACCGGATGTGCAGGGGCACTTTTACCCGCAGCAACTTCACGCAACAAACGTTGGCGTCCAGCGCCATAAATCCCTGAACAACGCAGCACAACACTTTGGCTTGGATAAGCCTGCACAAGCGCCTCACCTGCTAGTAGGGTTTCACCGGCAAAACCTGTTGGCTCGGTCGGGCTCGTTTCATCAATCCATTCACCTTGTGTCTGTCCATACACACTGGTACTGGAAATCATAAAAATGGCTTTAGGAGCGACCCTTAAATTCGCCAATAAATGACGCACACTGGCAACATAAGCCGCCTGATAAGCTTCTGGTGTATAGGTATCCGCGGCCACACTGATCAGCACATAATCCACTTGAGGCAAGGGCTGGGGCGCTTGCGCTTCTTGTGCCATATCCCAAGCAATGCCTTGGATAGGCGCGGGTAAGGATTCTGGATGACGGCGGATACCGTATAAAGTCCAAGCGTGTTGCTGAAGTTGTTGCGCAATAGCGGTACCTAAATCCCCGCAACCAGCGATTAGTAAAGAAGGTGAAGGCATCTTGATTACCCTGAGTAAGGATTGATAGTGACAACCCCCCGCCCAAGTGGACAGAGTTTCTCATGACGAATGCGAACAAGTATTGTGCTTGATCCAATTCAAGTTCCTAGCGAATATCAAAGTCACAATACCAGCTTCTTTCAAGTTGATTAGCCTTTCATCCTGATTCGATTTTACGCGACTTTGCTAAAATGAAGACTCACACAAGCCTTTGCGCTTAGCTAAGTGTTTGATATATTGGACGCTTGAGCGATGAAATGGGGGCAAGTGTGATGCCAACGGCCAAGCAAAAAATTCTCGTGGTACGTAATGATAAAATAGGCGATTTTATGCTTGCTTGGCCTGCATTAAAGTTATTGCGCCACCAATTGCCTGAAGCAGAAATCCATGTCCTTGTTCCGACCTACACACATCCGCTAGCACAAGCTTGTCCTTGGGTGGATCAGAGTATTCTCGACCCCGGACCTAAAGCACATAAAAAACAGCAAAAAGCTTTAATCGCAAACTTAAAATCTCAAGGTTATGATGCCGCATTAACCTTGTTTTCTACTTGGCGTACAGGACGTTTGCTCGCGCGTGCCAAAGTTCCTTTGCGGGTGGCCCCTGCAACTAAACTCGCACAGCTATGGTATACCCATACGCTTAAACAAAGACGCTCACGTTCAGAAAAGCCCGAATGGCGTTACAACCTTGAGCTTGCGCATTTTATGTTAGAAGCCATGGGTGAGTTAGTCTTACCTGTGAATCCGCCTTTTTGGCCTTTAAGCCGCGAACAAAGAACCCAACAAAAAGATTGGCTACAACGCCAATATGCCCTGCCTAAAGCCCGTCCTTGGTTTTTCTTACATACTGGATCTGGTGGCTCTGCGGTTAATTTGGATGCCTATCAATATTTAGAGCTCGCCACAGCACTCAGCCAACGTTTGCAAGGCCAACCTTGGTGGATTTTGACCGCAGGCCCAGATGAAGAGGCGCAAGCTTTATGGTTACAAGATCAATTATTAGAACGTGATATAGAAGCGAGTGTTTACCCTTCCAAACATGGGCTTTCCAGCTTCGCCCTGAGTTTAAGTGCGGCAGACTTGTTTATTTCTGGCTCGACAGGCCTTTTGCATATCGCTGGTGCTTTGGATGTGCCAACCGTCGGTTTTTATCCAGGACACAAATCAGCCACGAGTCTCCGTTGGCAAACCTGTAATAGTGAAAGACGCACTTGGGCAATATCACCACCAGAAGGTGGTGATACCAGTGATATGCACCGTATTCGTCCGCAAGATGCTGCTTTAGAGATTACCCGTTATTGGGAAGCTTTGGCTGCTGCAATGCCCAAAGACTGGCATACTTCACAAAAGTAGAATGCGCCGATAATAGGGCTAACAGTAAGCCTTGGCGACCATCTAAAAAACCTGCTTTCACAAGGTACATGCGCATAAAACAAGCCAGCCCATGTAGGATGCCTTGGCTTAAAGAAGCGCTTTTGCCTTGCTGATGTCTTTGCTGTGCCCATGCTTGTGCATAATGCGCGGACTTTTCCAAATAATGGCGTATATCTTGATAAGTAAAGTGCAACAAATCACCGTTTAACGTTGCTACCGGTAATTGCTGGGGGTTCTCTAATTTCTCATGCACCAAGGCCGCATTATAACCTGCGGATTGACGCGGATATAAACGTGCCACCTGATCCGGATACCAACCTGAATGGCGAATAAAACGCCCAAAACACCAGCTCAGGCGTTTTAATTGATAAATTTTTTGTGCCGGTTGTTGGATGATCTGTTGGATCTCCTGCGCTAGTTCTGGTGTGATGCGCTCGTCAGCATCTAGCATGAGCACCCAAGCACCCTGTGCATAAGCTTGCGCTTTTTGTCGCTGTACACCAAAGCCTTGCCAATGCGTATCCACATAAATTTTATCGGTAAATTGAGCGGCAATCTCTAAACTAGCATCCGTGCTCCCACTATCGAGAATAATAATCTCATCTGCCCAAGCAACGCTTGATAAACAGGCGTTGAGATGCTGGGCTTCGTTTTTAATAATCAGGACGACACTTAAACGCACTTGCATCAGGGAATCCATAAAACGCCCCTTATTGGGGGCTTTGCAGCCATTAATGATGTTTTTCCAACATATGCACTAGGGTATCGAGTTCCCCTTCCAAATTCTGTAGGTGGGCAAGCACTTCCTTCGCCTCGACAGCTTGGAGATGCAAACGCTCATACAAGGCCAAAGGTAAACGCTCAAATTGGTGCTCCATATAAGGATGCAGTAATTGATGTGCCAAGTATAAGAGGTTGGCATATTTATGATGTTTACCCACATAGGCAGGGTTGTATTGCTGGCGTACCGCAATACAAACTTCCTCCGGTAACCCCCAAGCTTGGAATAAATGGCTCGCGATTTGCTCACGGGTAATTCCAAACAAAAAGCGCTCCAAATACATAGGAGGCACATGCGGATTGGCTTCTTGATAGCGGCAATATAAAGAGAAATAAGGTGGAAAAACTTCTGCCAAGACTAAATAACCAAAGTTATGCAATAAACCCGCCAAATAACTCAAACCTGTATAAGGGCGATGTACAGGCTGAATTTTTTTCACCAGGGTTTCGACCAATAAGGCACGACGCACCGCATCACGCCAATAACTTTGGTAACCATGAACGCCATCACTGGGCATTTGTAAATGTCGACCCATAGCTAAGCCTAAGGCAAGATTCATGGTCAAATCATAACCAAGCACACGAATCACAGCATCATGGATGGAGCGAATCGAGCCGGGAACGCCATAATAGGGCGAGTTTGCCCAGCTAATCACTTGTGAGGCTAAACTTGGGTCAGACTCAATCACACTAGCTAATTCAGCGTTACTGGCT
The DNA here is from genome assembly GCF_900108915.1 of Allopseudospirillum japonicum. Lineage (GTDB taxonomy): Bacteria > Pseudomonadota > Gammaproteobacteria > Pseudomonadales > Halomonadaceae > Pseudospirillum > Pseudospirillum japonicum. Next base: position 13,896 of record NZ_FNYH01000003.1, read on the forward strand.
TCTTCTTGGGTATGTAGCTCTAGAATACTTTGCGCACTCACAGGTAAAGGCGCAATTTCGATACTCTCTTCTAAACGCGCACGGATGCGTCTTGAGGTAATGGTTTCAATCGCTTGGCGGATTTCTTCTTCATCATTATGCGGTGCGTTTAAATTTGGGCGCGTTTCTGCCAAAGGTACTGCAAAAATGGCATGTTCGATTTGTGGACTCGTTTCCAAAAGATGCGCATATTCGCTGGGGCTAAATTCCAGCAGCTGACGCGGATCACCGGATTCAATAAAAATTTTATCTGCCTTAAGTACACGCTCATCAATCCATAAAGGCATCTCCAGCAACTCAGGCAAAGCCGGCAAGGATTGCAGATGATACTTATCTAAAATACTTTGACGCTGCTGCGGACTAATCGCCCGCCACTGGGGGCCATCTTCACGCAGACGCTGCAAATCTAATAATGTATTTGCGGGAAAAACTGCTTGCACACGCAAGCCCTGTTCATCTTCTAATACAGTCGAGCGCATCAATTGATGGGGCTGCGCATAACGTCTTGGTACTTGATGCGCAGCAAGCCCTTGTAGCCGGTCAGAGGTGGCACCCTGCTCAGGGGACGATGGCTGCGCTTGTTGCGTGTCTGCACAAGAAGAAGTTACGAGCGGATCACTGGCATTGGCCATAGAGCACACCTAATCAAAAATGAAATGGTATCGGGCATGACCTTTTACTAAAGATCAACAACTGGCAGGAAGCGAGCAGAAATCGATTCCCGAATACATCTAGAGTACCAGATGCTCAAGCTGCATGGATAGCCTATCAGGCGGTTGCACTTATTTTCTTTCCCCATTATAGCCAGCTTTTTCTGGTAGGTATCCGCGGAAATTTGTGATTTTTACGTCAAACCCTTACGCATTTATCTTACAAAACACAGCTATTTGTATCTTTGTAAGAACTTCTGTTAAACCTCGCCATAGTGAGTCGCCTCTTGTAGCCAAGTTTCTACCACCAGATTCAGCTGGGATTGTGGTAACTGGGAAGCCATTTGATGAATCCAAGGAATCAGATGTGCGTGTTGATTCAGATCCGCAGCACGCATATGAGCTAGCCCCGTTTGCCGTGTTCCCAAAACCTCACCAGGGCCACGTAATTCCAGATCTTTTTGTGCCAACCAAAAACCATCTTGCGAGGTACGCATCGCTTGCAGCCGCGCTTTGCTGGCGTCACTTAAGGGAGTGCCATATAAAAGGACACAAAAGCTTTGCTGCGAACCACGACCTACACGCCCACGCAATTGATGCAGTTGCGCTAGCCCTAAACGTTCTGGATTTTCAATCACCATCACACTGGCATTAGGAACATCAACACCCACTTCAATCACAGTCGTAGCCACCAAAACATCTAAATCCCCCGCTTTAAATGCCTGCATCACCGCCTGTTTTTGCTTAGCTTGTAAACGTCCATGCACTAAACCAACCCGTAAATCCGTTAAGGCTTCAGTCAATTCTAGATACGTTTTCTCTGCAGCCTGCGCACTTAAAACATCAGATTCTTCAATCAGGGTACATACCCAATACACTTGGCGTTGCGCTTGACAAGCCGCCGCTACACGGGCAATCACTTCTTTTCTGCGCGCATCGGCAAGGGTCACTGTTTGGATGCCTTGGCGTCCTGGAGGCAGTTCATCAATAATGGAAACATCCAAATCTGCATAAGCACACATGGCCAAGGTACGTGGAATGGGGGTGGCGGTCATAATCAATTGGTGCGCTGTGTGCTGTCGGGACTTATTACGGAGTGCTAGCCTTTGATGCACACCAAATCTATGCTGTTCGTCAATAATCACCAGGCCTAGGTTGTCAAATTCAACATCCGCTTGAAAAAGTGCATGGGTTCCTATCGCAATTTGAATGTCCCCAACAGCGAGCTTAGCTAAAGTGGCTTGCCGCGCTTTGTTACGGCCTTTTCCTGTGAGCAACTCAACATGGATATTTAAAGGCGTACACCATTGACCAAAATTCTCTGCGTGTTGCTCCGCCAGCAATTCTGTGGGGGCCATGAGAGCCACTTGATAGCCGCTAGCGACGGCCGCTAACGCGGCCATTGCAGCTACCAAGGTTTTCCCCGAACCCACATCCCCTTGTAATAACCGCAACATGGGACGTGCTTGTTGTAGATCTTGGCGGATTTCCGCCACCACTTTTTGTTGCGCCCGAGTCGGTTGGAAATGCAGTTGCGCTAAAAAAGCCGCATCTTGTTGCGGATCTGCATGTAATACGGGCGCACCTAAACTTTGTAAACGACGTCTTAATCCTTGCAAAGCCCCTTGATGCGCTAGCAACTCATCGACAGCTAAACGAATTTGTGCTGGGTGCTGTTGGTTGGCAAGTAATTCTGCTTGATAGTACATAGGTGGCATTTGGTGCAACATACAAAGTGCTTGCCAAGTGCTTAAATCCCGTACGCTTAACCCTGTGTGTGTACAAGGGCTTGCTAGCTCAGCTGGCCAAAGATAGGAAATGCTAGGCCAAGCTTGCGCAGGTACTTGTTGCAACAAAGTGACCAATAAACGCCGTAATCTTCCTTGGTGCAAGCCCTCAGTACTGGCATAAATCGGGGTGAGATAGGTATCTGCCACTAAAGGAGCATCCGCTTCTAAGCACTGATAATCCGGATGTGCCATTTCCCAGCCGATCCCTTGGTAAGCTAAACGTACCTCACCAAAACACAGCACCCTTTGCTGGAGTTTAAAATGATGTTGCAAATAAGCCGCTTGATGAAAAAAGCGTACTTGCAAAGGTGGTGTCTGCGGATCTTGCTGCGAACTGGCATCTTGCAAATACGCAATAAAAGAAGGTCGCCGGCCAGAGATCTTTTGTGTACGTACCACATAAGCATCGACCACCGCTTGTTGGCCAAGGATTAGCGCTTGAATCGGCGTAATTTGGGTACGATCTTGATAACGGTTGGGCAAGTGCAATAAAGCATCTTGTACTGAGATTAAACCAAGGCGTTTAAGTTGGGCTGCAAGGCGTGCGTTGACCCCTGAGCAAGCACTCAGAGGTGTATCCAGGGATAGAGAGTCGCTTACAGCTTGCATTGACCTATCGCCTGCGAAAGCGCATCAATCGCTTTGGGACGCGTAAAACTCGCCCGCCATGCTAAACCGACGGTCCGCATAGGTGCAGGCGCGACAAAAGGGCGCGTACATAATACGGAAGGTGCGTATAAGCTTGCACCTGCCGCAGAGTGCGGTAACACTGTGATTCCTAAACCAGAAGCCACCATATGGCGTAAGGTTTCTAGCGATCCGCCTTCTGCAATTAGGGTATTTTCAGGATTATTTAAATTTGCATTCAGTGCAGGACAAGCTTCTAAAAGTTGATCACGAAAGCAATGCCCTTGCCCCAATAAAAGTAATTTCTCTTTCACTAGCCAATCTTTCGGGATTTTTTGATGTTGCGCCCAAGGATGCTGGCATGGCATCAGAACTTCAAAAGGCTCATCATATAAAGGCAAGGTCACCACATCTGATTCGGTAAAAGGCAAGGCAACAATCACTGCATCCAGCTCCCCTGCACGCAGGCGCTGCCTCAATACAGAGGTGAAATTTTCCTCGATATACAAGGGCATTTGTGGGCTGGTATCTTGTAGTTGGGGCACTAAATGTGGAAATAAATAAGGACCTATAGTGTAAATCGCACCCACACGCAAAGGCACACTCAGTTGATCTTGGCCCTCTTTGGCTAGGTTTTTCAGCACATCGACCTGTTCAAGTACACGTTGGGCTTGCTGCAAAATACGCTCACCCATAGGGGTAATATGCACGGCACTTTTACTGCGCTCAAACAGATTGATACCCAGTTCATCCTCTAGCTTTTTCACTGCAACTGAGAGAGTCGGTTGACTGACAAAACAACGTTGTGCGGCACGGCCAAAGTGGCGTTCACGCGCAAGAGTGACAATGTAGCGGAGTTCCGTTAATGTCATAGGAGCCACCTCGAAGAAGTTGGGCTGTCGTCCGCATCAGCGCTCGAAAACAAACCTTTATACTGGCAAGGCTTGCCATGAGAACTAATAGTTTTATAAAAACTAATAGCTTTCCTTAATCAAAGGAGTGTAGCAGAAATTTTTATCCGTCCGCAGACTTTCAGTTACACCACCTCGCCCTAGGCAGCGAGGCGGCATTTGAAATATCCCTGAAGTTTTCAGGTTTCCAAATAGGTATACCCAGTCAAGCCTTCTGTCAAAGTACGCAAGTACTGGCTTTTTTCTTCCTCTTGTAAATGGCTGGCGGCTAGCTGGCGTTCAAAGGCATTGAGCAAGTCTTGCGCATCAAAATTCACATATTCCAATACCCGCGCGACCGTATCCCCTTTGATAATATGCTCTAAACGGGCTTGTCCGGCCTCATCCAAGGTGACATCAACTGAATCTGTATCTCCAAAGAGATTATGCAAATCACCCAGAATTTCTTGATAAGCCCCGACCATAAAAAAGCCTAACAAAGGCATTTGCTCACTCGGCCATGCAGGCAAAGGCAAGGTGGATTCTAAACCCTGACCATCCACGTATTGGTCTATACGCCCATCACTATCACAGGTGATATCTTGAATCACCCCACGACGTGTTGGCGGTTGATCTAATCCGGATAAAGGCAAAATAGGGAAAATTTGTTCGATCCCCCAAACATCCGGCATGGATTGGAATAAAGAAAAATTCACAAATAATTTGTCAGCAAGCTTTTCGTTCAACTCATCAATAATCTCTCGCTGCGCACGATTGCGCGGGTTGAGTTGACGCCTGAGTTGACTACAAGCCGCGAGATAAATCTGTTCTGCTTGGGCGCGTTGGGTTAATGAGAACAAACCATGCAAGTACATCTCTTGCGCATCGCTAAAGCCTTGCACCAAATCGTGATAATGCTCCACCAATAAGCGCGTATCCGCGCCTTGGGCCACCTCTTGATAGGTTTGCCATAGTTCCTCAAGTACCGTAGGTAAGACTTCCTGTGTCGGTTCTGGCGCATGGGTTGGCGCAGTTTCTATATCTGTGACATTGGTAATCAAAACCGCGTGATGCGCAGTGAGCGCACGTCCTGATTCACTAATAATATGCGGATAAGGTAAGGTATATTGGCGACACACCTCGTTAAAGGCATGCACGACATTATTCGCGTATTCATCCATGGAATAGTTAATCGAGCAAAAACTACGCGAACGTGTCCCTTCATAATCAACGCCTAACCCCCCACCAACATCGACATAAGCCACCTGAGCACCTAGTGCATGTAGCTCGCGGTAGAAACGCCCACATTCACGCAGTCCCCGTTGAATGTCACGAATATTGGCAATTTGCGAACCTAGGTGAAAATGTAATAACTGGAGCGCATTGAGTTGATTAGCTGTGCGCAAACGGGCGACCATGCTGAGAATTTGTGCTGAAGACAGACCAAATTTAGATTTCTCACCCCCGGTATTTTGCCAATTCCCCTTACCAATCGAAGCAAGACGCGCACGCACGCCCAAGCGTGGGGCAACTTGTAGGGCTTTCGCTTCTTCAAGCACTAGGTCTAACTCGGACATTTTCTCGATCACAATAAAGACTTTATGACCGAGCTTTTCCCCCATAAGCGCAAGACGGATATACTCACGATCTTTATAGCCATTGCAAATAATAGTCGAGCGGGTTGGCGTGGAAAGGGCGAGCACTGCCAAAAGTTCTGGCTTGCTACCGGCTTCTAAACCGACACGCGCCCGCGCATGGGCCTCACTGTTAAGCAGCTCCTCCACCACCCGGCGTTGCTGATTCACCTTAATCGGATAAACCGCTGTGTAATGGCCTTGATATCTCAATTCATGCATCGCGCGATCAAAAGCGGCACATAAGCGATTGACTCTATCATGCAAAATATCCGAAAAACGCACCAGCACAGGCAAGGTTAAGCCGGCTTCTTGTAGTGTCTGCGCTAAGTTTTGCATATCCAAATTGAGCTGGGGACGCTGAGAATCAGGATACACGACCACACGCCCTTGTGGATTCACACCAAAATAACCATTCCCCCATTGATCAATGTTATAGGTACGGTAGGCGTCTTCGATACTCCAATCTGTCATCATTTTATCCCCACACAATCAATAAATAATCCCAACTATTTACCATAAGTTGCCTTGCTCTGTATGGCTTTTTGGTGAACACATACAAAAACCCCTGCTTTGATCACCAAGCAGGGGTTGATAAAAGAGCTGCGAGTGCTGCAGCAATTAGCAGTTAGCACACCAAGTAGCTAGCGCTTCAGAGTCACCAATAAATTCACCTTCAATCCAAACCTGTGGCACTTTACCACTTTTGGCCATCGCTCTTAAGGTACGACTAGTGACCCCTTTATTGCTGACTTGGATTTCCTCAAAAGGAATCCCTTTTTCTTGCAACAGCTGCTTGGCTTTCACACAGAAAGGACAACCAGGACGCGTGAGTAAGGTCGCAAATTTAGGTTTTTCTGCTGTTGGGTTGAGGTAATCCAGCATGGTATCTGCATCAGAGACTTTAAAAGGATCGCCTGGTTCTTGCGGTTCGATAAACATCTTTTCCACAATGCCATCGCGCACCAGCATAGAATAACGCCAGCTGCGTTGACCAAAGCCTAGATCACTTTTATCTACCAACATCCCCATGCCTTGGGTAAATTCGCCGTTGCCATCAGCAATAAGCGTTAATTTGTCAGCGTCCTGATCTTTGCCCCAAGCATCCATCACAAAAGGATCATTGACGGACATACAAATAATCTCATCCACACCATGCGTTTTAAATACGGGGGCCAACTCGTTAAAACGTGGTAGATGAGAGGAAGAGCAAGTTGGCGTGTAAGCACCCGGCAAGGAGAATACAATCACAGTACGCCCTTTAAATAAAGCATCACTGCTGATGTCAACCAGCTTGCCACCTTGTAAGCTTTTAAAGATAACACTAGGAACGGCTTGACCTTCGCGCGCTTCCAACATAACAGGCATCCTCTCGTGGTTTAGGTTGTTCGTGGAACTTGGTTTCTAGTATGGCCGATGTTTTTAATAATGCAAAATTTATTTAAATTTTGATAATGATTAATTATTCCTATTAAAAAATTTACCAGCGCACATAAAAAAGGCAGATATTCATATCTGCCTTTGGTTTGTCTCACTGAGGTGTCGCAGCCTCTTTATCTTTATCCGCTGATGCTTTTTCATCATCGGTTTTGGCTTCCGGCTCCTCTTTTAACTTTAACAACAAGCTATCTAAACCAGCGCGTGCTAACAAATCTTGTGCACGGCTGAGTTTACGTCGATCTCGATAAGGGCCAACTTGGACTCGATACCATTGATCCCCATTCGTGGAGGTGACATCCGAGATTTTAACTTCCAGCTTCATTTCCTTTAAACGCGTTTCCAACTGCTTCGCGTCTGCCTGACTACGAAAAGAGGCCACTTGCAGCATGTATTGCGGCAAACTGGCATCATCCCGTGGCGTTGACTTGTACTCAGCGACCTTAGGTGCAATCACCTCGCTTTCCGGCAACAAAGTATAAAAATCAAACTTCGGCAAAGGATGCCCAGGATCTGCATTGGCATTTGGATGTGCAATCACTTCAGCATTTTGTATCGCGTTAGCAACAGCAGGCGTTTGTGGCGGTGGCGTATCAGAGATCAAAAGACTGGCGCTGATTAGGCCAGCAACCCAGCCAAGTACCAGCCACCCCCAAGCAGGGAGCTTATCCCACAAGCTATCCGGCGCAGTACTTTTCTGTGTTCGCTGTGCTCCGCGCGCCCCTGCAGTGAGGGGAGCCGCATGCGGGTCTGCGCGTCGGGCGTAATCGCGCGCCATGAGCTTACATCTCCTCCGGTGCTTCCACACCGATTAAACTTAAGCCATTGGCCAATACTTGACGCACAGCCAAACTTAAACACAAACGTGCATTACGCACTTGCGCATCCTCGTCCAATACCTTGACCGCGTTGTAATAGGTGTGGAAATCACTGGCTAATTCTTGCAAGTAATTGGCAATCTGATGCGGCTCATAAGCAAAGGCGGCGCGCGTTAATACTTCAGGGTAATGATTAAGCGCACTAAAGAGGTTCTTCTCATACTCACTCTCTAAGGCGGTTAAATGCGCTAACCCCTGCTGAGTATCTAAAGCACTCAAGCGCTCGCTCGCTTCTAGTTTACGCAACACACTGCAAACACGCGCATGGGCATATTGAATGTAGTACACAGGGTTGTCTTTTGATTGGCTTTTCGCAAGTTCCAGATCAAAATCCATATGCTGATCTGCTTTACGCATGACATAGTAATAACGCGCGGCATCTGTGCCTACATCGTCACGCAGTTCACGCAAGGTCACAAAGGAGCCAGAACGCGTCGACATCTGCACTCTTTCTTGACCACGATATAAGATCGCAAATTGTACTAAACGGAAGTCTAAACGTGCCAGATCATGCCCTAATGCCTGACAAGCTGCTTGTAAGCGAGGAATGTAACCGTGGTGATCGGCACCAAATACATACAGCACCTTAGCAAAACCCCGCTGTAACTTATGATCTAAATAAGCCACATCCGAGGCAAAATACGTGCTGATGCCATTATCACGTACTAAACATCTGTCTTTATCATCACCAAAGGCCGTCGAGCGGAACCAAAGTGCACCCTCGGCTTGATACGTGTGCCCACCAGAAGTCAACTTATCCAAAGCGGTTTGAATCGCGCCGGAAGTACTCAAACTCAGTTCAGAGAACCAGTTTTCATAAGTCACACGGAATTCGCTGAGATCTTGCTGGATGTCTTGCAAGATGGCGTTTAAACCCAAATTAAAAATTTCTTGATAAGCCTCTGCACCCAAGAGCGTTTGAGCACGTGCGATTAACGCATCAATGTGGGCTTCTTTATCGCCACCTTGCGGCTCATCCGCAGGAATCTCTTTAAAAACAGCAGCACTGGCATGCCGATATTGATCACCCACACGTGCATGCAGAGATTGCGCATAGGTTTGCACGTAATCGCCCTTATAGGCATTGCTAGGAAATACCAGGGTTTCGCCGCACGCCTGCAAATAACGTAGCCATAAGCTCGCCGCTAAAATGTTCATTTGCCGGCCAGCATCGTTGACATAATATTCACGTTCGATATCGAAGCCAACGGCATCTAACAAGGCCGCCACCGAGGCACCATAAGCAGCCCCGCGACCATGACCAACATGCAAAGGCCCAGTAGGATTGGCAGAGACAAATTCCACCTGCATTTTTTGCCCAGCGCCTAGATCACTGCGGCCAAAAGCGGCACCTTGCTGCAAAATACGGCCGACAACTTCTGTCAAAGCACTGTCACTGATAAAAAAGTTAATGAATCCTGGACCAGCGATTTCTACTTTGGTGACTTGTGGATGCGCTGGCAAAGCTTGCACGATAGCTTGTGCGACTTCACGCGGATTGCGTTTTGCCACTTTGGCACTGAGCATGGCTAAATTTGAGGCAAAATCGCCATGTGCAGGATCACGTGTTCGTTCGAGTACCAGCTGAGGCTGAAAATCTTCAGGGAGCATTCCCTCTTGTTGTAACTGGGTCAGTGCTTGCTGTAACAAAGTGAGTAAGGTGTCTTTCATTGAAAAAACTCAGGTCAAATCGTGAAAATTCAAATACGCATATATTTCAATAAGCCTTGCAACCACTGCAAATGCTGCATATCACCTTCAAAGCGAATATCACCAGCTTGCACATGCTGAGCAAAAGCTTGCGGGGCCTTACTGGTCAAAATTTTATAAGCAGCTTTGGCTGATTCAAACCGGATACCAATTTGGCTATCCGGATGTCGCCCGGCACCACTGCGTACTTGTTGTTGCGCAAAAATAAAATGACGTGCAACCGCCTCGTCTTGGGTATAGACCTGAAATATTAAAGATTTCTGCCCGAGATACTCTTTAAACTCAGGGTTTGATTTGGCGTTATGTTTGAGCACCCAGCCCAAGGCCCATAATAGTAATTTAAAGCGCATGGAGGTACATCCTAAAAGGTCATAGATCCCTTACAGGATCATCAATATACAGAGGCTTCCCCAGGTGGTCGTGTTTTAAAACGTCGATGCAACCATAAATACTGCTCAGGATGGCGGCGAATGGCTTGCTCAATAAAGGCATTGACTTGCGTTGCATCTGCCACTTCATCCCCTGTTGGGAAAGGGTCTAAAGGCGGTCGATATTCCAAAGTATAAGTCTCATCATCTGGATTCCGATGAAACATCAAGGGTAACACAGGCGCCCCTGTCATTTTGGCTAAACGTGACGTCATTTTAATACTTGCTGCCGTTTGCCCAAAAAAGGGGGCAAACACACTCACATCCGCACCAAAATCTTGATCTGGCGAATACCAAACCCCGCGCCCACTTTTGATGCGTTTAATCGCCGTACGTAAATCCCGTCGATCTAAAGCAGCACCAAAAATACGTTCGCGGCTACGGGTCATAAAAGCTTCAAATACAGGATTATCATGACGGCGATAGATGACGTCCACATCAAAAAGTAACCCATGTAACGCACCACCTAAATCCAAGGTGGAAAAATGAATCCCGATAATGATGGCGCCTTTCCCTTCCGCTAAAGCTTTTTCTAAATGTTCTGTCCCCGTAAACTGCATACGTTGACGCATAGATTCAACTGAACGGCACCAAGCTGTCGCCGTCTCCAACAAACCAATGCCATTGGCAATAAAAGTACGCTTTACCAAATCGGCCTGTTGGTGTGCATTAAGCTCTGGAAAACACAAGCGGATATTGGTTTCGGTAATATGGCGGCGGCGTTTGGCAAAACGCCATGCTAACAAACCCAAACCACGCCCCAAAGCTAACTTGAAAGACCAAGGTAGCCAAGCGGCTAGATACATCAAAGCAATGGCACCCCAAGTCGGCCAGTAGCTTGGATGCGCCCACGAAGAAGGATAATTTTTTTTGGCCATGCTCTGCCTCTTACTAGCTTAAGCGCATCGGCATCACCACATACTGGGCCGCGCCGCCGCCAGCATCTTGAATTAAGGCGCTACTGTTGGAATCACTAAGAGCGATTTCAACATGCTCACTATCTAGCGCATTGAGAATATCCAGTAGATAACTGACATTAAAACAAATTTCTAAAGCACTGCCGTGATAATCGACACTCACTTGTTCTTCCGCTTCTTCTTGCTCTGGATTATTGGCGAGCACTTGCAAATGATTGCTTGAGAGAATCAAGCGTACGCCACGATATTTTTCATTCGATAAAATGGCTGTGCGGTTAAAAACCTGCTTTAACGCTTGACGCTCACCCTGCATGACATTTTGCCCATTACGTGGAATCACACGCTCGTAGTCTGGGAATTTGCCATCAACTAATTTGGAAGTGAATAAATAGTCATTCAATTGCGCGCGCATATGGGTACGTCCTAACGCGAGGGTGACAGGTGTTTCTGTCTCTTCTAATAAACGCGATAGTTCAATCACGCCTTTACGCGGAATAATGACGCCAGAGCGCTCTTCTTGTACCTGAGTGTCTAAAGGTTGAGCACACAAAGCCAAGCGGTGGCCATCTGTGGTGACCGTACGCAAAGTATTGCCATCGAGCTCTAAAAACATCCCATTGAGATAATAACGCACATCTTGCTGAGCCATCGCAAAGGCGGTGTGCTCAATCAAGTATTTTAAGCGGGCCTGTGGCAAACCGAAGCTGGAGTCAAAATCTGCATCTTTAACCTTGGGGAAGTCTTCTGCCGGCAAGGTCGTTAAAGTAAAGCGGCTGCGTCCTGAGCGAATCAATAAACGTTGCTCTTCTAACTCCAAGGTCAACTCAGCTTGTTCCGGTAAAGATTTACAAATATCCAAAAGTTTTTTTGCTGGCACCGTCACATTGCCGGTCTTGATGACTTGCAAAGGCGTCACTTCGGCTTGTAACTCAACTTCTAGATCACTCCCTGTTAATTTAAGGCTAGTCTCACTGACCTCGAATAAAAGGTTATTCAGCACAGGTAAAGAGCCACGACGCTCCACCACACCCGCCACTAAAGTCAAAGGGCGCAGCAAATGTTCTCTTTGTAAGCTCAGTTTCATAAAATCATTTTCCTTATGCAGTTAATAAACGCAATAAATACTGCCAATCTTCACGAATTTCAGGGAGTTCTTGCTGGAGCGCACGAATTTTACGACATGCATGTAATACGGTCGTGTGATCTCGGCCACCAAAAGCAGTGCCGATTTCTGGTAAGGAATGGCTGGTTAACTCCTTTGCTAGCGCCATAGCCAGTTGACGCGGGCGAGCAATCGCGCGTGTACGACGTTTTGATAATAAATCGGCTACTTTAATCTTGTAATGGTCTGCCACCATACGTTGGATATTATCAATCCCGATTTGTTTTTCTTGTACTGCAAACAGATCCTTGAGCGAATCACGAATCAAATCCGTATCAATGGGATGGCGCTTAAAGTGTGCATCAGCAATCACTCGGTTTAAAGCACCTTCTAAATCACGCACGTGAGAGCGGATTTTTTGCGCAATAAACAACGCAGATTCTGCAGGTAAATGCACCTTGGCGAGGTCTGCTTTTTTCATCAAAATAGCAACCCGAGTTTCTAACTCAGGTGGATCAATCGCAACCGTTAACCCCCAACCAAAACGCGATTTTAAACGCTCATCCACTGCGATTTCTTTTGGATAACGATCCGAAGTGAGAATAATCTGCTTATTTTCTTCCAGTAGGGCATTTAGGGTATAAAAAAATTCTTCCTGCGAACGCTCCTTGCTGACGAAAAACTGGATATCATCCACCAATAAGGCATCTAGGCTGCGATAAAAACGTTTAAACTCATTAATGGTGCCCAGTTGCAAGGCTTTTACCATATCAGCAACAAAACGCTCCGAGTTGACATACATCACACGCGCTTGTGGATTTTGTTGCTGAATAAAGTTTCCCACCGCGTGCATCAGATGCGTTTTACCCAAACCAACACCCCCATGAATAAACAAGGGGTTGTAAATACCACCAGGTTTTTCAGCGACTTGACGTGCATTCGCTCGGGCAAGCTGATTGGACTTTCCCTCCACAAAGGTATCAAAGGTATGCTGCAAGTTCAGCTGAGAGTTTGCCTTAGGTAAGGCTGCTGCCTTCTTTGATGAATTCTTTGTTGATGTATTGGCTTTGCCAGTATAAGGGCTTCTTTGTTGACGTTGGCGCTCCTCATGCTCACGGACTGAGCGCGTATAAGCTTGAATCCGTTCTGCAGCGGTACGTCCTTTATTTGCCTCAGCCGTTTGCGTCTTGGCTTGATGCTTGGGATCAGCTTGCGCTTCCTGAATCACTTCAGGGCAAGGTGCAAGCAGAGGGACTTGATGCTCGGCCTGTGATGCCTTGTCCTGCTTTTTCGTACTCGTTAAAAGATGCGCTTGTGCACTTTTGCTTTTTTTAGTCGTTTTGGTTTTTGTAGGCACCTGATCAAGTGAAGGCGTTGTTGCTGATTTGCTCGTCAAAGAGGTATTCGATTTCTGGGCACGGCTTTTTTTCGCTGTTTTTTTAGGTGCCGCAAGTGGTTTTTCGTCAATAGGCGCATCTTGAGCTTCTTCTATGACTTGCGAAGGCTCAGCAGCTGCTGGTGTACTCGGTTTTGTTTGGCGCGTTTGTACACGTCCAACCGGCGGCTTAGGGTAACGCGCCGCCGCCGCTTGTGCTGAGGTGCTAAACCCTGAGGTTTGTACCAAGTTATCTTGTACTAGGCTGTCAGGGGCAGGTGCACTGGCTTTGCTGCGTGGATTAGAAACCGTGCGACGGCTGCCTATGCCAAGCTTAAGATGTGGTGGCTGCAAATCACATAAATCTGTTAATAACTCACGAATACGATGCTGGTATTTATCGGCAACCCATTGCATCACAAAGCGGTTCGGTGCAAGCAAGCGTAACTCATGCTCGTCACCTTCTGCTTGTAGTGGGCGAATCCAAGTATTGAAATGCTGTGAGGTGAGTTCATCTTGCAAATAACCTAAACATTGCTGCCAAAGTGCTTGTGCTTGCATGCGCATCAGCCCCATCAAGGATCCCTAAATTTAACTTGATTAATCCCCGCAGAGATTAATAAAGGACAGGCATTCTACCTAAGCCGAAACAAGTTATCCACAGCTTTATCCACAGGCACACAATGAAAAATCGTTTTGGGAATGAGCAAACTTATCCACAGGTCATGAATGAATTGATCAGTCAATTATGTTGGATTGCCGTTAGCAACCCAGCCTAGGCTACTGTGAAATACAGCCACAAAACAGGCATAATAATTTGTTTAATCAAGGGTTTCAGACAAGCCTTGCAGGCTTTTCGACAAGAGAGCAAAACGTGCCGCAAACAGCAATCAAAGAGTATTTCGGTGATCTTAACGCCGGAAGTGGTAAACACTCGGTTTCCGGTCTGGGTTCAAACACGGCGGCAAAAGAGTCGATTCGGGTGGGTTTTGATTACTTTAAAGGCAATCTGAACCGTATCAGTGCTTCAGCCAAGTTCTCTGGCCATGAATATCATCTGCACGTTGTTGAGCTGCATAATACCGGGCCCAGCACTAAAGCGTCTCTGGCGGCTTTAATCGCCTTCTGTTCCATTCTGATGGCTCGCCCGACTCAGGAGCAAATGGTGGTTTTGGGGGAGATGACGTTAGGCGGTGTGGTCAGCTCTCCATCTTATTCAAGTGTGAACATACTTTGTCGTTGCTGCCGTCATCGATAAGAGAAGTGGACAGCCTCCAATGCGATGCAGACCATAACTGCAACATCAACCTAGGTAACTCATCTTGGATAAGTCTGTGACTGCTCCCCGCCCGATTGGGCGAGGGTTTACGCGGTTTTTGCTAAGCTGATAAGGCCTTAAAAGCTTCTAAAGCACGTTGGCGCGCTTGCGCATGTTCCACACAGGCGGTGGCATAACCGACACGTGCGCGTGTGGTGTCCTTAGGTTGGTGGATCTCATTTCCTGTCACTTGAGCCAACTCAGGAACCCAAGTACGAATAAAGTGCCCTTGTGCATCAAAGCGCTGACTTTGGGTACTTGGATTGAAAATACGAAAATAAGGCACCGCATCTGTCCCTGTCGAAGCAGCCCACTGCCAACCCCCATTGTTAGATGCCAGATCCGCATCAACCAAATGACGCATAAAAAAAGCCTCCCCTAAACGCCAATCAAGCAACAAATGCTTACTTAAAAACATCGCAGTCAGCATACGTAAGCGATTATGCATCCAGCCAGTGGCGACTAACTGACGCATCCCCGCATCCACCAAGGGATACCCTGTGCGCCCTTGGCACCAAGCAGCAAACGCGGCTTGGTCGTGTCGCCAAGCGAGCTTATGCGTTTCCAGCTTAAAAGCTTGGTTGCGGCTGACTCTTGGGAAGGCATAAAGGATATGGCGGTAAAACTCACGCCATACAAGTTCCGCAACCCAGCGGCTAGCACCTGCATCCTTATGGGCTGCGCTTGGGTTTAACGCCTCGGCATCTACCGCTTGAATCCGAGTTAAGGCTTGGCGTATCGACAAAGCACCCACTGCCAAAGCACCAGAAAGCCCACTGGTTGCTTGCAAACTGGGATAATCACGTGCTTGCGTGTAATCAAGCAAGCCCGCACGATAAGGAGCAACCGCTTGTTGTGCCTCAATAAAAGCCTCGAATTGCTGGCAAGCGGCCTCACTGCCTACCACCCCATGAGCTTGTACACTAGGGTAATAAAGCGCCCGCGTATAGGCACTAAGATCCCAAGGATAATCGGGCCAGATCGCTTGGATTTGCTGAGTATCTTGTGTTTGCCAGTGGAGGCAGATCCGAAAAGGTGTTGCTTGGGGGAATTCAGGTAATTTGGGCCACTTTTGGGCTTGCGGTGGCGGGCAGGTATAAAGACTTTGTTGTGCAAGACTAGCACACCATTTTTTATAAAAAGGGGTAAAGACCGTATAAACCTTGCCTTGTCCTGTCAGTAAGCTACCTGGCGTAAAAATGACCTGATCATCATAACTAACCACCTGGTAGTTGGCAGCTTGCAGCGTTTGAGTCACGTGCTGATCACGTTGGCGCTCGTTCCACTCGTATTCACGATTAAAATACACAGCAGACACTTTCAATTGGCTTGCCAGCCAATGTAAGCCTTGGCTGACTTGGCTAAAATCATTAACCCACAAAAGATAAAGGGGAATCCCTAAAGTCTGTAGCTCTTTTTGTAGTGCTTGCACGTGTGCAAGCCACCAAGTCACTGCTGGTGCGCCCAAGCCATGCATTTGCCATTGTTGAGGCGTCACCACATACACGCCATAAACACAAGTGCTTTGTGCAGCCTGATATAAAGCTGGGTTATCTTGGGTACGTAAATCTCTACGAAACCATACTAAAGCGGACATAACATCAGATTCCTCACACAATACACAGGCACAACTTGCAGTCTTCTTTATGACAAATGGGGAAACCAAGCAGGCAAAGCACCCAAAGAGAACGCTTGCAAAGGCAGATAATGCAGACCCTCTTTCGCGACCCAAGCTTGATTAATTTCAATACCTGAAGTACCACAGAGTGCAAAAGCTAGGGGTGTTTGCTGTTTTAGACGCACCAGTTGGCGTTTGACATGTTGGGTCAAATGGTGATCTGTATGAATCAAGACCAAATGGACGCCCAAAGTTTGTCCAATAAAACCGACTTCATTGATGTCAATTGCTTGATCTAGCCAATGGACCTCACAGCCTAAATGGGCTGCTTGTAAGCAGAAAAAGCCATATTCAAACCAAGCGGTACTCCCAGGTGCACGTACAAGTAACAGCTTGAGACGTTGACTTTCTGTTTGCCAAACACTTGTCTGGCTGGCATACAAGGTTTGATTGATCCGCACCCGCAAAAAGGTCTCTAAGACTTGTAATTGTGCTTGCGCGGTGAATTCTTGTGCGCGTTCTGCTTGTAATTGTTTCAGGCAAGGTTCCCAGATTTGCTGCCAAGCAGATAAAACACCGTATTCAGTTAAGGTTTGCCAATACACGGATTCAAGTTGTGCCAACTTTAAATAACGAATGGCTTGCGTTAAACGCTGCCGCCAAGTTTTTAAACGCTCTTGTGGTGATTCTAAAGTCAGATCTGTCGTACAAGGGACCACTTCTGCGGTGGGGGTTTCTTGTGGATGTTGCAAAAGTTCGCCCACTTGGCTAATGGGCACACCTCGGTTAACCCATTCTAAAATAAGCAAAATTTTATCAATATCCTGTTGGGAATAAAGACGATGTCCTTTGGGAGTACGATGGGGACAAATCAAGCCGTAACGGCGTTCCCATGCGCGCAAGGTGACAGTGTGAATACCTGTCAGCCGAGAAACTTCACGAATGGGAAACAAAGGTTCATCTTCTGCCGGGGTGTTTAAGTGCACCCGTTTGGCGTTAGAGGCTTGATCTTCAGATGACAGGGGCGTCGGCAGACTCATGCAACACAAACTCCTAAGAAGTAAACAGCATCAAATTGAGATCCTTACCATATCGACCCTACAAATCGTGTGACCAGCCCAAAATAGGTGAAGCTCGCAACCTCAAGCGCTAGCAATCACTTGCGCTAATGCGTTTTGCATCACAGGATGCTGGCCGACAGGCGCTAACAATTCTAGCGAAATGTGTGGATACTGGATTTGTAGGCGTTGGATCTCAAGTGGGACATCTTCACGCAAGTGGCGCCCTGCCGCAAAAAATAAGGGTAAAATGCGCAGATGTCGAATATTAAGCGCGACAAGCCTCTCCACCGCTTCACTTAAGGAAGGGCTAGCAAGCTCCATAAAGGCCAAACTGACATCTTCACGCTGCAAATGGGCCACTAAATCAACAAAGGGTTGGCACCATTGCGGATCTCGGCTGCCATGCGCTAATAATAAAGTATGGGACATGTTTAAACGTCTCCTGTGCATACATCAAAGCCACGTGCACGCAGTAAATGCCCTGCTAACTGATACCCACTTTGCCAAGCATCCTCTACTTGGGTACCTAAACACCAATCACCACATAAACTAATCCCTGTAGCGCTACGCAAAAAACCTCGGTTCAGTGGATTTTCGGCCTGTGCATACAGCCAGCGGTGCGCCTCTAATAGTTCAGGTTCAGCTTGTAAGCTGGTATTGGGTAAACAAGTGCGCGCTGCCTCTAATAGCACAGCGGCAACATCCTGCGCTGAGGTTTGTAAATGATGTGCACTCCATTGGGGATCACTGAGCAACACCCAAGCACTCGCTTGCGCTTGCGCCTGTTCGGTGGCACGTTCCGGCTTAGTGCTTTGGCAGCTAATCCAACGCAAAGGCCCGCTATTAACCGCACAGGCGATTTCTTGGGTTTCCCCCTGTGGAAGATACACATAAGCGGCCCAAACCGCTTGCATCTGTACTTGAGCGACTGTTTGTGCAAGCTGGCTATCATGCGCTTGCAATAAAGGCACGGCTTGGGGTGCTGGTGTTGCTAGTACCACTTGTTGAAAGGGACCATATTGGCGGGCCTGTTCATCGGTGAGATACCAAAGATGATCACGACACGCAAGAGATTCAATACGTACTTGGGTTTGTATCTGTAAATCTTGCGCAAGATGCCGACTTAAAGCCGTCATACGTGGTTGAGCCACCCAAGCCGATGGCCAAGTTTCCTCTGCTGTCTCTACCTCAGTGCCTAAACTTGCAAAATGTGCAGGGCTGTTAGCTGGATAAGTCCACATTTGTTGAGGCCAAGGCGCAAGTATTCCTTGTGCATACCAAGTATCAACTTGATGTGCAAAGTCTGCATGTTGTGCACGAAAAAATTGTGCTCCTAGATCAAAAGTGCCCAAGGCGGTGCGTCGGCTTGATAAACGTCCACCAGGTCCACGGCTTTTTTCAAAGAGTACAACAGGCACACCAGCATCCTGTAAACGACGTGCACAAGTCAAACCCGCAATCCCTGCACCAATCACAGCTAAAGGGTATTTCGAGGTATCGGGAGGGGATAAAGAAGAGGAAGTCACCGGGAAACTCCTGTAGCGAATAAGGGTTTGTGAATCAATCAAACAGGCAAATTAGCAAGAGACTCACTAGACTTAGAATGCATAATTTATTATACGGAATACACTAAGCTGGAAAAAATGTATAGTCATTGTATAAATATTTTATTGTCTATCCAAGTTTAGGCATCACTCAAGAGGAAGTCGCTATGCATATTTTAATTACAGGAGGCACAGGGTTTGTCGGTCGTGCCCTTTGCCAAACCCTAGTCAACCAAGGTCATACTCTGTATTTATGGACCCGCAACCCAGCCAAAGCACACCGGCACATCACACACACCTATGATCAGGCACAACAAGCCAATATCCATTTAAGTGATCAATTAGAAACTTGGGCTAAACGTCCTATAGAAGCGGTAATTAATCTGGCGGGTGAACCGATTGCTGATCAGCGCTGGACGCCTGCACGGAAAGCCTTGTTAGTGGAAAGTCGTGTACAAAGCACACAACAGCTTGTCGCCTTTATGCACACGCTCAACCCTGCGCCTAAGGTACTTTTAAGTGCTTCTGCGGTTGGTTTTTATGGCGCACAAGGTGCAACAGAGGTCAAGGAAGAGAGTCCAACACATGCTGGGTTTACCCATGAGCTGTGCGCGCAATGGGAAGAAGCAGCCCAAGCTGCGGAAGCCTTAGGCACGCGTGTGTGTCGAGTTCGTATTGGGTTAGTGCTGGAACAAGAGGGTGGCTCTTTAGCGAAAATGTTACCCGCGTTTAAACTCGGTTTGGGTGGACGCTTGGGATCAGGGGAACAATACATGCCTTGGATTCATCGCCAAGATTTGCTGAATATCTTGTTATTTTTGCTGGAACGCCCGCATTTATCAGGGGCTTTTAATGCCAGTGCGCCTACCCCTGTGACCAATGCAGTTTTTACACGTCAGCTAGGTCAGGCGTTAGGACGTCCGGCATGTTTGCCTATGCCTGCACCTGTGCTGAAGTTAATCTTTGGGGAAATGGCGCAAGATTTGCTCTTAACAGGCACACGCATGCTACCTGCGCGTTTGTTGTCTGAAGGTTTCTCGTTCCAGTATCCTACGTTAGATCAAGCGCTTAGTGCGATTTTTACCAAGTGAATCCAAGCCCAGATTGTTGCAAAAAACTAGGATATGCATCAGCAAAATATGAAAATCCCTTTGGTAAACGTGCATTCGCTCGCCGCTCGAATTAGACTATGGCGGAGTTAAACCAATGCAGAGTCCCTAATGACTCTGTAAAACCTTCTGTCAGGGACTCAATTTCTTGGTCTTTAGACAGCATTCGTAGCGAAAAGCGATGAGTCTGCGCCCTTAAGTTCGTGCTTGAGTACGCCTCAAACGGGCGACTTTCGGGGACGGTCAATCGCACTAACACCATTCAGGATTCGACTCAGTGACCAGACAAAACACCTATACTCGGGATGAACTGCTGGCATGCAGCCGTGGTGAGCTTTTTGGCCCTGGCAATGCGCAACTTCCTGCGCCTAATATGCTGATGCTTGATCGCATCGTTAATATCAGTGAACAAGGCGGTGCTTATAATAAAGGCGAGCTGATTGCCGAGCTAGATATTACCCCTGACCTTTGGTTCTTTGATTGCCATTTTCCAGGTGACCCTGTGATGCCAGGCTGTTTAGGTTTAGATGCCATGTGGCAGCTGGTGGGCTTTTATTTAGGTTGGCTAGGATGCCCTGGCCGTGGGCGTGCGCTTGGGTGCGGTGAGGTGAAATTTACCGGCCAAGTACTCCCAGAAGCACGCAAGCTTACCTATCATATTCACATGAAGCGTACCATTACACGCAAATTAGTTTTAGGCATTGGTGATGGTACTGTGGCGGTGGACGGGCGCGAG
Organism: Allopseudospirillum japonicum; assembly: GCF_900108915.1. Lineage (GTDB taxonomy): Bacteria > Pseudomonadota > Gammaproteobacteria > Pseudomonadales > Halomonadaceae > Pseudospirillum > Pseudospirillum japonicum. The sequence continues at coordinate 34,759 of NZ_FNYH01000003.1, forward strand.
ATCTATCAGGCTAAAGATCTACGTGTTGGCCTCTTTACCTCCACGACTGGTTTCTAACGTGAGGAGGCAGCCATGAAACGAGTCGTAGTGACCGGAATGGGCATCATTTCTTGTTTAGGCAAGGATGTAGAAGAAGTAACCCAATCTCTGCGTGAAGGACGCTCAGGGATTAGCTTTCAACCCGAATACGAAGCCTTAGGTTTTCGTAGTCAGGTGGCTGGTAGCCCTAAAGTTGACTTAGACGCTATGATCGACCGTAAAGTCAAACGCTTTATGGGCGATGCCGCCGCTTATGCTTACTTATCCATGCAACAAGCGATTGCTGATGCAGGTTTAACCCCCGAGCAGGTTTCACATGTACGTACTGGCTTGATTGCCGGTTCAGGTGGTGCCAGCTCTGCTAACCAGGTTGAAGCCGCTGATGTGATGCGTGATAAGGGCTTACGTCGTGTGGGGCCTTATCGGGTCACCCGTACAATGGGAAGTACCGTCTCTGCTTGTTTAGCCACACCTTTTAAAATTAAAGGGGTGAACTATTCCATTTCTTCTGCTTGTGCAACCTCTGCACACTGTATTGGTAATGCAGTGGAAATGATCCAACTGGGCAAGCAAGATGTGGTCTTTGCTGGCGGTGGCGAGGAAGAACACTGGAGTCTTTCTTGTTTGTTCGATGCTATGGGCGCGCTATCGACTAGCTATAACGATACGCCTGAAAAAGCTTCACGCCCTTACGATCGTACACGTGATGGTTTTGTTATCGCAGGCGGCGGTGGCATGTTAGTGCTAGAGTCCCTCGAGCATGCGCAAGCACGCGGCGCAAAAATCTATGCTGAAGTCGTTGGTTATGGTGCCACTTCTGACGGTTACGATATGGTGGCCCCTTCTGGTGAGGGTGCGGTGCGTTGTATGCAACAAGCCATGGCGCAAGTGGATGGCCCGATTGATTATATCAATACTCATGGTACTTCCACACCTGTGGGTGATGTCGCTGAGTTAAAAGCGATTCGTGAAGTCTTTGCTGAGCAATGCCCTGCAATGAGCTCCACTAAATCCCTCACAGGACACTCGTTAGGGGCTACAGGAGTACAAGAAGCCATTTACTCTTTGCTGATGATGCAACATAACTTTATTGCAGCATCTGCGAATGTCGAACAGCTAGATGATGCTGCTGCAGGCTTGGATATTGTCACTGAACGCCGTGATCAAGTACAGCTACAGCGTGTGCTTTCAAATAGCTTTGGCTTTGGTGGTACCAATGCGTGCTTGGTGTTCCAGCGCTATTAATCTGGCTGGTAAGTCTTGACCGCTTAGTACGTAACACCTCGCCCAATAGGGCGTGGAATCATCAGCAGTCTAGAAATAAATGCGCATGCCGTCTCCTGATGAGGTATTGGAGACGGCTGAGCTTGTTGGTGCATCCAAAGATTATCCCGAGGAGGCCTTGGATTTATGTCCCCGATTGCGGTGTACGCAGGTAGCTTCGATCCTATCACTTATGGACATCTTGATATTGCACAGCGTGCAGCACGCATGTTTAGCAAAGTTTTGATTGTGGTAGCACACAATACCAGCAAGCAACCTAGATTTGATCTGGCAACCCGTATCCAACTTTGCCAACAGGCTTGTGCTCACATTCATAATATCCAAGTGATAGGTTGCGAAGGCTTGTTGATGGATTTGATGCGCGAACAAGGCGCACAAGTGTTGGTACGTGGGGTACGTAATGTGGCCGATTTTGAATATGAAGCCCAAATTGCCCAAGTCAATGCCATGCTCTTGCCTGAGGCCGATACTTTATTTCTCACACCTAAGGCAGAACATGCGTTTATTTCATCCAGCATTGTCCGTGAAGTCGCACGCTTTGGTGGCAACTTACAGCCTTTAGTCCCTGCTTGTGTTATCCAAGCTTTTGCACAAGCCGATTAATCCCTGACCTCAATCTAGAGACCTCTTTTATCTGGATTGAATCCTGTGAAACTCTACCCTTTAGAGTCCTGAGGTGAACCAAAATGGCCTTATATATTACTGATGAATGCATTAACTGTGATGTATGTGAACCTGAGTGCCCGAATGGTGCCATTTCACAAGGTGAAGAAATCTACGAAATCGATCCTAATTTGTGTACTGAGTGCGTAGGCCACTACGACGAACCCCAGTGCCAGCAAGTCTGCCCTGTAGAATGTATTCCACAAGATCCAAATCATGTGGAAAGCAAAGACGAATTAATGGAAAAATACAATATTATTACTGCCGCGATGTAAGCCTTTGTAAGGCATGTTTAGGCCCCTTGCGCAAGCGCAAGCGGGCTTTTTTTGTGAAAGGCTGTTTTTTGCTTTGCAGTATTTCATTGTCAGCTTACACTATCCAAGCTACAAATTGTAACATAAGCAGCTCAAGGAGAAGGGAGTGCAACAACGGCTGTTCAAAATTTTATTGAGCATTGGCTTATTATTAATTACTAGCCTAGGGTTAGGGTTTGGCTATCTTATTCATCTGCATACCCAAGAGTTCTTAGATGCAGAAGTGGCAAGTTTGCATCAAGGCATTCAAGAAAGAGTCACTTTTTTAGATGAGATTACCCAGCGTGAAGATACTTATCTTGATCAAAGATTACAGGTGCTTTTGCCCAATATTTATCGCTTATTAACTGCAGATCAAACACCTTTAGCACAGGTTTCTTTAGATAGACTCTTTTTAATTAAAAATATGTATGCTGAGTATGGCCAACTCGATATTTATATTTTAGATCCTCATTCTAATATTATTCAAACCACTAACCCCAAAGAACTAGGCGTCCATTTAGCAAGTTATGGTACCTTCCGTGAGCGTATTTTTGACCGCTTGCAAACGCAAACTTTATATATTGACCGTTTTAGCACTTCAGCCGTAGAAGGCAGTTTACGCAAGTTTGCTTTTTATCGACCTAAAACCAGTAGTGATTATACACTAGAAATTTCTATTGATTTTTATTCGTATTTGGAAAAAAGATACTCCAAAGAATATACGGAGCTTTTTAAACCCAGTGCTTTTAATACTTTTGTACAAACCAATCCGTTTGCTTATTATATTGATCTTTATTTAGTCAAAGCACACTCTGCTTTTTCTTTAATTCACCAGAATCATCAAATGAGCCAAGAAAATATTCGTAAAGTCCAAGCCTTAGGCTATCTAGAAAAGCAAGAAGGTAATTTTTTAAAGGTTTACCAATTGCTTAAAGAAGCCAATCCAGACGAAATCCTTGGCCATACCTTGATCTTAGAGACAGAATTTAATTTACAAAACTTGAATCGTTTACGCAATGCATTGATCTTAGGAAGTGTTTTATTAAGTCTTGCCTTGCTGGTGATGATGTTATTTATCTTACGTGCGCGCTTGCATAAAGATTTTATTGAACCTCTCACACAATTAAAATCAAACTTAGAGCAGCTTAGCCAAGGCCATTATTTATTAAGCTTGCCTGAATTCAAGTATGAATTTAAAGATATTGCAGCCGCTTTTGTACAAATGAGTCATGCAGTGCAAGCCCGCGAGCTTGCTTTATTGGAAGCACGTCAAGTCTTAGAACAAAGGGTACAAGAACGCACTCTTGCTTTGCAGGAAGCAAAGTCCTATGCGGAAAGCTTAGCGCGTACGGATATGTTAACCCAGTTACCTAATCGTCGTTATTTAGAAGAACATTTTGAATATTTAATCCGTGATCAAAACACCTATCCACTAACGTTAGTTATTTTTGATTTAGACTTTTTCAAAAAAGTTAATGACACTTATGGGCACCATCTAGGCGATCAAGTGTTAATTCATGTTGGCAATTTAGGTTCTTCTTTAATACAAGCGCCGGCTATGTTAGGGCGTTTAGGTGGCGAAGAGTTTGTCATTTTATTACCCAATATGCACAAACAAGCTGCTTGGATATTAATGGATGAATTAAGGATTCATGTTAGCCAAACACCGGTTTATGTGTCAGGCCAGCCCCCAATTTATGTCACCTTAAGTGCTGGTGTGGTCACGGTGACGCAAAAGGAAAAAACGCAAGCAAGCTTCAAGCATTTATTACGTTGTGCAGACGAAGCCCTTTATCAAGCTAAAGCCAGTGGGCGTAACTGTGTACGCTTGTACACCCCCAATTAGAATATGAATTTTATTCATATAAAAGTAGGAAAGATTTCACTGGTCAACCACAAAATAAGTAGGCGACAATGGCGGACAAAGCAGTGTTTTTGTCCAAATAATGAATTTTTTGCAAGTCTCTAGGGTGGCAGCCAATGCAGCAAGTAGCCGTGAGTTTCGAATTTTTCCCTCCTAAAACACCTGCGGGTGAAACCAAATTGATCCAAGTACGTGATGCACTGGCACAAGCGCAACCTGAATTTTTTTCCGTAACCTATGGTGCCGGCGGTTCTACACGTGAGCGGACGTTAAGCACGGTCGCAAGCATGCGCCAAGCAGGGGTTAATACCGCACCGCATTTATCTTGTATTGGTTCGAGTCGTGAAGAACTGGCCTCTTTATTAGATTTGTACAAGGCACAAGGTATCAATCGTTTAGTTGCCTTACGTGGTGATTTGCCTTCAGGCATGGGGGATCCAGGCGAGCTAAGATATGCCAATGAGTTAGTGCAGTTTATTCGCGAACACAGTGGTGATCATTTTCATATCGAGGTGGCAGCCTATCCAGAAACCCATCCACAAGCGGTGAGTTTCGAGAAAGATTTACAAAACTTTTGCCGCAAGGTAGAAGCGGGGGCCAATTCCGCAATCACCCAATACTTTTTCAGTGCGGATGCTTATTTTTATTTTGTAGAACGTTGTCAAGAAGAAGGGGTACAAGTCCCTATTATCCCAGGGATTATGCCGATGACCAATTACAGCAAGTTAGCGCGTTTTTCGGATGCTTGCGGCGCAGAAATCCCACGCTGGATTCGTAAACAATTAGAAGCCTATGCGGATGATAGTGATAGTATCCGTGCATTCGGTGAAGAAGTGATCACACGTTTGTGTGAAACCCTCATTGCCAATGGTGTCCCTGCGATTCACTTTTATACGCTCAATCAAGCAGAGCCTAGCCTTGCACTGGTGCGTAATCTCGGTTTAATGCCTAATAAAAGCCAATAACATTTTTTAACCCCGTACCAGCAAGTACGGGGCTGATCACTTTCTTAATAATCAGATAAATTTCCCTAAACCAACTGCCTGACGCACCTCATCCATCAAAGGTGCCGCATAAAAGCGGGCTTTTTCTGCACCTTTTTGCAACACCTGCTCAATATAATCTGGGGCTTCTAGTAACCTTTGATACTCTTCACGGGCAGGTGCAAGCTGACGATTGATCTGTTCAAAGAGCACATTTTTCATTTCCCCCCAACCAATACCCTCGGCATAACGGGTCGCCATCGCCTCGATTTCTGCTTGAGTCGAAAAGGCACTATAGAGCTGAAATAAGGTGCAATCTTCCGTGGTTTTCGGTTCGCCTGGTTCTAGGGAGTTGGTTTTAATTTTGCGTATTAGCTTCAGCAGTTGTTTCTCACTGGCAAACAAGGGAATGGTATTGTTATAGCTTTTACTCATTTTGCGCCCATCTAATCCGTTGAGGATTTCCACTTGCGCATCCACTTGCGCATTAGGCAACACAAAATAATCGCCTTGATATAAGTGATTAAAACGTCCAGCAATGTCTCTGGCCATTTCGATATGCTGAATTTGATCTCGACCGACAGGTACTTGATCTGCCTTAAAGAGTAAAATATCCGCTGCCATCAAAATAGGGTAACTATAAAGCCCCATGGTGACGCCTTTATCTGGATCTTGTGCTTGTTGATTCTCTTGCACGGCCGCTTTATAAGCATGGGCACGATTCATTAATCCCTTAGCACACACGCAAGTGAGCATCCAAGTCAACTCTGGGATTTCTGGAATGTCAGATTGACGGTAAAACACCGCCTGATCTGTATCCAAACCTAAAGCGAGCCAAGTGGCGGCAATTTCCCGACGCGATTGCATAATGCGGCTGGCATCTTGGCATTTAATCAGTGCGTGCAGATCGGCTAAAAAATAAAAGGCTTGTCCCTCAGCTTGGATTGCAGGACGAATAGCGCCGATATAGTTACCCAGGTGGGGCGTGCCTGTTGTGGTAATCCCTGTTAGGATGCGGGGTTTGCTGGTCATAACTAAAAGTTTCCTTGGGGGATAGGTGCAATCATCTTGTTCGCATCTTTCAATAGCGACAAATAAAGCAGAAAATTTGCGTTAGTTTAACGATAATTCGCCGTATTTTTATCTTTTTCGGTGCGTATTATATTGGAGATTTGCCTATACATTCTAGGAAGCAAGCGCACATCCTAGATAAGTTGTGCGAAAGTTGAGCCTAATAGGCGTGTTCGTTGCAGAAGACTTTCCAAGGCATAAATATTTATCTTATTGATTAACTAAAGAAAAATGCCTTAATAGGTTTTTTAAACCCGCTGTTAAACAGGTACACTCGATGAAAAAAACACCCTTGTATCTCGCATGGGCCCTGCTTGGTGCCGCACCTGTGATGGCGCAAACACCCGACCGCTTTGTGGTGGAAGATATCCGTGTGCAGGGCCTGCAACGGGTCTCTGCGGGTACCGTGTTTGCACAATTCCCAGTCAGCGTGCAACAAGAAGTTGATGCGGAACAACTGGCACGCGCGGCCAAATTCTTATTCAAAAGCGGTCTTTTTGACGATGTGCGCCTTGCACGTGATGGCCAAGTGTTAGTCCTGCAAGTCCGTGAGCGGCCGACAATTGCTAAAATCGAATTGGAAGGTAACGATCAGCTTGATTCTGAGGAGCTTTTAGCTGGCTTAACCCGTGCTGGTTTACAAGAAGGCCAAGTTTTTCAGCGTGCAACCTTAGCAGATATTCAGCAAGAGCTAGAGCGTCTTTATCATGCGCAAGGGCGTTATAGTGCGCGGATTCAAGCCAAAGAGGAAGCGCTTGATGGCAATCGTGTACGCATTGAAATTGATATCAATGAAGGCAGTGTCGCACGTATCAAACATATCAATCTACTAGGTAATCAGGTCTTTGATGATGACACCTTGTTAGATTTGTTTGAGCTGGAAGCTGGCCCAAGCTGGCACTGGTTTTACACGGCAGATCAATACTCACGCGAGCGCTTAAAAGGGGATTTAGAGACCCTTAGATCCTATTATTTTGATCGTGGTTATTTGCAATTTAAAATTGAATCGACTCAAGTGGCCTTAAGCCCCACCAAAGATGCGATTTACTTAAATATTGCTATGCAGGAAGGGCCACAATATCAAGTCGACACCATAGAGCTGGCCGGAGATTTGGTACTGACAGAAGCGGAATTACGAGCCTTAATTCAATTAACGCCGGGGCAAACTTTCTCGCGTTCTTTGATGACCGCCAGCACAGAAGCCTTGCGTCAACGTTTAGGGAATGAAGGCTACACCTTTGCCAATGTCAATGCGCTGCCACAACTTGATGAAGCAACGCAAAGCGTCAAACTAGTCTTTTTCGTTGATCCAGGCCGTCGCAACTATGTACGCCGGATTCGCTTTAGTGGCAATACAGGCACTATGGATGAGGTCTTGCGGCGCGAGCTGATCCAAATGGAAGGCGGTTGGGCATCCACGGAGCAAATTCAACAATCACGGGTACGCTTGGAACGTTTGGGCTTTTTTAAACAAGTCGAGGTGGAAACCTTACCGGTTGCAGGACGACCGGATCAAGTGGATGTACATTATCGGGTTGAAGAACAAGCTGCCGGCAGTATTTCTGCCAGTGTGGGCTATTCGCAAAGTAGTGGCATTGTTTACGGTTTGCAGATCTCACAACGCAACTTTTTGGGCACGGGAAACCGAGTCACCATAGCCGCACAGCGCAGTGATTACCGTGATAGTTACACCTTCTCCTATTATGATCCTTACTACACTCAAGCCGGTGTTAGCCGTGGTTTTAGCCTCTTTTATCGTGCCACCGATTACGAAGAAGGGGATGTTTCTAACTTCACCACGGATACTTACGGTGCCAGCCTCACCTATGGTTATCCCTTATCAGAAGATAGCCGCTTAAGTTTTAGCTTGGGTTTTGATCAAACGGAAGTGAAACCCGCGGTGGATGTGGTCCAGGAAGTCAGTTACTTCCTCGAACAAGAAGGGGATAGCCATTTTGCTTACAAGCTCACGGGGCGCTGGATTCAAAACCGCTTAAACCGCGGCATTTTGGCCACTGCTGGTAGCTATCAAAGTGTTAGCTTGGAAGTGGCAACTCCAGGGAGTGATCTCACTTTTTATAAGCTGAACTATCGTGGGCAAAAATACTTTCCCTTGGGAGATGATTGGTCGATACGCGTGCGCACAGATTTAGGCTATGGCGATGCTTACGGCTCTCAAGAATGGATGCCTTTTTATGAGCACTATTACTCTGGTGGCCTAGGTTCTGTGCGTGGTTATAAATCCAACAGCATAGGTCCACGCACCACACCCAGTTTAGTCGGTGGAGATACAGATCCTTTCGGTGGTAATTTCTTGGTTGAGGCCAGTTTAGAACTCATTTACCCCTTGCCTTTTGTACAAGATCAACGCTCGCTACAAACCTCAGCGTTTATTGATGCAGGCGGTGTATATAACAGTGCGTGTTATCCCGTATCAGATGCCTGTGAATCCGGTTTCCATACACAAGGTTTACGCTACTCTGCAGGTGTTGGTTTAACTTGGCTTACGGGCATTGGCCCTTTGACCTTTAGTATTGCCAAAGCCTTAAATGCTGAGGCTGACGATGATACTGAAGTTTTCCAATTCTCTTTAGGACAAACTTTTTAGGAGTTTTTTATGAAAATCAAATCCTTAATGCTCGCTGCTTTGATCAGTCTCAGCCCTATGGTGCAAGCAGCGCCGGAAATGGCTGTGCTGGATTGGCAAGCTGCCTTGTTAGCCTCTGATAAGGTAAAAAGTGCCTTTGAGCGTATCGAACAAGAGCTGGCAGGTGATAAAACCAAGGTGCGCCAACTTGCAGAAGAAGCTAAAGCACTGCAAGAACGGATGCAAAAAGATGGCGCGATTATGGGTGATGCGGAAAAGCGTAAACTGAACCAACAAATTCAAGAAAAAGCCCAAGAATATCAATTTCTTGTCAGTCGTTTACAACAAGCACAGCGTGAGCGTCGTCAAGAAGTGATGCGTCAAGCCAAGCCTCACCTTGATGAAGCCATTCAGCGCTTAATTAAAGAACGCAAGCTGGATTTATTACTTGATCGCCAAGCGGCAACTTTCGTGGTACCTCAGTATGATATTACTCAGGAAGTTGTCGACCAACTTAACAAGCTTGCAAAGTAACAAATCAGTCACCTGTTCTTGCTGCGGACACAAGATGGAGTCCCTGCCCTTGTCGGTGCGCAAGTGGACGTGCCCTGTTTGTTCAGCAGGGCTTGACCGCGACGTTAATGCCGCGATCAATTTTCGACAACAAGGTATGATCAAACTCAGGGCCGAAGGACTGTCGGTTCCTGCCAATGGCGGCTTGCGTCAATCCGGTCACAAACCGGTTGCAGCCTGAGACGTTGGAAGCATCGCCTGACAGGGCGGTGAGCAGTCACATTCAGCATTGCCAAGAGGATAGACGGATGCGTATTTGGGGTATGGGCGTTTTAGGGCTGAGTCTTCTTTGGAGCGCCTCGGTACAAGCACAAACTGATCTTGTCGAACATCAAAGCCAGTTTGGTTTTCGTTATCAGCTACCTACTTATTGGAAAGTGCTCAATGCACAGGAATTAGATGCTGTGCTTGGGCGCTTTGATCGTGACACGTTAAACCAAGCACAAGTCGATGCTGAAATTGTGCAGTCGTTAGAACGTCAGGTGCGCCAAGATTCTTGGGAGATGATTTACAACACCCAGAGTGTGGAAGGTGATTTTACCGACAACATTAATATTAACCGAGTGACCTCAACAGAACTAATTCCTGAAAGCCAAGCACAAATTACCAGCTTATGTACAGATTTACAGCAGATATTAACGCAAAATTTGCAACATCCTATTCAGCTGGAAACCTGCTCTTATCATCAAGTCGATGATCGCCCTGGGGTACGCCTTGCGTTTGAACTACCCAATGGCAACTGGCAACAGCAATATATGTTTCAAAGCGACAATATGCGCTCTGTGGTACTCGTAGCAACCTATGCCTCACGCGATAGTACAGAAAGCCAAAAAGATGTCGCGGCTATGATAGGTAGCCTGAAGTTTACTCAATAATTTGCTAGGTGGTTGCTATGGGAAAATCAGGCCCAAAAGCGGCGGCAAAAAAAACTTCGTCTTTACGGATCATCAGCGGTGATTGGCGCGGACGGCGTTTACAATTTACCCCGACATCTGGCTTGCGCCCGACAGGGGATAGAATGCGTGAAACCTTATTTAACTGGTTGCAATTTTCTATTGCTGGGCGGCGTTGCCTTGATTTATTTGCAGGCAGTGGTGCGCTTGGCTTGGAAGCTTTATCTCGGGGTGCAGCTTGTTGTGATTTTATCGAGTTACAGCCCCAAGCGGCCCGCCAAATTCAAATGCATCTAAACACTTTAAAGGTGCCATCCAGCCGTGCCCAAGTGCATCAGAAAAATGCGCTCGCTTGGTTACAACAAGTGCCCGTATCTTCTGTCGATGTTGTTTTTCTTGATCCACCTTTTCATCAAGATTTGCTGGCACCCAGTCTCCAAGGCTTAATACAAGCCGCTTGCTTAGCACCTCAGGCATGGATTTACATCGAGCAGGAAGCGCAAGCACCGCTTCCTCAAGTACCTAGCCATTGGCGTTTATTAAAGCAAGCTCGGTCTCAGGAGGTGCAGGCGCTTTTATATCAAGTGGTCGATACACTATAAAAAATCTTCTCGCCTGCGTGGAACTTTTTGCCCTGCTAGAGGGACTATCTTGTGTGCCTAAGCTTGGAATCTTGCATTAAAGCCGCAATATACAAGTCAGCAACCTCAATAAAATAAGCATTTTTGTGATGGGATTATAAAGGAGCAGTACTATGGGTCTATTTGATATGTTTAAAGGCGATAGCGGCGACGCTATGACTCCACATTTAGCCTTTGCAACCTCTTTGCTCTACATGATTGCTGCAGATGGTGAGTTTGATAACGAAGAAATTGGCCAACTGCTTGCCGTTTTAGGTGGTGAGAAAAGCGGTGGTACCATAGGTGTTGGTGCCAATAACCGTGCTTTGCTTGATTCTGCACAGCGTTATATCCGCAGCCATAGTTTGGAAGAGTTTTTACAAGAGGCGACCCCACTGCTCACAGATGCGCAGAAAATGTGCATTCTTACCAACTTGGTCGATTCTTCCTTAGCAGATGGCGAAGCTGAGCCAGAAGAACAAGTTATGTTTGGTAAGTTCTTGGAAGCCTTCGGTATTCCTGAAGAGCGTTTCCGTCCTTTCTTTGAGGTGATTGTGCTGAAAAATGATCGTGCGGTGTTCACTCAAGAAGATCACCCTAAAAATGCACCAGGTTTCCAAGTGACTCTGTCTCAGTAACCTGTATTTTGCTTATACAAAAAAGAGCCTACCTTTACGGTAGGCTTTTTTATTGGTGCCTTTGCAAACACGCACTGCTAAGGCAAAACCTCTAACGTTGCTGAGTAACTCGCTCTTAATTGGGCTTCTTTTAACCAAGGGCTGGGCACTTGGTGTTCTATTTCTAACCAATACCAACCGGCTTGCGGCCAAGTCACCTTAAACTCACCGGCTTGATTGGTGGTGGTTTCTACCTGCACCACTTGATCTTGATATCTTTGCCCACCAGCAACCACAGTCACAGCCGCATTTGCCAAACGTTCACCATTAAAATACACACTAAAGTGTGCGCTTTCGCCCACAACCAAATCATTCGGGTGTGTACTCGGCACCATGCTTAATCCTTGTGCTTGCGGGGTTAAATGGGTAAAGGTCGGCGCTCCCAAGGTGATAAAGGTTTGGATACGGCTATCGGTTTGCATCAGCTCGATCTGGGTGGCATCGGCAGGCAACTCATTTAAACGTGCTAAAGAACCACGCCAGCGGTGCGTTTTACCTGCATGTTGATAACGTGCAAACACACCTTGACGATGTTTCTCTACAACGTAAGTCCCTTGCTCTTGCAATAAAAGATCAAAGCTAGTGCGCAATTGACCTTGAGCACTATGTTCTGGCGTGAGTTGGCGACCACTTGGGCTGGTGATGGTTAAATCTTCAATCCCGAGTGCATGATGCTCAAAATAAAACAAACCGTTTGAAATGGCAGCATCCACACTGACCCAAGAAGAGGTTCCAGAAAGCTGTGAAGCAGAAGGTAAAATCCACGCACGGTGTGCATGGCTGACACCGGCTAATAATAATAGGCCGGCTGTCAGGCCAATACGTAGTAACGACATAATTAATTTCCTTGTGTAGACTGGCTAGGCATCAAGCTGAGGTGGCTAATCTCGTGTGTTCCTTGGACTTTCAAAGGGGCGTGCAAAGGCCATTGAAAAGGCAGGCTGACATGCTCACGGCCACCAACCTCACGCGCGACTTCAAGATGTAAAATGTATTCACCTGCAGGCAAATCACGCCAAGGTGCTTGCGTTAAGGGCCAACGTAAGGTATGCACACCTGAGGCGCGCGTCGCACCGGTAAAAGCATCGAGAGTTTGCAAAGTACGCCCTGTACGTCGCCACCATAGACGTAAATCCTTCAGCCAGGTCATGCCTTCCTTGTCAGGCATTTTGGCGTCATACCAAAGGTTTAAGGTCGCTAGAGCCTGTTGTTGCGGATCACTGAGCCATAAGGCCACATAGGGTTTGTGATATTCAGCAACCTCCAAGGTTGGCAAGGCAATTTCTACTTGTACTTGTTGCGTTTGCGCCCATGAGATCGGCGCGATCAGCAAAAGTATCCCGAACAGATACCGTGTGAACATAAAAAAGGTCTCCCAATGACCCAAGGCCACCGACAGGCAGCCTTTGATTTATCCTAAAAAAATGAGTACCAAAATGGGCAGCACACTACCCCAATAAAAGTATTGGCGGGCTTGTGGCCTGTGCTTCCATAACAGATACATGCCAGACAAAGCACTAAACACACACAGCAAGGCGCTTATGTCCATAACCCAATGCCAGAGGGCGCTTGTATGGCGACCTTTGTGCACATCATTGAAATATGCAATCCAACCACGAAAGCGTGATTCGTAGACGAGTTCTTGCATTTGCCAATCCAAAGACAACCAAGCCTGCGCTCCTGGGGTATCACGCACGTAGTACCATTCTTGTGCCTCTAGCTGACGGCTAAAATCGGCTAAAGCAATTTGGTGTTGCGCTTGCAACCAAGCTTCAAATGCAGCAGGCCCTTCAAGACGCCAAGCCTGCATTTGTTCTGAAGATAAAGACAGATTCAAGCTGACTAGGTGTGCTGAAGCAGGAAACCAAGCCGACCGATTAAGGGTAATCCCTGTGAGACTAAAAAAAATCAATAGGGTCAGTACCCAAGCGGAGCTGACCCAGTGCCATTGGCGCAGCCGGTAACTCCAACTTTTTGGCTTAGCCATTTTGTTAACATCCTTTAGGTGCGAATTACGCCCAAGCCTTCGTTCACCTCACTTGGCTGGCCATCATTAAAAATCGACGTTCAAAGATAACCAGAGGCGGCGCGCATCTTCATGGTTGGGATAATTGGAGGTGTAGGCAGCATTGCCAGAAGCATCCAGATAGCGTGAGTACTCGACAAAGTCTTTATCCAACAAGTTATAAAGAGCCGCTTGGATACGCACACTTGGAGTAATCGCAAAACTCGTCCCTAGGTGGACCAGGGTATAAGCGCGATAATCGCCGAGTTGATCTTTCGCTTCCTGTGGGAAACCTCGACCGACTGCGCGGTAACGCTCACTGCGGTATTCGGCTTTTAACCAGGTCGCGAAACTTGGGGTGACTTGCCATTGTAATTTGGCATTCAGCATATGTTCTGGGGTATCTGTGAGCGGTTGTCCGGCTTGTGCGCCACTTTTTTGCTCGCTATCTGTGTAGGTGTAATTCATTTGCAGCTGCCATGCAGGCGCAAACTGCCAACGACTACTCAGTTCGAGTCCACGTGTGACGGCCTCATCAACATTAATGCTATTGCCATAGGTATCTAAATCAGGCCAATGACCATAATCGACACAACCGGCACGATTGGGCGCATTAGCATAGCTACAATTCAGCAAGCCGGCGCCTGAGGCAATTTTGTCTTCAAACTCATTATTGAACAGGGTAACGCTTGCACTCAGATCGGCGTCTGGCTGGTAATATAGGCCTAACTCAGAGCTAATACTGGTTTCAGGTTCTAAATCAGGGCTACCTATCAGAGGAATCGTTCCCTGGCCACCAAAGCCCACGATGCCATCAGCCAGTTGATCTAAACGCGGCGTTTTATAGCCACCACTGACGCCCCCTTTTAACGTCCATGCAGGCGCTAACGTCCATACCCCGTAGACCCTTGGGCTGGTGTGGCCGCCAAAGGTACTATGATCGTCATAGCGTAAGCCCAGAGTCAGATTGAAATCATCGTGCAGATGCCATTCATCTTCTACAAAGATAGATCCTTGCTGATGATCAAAGGCGTTAGGCGCGACCCCATCTTGCATTTGTGCATCCCAATACTGGCCGCCTAAAGTAATCCAGTGTGCTCCTCGACTACCGACCCACTGTATATCGGCAATGCGGTTTTCCGTTTCCAAAGTGCGCGCTTGCCCTTTATTGAGACCACTTGGCACAATGCGCCCTAAAGTTTCGGTTTGATTGTAAGTAAAACGGGTTTCCAGTTGACCTTGTGCAAGCGGCATTTGATGCGCAAGCAAATATTGATCACGATTGAATTTAAGCTCGTCAGCATAGCCACGCACACCCAGGGTACCGAGCTGTCCCTCTGAGTTGTCATAAGTTTGGCGTGCGCTTTCTACATCCAACCAGAGCTTTTGTTGGGGATTGAGCTTGAAGGTTAAACGTCCGCCAACAGAGTAGGTCTCAGCTTCTACAGGGCTGGGGCCGCGTTTGCTCACTTCCACCTGCTCGCCTGCTTCCGAGGGATAACGCAAATCACTGGCTTGGCGTTGATCTGTTTGTCCGCGTAGCGTTAGCCCAAGTTTATCTTTAATTAAAGGGCCACTGAGGTAAGCTTGGGTGCGGTATTCATTACCAAAATCTTCATCAAACTGATAGGTACTACTGAACCCCAAGGTACCACGCCATTCATTGCTTACCGGACGGGTAATAATATTGATGATACCGCCCATCGCATCCGAACCATATAAGGTCGACATAGGGCCGCGAATCACTTCAATACGTTCAATGGCGGCTAAAGGTGGCATAAAACGGGTTGCTGTTTCCCCAAATCCGTTAGGAGTTACATTACCAGCAGGGTTTTGCCTTTGACCATCAATCAAAATCAGGGTGTATTCGCTGGGCATACCGCGCAAACTAATATTAAGACCGCCGGTTTTACCCGCACTTGCACCCACATCGACCCCTTCAACATCCGCAAGCGCATCGGCCAAACTCGAATACTGGCTTTGTTCCAATTGATCGCGCGTCACTACATGAATACTGGCAGGCGCTTCCCGCATGGACTGTTCATAACCTGTGGCACTGACCACAAGGGTATCCAAGTGTGTCGTTGGTGTGCTTGCATAGCTCCAACCTGTAGGCAGAGCCAAAGCAAGCGCTAAGGGGGTGAGTTTAAAGGGGGACATGGGCCTAATTCCTTATCAGCAAAGATAATGAGCAAAGAAACCTATTCGGTTAGGCCACACAAAATACAATTATTATCATTTGCAATCAAGATGCATAAAGATTGTTTTTTAGATATGCATTACCCAAACATCACCTGCCAACACATCATGGATGCCATTCAGGGTGACCATCAGGAACATGGTTATCATACAAAGAGAGGCATTGAGAGACTGGAACAGATGGAGGGAGGGGAGCTCAATCCCCTATAAAATGCTTATTGCTGGGCTTTCAGTTGGCGGATTTTCAGTAAGGCTTTACGGTTTAAATTTTGTAATGCCTGCTTATCGGCTTCGAGTTGCTCAATACGGGTTAGCAAACTGCTTTGTTGTGTCTGTTGGTTTTCTAGGGCTTGTTGTATTTGCTGTGCTAATTGCTGTTCTAGCAGACTGATTCTTTCTAACAAGCGCGCTTGGCTTGCTTCAAGTGTTTGCAAAATTTGATTTTGCTGCGCAACCAGATGGTGCAGTTGCAAGCGTTCTTCTTTTGCTGCATAAGCTTTTAATTGTGCCAAATCTTGTTTCAGGCTTTCGCTTAGTTCGTCCATCGACATGCATTTTGCTCTCAATGAAAAAAGAATAAGCCCTCCCCCAGAGGAGAAGGCATTTTGGTCTTTGTGTACTCAAACCGCCACCCAAGGCATGAGCGTAGACAAGGTTATAAAGTTTGCACATGAGGAAGACAGCCTTGTTCAAGCAGGTGCACAAGAATTTCTAGTCCTTGTTCTACTTGTTCGCGTTGTGCAGGGGCACTAATACAAAAACGGATACTTTGTGGAGCAGGATAACTTCCGACCGCAAAAGGCTCAGCACTTTTCACTTCTAACCCTGCGCGACGACAGCTATCGACAAACTGGCTCGCACGCCAAGGCTCTGGCAAGGGTAACCAAACATTAAAACCCCACGGCTGGGCACGCACCTGCCAACGGCCTAGATAGTTTTGCACTAACACTTGGCGTGCTTGGATTTCCTGTCTTTGCTGCTCAATCAAAGGAAGTAAACTCGCATCTGCTAAGCCTTGGCAAATCAGGGCGGGGGCTAATGGAGACACCATCCAGCATTGGGCTTTCAAGTTCGCGCGTGCATGAGGCAACAAGGATTCTGGCACTTGCAACATGCCCACTCTTAAACCACCCGCCACCAATTTAGAAAAACTGCTGATATGTAATGTTCGTTCTGGTGCTAATTCCAACAAGCTAGGTAAACGCTGTTCGCTTGGGTTTAGTTGCACATCATCTTCAAGCAACCACACTTGATATTCACGTGCAATTTGGACAATGGCCTCACGTCTTTCTAGCGGCAAGCAAGTACAGGTTGGATTGTCTTGATTAGGAATCAGATAAAGAGCCCTTGGTCTTTGGTGTTGGCATTGGCGCTCGAAAGCTTGCGGGATAAGCCCCTGCTGATCAAAAGCGAGTCCTTGATGCTTTAATCCCAATTGACGCGCGGCAGCGATCATCCCCGGATACGTCAAAGCACTGGAACAAATCACATCACCTGCATGCGCCACACTTTGTAAAGCCAAAGCAATCGCATGTTGGCCCCCTTGGCAAATCAAAAGCCTTTCAGCCTGAATAGGTAACCCCCAAGCTTGTAAGCTGTGGCTAATTTGTTGGCGATGGGCAAGCAAGCCTTGCTCGTTTTGGTACTCCAGTAAATTTTGTACCCCTTGTTGACTCAATTTAAGCAAACTTTGCTGTAACCAGAGCGCACTTTGCGGATTAGGAATTGGCAAACTTAAGCTGAAATCCAAGGGGCTTGGCGTTTGGCTCAAGTGTTGGAAACTTGTCTGAGTGTCTAGCACATAGGTGCCTCTACCGACTTGTGCACTAATCAAACCTCGGCGCTCTGCCTCTGCATAAGCACGGGTGACTGTGCCTACAGTCAACTTTAAGGCATGTGCTAAGGCTCGATGCGTGGGTAGACGTGTGCCTGGGACGAGTTCTTGCCGTTCTATCGCTTCGGACAAAGCATCGGCAAGCGCTTGGTATAAAGGCTTTTTTAACGGGTCGAGTTTAGGTATCCACATTGTTAGGTGACAATAAAAAAGTTGACGCTCAAAAAAGAGCAATTATAGTGACAATTAAGCAATACAAAGCGCGCATTGTGCGTAAAATTGCGTTGATTGTATGGGCTTAATCTACTCAAGCTATCACACATAGCAAACTAGGTGATCCACGCTAGCCCAAACTAGAAGCTAACATGATTAGCAAAACAGAAGTGCTTAAATGTAAGCATACAATATTTTTAAGCATACAAGGTTTTGTCCATACAGCCATGCTTTTTTCTTATCTTTTGCTTAAGGAGGATCCTGTGTTGAATTTAGAGTTGCCTTTATATACATGGCAAGATTTCTATTTACCGTTAATTTTGTTCGCTTTTAGCATGTCTGCGACCCCTGGCCCCAATAATTTAATGCTGACTGCCTCTGGGGCCAATTATGGTTTTAAGCGTACCGTACCGCATATGTTAGGGATTTCGGTTGGCTTTTTTCTATTATTAGCCAGTGTGGCTTTAGGTTTAGGCGCAATTTTTACCCAATGGCCGCAAGCACATACAGGGTTAAAAATCCTTGGCAGTGTGTACCTTTTATGGCTGGCATGGAAGATTGCCAACGCGCCTGCACCAGATCCTCAAGGTGTACCAGTAGGGCGTCCTTTTAATTTTATGCAAGCGGCTGCCTTCCAGTTTGCCAACCCGAAAGCTTGGTTAATGGCCATTGCTGCGGTGACCGGATTTACCGCGGTAGGGGATGCGTATTTAGTTTCTGCACTTTGGGTCGGTTTAATTTGTAGTTTAGTGAATTTACCGTCTATTTCGATTTGGGCAGGTTTTGGAGTAGCCATTGGACGCATTTTGAAAAGCGCACGCCATTGGCAATGCTTTAACTGGAGTATGGGCGCATTAACCGCCTCTTGTGTGCTGATGATTTTAGCTTAATCAAGGCATGGCCTTTTGCCATAACTGATTTAAACCAGTACCTAATTGGGGATCTGCATGGGTTTGAATCCAAGTTGCTATAAATTGCAAAAAACCACTGGCAGCATAAGGCAAACGTCGATCACGACGAATCACAAAATGCCAATGACTTTGAATCGGTAACCCCTGTACATCCAAGACTTGAATATCTGGATGTACAGGTGGCAAGACATGCCGAGAGACAACCGCAATCCCTAAACCTGCAGCCACACCAACCCGAATGGCTTCATTGCTGGCCATTTGTAAGACTTGCGCAATTTGTACCCCTTGGCCATGCAACCAGCTATCAAAGAGCATCCGCGTTGCTGAGCCAGGTTCCCTCAGTAAAAAATTTTCGTTTAACAACGCACGAATGCCAATCTGGCTGTCCTGCGCGCGTGCATGAGTACTGGGGGCAATCATCACTAGAGGATTATTAAGAAAAGGGGCACTTTCAATTTGAGGTACATTTGGCGGATGGCTAAACACATAAATATCATCTAGTTGTTTTTCTAAGCGCTGCATAATTTGCTGGCGATTGGCAATATGCAGTGTGAAGTCCACCTCAGGATACGCCTGCCGAAAAGGCCCCAACAAGCGTGGTAATACATACTGAGCAGTATTCACCAAAGCCAGACTAAAGCGTCCTTTTAACCCACCTCTTAACTCACCTAAATATTCTTGGAAATCTTCAAAACGCCCAAGGACATCCAAAGCGGTACGGTAAAGTTCTGCACCTGCTTGTGTTGGTTGTAAACGTCCTTGTTGCTGCACCAATAAGGGTTCCCCAACACTTTCTGTCAGGCGTTTTAGTTGTTGGGATACCGTCGGTTGTGTTAAGTGCAACTGACGCGCAGCCCCTGTCACTGAGCCTTGGCGCACCAAGGCAATATAGACTTCTAATAAACGAAAGGTGAGATGACGAACCTGCATACAAGTTACTTTAATTTTTACTTATATAGAAAATGATCTATAGCTTAAGCCATAAGATTTAATTAGTCACTTAGATAATGCAGGCGCACAATGCTCACACTTGATCGAAGTCAGCTGAGAGGAGGTAGGCCAAAATGCCTGATATTGTGGTGATGTTTTTTGTGTTGGGCTTGGTGGCAGGATTATTAAAATCCGATTTAAGCATCCCCAAAGCCGCTTATGACACCTTAAGTCTTTTACTCATGCTCACCATCGGGCTAAAAGGCGGTATGGGCTTACATGGTAATTTAACCTGGAGCCTAGTCCCCGAATTGCTATTAGTCGCGGCTTTGGGTGCAGTGATTCCTTTATTAATTTTTCCGTTAGCCAAATCGATCTTGCGGCTTTCGATTGCCGATAGCGCGAGTATTTGTGCTCATTATGGTTCTGTCAGTGCAGGCACTTTTGCTGTTGCTTTAGCTTATGCACATACGCAAAATTTAGTATTAGGACCAGAAACGACCTTGTATCTTGTCCTGCTGGAGTTACCTGCCATTATGGTTGGCTTAGCGCTTTATCGACGTTATGCCGCGCCAACACAAACGCAAGTGACCAAACTGGATTTATTGCACGAGACCTTCACTAATCGTGGGGTGGTTTTGCTCGCCGGCGGTGTCATCATTGGCTATATGTATGGGCCCTTACAGGGATCAGAAGTGACCACCTTATTTATTGGCGCTTTTAAAGCCATATTAGCGATCTTTTTATTAGAAATGGGCTTAACAGCAGCAGAAACCTTACGTCCATTACCGAAAGCGCATTGGCGTTTATTCATCTTTGCGGTATTGGCGCCTTTAGCCTTGGCAAGCTTAGGGATGCTGGCGGCGGCGGTACTCGCTTTACCTGCAGGCAGCGCTTTAATTTTAGCAACCTTAACTGCAAGTGCTTCTTATATTGCAGCCCCTGCAGCGATTCGTGCCGCGATTCCAGAAGCAGACATAGGTTTAGCCATGCTGGCCTCGCTTGGTTTCACCTTTCCTTTTAACGTGATGATTGGCATCCCTTTATATGATGCTTGGATTCACGCGTGGATGCTTTAATTAATAATTAAGCATGAATCGGTTGGGTTGCGGCTGGGCAACCCAATTTAAGAGAATTAAATCGCTTGTTTATTAAGAATGAGAGTACAGATAGAAGCAAAAGAACGTGCTTCAGGCGCAATGGGTAAATCAAAGCCCAAAGCACGAGAGACATCCGCTGCAGAAATAATCCCTCGAATAACCAACTCACCTTCAGGATTGCGATCCACGACTAAAGTATGCTGATCCCCTGATTCCTTCAAGGTTTCGACAACGTCGCCCACACTGGCTTGCTGCAAACGTGCATGTCCCAAACCATGCAAATCATGCTTAGGCGCCATCACTTGCTTGACGGTGATTTCCTGACGTGTCACACCTTGGTGATGCACGATTTGTGTGACCTTATTACTTCCTAAATCAAGCGCACTGACCACACCACTAAATTCCCCCTGTGTATTCAGTACCAGCAAAAGGCGTACACCACTTTGCTTCATAATATTGAGGGCATCATCAATGGAGGCAGTTTCTGGCAAGGTTTGTGGACGAATCTGGGTAAAATCAGTGACCACATCCATTGCGGGACTGGCTAAAGTCAGAGTGTGGGAGCGCACTGCGGGTAATTGTAAGCGTGCAATATCAGCAAGATGAATGCTATTGAGGGCATGATACGAGCTCATGTGGATATCTCCTAAAAAGGATTATTTTTATTATTTGTGCCTTCACAGCACGGCCAACAAGGAGTCCATTAGGTTTGAGAATACGTCCAAAGATGTTTTTTGGATAGCACTTTTTACAAAAATTTCTTATGGTGTTTAACAAGCTTTTGTATAAGCTTAAACACCTTAAACAAGCAGACTTTGATGGCCTTCTTGTTCTTTGCCTTTATTTAAATAAGTTTTCATATAGGTATATGCCTTATGGGTTGGAATTTCTGGAATAAAAATGCGGTCAAGCATCAGGCGCAGGAGGCCGCCTGCATCACCTTTAGTGCCAATTTACAGACACTAACTCAAGTACTTACAGAAGCGTTAGCCCCTTATATCACCGACTCATCAGCCAAATCACGTCAACTATTATTGGGTTTTGTAGAACCTCAAATTGATATGCAAGCAGCAAGCCGAATTTGTGAGTCTCAACTCGGACAATATGCACAGATTGTATTAATTTCTAGTGCAGGTAACTTGTATCATCAAGGACAGACCAGTACATCCTTATATTGTAAAGAAGCTGAAAAACCTTTGGTTTTTCAATTTTATTCACAAGCCATGTTAGCGGGTTTATCTATCCAGACTATGGGCCTAAAAAATGAGGATATTTTACGTGGACAACCAGAAGTTTTTCATGAAGCACGGGTACAAGCATTAAGCCAAAGTTTGCAGCACAGCATACGCCCTCCTTTTGCTCTCGATGCCACAGATTCAGTCGCATTGACCTTTATTGATGGTTTATCTCATAGTGAAAATTTTGTGATGGAGGCCGTGTATCGCAGCAAAGTATTTCCTTGTTTACTGATTGGTGGTTCTGCAGGTGGCTCGCTTAATTTTGATAAAACCCAAATGTATTATCAGGGAAAAATCTTCAGCCAAAGTGCGCTTTTTGTGCTAATCAAGCTCAAACCTGGCTACCGAATGGGGGTATTAAAAACCGAAAATTTTCGTCCAACCTCATTAAAAATGCATGTGGTTGAGGCCAGCCCAGCACGACGGCGTGTTTCCCAAGTGATATTAACAGGGCAAAAAGAGCCACAAAATATTATTGATGCTGTGTGTCATTTATTGGGCTGTCGCGCACAGGAGCTAGCGCAAAAACTGCAAAATTACACTTTTGGTATTCAGATTGAGCAGCAAGTGTATGCACGCTCAGTTGCACAAATTAATCTTGAAGAAGGCGCCCTTTATTTTTATTGTGATTTAAGCTTTGGTGATGAGCTATTCTTACTGGAGCGAACAAGCATGGCACAAAGTACCCAACAAGCCCTCCAGCATTTTTTACGTGATAAAGGTGAAGCACAAGCAATTGCTGGAATTTTAAATGATTGTATTTTAAGACGTTTAAATAATGCGACCAGCTTAAATCAGATCACAGAAATGGCTAATATCCCTGTCATAGGTTATAGCTCTTTCGGTGAATTATTAGGCATTAATATTAACGAAACTCTGTCTGCTTTATTTTTCTTTTCTGTACCAGAAAATACCCAATTCCATGATGAATTTATGCGGAAATTTCCAATTCATTATGCGTCTTGCCAGCTATATTTTAAACAAAGAGAGTTAAACCGCTGGCAATTATTGGCCCGCCTACGCGAAGGGTTAGTGACGCAAATGCATGAGTATCAACCGCATATTTTGCGTCTTTTGGATCAATTTCATGCATTACTCGCGAGCAAGCAATCACTGAATGCCGAAATTCAGCAAATGCAGGAAAATTTTGCGCAGTTACACCAAGAGTTAGCACATCAGTTACAAAATCAGCGCGGTTTGCAAAGTGAATTTGCGGACTTACCCAAAAATGCTCAGCAAATCGAAACGATTATGGCTACTATTGCAGGCATTGCGGAAAAAACCAATTTATTGGCCTTAAATGCAGCGATTGAAGCGGCACGCGCTGGTGAGCAGGGGCGAGGTTTTGCAGTGGTTGCCGATGAAGTCCGTACGTTAGCAAGCCATGTGCAGGCTTCTTTAAATCAGACCAGTGATTCTATCCAACGCCTGACTCAAAGTGTAGGCCGTATTAGTGAGCAATTAAGCGGCAGTGAAGCAGGTATTGAGCAAGTCGAAAATCAGTATGCACAGGCAGAAAACCTAATTACTGGATTATTAAGCGAAAATGCACGCAATTTAGCACAGGTACAGGAAGTATTAACTGAGGTTAACCAAGTCAATCAGCAAGTGGATGCAGTAGGGAGAGAAATTCAATTGATTGATCGGCTGGAATCCCAACAAAACGCTATTTAAATCAGATGCCGGCCGCCATCCATAGGTAAGGTTGCGCCGGTAATATAATGATTTTCTAGTAAAAAAAGTAAACTTTGTACAATGACTTCTTCGCCCGGCTCAATTTGCATAGCGGATTTTTTAAGTGCCTGCATTTTATAATTTTCATCGTCATCATCATTGAACTTAATTAAAGCCGGTGCAATTGCATTCACTTGAATATCTGGTGCATAAAGTGCAGCAAAAGAACGTGTGAGATTATCTAATCCTGCTTTGGTTGCTGCATAAGCCGCATGTTTTTTGGAACCTTTTTGCACGACATAATCTGTCATATGGACAATATCTTTATGGGGATCAGGTGATTTTAACAACAAATCATGGCAGTGCATATTGATTAAATAAGGTGCTAGCATATGCACTCTAAATAAGGCTTCAAAGTTATCAATTGCAGCCATCCCTAGGGTATCTTTACTCCAAGTCGAGGCATTATGCACAATGCCTCTTAGGCTATCTGTAATCATTTGTAGACGGTTAATAAAGTCTAAAATCCCTTGACTGGTAGAAAAATCTGCATGCAAAGTGCGTATGCCTAAATGCTCTAATTCTTCAATTAAAGGCCGATGTGTACGATAGCTAATAATGACTGGGTAGCCGGCATGATGTAAACGGCGTGCGCAATATAAACCCAAACGTTGTGCACCTCCGGTAATCAAAATCGGCGAACGGCTACCCATCAATTTCTCCTGCAAAATGTTCTATATCCCAGCATCTGGGCGGTCGGCTTATTTTAGCTCTTTAAGCTCTGTACGCGGCGCATAGGCAAATACATCAGAATGAATGCGGTCGTGGAATAGCTCGCGCGCTTCGAGGGCATCTTGTACGGCGTATACCATACCGGGTGAACCACTCACATACACTTCGCAATCACTAAAATCCGTATGATCTGCTAACAGAGCATCCACAACATGCCCTTTGCGACCACTCCAAGTGGTATCCACTTGTTCAGCTAAAATGACGGCTTCAAAATTAGCGTACTGTGCGTCCCAAGTTTTAACCAGTTCTTCTAAATAGTGGCCACCACTGCTACGCGCTGCCCAGTATAAAGTGATTTTATTAGCATATTGTGTTGGATTAGCAAAAGCATGCTCTAGCATGGCCTTCATTTGTGAAAAGCCAGTACCTGCGGCAATAAGTAATAAATGATCTTGCTCAGTTGGGCGCAAGATACAATCGCCTTTGGGGATATTGACTTGTACAGGCTCGCCAGATTGCAGCAAAGCAAGCAAGGCTTTGGAGTTTTCCCGTTCTGGTAAATATTGGATATGCAATTCTAGACTTTTACCATCACAAGCACTCGCAATTGAAAAGGCTGGGGTTTCACCCGTTGGCAAGACAATTTCTAAATACTGGCCTGCATCATACACCAGTTTGGTACCTTCTGGGGCATCAAGGCGTACACGGTATACATTGGCGGTGAGGTCTTGTACCTCTTGCACCTCTAAAGTCAAAGTTTCCACGTTTGCGGCTCCTTGGTAAGGGTCTGTTCTAGGGAAGATGAGTTTTTAGCTTTCTATGCCTAAATCTGGCCAGAGAGCATCAATTTTTTGTTTAATTTTTGCGTCCATGGCGATGGCACGCCCCCATTCACGTTGGGTTTCTCCCGGCCATTTATGCGTCGCATCCAAGCCCATTTTGGAACCTAAACCAGAAACAGGGGAGGCAAAATCCAAATAATCAATGGGGGTATTATCAATCATGACGGTATCGCGTTGTGGATCCATACGCGTGGTCAGCGCCCAAATCACATCTTGCCAATCACGCGCATTAATATCCTCATCGGTGACAATCACAAACTTGGTATACATAAACTGGCGTAAAAAGCTCCATACCCCCAGCATGACGCGTTTGGCATGCCCTGGGTATTGCTTTTTGATGGTCACCACTGCCATCCGATAAGAACAGCCTTCCGGTGGTAAATAGAAATCAACAATTTCAGGAAATTGTTTTTGCAAGATAGGCACAAATACCTCATTTAACGCCACACCTAAAATTGCAGGTTCATCAGGGGGACGTCCAGTATAAGTACTGTGATAAATGGGATTTTGTCTGTGCGTGATACGTTCCACAGTAAAAACTGGGAAGTGATCCACTTCATTATAATAACCTGTGTGATCACCAAAAGGACCTTCAGGGGCCATATCCTGTGGGTAAATATGGCCTTCCAATACGATTTCCGCACTGGCAGGCACTTGTAAATCTGAACCTAAACAAGGGGTCACCTGAGTACGACTACCACGTAATAAACCTGCAAAGGCGTATTCAGATAAGGTATCTGGCACTGGGGTAACAGCACCTAAAATGGTGGCTGGATCTGCACCTAAAGCCACTGCTACAGGAAAAGGGGTATTCGGATGGGCTTGTTGCCACGCCTGGAAATCTAAAGCCCCACCACGGTGCGATAACCAACGCATAATTAAACGGTTTTTACCAATGACCTGCTGGCGATAAATCCCTAGATTTTGCCGTTTTGCATGCGGTCCTTTGGTAATCACTAAAGGCCAAGTAATTAAAGGTGCGGCATCTTCCGGCCAGCAATGCATAATCGGCCATTGGCTTAAATCAACTGCATCCCCCTCTAACACGACCTGCTGACAAGGTGCCTGTTTAATTTCTTTGGGGGCCATTGCTAGCACTTGCTTAAAAATAGGCAACTTTTCCCAAGCATCACGCATACCCTTGGGGGGATCTGGCTCTTTTAAAAAAGCTAATAAACGCCCGACTTCACGCAGGGATTCGACTTGGGTTTGCCCCATACCCATAGCTACCCGTTTAGGAGTACCAAATAAATTGGCTAGGACAGGGACATGGTGACCTTTAGGATTTTCAAACAAGAGCGCAGGCCCGCCTGCCCTTAAGGTACGATCACAAATTTCTGTCATTTCCAAATAAGGATCAATCGGCTGGTGAATACGTTTAAGTTCACCTTGGGCTTCGAGTTGCTGGATAAAATCCCGTAAGTCCTTATATTGCATGTAGAAAGTCCCCTAAAAGGATCAGGCACGCGGCTAGATACTTGAGTAATTGAGTCGGATAAAACCTTAAACCTTATGTGGATTTTGATGATGACAAAAATGCGCAAGGGCAAGCCTGTGCCTGCCCCCTGCTTGGGTAACGCAAAAATACTGAATTATTTGCGTTTCATCGCTTCAAAAAATTCATCATTGGTTTTGGTATCCTTTAGACGCTCAACTAAAAATTCCGTTGCGGCCACATCTTCCATTGGGTTGAGCAGCTTGCGCAAAATCCACATTTTTTGCAGCTCTTCTTCAGTGGCGAGTAAGTCTTCACGTCGAGTGCCAGAACGGCGGATATTGATGGCAGGATAAACACGTTTTTCTGCGATCTTACGATCTAAATGCACTTCCATATTGCCTGTGCCTTTGAACTCTTCGTAGATGACTTCATCCATTTTAGAGCCCGTATCGACTAAGGCTGTGGCAACAATTGTCAAAGACCCACCAAACTCGATATTACGAGCGGCACCAAAAAAACGTTTCGGTTTTTCTAATGCATGGGCATCAACACCCCCTGTCAGGACTTTACC
The DNA here is from genome assembly GCF_900108915.1 of Allopseudospirillum japonicum. GTDB lineage: Bacteria > Pseudomonadota > Gammaproteobacteria > Pseudomonadales > Halomonadaceae > Pseudospirillum > Pseudospirillum japonicum. Next base: position 61,996 of record NZ_FNYH01000003.1, read on the forward strand.
AGAGGAAGGTTGCACTGTGTTATAAGCACGTGCTAAGCGGGTAATAGAATCAAGTAGAATGACAACGTCTTTTTTGTGCTCCACCAAACGCTTGGCTTTTTCAATGACCATTTCAGCCACTTGCACATGGCGAGCCGGTGGCTCATCAAAGGTAGAAGCAACCACTTCGCCACGTACGGTACGCTGCATTTCGGTCACTTCTTCGGGGCGTTCATCAATTAATAAAACAATTAAATGACATTCAGGATTGTTACGTGTAATCGAATTAGCGATATTTTGTAACATTAAAGTTTTACCCGCTTTTGGCGGGGAAACAATCAAGCCACGTTGGCCTTTACCAATAGGGGAAACAAGATCAATGACACGCGCGGTTAAATCTTCGCTGGAACCATTGCCGACTTCCATATATAAGCGGGATTGGGGAAATAAAGGGGTGAGGTTTTCAAATAAAATTTTATGTTTGGCGTTTTCAGGTTTATCAAAGTTAATTTCGTTAACTTTCAATAACGCAAAATAGCGTTCCCCTTCTTTAGGCGGGCGAATTTTGCCTGAAATCGTATCCCCCTTACGTAAATTAAATCGCCGTATTTGACTGGGGGAAACATAAATATCATCTGGGCCGGCAAGATAAGATGAATCAGCAGAACGTAAAAAGCCGAAACCATCTTGTAAAATTTCTAGGACACCATCGCCATAAATATCTTCACCACTTTTAGCATGTTTTTTCAGTATGGTGAAAATAATATCTTGTTTGCGTGAGCGGGCGAGATTGTCGATCCCCATTTCATGGGCGATATCCAGCAGTTCTTGGACTGTCTTTTGCTTGAGTTCGGTAAGATTCATGAGTGCAAAGAGTGATTATTATTGCTCGAGTTGATGGCGTATCGGCACATTGGATTGGGTAGTGGCGGGACATGTATCCATAGAAACTTAACATCCTTAAACACACAAGGGGTAACAGCAAGCGTCTATAATGCAATGACAGCGTAACGCCACAACTAGGATCCACACAGCTTAGAGTTTACACTGCAGCGGCTGGGATAAGCGACCGACAATATATATGCTGGTGTTCTTTGTCTACAAAACTTCTAGTCTTGTTTAGAACATCACTAGATTATATTCCAAAGCCAGGTCGCTTGCCTGTCTTTGATATAAGCGGGAACTGTGACTCTGTGAGTGTACGGCTACAACTTAATTAAAGTACCCTAAATAATCCTAGTTAGCCTGTAGACAGGAAAACTTGGAAGGCCTGTACGAGCCAGAGGGAGATCGGGTATCACTTTAGGGCTGGCTAAACGTAGGCCTTGAATTTGATTGCATTCGAAGATAACCGAATTTAATACGTATTGCAACTGGCATCCCTGCCATTAAGACTCCCTCACCTTTAATGGAGGAGGGAGCTTACAAACGCAACAGCGCATAGATTAAAGGCTAGCATCCAAAAAAGCCACGAGCTGAGACTTAGATAAAGCACCCACTTTAGTTGCCTCCACTGTGCCATCTTTAAATAACATCAAAGTGGGGATACCACGAATACCAAATTTAGGCGGGGTATCGCTATTCTCATCAATATTGAGCTTGCACACTTTCAACTTGCCCGCATACTCTTTGGCGATATCTTCCAAAACAGGTGCAATCATTTTACAAGGGCCACACCACTCTGCCCAATAATCCACCAACACAGGCATATCGCTTTGCAATACGTCTTCTTCAAAGGAAGCATCAGTCACGGTATAGATGGCGTCACTCATGGGGATTTACTCCAAAGGCTAATTGTATAAAACAACTAATATAACATTTTTTACAGAGAAAAAGCGTGGTACTTGCTGGCATTCTAGAGGAGTCTTAGCAAAGCTGACAACCAGCAAAATGTGTCTCTCGTTTGCAAAAGTTGACGTCCTACCCGCCCTGAAAGGACAGGGGTTCCCGCGCAAAATTATTCGAGCGCTTCTTTTAAGGTCAGGTGAGATACTCAAACTTCAAGAAGAAAACGCATCGACAATCGACCCATGACACCAAGATGGCAGCATTTGGCGTGATCGCGATATCGACTACCAGTTTGATACAAAGTATGGGACTGAGTGCGCATCTTAGTCATTTTTTTGTCATAATTGCTCGCTAACTTGTAACACCCACACTTTCAGTCGATGATCTAACCTGCCTGCTAAAAAAATCCAGTATCCGTCACAAGCCGGCCGGCTTGATCAACACGGATCTATGATGTGAGGAAACTTGTATGCCCCTAAGTCACGAGCCAAGCGAACAACCAGAACAAGAAGCGCCCCAAGGCATCTTAGAAGATGCACCCCTTGCCGCCATTGATCTAGGTTCTAACAGCTTTCATATGGTGTTGGCGCGTGCTGTACAGGGGGAGTTGCGTGTTTTGGAGCGCCTAGGAGAAAAGGTGCAGCTCGCCGCAGGTTTAGATGAGCACCATTGTCTGACGCCTGAAGCACAAGAACGTGCCCTCGCTTGTTTACAACGTTTTGCGCCTTTTCTTAAAGGGATTCCCAATTCCAATATCCGTATTGTCGGCACCAATGCCCTACGCGCTGCGCACAATAGCCACGAATTTTTGCCACAAGCAGAAGCTATTTTGGGCCAAAGTATTGAGATCATTGCCGGCCGTGAAGAAGCACGCCTGATTTATTTAGGGGTTTCACACACACTTGCAGATAATGGCGGCCAGCGTTTAGTCGTTGATATTGGTGGTGGTAGTACAGAATTTATTATTGGTGCTAAGTTTGATCCTATTGAGCTAGAAAGCTTACATATGGGTTGTGTTTCCTATATGCAGCGTTTCTTCCCTGATCAACAAATCAACGCGAAAAATTTTGAACGCGCTGTTGTGGCTGCCCAAAGTGAGCTCCTTAATATTGCCAAACCGTTTAAAAAGTTGGGCTGGCAACAAGCGGTCGGTGCTTCCGGCACGATTAAAGCCGCTGCCCAGTTATTATTACAACAAGGTTGGGGTGATGGCTCTATTACCGCAGATGGCCTTGCCAAGTTAACCAAGCTGATTCTTAAATATAAACATGTCAAGGATTTAGATTTTGGTGGTTTAAAGCCAGAACGTGCAGCAGTTTTACCTGCCGGTTTGGCAATACTACAAGCAGTTTTTGTCACCTTTGATTTACAACAGATGTTCTATTCGGAAGGAGCATTGCGCGAAGGCTTACTCTATGACCAAATCGGGCGCAATAATCATGAAGATGTACGCGAACGCACAGTCGCAGCCTTGATGGAACGTTACACCATCGACAAATTACAAGCCGCCAATGTTGAAGCCACTGCAGAATTTGCCTTGCAACAAGTGCGCGAAGTGTGGGGATTAACGCCCACGCATTTGCAACAAAAACTCCGCTGGGCCGCGCGCCTCCATGAAATGGGCCTTGCGATTGCACATAGTCAGTTCCACAAACACGGTGCTTACTTGTTGCAATATTCTGATCTTGCTGGTTTTACCAAACCTCAGCAAGCCTCCTTAGCGGCTTTAGTACGTGGTCATAGACGTAAATTCCCGCTCAGTGATTTTCGTCAACTTAACCCAGGGTTGCAGCCACAATACACCCGTCTTGCTATCTTGCTGCGTTTGGCTGTGTTATTGAATCACTCCCGCCCTGAAGCGCCGATTCGTAATTTCCGTCTTAAAGTACAAGCAGAACAAATTATTTTAGAGTTCCCCCCTGAATGGCTTGCAGATCAACCTTTACTACAGGCAGACCTTGCCCAAGAAGCTGAATATTTAACGGCTGTAGGTTGGCAATTGAGCTATCAATAGCAATCAAACACCCCAAGGGCGAGTGAGTGTACAAAAGTCTGGCTCGCCCCCTTTTGCTCATGCTGCAAGTGCGCTAAAGTGAAACCTCTTCTTCTCTTTTGATACCTAGTGCTTGTTTGCGGAGTTTGCTCCATGTCACAGATGCGTTATCGCTTCACGCCTGATCTCCAACTTTTTGATTTTGAAGCTTTCCGAACGGCATTAGCAACTGCGCCTCAGCCTATCCCTCTTTTTAAAGCCGCGCTGACCCAAGTCCAACAAGGTCTAGATGCGCGCTTTCGTGCTGGTGCAGATATCCGTGATTTAATCCATGGCCGAGCTTGGTTTATGGATCAATTACTTGCGGCAGCTTGGTATCTATTTGATTGGCCTGATGATCATATTAGCCTGATTGCTGTCGGCGGCTATGGTCGTGGTGAGTTGCATCCCAAATCAGATATTGATTTGCTGATTTTATTAGGCGATGAAGAAGATACGCCTTATCGGGAACATATTTCCGCTTTTATTACTTTTTTATGGGATATACGTTTAGATATTGGCCATAGTGTGCGATCTTTGCAAGATTGTATCCGTGAAGCCGCTGCAGATATCACGGTTGCCACCAATTTATTAGAAAATCGCACCCTCGTTGGTAGTGATCAACTCCGCCAACGTATGGTCGCGAGCCTAGCGCAAGAACATATGTGGCCAAGCGATGCATTTTTTGAGGCCAAATGGCAAGAACAAATTAGCCGTCATTATAAATTTAATAATAGTGAATATAATTTAGAACCTAATATTAAAAGCTCCCCTGGTGGCTTACGTGATATTCAAATGATTGGCTGGGTGGCAAAACGTCATTTTGGGGTTACCAGCTTTGATGATTTAGTCGAACGCAACTTTATTAGTGACACTGAGTTAAGAATTCTCACCCAAGGACAAGCCTTTTTATGGCAGGTGCGTTATGGATTACATATGTTATCTGGGCGTTCTGAAGATCGATTATTATTTGAATACCAACGCCAATTAGCAGAACTTTTTGGTTATAGTGATAATGATGAACGTCTTGCTGTTGAGCAATTTATGAAGCGTTATTATCGTGTGGTCATGTCCTTAGCTGAACTCAATGATGTGTTATTGCAACACTTTGATGAGGTCATTTTAAGTGGTCAACATAGCGAAGAAATTACCACCCTCAATAAACGTTTCCGTATTCGCAACGGTTATATTCAGGCCAATAACAGCCAAGTCTTTGAGCGTCATCCCTTTGCGCTACTAGAAATTTTTCTGCTGATGGCACAAAACCCTGAGATTCAAGGAGTGCGTGCGAGTACCATTCGCGCGATTCGCGATCATCGTCATTTAATTGATGAAGTCTTTCGGCAAGATTTACGCAATCTCAGCCTGTTTATGGAACTCTTGCGTTCAGAAGGTGATGTTGCACGCCAGTTATCACGCATGACTCGTTATGGCGTGTTAGGTAAATATTTACCCGAATTTGGCCATGTGATCGGTTTGATGCAGCATGATCTTTTCCATATTTATACTGTAGATGCGCATACGTTAAAATTGTTAAGATTTTTGCGTGAATTTCAAACTCCAGATGCGCACGAGCGTTTTCCAGTAGCCAGCCAGGTGATTATGCAACTCCCTAAAATCGAGCTGCTTTACATTGCTGGTTTATATCATGATATTGGCAAAGGGCGCGGTGGTGACCACTCCACCTTGGGAGCAGCAGATGCACAAGCTTTTTGTCAGCGTCATCATTTATCTGGCCGAGATACGCGCTTGGTTTGCTGGTTGGTCGAGCATCATTTATTAATGTCTATGACCGCGCAAAAACGTGATATTTCTGATCCAGAAGTGATTCGCGACTTTGCCATCAAAATGCGTGATCAGGTACATTTAGATTATTTATATGTACTGACGGTCGCAGATATTAACGCGACCAACCCAAATTTATGGAATGGTTGGCGCGCGGCTTTATTACATCAGGTGTACACAGAAACCAAACGTGCGCTAAGACGTGGCCTAGAAAATCCGATTGATAAACAAGAATGGATCGAAGAAACCCAGCAAGAAGCCTTAGCTATCTTGCGTGCTTTAGGGGCAGATGAAGCCCAAGTGGCTGTGTTATGGCAACGCTTAGACGATGATTATTTTTTACAAGATTCGCCCAGTGAAGTCGCTTGGCATACCCAAGGCATCTTACAACATGGTGATAACCCTGACCCTTTAGTGCTCATCAGTGCTCCAACCGATGATATGCGTGAGGGCGGGACCAAGGTCTTTATTTATGCACCCGCGGTCGACCATTTGTTTGCAGCAACCGTGGCTGCTATGGAGCAATTAAACTTAAGTATTCATGATGCACGTATTAGTAGCACTTGCGATCAATACAGCCTAGATACCTACATTGTCCTGGAACAAGACGGCAGTGTGATTCGTGATCCCGAGCGTTTACAACAGATCCGCGTACGCTTGATTGAAGAATTGGATGATCCCGAAGATTATCCTGTGATTGTACAAAGGCATACACCGCGTCAGCTCAAGCATTTTACTTTGCCGACGCAAGTGACTATCAGTAATGATCCAAGTAATCAAAGAACCGTGCTTGAAGTCATTACCCCAGATCGTCCCGGCCTTTTAGCACGTTTGGGACGTTTATTTTTGGAGTTTGGTATTAGTCTACAAAACGCCAAAATTGCTACTTTGGGGGAACGTGTCGAAGACATCTTTTTTATTACCGATGCTGACCAAAGCCCAATTAGTGATCCTGAACTGTGCCAGAATTTACAGGCCCATATTTGCGCTGAACTCGACCGACAAGCGAGCCGCTAACGCGGGTGATATGTAAGTTGGCACTGTGCTTGCTTGTGGATAAGCTTATTTTTTGTTTTGACTGACGTATTTTTATTCTTATGACGGATTCAAGCCCCAGCACCACTTTGCCCTACATTATCGACGTTGAAGCCTCTGGCTTTGGACGAGGCAGTTACCCGATTGAAATTGGGATTGCTCGTCCAGATGGTTCCTTGGCGGCTTGGCTGATTCGTCCTGAACCAGACTGGCAACACTGGGACCCAAGCGCGCAAGAAATCCATGGCATTAGCCGTAACCAACTGGTGCAAGAGGGTTTGCCCGTGGCACAAGTGGCCGATGCTTTAAACGAAGAGCTGCGCGGGCAAACTGTATACAGTGATAGCTGGGGATTTGATAGCAGCTGGATTGCCTTGTTGTTCTATCATGCACACAGGTTACAAGGCTTTAAAATCGATGCGTTAACCAAGCTTTTAAGTGAGCAACAAACCCAAGCTTGGGGGCAAATGAAACACCAAGTGATCCAAGAGCTCAAAATCACCCGCCACCGTGCCAGTTCAGATGCCCATATGCTACAACATACTTTTAAGCGTGCGGCCCATGTCCGTAACCAAGTATAAGGACAGCTAAGATGTTAGATTCACTGAAAACCTATGCGTTAGTTTCTCAGCTGATTGGTTTGGTATGCATTGTGGGCTTGCGTACCTATGATGAAAACACCCTGTATTGGCAAGCTTGGGTGTTAGTGGTGATGATGCTAATTGCTTTTGCAATTGCCATTGCACGCTTGTATCAAGCAAAAAAGCTCGCCAAAATCCATGCCGAACGTCAAGCACGTCTTGCGCAATATCAAGCACAGGACCAGGAAGACGCTTAAGTGATCTCCTAGCAAGCGAGGGCACCTTCTACCCTCGCCCAATACAGGCACGGGTTGATGACGGATTTTTGCTAAGTTTGAAACTGCATTGAAGAGTGATGCATCTCGTGAGACAAGCCGCGTAGATTTCTAGCCGCCTGCGCAATTTGGCTAACTGCCGCGTGAGTTTGTTCAGCCATTTGGGCAATTTGCTCTATTTGATAAGCAAGTTGCTGGCTGACGCCTGCTTGTTCATGGAACGAATCATTTAATGCTTGGATTGATGTCGCTGTCTGACTGGATTTTTGTGTGACATCACCAATCACATCACGCGCATTTTGTGCCAACTGGCTGCCTGTATGCACCTGTTCAGCTTGCGACTGAGTAAACTGGTTCGCTTGTGTGGCGCACTGGGTTACTTTTTGAATCATGGTTTGGATTTCTAAGGTCGCACTTGCGGTACGCTCAGCTAGCTTGCGTACTTCATCAGCAACCACCGCAAACCCTCGTCCTTGTTCACCAGCACGCGCGGCTTCAATCGCAGCATTGAGTGCTAAGAGATTCGTTTGATCGGCAATATCGCGAATAATATTGACCACAGAAGCAATTTGCGCCGACATGGCATCGAGTTGGGCCACCGTTTGGCTAGATTCTTGTGCCAATTCTGCAATCTTATTAATTTCATCATCTAAACGTTGAATCACAGCTATCGCTTCATTGATTTGCTGTGCCGTATGTGTAGAGCTTTGACTGACCCCTTGGGCTTGTTCTGAGACATACTCAATACTGGTGCTTAATTCTTCCATCGACGCAGCCATACTTGATGCAGATTGCGATTGCTGCTGGGCGGCACCGCCGATTTGTTCCGTTGCTGAAGAAAGCTCTGTACTTGCGCCTTCAACTTCTTGCGCCTTATGTTGAATCAAGTGAACCGCGTGACGCAAAGCTGTTTGCATCTGGTAAACATGATGCAAAAGACTATCTGTGGTTACTTGTTGCTGTGTTGCGCGCAAATCCCCCGTTGCAATTTGCTTGACCACCTTAAGCACCGCCAGAGGTTCATCACCTAATATCTTGATTAATAAACGATAACTATACAAAAGACCCGCAGACAAACCGATCAGATTAATCGCCAAGGCTGTCCATACCCAAGTGGTAGCGGTTTGTTTGGCATCCAGCGCTTGATCAACAGCACCTTGGGTTCTTTGGTCAAGCAAGACAAAAAACGCATCAATCGGCTGCATAATTTTGGCTTTTTCTTGATGGTAAGCTTGATCATGCATCAAACGTCGTGCCAGTTCGGGGTCAGGCGGGCCTTGACGGGTAAAGTCACCATTTTCGTCAGCAAAAAGGCCCTTCATTGCTTTCATCGCGATGGTTTCTGTCCTAACTAAACCATCAGAATTCGCTTTGGCTTGGTTTAACTTGGCAAACTCAGCGTCAGAAAATCCCGCTTCTTTCATCAAGTCTAAGAGGGCAACTTGGCGGCCCGATGGGCGAGGTTGATTTTGACCGGCAGCAACAAAATCCCAGTAAATCCGCTCATAAGCCTGAGGCATCGGCTTTTCACCATTACGAATTGCTAGAATATCCCAGTATTGTTTTTCGTAGCTATCATCCCCAGTAACGACATAAGTACGTGCTAAACGGGTTAAATCATCTGAACTTTGGCGGAGCATGTCCGCCAATAAATAGGATTGGTAGCGTTTCGCACTTGCCGCCGCCAGCTCGTCGGAAGCACTTGATAGTTTGGTTAAAGCCCCCAAAATCAGTAATAACAAAAGTGTCGAGAAAACAATCAAAGCAAGAAAAATAGCACGCACCCGTACCCCAGACATACTCACTCCTTTATTATTGTTAACTTTTATTACCGCAAAATGTCAGACAATTGATTTTATGCGACCTGCCGATAAAGCGGCAATTATTAATTTTGCACAAATGAATATCAGTCTAAAAAAATATAAATATGTACAATAACACCTAGGTTGCTGGGTTGATCTGATGAGCAAAGATCTTATCTGCTTATAACTCAGCTATAATGCCGCACACTTTCAGCAAACAGACTTTGATCACCTATCAACAACTCACTGTAGGGAACCAAGCCTAGTTCGCTTGATTCTGAATCACGTATTGATGGGTAAAACAGATTCTTTCTTGATACATCTTACTTCATCCATCACAGATCCAGGTTTGACGGGGTGTTTGACCCCAGTGGAATAGAACCCAAATACAGGTAAAGACCTATGCAATGGATACAAGCACTTTTGGCCCTGATAGTGACCTTGGGCATTTTAATTAGCATTCACGAATTCGGACATTTTTGGGTCGCTCGCCGTTGCGGTGTCAAAGTTTTGCGCTTTTCTGTTGGTTTTGGTAAGCCGCTGTGGCGTACCCAAGATCGGCAAGGCACAGAATATACCCTTGCCGCGATTCCTTTAGGTGGCTATGTGCGTATGCTAGATGAACGCGAAGCCCCTGTGCCTGTGGAACTGCAAGCCCAAGCCTTTAACCGCCAAAGCGTGGGAAAACGGATCGCGATTGTGGCCGCAGGCCCTTTAGCTAATTTTTTGTTAGCTATTTTTGTTTACTGGTTAGTTTTTTTACAGGGGATTCAAGTCACACCCCCAGTGATAGGTAAGGTGATCCCTGACTCCCCAGCAGCGCAAGCCGGCTTACAGATACAAGATGAGATTTTAGCCGTTGAGGGTGAGGCAACGCCGAGCTGGCAAGAAGTGAGCTTGAAATTAATTGCGCATCTTGGGCATACCGGCCCGTTAACATTAAGTGTGCAAAGTCATCCGGACCAAGCTCCGCAAGAGGTACAAATCCAAGTCCAACGCTGGCTTGCGGATCAAAGCCAACCAGACCCTTTAGCTGGCTTGGGGATTCAGCCTGATTTACCCCCTATTCCAGCAATTTTAGGAAAAATTCAAGCACAGGGTGCAGCGGCACAAGCAGGTTTACAAGTCGGTGACCATATTCTTTCTGTTGATCAAACTCAGGTAGAAACTTGGCCGCAATTTGTTGAGCTTATCCGCGCTTCTGCGGGACAAGTATTGCAAGTCGAAATCATGCGTGATCAGCAGGTGCAAAGCCTAAGTTTGATTCCTGCGAGCAAGCCCACAGAAGAAGGCGTTTCCGTTGGTTATATTGGCGCAGGCGTGGCACCGTTTGAGACTCAAAAACGTACCCTAGATTATTCACTATTTGGTGCCTTGGGCGCTGCTGTGGCCAAAACGGTAGAAATGAGCCAGCTGACCCTAGCTTCCATCGGTAAAATGCTGACCGGCTTGATTGCGCCAGAAAATCTCTCCGGCCCAATTACCATTGCGAAAGTTGCCAGTGAATCCGCGACCTATGGCTTACAAAGCTTTCTCAGCTTTTTAGCCTATGTGAGTATTAGTTTAGGCGTGTTAAACCTACTACCTATTCCTGTGCTGGATGGTGGGCATTTAGCCTTTTATTTAGTGGAAGCACTACGCGGTGGCCGTCCTTTATCAGAGCGTACACAAGAAGCGGCATCCCGTTTAGGACTCGCTGTCCTTGCCAGCTTAATGTTAATGGCCTTCTATTTTGATTTGATGCGCTTATAAATCCCAGTGAACTGTAACCCATGTTAACCGACTCCTAGGGGTCGGTTTTTTTATGCCTCGCTTTGGTCTATGGGTATGTCAAAGGCCTGTCATAGAAAGCTTACTAAAATGTCATTTCGCCTATGCACAATAAAGCGGCACAGGTGCCAGAGTCAGGAAGGATGCAAATCAATAGGAAAATTAGCCAGTGCTGACATATCTATACTGAAATCTTTGGATAAAGAGGCCAGCAATGCAAGCGTTAGCAAAACGATTTGGCGTACAAGCACGTTTAACAGGGCTGTTATTAATCGCATTTTCAGCCTTAATTTTTGCGATTATTTATTCGGCTAATCTGACTTATCAGGCCGTGCTAGAGCAAAAACGTTTTAAGCTAGGGCAGTTAATGGAACTGGCACTTTCCACCTTAGAATATGCCCATCAGCAAGGCAGCAGCCAAGAAGAAGCTTTACAACGTCTAACCGCCCTCTCCTTTAGCTCAGAGGAGGGAGACAATTATTTTTGGGCAATCAATCGTCAAGGCGAAATTCTTGCGCATCCTTTGTTAGGCACCCAGGCAGCGAGTATTCACCGCTCAGGGCAAAAGATCATTCCGGAAATTTTGCAAGGTCTACAAGGCCGCCATGACTATTCCAGCACCTACCTTGCCCCGAAACAAGGGCACTCAGAACTGGTAGAAAAAATTGGCTACAGTCGCGTGTTTGCACCTTGGGGATTGATTATATCCACCGGCGTCTATCTAGATGATGTAGATACGGCTTTTCGTCAGCAGTTGATTGATATTTTATTGGTCATGGGACCGGTATTTATTGTGATGGCCATCTTATCTAGTCTCGTGGCGCATTCAATTGTCGTACCCATTCAATCTGTGGTAGCCATGCTCAATACTATGGCGCAAGGCGAAGGTGATTTAAGCACGCGCTTACCGAGTGATCAAAGAGGCACCTTGGGCGATTTAGCACGCGCTTTTAATGCCTTTGTCGAGAAAATCCGTGAACTTGTTATTGCCGTAGGACAGTCAGCAGATACCGTCAGTGCCGCCTCAGAAGAATTGTCACGACTCACTGCGCAAAGTGCGGAAAATAATGCAGAACAGGCACGCGAAACGGAACAAGCAGCAGCCGCCATGGAGCAAATGAGCGTCAGTGTGCAAGAAATTGCCCATAATGCCGGCGAAGCTGTGACCAGTACGTTAGAAATTCGTGAAGCCACCCAAACAGGTCAAGGGCGCTTAGATAGAACCATGCACAAGCTAGAATCCCTAGTGGCAAGCATGGATGAAACCCGTGAACAAATGCAGGCACTGAAACAAGGCACAGATAAAATAGGCACTGTATTAGAGGTGATTAGCGGGATTGCCGAACAAACCAATTTACTGGCTTTAAATGCGGCCATTGAAGCGGCCCGCGCTGGCGAACATGGACGCGGTTTTGCCGTGGTCGCCGATGAGGTACGCACGTTGGCGGCAAATTCACAAAAAAGCACCTTGGAAATTCAAGGGATTATCGATGAGCTACGCAACCGGAGTGATTTGTCTTGGCAGAAGATGCAACAAAGCCGCGCCTGGGTAGAAGAGGCAGTTGATGATGCGCAAAGTATGCACGGGGTTTTATCTCAGGTAACCCAAGCCATTGATTGTATTTCAGGAATGAATCAACAAATTGCCAACGCGGTAGAAGAACAATCGAATGCCACAGAAGAAATTAACCGTAATGTAGATACCCTCAATCAACTCAGTGCCATGACAGCCCAGCACGCGCAGGATATTACTCAAGCTAGCTTAGAACTTGCCCAGCAAGCCGAGGCATTGCGTGGACAAGTAGGAAGTTTTAAAACTTGATATCCTCAAGAATCGTTGCATTGTCCTTCCTCGTACTAAACTGGCGAGGTTTAACACGTATTTTGATCATCACGGTAGGTTTGCTGAATGTGTGCTACTTCTTGTGGATGATCGTGCAAAGCTTGAATACAACGGGCATCCAGCTTGCCTAAAGCCAACATACGCTCTAGCTCAGCAAAGGCTTGTGCATTAGACCAAGCCTGTTTATAGGGACGCGCGGTCGTTAAAGCATCAAAAATATCTGCAACACTAATAATGCGCGCAGCCAAAGGCACTTGATCGCCTACTAACCCTTGGGGATACCCTTTGCCATCAAGGGTTTCATGGTGGCTGTAAACCACTTGGCGCAGTAGATGAATATTCGGCAAAGCATCTAATTGGTGAAATTTCACAATGGCATCCACCATTTGCGCTCCCTTGGTCGTGTGCTCACGCATCAAGGCAAATTCTTCTTCGGTTAAACGTGCAGGCTTGTGCAAAATTCGATCAGGAATCGCAATTTTCCCCAGATCATGCAAGGGTGCAAATAGGTAGAGATGCTCCACTTCACGATCATTAAGCGCACCTTGCGCACTTAAATCAGAGGCAATCAAACGCGTGTAATGCGCCATACGTTGCAGATGACTTCCAGTTTCAGGGTCTCTATCACTGGTGATATGCAAAGCCGAACGCACCGCAGCGACAAGGGTTTGCAACGCGAGTCGTTCTTGATGGATCAGTAAGGCAATTAATTGAGAGGCTAGCTCAAGGGTTTGCAAGGTCGCACCGACAAAAGCACGACGCTTACCAGAATTAAAAAATACAAAGCCTAGAAAATCCTTATTGTGTAATAAAGGTGCCGTATAACTACTACACCAACCCTGCTCCTTCACCTTTTGTGTATGGGTTCGTTCTGTTTCTAGCTGGCCAAGATCATGCAAAATGCGCGGACGACGTTGACGCGCGATGGTCATCAAAGAACGTGACATCGACAAAGGCGCCTGATACGCACGTAAAGCGCGGCTTGGGGCACTGGTAGAATAAAAGGTTTTCAGCAGATCCGTTTCCGGTTCATAAATCGCTACTGAAAAGCGCTCAATATGCGGATGCATACTACGCAGGCGTTTCCCTAAGTAACACAATTTATCGGGCAAGTGTTCACGTGCATTCATTTCAGCAAGTAGACTGTGTAGCGCTAGCATCCTATACATCCTTGCATGACTTTAAACCAGTGGGCAAAGATCTTCACTTGGTGACTCTTTATAGAGCAAGATACTCGCCAAGAAATTCCGCATACCCCTAAAGTCGAGCCTCACTTAAGGGAGGAACTTGTGCACTCACCTGTAGCGCAGAGTTCAACCTAAGCTCCACTTGATCCCCCGGATGAAGCTCACCGACGCCTGCTGGCGTTCCTGTTAGAACCACATCACCTGGATACAAGGTAAAATGCTGCGCAATAAAGGCCACCAGCGACAAAATAGGCGTTAGCATGTGTTCACTACTCCCTTGCTGGCGTACTTGTTCATTAATGCGTACTTCTAAAGTGAGCTTATCCCAGCGTAAATCCTCAGTCACAGGAATAAAAGGCGATAAAGGGCAACTGGCATCCCAAGTTTTCGCCACTTCCCACGGGTGGCCTGCTGCCTTAAGTTGATCTTGGCGCTGTCTTAAGGTGAGATCCAACGCCAAACCCAAACCGATAATGGCTTGATTGGCTTGCTCTAAACTCGTGTTGCCTTGTAACTTCTGGCCGATTAACAGCGCGATCTCGCCTTCAAAATGACAACTCCCGCGTCCTTGGGGCCAACGAATCTCACCAGGTAAAGCAGTCACTGCGTTCGCTGTTTTACAAAATAATAAAGGCTCGCTAGGAATCGGGTTATTGAGTTCTTGTGCATGAGCGGCGTAATTGCGCCCCACACAGACAATTTTGCTAATCGGGTGTGGATAAGTTTCTTGGTTAATCCATTGTGCGTAAGGCAAAAAAGAGACATCTGACATACGTCCTCCAAAAAAATCAGTGTGTTTGGATCATCCAGCCAAGGCGAGCAAACTTTGCACAAACCTTTCTTTGTACAAACCTTTACCCAATACGGGCGTGGATACAAGCGAAAACTGTGCAAAGGCTTTTCTTGCATCCACCAGCGTACTGATGTCCTGTTCTTGTGAATAGGGGAAGGCGCTGGTTTTTATCTCACTCACTTTCAACAATTCTTTGTACTTTTGGCGCCTTGTGCTCCTTGGCAAAACTCGAGATACTCAAGTTTTGTGCAGCGCAGAACGCACCCTTAACATTGAGGTATTTCAAGGTGGCCAATAAGCTCCAGCAATTACAACAAATGACACTTGTGGTCGCAGATACTGGGGATTTTACTGCGATTAAGGCACTTCGACCCCAAGATGCCACAACAAACCCTTCGCTTATTTTGCAAGCCGCGCAAGACCCCAACAACCAAGCTTTATTAGCACAAGCTTGGGCAGATGCAGGCAAGCAACCCATGCCAACAGAGGCACGTGCCCAAGCGGCCGTCGATATTTTAGCGGCGCGTGTGGGTTGTGCGATTCAGCAAAGTATTCCGGGCTATGTTTCTACAGAAGTGAGTGCACGCCTTTCTTTTGATACTCGGGCTACTGTAGAAAAAGCACGGCGGATGCTGGATTTATATGCAGGTTTAGGGGGAGATACTCAAAGGGTCTTGGTGAAAATAGCAGCTACTTGGGAAGGTATCCAAGCTGCGCAAATTCTGGAAAAAGAAGGGATTGGCTGCAACCTCACCTTATTATTTAGTTTTGCGCAAGCACGCGCCTGTGCCGATGCGGGCGTGACCTTGATTTCACCTTTTGTGGGCCGTATTTTGGATTGGTATCAGGCGCAATACCCAACCCAAGATTTTAGCGGCTTGCAAGATCCTGGAGTGCAGTCGGTCCAAAAAATTTACCAATATTATAAAACCCACGGCTATTCCACCATTGTGATGGGTGCGAGTTTCCGTAATCAAGGACAGATCGAATCTTTAGCTGGCTGTGATCGTCTCACCATTAGCCCCAAGCTCTTGCAAGCTTTAGCAGAAGATACCGGCCAGTTAACACGCCAACTCCATCCACAAGCAAGTACACAAACACCCGAAGACGCCCTCAATGCCGCTGAATTTCGTTGGCAACTCAACGAAGATGCCATGGCAACGGAAAAATTAGCTGATGGTATTCGACGCTTTATGCAGGACCAACAAACATTAGAAAACCTCCTAGTGCGCACCTTTGCTTAAAGGCTTTGTTCACTTAAAAGCTTTGACGCGCGCTCGTGCAGATGTCTTGGATTACTTCGAAGGCATCTGCAACAAATTCCTTCCTAGGCTTGGCCCGCTTTCTGTTACACTGAAATAACCCTTCTCAGGCAGATTCCTCAACACTTTTACAACAATAAAAAAAGGTAGGCTATGACTATCCTGCATAATTTCATCTTACGTACCCTTGATGGGCGTGATATCAGTGCTGCGCAATGGGCGGGATACCCAGTGCTGATCGTGAATGTCGCCAGCGAGTGCGGCCTCACCCCGCAATACCAAGGTCTACAAACCCTGTATGACACACATCCGGGTTTGATTGTGTTAGGTGTGCCTTGCAATCAATTTGGTGGCCAAGAGCCAGGCAGCGAGGCGCAAATTCAGCAGTTTTGTACGCAAGAATACGGTATCAGCTTTCCTATGTTGGCTAAAACCGAAGTAAACGGCAGTAATCGCCATCCCTTGTACGAATGGCTTGCGGGGGAAGGCTCGCCCTTTGCGGGTGATATTGAATGGAACTTCGCCAAGTTTTTGATTGATGTCCAAGGCCACAGGCGCGCGCGTTTTCATCCGCAAATTACGCCTGAAGATCCCAGCCTACGCCAAGCCATTGCGCAGGCTTTGAGTGAACAAGCAAGCTAGTATCGGTAAACCAAGGCAATAAAAAAACCGCCCGTCCAATCACAAGGTTAGGCGGTTTGGGTTTTACCTAGGCTGCGACGATGACCCGAATCGCATCTAGGTGTACTTGGGTTTGATTCAAGGCTTCTGCTAAGGCTTGCTGGCGAATTTTTAACACTTGTACTTCTTCTTCACGGATACAGGTATTAATCTGCTGCAAAGCATGCAAACGCGCAATTTCTTGTTCTAGCTGTTGATGCATTTGGGTTTGTGCTTTTTCCACCAAGGTAGGCATTTCCGCTTGGGCCAGCTTATCCCCTTGTTCGATCAGCTCACGCAAGATGGGCGCGCGCATTTTAACCACTTCACGCGCGACAGATTTTTTCACCCATTCCAATTGGCGACTTAAACCTTTAAAAGAAACACTAGCCGCTAGATTGCGTCCTTGGGTGTCAAGCAATAAACGTATCCCAGTCGGTGGTAAAAAATTCTCGATATTCAAAGCTTTAGGAGCGCTACAAGCCACACGATAGATCAACTCGACTAACAAAGTCCCCGCAGGAATTTTAGGGTTTTTCAGCGTAGCTACCGCACTATTGCCCATTTGGGTGCTGCTGGTACGCTCCATAAAATTTTCGATCAGGGGATGTTCCCAAGTCACAAACTGCAGATCCTCGCGCGCTAAGGCTTGTTGGCGCGAGAGAGTCAGACTAAAACCTTCTTCATCATGACGAATATTGGCAAAAGCATCGGCTTGCATTTCTTTACCGGGGCGCACATGCAGACTGTGCTCGTCTAAATCGTCGCTATCCACGCCAAAGACATCAAAAGCTAACTCAAGATACTCGCGCAATTCTGGGTCTTTATCTTCTGCAGCCAAAGCAGCTAATAAAGGTTGTGCCAGATGTGACCGATTCGAGCTCAGCTCCAACAAGGTATTGCGTCCTTGATCGAGTTCTTCGGTGAGGTGTTCGCGCGCTTGGGCAACCTCTTGTAAAAAGACATCAAGTGCTTGCGCTCGCTCTTGACGTTGACAAAAGGTAGCAAAATAACGATGCCATAAGGTGGCAGCGGCAGCACTGGGTTGGCGAATACAAGCTAATCCCTGATCGTACCAAGTGAGCAAAGCGTGCTGCCACGAGGCTTGCAAATAAGGAATATGCACTTGGATTTGATGCTTTTGCCCGATACGGTCCAAGCGCCCGATACGCTGTTCTAATTGATCAGGATGCAAAGGCAAATCAAATAACACCAGGTGGCGTGCAAACTGGAAGTTGCGTCCTTCCGAACCTATCTCTGAACAAATCAGTGCAGGGGCACCTTCGTCATCGGCAAACCAAGCGGCGGCACTATCACGCTCAATAATACTCATGCCTTCATGGAACACAGGCACATATAAACCACCCAGAATGCGTAAGGCTTCGGTCAGGTCAATCGCGGTTTGCGCATGTGCACAAATTACCAGCACTTTCTCATCTTGTTCCTGCAAGAGAAAATCTAATAACCAATTTAATCTTGGATCAAATTGCCACCAAGGTTCGGCCTCTTCCGCTTGCAGTAAACTATATAAACGCTCTGGATAAGCCGCATTTAAAGGCCAACTCGCTTTGCAGGCATCATCCACCAGTTCTTGCGCGGTTTCATCCTGTGCCAACTGGTGTAACACCTCCTGATAGGCAGAAGGCATACTTTGTGGATAAGTCAGCAGGGTTCGCCCTGCAAAACCTTGTACATGTGCGCGTCGGTTGCGAAATAACACACGCCCTGTACCGTAACGATCCAGCAAATGCTCAATCAGTTGAGTACGTGCACTTTGTTTCTGTTCCGCGCTAGTTTCCGGGTGACACAAGGTCGCTAATAATTCTTGGCTATCATCACTGTGAATCTTCGCTTGCAGCAAGGCTTGATCTTGTGCAGATAAGTTTTGCCCTTCCAATAAAGCACGCACCGCTTGGGCAATGCTTTGGTAATCGGCTTCCTCAGCACGAAAGCGCTCTAAATCTGTATAACGTGCTGGATCGAGTAAGCGCAGGCGGGCAAAATGGCTTTCAATGCCTAATTGTTCTGGGGTGGCCGTTAACAAGAGGACGCCGCGGCTGTGTTCTGCTAAGCTTTGTACCCCTAAATATTCTGGGCTGGCATAGTCTGGCGTCCAACGCAAATGATGCGCCTCATCGACAATCAGCATATCCCAGGTGGCGCTTTCTGCTTGTTGTAAACGTTCCGGATCATCAATCAGCCAATCCAGTGCACAAATGACCAGCTGACTTTGCTCAAAAGGATTTAAACTCGGATCTTCTTCTTCCAAAGCCTCACAATGGGCATCATCGAGCAAACTAAAATGCAGGTTAAAACGCCGCATTAACTCAACAAGCCATTGATGCAATAGGGGTTCTGGTACCAAAATAAGTGCACGTTGGCAACGCCCTTGAATCCTTTGTTGCTGTAAAATCAGGCCGGCTTCTATGGTTTTACCCAAGCCCACCTCATCCGCTAACAGTACACGCGGGGCAAAACGTTTGCCCACCTCGTGCGCGATATACATTTGGTGTGCAATTAGATCAACACGCGGGGCACGCAAACCACGCACTGGGCTTTGATGGAGGCGCTCTTGTTGGCTTAAAGTCAGATAGCGCAAGTTAAACCAAGAGTTGCGGTCGACTTGTCCGGTTAAGAGGCGGTCTTTAGCCTGTTGTAAACGTAGCCGATGGCTTAATTGGGCTTCAGGGAGTTCGCGCCAATCGCCGTCTTCGGTTTCACCGATATAAATCACATGGCCGTCAATTTCTTTAAGGTCATCTACCTGCAAGCGCCAACCCGCATGGCTTTCAATCACATCCCCCTCTGCAAATAACAAACGGGTTAAAGGGGCATGTTGCGTTGAATAACAGCGTGTTTCATCCGCTGCAGGGAAAAATAAAGTGACACTACGCAAATCAGCAGCAAGCACTAAACCTAAGCCAAGATCCTGCTCAGCATCACTAATCCAGCGTTGTCCGGGGGCAAAAACAGACGACATGATAACCTCAAATTTCAGGCGGGAAATGCAAGAAAGAATATGGTAACTCATTTTGTCGTGCGGCTTGAACAAAATGGCGTGCTTTTGCGCAGCCAGTAGGTTGGGTTATTTTGATGTATGAGATTGCCATTAGTAGCCCAACCCACTAGGTGACTTCTTGATGTACTTAAAGTATATTAACGCGCGCGAACACGCTTGAAGACTAAAGTAATTTGATAAATATCAAATCTAATGCGAACGGGTGACTTGCCGACAGGTAGAGAAACTGTAATCATAGTCGCGTATGTTACCCAGTTGAAACAACTTACATCTTGATAACTTGCTTTGAAATCCGCATTCTTAGCCAAGTAAAGTACGACTAGCAAAGTATCAAACGCCTGCGACAAGCAAAGCGATGAATAAAGTAACCGCACCTTAGACCTTGGATCCGCTTTATTCGCGCTGATTTACGGAGAAAAATGGATGGCATTATTAGATGATTTTATCGGTGGTAGCGGTGACGCCAGCGTCACAGGTACGACTGACAACACAGACACAACCACCACAGATACCAGTACCACAGACAGCACACCTGTCACCACAGATACCGGCCTCAGCACAGGCGCGACCGGTGGTTCTGAAACCATTTTAGATGAGCTATTAGGTAACCAAACGGATACCACAGATAGCACGACAGATACAACAAGCGAAGACACTAACGCTTCCGACGATAGCACCAGCAGTGACCAAGGAGAAACTCAGATGACGGCAACTGAAACTTTAATCAATGGCTTGTACAACGAAGTTCTGTATCGTGATGCAGACACAAGCGGCTTAAGCTTCTGGGCTGCGCAATTTGATGCAGGCACCATCAACGAGCAAGGCGTGCGTGATGCACTCGCTGGCTCTGCGGAGTACACCAATTCAGTTGCACCGATTCAAAAACTTTACACTGAAGTCTTAGGTCGTGATGGCGATGCAGACGGCGTAAAATTCTGGGTTGGCTCTGGTGCAGATGCAAAAGCCGTTGCGGCTTCTTTTGCTACCAGCAGCGAGTTTACTGCTTTAGGTTTGAGCGATGCCGATGCGGTTGCGCGTCTAGAAGCGGGTCTCGGTATTGATTTAGCTGGTACTACCCTAGATGCGGTTGTTTCTGAACTGACATCTACTGGTACAGATACCACCACAGACACCACTACGGATACCAACACAGACGACACCACAGATGATGCAGATGGTGGTTTGTTTGATGACTTCCTCGGTGGTGGCAACAACACAGTGAACGACTCAAACGGTGCCGTTGCTGATGGCGGTAGCGATTCTGCTAACACAGATACCACTACAGACACCACAACCGATACCAACACAGACGACACCACAGACGATACTACAGATACCAACACAGATGATGTCATCACAGACGACACGACAGATGACACCACAGACACCAACACAGATGATACTACAGACGACACCACGCCTGAAACTGTCGACGGTGATGCGCTGACCACTGAGTTCGATGCCTCTGCTGGTGCTTTCATCTTTGAATTTGAACAAAAAGCAGCAGTTGTCACTATCGACGGCTTCGGCGAAGACGACGTGATCAAATTCCTTGATGGCGTGGTAGAAGGTGATGTTAACGTAACCAACACCGCCTTCGGTGACGGTGAATTGTTAATGCTGGTCGGTGAGTTAGAAGTGACCCTCACTGGCTTAGCCAACGACTCTGCAATCAATGGCGCAACTTTCGCACAGAATGTAGGCACCATCGAGTACGCGTAAGCTTTAGCTTGCGATTAATCACTGGGGTAAGAGGGTTTTCTCTTACCCTAAATAAGATTTGCGCAGACGTGCGCCTATGATAAAGTGCCGTATCTCTTAAATAGAAGCACTTCATCCAACTTAACTAAGAAGGTTTTAAGTTCATGGCCAAGAACAAACTCGTTTTAAGTGGCGAAGACCAAACGATTACTTTGCCTTTCGATGCAAATATTATCGGTACCAATGCGAACGAAACTATCAAAGTCGTTGCTGGTGTGGATGCCGATTTCTCTGTAGGTTCTGGTGACCGTGTCGAAGTTGCGGGTAACCTTGCAGACTACACAGTGACTGCAAGTGGTAATACGCTGATCCTGACTGATGCTGATGGTAACGAAATCATTTTAGCAGTAGGCGATACCGGCACTTTGGCTTTTGCTGATGGTTCTGCAGCATTAGATTTTGATCTTGCGAACCTGGCAGTGACTGTCGGCGGTGTTACCGTTGATGATAGCTTTGATGCTACTAGCGTGACTTTAGATGCAACTGATAAATCGACTGTAGGTGATAGCACAGTCGATGCAGGTGAAGGTCAAACCTTCACGCTCACAACGGGTGCAGATACGCTATCAGGTACTTCCGGCAGTGATACTTTTGATGCTACAGCATCTGGTACTTTAAACACGACAGACAAGCTGATTGATACCTCCACCACAGATATGGACGTACTCAATGCGCTCTTGCCAGTGGGTAACAGCATCAAACCAACTATCACTAACATTGAGACTTTCAATGCAGAAGTGCAGTTTGGTTCTATTTTGGATTTAGATGACGCTTCTAACCTGCAAGCCTTGAATCTAACGACCAACCAAACCGGTGTTACTTCAACAACTTTGACGAATGTTTCTGATCTATATGCGATTAATGTAGATACAAGCAAGCTCAAAACCTTGAATGTTGATGATGACGCTAAACTGGTCCTTGATGGTGATACACTCACTATTAACAATACCGCAACGTCTGGTAATGCATCCCTAGAAGTAAACAGCACCAATGCTGCAAATACCCTAACCCTAGAAGCTGCTACTAGTGATTTTGATAAAATCACTGTGACCGGCGATCAAGATCTCACCCTCAAAGGTGTAGAAGGTGATGATGAAGTCACCAATAACCTAAGCTCTGGTAGCTTAACGGTTCAATTGGCAGCGGCTGCCACTGGTGATTACACTAAAGTTGATGCAGATACTTTTGTTGGTTCTACTATCGGTACTAAAATTACGGTCGCTGATGGCGCTAGCTTGACGCTAACAGAAGCAAACTCAGGCGATACCATTGACGGTACGGGTACCTTGAATCTAGGTTCTACCTTTGCCAATGAAAATAGTACAGATGAAGATGTCAACATCAATGTGACTGCCTTTAGCATCGTCAACTACACGGTAGGTGCTGATAATCAAGAAGTGACTTTGACTGCCGACACAGGGGATACCTTAAATATTCTTGGTGATAAGACTTTGACCTTTACGGTCGGTAATGATGCCACGCAAACTGTTAATGCCTCAACTTATACAGGCAATATCACCTTTGAATCAGTTGCAAACGCAGCGAATGCAACAACCGCTGAATCTTCTTCTGTGATTGGTGGTACGGGTAACGATACCTTCAAGCTGGGTGCACTTGCTGCCAATGAAGGGATTATTGTGATGGGCGGTGCCGGTGATGATACTGTCCTGATGACTACTGCCAATATTGCTGATAGTACCGGTGAATCCATCGCGATCATTGGTGGTGAAGGGACAGATACTGTCTTATTCCGTACAGATATGAGCGCGGCGTTTACAATTGGCAAATCTGGTGTAGACTCTCAAGTTTACTTTGATGTTGATCAAGTTAAACTCGATGCTAAAGGTGCTGCGGGTACTGCTGGCAATGTGAAATTGACCTTTACTGATGATGATCTGCTCAATGATCAAACCATCAACTTTGTGGGTGCGAATAATACCCAGCTAGTGGATGTTGCTGTTGAGATTAAAGACGATAATGGCAGCATCGATCTGACCGATAGCAATCTAAGCTTCTCCGGCCTAGATGCCTTTAACGTTGTTGCAAATGCTGCAACCACTTCGATTAAAGGTTCTAATGCGGGTGAAACTATTATTGCCACTGCCGCTACTGGTAGCGTAACCATCTATGGTAATGATGGCAATGACACTATTTATGGTGGTGGTGATAATTCTGCTGATGTAGACACTATTTATGGTGGTGCTGGTAACGACATCATTATTGGGGGTGTTGGTGAAGATATCCTCTATGGTGATGAAGGTAACGATATCTTTAGATTAACTGTATTAACTAAAACTGGTGTTGCGACCGGTACACCTGCTGGTGTTGACGCAGCTGTCAGCGCAACAGCAATCAGCGGTGTAGCAGATTTAATCAAAGACTTTACCCAAGGTGAAGATAAGATTGATCTGAGTGAATTACTAGACGCCTATACTGCTGTTGGTGTTGATTTAGCAACTGCTGTTTCAGGTACCTTAGAAGTTGTTGAGAAAGAAGCGACTCAGGTAAGCACAGCTGATGCCACGGCTGATAGTGTTGTTGGAGCTAATGAACTTCTCTTCTGGACTGAGTACAGCAGCACAAATAACGAAACCACTGTTTATGCCCTCTTTGACAAAGATGGTGCCCTTGGGGCAACAACAGGCTTTGATGCAGTTGCAGTGACCTTAACCGGTAATATTGACGTCACTGTTGATGACTTTATCTTTATCTAAGGGTGCAATAATCCTTTAAGATCAATAGGCGTTTAATCTAAGCCGCTTAGGGCCTGTTCCTAGGCGGCTTTTTTCATCTTTGGCTGAAAACGAGCTTTTATTCCTATGCAAACTTCTTTCATTACCCAAGCAGAGCAAGCCTTGCAACAAGATCAGCTAGTGCAAGCCCAAGAAATTTATCAACACCTGCTGGCAGAAGACCCCACCTCGGCACTTGCTTTAGGCGGCATGGCCGCTTTAGCGATGCGTGCACGCGATTATGTGAAAGCCCAAGCCTTTATTCAGCGTGCTCAAGCGGCTGCTCCTGATTCCCTAGGTGCTAAAATTCAACAAATTGATTTAGATCTGATCACGGCAAAATATCCCCAAGCGTATCAAGCCAGCCAGCAAGCGTTACAATTAGTACAACACCCAGTGTTGCATTGGCGTGCCGCTAAAAGCGCCCAAGCGTTAGGCCAATGGACACAAGCAGAAGCTGCTTATCAACAAGCTTTGCAAGGGATGCCGCAAGAGGCTTTATTAGAGTTGGATTATTTATATAGCCAGCAAGAGCAACCACAGGCCCCGCAAATCCCAGACAAGGTGTTTAATACCCCAGTACAAGCGCATTCAGAAGCCATTAATGAGGCCATGGCTTTGTTATGTTTAGCAGGGGAAAAATATACACAGGCAGAATCTTGGATTGCGCCCCGTTTACAAGTCACCCATAAATCGCCAGTGGCTTTGGCGATTCAAGGACGGATTTGTGCGCAGACAGGACGCTTAAACGAAGCGGAAACTTTATTCAATGCGAGTATTGCGACGTTAAGACGTAATCCTTATGCTTATTTTTGGCTTGGTGAATTATTTATCCAATTACATCGTTATACAGATGCTATTTTCTGTTTGCACCAAGCAGTACAACTGCGTCCTAATTTACATCAAGCCTGGTGGCAGCTGGCAGAACTGGTTTATCATCGCAAACATACACCCGACAAAGCCTTTGCTATTTATCAAAAAGCGGTACATTTTAATCCACAATCGGTCCATATTCGCTTAAAAGCGACCTTATGTGCATTAGAAACACAAAAATGGCAGGCAGCGCGTACCCACTTGGATACTTTGATAGAGCAAAAATTAAAGGGAGAAGCGGCAGGACGTTGCGCCGCTTTAAACGCTTGGTGGGCAGCACAGCATCAAGATGAAATCGGTTTTCGTACTTGGCTCAATCAAGCACGGATGCAAGCACCAAAAGATATGTACACCTTAGCGATGCAAGGGCAAGCTGCGCTTAAAGACAAAGACTATAAGCAAGCAGAGACTTATTTTAAACAGGTGTTAAAAACCAGCGAATATCCAGAAAAGTACCGTATTCAGCTCGCAGAAGCGCAAATGGGACGCCACAAATGGGCACAAGCAACGAAAACGCTAGAAATCTTGCTACAAGAACGTCCCCATTTTTTAGCTGCCCGTGAAATGATGATGGAAGCCTTGTTTAAACAAAAGCGCTTGCCTGAAATTCTTCCGCACGAAAACTGGATTATGCAATATGCACCAGCAAAAGCGGAACAAATGGTGAAAGAAGCTTTAGAAAAAGATCCAGAAAACCCTAAGCGCTTATTTAATTATGCCAAAGTGCTATACAAGCAAGAAAAACGTCGCCAAGAAGCGCTTGATTATGTGAATCAAGCACTAGAAAAAGATCCAAAGTTTTATAAAGCTTGGAACTTAAAAGGGAATATAGAACGTGATTTAGAAGACTTTTCTGCTGCTAAACAGAGCTTTGAAAAAGCGATTGCTTTAAAACCAGAAGATAACTCTGCCTATATTGGTTTAGCACAAGCACAAGTTGCATTAAATGCTTGGCAAGAAGCACGTGACGCTGCTGAAAAGGCCTACAGCTTACAATTAGATTATCAAGCCTGTATTAGCTTGGCGCTAATAATGAAGGAATTAGGTGGTAATGTAGAGCAAGTAATTAATTTATATGACCAAGCAATCACACTTGCCCCTCAAGACCCTGTAGCTAAATGGAATAAGTCCCTTGTATTACTTGACTCAGGTTCTATAAAAGAGGGCATGGAGTTATATGATTTTGGTTTTGAAGCTGGCCCACGCAAACCAAACCGAAAATTTGCAGTGCCGCAGTGGCAGGGGGAATCTCTTGAGGGTAAGAGCATTTTAGTTTGGCGTGAACAAGGTGTGGGTGATGAAATTAAAGATATGCAATGTCTGCGCCCTTTAGTCGAGCAAGCCAAAAGAGTTGTAATGGAGGTCAGCCCGCGTCTAAAGCCTTTGTTTAAACGTACCTTCCCAAATGCTGATGTGGTAATGCAAAGCACTGGAGAAGATGACTTATATCGTAAGGATATTGACTATCATATCCCTATGGCTTCTGTCATTCGTTACTTCCCCAAAGAATATCCTATCCCACCTGTATTCAAAAATTACCTTAGTTTGGATGCTGATTTAGTTGCAAAATGGCAACAAAGGATTCAAGGATTAGGCTCAGGGCTAAAGATAGGATTTAACTGGCGCGGGGGGTTAGTCACGGCACAGCGAGCTAAAGGTTATGCAGCTATAGAAGAATGGGAAAATTTATTTAATCTACAAGGAATTCATCTAGTCAATTTGCTTTATGATGAGTGCCAACAAGAACTTGATTTAGTCAAAGAAAAATTTGGCTGTACTTTACATACTTGGGATGATCTCGATTTAAAGAATGATTTTGATCAAGTTGCTGCTCTTATGAGTCAGCTAGACTTAGTTATTACCCCACAATCATCGGTTGCACGTTTAGCTGAGACTTTAGGTATAGAATCTTGGGTAGCAACTATAGGTGCCACCATAGAAGCAACAGAACCACAAATATCTAAGCGCTATTATCCCAGTCTGCTTTTTCAGCGTCATTATACGGAAGACAAAAAAGCTTTAAATGATCGTGTTGTTGCTTATCTAAAACAACGATTAGCGCTAAAACCAGAGTAGATATTACTATGTTAGATGATCTTTGCATTCTACCTAATGCTCGGTTTCAAGAGGTCCTCGCACAAATCGAGCGTGAGCATAAAAAACTAGTGTTAGTCATTGATGCTGAAAAGCGTTTACAAGGGATTATTACTGATGGAGATATCAGGCGTAAGCTACTATCATTAGATACAAATACATCGCCCTTTGATTTGCAAGCATATCAATTAATGCGAACAAATTATTTGCAGTTAACAAAAGATGCTTGTCGGCAGCAAGTGATTGAGTCATTTAAAGAGGAACGTATAGACTTTCTACCTATTGTTGATCATCAAGGTTGCTTGGTGAATTTGCTAACTAAGCGCCAGTTTCATGTGTTATTACTGGAAGATAAAGACTTTAAGCTAACTGATGATTTCTCAACTTTAGACACCTCGCGTTTGGAACAAGAAATTTATCCGCGTCCTTGGGGATTTTATAAAAGTACGCTATTGACACCAGATGCACAAGCTAAAGTAATTTGTGTAGAGCCTCAAGGGAAATTAAGTTTACAGAAACATTTTCGGCGTGAGGAACATTGGATTGTCATTAAAGGGGAAGGGTGTGTGTCTCTAGAGCTAAGCAATAAAGCTATTTATGCGGGTGATTATATTTATATTCCTAGAGGCTGCAAACACCAGCTGACTAATACTGGAAAAGAAAGATTGATGTTAGCAGAGGTGCAGTTAGGTGATTACTTTGGAGAAGATGATATTATTAGATACCAAGATATCTATGGTCGTGTTTCTAATCATTCACTCTAAAGGCGAAGTATGTCTTCAATTATAGCAATTATTCCAGCAAGAGGTGGCTCTAAAGGCGTTCCTAAAAAAAATATACGCCTACTTGCTGGTAAACCATTACTTGCCCATACACTAGATATTTGTACATGCACACCGAGTATTACAGAGACTTTAGTCACAACGGATTCGACAGAAATTGCACAAGTAGCGCACGAGTATGGTGCTCAAGTGATTCAGCGCCCACAAGATTTAAGTGGAGATCTTGCTAGTTCGGAGTCAGCCTTATCGCATGCATTAAATACGTACTGCCAAAAGCACCAACGACCAGATGCTGTTGTTTTTCTACAATGTACTTCGCCGATTCGTCAAAAAGATGATATTCAAAAAGCAATTGATACTTTTTATAAAAAAAATGCAGACTCTTTGCTGTCAGTTGTTCCATCACATCGTTTTTTATGGAAAAAAGATCATCAAGGTCAAGCAGTATCAGTGAATTATGATTTTAATCACCGTCCTCGGCGTCAAGATATGCAACCTCAATATCAAGAAAACGGTTCTATCTATATCTTTAAACCTTGGGTACTTGAGAAGTTACATAATCGCCTAGGTGGTAAAATTGCTTTATATCTTATGCAAGAAAGCTCCCTAGTTGATATAGATACAGAATTTGACTTTAAATTTGCTGAATTTGTTCTTGGATATCAATCATGATTATAGAAAAAGATCTTGCTAAATACTCCTTAGTAAAAGATGCACCCTTGGTGGAAGCATTAGAAAAAATCAACAAAAATCAAAGTAGGATTTTATTTATTGTTGATAAAAATGGCGTGCTAGAGGCTATATTAACTGATGGAGATTTTAGACGTTGGGTAATACAGCAAGAAAAAATAGATATTAATACTCCTGTCATTTTTGCTGCGAACACGTCTTTTGTCAGTGAGTTAATTGGGGCACCGACAGAAAAAGTTTCCTTATTGTTCTCAGAAAAAGTAGAGCTAGTGCCTTTAGTTAATTCCCAAGGTATTTTGACCGCAATTGCTAGAAATAAAGGAAACTCAGATATTGTTATAGAAAACTTTTCCATTGGAAAAAACCAACCTGTTTTTATTATCTCAGAAATAGGATTAAACCATAATGGCTCAGTTGAACTAGCAAAAAAACTTGTAGATCTCAGTGTAGAGTCAGGTGCCAATTGTGCCAAATTTCAGATGCGAAATTTGAGCTCCTTGTATAAGAACAAAGATCTTGCAGATGATCCTTCTGCAGATCGTGGAGCACAATATACGCTAGAAATTCTTGAGCGTAGCCAGTTAAAAAATGAGCAAATGCTCGAAATATTTGATTATTGTAAGAGTAAAGGTATTCTTCCTCTATGCACACCTTGGGATTTATCTAGCCTGGATGTATTAGAGAACTATGGAATGCCGGCTTATAAAGTGGCTTCTGCAGACATGACAAATCATGAGCTTTTGCGTGCTATAGCAAAAACAGGTAAGCCGATTATTTGTTCCACTGGTATGGCAAATGAAGAAGAAATTCTACAAAGTGTAAGCTTATTAAAGAATCTAGGTGCTTCTTTTGTTTTGTTACATTGTAACTCTACTTACCCAGCACCTTTTAAAGATATTAATTTAAACTATTTAACAAGATTAAGCCAAATTACCAAAGTGCCTGTCGGCTACTCAGGCCATGAAAGAGGAAGCTCAGTTGCTTTAGCAGCAGTTGCCTTAGGCGCTTGTATTATTGAAAAACATTTTACAATAGATAGAAATATGGAGGGCAATGATCACAAAGTAAGCTTATTGCCTCATGAATTTAAGTCGATGGTTGAAGAAATCCGCAACATTGAGCAAGCATTAGGATCAAATTCACCTAGAGTGCTTACGCAAGGTGAGATGATGAACAGAGAAGTGCTTGCTAAAAGCTTAATAATTAATAGAGCACTAGCTAAAGGTGAAAAAATCACTCGGGATATGATAGATATAAAAAGTCCGGGTCAAGGACTACAACCTTGCTATATTGATGAAATTGTAGGTTGTACTGCAAAGCGCGATTTCCAGGCTGGAGATTTCTTCTTCATGAGTGACTTACAAGATGATGTAGTGCAAGTTCGGCCTTACAAATTTAAGCGACCTTGTGGCATTCCTGTACGTCACCATGATTACGAACGTTTAGCTAAATTAACAAATTTAGATTTTGTTGAGTTCCACCTAAGCTACCGAGATATGGATCTTGATATTAATAATTTTGTGGATGGAGTGCAAAATATTGGTTTAGCAGTACATAGCCCAGAGCTTTTTGCAAATGATCATATTATGGATATGTGCGCGCAAGAAGATAGCTATCGCCAGCATTCTATTAAAGAACTTAAACGAGTGATAGAAGTTACTCGTACTATGAAAACACTGTTTCCAAAAACAAAACACCCTGTTATTGTTACTAATGTTGGTGGCCATACAAAAAATGGATTTTTGGACAAAAAAGATCGAGCACTTTTATATAGTAAAATTGCGGAAAGTCTGGCGAGTGTAGATCAAGAAGGTGTAGAGGTTATTATTCAAACAATGCCCCCCTTTCCTTGGTACTTTGGTGGGCAATGGTATCAGAACATCTTTGTAGATGCAGACGAAATAAAAGAATTCTGCGAAAAATATGGTTACCGTATTTGCTTTGATATCTCTCATTCACAGTTAGCATGTAACTATTACAAATGGGATTTTAGAGAATTTACGAAAAAAGTTGCTCCCTTTGCAGCACACTTGCATATTGTTGATGCGGATGGTGTAGACGGAGAAGGTGTACAAATAGGTACAGGGAATGTCAATTTTGCTGCTCTAGCAGAAGATCTAAATATGTATGCTCCAAATGTACAATTTATTCCTGAAATCTGGCAAGGCCATAAGAATAATGGTGAGGGTTTTTGGGTGGCTTTAGATTATCTAGAAAAATACTTTTGATAACAAATGAGAGAAATTTATGCACACGATTAAAACATGTTATCTATGTGGTTCTGATCAATATTCAATTCGCCCAGGATCAGTTAGGGATAAACCAGAGTTACAGGTTTTAGAGTGTGCTTCTTGTGGACTTGTCTATTTAAGTGATTTTTCGCACATCAATGATGCATTCTATGAAGATTCAGGGATGCATCAAGCACCAATAGATATTCACGCGTGGCTCGCAAATACTCATGCAGATGACATGCGACGTTTCGAGCTTCTTAAAACAAGCCTAACGAACAAGGAAATTCTTGACTTTGGCTGTGGCCATGCTGGTTTTTTAATTAAAGCTAAAGAATTTGCTAGCTCTGCAACCGGTATAGAACTGGAATCTAGACTGAGTGAGTGGTTTTTAGAAAATGATATTAATGTTTATAAAAAAATAGATCAGCTCAAGGATAAATCATTTGATATAATTACAGCGTTCCATGTTGTTGAGCACTTACCTAATCCTGCAGAAATCATTATGGCGCTATCTGAAAAATTAAAAGAAAATGGGAAAATCATTATTGAGGTGCCTAATGCAAATGATGCATTACTAACACTATACGAGAATCAGGCATTTTCTAATTTTACTTACTGGAGTTGCCATTTATATTTATTTAATGGAGCCACCCTAGAAGCTTTGGCTAGAAAAGCAAACTTAAATCTAGATTATATAAAATATGTACAAAGATATCCTTTGTCTAATCATTTACATTGGCTAGCTAAAAATACCCCAGGTGGACATCAGGTTTGGTCTTTTATAGACAATAATGATTTAAGTAAAGCTTATGAATCCACTTTGGCATCTTTAGGAAAGACAGATACTTTAATCTGTCAACTTACCAGAAAATAAGGCTAATTTTTAATGACTATTAAAAAACACCTTGTACTCTATTTTTTATTCGCTTGGATACTCCCCCCAGTCGCCATGTTACTTTTGATTCGCTACAACATGTTCCATACTTGGGTGTGGTTTTTAATGATTTTATATATTCCAGGGACTATATTTTATTTTTTCTGGTATATCTTTCCAGGTCGCACTCCAAAAGAATATTTACAAGACGAGTCATCAACCTAACACATAAATAACCAAACCGCCCGATCTTGTTCTTGGATAGGCGGTTTTTTTATGGTTTTGGTTTACCGACACAAATGTTGGGTGATTAAAATCACCCTAGTGACTCATCTGGTATTTCTTACTGACCCAGTATACGAAGATTTCATGTCTCAATTACATATAAGCTGGCAAACTTGTGCCGATAGCTTAGTCAGGCTGTATCCGCAGTGGCAAAATTTGTTCCAGCACCAGCCAGTAACGACAGGCTTGTTTGCTAGTCCAGATTTTATTCAAAATTATTGGGCGTTTTATAAACCAACAGACAGCGGCGTGTTAACAGTCACTGAGGCCCATAATGGACGTTTGCTCGCTGCTATTGCATTGCAAATCTTTCACTTGGAACATAACGGACGTCAGTATCGTTGTGCACGTCCAGTAGGCGCAAACTACGCTCCTTTTTTCGAATGGCCTTTTGCTAGTGAAAATCGCCGTGAAGTGATCAATGCCGTATTAAATCAAGGTATGCAGGCAATACTTAGATTAGATGTGGCCTTTATGGGCCCTTTGCATGAAGGCTCTATTCTTTATCAGCTGCTTGAAGACTTTACGGGAAGTGAATCTTTAAAAATCTGGCGTTTTCCTCGAAACCTCCACGAGATTGACACCCGAGGCCGAAACTTTGAGGCGTACCAAAGGTTATGTTCCAGTAAAGCCTTTAAAGCAGCTCGCTATGCTGAACGCAAACTAGCACGAGAAAAAGGGCCGCTTAGTTGGCATGCTCCAGCAACGCCATCAATTGCTTATGATGTTGTTCAAACCTTGTGTGAACAAGAGTTAACTCACTTTGGTACACAGCATGTCCATAACCACCACCCAGAGTGGCCATCTTTTATGGCAGCTTTTGTTCGTGATCTACAATATGGTGCGCAAGCCGATGTTCAGCAATTGTATGTTGATGGTCATCTGGCCTTGACAAGTCTTGCATTACGTCACCAGCAACGCTTGTACTATATGGTCTCACGCCCTCATCCAGATTATGTCACTTACTCAGTAGATAGAATCTTACAAGCTCGGTTGATTACACAAAGCTTTGAACGCCAAGAGATTTTCTGTTTCGGAGCAGGTGATTATGCTTACAAGCGCTATTGGGCACCCACTGTTGGCGAACTTAAGTGCGCACTAATCTTTTTTAATGTACATACCAGACGGGCCTTAGATCCTTTGCTGGAACCAAAATCATTTGCTCGTTGTGTCGCTTTTTAACGATTAAACGCAAGATTTACTGGGAAAGCACTCAATGCGTTAACGGTTGATGTGTCGGGCTAAAGCCGCGACCTACATTTACCCAACCCTGTAGGTCGTCCTTTAGGGCGACAAAAAACAAAGCAATAAAAAACAACCCGTCAACCTGTCGGGCTAAAGCCGCGACCTACATTTACCCAACCCTGTAGGTTGTCCTTTAGGGCGAAAAAAGCAAAGCAATAAAAAACAACCCGTCAACCTGTCGGGCTAAAGCCGCTACCTACATTTATCCAAGGCTGTAGGTCGTCCTCTAGGGCGACAAAAAACAAGGCCATAAAAAACAACCCGTCAACCTGTCGGGCTAAAGCCGCGACCTACATTTACCCAACCTTGTAGGTCGTCCTTTAGGGCGAAAAAAAACAAAGCAATAAAAAACAACCCGTCAACCTGTCGGGCTAAAGCCGCGACCTACATTTACCCAACCCTGTAGGTCGTCCTTTAGGGTGACAAAAAACAAAGCAATAAAAAACAACCCGTCAACCTGTCGGGCTAAAGCCCGACCTACCTTTATCTAACCCTGTAGGTCGTCCTTTAGGGCGACAAGGTGCAAGGGAGGTGCATAAATGCCTTGGAATGATTTGAGACGAGGCCGCTATACCCAACAAGGTGGTGAATACTTTATTACCTTTACAACATTCAGGCGGCAGCAACTATTCTGCAGTTATGATCTGGCAAAAATTGTCTATCAGCACATTCAAATCAATGAAAAGGTTTGTAGGTGTCGTTGGTTTACCTGGGTGTTGATGCCGGATCATTTTCATGGCTTGCTACGCATAGAAGGTGATACAGATTTGTCTTCTGTCGTGGCTAAACTCAAAGG
Organism: Allopseudospirillum japonicum; assembly: GCF_900108915.1. GTDB lineage: Bacteria > Pseudomonadota > Gammaproteobacteria > Pseudomonadales > Halomonadaceae > Pseudospirillum > Pseudospirillum japonicum. The sequence continues at coordinate 96,173 of NZ_FNYH01000003.1, forward strand.
GAAAAGTGCTTATCTTATCAACCAATACAGAGGGCAAAACGGTAAGGTATGGCAACCAGCGTTTTATGATCGAGCATTACGTACTGAGGATAGCCGTAGAGATATTGCCCGATATATTGTGGCAAACCCTATACGTAAAATGCTTGTTCAGTCAGTAAGGCAGTATCCTTTTTGGAATTCAGACTTTTTATGAAGGGTTATTTTTTTGTTCGTCGGGCTAAAGCCACGATCTAAATTTACCCAATGCTGTAGGTCGTCCTTTAGGGCGACAAAAAACAAAGCAACAAAAAACAACCCGTCAACCTGTCGGGCTAAAGCCGCGACCTACATTTATCCAACCCTGTAGCCGGCGTAGGTTGGGTTGCTGGTTGTTTGGCAACCCAACCCAAACCCCTAGGTCACAAGCGGTGCTAACCACTGTCCCGTCAGGGAGTTTGGCTGCTGCGCAAGTGTTTCTGGGCTGCCGCTTGCCAAAATAGACCCACCGGCTTCCCCGCCTTCTGGGCCTAAATCAATCACCCAATCCGCGCATTTAATCACATCAAGATGATGCTCAATCACAACCAAGGTGTTGCCCTGATCACGTAAGGCATACAAAACCTTTAATAAATGAGCCACATCTTGCAAGTGCAATCCGGTGGTGGGTTCATCCAAAATATACAAGGTTTTACCTGTCGCGCGTTTGGCTAGTTCACGCGCCAGCTTCACCCTTTGTGCTTCCCCACCGGATAAGGTGGTGGCGCTTTGTCCTAGGGTAATATACCCCAAACCCACATCCATCAAGGTTTGCAAACGTTTGGTAATGGCACCGTGATGACTAAAATGTTGCAAGGCATCCTCAACAGATAAAGCAAGTACCTCCGCAATGGATAAGCCTTTATAACGAATTTCCAACACATCCTCTTGATAACGGGCCCCGTGACACTGATCACATTCCACATAAATATCAGGCAAAAAATGCATTTCCACCCGAATCACCCCTTCCCCTTGGCAGGCTTCACAGCGGCCCCCTTTGACATTAAAGCTAAAGTGGCCTGGGCTATAACCTCGGGTGCGGGCTTCTGGAGTCGCGGCAAATAACTCACGAATCGGGGTTAACACCCCTGTATAGGTTGCGGGATTGGATCTCGGGGTACGCCCAATCGGGGATTGATCAATCTGAATCACCTTATCCAAGTGCGCTAAACCTTCAATCGCTTGATAGGCCTCAGGTGCTGCGGCAGCTGAATCCTTATGCAAAGCATGGGCAACGCAAGGGTACAAGGTGCGATTAATCAGCGTCGATTTACCCGAGCCAGAAACACCTGTGATACACACCAAATGCCCAAGGGGTAAATGCAAATCCACCTGTTTGAGGTTTTGTCCGCTGGCCCCTAATAACTTTAACCAAGGTGTGTGTTGATCAACGATTTTCGCAGGGGGACGTACAATGGACTTGCGTCCACTAAGATAAGCGCCGGTTAAAGATTCAGGGTGCGCCGCAATTTGCTCTGGCGTGCCTTGGGCAACAATTTGCCCACCGTGGACACCAGCGCCTGGGCCAATATCCAACACATGATCCGCTAAGCGAATTGCAGCATCGTCATGCTCAACGACCAACACACTGTTTCCTAAATCACGCAACTTCAGCAAGCTTTCCCATAAGCGCTGTTGATCGCGTGAATGCAAACCAATCGAGGGTTCATCCAGCACATACATCACCCCCACTAAACCAGAACCAATTTGACTGGCTAAACGAATCCGTTGGGATTCGCCCCCTGAAAGGGTATCTGCACTCCGAGCTAAGCTCAGGTAACCCAAGCCAACATCCAGCAAGAAGCGCAAGCGGGCACGAATTTCCCGCAGAATCGGCGCAGCAATCTGTGCTTCTGCACCGGCTAAAGGTAGCTGTTCTAAAGTATCGGCCAACTGATGCAAGGCTTCTTGGGTCAGCTGGGGCAAGCTGGTGCGTGTTTGTGGCCAAAATACAAAACGTGCACTCGGATTTAAGCGTGTCCCTGCACAGGTTTGGCAAGTCCCATAGCTAAGATAACGCCCCAAAGCCTCACGCAGTTTGGGGGATTGTGCTTCCCGGTAGCGTTGTAATAAGGTCGCTTCAATACCAATAAAACCTTGATATCCATACAGAATCTTTTTTTGTGCGCTAGCTGCCAACTGGTTCCAAGGCGTATGAATATCTAAATTAACACTCTGCGCCCAACGCAGCAGTTGGGGTAGCTGATTGCGCTGTAAAAAATCCCAACCCTGCAAGACACCTTGCGCCAAGCTAAGCTGTGGATTATCAATCACAGTATGCAAATTAATTTGCTGTTGTTGTCCTAAACCTTCACAGGTTGGGCAAGCCCCCGCAGGGCTGTTAAAGGAAAACAGTTTAGGCTCTAACTCAGAGACGGAGAAACCGCATTCAGGACATGCATAACGTGCTGAGAGCGTCAGCGGCAGGCCTTCAGGTATCGGCTGGCTGGCTGTAGCACTGGGATAATAATCCAGTATCAACAAGCCACCGCTTAAATGAAGGGCCGTATTGACTGAATCTTGCAAACGGGTTTTTTGCTCAGGATGGAGTTTAAAACGATCTACCACCGCCTCAATATGGTGGCTGCGTTTTTTATCCAAAGTGGGACAAGCTTCTAGATTGTAAATCTCTCCATCAATACGGACTCGGCTAAAGCCTTGCGCCTGTAGCTTTTCCAGCACTTGCACATGCTCACCTTTGCGTCCTTGTACCAAGGGGGCTAACAGCATTAAAGGGGTGCCTTCTGGTAAGCGTAAAATACGCTCGACAATTTGCGGGGGGGTCAGTGCTTTTAACGAGTGCCCATGTTCTGGACAGTGCGGCTCGCCAATCCGCGCAAAGAGTAAGCGCAGATAATCATAAATTTCGGTGACTGTGCCCACGGTAGAACGCGGGTTGTGCGAGGTGGTTTTTTGCTGAATCGCAATCGCAGGTGATAAGCCTTCCACCTTATCCACATCGGGCTTATCCATCATGGATAAAAACTGGCGTGCATACGCAGACAGGGATTCAACATAACGGCGTTGCCCTTCAGCATACAGGGTATCAAAGGCAAGCGAGGATTTGCCTGAGCCTGATAACCCAGTGATAATCACCAGTTGATTTCTGGGAATTTCCAGACTGAGATTTTTAAGATTATGGGTGCGAGCCCCTTGGATCTTGATTACTTGCATGCAAGCCCCTTGCGCATAAGCCGCTGGTCGTAGATTCGATGGCTTATTTTACAAGGCTTATTGAAAAATGACTAATGTATAACTTATGTATAGTTATGATCGATTGGGTTACCTTGGCAACCCAATCGATAGTCTTTAGGCTTTTTTTACAAACTCAGATTTGAGCATCATAGCGCCTATCCCTTCTAGACGGCAGTCAATATTATGATCCCCATCCACCAAGCGATTAATCTTCACTTTAGTGCCAATTTTGGCCACAGAAGACGAGCCTTTCACCTTTAAATCTTTAATTAAGGTCACATGATCCCCTTCATTCAGCTGGGTACCGTGTGCATCTTTCACTATCAGCACCTCAGTTTCTGCTGCGGCCGTATTAGGATTCCATTCGTGGCCACATTCAGGGCAAATATATTGGCCTTGGTCCTCATAAGTATAAATAGAAGCACATTGCGGACAGGCAGGTAATTGACTCATAAAAACCTCAAGATTCGATAAATACGCTGGATGGATCAGGTGATCAGCGTCGAAGAGACGGCTTGCACCTGTTGCCACACCTGTTCTGGCGTGATCAGGTGTAAGCACTGGGTATGCCCCAAGGGGCATTGACGTTTAAAGCAAGGTGAGCAGGACAGACCTTGCCAATAAATATGGGCTTGGTCAGTCAAAGGCGGCGTGTATTGAGGGGAAGAAGAGCCATAAATCGCATGGACAAAAATACCCACAGCGGCTGCCACATGCATAAGACCCGAATCATTACTGATAGCTTGTGCACATAGGGCTAATAAATCAATACATTCAGTAAGTTGCGTTTTCCCGCACAGGTTATAAGCATGTGGCAGTTGCGCACAAATCGCTTGCCCTAGAGGCGCTTCCTTTGCAGAACCAAGCACCCACACTTGATACCCTGCAGCAATCGCCTTTTGTGCCACTTGATGAAAATACGCGCTTGGCCATTGCTTGGCAGGGCCATATTCTGCACCTGGTAATAAAGCCAAACAAGGGCGTTCTAGGTTGAGCTGCAAACGCGTTAGGCTTTGGGCTTGTTGATCCGTATGCACAGTGAGTTGAGGTTGGCTAATCTGTAAATCTTGCGCCTTGGTAGGATGTACCAAGCTGACAAAACGTTTAACGGTTTGGTCTAGGCGGCTTTTATCTAACACACGAATATCATTGAGTAATCCGTATCTTTGTTCGCCTAAAAAGCCGGTACGTCGAGGAATACCCGCAGCCCAAGGCACCAAGGCCGCTTTCCAAGACCGTGGTAAGACCCAAGCTTGCTGAAACTGATAAGCACGCAATTGGCGCCCGAAACGCCAGCGCGTATAGGGTGCAAAATCGCCATGTCCCAAAGGTAAGGCCCAAGCGCGGGCGACTTCTGGCATACGTGCCAATAAGGGATGGGTCCAAGCAGGGGCCAGGACATGTAAATCTGCCGTTGCAAAAGTGCGCTTGAGGTGCTGAAAGGCACTTTGTGCCATCACCATATCCCCAACCCAAGCCGGCCCCACCACCAACAAGGGTGCGTCTGCATACTGCACAGAAGCATTTTCTTTATGCATGTTGATGATTTAAAGCGTCAAGATAGGCATACGTCCCCTGGGCAACCGTACGGAAAGGTCGTTGGTAACCAGCATTTCTAAGCTGTTGTATATCAGCACAAGTGTAGCTTTGATAGTGGCCCTTTAAACTTTCAGGGAAATCAATATATTCGATTTCACCTTGGCCATGATACTCAACCACAGCGTCCGCAATGGCCTTAAAAGGCTCTGCGCGACCTGTGCCTAGATTGTAAATCCCAGTTAGGCGTTCGTCTTGCTCCAAAAACCACAAATTCACATCGACGACATCTTGCACATAAATAAAATCTCGGCTTTGCATACCGGCTTCATAGCCATCATAAGCACCGAAAAGTTTTAAGGATTCACCACGGTTGAATTGTTGATTCAGGTGATAGGCTACACTGGCCATTTTGCCTTTGTGCTGCTCGCGTGGACCATAGACATTAAAGTAACGCAATCCCACCACAAGGCTTTTAAACTCCTTGCGAACATGGCGTACATATTGATCAAAGAGCAGTTTGGAGTAGCCATACACATTTAAAGGTTTTTCATACGCTGGCTGCTCGATAAAAGTTTCACTGCCCCCATACACAGCCGCAGAGGAAGCATAAATAAAGGGAATTTCTTGGCGTAAGGAGTAATGCAACAGGCTTTTTGAATATTCGTAATTGGTTTTCATCATATAGCGCCCATCCCATTCTGTGGTATCTGAACAGGCGCCCTGATGTAAAATCCCTGTAATTCCTTCACTAAACTGGCTTTTTTCAAGTCGCTGTAAAAAGTCGTCTTTGTCGATGTAATCCGCGATATGGCAATCTGCAATATTGACGAATTTTTCGCCTTGGGTCAGATCATCAACCACAATAATATTCGTATGGCCACGCTCATTCAGGGCTTTGACCAAATTACTACCGATAAAGCCTGCACCGCCTGTGACTACAATCATGCTTCATCCTCAAACTGACATACTTAAAATGGCTTCAAGTATACGCCAAAGGCAGTAAACTTGGAAAATCTTGCCCTTGCAGCGCACGGAAATCACTTGCACCCCTTTATATAAGTGTGTTATCAATTAATTTGTATTACAAATAAACAAATTGAGCACAAGGAGTCATCTTCATGTCAATTAGCCGCTTCCCTGTCCCTGAATTAGAAAATGTGCCTGAGGATATCCGCCAAAGTATATTAAGTGTGCAAGAAAAAGCAGGCTTTGTGCCCAATGTCTTTTTGATGCTGGCACACCGTCCGGACGAGTTCCGTGCCTTTTTTGCCTACCATGACGCCTTAATGCTGCGCGAGTCTGATACTTTAACACCTGCAGAAAAAGAAATGATTGTTGTAGCCACGAGTGCGCGCAATCATTGCTTATATTGCGTGGTGGCGCATGGTGCGATTTTGCGTATTTATAGCAAAAATCCTTACAGTGCCGATCAGGTAGCGATTAATCATAAAACTGCAGAAATTAGCGAACGCGAGCGCGTAATGTTGGATTTTGCTCTATATGTATCGCAGGAAACAGGTGAGTTAAATGATCAGTGGGAAGCCCGCTTACAGGCCGTTGGCTTCACGCGTGAGGATATTTGGGATATCGGTGCGATTACGGCCTTCTTTGGTCTTTCAAACCGTTTGGTCAGTTTGACAAACACCCCACCAAATGCAGAATTTTACTTGATGGGGCGGGTACCTAAACAAAAATAAGCACCTGCTGGCCAAGTTAAATCCTCCCCCATGCCAAGGGGGAGGGCGCATCAACCACTTTAAAAGCCCATACATAAAAACTTCGTTTCTAAGTAATCATCCAAGCCGTGGCGCGAACCTTCACGCCCTAAACCAGATTCTTTTACACCACCAAAAGGAATCGCGGCATTGGAAATAATCCCCTCATTAATCCCTATCATGCCGTAATCTAAGGCCTCCGCCACCCGCCAAATGCGGCCTATATCACGCGCATAAAAATACGCAGCCAAGCCATACGGCGTCGCATTAGCCCTTTGAATCACTTCGGCTTCCTCTTTAAAGGTCATCAAAGCAGAAACAGGGCCAAAAATTTCTTCTTGTGTCAGTGCCATCGCTTCTGTGACTTGGGTGAGTAAAGTCACAGGATAAAAGTGGCCTTGGGTATCGTCTGGTATGGCTCCTTGATAGGTCAACTTGGCCCCTTGGCGTATGGCATCTTTTACAAGCGCATCCACTTTGGCACACGCGGCTTGATTAATTAAAGGACCAATTTGGGTATCTGCCTCTGTCCCTGCCCCTGTTTTTAATAAAGCCACTTGGCGCGCATATTCAGCAACAAAGGCATCATAAATGCCTTCTTGAATATAAAAACGGTTGGTACACACACAGGTTTGCCCTGCATTACGATATTTGGAAGCGAGGGCACCCTGCACCGCTGCAGGAATATCCGCATCATCAAACACAATAAAGGGCGCATTACCACCCAGTTCCAGAGAAACACGTTTCACACTGGAAGCGGCAAGATGGGCAATATGTTTACCAATCGGGGTCGAGCCAGTAAAAGAAACTTTGCGCACTTGGGCATGAGTACACAAAACTTCGCCAATGGGTGCAGGACGTGAAGTGGTGACAATATTAATAGCACCTGCTGGTATCCCTGCTTGTTCTGCTAACGCGGCTAAGGCTAAAGCAGATAAAGGGGTATCTTCTGCGGGTTTGACCACACAGGTACAACCCACAGCAAGCGCAGGGGCTAGCTTACGTGCCAACATGGCATTAGGGAAATTCCACGGCGTGATAATCGATACCACACCAATAGGCTGCTTGATGGTCAGTAAACGCGTATGCCCTGTATTTGAAGGCGTCACATCGCCATAAGCGCGTACAGCTTCTTCAGCAAACCATTCAATATAAGAGGCACCGTAAGCAATTTCTCCGCGTGCTTCTGCTAAAGGTTTGCCTTGCTCTGTGGTGAGTAACAAAGCGAGTTCTTCTTGGTGAGCCAATACCAAATCATGCCAACGGCGTAAGGCTTTCGAACGCTCACGCGCCGTTAAAGAACGCCACTGTGGGAGGGTTTGGGTTGCTTGCGCAATCGCGTGTTCTGCATCATGCGCATCCATATCAGGGACTTGCAAAATCGTGCTGACATTTGCGGGGTTGTCGATAGAATATTGGGTACTGGGTCGAGGGTGTTTGATATGCAAATAGGCTTGCACTAGGTTGAGTGCATCTTTTAACAGGTCAGACATAAACATTCCTTTATGTATCTAGGTCATGGATCAGACCTAGATACTTTTCCAGTTTCACGCCATCACTGCAAGGTTGTATCTGTTGATTTACACCTTAACGAAACAAGCCTTTCAGCACATCACCAATTTGATCGCCAACCTCCTCGCCTAACTTCTCGCGTAATTTTTCTTGCAGACGTTCCTCAGCACGCGCGCGTTCAGCATCAATCTTTTCTTGCGCCCGCGTTTTGGCTTCTTCAACAGCGACTTGCTCAAGTGCAGCTCCAAGCCCTTGGGTATCGAGTTGGCATAACTTGCTCGCTTCTGTGCTTAAAGGGCCTTGACAACGCATTGGCCAACGAATCCGTTCTAGATAAGGGTTCACCTTACAAGCATGTTGATCCGCAGTATTGGTAAAACGGGCACCCAGTTGATAATCCAAAGTTTGCGCGACTAAATCGACATCTCCTTGCCCTGTCAGCTCCAACCCTGGAATCTGTGCATGAAAGTCTGGGTTGTTGGCCTTGCCTTGCTGAAAAATCAAACGGGCATTAAGACGCTCGAATTCCGTATCTTGGCTCCAAGTCCGCGTCAGTTGACGATTTTGTGCAAGTGCTACAGCGTTGCATAAATCACGCGAGATATTCATCCCTTGCAAGGCACCTTGCTGGATTTGCGCTTGTAGCTCCCCTGATAAGTTGGCTAACAAACTTTGTGTGTTTTGGCCTTGGGTTTGATACTGGCCTTGCGCCGATAAGCGCCCACGAAACAGCTGCATATCCGCCATCTGTTGTAATAGCGCTTGGGTTTCAACGCCTTGGATTTGATGTTGTAACTGCCAACGTGCTGGCTGTGCTTGCGTATCAATTGCCGCTTGCATTTGAATTTGTCCGCCATAAACGGTCAATTTAAGCGGGTTAATTTGCAACTGACCCTGATGCGCGCTGACCTTCGCTTGAATCTCTTCTAAGGGTACGCCTTTCACTTGTAAGGAGCGCATACGTGTACTCAAATCCAAGTTGAGGCTTTGTAAGGCTTCGAAGGACCAATTTTGAGGCTTGGTTTCTGTGGGCATGTTTGCAGTTGATGCATCAGCCTCGCTCACAGTTTCTGCTGGTAAATAGTCATCTAAATTCAGCGCACCTATCCCTAAAGCAGCTTGGTAAGCCCCTTGCTCCAGTTGAAGTTGGGCTTTGCCCTTAATGCCAGTGCTATCCAATTGCGCCTGTAGTGGATTGAGGATGATTTGTGGCCAAGTACCACCAATTTGCGTATTAAAACTGAGATGGCGCAAAGTCGTTTCTGGTGAGGCCATATCCGGTAACACCAAGCCGAGTTGCTGGGCGAGCTGACGAATATCTACAGGCTTCAACTGGATAGCACCTGTAAGCTTGCTTTGAGGTTGTAATTGTAATTGGCCTTGGAGATCTAACTCCCCAAGTTGCAGCTTGATTCCTTGCGTGCCTGCACTGATTTGTTCGCCATACTGGCCTTCTAGTTGCAACGCTTGTAAGACAAGGGGAAGCTGTTGCAACTCGCCTTGCAGATTAAAATGCGCCATTTCAACTTGCTGGCTTTGTGGCCACACTTGGATTTGCGTGCTGACATTGGCTTCTAGCGGCCAAGCAGGCATTTTAGCCAGTTGTACTTGCGTGGGTGCAACCTGGATCTGTAAAGGTTTCAGCTCAAGATAAGGGGTTTTGCCCCAATGAAAACGCCCTTGGGTTGCCAGCTGTATCGGCAATTGAGTGGCTTGTACTTGGCTTTGTAGCTGGGCGCGTAACTGGGTGAGATCTAGGCGTTCTTGTGTCAACCAAAGATTAAAATCTGTGTGCACTTCGCCTTGGATTTGTGTGCCTTGTAGCGTGAAAGGTGCCAGTGCCAGTTGCAAATTTTGGACTTGCACTTGTTCAGGCGTGGCAATCACTTGAGGCAGCGCAATCGCCAAAGCCAGTTCGGTATTTTCCCATAACGCAGCGCGTGCCTTGATTTGCGCGTGTAAAGCCTCTAGCTGGTAAATTTGCTGTGCCCAATCAAGATGAACTTGCGTTTCTAAGCTGAGTGCAGCCTGAATCTGTGCGGGTTGACTAGTGAGCGCTAAACGCACAGAGACAGGAAAAGCGTTTTGTAAGCTGATCTCTTGGCTGTCGATAAAAACATCTTCAAGTTGCCAATGATGGTGCGCATCTTGGTAGCTGATACGGGCATCCTGAATGTCTAAGCTTTGAATTTGTAACTCTGGGAAGGTATCAGCGGCTTCCTTCTCAGACTGAGGCGCGGCTTCTTGAGGGGTTTTTTCTGCCGAACTTTGTGGCCAATTAGTCGCCCCTTGGGCATCTTGGACAAGCTGCAAATCCAATCCTTGGATACGCAAGTCTTGGGTATGGACACGACCTTGTAATAAATCCACAAGGGATAAGCTCATGTGCGCCTGTTGAATACTGGCTAAAGGTGGAAGATGGGTATGGGTCAAAGTACGTACTTGCGTTTGCCCGACTTGTACTCCTAACCAAGGGTAAAATGACCACTGCAAATCGCCCTCTATATCGACCTCAAGCTGGGCATGTTCACGCGCACTTTGCGCAATATAGGGTTTCAACTGATTAGGATCTAATCCCCAATAGATATAGGCGAATACCCCACCAATCCCCATCACCAGCAAGAGGATACTCGCCAATACCGCTTTGACTAAGTGTCGCATGAGCCTACCTCTCCTTAAGTCATCTTAATGACGTACATGCCACAAATAGGATTCACTCGCTGCATCCAGTTGATAACCCATTTTTTGCAACAAAATATGATCTGGCATTTCCAATGCATATAAAGGCGACGTCAGGCTTTTATTCACTTGTGCCGCTTCAGCTGCTACCAATGCCAATAAACGCGAAGCCACTCCACGACGACGGGTCACCCGACGTACACATAAATGTGAGATTTGCCAGACATCCTCTTGCTCTTGCACGCGTAAAGCCGCAATCAAATGATCATTAAACAAAGCGGCTGCAAAATAGGCCCCTGCCTGCAGGCTTTGATCGACAAAGGTTGGTGCATCTAAAGGGACTTGGCTCGCATCGAGCTGGCGGCGCTGTTCTGGCGCATCTGCATAGATTTTATAGAGGTCGTGCTGCCATTGTGGATATTCATTTAAGCTGGCACTACTGACCTTGCGTAATACAACAGGCATGAGACAAACTCCTTACACCATCAATAAAAAGGGGAACCGAAAACCGCTTCCCTAAAACAAATCCTGAATATATGAGTATACTCAGCGTCCAAAGACCAGCCGCAAAAGCCAAGAAGAGAGCTTGATCTCTTGTGCCTATTGTAGCGGATGCCAGTGAAGATTCTCTATAATCCCTATTTGTGCATTTTATTTCTGTCTATTTTTTGTTTCTTAAGCACCCTGCTTATCTCTTTATCCAAACCCCGTTGTGGAGAAATACATGACCCCCCGCACTGCACAAGTTACCCGCCACACGTTAGAAACCCAAATTAGCGTGCGCCTAAATTTAGAGGGTACAGGTCAATTTAGCAGCAACTCTGGTATTGGTTTTCTTGACCATATGCTAGAGCAGATCGCACGTCATGGTTTAATTGATATGCACTTCGAAGTCGTTGGCGACCGCCATGTGGATGACCACCATACGGTCGAGGATTTAGGCATCACCCTAGGGCAAGCCTTTGCACAAGCAATTGGTGATAAAAAAGGCATGACACGCTACGGACATGCTTATGTGCCTTTGGATGAAGCCTTAAGCCGTGTGGTGTTGGATTGCTCTGGGCGTCCTGGTTTATTTATGGACGTGAATTTTACCCGTGCTAGCATCGGCAGCTTTGATACCCAACTGTTTTGGGAGTTTTTCCAAGGCTTTGTCAATCATGCGCAAGTCACCTTACATATTGATAACTTAAAAGGCTTTAACGCACATCACCAAGCAGAAACCATCTTTAAAGCCTTTGGGCGTGCATTACGGATGGCATTAAGCCCAGATCCACGGATGCACAATCAAATTCCGTCCACTAAAGGTAGCCTCTAAGTAGAAGGAGAAAGACGTGAGTCTAATTGCGGTCGTTGATTACGGCATGGGTAACTTACATTCGGTTGCCAAAGCATTAGAAAAAGTGGCCCCAGATGCCCGTGTTCAGGTGACATCTGATGCGCAAACGCTTGCCCAAGCCGAACGCGTTGTTCTACCCGGGGTTGGGGCAATTCGCGATTGTGTCGGACAAATGTATGCCAGCGGTTTGGTCCCTGCGATTAAGCAAGCCATGGTCGAAAAACCTTTTTTAGGAATTTGCGTCGGCATGCAGGCACTTTTTGATTTTAGCGAAGAAAATCAAGGGGTTGAGTGTTTAAAAGTCTTACCTGGGCGAGTCAATTTCTTTGGTGATCCCTTACTCGATGCCCAAGGCCAGCGTTGCAAAGTCCCCCATATGGGCTGGAACCAAGTGCAACAAACCCAAAATCATCCCATTTGGGCACAGATTGCTGATTTAAGTCGTTTCTATTTTGTACATAGTTACTATGTAAAAGCCGCTACGGCCACAGATGTGATTGGCCAAGTCCAGTATGCAGACATCACCTGTGATGCTGTCGTTGCACGCGATAATCTGGTGGCAGTGCAATTCCACCCAGAAAAAAGTGCCCAAGCCGGTTTGCAACTTTTGGCCAACTTTACCCAGTGGCGCCCTTAAACCCAATCCATTCATTGATTTAGGAAAAAAACTTCATGCTCGTCATTCCCGCAATTGATTTAAAAGATGGCCATTGTGTACGTTTAAAACAAGGACGCATGGAAGACGCTACAGATTATGGCAGTGATCCTTTAGCCATGGCGCAACGCTGGGTTGAGGCAGGGGCACGCCGTTTGCACTTAGTGGATCTCAATGGTGCTTTTGACGGTCAGCCCGTCAATGCCCAAGCTGTGACTCGGATTGCGGCAGCCTATCCAGAGTTACCGATTCAAATCGGTGGCGGTATCCGTACGCCAGAAACCATAGAAACTTATTTAAATGCTGGCGTGCAATATGTGATTTTGGGCACTAAAGCCGTACAAGAACCTGAGTTCGTCACCGAGATGTGCCGCCTGTTTGCTGGGCATATTATTGTGGGGATTGATGCGAAAGACGGTTATGTCGCCACACACGGCTGGGCGCAAGTCTCCGATGTGCAAGCCTTAGATTTAGCCAAGCGCTTTGCCGATGTTGGTGTTTCTAGCCTTGTTTATACAGATATTGCCCGCGATGGCATGATGCAAGGGGTGAATGTAGAAGCGACTTTGCAAGTCGCACAAGCAGGTTTACCTGTGATTGCTTCCGGTGGGGTCACTCATATTGAAGATATCCGCACTCTCAGCCAAGTGGCTAGGCAGGGTTTGCTTGGTGCCATTACCGGACGTGCCATCTATGAGGGCACCTTAGATCTTGCCGAAGCACAAGCATTGGCAGACGAACTTCACCCTCAAGCCTAATCAAGTGGGGCTTGCTTGTATCACTATCAGTCAACCAAGGAGCTAAAGAAAAGATTATGGGGCTTGCAAAACGCATTATCCCTTGCCTCGATGTCGATCAAGGTCGAGTGGTCAAAGGGGTGAATTTCGTCGATATCCGTGACGCCGGTGACCCTGTGGAAGTGGCCAAAGGCTACAATGCCCAAGGTGCGGATGAAATTACTTTTCTTGATATTACCGCCAGCCATCAAGAACGCGATACCACCTTGCATATGGTGGAAGACATCGCCAGCCAAGTCTTTATTCCCCTGACAGTCGGAGGTGGTATCCGTACTTGTGAGGATATTCGCCGTCTCCTGAATGCAGGTGCAGATAAAGTCTCCATTAACACAGCGGCTGTGTTTAATCCTGAATTTGTGCGTGAAGCTGCGCAACGTTTTGGCAATCAATGTATTGTGGTAGCGATTGATTGTAAAAGCGTGCATCAGGCCGGTGAAACACCACGTTGGGAAATTTTTACCCACGGTGGCCGCAAACCGACTGGGTTAGATGCCATCGAGTGGGCACGCAAAATGGTCGATTATGGTGCTGGGGAGATCTTGCTCACCAGTATGGATAGAGACGGCACAAAAAACGGTTTTGATTTAGGTGTCACCCGTGCAATTAGTGATGCGGTTTCTGTGCCTGTGATTGCCTCCGGTGGCGTTGGTAACTTACAGCATTTGGCCGATGGGGTGTTACAAGGCGGGGCGGATGCCGTCTTGGCCGCCAGTATTTTCCACTTTGGTGAATACAGTATTGCTGAGGCAAAAACCTTTATGGCAGCCCAAGGCATTGAAATGCGCTTAGAAGCTGAATAGGAAGAATCCATATGCACAATCAAGACCCAGCACAAGTCGTTCATATCCTCAGTGAAGCCTTGCCCTACATTCAGCGCTTTTCTGGCAAAACCCTGGTGGTGAAATATGGCGGCAATGCCATGACAGAGGATGATCTGATTGATTCTTTCTGTCGTGATATGGTGCTGCTTAAAGAAGTAGGCATTAATCCTGTGGTTGTCCACGGAGGCGGCCCACAAATTGGCCATTTATTAGAGCGCTTAAATATAGAATCTCGCTTCGTCAATGGAATGCGTGTCACCGATAGCGCGACAATGGATGTGGTGCAGATGGTGCTCGGTGGTTTGGTCAACAAAGAAATTGTTAACCAAATTAATCTAGCCGGCGGCAAAGCGATTGGTCTTACCGGCAAAGATGGCCAATTAATCCGTGCCCATCAGTTAAAGGTGCGTCATAAAACCCCAGAAATGACTGCTCCCGAGATCATTGATATTGGCCATGTCGGTGAAGTCACCAGTGTGGATACGGATTTGATCGAAATGCTCACGCATAAAGATTATATCCCTGTGATTGCCCCAATTGGCGTGGGTGCTGATGGTACCTCTTACAACATCAATGCGGATCTGGTTGCCGGCAAAGTCGCTGAGGCCTTACAAGCAGAAAAACTCATGCTGCTGACCAATGTGTCCGGTTTGCTCGATAAATCCGGTCAGGTCTTAACAGGGTTAAGTACCCAAGAAGTGGACGCCTTAATTGAAGATGGCACCATTTACGGTGGTATGCTGCCTAAGATCAGCTGTGCCTTAAATGCAGTCAAAGCTGGGGTGACCAGTGCGCATATTATTGATGGGCGGGTGCCTCATGCAGCTTTGTTGGAAATCTTCACTAATGCAGGTGTAGGTACCTTGATTACCAATCAGGAAAGTTAACCTAACTATAAAAAAAAGCCGCTTCCGGAGGTGAGAAGCGGCTTTCAAGACCGTGATTAGCTTGATGATGAGGAGATAACCCAATTAAAACCCGAGGGAACCTGACCTTTCCTGTGCTTTAAATTCTGGGTGTATCCTTGGCTAGTGACCCTGTATTCCCTAACCATGTTGCAAATGATAACTCATCTCATTTATAAGTCAAGCCATTTTAAGAATTAATCTCATTTAGGTTAATGTGTACGTATCCATAAATCAATATTGCGTATAAAAAAAGCCGCCTTGCAAAACAAGGCGGCAAAAAGACCGTGATTAGCTTGATGATGAGGAGATAACCTAAGTGTAAGACCTTAAAAAATAAGCAGGAACCTGACCTTTCCCACCGCCTATACTTGGGTTATATGTGGTCAAGTACCCTGTTTCCTGACCACGAGATAAATGATAACACTTCTTATTTAAGGATCAAGCTTTTTTTGAGAATTATTCTCATTTTTAGGGAGTCTTTTGCTATGCCCAGCTTACCCACCTGTCTTCATCCACATTGGAAAGCCCCCGCATCTGTACATAGCCTAGTGACAACACGCGAACATGGCCCCAGCCAAGCCCCATTTGCACATTTTAATTTAGGCGATCACGTCGGTGATAACAGCACAGAGGTTGAGCAATGCCGCCTCCTGCTGCAACAAAAAGTGGGCTTACCTCTACTGTGGTTAGATCAGGTACACGGAAATCAAGTCATCACGGATTGGCCACAAGGAGTTAAGGTGCCACCGCAAGCCGATGCTTGTGTCAGCACTAGCTTTGAGTATGCTTGTGTGGTCTTAACCGCAGATTGCTTACCTATTTTTTTATGCACCCAAGCAGGAGATCAGGTAGGCGTGATCCATGCAGGCTGGCGTGGTTTAGCCGCTGGCGTGATTGAAGCCAGTGTTGCCGCTTTTCATACACCAGCCGAATATCTATTGGCTTGGTTAGGCCCTGCCATTGGCCCGAAAGCTTTTGAAGTGGGCCCAGAAGTCCGTGAAACTTTTACCCAAATTGATCCTCGTCTAGCGGATGCTTTTACTCCAAGCCCCTACCGCTTGAATTATTTTATGGCAGATATTTATCAGTTGGCCCGTCAACGCTTGCAAGCGATGGGCGTGCATCACATTTATGGCGGTGGTTTTTGCACCTTTACCGATACCCAACGTTTTTATTCCTATCGTCGTGAAGGGCGTACTGGGCGTATGGCGAGTGTCATTTGGTTAGCAGAACCTGAATCAGCCTAGGTGCTCAAGCGCCTCTTGCAGGCAAGTGACACCGATGAGTTGCATATCAGGTAAAGACTCACGCGGCAAATTGGCTTGTGGCACTAATGCTCGCTTAAATCCATGTTTGGCCGCTTCTTTTAAACGCTCTTGCCCTGAGGGCACAGGGCGGATTTCTCCCGATAGGCCAACTTCACCAAAGATTAATAAATCAGCAGCTAAAGGTATCTGTCGCAAACTGGAAACCACAGCACAAATGACCGCAAGGTCCGCACTGGTTTCTAGTACGCGAATCCCTCCGGCGACATTAAGAAATACATCTTGATCCCCAGTAAAAAGCCCCCCGTGTCGATGCAAAACCGCCAGCAACATCGCCAAGCGATTAGCATCCAAGCCGACAGCCACCCGCCGTGGATTGCCTAGGGAAGATTCATCCACTAAGGCTTGTACTTCGACTAATAAAGGGCGGGTGCCTTCCCAAGTTGCCATCACGGCGCTGCCACAGGTTTGAGCCTGTGAGCGTGTTAAAAACAAAGCACTCGGATTTTTGACTGCCTTGAGCCCTGTATCCAACATCGCAAAAACACCCAACTCATTCACCGCACCAAAACGGTTTTTATGAGCGCGCAAGGTACGATAGCGTGAATCACTCTCCCCTTCTAACAATAAGGAGGCATCCATCATGTGTTCAAGCACCTTGGGTCCAGCTAAACTACCGTCTTTAGTGACATGGCCTACTAACAGCAAGACGGTATGGGTTTGTTTCGCAAAGCGGGTCAATAAGGCGGCACATTCACGGACCTGCGCCACACTGCCAGGTGCGGAGCTCAGCTCTTCTAAATAAAGGGTCTGGACTGAATCGACAATCAGGATTTTGGGTTGTACGGCTTGAGCCGCCGCCAGCAAAGCCTCTACATGAGTTTCTGCTAGCATTTGCAAGCCTTGGGTTGGTAAGTGCAAACGATGCGCACGCATGGCGACTTGTTGTAGCGATTCTTCTCCTGTGACATAGAGCACAGGATACGCCTGTGCTAATTGACAGGCAGTTTGTAGCAACAAAGTTGATTTCCCTGCCCCTGGATGCCCTCCTAATAAAATGGCAGAACCTGGCACCAAGCCACCACCTAATACACGGTCAAACTCAGCACAAGCACTAGAAAAACGCGGAATTTGCTGCAAATCGATGCTAGCCAAAGTTTGTACTTGTGTACTGGTCGCCCCAGCAAAGCCTGAACGCGCATCTTTCAGTGCCCTATTGGGGCTGGCAGCCAGACGCATCTCTTGTAAGCTGTTCCATGCATGGCATTGGCTACATTGGCCTTGCCATTTGCTGTAATCTGCGCCGCATTCACTACATACAAAGGCGCTTTTTGCTTTCGCTTTTGCCATACTCTGCCTACTCAAAAGACGTGTTCAATCAGGAAATTTGCGTTTTTATAAGTTAAAAGTTATAAATGATGCAGATTTTAATAACCAAAATAAGGGAAAATCGACAATGAAACGCGAAACCCTCGCTTTACATCATGGCTATACCCCAGACAACCAACATGCGGTGGCAGTCCCAATTCATCAAACTACCTCTTTTAGTTTTGATGATGCCCAGCATGCGGCTGACTTGTTCGATTTAAAAGTGCAGGGCAATATTTACTCCCGCATTATGAACCCAACCTGTGATGTGTTAGAGCAACGCGTGGCTGCGTTAGAAGGCGGTATCGCTGCTTTAGCCGTGAGTTCTGGGATGGCCGCAATTACTTACAGCATCCAAACGATCGCCTCAGTGGGTGATAATATCATTTCGATGAGCGAACTGTATGGCGGTACTTACAACCTATTTGCACATACTTTGCCACGCCAAGGGATTCAGGTGCGCTTTGCGGATAAAGATGATTTCGACGGCATTGCCGCTTTAATTGACGAGCGCACCAAGGCCATCTACTGCGAATCCATTGGTAACCCTTCCGGTAGCCTAGTTGATATTGAACGCCTTGCAGACATTGCCCACGCTGCAGGCGTACCCCTGATTGTCGATAATACAGTCCCTACCCCTTTTCTATGGCGTCCGATTGAGCAAGGTGCAGATATTGTCGTGCATTCGGCTACCAAATATATCGGGGGTCATGGAACAACCGTCGGCGGTGTGATTGTAGATTCTGGACGTTTTCCTTGGGCAGAACATGCCGAGCGTTTCCCACTACTTAATGAGCCAGACATTTCTTATCATGGTGTGAGTTATACCCGAGATGTCGGGGCAGCAGCTTTTATTGCTCGTGCGCGTGTAGTGCCTTTACGGAATATGGGAGCTGCGCTGGCGGCGCAAAGTGCTTGGAACCTTATGCAGGGCTTAGAAACCCTCAGCCTGCGCATTGAACGCGTATGCGAGAATACGCAAAAAGTTGCCGAATTTTTACAACAACATCCACAGGTAAGTTGGGTAAAATATGCCGGTCTTAAAGAACATAAAGATCACGCCCTAGCACAAAAATACATGCAAGGACGTGCATCCGGTATTTTAAGCTTTGGGGTGAAAGGTGGACGTGATGCCAGCATCAAGTTTTACGATGCACTCCAGCTCATTTTACGTTTAGTGAATATTGGCGATGCGAAAAGCTGTGCGGCGATTCCAGCGGCTACCACCCACCGCCAGCTAAATGCACAAGAGCTCGCAGCAGCAGGTGTCAGTGAAGATATGGTGCGCCTTTCCATCGGTATTGAGCATATTGATGATTTATTGGCCGATTTAGAGCAAGCCTTGGCGGCGTCAATATAAGTGGGAAACTAACCCCAGCAAAAAAATAGGATGGGTAGCGAGGTTGATAGATGTCACCGCGCTTTACCCATCCTATATGACTTATCCCCTACAACTGAAACTTATTAATCCCTTGATATAAGCGATCTGCCAACTGATGCAACTCTTGGGTACGTTGGCGTCCTTGGCTTGCATCTTGTGCTAATTGATCGGCAAGCTGGCGAATATGGGTGCTGGTCATACTCATTTGTGTGTTGACCTTTTGCTGCTGTTCAGCCGCGACCGAAGTACGATCTGCACCCGCACCGATTTTATCTGTTGTTTGTGCTAGCTCGAGCAAAAGTTGATACGCTTGCTCCACACTTTGCACACTGTGCTCCGCCTCACACTGGCTTTTTTGCATCCGTTGTACTGCTTCTTGTGAGGACACTTGTAACTGGCTTAACATACGCTGAATTTCTTCAGTGGCCGCTTGCGTACGCTGTGATAAGACACGCACCTCATCGGCAACGACAGCAAACCCCCGACCTTGTTCACCAGCGCGCGCGGCTTCAATGGCGGCGTTAAGTGCCAGTAGATTCGTTTGCTCAGCAATATCTTGGATTTTCGTTAAAATCCCTGTAATCCCTTGCGTATCCAAACTTAATCTATCAATCACTTGAGCTGCGGCTTGAATTTCTTGGGTTAAGGTGTGCATTGCCTGACGATTATGCGTAACCTGTGCCTGCCCTTCCTGATTGGCTTGTGTACCTGCATTGGCCGCTGCTGAGGTTTCTTGCGCACATAAAGCAATATCTTGGGTGGCCAGTTCAAGCTCTGACATCGCATGCGCTACCGCAGCGACTTCATGCAGTTGCTGTTGTACTTGCACATCAGTGCGCTCTGTAGCGGCTAAACCTGAGTCTGCAAGCTCACGTAAGTTGCCACTTAGACGCTGCACATCTTGTAAGGTCACTTGCAAGCTACCGACAAAGGTATTGAAGTTACGTGCCAAGTTCCCCACTTCATCTTGCGTTTTGACTTGCAAACGCTGCGTCAAATTCGCATTCCCTTGGGCGATTTCATGCATGGCTTGTGCGATTTGAGTAAGAGGTGCCAGCAAACGCTGTAAAATCCATAACAGGATAGGAAAGGCAACGAGGATCAGCGCCGCTGCAGTTAAAACATGTTCAAGTAATAAAGATTGTAAAGGCGCTTGCACCACAGCATCTGGCATGATCAGTAGCAGATAAAACCTGTGTCCTGCCACTTCCTGTACCTGTACCCAAGCAGGAGCTTGACCCTGTAAAATCTGCAAGCTTAGATCGCTATCACTGGCCAGTTGTTGCAATGCTTGTTCGTTGTCCACAGCTAACCCAAGGCGACTTAAGGGCGCCATACTTAAACTTGGATCAGGGTGCGCCAAAATCACCCCGCTAGCATCTGTGAGCACTAAAGTCCCTTGCCCTTGCAAAGTAGCATTCATTTTTTGAATGCTGGCGATCAGATGGCTTAAGCTCAAATCAGCTGCGGTGACTGCATACATGCTGCCATTGACATAAGCACTATGAGCAATCGAAAGCACCAAAAGCCCTGAAGTTGCATCAATATAGGGCGCAGTGACTATTGGTGTGCGCGCCTTTTTAGCTTCTTGATACCAGGGGCGTACCCTAGGATCATAGTTGCCTTTATCTTGCAAAATTTGGGTAATTTTGGGATTGGTAAACACATAGCTGCCATCGGCCTCATAAGCAATATAAGTCAGATCAAACTGGCCGCTGGTGTTGGTATGGTGCATCACATCGAGAGGATCTTGTTGCGGGTACTTTTGAATATAAGTGGTCAAGCCTTCTAGGGTATCTAGCTTACCTTGCACCCACTGGCCCACCATAAGTTCGGCACTAGTGAGCAAACTATCGGCTTGTATTTCTAGATGGCTTAATCCTTGTGCTTTCAGTTCACGATAGCTGCTATAAGTTAAGAGTGCGCTAATTAGCAACAAAGCCAAGAGTAAATTTAGGAAGATTTTGTGTTTCAAGCTCATCAGAAAAGATCCCGCAATCAAAGGCTTGGGCATCCTAGCAGGTTAAACTTCTCCTTAATCCATTATCTATTAGCAAAAACAGTTCCATAATGAATAAAATTAACACAGGTTAAAATTTTGTCTGCACTTTTTACAAAAAAATTTCATTAAAATACATGTTTATATATTTAACCGCTTTAAATGACATTTTTATGACTCTTGCCACCTTTCATCTCAATAAAAAAAATGCCAGTGATTTCACTGGCATTTTCATATTTAACTGTACAAAGATGGTTTATACAGAGTAGTACATATCAAACTCAACAGGGTGTGTTGTTTGCTCGACACGCTCAACTTCTTCCATCTTCAAGGCAATAAAGCCATCGATCATATCGTTAGTAAATACATTACCCGCAGTGAGGAACTCACGGTCTTTATCCAGAGCTTCCAAAGCTTCACGCAAAGTACCACACACTTGCGGCACTTGGCTGGCTTCTTCTGCAGGTAGGTCATACAAGTTCTTATCCATCGCATCGCCAGGATGGATCTTATTGATGATACCGTCTAAACCAGCCATCAAGAGTGCAGAGAAGCACAAGTAAGGGTTAGCCGATGGATCAGGGAAACGGGTTTCAATACGCTTAGCTTTCGCGCTAGACACGTAAGGAATACGAATCGACGCAGAGCGGTTACGCGCAGAGTAAGCCAGCATTACAGGCGCTTCAAAGCCAGGAACCAAACGCTTATAAGCATTCGTTGAGCTGTTACAGAACGCATTTAAGGCTTTTGCGTGCTTGATGATACCGCCGATGTAGTACAGTGCCATTTCAGACAGGCCACCATAGGAATCACCAGCAAATAAGTTGACGCCATCTTTGCTAATAGACTGGTGGACGTGCATCCCAGAACCATTATCGCCAACCAAAGGCTTAGGCATAAAGGTTGCTGTTTTGCCGTAAGCATGCGCCACGTTGTGGACACAATACTTCAGGATTTGCACTTCGTCAGCTTTCTTCACTAGGGTGTTAGGACCCACACCGATTTCACACTGGTTCGCCGTAGCCACTTCATGGTGGTGTACTTCGATATCCAGACCCATAGCTTCCATAGCATTACACATGGCCGCACGTAGATCGTGAGAAGAATCTACAGGAGGAACAGGGAAGTAACCGCCTTTTACACGTGGACGGTGACCCAAGTTGCCGCCTTCAATCGTGGCATCAGAAGACCATGCCGCTTCTTCTGAATCGATTTGGTACATACAACCTGAAATGTCTTGCTTCCATTTCACGTCGTCAAAAATGAAAAATTCTGGCTCAGGACCAAAGAGTGCACGATCCCCAATGCCAGTTGACTGGAGGTAAGCTTCCGCACGACGTGCCACAGAACGCGGGTCACGCTCATAACCTTGCATAGTAGAAGGTTCGATAATGTCGCAACGTAGATTGATGGTCGCTTCTTCTGTAAAAGGATCTAATACCGCGCTTTCGTCGTCTGGCATCATGATCATGTCGGATTCATTGATACCTTTCCAACCGCCGATGGATGAACCATCAAACATCTGACCTGACTCGAAAAACTCTTCGTCAACTGTACGCGCAGGAATGGTGACGTGCTGCTCTTTACCACGGGTATCCGTGAAACGCAAGTCGATCCATTTTGCATTATGTTCTTTGATCAGGCCCAGAGTTTTCTCAGACATATCATCCTCCAATGGAGCTTTTTAGGTGCGTACACTTGCAAGTGGCGCTTATTGCTATCTTAGGGACCAACACTAAATAGTGCGGCCCTTTTTCTTGCCCTAATCTAAAGCAAGGGGTATGCCAATAGTGCAAATCAACCAAAAAAAATGCACATTTTGCTGCTTAAGGTGAACAAGACGTGCTCACTATAGCGGAAATCCAAAGTTTTAGGCAGAGACTTCCTTGTGCAAGCGCACAAAAAAGCGCCCTTTTATCTCTTTGTATTCAGTTCACCGCAATACACAAGACAAAAAGTGCGCTATTTTGGTGATGCATACAAAAAAACGCACCACATTAGAACATTAAAATCAAAAATCTTAATAATTCAGGCAATTAAGGAAGCACTTGACGAAAGGGTTTCACCGTAACCTTGGCATAAACTTTGGCTTGCTGATAAGGATCGGCTGCGGCCCAAGCTTTTGCTTCTTCCCAAGTGGGAAACTCAGCAACCACCAAGCTCCCACTGAAACCGGCCTCGCCTGGATCTTCACTAGCAATCGCTGGATGCGGGCCTGCTAATACCAAGCGCCCTTGCGCTTGCAAAGCTTGTAAGCGCTCTAGGTGGGCTGGGCGTGCTGCTAAACGCGCTTGCAAGGTATTGGGGGCATCTTCACTGATAATGGCAAATAGCATCTTCTTTGTTCCTTTTATTTGGCTGGATCAGGCAGGCTCAAGGTTTCATCTTGGCGCAAGGTCAGCACTTCACACCCCGTCGAGGTCACCAACAAAGTATGTTCCCATTGGGCAGATAAACTATGATCCTTGGTGACCACAGTCCAACCATCTTTTAACAACTTACAATGACGATTTCCTGTATTAATCATGGGCTCAATGGTGAAGGTCATGCCTTCTTGCAAAACGCAATCCGTGTGCTTGGTATAGCCACGATAGTGCAGCACTTGCGGATCTTCATGGAAGCCTGCGCCTATCCCATGTCCGCAGTATTCACGCACTACACTAAAGCGTTCTTTTTCTGCGATATCCTGGATTAAAGCACCGATCTCAGATAAGCGTGTTCCAGGTTTCACCAGAGCAATCGCGGCATATAAGCTTTGTTGAGTCACTTCCACTAAACGTTTTGCCAAGATGGAAGGCTCGCCCACGCAAAACATGGCGCTAGTATCTCCATGATACCCATCCTTAATTACAGTGATATCAATATTAATAATATCGCCTTTTTTCAAACGCTTACTTTCACTGGGGATCCCGTGACAAATCACATGATTGACTGAAGTACAAATCGACTTTGGAAAGCCATGATAATTTAAGGGTGCAGGAATAGCTTGCTGCTGATTGACAATATAGTCATGGCACTTTTGATTAAGCGCTTCTGTGCTGACCCCAACTTGTACATCAGGTGCGATCATCTCCAGCACTTCCGCGGCTAAGCGACCTGCGGTGCGCATTTTCTCGATTTCTTCTGGGGTTTTAATCAGTATATTCATTGAAAAATTTCCATAAATTCAGCTAGCAAGCCTATTTAAATATACTTACTTAGCTTAAGTATTTGGTTCACTTTGAGGTTTGCACAGCAGAGAGAACCCGAAGAAGGGGGTTCCGTTGGTCGGAGCTTTATGATATAAAGGCGCGCGCTTATTAGCTGGGTTGACCAGAGTAAGACAAGTCTCGCGGAAAGGCAACCTAAGTCTATCCATGTTCCTAGCTTATCTTCAATAAGCGTTTTCCCAAAAAGTCACACATATACCGACACATGATTCGGGGTGCCCTCGGGTTGGATCATGGGGTATATGGAGGCCTAACCCAAGATAAATATTGAGGAGTTATCATGTCTCAGATCACCATGCGTGACCTATTGCAAGCAGGCGCACACTTTGGCCACCAAACACGTTACTGGAACCCAAAAATGGGCAAGTACATTTTTGGTGCGCGCAACAAGATCCATATCATCAACTTAGAAAAGACACTGCCAGCTTTGCATGAAGCAGTAGCCTTTACTGAGAAGCTAGCGACCAACAAAAACAAAGTCTTGTTTGTTGGTACTAAGCGCGCTGCCAGCAAGGTGATCAAAGAAGAAGCCAACCGCGTTGGTATGCCTTTTGTTAACCACCGTTGGTTGGGCGGTATGCTCACCAACTATAAAACGATTCGTCAGTCAATCCGTCGTTTGCGTGAGCTTGAGACCATGCAAGAAGATGGTACTTTCGAGAAGCTGACGAAAAAAGAAGTGCTTATGGCGCATCGTGAAATGGCGAAGCTTGAGCGTTCTATCGGTGGTATCAAGGATATGGGCGGTTTGCCAGACGCTATTTTCGTGATCGACGTAGATCATGAGCGTCTTGCTGTGAATGAAGCCAACAAACTAGGTATCCCTGTGATTGGGGTTGTTGATACTAACAGCAATCCAGATGGTGTTGATTTCATCATCCCAGGTAACGATGACGCCATCCGTTCCGTTCACCTGTATGTGAAAGCCATTGCTGATGCTTGTAACCAAGCGAAAGATGCCACACCTAGCGAGTTTGTCGAAGTTGCTGCAGACGAAGCCAGCGAATCTGCTGCAGAGTAAGCAGGTTTCAAGACTGTCAATCCCTTGTCATGCGGGCAAGGCAAGCTATAGTATGGCGATTGTGAACATACGATTGGCAGCCGCCTAAGGTCAGCTTACACGCGGATCTTAAGACGACACGAACATGAGCTCTAACGAGCTTTAGGGGGCTTAGGCCCCCTTTTTTAAACTGGATTTTACTCCTTTTTGATTCAATTCACTCCTTGCAAAGAGGTAGACAGAGCATGTCAGCAATTAGCGCAAAGCTGGTGAAAGAACTGCGTGAGCGTACAGGCTTGGGCATGATGGAATGTAAAAAAGCCCTTGTGGAAGCCGAAGGCGATATCGAGTTAGCGATTGAAAACCTGCGTAAATCTTCAGGAATGAAAGCGGCTAAAAAAGCCTCTCGCGTTGCTGCTGAAGGTGCCATCCTCACTCGCGTAGCTGAAGATGCTAGCTATGGTGTGGTGCTAGAAATCAACTCAGAAACAGATTTCGTTGCCCGCGATGATAACTTCAAAGCCTTCTGTAACACGGTTTTAGATAAAGTATTTACCGACAAGCAAACTGATATCAGCGCTTTGATGGCTGAAGGTCTTGAAGAAACACGCCAAGCCTTAGTACAAAAAATCGGTGAAAATATCAGTGTGCGTCGTGCAACCCTAGTGGAAGCTGGTGAAGGCCAATTGGTTGGTGAATATGTTCACGGTGGCCGTATTGGTGTGTTGACCTTGCTCGCTGGTGGCAATTCTGAAGTGGCAAAAGACGTGGCCATGCACGTTGCTGCGGTGAATCCACAAGTGGCTAAGCCAAGCGATATGCCTCAAGAAGTGCTGGATAAAGAGAAAGAAATTATCCTTGCACAACCTGATATGGCGGGCAAACCTGCCGAAATCGCTGAAAAAATGGTTGGCGGCCGTCTGAAAAAATTCTTGGCAGAAAACAGCTTGACCGAACAAGCCTTTATCAAAAACCCAGATCAAACTGTAGGGGCTTTTGTTAAAGCAGCCGGCGGCGAAGTCGTTGCTTTCGTACGCTTTGAAGTAGGCGAAGGTATCGAGAAGCAAGAAGTTGATTTTGCTGAAGAAGTACGTCAGCAAGCCGCACAAGCGAACAAATAAGCCTTGCGTGTTCCCATTTGGGATCAAGCCAACTTGTCTCTAGCCTAGAGGCTTTCTCTAGGCTAATTTGTATCTCGATAATGATCATCGCCCCTCTCAGGTTAAGCTAAAAGCATCTAGCAAGCCTAACTGAGCCTTACCTAGTTAGTGGAGAATCCTATGCCTACATCAGAAAATAACGCTAAGTACAAACGTATTTTACTGAAGCTCAGCGGGGAAGCCCTTATGGGTGATCAAGATTTTGGCATTGATCCCAAAGTGCTTGATCGTATGGCATTGGAAATCGGCCAATTAGTGGGGATCGGCGTGCAAGTTGGCTTGGTGATCGGTGGAGGTAACCTCTTTCGAGGTGCTGCTTTAAGCGCTGCCGGTATGGAACGTGTGACAGGTGATCATATGGGCATGTTAGCCACTGTGATGAATGGTCTGGCGATGCGTGATGCACTTGAGCGTACCAATATTCGTACCCGAGTGATGTCAGCTATTCCTATGAGTGGTGTTGTCGAACATTATGACCGCCGTACTGCGATTCGTTATCTTACTTCCGGAGATGTGGTAATCTTTACTGCAGGGACGGGTAATCCGTTTTTCACTACAGATTCAGCTGCTTGCTTACGAGGCATTGAAATTGATGCAGATGTTGTCGTCAAAGCAACCAAGGTGGATGGTGTCTATGATAAAGACCCAGTGAAATATCCGGATGCCGTAAAGTATTCTCGTCTCACCTATGACGATGCCCTAGACAAAAAGTTAGAAGTTATGGATCTTACCGCCATCTGCCTAGTACGGGATCATGCTATGCCAGTGCGTGTTTTTAATATGAATAAGTCAGGGGCTTTGCTGAACGTCGTGGTAGGTGGTAGAGAAGGTACCTTGATCGATAGAGGCGAATAAGCATGATCAATCAAATCAAACAAGACGCTGACGCTCGCATGAGCAAAAGTATTGAGGCACTGCATACGGCCTTAAATAAAATTCGTACAGGGCGTGCGCACCCGAGCATTTTAGACGCGGTGAAAGTCAGCTACTATGGTAGTGATGTCCCTTTAAATCAAGTAGCCAATATCAATGTGGAAGATGCGCGCACCTTGTCTGTATCTCCTTGGGAAAAAAATCTGGTACCCACGATTGAAAAAGCCATTCTCACCTCAGATTTAGGCTTAAACCCAAGCACTTCGGGTGGCTTAATTCGCGTGCCCATGCCAGCACTTACGGAAGAAACCCGTAAAAATTATATCAAGCAAGCCAAAGCAGAAGCCGAACATGGCCGTGTCGCCATTCGTAACATTCGTCGCGATGCTAACAATGACTTGAAAGCCTTATTAAAAGATAAGGAAATTACTGAAGACGAAGAGCGCCGTGCGCAAGACGACATCCAAAAACTGACGGATAAATATATCGCGGAAGTGGAGAAAGTCCTTCAGCTTAAAGAAGAAGACCTGATGCAAATTTAAGCCTTCAGGCTGTAAATTGGCCTCCTGTTGAGGAGGCTTACTTAGGATCTTAGATTGCGGCTGCTTTTCCATGTCGGATTCACGCGCTTTATCTTCCGCCAGTTTCTCCTCTACAGACACTGGATCTTACAACCTCCTTGTGCCTAAACACGTTGCCATCATTATGGACGGCAATAATCGTTGGGCCAAAGCACGCAAAAGCCCAGGTATCGCCGGCCATCAAGCCGGTGTAAAGTCTGTGCGTGCTGTGGTTGAGGCCGCCTTGCAACAAGGGGTGCAAGTGCTCACCTTGTTTGCCTTCTCAAGCGAGAATTGGCAACGTCCCAAAAAAGAAGTCTCCGCATTAATGGAGTTGTTTTTGCTGGCATTACGGCGTGAAGTCAAACGCTTGCATAAACATCACATCCGTTTACATGTCATCGGTGAGCGCAGTGCCTTTTCCTCGGAAATCCAACAAGCGATTCAAGAGGCGGAACACCTCACCGCGACCAATCAAGATTTGCATCTGGTGATTGCAGCTAACTATGGCGGGCGCTGGGATATTGCGCAAGCTGCGCGCCAACTCGCGCAAGCTGCCGTTGATGGCCAGATTCAAGCACAGCATATTCAAGCACAAGATTTCGCACCTTACTTAAGCCTGAGCCAGTTTCCTGAGCCAGATTTGTGTATCCGTACCGGCGGCGAACAACGCATCAGTAACTTTTTACTCTGGCAATTTGCCTATACAGAGTTTTACTTTTCGCCTTTATTCTGGCCTGATTTTGACCAAGCCGCCTTTCATGCCGCCATTGCAGATTATCAACAACGCCAGCGGCGATTTGGGCGCACTTGTGAACAAGTTGTCAGCCCAGATGAGCAAACGCATGGATCTTAAGCTCAAGTTAGGCTAATTTGGCGGCTTTGTGCTTTTACTTTTCCTTAGGATCTTAACCCGTGCTCAGCCAACGTATTCTTACTTCTATATTTCTCGTACCCCTTGCTTTATGGGGGTTATTGCTCTTGGATGGCACTCCTTTTGCCTTATTTTGTGGCCTGATTGCGACCTTGGCTGCTTGGGAATGGGCTGATCTATCCGGTATTTCCTCACAAGGGCGCCTTGTTTATGCTGCCAGCTTTGCCATAGGTGCAGGGCTTTGGTGGAGCAGCCATTGGTCATTAGAAAGCCTGCTTTGGCTGGCGGGTTTCTTCTGGCCGGTGGCCCTATTTTGGGTGATGACCTATCCCCAACTCAGTCGACACTGGTACGGGCGTAAGCGACGTTTATTGATGGGGTATGCGGTTTTATTACCCTGTTGGGCAGGTTTGATTTTATTGCATCATCAAGCCGGTTTAGCTTGGTTGCTGTATTTATTATTACTGGTCTGGATTGCAGATATTGCAGCCTATTTTAGCGGTAGACGTTATGGCAAAGCCAAACTTGCTCCCTATGTCAGTCCGGGGAAATCTTGGGCAGGTGTGTGGGGAGCTTTGGTGGCAACGTCTCTTTTAGCTTGGCTTGCCGTCCCTGCGATGGATTTAAATGCACATCAAGGCATGGCTTTATGGTTAATCACAGCCTTAACGACAGCGGCTTCCGTTTTAGGCGATTTACTAGAAAGTATGCTCAAACGCTATCGCGGCTTAAAAGACAGCAGCCGTTTATTACCTGGTCATGGCGGTATTTTAGATCGTATTGACAGCCTCACTGCTGCAGCTCCTATTTTTATGTTGCTTTACACCCTCAGCAGTTTGTAAGTGAGATTTGCCTTATGCCACAAAATATCACCCTGCTCGGAGCGACAGGTTCCATAGGTCACAGCACCTTACAGGTCATCGCCAAGCATCCGCAAAATTACCGTATTTTTGCCCTGAGTGCATACCGTCAAGCCGATAAGCTCATTGCGCTATGCCAACAATACCGTCCCCAATATGCAGTCTTGGTTGCCGCCGATGCCAGTCAACGGCAAGCGTTACAAGCGCAAATCCCAGAAACTCAGCTTTTAATCGGCGAGCAAGCCCTGGTTGAGATTGCGCAAGCGCCCGAAGTGGATACTGTGATGGCAGCGATTGTCGGTGCTGCAGGTTTAGTGCCCACACTTGCAGCAGCACAAGCCGGCAAGCGCGTATTATTGGCCAATAAAGAAGCCTTAGTGATGGCAGGCGAGCTTTTTATGCACACCTGCCAACAACACCAAGCGCAACTTTTGCCGATAGATTCCGAGCATAATGCGATTTTTCAATGCTTACCGCCAAATTATCAAGCCCATACCTTACAGGATTTGGGTATAGAGAAAATTCTCCTCACAGCATCAGGCGGTCCTTTCCGTACTTATAGTGCACAAGCGTTATTAGAAGTCACCCCAGAACAAGCTCTCGCGCACCCGAATTGGTCGATGGGACCAAAAATTTCTATTGATTCAGCGACCCTTATGAATAAGGGCTTAGAGCTGATCGAGGCCTGTTGGTTATTTACAACCACCCCAGAATACATTCAGGTGGTGATTCACCCACAAAGTGTGATCCATTCAATGGTGGCTTATCGAGATGGTTCTGTACTAGCCCAGCTGGGGCAAGCGGATATGCGTACCCCTATCGCCCATGCACTGGCTTGGCCAAAGCGTATTGATGCGGGTGTAAAAGCGCTTGATTGGTGGCAGATGGGCGCTTTGGAATTTGCTGCGCCTGATACAGAACGTTTTCCTTGTTTAGCCCTCGCGCAGGCTGCTTTTCAAGCTGGTGGCTGCCATCCTGCACACCTCAATGCAGCCAATGAGGAAGCAGTCAGTGCCTTTTTACAAGGCCAAATCGGTTTTACCCAGATTGCGCAAACGGTGGATGCTGTCTTGCAGCAAATACCCAATACAGGTGCGCACACCTTAGAAACTATTTTGGCACAAGATCAACAAGCACGTCGCTACGCTCGACAAGTGATAGCCAAATGGTAATTTTTGCTGACAAGCATCCATACGCGATTGATTAAGAGGGCTGGTGTATATGCAAACACAACCCAGTTTCACCTTGGGCGCTATTGCAAAGATGTTAGGCGCCACCTTGTATGGGGATCCGGAGATCCTCATTCATGGATTAGGGACCTTAGAAGCTGCGACAGCGGATGAAGTCGCTTTTCTTGCCAACCCCCATTACCAGCACCAACTGGCTAGCACACAAGCGGCCGCTGTGATTGTACGCGAATCTGCACGTACAGCTTGTCCAAGCGCAGCCTTAGTGGTAGACAATCCTTATTTAAGTTACGCACGCTTATCCCAGGCTTTTGCACCTCAGCCACAAACACAAGGCGCAATTCATCCAAGTGCCGTGATTGATCCCAGTGCGCAGATCCACCCTAGCGCTCGAATTGAAGCTGGGGTGGTGATTGAAGCCGATGCCATCATAGAAGAACACGTCTATATAGGCGCACACTCTGTGATCGGTGCACACGTTGTGATCGGTGCGCAATCACGCTTATATCCGCATGTGACCTTATATCATCAAGTCCGTGTGGGGCCGCGCTGCATTATCCATAGTGGTGCGGTCATTGGTGCAGATGGGTTTGGTTTTGCCCATGATGGTCAAAAGTGGCACAAGATCGCTCAACTTGGCGCTGTAGTTTTAGAGGCGGAGGTTGAAGTGGGTGCTTGTACCAGTATTGATCGCGGTGCTTTAGAAGATACTTACATAGGTACAGGGGTCAAGATCGACAGCCAAGTGCAAATTGCCCATAACGTCCATATAGGGGCACATTCTATGCTCGCTGGCTGTGTCGGCATTGCAGGTTCGACCCAAGTGGGTTCCCATTGTTTGCTTGGAGGCGGCGTTGGTTTAGCAGGTCATTTACGTTTAGCCGATGGCGTACAAGTAACAGGCATGTCTTTGGTGACCAACCACATTGAACAAGCGGGTGTTTACTCTTCGGGAACCTCCGCCATGCCCAATGCTTTGTGGCGTAAAAACGCGGTACGTTTTAAACAATTAGATACTCTAGCGCGACGGGTACAGACCTTAGAACGTTTATTGACGCAGACACAAGATGCACACAAGAAGTAAAGCCTTCAAAAGGCTTCTATGGTACAGTTGCGGCCCTTAAGGTCTGTAAATATTGATTTGACTGTCGGCTTTCTCACAGGCAAAAGCATAAAGAGAGCTGCTTGATGATGCAGAGGTTTCCTGAAACAATGGTCATGGACATTAATGAGATTCGTGAATATCTACCTCACCGCTATCCTTTCCTACTCGTTGACCGTGTGGTAGAACTGAGTCTCGGTGAGTCGATTGTGGCATATAAAAATGTGACGATT
This sequence comes from Allopseudospirillum japonicum, assembly GCF_900108915.1. GTDB lineage: Bacteria > Pseudomonadota > Gammaproteobacteria > Pseudomonadales > Halomonadaceae > Pseudospirillum > Pseudospirillum japonicum. The sequence continues at coordinate 128,419 of NZ_FNYH01000003.1, forward strand.
AATGAGCCTTTTTTTAATGGCCATTTTCCGCATCATCCGATTATGCCCGGCGTGCTGGTTTTGGAAGCTATGGCACAAGCTGCAGGGATCTTAGGATTCAAAACCGTCAATAAGTTGCCGCGTGATGGCCATATCTACTATTTCGTAGGCAGTGACCAAGTCCGCTTTAAACGTCCGGTATTACCTGGAGATCAATTGCGCCTTGAAGCGCGCGTATTACGCGAGAAGCGCGGTATCTGGAAATTTGCCTGTCGTGCGCTTGTCGATGGTGAAGTGGCTTGTGAAGCCGAAATTTTATGTGCGGAGCGTAAAGTTTGAGTTTAATTCATCCGACAGCCTTAATTGACCCAAGCGCTCAATTAGGCGAAGGCGTCCACATCGGCCCCTACACTTGTATTGGACCTGAGGTCGTTATTGGGGATCACACCCATATTGCCTCCCATGTGGTCATTCAAAAAAATACCCGTTTAGGTAAGGATAACCGTATTTTCCAATTCGCAAGTATTGGAGAAGACCCGCAGGATAAAAAATATGCGGGAGAAGCCACCTACCTAGAAATTGGCGATGCCAATGTGATCCGTGAAGGGGTCACCCTCAACCGAGGTACTTTGCAAGATGCAGGCACCACACGAATTGGCCATCGTAATTTATTTATGGCTTATGCGCATGTCGGCCATGATTGCCAAATTGGTAATGACTGTATTTTGGCCAATCAAGCCACTTTAGGTGGTCATGTACACTTAGATGATTTCGCTATTCTTGGTGGTTTGTCTGCGGTACACCAGTTTTGCCGGATTGGCGCGCATTCTATGTGTGGCGGTGGTTCGATTATCACCAAGGATATCCCAGCTTATGTGTTGGTCAGTGGCCACCCAGCAGAACCTCACGGCATTAATTTAGTGGGCTTAAAACGCCGAGGTTTTAGCCGTGAAGCCATTCATTTGCTCAGTCAAGCCTATAAAATCGTCTATCGCCAAGGCTTTACCGTGCAACAAGCATTAGAACAATTGATGGCGATTCAAGCAGAAGAAACCAGCCCTGAATTGGCCTGTTTTATTCGCTCTTTGCAAGATTCCACCCGAGGCGTGGTGCGTTAGCCAGTATTTGGGAGTAGGTGTGAAAATCTTTGTCGTTGCTGGTGAGCTTTCAGGTGATTTGTTAGGTGCAAGCCTCTTACGTGCATTAAAACAGGTCTACCCACAAGCAGAATTTCAAGGGATTGGCGGCAGCCAAATGCAAGCGGCGGGGCTGCAATCTCTATTCCCGCTAGAAAGCTTATCAGTAATGGGATTAGTTGAGGTTCTAAAGCACTTACCGCGTTTGATGCATATACGCCGCCACCTGATTCGTGCTGCTTTAACTTGGCGTGCGGATTTGGTCATTGGCATTGATGCGCCAGATTTTAATCTTGGTCTAGAAAAGCGCCTTAAAGCCGCCGGCATCCCCAGTGTGCATTATGTCAGCCCATCTGTATGGGCTTGGCGACAAGGGCGTATTCACACGATTAAACAAAGTGTGGATTTAATGCTGACGCTCTTGCCTTTCGAAGCGGATTTTTACCGCCAACATCAGCAAGCTGTATGCTTTGTTGGCCACCCACAGGCGGATGCTTTACCCCTATATCCAGACCAAGCACAAGCACGCCGAGATTTAAATCAACTAGCTCCCTTTGCACAGCGTCCTTTACCTGAGCCTGCGCCTTTAGATCAAGTATTTCAGCTACAAGACCGCCCGGTGATTGCACTTTTGCCTGGATCGCGTCAAGGTGAAATAGCCCGCTTGGGCAGTTTATTTTTACGCACCGCACAACGCTTAAGCCATCTTTATCCCCATGCACACTTTGTTTTAGTCGCAGCATCACCAGAAAGGGCACAAGAGTTAGCCATCTTATGTCGCTTATTTTATTTGCCGCGTTTACATGTAATTGAAGGCCATGCAACGCAAGTGCTCACCGCAGCGGATGTCGCTTTATTGGCATCAGGCACAGTGACTTTGGAAGCTAGTTTATGTCATACCCCTTCTGTGGTCGCGTATCAGCTTGCCCCTTTAACTTGGCAACTGGCAAAACGTTTAGTCAAAATCCCTTATGTCAGTTTACCTAATTTACTTGCACAAGCCCCTTTAATCCCAGAACGTTTGCAAGATGCCGCAACGCCCAAACATTTAGCTCAAGATTTATTACAGTGGCTCGTCCATCCTGAGCAGCGTGCCCACTGGCGTGAACAGTGCGCACAGATTCAACAAAGACTCCGACAAGATGCCAGTGCTACCGCGGCCGCTGCGATTGCAGAATTGATGGATTAAAGAACATGCCCTATGCACATTTCCCTGCAGTCAATTTAAGTTTCCCCGGTCAATACCTTGCAGGTGTTGATGAGGTGGGGCGTGGCCCTTTGGTAGGATCTGTGGTTGCAGCCGCAGTGATTTTGGACCCACAACGCCCGATTGCAGGGCTTAAAGACTCAAAAAAACTCAGTGAAAAAAAACGCGATGCGTTATTTACTGTGATTCGGCAACAAGCATTGGCCTATGGTATTGCAGAAGCTAGTGCAACTGAGATTGATCAAATCAATATTTTGCAGGCTAGCTTTTTAGCGATGCGGCGCGCGTTACTACAGCTGAAGCCAGCGGCAGATTTTGCGTTGATTGATGGTAATCGTGTTCCCCCGCAATGTCCTTGTGCGGCTCAAGCCTTGGTGAAAGGGGATAGCCAACATCCGGCGATTGCTGCCGCTTCGATTTTGGCGAAGGTCACTCGAGATCAAGCCATGTATGCCTTAGCCAAGCAGCACCCTGAATATGGCTTCGAACGCCATAAGGGATATCCAACTAAAGAACATTTAGCAGCCTTACAAACTTATGGTGCTTTGGCACAACATAGACGCTCTTTTGCACCTGTTGCCCGTGTGTTAACAGGCTCTGTGGGATAAACGTCTCACTCAGCCAACAGTGAGGAAATTTACAGTGGTGAGGACATCAAGGCTAACAACTTCCAAACTTTGGCTTTGCGCAGCAGTGATCACCAGTACTTTGGTGAGTGGTTGTGCACAACAAGCATATAATTATGCGCCTGTCGCCGATCTCAGTGACCCTTACGGTTATGTGGACAAGTCTGTGCATATCGTGCAAAAAGGCGATACCTTGTATTCGATTGCTTGGGGATACGGACGTGATTATCGTGATATCGCCGCTTATAATGGGATTAGCGCACCTTACACGATTTATCCTGGACAAGCCTTACGTTTGAATCCGCGTGCTTTATCAGCGAATACATCTCACCAAACAGCATCACCTCAACCTGTAGCACCGCCATCGACAAGCATACAGCAACCCGAAGTGGCACCGGCAAGCTCCCCCACACAAACGTATCCACTCACAGAGACCAATACGCCTACTTATCCTTTATCTGAACCCGAAACTCTGCCACCAAGTCCGCAACCAGCAACAAAAGCACCCGCTCCCCTGCCGCCAACACCTGAGGTAAACACACCGCCTCAACCACAAGTGACACCGCCCCCAACCAAGGTGGAAGTCAGCCCTCCTAAGCCCACTGCAACAGAGACAAGCAGCAAAACTCAGACACCGGCTGCCGAGCCAGCAAGCCCGCCTGTGGTGAAAGGTTTACAAGAAAATTTTGCTTGGGCATGGCCAACACAAGGTAAGGTGATTAGTGGTTTTGATTTAAAAAATAGCCTCAACCGAGGGATTGATATTAGCGGGAAGCTAGGGCAAGCTGTCAAAGCAGCAGGGCCGGGGATCGTGGTATATGCAGGTAGTGGCGTACGTGGATATGGTAATCTTGTCATTCTCAAACATAATGACCGCTACTTTAGCGCCTATGGACATAATAGCGAACTTTTAGTGCAGGAAGGTCAAGAAGTCGCTAAGGGAGAAGTCATTGCGCGCATGGGGGCAACGAGTGCGGATCAAATCAAGCTCCATTTTGAAATCCGTGAAAATGGTAACCCCATAGATCCGTTGAAACTTCTGCCAAAATCCTAGTCTATCACTTAACGCCTAGGGCACTCCTAGGCGGGACTACCTGGGCTTTTTAATAATAACAACAAAAATTTATCGAAACGTATCAACAGGGTACGGAATAGAGTTTCATTTCTAGGTACAAAGGGGATTAGACATGAGTTCGCGGCAAGCCAAACATGCAAGCATTTCCTCTCATCCAGATCATACGCCACCTCATCCAGCCAAGGATGCTTATGTTGATGAGGAAGCGTTTAATCTAGAAGATGATTTAATTGATCTTGAACAGGAAGAAGCCAGCAGCCAAGACAGTGACGAATTTGAGCAAGCCCTGAGCCGAGAAAACGAATGGCAAAAAGGCTTTGATGCAACCCAAATGTATTTGAACGAAATTGGCTTTTCGCCTTTGTTAAGTGCAGAGGAAGAAGTCTATTACGGACGTTTAGCGCGTCAAGGGGATGCAGATAGCCGGCGACGTATGATTGAAAGTAACTTGCGTCTGGTCGTAAAAATTGCAAGGCGCTACAACAACCGCGGGCTGTCTTTGCTGGATTTGATTGAAGAAGGGAACTTAGGACTAATTCGCGCGGTAGAAAAATTTGATCCTGAACGTGGCTTTCGTTTTTCCACTTATGCCACTTGGTGGATACGCCAGACCATTGAACGCGCTTTGATGAACCAAACCCGTACCATTCGCTTACCTATCCATGTAGTGAAAGAGCTCAATCAGTATTTGCGCATTGCTCGCGAATTAAGCCAAGCGTTAGACCATGAGGCCACCGCAGAGGAAATTGCCGAATACTTAGATAAACCCGTCGCTACAGTAAAAAAGATGTTGGTTTATAATGAGCGGGTCAGCTCAGTTGATACCCCTGTCAGTAATGGGCAAGATAAACCTCTGATCAGCACCTTAAGTGATTCTGAAGAACATGATCCGGAAAATTCGCTTCAAGAAGAATACGTTAAAGGTTATGTCCACTTATGGCTAAGCGAACTACCTGCCAAACAAAGGGAAGTGGTCGTGCGCCGTTTTGGCTTACAAGGCCATGAACCTGCAACCTTGGAAGAAGTTGGCGCAGAAATTGGTTTAACTCGTGAACGTGTGCGTCAAATTCAAGTGGAAGCTTTGCGACGCTTACGACGCCTTGTGGAAAAACACGGCTTATCTGAGGATGCTGTCCTATCTTAATCTGACATCTTCCCCGCCCTAAAGGACGGGGATTTTTAGTTGTCGCCTTCCAAGTTCCTGCTTTATAGCCGACAGAGGCTAACCTAAACGCCACAGACTTCACTTCCCGCGTGCCCCGCGTGGCTTTCTCGTGCTCTCGCAGCTTGAGTGACACCACACACACTACAGGTCCACACTCTTCTTCCAAGCCCTGCGATACTTCTTGGCCTCGAATCCGGCAAAGCGCTGCAACTCGAACAGGTTGGGGAGTGATTGATCAAAACTCCCAACCACTGGCTGGAAGTTTTTTTATCTGTCGTGTACGAAAAATATTATATTTTAGGTACTCGACATTGAGGTTTTAACCCTTGCAGCTGCGCTTGCTGATACAGGGCTTGTGCTTGCGTTTGCGCTTTTGTCAGCTTGTGAATCCGAGTGTCATGGCTTGGGTGTGTTGACATAAATTCTAAGGGCGCGCCTTCGGCAGCCGCTGCCATATTATGCCAAAGCTGGATCGCCGCTTGTGGTTGAAAACCTGCACTAGCCATCAAATCTAAACCCATGGCATCGGCTTCGCTTTCATGGGTGCGACTGTAAGGCAAGACTAGGCCAAATTGTAAACCTAACCCCAAAGCGCCCAAGATTAACTGACGATCCGTGCTCGATTGGTTAGCACCGATGGCTAAAGTGACCCCAGCCATAGCAGCTTGCCCAGCAACTTGCATAGACATACGCTCATTGCTGTGCTCTGCAAGGACATGCGCCACCTCATGACCAATCACAGCAGCTAACTGATCTTGATTTTTAGCCACTTTCAGCAAACCCGTATACACGCCAATTTTGCCGCCTGGGACTGCAAACGCATTAATATCCTCACTCTCAAACACGACCACTTCCCAAGTTTGCTCTTGGTATTGTGCTGGCAACTGAGCCGTGATCGCATTAGCAACACAAGCCACATAAGCATTCACTTTTTTATCTGTGTTCACAGGGGTTTGTGTTTTCAACTGTGCAAAAGAATCTGCACCCAGAGTCGCCATTTGATCACTAGGAAAAAACTTAAGTTGTGAGCGCCCCGTCGGGGAAGTCGCACACCCACCCAGCAAGGTGAGACTTGCGATCAAAGCCAGCATTTTTACTGTTGGATTGCGCATCGGCTTAGGCCTCTTCTAACCAATAATCCAAATCAAGTGCAGGTGGAAGCGGCCATGTTTGCCAACTGGTTAAAATCCAGCGTTGGCGCTGCTCGCTGGTGGCAATTTGTGCCAGCTGTTGCGGCAGTTGATCTAAGTAAGCCTCGACTTCTGTTTGGCTAAACATCCTGCATACCCATTGCCAATAAGTATGTTGTCTTAAATGGTGCGGCTGATGTACTAACATGGGCAACAACCAATGCAACAAGCTGATCAACCAGTGCCATTCAACTTCCGTCAATTATTGCGGATTGTCTGGAAGATCAATACCTACACTGGCCTGTGTTGACTGATATAAACCGCTTTCTAAACGATCTGTGACTTTATCGTCTTCTGCATCTATGAAAGGTTCGGGAGCAGCTAAGCCAAGCACTTCATCTAATTGGTTGAGGACTTCTTCCAATTGATGATACAGCTGGGTACATTGATGTCGATCTGCTTGGCCTTCACGACGCAGCTGGGTTTCAATTTCTGCCGCTAATGTACGCACCTGTTCTGCACCAATAGTGGCTGCAGTCCCTTTGAGTGTATGCACCAAGCGCGTTGCTAACTCAGTTTGTTCTGCATCAAGGGCAATACTCATTTGCTGAGGAAAGTCATAACTTGCATTGACAAAATCTTCCAGCAACAACTTATATAAATCTTGATTTTCGCCTAGACGTCGCAAAGCACCCTGTGTATCCAGCAGCTGCAAGGCTTCAACCCAGGTTTTGGCAGCAGCTTGCAAGTCACTTGCTTGGTGACGTGTATGGGTGCGGATGCGAATATCATTCCCTATTTGGATTTCTTCTTCAGCTTCCTGTGTTTGATGCACTTGCGGCACTTGCACCTGCTCCCACACCATTTCTGCTTCTTCTAGATGCTGTGCATCTAATGCCGGCGTATCAATAGCGATTTCCTGTAAGGCTGCATCTAAGTTAGGGAGTTCATGTTCTGCAGGTGCTGCCACAATATCCGCTTTCGCCACGGACACATCAGTTAATAAGAAGGAGGCATCCATATCCGGTACATTAAACCAAGTTTGCTCGGCACTAGAGGCACTTTTTTCAGGTTTTTCAACTGGCATATAGACTCCTTGCGATCAAAATTAGGCTTCCTAGTAGGTCCCCCGATAAAGTGTGCACTCTTGCTAGGTCATAAAATAGGGGGCTAAATGCTGTAACACTTGTTCGGCCTGTTCAAATTCAAATTGACGCAATTTGCGTTCCACATGCTGTAAAGTGTCCATTACTTCAAGCGGTAAATAACCACGACATGCCACTTGTAAGGCTTGCAAGCTTTCTTCTGCCTGCATATCACCTTCTTGAATATGAGTATAGAGCGCCTGATACAGAGGTGCTAATTCAGGCGCTTGTGGGGTATTTGCTTCTGGTGAAGCTTGTTCTGCAGACAAGTTTTTAGTTGGAACCTGCTGCGCTTTTGCCGTGGGTGTATCCACTGTATGCATCCAAGCTTTCGCTTCCTCTAATAAAGATAAACGTCTTGCTAAGCTCGGTGTTACCGCCTGATGACTGGCTTGCAAAGGTGCAAAGGCTTTTTCTAACGCTTGATAAGTTTCCTGAATTTGCGCATCTTGCACAGGCGCTTTAATTGGATGCGCCTCAATTTTATGGCGCAAGCTCACATGCTGCTTTGGCACATTTTCTTTCGTCGTAAGCTGGGTGCTACTAGCGTCTTGTACGTCTGCAACAGGGGTTTTCACAGACAAATACTTATGCAAAATTAGGTTGAGCGATTGCACATCAATTGGTTTGGCTAAGTAGTCATTCATCCCAGCATCAAGACAGCGTTCCCGATCACCCTGTAATGAGTTAGCCGTCAACGCAATAATGGGGAGCTCAGTTAAAGCTAATTGGGTACGAATACGTCGAGTTGCTGTAATACCATCCATCACCGGCATTTGCATATCCATAAAGACCAGATCAAAGTCTTGGCTTTGGTGTAAGCGTCCTAAGGCTTCTTGGCCGTTATTACTGACTTCGACGGTCACACCTTTCAGCTCAAGTAGCTCACGAATCACCCTTTGATTGACTTGATTATCTTCAACTAGTAACACATGACCGTCTAACTTCATCTCTGCTGTCGCAGGTGCTGCTGGTGCCTTCGGCGTATCGCCCGCTTTAAGTACCTTATAACAAAGCACATTCACTAAAGTATCGTATAAGGTGGAAGGCGTCACCGGCTTGGTGAGGGTTGCAGCAAGCTGCAAATCTTGAGTAAATTCATGCAGTTGGTCGCGGCCAAACGCTGTCATCATCACCACTTTAGGCGCATGAGGCAATTGCAAGATAGCACGCGCGGTGGCAATACCATCCATCCCTAGCAAACGCCAATCCAATAGGACCAACTCATAATCATGGCCACTTTGTAGGCGCGCGATTGCATCTTCACCACTCACTAAAGCATCCGCACGCAACTGCCATGCATGCAATTGATGCATCAATACTTCACGCGCAGTGGCATTATCATCCACGATTAGCACACGTCTATCATATAAACGGCCATCGATTTCTCTTTGCTGAGGCGCACCCGTTGCCAAGGCTAAAGGGAGCTCCAATATAAAACTAGACCCTTCTCCCTCAGCACTGCGCACACTAATATCACCGTGCATTAAGCGTGCAAGTTGTCGGCTAATTGCTAACCCTAAACCTGTGCCGCCAAAACGTCGCGTCGTGGATGAGTCTGCTTGACTAAAAGATTGGAATAAACGCTGTATTTGCGCTTCTGTCATCCCAATGCCGGTATCTTGAACTTCACAACGTAAATGTACTTGCTGATCATGATACCCAGGCAAGTGCGTAATCCTTAAGGTGACTTCCCCTTCAGTAGTAAATTTAATGGCATTACTAATTAAATTTGTCAGAATTTGCCCTAAACGTAAAGGATCGCCACGAAAACGCCGAGGTAAAGCATCTTCGGTCACTACATTAAATTCGAGATTTTTTTCCTCTGCACGCAATGCATTGACGGCTAAAATCTGCTCGATCACATCATCTAAACGAAATTCAATTTCCTCTATTGCCATTTGTCCTGCTTCGATTTTAGAGAAATCGAGAATATCATTAATAATACTGAGCAGAGCGCGTGAGGAACTTTGTATTTTTTCTAAATAATCCTGGACTCGAGTTTCCGTCGCATATTCTTGCGCTAAATGCGTTAAACCAATAATTGCATTCATAGGGGTACGAATTTCATGGCTCATATTAGCAAGAAAACGGCTTTTCGCTTGATTCGCCGACTCAGCCATATTTTTAGCCACTTCTAATTCTTCTCGGGTGGCTAAACGCTCTGTAATATCCTCAAAAACAGCCACAGAGCCAATAATTTGGTTGTGTTTATATAGAGGCACAGCAATTAAAGAAACAGGAAAACTTGTTTGATCTTTGCGTTCAAAAATTTCTTGCTCTGAGCGGTAACTTGCCCCTTGAGTCAAGGATAAATAGACAGGGCAATTTTGTAAGGTATTGTTTTCACCCTCACTCGTATGAGGATGGCGATGAATCAGTGAATGCAATTCACGCCCTAATAATTCAGACCGCGTCCAACCAAGTAAACGCTCCGCTTCTCGATTTAAAAAAGTACAAATCCCTTGTGAGTTAAGTGCATACACTCCTTGCCCCATAGAATCCGTGATACTACTAAGGAAATGGCTATTTCTTGCTAATTCATCTTCCATCTGTTTGCGATAGGTGATATCTGTGCGAATCGCAATTAACTGGTATTTATTTTCATCCTTACTATCAGGTAAAGGCACAAAAGTTGCGTATTCCCAATAAATATCTTGGTTAATTTTACGATTTTTAATTACACCATGCCAAACCTTACCTTCGCGCAAGTGTTTATGAACCTCTTGATACCTTTCTTTAGATTCATCACACACTAAACTATAAGGCTGGCCCAATAAATCTTCTTGTTTATAGCCACTGATGGCACAGAATAATTCATTTGCATAAGTAATTTTCCCTTCACTATCACTCATACTCACAATCGCATGCTGGTCTAAAGCAAACTGGCGATAGTGTAACTCTTGCACTGCTTGGCGCAAGCGTGCAGAAACACGGCTTAAATGTAAAACAACAAAAATAACGATCACTAATAACGCAGCTGCCACGGCAAATAAACTTGTACGCGCAAACTCGACTTTCTTTTCTTGTTGCTGGTAATAATGTAAATATTGACGCGCCATATCATTTAACGCATCTTTTAAAGGGGTTTTATACGCCTGTAATAAACGTTCATCTATGATCAGAATATTTGCTAGACGCTGCTTTGCTGCCTGTTCGATTTCTTGTACTTGAGATTGTAAATTTTGCGGTGCTTGTTCACGCAAAGTCCGCCAAGCGGCTAGATTTAAACTTGCTTCTAATTGTGCTTTTGTTAAGTGTTGATCGGCTGGCAAAATAACGGCACTTTGGATTTCACCTAAGGCTGCTAATAATGGCGGGTTTTGCTGTGCAAGGCTCAAACGTAAACGATATAATAAATGTTGAAAGGTTTGACTGGACTCACGCTGTCTTAAAGTGCGTACAATTAAATCTTCTAACAAAGCATCTTTTTGGGCCAGCAGCATCTTATAATGCTGCCATTGGGTTTCAATGGCCTTTTGCGTCGCAGGCGTTAACGCAGAGACAAAAGCCTCACCGGCTTGGCGCAGCTCGTCTCTTACGTCATTAAATTCTGCTTCTTTAATTAACATCCCAAAGCGAAATTCTATTGCTTCTTCATTGACTTCAGTAATTAGCTCACTAATCAAAGAGATTTGCTTTAAGGTAAAAATATGCTCTTGTGCATTAGATTGGCGACTCATCCATAACAAGCCTGCAAGAATGGCTAAAATCAGCAGAGCAACCAAAATAAGACTGGAGGTTTTAAGGCGTTGCCACCCTCCATTATGGATTGTATTAGGCATGGTCTGCATTTTACTTGTCGTTGCCACATCTATACCTCATCAAGCCAGCTTTGTGGATACACAATATCACAATTCAAGGGCATTAAAGCATAACCGCAAACAAATTAAGCACAACTTCCCCAGGAGTCTCCTTGATAAAACCAACACACGCAAAAAAGCCCCACGCATTTGCATGGGGCTTTTTTATCAAACTTGGCGCGCTCGGGAGGATTCGAACCTCCGACCGCCTGGTTCGTAGCCAGGTACTCTATCCAGCTGAGCTACGAGCGCGTACCGGGTGTTGCTTAATTGTCAATCAAAGATGCAGAGTAGGCATCTTCTGCTTAAGTGGCGCGCTCGGGAGGATTCGAACCTCCGACCGCCTGGTTCGTAGCCAGGTACTCTATCCAGCTGAGCTACGAGCGCACACTCAAGGGTGTGGCGGAGAGAGAGGGATTCGAACCCTCGATAGGGGTATAAGCCCTATACTCCCTTAGCAGGGGAGCGCCTTCAGCCACTCGGCCACCTCTCCTCGACACGGCGCATACTATAGCATAAAAAATTCTAATGTCCACAGGGGGAACTAGATTTTTTTACAAGAAGCTCGCTTAATAATCTGATTTAGCTTCTTGTGCCGCGAGATTAGCCTCTTTCTCCCTTTGAATACGCTGATAAATTTCTTCCCTATGCACGGCAACTTCCTTCGGGGCGTTCACACCAATACGTACTTGGTTACCTTTTACACCAAGGACAGTGACGGTTACATCATCACCGACCATCAAGGTTTCGCCCACGCGGCGCGTCAAAATTAGCATGCTTTGTGCTCCTTTTTGTCTAACACACTACTGCAGATCACAGTAGCAGAGGTACAGATTTATATCCATGATAAGGTTATCGACATCCAGAGGATTCGCTTCACTTATATCTTGTTTTCCATGCTTTTAATTTGCGTTAGCGCAATAAAAACCGGATGTTACTGAAAATCCTAGCACAAGGCTTAAGTATAAATACAGACATTTAACACAAGATAGTGCAGCTTAAACGCAACAAAGTCTAGGATCTGCCTAGACTTTGTTTAAGCAATAAGGCAAGGGTTAGCACCTTATTATCGGCTTTAGCAACCCAGATAGAGGTAGGCTAAAGGAATCAAGCGATTGTGTCTCAAGATGCTTAGCCGTAAACCTCTTCAATCGAGGTAAGCGGATAATGCTGTGGATAAGGTAAACGCGCAACACCTGAATCCACCGCAGCTTGAGCGACTGCTGCAGAGATAGCGCCAAGCAAACGCGGATCTGTTGGCTTAGGAATAATATACTCACGGCCGAACTCGAGCGCTTCTAACTCATACGCGGTGAGTACTTCTGCAGGGACAGGCTGTTTTGCCAAATCTTTTAATGCATTTACCGCAGCAACCTTCATTTCTTCGTTAATACGCTTAGCACGTACGTCTAAGGCACCACGGAAAATAAAGGGGAAGCCAAGCACGTTATTGACTTGATTTGGATAATCCGAACGACCTGTCGCCATAATCACATCGGAACGGGTTTCGCGTGCCAAAGCAGGGGAAATTTCGGGATCAGGGTTAGAGCAAGCAAATACGACCGGATTCGCCGCCATTTTCTTTAATTGCTCAGCACTGAGAAGATTTGGCCCAGACAAACCAATAAAGACATCCGCACCTTCAACCGCATCATCCAAAGTACGCTTGTTAGTCTCATTAGCGAACATGGCTTTGTATTGGTTGAGGTCCTCGCGACCTGTATGGATCACGCCTTTACGATCTAGCATATAGATGTTTTCGGTTTTCGCACCACAAGCAACCAAAAGCTTCATACAAGCAATCGCCGCAGCACCTGCACCTAGACAAACGATTTTTGCGTCCTGAATTTGCTTCTGTGCTAATTCAAGCGCATTAATCAGGCCCGCTGCAGTCACAATCGCAGTGCCGTGTTGATCATCATGGAAAATTGGAATATCGCACTGTTCAATTAAGATGCGCTCGATTTCAAAACATTCAGGCGCTTTAATATCTTCCAGATTGATGCCACCAAAGGTGTCTGCGATACGTGCTACTGTATCAATAAAGGCTTGTGGGCTTTCTGCATTCACTTCTAAATCGACCGAGTTAATTCCAGCAAAACGCTTGAATAACAAGCTTTTACCTTCCATAACAGGCTTAGAAGCCAAGGGGCCTAAGTTACCTAGACCTAGGATGGCAGACCCATCAGAAATCACCGCAACCAGATTGCCCTTTCCTGTGTATTTGTAGGCATTTTCTGGGTCTTTAGCGATTTCACGTACAGGTTCAGCAACCCCTGGGCTATAAGCTAAGGCAAGATGCTTGGCCGTTTCCGCAGGTTTAGAAATTTCAATGCTCAATTTACCTGGAATTGGCAGGGCGTGATAATCCAAAGCAGCCTGTTTCATATCATTTGACATTATTTATATTCCACTAAAAATGAGTGACTCGGTCCACACAGAATAACCTTTAGACTATTCTGGCTCTACCTCTAAATTTGCCCGTATTCAATGCGGTTAACCTATCAGGCATAACGCGCTCCGATAGCTGACTCAATGCATAATACCCGGCCCAAAGCGTCTCTTGGCCACAAAAAATTAACCTTTTTAAGGTGTTTTTTACAAGATAGTGACGGGCCGATAAAGGCTTTGCGCTTTTAGATCATATCACGTCTACCGATGAAGGTCTTATACTTAAGGCGAATGCCAAGTCACAAAACATAAGAAAAAATCCCTTATATCTACCGTCAAGGCGGATATTTTCTATGTAAAAAAGCAACAGACACAAAAAAACCGCAGTGATTAAACTGCGGTTTCTGCCAAGCCAACAAAGAGACTTATTTGTTGATACGGCTGCCAAAGCGCTTAGTGAAGCGCTCAATACGGCCACCTGTGGTCGCTTGCTTTTGCTTACCTGTATAGAAAGGGTGGCAGCTTGAACAGACGTCAACAGTGAATTCTTTGTTCAAAGTCGAACCAATAGTGAATTCTGCGCCACAGCTGCAAGTGACTTTAACGCGGCTGTAATCTGGGTGGATACCTTGTTTCATGAGCTAAGCCTCTTTGCATAAGATGCCGCCACTTAAGCCGACCTGGACTCTAAATCTTTTCAGAATCACAGCGTTAAGCACCGCACCTATGACATGGATGAATTAGGGGGAGCAAACTAGCTTATAATGAAGCTAATTAATAGGGTTGCAGATCATACCAGAGCTTGTTATAGACGCAAGCATTCACAGAAGATTTCACGTAACTTTCAAGCTGCGGGCGCAGGAAATTTGTTTATGCCATTGATTTTAGAGGTTGCGTTGCCAGTCCCTCTTGATGCAATTTTTGATTACTTGCCACATCCGCATACAGCGCATTTTCGGCAGGCGCTTGGCTGTCGTGTGCAAGTGAGTTTTGGTCAACGCAAGCTCATCGGGGTCATTGTTGGCCATAAGCAAGCTTCTGATATCTCTCCTGCAAAGATCAAACCTATTGAACACCTCTTAGATCTAGATCCCATCCTAGACCCAGGATGGTTGGCGAAAATCCGTTGGTGTGCACGTTATTACCATCACCCGCTAGGTGACACCCTCTTTAGTTGCTTGCCTACTTTATTAAAAAAGGGCGAGCCGGCGGATGCTTTACAAGATCAAATTTGGTTTACCACCTATCTAGGGCAGCAAATAGAAGCCATGCCTAAAACACCGGCGCAATGGCGTTTATTACAAATGTTACGCCAACATCCGCACGGCTTAGAGGTGAGCGCTATTAGTGCGCAAGGCTTTCAATCGACACAATTACACAAATTGCGCGATAAAGGCTTAATTGATTACAGACAAGAACCCAAATTAACTGCCCAAGTTTCCGGCCCTTTACTAGCAGAAGCAGAACTGGTCTTAACACCAGAGCAGACCTCAGCGGTGCAACACATCCAGCAAGCGCAAGGCTTCCACGTCTTTTTACTCGAAGGGGTGACCGGCAGTGGTAAAACAGAAGTCTATTTACAAGCTCTGCGGCCTGTCCTTGCACGCGGTCAGCAAGTGTTAGTGTTAGTCCCAGAAATTAGTTTAACGCCACAAACTTTACACAGATTTCGTCGTCGTTTTGCTTGTTCTCTTGTCGCTTTGCATTCTGGCTTATCTGAGCGTGAGCGTTTAGAGGCTTGGTTAGCGGCTAAGCGAGGGGCTGCTGCCATTGTCATAGGCACACGTTCAGCAGTTTTTACCCCTTTCGCTAATTTGGGGATGGTGATTATTGATGAAGAACAAGATGCGTCTTTTAAACAAATGGAAGGGCTGCGCTACCATGCCCGTGATCTCGCCTTAAAATATGCACAAGAAGCGCAAGTCCCCGTAATTTTAGGCTCAGCTACGCCTTCTTTAGAAAGCTTGCGCCATGCTTTAGCACAGCATTATCAGCATTTACAACTCACCCAAAGGCCACAAACAAACAAGCCAACGCCGCCCCCACTACAATTATTAGATATTCGCAGCCTCAAACTCCAAGAAGGCTTTTCTTTGCCTCTACTCAAGCGTTTAGATACGCACTTGCAAGCAGGCAATCAAGTGTTGATCTTTATTAATCGGCGCGGCTTTGCCCCAGCGCTGACTTGTTATACTTGTGGTTGGCTGGCGGAATGCCCGCAATGTGATGCGCGCATGACATGGCATAAAGAACCACCACGTTTACATTGCCATCATTGTGATACACAACAAGCGGTAATGCTGACCTGTCCTCATTGCCAAAGCGAGGACTTACATCCTTTAGGCTGGGGAACCCAACGTAGTGAAGCCTTTCTACAGCAAAGGTATCCAGAGATTCCTTTGGTACGTTTAGATAGAGATGCTGTTTCCACTCATAAACGTTTACAGACCAGCTTGCAGCAAATCCAGCAGATGCAAGCAGGTATTTTGCTCGGAACCCAAATGCTTGCTAAAGGCCATCATTTTCCTAGAGTGACGTTAGTCGCCGTACTCGATGCAGATACAGGTCTTTACAGTAGTGATTTTCGCGCGCTTGAACATAGTGGGCAATTGTTAACCCAGGTGGCAGGAAGAGCAGGACGTGCACATCAGGCAGGGGAAGTCATTTTACAAACACGACATCCTGATGATACCAATTTGTTGGAGTTGTGCCAGCACGGTTACAGCTACTTTGCACGGCGCTTATTAGAAGAGCGGGAACAACTTAGCCTACCACCGTATGAATATTTGGCTATTTTGCATGCTTCCGGCAAAACACGCGAACAAGTACACCAAGTACTCACTGAGATGGCTGCACATCTACATCCATATATACAAGCAACCAGAGGTGTTGAAGAGGCCGATTCACTTATCCAAGCGCAAGGGCTCAATGCCATAGGGCCTTTTCCTGCCCCGATGGAAAGGCGAAAAAACCGTTATCATATGCAGTTTTGGTTACAAGCAGCTCAGCGTGCACCTTTACATGAGACCATCGCTGCAAGCTTGCGTTATTTACGCCAACATAAGCAGGCACGCACGATACGCTATGCTTGGGATATAGATCCTTGGGATACTTTAGGTTAGCCGACTGAGAGGGCGCAAAGACGCCCCTTAATTCTCTAGCGCAAACGCGCGATAATCTGTTGAAACGCACTATGCTGTTCTGGTGGAATCTCATGAAACTGCAAACGCAAAAGTGCACGATTGCAATCAATATTTTTTTCCATCAACTGCAACATGTTGACAAAAGCACCCACCTGCGCTTGGATAGGATGGTTTTGGCTATCTGTTGCCACTAAGATCACACGAACATCTTCAGATAATCCAGGCAAGCCGCCTTCTGTTGAGCTAATCACTAAACATTCTGTGGTATTAATTTCACGAATCAGCACCTCTAGTTTACGACCAATATTTAAAGCCACTAAAGCCTTGCCTTTAATCCGACTTTGCGGATGCGCACGACGATTTGAGTTCACTACATTCGCTGTCGGTGAGACTTTATTGGCCGTTAATAAAGAAGCACTATCGAAACCACCACTTTGAATCCGTTCTTTAGGCGCCATACGCTGTAAATCTTCCTTAGTGACACTGCCATGTTTAATCAGTTGACGTGAGATTTTGGTCACCAACTGATCGCTAGAAAAAGGTTTGCTGATATAGTCGTTCACGCCTGCTTGCACAGCTTGGATGACATTGTCTTTCTCACCCAAACTGGTCACCATAATGAAAGGTAGCTCATGGTAACTTTCTTGCTCACGTAACCAAGTGAGCAATTCCAAGCCATTCATTTCTGGCATTTCCCAATCACACAACACAAGGTCATAGGTATTTTTGGCAAGCATTGCTTGTGCCTTACGACCGTCGGCAGCCTCCTCCACCAGCATTTCTGGGTAACTGGTGCGTATGGTTTTGATCACTAAGTCCCGCATAAACTTAGCATCATCAATGACTAACAATCGAAGCGTTTTCATCTCTTATGATCTTGCGCGAGAAACCTTGCCCGTTGTGCTTGATGGGGCAAGGAGGGATAGCCTGTCAGCCTTAGCTGACCCTGTTCCCGCGACCTCCTAGTCAGTTTGCTATCTTTGGTTGTTTATGATTAAGCGCACTCGGCCACGCAAGCCTAGATAATCTTTACTTTTATAACCCTGTTTGCTCTGGTGATTTTTCATACTCATCCTAGCTAGCAGCCGATGTAAAGACCTGATCAGATCAAGGTGTTTGCTGCGGTCGTCAGCAGATGTAAAAATGCTTAGCTTGGATTAGCTGATGAGGAAAACTCCTGTACCCACATTTGCGTTGCACCTGCTACCGCTGCCGGCATCAGCACAAGATTGATCAAAGGTAAAGGCGTTAACACAGAAACACAGGCACCAAATGAGAGGGATTGTACACGCTTTTGCGCTAGCTGAGTGCGCATTGCGTCAAAGCTAATACGGTGATTATCCATAGGGTAATCAAGATATTGAATCGCAAGCATCCATGCATTGAACATGAACCAGAGTAAAGGTGCGATAAGATTGACCACAGGAATAAAGCTCAGTATCACAAGTCCCAAAAGACGCGGTAACATATAAGCTATTTTGGTCCATTCTCGTGCAAAAGTGCGCTGTATCATAGGCCATAAGGGCTCGTCTGTCATAGGGCGAACCCCTGTCAGGTGTTCTTCGACTTTCTCCGCAAGTAATCCCATAAAAGGGGCTGAAATCAAGTGTACAATTAAGGTAAAGCCAAATACTAGCCCCAGTAAAATCCCTAAAATAAACACAGGCCATAACAACCACTCAAGCCAAGCGAGCCAATCCGGAATTTGTTGGCTCATCCATAAGCTCCAGTCGCTAAAGGCTTGCCACGCCCAATAAAATAAACCTGCAAACACCCCGATATTGATCAATACGGGAAGATAGACGAAGCGGCGTAACTTAGGCTTTAAAATTAACAAAAAGCCCGCGCCAAGATGGGCTGCAGCACGTTGAGAGCCGAATAACATACAGATGCAAACTCCTTTAATTGCCATAAAGAATAAAAACTGGATCAAACCATTTATTTTGCCCATAAGGGCTAAAATAACCCACTAGATAGCATTTTTACTTGGTGAGTAAGCCTAATGACATCTCGACATCAAACCGCTCCTGACTTGTTTTCCTATCCTTTATATTGGGCTGAGTGTTACGGCATTGCCCCTTTTCTACCCACAACACGCGCAGAAATGGATGCCTTAGGTTGGGATTCTTGCGACATTATTATCGTGACAGGCGATGCCTATGTAGACCACCCAAGCTTTGGCATGGCCGTTTTGGGCCGCTTGCTAGAGGCCCAAGGCTTTCGTGTGGGTATTTTAGACCAGCCTGATTGGAATAATGCGCAAGATTTCCAGCGTTTAGGTGCACCCAACTTATACTTTGGTGTCACTGCCGGTAATATGGATTCTTTGATCAATCGGTACACAGCAGATTTAAAAGTCCGTAATGACGACGCTTATACACCAGGTGGCTTGGCAGGTAAACGCCCTGACCGTGCCGTCATTGTGTACACGCAAATGTGTAAACGCCTTTATAAGGATATTCCTGTTCTCATCGGCGGTATTGAAGCCAGTTTAAGACGCATTGCCCAATATGACTATTGGAGCGATCAGATACGGCGTTCTGTACTGTTAGATTCAGGTGCAGATATTTTGTTGTATGGCAATGCTGAGCGTGCACTCATTGAGCTTACCCATGCTTTAGCACGCGGACAAAACCTAACCGATCTACAGCAGATACGTGGTACCGCCTTTGTCCGTAAAACGCCGCCAGCTGGTTACACTGAGATAGATTCCACGCGCGTTGATTGGCCAAGCAAAATTGATGCAATTCCCAGCCCTTACGAATACCTTCCCGAAACTGGATGTACTAACACCTCTGAGACTGAGCAAGATGTCATGCCCATTCGGGTGATTCCTGCACCGTTAAAAGGCAAGCAAAGATTACAAGCAGACCAGACTTATATTCGTTTACCTTCATTTGAAAAAGTCAGCAAGGATGCTGTCTTATATGCACATGCTTCTCGGGTATTGCATCTGGAATCGAATCCACATAATGCGCGTGCACTAATTCAAAAGCATGGTACCCAAGAGGTTTGGGTCAATCCGCCACCGATTCCGCTGGAAACCCATGAGATGGATCAGGTCTTTGCTTTGCCTTATCAAAGGGTGCCACACCCTAAATATGAAGGCGCAAAAATCCCTGCCTATGAAATGATACGTTTTTCAATCAATATTATGCGTGGTTGCTTTGGCGGCTGTACTTTTTGCTCTATTACCGAGCATGAAGGACGCATTATTCAAAGCCGCTCGCATGAATCCATCATCAATGAAATTGAGGATATTAAAGCGAAACTACCCAGCTTTACTGGACATATTTCTGATCTGGGTGGGCCGACATCGAATATGTACCACCTCAATTGTAAAGATCCAGAAATCCAAGCGTCTTGCCGTAAACTCTCTTGTGTCTATCCGAGTATTTGCAGTAATTTAACGACAGATCACAGCCCAACAACCCAACTTTACCGCAAAGCACGTGCGGTAGAAGGAGTACATACTGTCTCGATTGCTTCTGGGTTACGTTACGATTTGGCCGTGGAAGATCCAGAATATGTCCGTGAATTAGTGACCCATCATGTCGGGGGCTATTTAAAAATTGCCCCAGAACATTCAGAGCCAGAAACCTTAAATAAAATGATGAAACCTGGCATGGGCACCTATGATCAGTTCAAACGTATGTTTGATAAATATTCCAAGGAAGCAGGCAAGAAACAATATTTGATTCCCTACTTCATCGCAGCGCATCCAGGGAGTAGTGATGAAGACATGTTGAATCTAGCCCTGTGGTTAAAAACCCATGATTTTCGGCCAGATCAAGTACAAACTTTTTATCCCTCGCCAATGTCTTTAGCCACAGCTATGTATCACTCGAATAAAAACCCGCTCAAGCAGGTCACCTATAAAAGTGAAACCTTGTTCACTGCTAAAGATCATGCCCAAAGACGTCTACAAAAAAGCTTTCTCCGTTATCATGATCCGAACAACTGGCCTAAACTGCGCGCGACTTTAACCGCGATGGGACGTGCTGATTTGATTGGTTCAGGTAAACAGCATCTGATTCCTGCAGAGGATATCGATGCAAGAGGTAAAAAAATTAAAACACCTGCGGCTAAAAAAGGGCAAGCGATCGGCGCGGCCCATACTTCTAACCGACCACGCTTAACCAATAAAAAACGGCCTCGCCGTTAGGCATTTCAACCATCAAACCAAGGCGCTGATTCTCCTTTCCAGCGCCTTTTCAACCCTATCCGTTAAATAATTTGTCCGTAATCGGCTTCTAACTGGCTAAAGTTTAAATTACCAATAAAACGGCTAAAACTGAGCCAAGTTGCCAAGCCTTTACAATCTTTTAAGTAAGGTGGAATAAAAGTAGGTGCCACCACAGTCCCTTCTTCAACTAGATCGGCCAAAACACGCATATCTTCCAACACAGTTTTACCTAAAAAGAGTAACGGCAGGCGATCTAATTTGCCTTGGGCAACCGCAATGCGTAAGTAGTTATATGTCAGAATAAAACCCTTGATATAGGTAATATCCTTGGTAAAAGGCGCCCCTGTAGGTGTGCTACCACGAAAAACACGACTGGCCACAATATAGCTTTGCTCTGCATCTAAGTCATGTTCACGTAAATAGTGAAAGACATCACAAAAATTCGCGCCTTGTTCAGCTAAAGTCACCGCACGCACACGGCTAATTAACTTGTGTAAGCGTCGTGGGCCGGATCTTAAGGTGAGAATTTCGGTCAGAACTGCTAAACCTTCTTGGGTAATGGTGGCAGAAGGTGGCCCTTTAGACAAAAAAGTACAATAGGGTTGGGACATGCCATTTAAGGTGGTCCCTAAATGCACCCAGCCTTCATGGACTTCTAGAATTTCTAAATCACGCAGATTAAAAGTCGCACCCTTGCGGATTTTAATATAATCATTGCCCGCCGCAGCATCTGAAGCAATCCCATCATCCAATATAACGCGCACACCCGCATTAGGAAACGCATCTTGCGCACGCGCATTGAGCCAAGCCACAGCATCTGCTGCTTCTATGGTACGAGCGTCTTCCTGCATCGATTGATGTTCTAGCAGGTTACTAAGGGTTTCTTCGACCATTTCCCCAAGTTGTGCAATCGTTGGATCTCCAGCATGGAACACATCGGAAGAGGAACCGTATAACTCTTGCGCATAATCGGCAAAATCTTCCGTACCCCGCTTTTCCAGCATGCGAATCACAGTCTGATATTCACGACACATACGGCGCATAATATTGGCCAGCGGATTAAGCTGCCCAAGGGTGCGAGTAATTTCGCGTTCAATATCATGAAACTCGCGTTTGAGCGGGCTAGGTTCGAAACGTAAGGGGCGTTTTTGATAATAAGCTTGATCAACTGGTGGTAGTTGTTGGCACTGATGGGCAAAAAAGTGCTCTTTAATACTATCATCCCAGTTAATTGCATCCAGAATACGAATGGGCTGCTGCGCTTTTACAATACGATCCGATAAGAGTTTCACCTGATCTAAATAGGCTTGGCGCGCGCTGTCGATAACAGGGAGGGATTCTTCTAATTTTGGCAAGTTGGAGACAGAAGGCGAGGACATAGGTGCATTAGCTCTCCAAAGCAGATAGGGAAGGCAAACAAGGCTATAAAATTTTTATTGCATGATATAGAAGTCGATAAAAATAGATGATGATGGATAGAGTTGAACAACAAGATCAATGTATTTTTATATGTTAAAAATAATTTTTAAATAGGCTGGATATAAGCATTAGAAAATATAAGGATTTTTCTTGTAAGCAATATCCAACCTAAGTACCGGAAAAATCACATGGCTTTCGGTGCCGCCTTAGGTAAAAAGCGTGCAATGATAATTCCAGCCTCAAAAAGTAACCACATAGGAATCGCTAACATACTTTGCGAAAACACATCCGGTGGCGTTAATAACATGCCTACGACAAAGCAAAAAATCACTACATAAGGGCGTTTTTTCGCTAAGTTTTCGACATCTGTCACCCCTAAAAGCACTAAAAGTACAGTGGCCACTGGGATTTCAAATGCCAGCCCAAAAGCAAATAAGAGTTTGAGCACAAAGTTAAGGTAGTGGTTAATGTCTGTCATGACGGCGACATCACCCGGCCCCACACTGGTAAAGAAAGCAAAGATTAACGGGAATACGACATAATAAGCAAAGGACATTCCCAAATAAAAAAGTGCAACTGCAGCCCCTAATAAAGGCAAAGCATAACGTTTTTCATGCTCATATAAACCTGGCGCAATAAACGCCCAAATTTGATACAAAACGACAGGTACCGCAAGAAAAAAAGCGGTCATCATGGCCAGTTTAAAAGGCGCTAGAAAAGGCGAGGCCACTTCAGTGGCAATCATTTGTGAGCCTTCTGGTAATAAGGCGCGTAAGGGTTCCGATAGGGTTTGATATAACTCATTGGCAAAAGGATACAAGCCAATAAAAAGCACTAAAACCGCTAACACTGAATATAATAAGCGAGTGCGTAATTCAATGAGGTGCTCAATGAAGGGAGCATGTCTAGGTTCGGCTTTATCTTGGGTCTCAATCTTGGTTTGGGCATCAGGATCAAGCATCGGAAGCTCCTTTAGGTGTTGGCTTGCCTGAGTCTTGCGCTGCGGAAGGGCTGATATCACTCGCTTGAGTGGTTTCAGCCTCCGGGGTATTCGCTATTTGAGTCGGTGGCGCTTGTACTTGGGCTGCGGCTTGTTCTGCTTTTGCTAAGGTCGCCGCCACCCGAGCTTCCTGCTCTGCCAACCTTTGATGCAAAGCTTCTATCTCTAACTGTTGGTTAATCTCTTGCTGCACACCAGAGAAAGCTTGACGCATCCGCCCAACCCAAAGCCCTGCGGTTCTTGCCGCATGGGGAAGGCGTTCTGGGCCAAGCACTAATAAGCTTACCAACCCAAGGAGCAAAAGTTCAAAAAAGCCAATATCAAACATGGGCGTTAGCTACGTTCTTTTTCTGTATGTACGGTTTTTTGTGCGCTGGCATCAATAATTTTTTCGTCTTCTTGTTTGATTTGCGCAGGCGTGGCTTTGGCTTGATCTGCTGATTCATTTTCCTCAGCTGATTTTTCTTTATTCATTGCTTCTTTAAAACCGCGAACTGCACCGCCTAAATCTGAGCCGACATTACGTAGCTTTTTGGTACCAAAGATTAAAATAATAATCCCGAGGACAATTAATAACTGCCAAATACTAATGCCACCTAACATGGGAAATCTCCAATCAATCAATTGAGAAAATAAAAAACTTTAAACCTATGCCTTAGGCAGGAGTCTAGGAGGTGCGCTGGGCTTTTTCGACTAAGCCAGAAGTGCCTAAACGTCTTTGTAACTCTTGCAAGACCTGTGTGTGATCTGCCCCTAGGTGAGATAACATGACCAAGGAGTGAAACCATAAATCTGCCGTTTCATACACAAGCGCATCAAGCTGTCCTGAGTGTTGCGCGTCTTTAGCTGCTAATAGGGTTTCCGTCGCTTCTTCGCCAACTTTTTCAAGAATTTTATTTAAGCCTTTATGATGCAAACTGGCGACGTAAGATGTATTGGCATCCGCATGGCGGCGTTCCTGTAAAAGGGCATTTAATTGCTCAAGCACATCACACATAATCAAAAAACCTAAGGACAAACATGGGTGAGGTGCAAGGATAGCGCAAGCCACTAGGTTATCGCTACGCTGAAGACAGTTTTTTTCTTATATAAGGATGCAAACCAGAGGAGAGGCCCTCAATGATAAGAATCCATTTACGCTCAGCAGTATTGGCTCTCGGCATGTTTTTGCTCACTTTGGTGTTGAGCGCACCAGCACACGCAGAACGCATGGTGAAACATGGCCAATATCAGATTCATTACAATACAGTCACCACAAGTTTTCTGACACCCGAGGTGGCGCAAGCTTATGGCATTGTACGCAGTGCTTATCAGGCTTTATTAAATATTGCAGTCCTACGTGAAAATCCGGATGGCACGACGACACCAGTACAAGCTTTGGTCACTGGAGAAGTGGGCAACCTTGTTGAGCAAGCGCGTCCTTTAAGTTTCCAGATTGTACGTGAGCAAAACGCGATTTATCAGTTGGCTACTTTTCGTTTTACCCAAGATGACGCCACACGCTTTCGTTTACAAATTCGCGTCGATCCAAATCAACCCCCTTATGAACTGAGTTTTATTGACCGTTTTTATGTAGATCCACCCAAAGGAGGCGCGCAAGTCTCGCCCCTGATTCAATAAGCTTGCTGAGATCAAGCTTGAAATTTGCCTTGATCATAGCCATATCTGCAAAAACTTGTTTTGCCTTTGGTACTGCTCAAGGCATTTTTACTCTAACGACAAAGAACAACCACCAAGAGGCTTATCTAATATGACCACCATAGTATGCGTGCGCCGTGATCAACAAGTGGTACTCGGCGGGGATGGCCAAGTCTCCCTTGGGCAAAGTGTGATGAAAGGCAATGCACGCAAAGTACGGCGCTTGTATCGTGATCAGGTCTTGGCAGGATTTGCCGGTGGTACTGCAGACGCGTTTACCTTGTTTGAACGCTTTGAAACCCAGTTAGAAAAACACCAAGGCCAACTGGTCCGCTCGGCAGTCGAAATGGCTAAAGATTGGCGTACAGATCGTGCTTTGCGTCGTTTAGAAGCTATGCTCGTTGTGGCAGACGCGGATACCACCTTATGCATTTCTGGCAATGGTGATGTCATTGAACCGGAACATGGGGTGCTTGCCATTGGTTCTGGTGGTAATTTTGCTTTGGCTGCGGCCCGTGCTTTACTAGAAAATACTGAGCTGGATGCTTACCAAATTACTGAAAAAAGCTTACAGCTTGCTGCAGATATTTGTGTCTACACTAACCATCAATTGACGTTAGAAGCCTTGCCCAAAAACAGTCACTAGATGCCGCTAGCCTGATTGATTTTCCGATTTCACCTATAGAGATGCCCTATGTCACAGATGACACCTCGCGAAATTGTTCATGAGCTTGATAAATATATTGTTGGTCAACAAGAGGCCAAACGAGCAGTGGCCATTGCCTTGCGCAACCGCTGGCGGCGTATGCAGTTAGAACCTGAGTTACGTGCTGAAGTCACGCCAAAAAATATTTTGATGATAGGCCCTACCGGCGTGGGTAAAACAGAGATAGCACGTCGTTTAGCCCGTTTAGCCAATGCGCCTTTTATTAAAGTCGAAGCGACTAAATTTACCGAAGTTGGTTATGTTGGGCGCGATGTTGAAACCATCATCCGCGATCTGGTGGATATGGCCATTAAGATGTTGCGGGAACAAGCGATGAAGCAGGCACGCCCACGAGCAGAAGATGCCGCGGAAGATCGCATCCTAGATGCCCTGTTGCCGCCTGCCCGTGATGCCTATGACCAACCTTTGGCACGTTCAGATTCTGAATCTGCGACCCGCCAAAGCTTCCGTAAAAAGTTACGCGAAGGTCAATTAGACGATAAAGAGATTGATATTGAAGTTGCCGAACCTCAAGTGGGTATTGAGGTAATGAGCCCACCGGGCATGGAAGAGATGACCGAGCAACTCAAAGGCTTGTTTAGTCGTTTGGGACAAGAACGCAAACGCTCCCGGAAGCTTAAAATTAAAGAAGCTTACCGCCTCTTGTGTGATGAAGAAGCCGAACGCCTTGTTAATGAAGAAGAAATCAAAAGCCGTGCGCTTGAGCTAGTGGAGCAAAACGGGATTGTTTTTATTGATGAAATCGACAAAGTTGCCAAACGCAGTGATCATTCCAGCGCGGATGTGTCTCGTGAAGGGGTACAAAGGGATCTACTGCCTTTAATCGAAGGCTGCACGGTTTCCACTAAATACGGCATGATCAAAACTGATCATATTTTATTTATTGCTTCAGGTGCCTTCCATCTCAGTAAGCCTTCGGATTTGATTCCTGAGTTACAAGGGCGTTTGCCAATCCGTGTTGAACTTAGCGCCTTGACACCGGAAGATTTCCAACGGATTCTCACCGAACCTAGCGCCTCTTTAACACATCAATATCAAGCCTTATTGGCCACAGAAGGCTTAGAATTGAGCTTCACTGCTGAAGGGATTAAGCGTATCGCGCAAATTGCTTTCCAAGTGAACGAGGGTACGGAAAATATTGGCGCACGCCGTTTACATACAGTGATGGAACGCTTACTGGAAGCGGCTTCTTTCGATGCAGGCGAGACAGAGCAAAAACAACTCTGTGTCGACCCTGAATATGTTGACTCGCGTTTAAGCGATTTGGCACGCGACGAAGATTTATCGCGTTATATTCTGTAATCTTGTGCAATTTAGCACCCAAGCCCCTAGCCAACAAGCTAGGGGTTGTTTGATTTTATAACCCAGCAAACCAAGTATTAATATGTGCTTGGGTCGCTGCTTGATATTCTTGTGATTCACTAAAACCTAGTAGCATGTCTTCAGCTTCTAACCCTTGGGCTAGCTGATTTTGCCAATAACTTTGCCCACCTTGATCTGGGGCGCGTCCAAGGACATTTTCGTAGACCAACTCGACAAAACTAGCTGCTTGCAAGTTTACGCCATAAGTTTGGATAAACTCTTGCGATTGCATAAAGGATTCTGCGATATCCTCAAGTTCCATTCCTTGACGCGCGGCTCCTTGCCAAAAATGAAATCCATCCTCATCAGGTAAACGCTGAAAAACGGCTAAATAAAGCCGTGCTAAAGCCGCATCCTCTGCGCTAAGCTGGCTTTCTGGCACATTTGCATAAAGACGCCCATCGGTTGCTGTAGCCTTGGTGCCATTCTCGGCTTGAGAGCCGCTACTTGTGGACGTACCTAGGTATGTATCGTCTTCCACTTCTGCCCAACGGCCATCATTAAGTTGTACGTATTCGTCTCTGTCGTTGTCGTTATCATCGCCAACTTCAACCCAACGACCATCAGTTAATTGCACGTATTCATCGTCACGGTCGTCTTCCACTTCTGCCCAACGGCCATCATTAAGTTGTACGTATTCGTCTCTGTCGTTGTCGTTATCATCGCCAACTTCAACCCAACGACCATCAGTTAATTGCACGTATTCATCGTCACGGTCGTCTTCCACTTCCGCCCAGCGGCCATCATCAAGTTGTACGTATTCGTCTCTGTCGTTGTCGTTATCATCGTCAACTTCAACCCAGCGGCCATCAGTTAATTGCACGTATTCATCGTCGCGGTCGTCTTCCACTTCCGCCCAGCGGCCATCGTCAAGTTGTACGTATTCGTCTCTGTCGTTGTCGTTATCATCGCCAACTTCAACCCAGCGGCCATCAGTTAATTGCACGTATTCATCATCACGGTCGTCTTCCACTTCCGCCCAACGGCCATCATCAAGTTGTACGTATTCGTCTCTGTCATCATCATCGACCTTAACCCAACGGCCATCAATCAGCTGGATAGATTCTTGGTATTTTTTAGACATTTTGCATTCCTCAGTCAGTCGCAATTAAAAATAAGTGAAGCTCAGTTATTGAGGTAGCACTTGCAGGAAGTCCACTTCAATTTCTGGAGACTGTAAAAAGTCTTTTTCTACTTCGCCAATCATCTTAAGATGGGTTTTTTCATCAATTTGCAGACCACGAAAATCTTCTTGATCAATTTCCACCTGAATTTCTTGTTGACCATCCGAAAATAAGTACTTTTCCGCACTGACTTGTTTGATTAAATAACCATGTAAAATAACTTTTTGATCATCCTTCGCTTTTTTTAGAACATCCGCAATAGACTCTAATGTTGGCTGTGCTGAAGGGCCGGTATATTGCGCTTGAGAAACGCCTACATCCGTAAGGGCAAGACTCGCCGCTAAAATCAATAATGCCGATTTCATTGCTAACATGGCTTAACTCCTTGTTAATTTTGGTGATCTTAAAATCCATCAGAATAAGGCATATTTTAATCTGCTTAACTTAAATGAAGCTTAAACTGGCCGTTTAGGTATCCATGCGGGAAAAGTGTTACCTTAAGCCGCATCCTTCGTTGTCAAAATGGATCAAATTATGTCTAGCGTGATCAGCAAATTTGCGGCTGTCCTTGGTGCCAGCGTTTTATTAGGAGGCTGTATGCTGCAAGAAGAAGTGACGTATCCCGCCCTGTCTGTATTTGATGTGGAAGCAGTCAGCGTGAGTGGTATTTCCTCGGGCGGTTATATGGCCAGCCAATTGCATTTCGCGTATCCAGAGATTTATACCGGGGTGGCTATTTTTGCTGCCGGTCCTTATGGATGCGCCGCCCAAGGTGGCGTTTCGCAAGCTTTAACCCAATGTATGCAGGTCCGTGATGGTGCGCCTAAGGTAGAGACCTTAGTGCAACAAGTACGTACTTGGGCTGAGGCAGAAGTGATTGGTGATCCTGAGTTGATGCGTACACAAGCACATAAAGTGTGGATTTATCGTGCGGGCCAAGATGGTGTGTTAGATGAACGTGTCACCCAAACCACGACAGATTTGTATCGTCATTGGGTGGCAGATCAGCATTTAAAAGTCGTGACCTTACCTGAAGCTGCCCATGCGTTACCAACGGCAGATTATGGTGCCGCCTGTGATGTACAAGCACCGCCTTATATCAATCAGTGTGATTATGATGGGGTAGGTGCTGCACTAAAACACTTATACCCTGATTTAAAAGAACCTTTAGATGCCCCAGGTATGCTGATGACTTTTGATCAAAGACCCTTTTTTAAAGCGCAAGGGGCCAAAATCAAAGGGTTATTAGATTATGGTTATCTTTTTGTGCCAAAAACCTGTGAAGAAGGCGCACCTTGTAAGCTACATGTGGCTTTACATGGATGTGAACAAAGTGCGCAAGTGCTCGATGAAACCTTTGTGCGCCATTCTGGGTATCTGCAATGGGCGGCAGCCAATCGCATGTTAGTTCTTTTCCCACAAGCGAAGAAAAATCTTGCTAACCCGATGGGATGTTGGGATTGGTGGGGCTATGAAAGTACCAACTTTTATAGTCGTCAAGGTTCCCAAGTGGCGGCTATTACCCGTATGGTCCAGCATATCAGTGGGCAAATCCCTCCGATTCGCCCTGAATAAACCTAGTTAAAAAACTGGTGTTTAAAATACGCGATGGTCTCTTTAAGGCCGTCGCGTAAACTCACTTGTGGCTGCCAATCCAAAGCCTGCTGCGCTTGACTAATATCCGGTTGGCGTTGTTGTGGATCATCTGCAGGTAAATCACGATAGACCAATTTAGAAGGGCCACCCACAAGGCTTAACACCTCTTCGGCAAGTTCAGCAATGGTAAATTCGTTTGGATTACCCAAATTAATCGGGCCAGCATGGGTGTCTTGCTGCATCAAGCGAATTAAAGCCTCGACTAAATCGTCTACATAGCAAAAAGAGCGGGTTTGTTGACCATCGCCATATAAGGTAATGGGCTCACCTGCTAAAGCTTGCATAATAAAGTTAGACACCACACGCCCATCGTGAGGGTGCATTCTCGGACCATAAGTATTAAAGATACGCGCCACCCGAATATCGACCCCATATTGACGCTGATAATCAAAAAATAGGGTTTCCGCACAGCGCTTACCTTCGTCATAACAAGCACGAATCCCTATGGGGTTGACGTGGCCCCAATAGGTTTCTTTTTGTGGGTGGACGTGCGGATCCCCGTACACTTCACTGGTAGAGGCTTGTAAAATACGTGCTTGCGTGCGTTTCGCTAAGCCCAGCAGGTTCAAAGCGCCCAAGACACTCGTTTTGGTGGTTTGTACCGGGTATTTTTGGTAATGCACAGGAGAAGCTGGACAGGCAAGATTATAAATTTGTTCTACTTCAACCCGTAAAGGCTCAACCACATCATGACGCAAAGCTTCAAAATTGGCTTTATCCAGTAGGTGGCGAATATTTTCACGGCTACCTGTGTAATAATTATCTACAGAAACCACCTGATGTCCGCGTGCTACCAAGGCTTCACATAAATGCGAGCCAATGAAACCTGCACCGCCAGTGACGAGAATACTGGGGGCTAACACAGGGTGAATTTGCGCCTTGGGTGCAGGAAACTGCTTCATAAAATCTCCAGAGAAAATGTATGTTATTACATCCCCATGCCCAAAGAGGCGCCACTGCGGTCTTGTGTTTTTCACCTCATCAGGGGGGCATGGAGCTTGATGCCTGCCATACTGCAGAGCGTTTAAACCAGCACCTCACAACCACTTGGTTAGTGGTACGTGCAGGGACTTTTTTAGAAACTTATGCAAAAGCGCGCCAAGTCCCAGTGATTGCGCTTGATTTTAAATATCACTTTAGCCTACGTGCCATCGCACAAATGCGCCGTTTATGGCAACGCCTTGGGATTTGTAACCTTATTTTTTTTGGTGCTTCTGAGTTAAGGTCGATTCATTTCAGCCTAGATCAACAAACGCCAGTACAACGCTTAATTGTGCGTCATAGTACGACAAAAAGTTCTTCAAAGCGCGATTTATGGCATCGCTGGTTGTACTCAAAAGTCACTGCCCATTGGTGCATTAGCCAACATTTAGCGAATAATGTGCGCCAAATTTTCCCTATCCCAGCCAAGATCCCAGTTTTTATCGCACCGAGTGCCTTGGCAGCGCAGTTGAGCAAAATTCCTACTGCCTTACCTTTACAAGATGCACGAGTCTTTAAAGTCTTGTTTATTGGGCGTTTAATTGAAGGAAAGGGGATTTTTGATGCTTTAGCCGCCGCAGGCTTACTCAAAGCACACGGGGTACCCATTGAATTAACTTACATTGGTACCGGCCCTGATGAGGCGGCCTTACAACAGCAGATTGCCATTTCAGGCGTTAAAGTGCATTTGCTTGGTTATCAACAAGAAGCCCACTTAGCTTTTGCACAACATCACGCCTTTGTCTTTCCAAGTTATGGTGAGGGTTTTGGTAATAGCTTTGTGGAAGCCTTAAGCTCAGGAATGCCTTGTGTCTGTTATCAAAATACCGTATTCCCTGAACTAGCCACTTATGGCTTACATTTTCGTATGGCAGCAGATCGTAATATAGAACAACTGGCACAAAATCTTGCCTATTTTTGGCACATACGCCCAGCAATCAATCAGAAAAATCAACGCCTTAGCCGGGAGCTTTTCAGTTTGCAGCAAGAGCTAGATGCACTCAAGCAGCATCTTGCATAATTCCCCCTTAGGGGGGAAATCTAACGCTATGTCTATCTATTTATTTGCATCTACACAATACGAATTTGTTCTCTTGCCAAGCGTAAAGCATAGCATGCTGGGCGACGACTGACCGTCTGAATCATGACGCTTGTCCCTAAACTCGGGCCAAAGGCTTGATATAAACACCGTCGCAAACTCGCCAAGCGATGATCAAAATAAGCACGATCCATCCCTGATATCAGTGCCTTATGCGGGCGTTTATCCTTACCACCATACAAGGCTTGCACTTGCTCATACTCTTGTAAAAAAGCTTGTGCATAAAACCTATTAGGATATTCCGGTGGGGAGATTCCCTCTGATTTTGCTAAAGCCAAGCGCACAAACCATAAGTAAAAGGCGAAATCCGCACTCGATAAGCGTACGTGAATATGGCCATAAACCAGCCGGCGCTGATTTAAATCCAGTAGCAACTGAGGCTGACTATAAGTTTCTTCCACCAAACGCATCATTTCTGTGAAAGATGCAAGCTTATCTAAAGCTTGCGCAGGCAAGGTGGCACGTAAACGTAAAAAAGGGAGTTGATGTAGGTGTGCCCAAGGATACCAAGGGCAAGGTATTTGCATATCATAAATACAAGCCCCTTGGACTAAATAATTTGGTGATAATAAATAAGAAAGCCTATCTTGCACACGCCCCAAGGCTGAAAGTATATAACTGACATAAATATCGAGTGTTTGTATTTCAGAAGCCAGATGTATATGTAACGCAGTCTGTACTTCTTGCGTCCAAGGCTGAATTAACTTCAAGATTTGATTAGCAATTTCAGGGGCTGCCTTGGCAAGCGCTTGATGATTCAAAGCCCGGCCTTGGGCATCGCGCAATAAATCAATTTGCACTTGGTGGAAGGCTTCCCCTGCCAGACATTGATGTAAACACTGTGCTTCTGGCTGCTGGCTAAAGACGCTTTTTGCCTGGCGCGCGCCCTCTACCGTTGTTAAGACATAAATTTCTGTAGGAATAAAAGCCGCTTCTTGTTGTGCTAGCGTATACAAACTTGCCGCAAGATGTTGAGGATTTTCGGTACTAATTGCCAGTAAAATACGGCGTGCAAATTCCTGAGGCTGAATAGATTCCATGAGTTCCCGTCAAAGCAAAGGGTGAAAACCATCGCCCTAATGTAATGCTGGCTACTTGTTTGCGTATCTATCACTAGTTTATTGCGATATTTCACAAGTTTTCATCTAGCATCTGCTTACATTAAAGCACCGAACCCTTACTTTAACCCCTAGGCTTGACAGGGGGTGTCAACTTAAACCTCAGCGCCCCTAGAGTATGTCTTGATAATGCACCACACAGTTACGACCTTGTGCTTTCGCTTGATATAAGGCTTGATCTGCCGCTTGTAATAAATCCTGTGCTTGCATTTGTGTTTGCCAAGTACCGACACCCAGACTGATGGTTACCGGACGCCTTAATCCTTTAATGTGGCTTACCGCCTCTCTTAGACGCTGTGCACTCGCTATTGCCGCTGGTGCTGAGGTTTCAGCCAGTATCAGGACAAATTCCTCGCCACCATAGCGCGCAAAAAAATCACAGGATCTTTTAGTTTTTTCCAGCGTTTCTGCCACTTTACGTAAGGCAATATCACCGGCAGGATGTCCATAAGTGTCATTATATTGTTTAAAATGGTCTATATCTAAAATCACTAAAGACAAAGATTCCATTTCTTGTTGTTGCATGGCATCTATTTCTTGTCGCAATCGTTTATTAAAGGCTCTGCGATTATAAGCTTTAGTGAGTTCATCCGTTTCCACATCCAGTTTCAAATCAATATTTTCTTTTTCTAGTTGTTGACGAATCTGCACGAGTTGGTGGTTTTCCTGATGTGCTAGATCTAACAGAGTTTGCACTTGCGCTTGTGCTTTTTTGAGTTCAGAAACGTCAATGATCTGGGAAACAAAATATAATACTTTTCCTTGAATATCCCGTACGACAGAGACAACAAGTAAAATATAAACTAAATGACCTTGTTTATGTACATAACGTTTTTCTAGCTGATAATTTTCTAACTCCCCATCAATGACTTGATTTAAAAAATGTAAATCTGCATCTAAGTCATAAGGATAGGTAATATCTTGGAAGGTTAAGGCTAATAACTCCTCTTGTGTATAACCGACAATTTCACATAATTTCGCATTGACTTCCAACCACTGGCCTTGAGGGCTAACAATCGCCATCCCCACTCCAGCATATTTAAAATTATTGTGAAAGGCTTCTTCACTTTGTCTTAGTTGTTCTTGTGCTTGCTTGCGTGCATTAATATTTTGTCGTATTCCATAAATCACCAAAGGATTTCCTTGCAGGTCATATTGAGCAATATAAGCTTTTTCCGCTATCCAAACCCAATGGCCATTTTTATGCTGTACGCGAAATTCGCATTCACAATTGTCTTGTTGGCCAGAAATACAGGCCTGCATTTTAGGCAAAATCGTTTTTAAATCACCTGGATGAATAAAGGCTTGCCAAGTTTCAGTATCCAAGTGCGCAAGGTGTGCCTCCTGCAACCCGAGAATACTTGCCCAATGCTGATTGACACTAAAAGTATCTGATTTTATATCCCATTCCCAAACTCCCAGTTGTGTCCCTTCAATCAAGGAATGGTAACGTGTATTTAAATCTAAGGTTTCTTGGATCGGTAAGCCTTCTGCGAGTAAGAAGATAATATCGTTATTATCATTATAAATCGGTCGCAAGCTCAATAAGATGGTAGTTGTGTTTTTTTCTTGCACACGAATTAAAGATTCATAAGAAACTTCTCCGCCTTTTGCTGCCGTTAAAATGCTGGCTTTTAACTTATTTTGTACTTCTTTAGAAATAGACCACCAGGGGGTATCCCAAAAATACTTTCCTATCACCTGCCATTCATGCAAATCACCCAAAGAAAGTGCTGTCTCATTTGCTTCTAACAGGAGTCCACTTGTAGTTAAAATACCAATAGCACCAAAACTAGAATTAAAAACACTACGGTACTTTTTTTCTTGGTCAATAAGTTTTTGTTGGTAACCTCTTACTTGACTAATATCTTGACAGGTGCCATAAATAATTTCTTTATTAGCTTGATCTTTTGCAATAATCAACTTAACCCACTGGGCTTCACCGGCATTTTTTTTATTGAGTTTTACTTCATGAATTAGATTTTCTTTTATATCGGCAGTTTCAAGCAACGTAAATAAATTACTGCCACCCTCAAAAAAATAAAAGAAATCTTCTTTTTCTAATAAAGTAGATTTAACATCAAGCATTTTCTTTAGCACTGGACTAATAAATACATGGCCTGATACTAAATCCATTTCCCAAAAACCTATATTCGCTGCCTGATTGCAACGCTCTAATAATTCTTCTTTTTGTTTTAGTGCAGTCACATCCTGATGTGCCCCCAGCATACGGATTGCTTTGCCAGTGTGATCACGAATTGCCAACCCACGACAGCGAATCCATACCGTATGACCTTGCGCATGTTGATAACGCACGGTTTGATCATAAGGATATTGAGGATCTTGACAGTGTTGATGAAAATTATGCACAGCAATCGCCAAATCTTCTTCAAAGATCATTGACTGCCAAGCGGCTGCTTTATGGGGCTTGGTTTCTGGATCATACCCTAGGGTTTGCCAGAACTTGGCACTCATCCACTCGTTTTCTGGCTGCTGTAAATCCCAATACCAAATCCCATCTAAGGAAGATTCTTGGATAAAGTCAAAGATCTTAGAATCTTGCTGAATCAGCTGATAAAGCTCTTTTTTTAGATAATGCATAAGCTAAATTCTTTTAATAAAACAAAAATTTAGATTAATAGATAGGTTTATTAAGGTCAAGGGTGAATCTTATGGCATAAACATAAAATTTACCCTTACATAGAAAAATTAACAAACAGAGACAAGTTAAAAGGCAGGATCCGAAATCCCTAAAGAGGCATTCTTTCTAAACCAGCCGGTGATACTTAAGCGTTCACGATAAGTTATACTTACTTCATGGGGCATCATTTCACTGAGAAAACACACAAAAGTACCAGATTCAGGTAAAACCTGTGCGATTTGTTGGTGTTGATCTTGGGGGTTATATAAACACATGGCGCCGCCTTGGTGTGCTTGCCAGTTTTCATTAAGATATAAAATACTGGTTACTACACGATTAGAGCGCCCACGAAAAGCATCTAAATGCGTTGCATAAAAACTCTGTGGGGGGAAGCAAGCATAATGGCTTTCATATTCAAATAAGCCTAAAAATAATTCACGGTTAATTGTATTTTGCAATTGCTGCATTAAATCTAAATAGGCCTTTTGTGTTGGCGTGGTATTTTTTAGCCAATAAGTCAGATCACTGCGAATATTAGGCGCTTGGATATAATCTTGACCACGTCCTATTCCGGCCGGTTGCATAGTTTCTTGCTGATATAATTGCTGGGCTTCTGTGCGCAATGCTTGACATAAGGTGGTGGGGATAAAGTGTTCTGCAATAAAGTAGCCTTGCGCTACCAAGGCATCAATCACAGGATAAAAATCAACCTCTGTAGTCAACGCCGCCTGATTGACAGACGGCGCTAGATCTTGGGTCGTGGCAACTCGCTCTAATATCGCTGCGGATGACTCCATAAGGTACTCCTTTAATTATTTGGCTAATTTGCTTAAGACACGAGATACAGCAACAAAGGCAAAACTGGCGGTGACAAAACTGGCCGCACCAAAACCACTACGACAGTCCAAACGCATTGGCTCATGGGCAGAGGCAGCCGGCCTTTGCTGACAGATCCCACCCTCTGCAGTTGGATATACGGGCGCTTGATCAGAAAACACACATTCCAAATCAAAGCGGCGTTTAGGGTTGCGGCTAAAATGGTATTCGCGTCTGAGGCGGTTACGCACTTTTGCCAACAGAGGGTCTTGATGGACTCGGGTTAAATCCGCGGTTTGAATCCGTGTGGGATCGGTTTGTCCACCAGCACCGCCAATGCAAATCACTTTTTGCTTACGGCGTCGACACCACGCCAACAAAGCCGTTTTTGCGGGCACACTATCAATGGCATCAATCACATAATCAAAGCCATTTCCCAAAAGATCTTGTAAATTTTCTGCGCGAATAAAAGTGTGTTGGCAGTGGACTTGGCAGTCTGGGTTGATTTCTGCAATCCGTTCCGCCATCACTTGGATTTTCGATCGACCGACAGTTGAGCTCAATGCATGGATTTGTCGATTGATATTCGAGGTACATACATCATCCAAATCGATTAGGGTTAAATGTCCAATCCCTGAGCGTGCCAAAGCTTCCGCAGCCCAAGCCCCCACACCGCCAATGCCAATAATGGCAATATGCGCTTGTGCAAATCGCTGCAAACCTGCCTCACCATACAAGCGCCCGATACCACCAAAACGAAATAAATAATCATCATTAAGGGGAGTTACCATATCAATCTCTTTAAAATCAATGAATTAAATCTAAAAGCTACGCCTAAGATCCAAACGCCTTGCTGTAGGCACCTGTGTTAAGATGCCTGCTAGTTTTTTCCATTTTTTGGGCCGCATTTTGCTTGAGGCAACTATACACAAGTTATGCATTTTCCACCTACACAAAGACCGCATCCCCAAAGGCTGACGCCACCTATTTGGCTGCCTCAGGATGCGGTGCCTGTACACCAACAACGCTTGGCCGCTTGGCCTAACTTGCCTTGGGCTCCTTTGGCCACGAAAGGCGCTCTTCCTGCTTTATGGCGGCCTTGGTTAAGTGAACGTGGCTCGCTCACGCTGGCTTTGTCTAGATACCAAGGCACGCAAGTACAAGTGCAAGTGCTGCAAGAAGCTTATACGCGTGCCAGTGCGCACGAGGCGCATGTATTGCGTATCAGACAAGAGACACCCGTATGGGCACGGCATGTCCTGCTGCGTTTGCAGGGGCATGCTTGGGTCTTTGCACGCACGCTCGTCCCCAAACATGCACAAAATTTAATTCAACGTCTGCAACCTTTAGGAAATCAAGCCTTAGGTTCTTGGTTATTCCAACAAAAACACATCCGTCGCCAAGCCTTATGGGTCACCCAAGCGCCTCATCTGCGCCAACAATTGGGTATACATTGGGGACGGGGATCTTGTTTTCTATGGCAGCAACAAGGCATTTGGGTCAGCGAATTTTTTCTTGCACCCATGTATCAGGCTTTGATCCAGCAAGCGGCTTTGAGGAATCAAATATGAGTAATGCAAACGGGTATCTTCCACAACAAAGTTGGCCTTCTTTTTCCGCACTGATCCGTCTAATGCGTTTAGATCGCCCGATTGGCACCTGGCTCTTAATGTGGCCCACGTTATGGGCTCTTTGGTTGGCAGCTCAGGGGATGCCGCAAGTCTCTGTACTGATCATTTTTACTTTAGGGGTGATTTTGATGCGTGCTGCTGGCTGTGTCATCAATGATTATGCAGATCGCCACTTTGACGGGCACGTCAAACGCACCGCGCAACGGCCTTTGGCTCAGGGGGAAGTCAGCGAACAACAAGCCTTAGGCTTATTTGCTGTTTTATGTGTCAGTGCTTTTGGCTTAGTACTTTTTACCAACAGCTTAACCATAGAACTTTCCGTTGGTGGTGTCGCTTTAGCAGCGATTTATCCCTTTATGAAGCGTTACACCCATTGGCCACAAATGGTTTTAGGGGCGGCTTTTTCGTGGGCTATTCCCATGGCTTTTGCTGCCCAAAGTGAGCAAGTCCCCTTGTTGGCTTGGTGTTTATTTTTAGCCAATCTGCTCTGGACTGTTGCCTATGATACCGCGTATGCCATGGTCGATAGAGATGATGATTTAAAAATCGGGATTAAATCCACTGCCGTACTCTTCGGGCGTTATGATGTTAGCATCATTGTGGGTCTACAAATCAGCACCTTAACCATTTTATACCTGATTGGGCATATGGCGGCATTAGGTTGGGCTTATCATCTTGGTTTAGTGGGTGCAGCTGGCTTATTTATTTATCAGTTTACGCTGATTCGTACCCGAGAAAGAGACGCTTGTTTTCGCGCTTTTTTAAATAATCATTATGTCGGTATGCTGATTTTTATTGGTTTACTACTTGATTTGGGAGTTTAACCATGGCTCAAGGAAGATTCCAACAGGACTTTGCCGTCGATTTACCCCTTATCCAAGCTCCTATGGCAGGGGTACAAGATGCAGCGTTAGCCCTCGCGGTCAACCAAGCAGGAGGCTTAGGCTCGCTACCCTGTGCTATGTTGGATCTTGAGACCTTGGTAAGCGAGCTCACCCATCTTAAGGCCCATACCTGTCGGCCGGTTAATTTAAACTTTTTTTGCCATCAAGTCCCTGCGTACGATCCACACCAACAAACACAATGGCGTCAACGATTACAGCCTTACTTTGATGAATTGGGTATCACGTCCAATACCTTGCCTACAGGGGCAAGCCGTATTCCTTTTGATCATCAAGTGGCCAATGCGATCGAACCCTTTCAACCTGCAATCATCAGTTTTCACTTCGGCTTACCTGAACCTAGCTTATTGCAACGGGTAAAAACCTGGGGTACCAAAATCCTAGCTTCTGCCACCACGGTTGCAGAAGCACTTTGGTTAGAATCTCAAGGCGTGGATGCCATTATTGCGCAGGGATTAGAAGCCGGTGGGCACAGAGGCATGTTTCTTTCGACAGATCTCAACACCCAAATGGGACTCTTTGCCCTTTTGCCGCAAATTGTGGCACAAGTGCAAGTACCTGTAATTGCTGCAGGGGGTATTAGCGATGCGCAAGGTGTGCAAGCGGCACTGACTTTAGGAGCGGATGCGGTCCAGGTTGGCAGTGCTTATTTATTGTGTACAGAGGCGAAAACCTCTGCGCTACATAAGGCCGCGATTCAAAGTCCAAGGGCACACAAGACCGCTATTACTTGTATTTTTTCCGGTAAACCTGCGCGCGGTATTGTCAATCGTGCCATGCAGGAAATCGGTACCATGCCGAACCAAGTTCCCGCGTTTCCTTATGCGTCTATTGAAATGGGGGCTTTGCGCAGCCAAGCTGAGACCTTAGGCCTTGATGATTTCACGCCACTTTGGTGCGGACAAAATACTTC
The DNA here is from genome assembly GCF_900108915.1 of Allopseudospirillum japonicum. Classification (GTDB taxonomy): domain Bacteria; phylum Pseudomonadota; class Gammaproteobacteria; order Pseudomonadales; family Halomonadaceae; genus Pseudospirillum; species Pseudospirillum japonicum. The sequence goes on from NZ_FNYH01000003.1 coordinate 168,432, forward strand.
AGGTTGTGCGCCAATTTCTGCAACAGAACTCACTTTAAGGCTGGCAGGTTTAGCATAGCGTGAGTGCTCCCCGCTCGATCGGGCGAGGCCTGACACAGGTTTTGCTAATCCAAGCGTACCGCTTTAATCAAGCTGGCTTGTCTGCTAGCGCCTGCTGCTTCTAAGGCTTGCAAATATTTTTGCCAAAGTGCGCTTTGATTTTGCCCCAAATCAAGCAAATAATCCCAAGTGTACAAGCCAGTATCATGACCATCATCAAACACAATTTTTAACGCATAATGTCCTGTTGGCACTAAGGCACTAATTTCTACTTCATTTTTTCCATACTGTAATACCGGTTTGCCGTGACCACGCACTTCTGCAGAAGGCGAATGTACCCGTAAAAATTCTGCAGATAGCCGATAAGTTTGTCCATCAGCATAGGTCAGTTCTAATTCGCGTGTGCGTCTGTGGTAATGAATCCCTGTCGGGATAACCGCTTCTGTAGACATTAGGCTGCACCTCTTGCAGAAAAAGCAAAATTTTTTGACAAAAAAAGCAGGGAATCGCTCCCTGCTTATTGGTTTTCCGACTTTACTGCGGCGTGATTAACGCGATTGGCGTTTACGCTCGTTTTCATTCAGCAGTTTTTTACGCATCCGAATAAAGTTCGGCGTCACTTCCACTAACTCATCGTCGTCGATAAATTCTAACGCTTGCTCCAAAGTGAATTTCACCGGCGGCGTTAAAATAATATTTTCATCTGAACCGGAAGCGCGCATATTATCGAGTTTTTTGGCCTTCGTGGGGTTGACCACCAAATCATTAGCACGCGCATGGATCCCGACAATCATGCCTTCGTAGACTTCAATCCCAGGACTAATACATAAGCGGCCACGGTCTTGCAGGTTAAACAAGGCATACCCCAAGACTTTACCCGCACACATGGAGATTAACACCCCATTAATACGGTGTTCCACACTGCCATCACGGATAGGACCGTAATGATCAAAAATACTGGTTAAGATGCCCGTACCTGAGGTGAGGGTCATAAATTGGTTACGAAAACCAATCAAGCCACGTGAAGGAATGATGTAATCTAAACGAATGCGCCCTTTGCCATCCGGCAGCATATTGCGCAAGTCTCCTTTACGCTTACCCAGCTCTTCCATAATAGAGCCTTGGTGCTGTTCTTCGATATCAACGATCAGCTCCTCGTAAGGTTCCATTTTCTCGCCATCAATTTCTTTGATGATCACTTCAGGACGAGAAACGCCAAGCTCGTATCCTTCACGACGCATGGTTTCAATCAAGACCGATAAGTGCAGTTCACCACGACCAGAAACACGGAATTTATCTGGGCTCTCGGTTTCTTCCACACGCAAGGCTACGTTGTGAATGAGCTCACGTTCTAAACGTTCTTTGATATTACGGCTAGTAATATACTTGCCGTCTTTGCCTGCAAAAGGTGAATCATTGACTTGGAAGGTCATAGTCACCGTCGGCTCATCTACGGTCAACGCAGGCAAGGCTTCTGGCTGGCTTGGATCACACAAGGTATCTGAGATATTGAGTGGATCAACCCCAGTGATACAAATAATATCACCTGCAGTCGCCAATAAGGCATCTTGGCGTTGCAGACCGAGATAAGTCATGACTTGACCGATTTTACCTTTGCGCTCACGCCCTTGGCTATCGACCACAATAATTTGTTGGTTCGTTTTGACTGTACCTCGGGTCACACGTCCAACGCCGATAACCCCAACATAACTGGAGTAATCCAAAGCAGAAATCTGCATTTGGAACGGGCCTTCCGCATCGACTTGCGGTGGAGGTACCAGCTTCACAATCGCTTCAAATAACGGCGTCATATCTTCCGCCATATTTTCAGGATCATTCCCTGCTAAACCATTGAGAGCAGAAGCATAAATCACAGGAAAATCAAGCTGCTCTTCTGTCGCACCTAGATTATCAAACAGATCAAAGACTTGATCCATAACCCAATCAGGGCGAGCGCCTGGGCGATCAATTTTATTAATGACAACAATCGGTTTAAGACCACGCGCAAAGGCTTTTTGGGTCACAAAACGCGTTTGTGGCATAGGGCCATCAACGGCATCAACCAACAAAAGTACAGAATCAACCATAGAAAGCACACGTTCGACTTCGCCACCGAAGTCCGCGTGTCCTGGTGTATCAACGATATTAATGTGGTATTCGTTCCAGTTGATCGCAGTATTTTTCGCCAAAATCGTAATACCGCGTTCGCGTTCTTGGTCGTTGGAATCCATGATGCGCTCAGCATCCGCTTCTTTACGATCTAGAGTACCGGATTGCTTCAACAATTTATCAACCAAGGTGGTTTTACCGTGGTCAACGTGCGCGATGATCGCAATATTACGTAAATTATTGATTTCAGAAGACATAAAAGGTGCTTTACCTGTTTTGATATAGAGGTTTGTACATCAAAATTTGTACGCACCTCAACATGTATTCCCAGCGGAATGGCTAGGAATGAAAAATAAAAGGTGAAAGATTGTACATGGTTTCATCTTGCAGAGATATGAATTTCTTGACAGAAACTTTTCAATTTCTGTCTTCTGCTTGTTCTTATGCTGTCACGACTCAAGGTTAGGCTTGGTAAACATCACAAAAAAGATGTTACTTTTTTTCACATATATAGATATGCTAAGTATTCCCTTGTCTTACCCTTGAGTGCGATCTACCCGCTAAACCCGACGTCAACGTCAAGGAGCTTTTCAGCATGCAATGGATCCTCAATAGCGCCATCGCAACCCGCATTTGGGGCCTGGTGTTACTTTTTGCACTTGGTTTATTAGCAAATGCTTTAGTCGCTTTATACACCTCTAAACACAGTATTACCGAAGGTTATCAACAAGCTGCTTCCAGCATGGTCGAAAGTGCTTGGTCTATTCCGCAGCATTTCTACCAGCAAGTACAAGCAGGCAAACTGAGCGAACAAACAGCTAAAGATTTGGCTTTGGCTGTGATTACGGCACTGCGTTTTGATGGCAATAATTATGTTTTTGTCCACAGCCATGATGGTCATGCGATTTCTATTGCTGGGGCACCTCATTTAAACGGCAAAGATATTAATAACTTACAAGACCCCCAAGGCATTTACATTGTGCGAGAGATTCGCAATAACGCCATGCAAGGCGGCGGTTTTACTCGTTATTTGTGGCCACGCCCTGACAATAAAGAAGTGTTGATGGTCAAAAGCACCTATTCACGCTTTTTCGAACCTTGGCAATGGGTGATAGGTTCAGGCATCAATACCCAAGCGTTAGAAACCAGTATCGCCGCCGCACGCAATCAAATGTTAGTGGCCGTTGGTGCTTGTTTGATCTTGGTGATGATTGCAGCTGTCGGGTTAATTCGTAGTATTTTGCGTCCTTTAGAAGCCACGGTACAGGCCATGCGTGAGCTTGCGCAAGGTGATGGGGATCTCACACGGCGTTTGCCTGAACCACGTCCCAAAGAGTTAAAAGCGCTCACGCATTATTTTAATCTCTTTGCCCATCATATTCATGAAATGGTGCAGTCGATTAGCCAAGCTGGGCAGTCTTTATCCAGTGCGGCACAACAATTAACTTCCAGCGTCAACACCACACACGAAGCTCTGGATCAGCAACATACTGGCGTTTCTCACCTGATGACCAGTGTGCAAGCAGTCGAAACTAATTCGCAGCACATGGCTAGCGCCATTACCCAAATGACTCAAGCGGTGCAAAGCTCCAACCAAGATGCCCAAGAAGGACACCAGCAAGTCAAACACAACCTAGAGGCTATGCAAAAAATTGCCGAAGATGTCCAGCAAATCAGCGGTAGCATTCGCAACCTTGCGCAAGAAGCGGCCAATATAGATACCGTCTTAGAAGTGATTCAAGGTGTAGCAGAGCAAACCAATTTACTCGCTTTAAATGCTGCCATTGAAGCCGCACGGGCGGGCGAACAGGGCCGTGGTTTTGCCGTTGTCGCTGATGAAGTGCGCACCCTGGCACAACGCACCCAAGAATCCACCACGCAAATTCAGCGCATTATTGAAAGTTTGCAAGTCGGTGCAGATCAGGCGGTGGCACATATCGAAACCGGTAGCCAAGAAGTCAATCAAGTCGCCCAACGCGCGCAACAAGCCGGCAACTTATTCGCGCATATTCAACACGCCTTCGCAGAGATGTTAACGGCTAACCGTGCGATTGAAAGTGCTAGCCACAACCAGAACCAAGCCGTATCTGCCTTGCATACTTCGACGCAGTCGATTCGTGATCTTTCAGATCAGGTAGCAGAAGATGCACGTCAATCGCAAGCGGTCGCCGCCAGCATTCAGGCTTTATCCTTACAAATGAATCAGTTGGTTGCACAGTTTAAGCTATAAGCCATCCAATAAGGCCTGCATCTGTGTTTGCAATACTTGTAGGCTACGTATTCTTTGCGCCAAGGCAGCTTGTGTGCTGGCTTGCGTACTGATTTGCTGCGCAAGTTGTAAATGTTTAAATGCTTGTTGCCAACGGCCATGTAATTGAAAGTATTCTGCACGCGCTTGATGCACGCCTAGGGTATCACCGGCTAAACCAGCCGCTTCTGCCGTTTGATACCAGATATGGGGATCTTGTGGACGTTGACGACTTAACGCTTGCCAAATGGGATAAGCCTTGGTGGGATCGGTTTGCATCAAAGTACGCCCATACCACCATAAAGCAGGATAATAATTGGGGGCTAAAGCCAGTAACTGACTTAAAATCTGTTCGGCTGCTGGGTAATTTTGTGCATGAAAATACGCCTCCGCTAAACTGGTTTGAAGGTTTAAATCCTCCGGATACTGCTTGAGTAAGGCCTGTAGCCCTTGTATAGCCGCTGTGGCTTGTGTTGGTAAAGCCGCCAGTGCTTGAATATAAGTTTGCAAGTGTGCTTTCTGTTCGGCCAAGTCAGGTGCTTCACTTTGTAAACGCGCACTTGCCACCTCAGCACCGCCTTCCAAAGCCACCAAAATACGTGCACGCATCAGTGCATAGGGTGATAAAGTCGGCAGCTGCCAGCCCGCCAAAAGCGCTGATTTTGGCCTGTTTTGTTGTTCGTTCTGAACTTGTGCTGCATGATTTTGCGTATCTGCAATCCGAGATTCGCTTAAAGGGTGAGTGCGCAAAAACTCGAACCCTTGCTCACCTTGTAAATGCATATGTTGTTGCAAGCGTGTAAACATTTTAGGCATGGCTTCAGGATCAAACCCAGCCGCTGCCAAGGTTTCCAACCCAATACGATCCGCTTCTTGTTCGTGCAAACGGCTATAACTTAAACTTTGCTGAATCCCTGCAGCTTGTCCACTACTCATAGCGGCAATCCCAGCTTGAGGTTCTCCTGCTGCACTCAGGGCAATCCCTGCTAATACGCTGGCAATTTGTAAACCTTGGTTGGCTTGCGCTTGTTGCAGACGACGTACAAAATGTTCTTGGCTTAAGTGGCCAAGCTCGTGCGCAAGCACGGAGGCAAATTCTGCTTCTGTCGGTGCAAAGGTGAACAAGCCACTATGAATGCCGATAATTTGCCCAGGTACAGCAAAAGCGTTTAACTGCCGATGTGCCACCACTAAAAGTTGCAATTGTGTGGCTGTCATAGGAGTGTAACTACTTAAACGTTTTAGCAGGGTTTCGCTATAGTCTTGCACCAAAGGATCATAATGCACTTGCGCTTGCTGGCGGAATTGTCTTAACCAAGCCTGACCGAGTAGTCTTTGTTGCTCTGCTGAATACAAAGGGGGCGACCCTAAAGCCGGTAAATCTGCCTGTGCTTTCGCAGTGGCTAGCGGCCCCAAGCCGACAACCAAGATTGCCAGTACCCAGCCTAAGCAAAGATAACACCTTGTAAACATCAGCTGACCCCTTGAGATATTCTCAGCCTTAGTAGGCTAATAGAACCTAGATTGACTACCATGGATACTCGCCCTATGCAAAGTACGCCTGCTCAAGCCGCTTTTACGCCGGCTTTTTCTGTAGATCACACCTTGGATGCACGTGGACTTGTTTGCCCGCTCCCCTTGCTCAAAACCAAACACTGTCTTTTACAACTGGAAGTGGGGCAAGTGTTGTATGTCCTTGCAGAAGACACAGGCGCTTGGACAGATATTCCCGCATTTGTTCGTCATAGTCAGCAACATACTCTGCTCGATGCACAACACACAGCAACCGGTTACCACTTTTGGATCCGCAAAGGCGAATCCTTGTTCTCGAGGTCAGTATGATGGCCGTACGTGTCTTATTAAAGCGTTGGAGCGAGCGTTACTTTTCTGACGAAGAAGCCGTCATCTTATTTTTCGTGCTCTTGCTTGGCTTTGCCGGAATTATCTTGTTAGGCAAGATGCTAGCGCCTTTCCTTGCCAGTGTAGTGATCGCCTTTTTGCTCAATGGCCTAGTCCACGCCTTGGAACGCTGGCATATCCCGAGGATGCTGGCGGTTTCTGTCGCTTCTTGTTTATTTATCGGTGTGTTATTTGCCGCTTTATTTATTTTACTGCCGCTCATCTGGAACCAGTTACTGGGATTATCGCGCGAGTTACCTGGGATGATTCAGGTTGGCCAAACTTGGCTAGCAAGCCTACAAGATACCTATCCGACGTTAATTTCAGAAAGCCATGTCAATGCTTGGGTAGCCCAAGCAGGGCAAGAATTAGGGCAGATTGGCCAAAAGCTCATTTCAGCATCCTTGTCCAGCATTCCCAGTATGATGGCTTTAATTGTGTATTTGGTGCTTGTCCCGATTTTGGTCTTTTTCTTGCTCAAAGATCAGGGATTATTAATCCATTGGTGCGCCTCTTGGTTACCTAATAAGCGGCGGATGCTTGGCCAAGTCTGGGCCGAAATGGATAAACAGATTGCCAATTATATCCGTGGTAAAGCGATTGAAATTGTGATTGTCGGTGCAGCGACTTATGTCGGTTTAGTCGCTTTCGGCATGCAGTATGCGGCTTTACTGGCATTACTGGTTGGCTTATCTGTGTTGATTCCGTATATAGGCGCTGCTGTGGTCACAGTTCCAGTTGCTTTGATTGCAATTTTCCAATTTGGTTGGAGCGATACTTTCATTTACATCATGATCACGTACGGCATTATCCAAGCACTTGATGGTAATGTCTTAGTCCCTTTGCTCTTTTCTGAAGCCGTGAACTTGCATCCTGTCGCGATTATTTTGGCCGTACTTTTCTTTGGCGGTTTATGGGGCTTTTGGGGCGTCTTTTTTGCGATTCCTTTAGCGACCTTATGTAAAGCTGTGCTCAATGCTTGGCCAAGTGATTTTAGCAAGGAGTGAAAGTCCCTCCCCCTGCTAAGAGGTTAGGAGGGGGCTTGCCTGATAAGCAACTTCCCCCTTCCCCAACCTTCCCTTTTACAGGGGAGGGAGAATGTCCTGTTTCAAACACCTTTGCTCGCGTAAATCAGCCAGCAAAGCATGCGCAGGGGACTCCTTCACAATCTCTGCTTGTTGACGGCTTGCTGCATAATGCGTGTTAAAAATATGGAAATAGGCCCCCAACACTTGTGCGCCTGTTGGCTCCTGCGCCATTTTTAACAATTCGATGGCCACTTCAACCGTACATAATTGGTACTTTTGACTGGCCTTACGCAGTTGATATTGGCTGGTAAAATCACCTCGTAAAGGTAGGATAGGTAAGTGTGCAAGATAAGGACTTTTGCGAAAAATCCGTCGTGCCTGCCGCCAAGTCCCCTCAAGTAGGATAAAAACCGGCGTTGCCTGAGGGCGAGCTTGCTGCACTTGTGTATAAGTACTGACACGCTGCGCATAATCGGGCTGATCATCGGGAAAAATCACCATAGGCGCATAGCAAGGTGAAGCTAAAGCCGCTAATAACTCAGGATCGACTTGGGTACGTGACCATAAAAACACCCGGGTATTGGGTAAACAATCCGCAATTAAACGTCCGGTATTGCTAGGCTTATAAGCTTCTTCTGGATGCATTAATAGCCAAAACTCAACCTGAGTCGGTACTTGTACTCGATAAGCACAAATGCAAGCAGGTAAAGCAAGTTGACATTCAGGGCAACGACGCACATTCGCCCCACGCGCTTTAAAAGGGCGGCGTGCCACTGAATGGTGATGTATTGGGTCCATGGGTAAATCTGGGTTGGTTTTATCAGTATACAAAAGACGTTATCTCATCCAGAGCCTATCGGCGGTTTATTCTTTCAAGATCCATTGACAGGAGCATGCAGGTGTCTTGGTCCAAATTTGAATATCAGCTGCAAACTTGGCTAGAACGCGGTTTAGATCAAAGGTTGCGTTTAGCCGTAACGGGTTTAAGTCGCGCGGGTAAAACTGCCTTTATTAGTGCGTTGGTTTATCAGTTGCGTCATCTTAACGCCCAACAGCAACTTCCTCTATTACAGGTTGCTCGTGAAGGGCGTCTTTTAGGCTGCAAGCGCACTCATCAACCGGATTTAAGTATTCCACGCTTTCCTTATGATCAGGCCTTAGCTGCCTTCTACAGCCAACCGCCCTATTGGCCACAGCCCACCAATGGTATCAGTGAAATCTGTCTTAATTTACGTTATCGCCCACAAACCTCACTCAAGCGCTACCTAGGTGAAGTCGCAAGTTTACAACTTGAAATTGTTGATTATCCAGGGGAATGGCTACTTGATTTACCCTTGCTCGAACAAGACTTTATCACCTGGTCCCAGACCAGCATAGACTATTTACAACACCATCCACAAAGGCGTGCGCTGGCCCAAACTTGGTGGCAAGGGGTCGAAGCCTTGGATGTACTGGCACCTGCTGATGAACACAAAATTGCCCAACTAGCTGCCTTATACACAGAGAACTTGCATCAAAGCAAGGCCGCCGGTTTTGCTTGGATTCAACCTGGGCGCTTTATTATGCCTGCTGATCATGCAGGCGCACCTATTTTAGAGTTTTTCCCCTTACCTCAATTGGACAAATATAGTGCGGAGCAAATCCACCAGGCAGCACCAGATAGTTTGTTCGCTTTACTGCAACAACGCTTTGAGTACTATAAAAACCATCTAGTACGCCCTTTTTATAAAGAGCATTTTTCTCGCTTTGATCGGCAAATTGTTTTAATTGATCTGCTACAGGCTTTAAACGCGGGACACGAAAAAGTCCTCGACACGCAAATGACCTTAACCCAACTACTGCAGAGCTTTCGTTATGGGCAAAGGGATTTTTTACGACGCTTGTTTGCCCCTCGGATTGATCGCCTTTTATTTGCGATTACCAAAAGTGATCATGTCACCCGAGATCAAGATCCTGCATTATGCCAACTATTGCAAAACCTCTTGCAAGATCCCCTACAAGACCTACGTACAGATGCAGTACAGCTACAAATTCAACCCCTTGCCTCCGTCCGTGCTACCCAAGAGCTCATCCTTGAATTAAGCGATGGTCAAAAAACACCTGCCTTAAAAGGGCATAATTTGCAGGGTGAAGTCCTCACTTTTTACCCTGGAGAAGTCCCCAAAAGCCTACCTTCGCCCGATTTTTGGCAAACCCAAGGCTTTGAGTTTGTACATTTTGCGCCGCCAAGCTTACATCAAGAACAAGCCCTTGCGCATTTGCGCATGGATGAGGCCTTAGAATTTTTACTCGGTGATAAATTAGCTTAATCCTTACAAGTCAAACAGCAACAAAAAGCACAGGTAAGTCGAGCCTGTGCAGACAGGCTTCCCCAGCTTGTATACACTAGCAGGCTGCACTTGATCTAAGCCTTTCACGGCCTAGATGCGCCCAATATTGAGACTAGCCAAGAGAAGACATAAGGCCCATGAGTACACGCACACCCACTTTATTAATGATTTTAGATGGTTACGGTCACCGCGAAGATCCCACAGATAATGCGATTTATCATGCGAACACGCCTGTGATGGATCGTTTATGGCGCGAGATGCCGCATACACTGATTCATACTTCTGGGATGCAGGTCGGTTTACCTGAAGGCCAAATGGGTAATTCCGAAGTAGGCCATATGAATTTGGGTGCAGGGCGCATTGTGTACCAAGATTTTACCCGCATCACAAAAGCCATCGAAACAGGTGATTTTGCTCAAAATCCTGCTTTAGTCGCAGCGGTTGATGCTGCTGTGGCTCAAGATAAAGCCGTGCATATTATGGGGTTAGTTTCCCCAGGCGGTGTGCATAGCCACCAAGATCATATTCACGCCATGATTGAGCTGGCGGCGCAACGTGGCGCACGTTATGTCTATTTACATGCTTTTTTAGATGGCCGCGATACCCCTCCAAGAAGCGCGCAAGCGTCTCTGGTTGCCTTAGATAAAACATTAAAAGACTTGGGCATTGGCCATATTGCCAGCTTGATTGGGCGTTATTACGCCATGGATAGGGATGCCCGTTGGGACCGTGTGCAAGCAGCTTACCAATTGCTGACCCAAGCCCAAGCCCAATATCATGCAGTCGATGCGGTGACTGGCTTAGCAATGGCGTATGCGCGTGGCGAAAATGATGAATTTGTCCAAGCGACCAGCATACATGCACCAGAAGCTGCGCCTGTACATTTGCAAGATGGCGATAGCCTGATCTTTATGAATTTCCGTGCTGACCGTGCACGCGAAATCAGCCGCGCCTTCGTCGATCAAGATTTTGCACACTTTGCCCGTCCACAACATCCGCAACTCGCCCATTTTGTGATGCTCACTGAGTATGCCGCCAATATTCACGCGCCTTGCGCCTTCCCACCGGAAGCTTTAACCAATACGCTTGGTGAATATCTGGCCAGCTTAGATAAAACTCAATTGCGTATTGCAGAAACTGAAAAATACGCTCATGTGACTTTCTTTTTCTCTGGTGGACGTGAGCTAGAATATCCAGGCGAAACCCGTGCTTTGATTCCTTCTCCACAAGTTGCTACCTATGATTTGCAGCCCGAGATGAGCGCACCCGAACTGACTCGCCAACTGGTTGAAGCGATTCATTCCGGCCAATATGATTTAATCGTTTGTAATTACGCCAATGGCGATATGGTGGGGCACACCGGCGTATATCAAGCTGCAGTACAAGCGGTCGAGGCTTTAGATGCGTGTATTGGTCAAGTAGTAGAAGCGATAGAGCAAGTCGGTGGTCAATGCCTCATCACGGCAGATCACGGCAATGCAGAACAAATGCTCGATCCAAACACAGGGCAAGCTCATACCGCGCACACCACTTGTCCTGTGCCTTTAATTTATATTCCAAATCACCCCAAGCACCCAAGCCTCAAACCAGGGCGTTTGTGTGATATTGCCCCCACCTTATTGACCTTAATGGACTTACCCGTTCCTGATGAAATGACAGGTGAGTCTTTATTAATCCAAGACACCCTAAGCGCTCTTTAGGCTCATCGAGGGAGGCTAATGCCTCCCTTATCATGTCATGCAGACTTGCCTTATACGCTGAGAATGTAAGCGGGATTGAATATCGTGGTTAATGTACATGCCATCATACTGAGATATCTTGCCTTGTTTGGACTTGGGTTCAGCCTGATGTTCGGTGTGGATGTTAATGCGGCTGTTGATCAGGTGTCCCCAGAGCAATTAAAAGCCTTGCAGCAAGAAATCAACAGCTTACAAGGCTGGCTGAAAACGGCCGAAGGCCAGCGTTCTGAGCATCAGGAAATCTTAGCTGAGGCAGAGCGTGACATTGGGATTTTGCTCAAACAGATTCAAGATCACCAAGATCAGCAAAACCAACTCAATGGCCAACTCGATGAACTTCAAAGTCGTCAAACCCTGCTACAACGCCAGCGCGATCAGCAAGCCTTGCTTTTAAGGCGACAAATTCGCGCTGCCTATGCCATGGGCCGACAAGAATATTTGAAAGTCTTGTTAAATCAAGAGGCACCCGACCAGCTCGCGCGCGTGCTACGTTATTATGATTACTTAAACCGAGAACGTGCGACCCGTATTGAAAGCTATCTAGCTAGTGCACGCGAACTGCGCCAAGTCGAAAGCGAGATTATTGAAAAAAGCCAACACCTCAATGCAGTGACGCAAAGTTTACGTGATCAAAGCGCACAGCTTGCACAGGAACAAGAAAAACGCCAACAAGCGTTGGCTGCTTTGGAACAAAATATTCAAAATAAAGGCAGCGAACTCGATAAATTACTCAGTGATCAAGTCCGTTTAGAAAAATTACTTGCTGCCGTTGAGCAAGCAGCACAAAAGATTCAGCCTCAGCCAGATAATCGCCCCTTTCGCAAAATGCGTGGTCAACTCCCTTGGCCACTCGATACAGATCAAGGGGTGAAAGTGCTGCAAGCCTTTGGTAGTGAACAATATAATGGCAAATTACGTTCACGTGGACTTTTATTAGAGGCTAATTTAGGTCAAGCCGTTCGTGCCGTGCATAGCGGACGTGTGGTTTTCTCCGATTGGTTACGCGGTTTTGGCCTAATGGTGATTCTTGATCATGGGACAGGTTATATGAGTTTATATGGCCACAACCAAACCTTGTTAAGAGATACAGGTGCTTGGGTTCACGCCGGCGAGGTGATTGCCACCGCAGGCCATACCGGTGGACAAAAACGCACTGCATTATACTTTGAAATTCGTTATAAAGGCCGTCCAACCGATCCCGTCTCTTGGGTGGCTAAGCGTTAAATGACTCTCGGTAAATTGATGCATGTAACCAACCCCATATGGGCAAAATATCAATTTTATCAGCCATAAAAATTCACAGGATTCTAGGATGCTCTCACTTAAATCTTATCCTCGCCGAGGTGCGCTCGCTGGTTTTAGTTTACTTTTGACCCTCACCGCACCCTGGTTATCTGCGCAACCTCCCGCCCCTGAGCCGCAAATCCTGTATGTTCAAGACCCTTTGCCTTTAGATGAACTGCGTAATTTTGCAGAAATCTATGAGCGTATCAAACAAGCTTATGTCCAGCCAATTGATGATAACACCCTATTAGAATATGCCATCAAAGGGATGCTTGCCGGATTAGATCCACACTCGGCTTACCTCAGCGCCCAAGATTATGACAACTTACAAGAGAGCACCGAAGGGGAGTTTGGTGGTTTAGGGATTGAAGTAGGTGTACATGAAGATGGCATTTTAGTCATTAGCCCAATTGATGACACGCCCGCATCACGCGCTGGCTTAAAACCCCAAGATGTGATTATCAGGATCAACCAAACCCCTACTCGAGGTTTGTCTCTCAGCCAAGGGGTTGATCTCATGCGTGGTGCCCCTGGAACTCAAATAGAGCTTGGGATTCGCCGTGGTAGTCAAACCTTTGATGTGTCTTTAACACGTGCTGTAATCGCGGTCACCAGCGTCAAAACTCGCCTTTTAGAACCCCATTACGGCTATATTCGTATTTCTCAGTTTCAAACCCGCACAGGCAAAGATGTACAAGAAGCTTTAGCTGATCTTTTCGCACGCAACCAAGGGGATTTACGCGGCCTCATTTTGGATTTGCGCAATAACCCAGGCGGGATCTTACAATCTGCGGTGGCAGTTGCTGATGCTTTCTTAACAGAGGGCTTGATTGTGTATACGGAAGGTCGTTTACCGGACGCAGAATTAAGGTTCTCTGCAGATGCCCAAGATCCTAGCCAAGGGGTGCCTTTAATTGTGCTCATTAATGCAGGTAGCGCATCGGCTTCTGAGATTGTCGCTGGTGCCTTACAAGACCATAAACGCGCGGTTTTAATGGGTAGCGCAAGTTTTGGTAAAGGCTCAGTGCAAAGTGTTCTACCTTTAAAAGGTGAGCGGGCATTAAAACTAACAACGGCTTTATATTTCACACCTTCGGGGCGTTCGATTCAAGCTCAAGGCATCATGCCCGATATAAAGGTGCAAAATGTGCGTGTGACCCCAGTTGAGCAACCCAATGCTGAAATCCGCGAAGCAAACTTAGCTGGCCACTTAAATAATGCACAAGAAGACAATACAAAGGCAGCAGGCCAAAACTCATCCACCCAGACTAGCCCTGTGACCTCAGGACTAAGCGCTGAGGATTATCTTTTAGGTGAAGCGCTTAATCTTTTGAAAGGCTGGCAGATTTTGAGGGCTCAACATAATGACGACAACTAATTCACAGCAGGCATCTCAACGGCCGCCTTGGGCACAGTTCAAACGCACACTGACACTTGTCGCTTCAAGTTTTGTACTGGGTAGCTTGAGTTTTTCTAGCCATGCCGCGTCCATTACCTTGATTATTGATGATATCGGTCATCAAATGAAAGCCGGTATGCGCGCGGTTAATCTGCCAGGCGAGGTCACCCTTTCTGTTTTGCCTAATCGCCCTCATAGCCAAACATTAGCAAAAGCAGCGCATCAAGCTGGCAAAGCCATTATGCTGCATTTGCCAATGGAAAATTTGCACGAACGGGAATTAGGAGCCTGTGGTATCACCACGCAGATGCCCAGCGCAGAACAAAAAGAAATCGTGCAACGCTGCTTAAAAGAAGTCCCTCATATTATTGGCGTCAACAACCATATGGGGAGTTTGCTGACCCAAAGTATGCAATCTATGGATGCTGTCCTTGAAGTCATCAAGGGAGAGCGCCTTTTCTTTGTCGATAGCCGCACGACACCTAGAACTGTTGCCGGTGAACGCGCCCAATTGATGCAAGTCCCTTATTTACAAAGAGATGTGTTCTTAGATCATGATCCTGATCCTAAAGCGATTGCTGCTGCTTTCCGTGAGTTGATTGCCCAAGCCAAACGCAAAGGTCATGCGGTTGCTATTGGCCATCCTTATCCACAAACACTGGCTCTTTTAGAACGTGAGCTCCCTAAGTTGAAAGACTATGGTGTCAGCTTAGTCAATGCACCACGTCTGATTCTTGCATTAAACCGTGGTTACCCAGAAGGCCATTTTGGCTTACAGGCCAGTCAGTATGCCAGCTTGACCTCGAATGTGGATCAAGTCAGTCTCTCACCCGTGCAAAACAATAAGCGCTTGCCCAGTTTACAAACCACCAGCACTGAGGTCAGCACCAGTTATCAAGCAGAAGAAACAAAACCAGCAACCAATAAAACAGCATCGGCGGCGGTTAATCCTTCACCTCCGCCACCCACAGAAACCAAATCAGTTGCCCAAGCCTCCCCCAAGATTCCAAGTGTCCCCACAGGCAGCAGTTATAGCCCCTTATCCGGTGAGCATTATAAGATTGCCAACCCAGCACCTTATCGCTATCAAGCGCCTGTAGTACAAGCGATAGAAGCACCTAAACCCGCGCCGCAAGCACAAAACCTTTCAGGCGGGCAAACCCAGTTAAGTTTTAACCGTGCAACGCCTGTAAATAATGCACCCACAATGCAGCCTGTGGATAACTCTTGGTTGAATGACCGCAAGCCCGCGATTCAGGAAAGAAGCGCTCCCAAAGTGCTCACCCCTGTGGAAAAAGTTTTTTAGTGCGTAAGGAATTAAGCAAAATACATGTGTAAAAGGCGTTTGACTCTGTATAAAGAACAGCTTCTTACCGGCTTGGTACTGGCTTGTTGGAGGCTGTTAGCACGTATTCCCCTAGGTTATTTAGCGCATGCTGCTTGGCTCAGTGGTCGCTTGTTATGGTGGGCACATGGCCGTGAGCGTATTGTGACTGAGACCAATTTACGCCTTTGTTATCCCGAGTTATCCACAACACAACAAACACACATGGCACGCGCTAGCTTGGTGGCAAGTAGTGCAACTTTTCTGGAATTAGGATTTGCTTGGCAAGCCCCTTTGTCACTCTGTTTAGCCAGTATTCAAAGGGTTGAAGGCTTAGAAAACTTGCAACAAGCCCAAACTGCTGGCCAAGGCGTGATTATTCTCGCGCCTCATATAGGGAACTGGGAGATTCTTAATCTTTGGCTCTCACAGCAAGGCGTTTTTACCGCTATGTATGCGCCGCCTAAGTTGACCAGCTTAGATAAGCACACCCGTGCTGGCCGTGAGCGCGGTGGTGCCCAGCTTGTGCCTACAGATGTTAAAGGCGTTGCAGCCTTATTGAAGGCCCTCAAACGCGGGGAAATGATCGGTATTTTACCAGATCAAGAACCTGACTGGTCTGGTGGTGTATTTGCGCCTTTCTTCCAGCAACCCGCGTTTACCGGCACCCTACTTGCAAAACTCGTGGCCCGTACCCAAGCCCGAGTCGTCACTGGGATGGCAGAACGCTTACCGCATGGACAAGGCTTTGTAGTTAAGTTTTTCCCCGCAGATGATAGAGTCTATGCACAGGATGAAACGACAGCCTGTACAGGGATTAATGCTTGCGTAGAAACCGCGATTGCCCAAGCTCCCTTGCAATACCAATGGGAATACAAACGCTTTCGTAAACGCCCAACACAGCAACCCTCCTTGTACCCACCAACCTAATGGCCACACCCTGCGCTGTTAAAAAGCACACTATACTTGCTGATATCCTTGTGTACCAACAAGGGTAGATTGATTTCACTCAGCTCAGGAGTGTTTGCTATGTTAGAGGCGTTGTTAGAAACACGTTTTGCCCCCTGCCCTTATTGCGGCCATGAACAAGAATGGGCTTTTGATACCAGTGCTGGTGCCCAAGTCTTCCATGAAGAGTGCGACCTTTGTTATGCCTTGGTTGAAGTGCATTTTTACGTCGATATGCAAGGGAGCTTGGCTCACTTTGAGCTAAAACGCGAGATGGATTAGCTCAAACTGTTTTCATAGACCGCGAGCTCATCACTCGCGGTTGCTCAAGCTTTCTTGATTGGTATAGGCTTGTAAAATTTCTGTCATCAGTTGATGAGCAAGTTCTTTTTTACTTTGTATATCAAATGCCTGCTGACGGTCTTTGGTGATTAACGTCACTGCATTGTGATCACTATGAAAACCAATTTCTGGATTAGACACATCATTGGCAATCATCATATCTAAGCCTTTACGTTGTAACTTTGCCAAAGCATAAGCCTGCACCTTTTGAGTTTCTGCAGCAAAACCAACGACTAAAGCAGGGCGTTGTTGATGCTGGGCGATAGTGGCCACAATATCTGGATTTTCCACCAAATTTAAGGTTAACCCTTGCTGAGATTGATCTTTTTTCAACTTATGCACAGCCACTTCTGCCAAGCGATAATCCGCAACTGCCGCCGCTGCAATAAAAATATCCGTTTGCGCCACCTCGGATAAACAAGCCGCTAGCATTTGTTCAGCGCTTTCTACGTCCACCCGAGTCACACCCGAAGGACAAGCCAATTGTGTGGGGCCACTGACTAAAGTGACCTGACACCCAAGCGCTTGCGCCGCCGCCGCCAGTGCATAACCCATTTTGCCCGAGCTGTGATTACTAATATAACGTACAGGATCGATTGGCTCTCGTGTTGGCCCTGCGGTAATCACGACTTTTGGCCCTTGTGCTTGTTGCACCCCAACCGCTGCTTGCAAGGCCGCTACTATCTGCTCAGGTTCCAACATTCGCCCCATACCTAAATCACCACAAGCCTGTTCGCCACTGGCTGGGCCTAAAATATGTACTTGATGAGTGCGTAAAATTTGCAGATTGGCCTGTGTTGCTGGGTGAGCCCACATGGCTTGATTCATAGCAGGCGCAATAAACACAGGGGCTTGACTGGCTAAATACAAGGTACTCACTAAATCATCTGCATGTCCATGAGCTAAGCGTGCCATTAAATCGGCTGTCGCTGGGGCGATCACAATTTTGTGCGCCCAACGTGCTAACTCAATATGCCCCATACCCGCTTCTGCATCTGCATCTAATAAGCTGGTATGTACTGGGGAT
This sequence comes from Allopseudospirillum japonicum, assembly GCF_900108915.1. GTDB lineage: Bacteria > Pseudomonadota > Gammaproteobacteria > Pseudomonadales > Halomonadaceae > Pseudospirillum > Pseudospirillum japonicum. The sequence goes on from NZ_FNYH01000003.1 coordinate 186,148, forward strand.
TGACTCAAAGCTTGTAGGGTTAAGGGTGTGATAAAGGCTTGGGCGGCCTGCGTCATGGCCACACGCACTTGCGCACCGGCTTGGGTCAGCAAACGGACTAAATGTGCACTTTTATAGGCCGCAATACCACCACTAATGCACACTAAAATACGCTGATCTTTGAGGGAAGTCATAAGCGAAAATCCTTATTTTCTGCTAATTAATGAGGTTGGGATTATCAATGCAAGGAGCAAATCAGATGGCAAGTATTCGTGAATGGCCTGAAGGAGAACGTCCACGTGAAAAATTATTACACATGGGTCCTCAAGCACTTTCTGATGCAGAACTATTAGCTATTTTCTTACGCACAGGCACACAAGGCAAATCAGCGGTTGATCTAGCGCGTGAGCTTATCAAGGAATTTGGTGGTTTACGCACCTTGCTGACCGCAAATCAACAAAGCTTTTGTGCTTGCCACGGATTAGGACAAGCCAAATTTGCAACTTTACAAGCGGTGCTAGAAATGAGCCGCCGTCATATGGAAGCGGTACTCACTCGTGGCGAGGCTCTGACCAGTTCGAAACAGGTCCGCCAATTGTTAAAACTCAAATTACGCGATTATCCGCATGAAGTCTTTGCTGTCATATTTTTGGATAAGCAACATCAAGTGCTTGCCATTGAGGAGCTTTTTAAAGGCACTTTAGATGCAGCCAGTATTTATCCACGCGAAGTCCTCAAACGTGTGTTACACCATAATGCCGCAGCAGTCATTTTTGCGCATAACCATCCTTCAGGTTCAACGCGTCCCAGTCAGGCAGATCAACAAATCACCCAAAGTTTACGCACCTTATTACAGATGATTGATGTGCAAGTGCTCGATCACTTTATTATTGGTGAAGGCGATCCTTACTCATTTGCAGAAGCTGGCTTGATTTAAATCATCCTTGGCTTGCGGTTCCGGCTAGAGCAGGTATAATGTGCCTTCCTCAATACTCTGTGCCGGATCAGCTAGGATTTGTGCCCCGTTTATCCACTGCATCTTGAATGTATACATTCGAGATTGTTTTGGCGTTTGCTTGCATGTGCATGACGCTTCTGATATAAAGTTCGGCCTTTAATCAGGGGTAACGGCGGTCGCCTTCCTTCCATGCCGGTTGTCCCACGGAATTTTCTTGAAGCCAACACTGAGCGGTTGGAGGCCAACAAATGTCACAAGTTTGTCAAGTTACCGGCAAGCGTCCTATCACCGGTAATAACGTATCACACTCAAATCGTAAAACGCGTCGTCGTTTTCTGCCTAACCTGCATACGCATCGTTTTTGGGTAGAGTCTGAAAAGCGCTTCGTTAAATTGCGCGTTTCCTCTAAAGGCATGCGCATTATCGATAAAGTAGGTATCGACCAAGTCTTGGTTGATTTGCGCAAGCGCGGCGAAAGCTTTTAATTAAAGGAGCGATAAGATGCGTGATAAAATCAAGCTAGTTTCTAGCGCAGGTACTGGTCACTTCTACACCACGACCAAAAACAAGCGTACCACGCCTGATAAACTAGAATTCAAAAAGTATGATCCTGTAGTGCGCAAGCATGTGCTCTACAAAGAAGCAAAAATCAAGTAGTCTGATTCGCCCTTTTCTTTTCGCTGGCGCATTAGCACATCAAAACCCGGATTCGTCCGGGTTTTTTATTGCCTTCAATTTACCCTGAGGATGCCTCAATGCCTGAATTACCTGAAGTGGAAACCACACGCACAGGTCTTGCGCCTTATTGCCATCAGGGCATTATCAGCCATTTGCAGGTTCGTCAGCCCAGATTAAGATGGCCTGTCCCCGAAAACCTTGAAGCGCAAGTGCAAGGTGGGCATCTTGCTCCTTTACTACGCCGTGCTAAATACTTACTCCTACCGGTAACCGCACGCGGTTACTTAATTTGGCACCTTGGTATGTCGGGGAAATTTCGTGTCCTTACCCCAGAGACAACAGATCAAGCATGGCGTAAACACGAGCATATTGAGCTGGGTTTAACCTCTGGAGTACGCATCCGTTATGAGGACCCACGACGTTTTGGTGCCTTACTCTGGCATCCAGACTTGCAAGCTGGGCAAGCACAAGCACCCTGGCCACAACATCCATTGCTTACGGCTTTAGGTCCAGAACCTTTATCCACAAATTGGCATGCAGAAGATTTTTATCATCAATGCCGCAAAAGTCGTAAAGCGATTAAAGTGCTTCTGATGGAGCCTAAGTGCGTGGTCGGTGTGGGGAATATTTATGCCACTGAAGCCTTATTCGCGGCCAAGATACATCCACAATGCCCTGCCAATCGCCTCAGTTTCTCTGAATGCGCTCTATTGGTCACTCATGTCAAAAAGATTTTGACCCAAGCTATTGCACAGGGTGGCACCAGCCTAAAAGATTTTGCCTCTGTCCAAGGGGATTTAGGTTATTTTGCCCAATCCTTGCAAGTGTATGGACGCACAGGGCAAGCTTGTTATCTTTGTGAAACGCCTATTCAGAGCGTGCAACTGGCACAGCGTACCTCTGCTTTTTGTCCCCAGTGCCAACCTTTATCCGCAAAAGAAGCCTAAAGTAAGAGCCTACCGCCTATGTCCATGCCAACCTTTGTCCACCTGAATCTCCATAGCGAATATTCTCTTGTCGATGGTTTAATTCGCATTAAAGCCCTCAGCAAGCGCTTGCAAGAATTACAAATGCCTGCAGTTGCCATCACAGATGTGAATAACTTTTTCGGTTTAGTGAAATTCTATAAAAATTTACAAGGCGCTGGATTAAAACCCCTGATTGGTGTGGATATGTATTTAAAACATCCACAAGCATCTGAGGCAGGCTGGCGTTTAACCCTGTTAGCAATGGATAACCAAGGCTATCGTAACCTGACCGAGCTGATCTCCCAAGCTTGGCTAGAAGGCCAGCATCAAGGGCGTGCTTATATCGAGGAAGCTTGGTTGCTGGCAAAAAACCAAGGCATTTTAGTGCTTTCCGGCGCACTAGAAGGAGAAATTGGCCATTGGTTATTGCACCACCCTCCTACAGCCCAGCAGCGCTGTTTACATTGGATGCAACATTTTCCGCAACGTTTTTATTTAGAGATTCAGCGCACCGGCCACCCACAAGATGAAGCCTGTGTGCAAGCCAGTGTTGCCCTTGCCTACCAAGTGCAATGTCCTCTTGTGGCCACCAATGGTGTGCGTTTTTTAAATCCGCAAGACTATTGGGCACATGAAACACGTGTTTGTATTGGTGAAGGGGAAAGTTTAGAAGATCCTAAACGCATCAGCCGTTATCGTGAGCAGCAATACCTAAAAAGTGCCGAGGAAATGCAGGCCCTATTTGCCGATATCCCAGAAGCCCTTACCAATAGTGTAGAAATTGCTAAACGATGCAATGTGACCTTGCGCCTTGGTGAATATTTTTTACCTGAATACCCAGTCCCCCAAGGGATGAGTATGGATGATTTTTTCCGCCAAGTGGCCCATCAAGGTTTACAAGTCCGTTTGCAACAAAACTTTGATCCGCAAAGTGCTGATTTTAGCGCTAAAGCACAAGAATATCGTCAACGCCTAGATTTTGAGCTAGATACCATTTTGCAAATGGGATTTCCCGGCTATTTTTTGATCGTGATGGACTTTATTAAGTGGGCCAAAAATAATGGCGTGCCAGTTGGCCCTGGGCGGGGCTCTGGTGCGGGTTCTTTGGTTGCCTATGCTTTGGATATCACGGACTTAGATCCGATTGCTTATGATTTACTGTTTGAGCGCTTTTTAAATCCTGAACGGGTTTCCATGCCGGATTTTGATATTGATTTTTGTATGGAAGGCCGAGACCGTGTCATTGAGTATGTCGCGGAACGTTATGGACGTTTTGCCGTTTCACAAATCGTCACCTTTGGCACCATGGCCGCAAAAGCAGTTGTGCGTGATGTTGCCAGAGCCCAAGGCAAGCCTTATATGCTGGGGGATAAGTTATCCAAAATGATCCCCTTTGAAGTCGGCATGACACTCAGCAAAGCCTACGACCAAGAAGAGACGCTGCGTACCCACCTTGAGCAAGACGAGGAGGCACGCGAGGTTTGGGAAATGGCACTCAAACTAGAAGGCATCACCCGAGGCACAGGCAAGCACGCAGGCGGCGTGGTCATTGCTCCAACCAAACTCACCGATTTTGCCCCTTTATTATGTGAGGAAGATGGCTCAGGTTTAGTCGTGCAATTTGATAAGGGCGACGTAGAAGAAGCGGGGTTAGTGAAATTTGACTTTCTGGGCCTACGCACCCTGACTATTATTGATTGGGCTGTCAAAGATATTAACCGCTTACGTGCCTCTCAAGGAGAAGCGCCTCTCGATATTAATCATATTGATCTTAAAGATGAAAAAACCTTTGCCATGCTGCAGAAGGCAGAAACCACAGCGGTTTTCCAGCTCGAATCGCGCGGCATGAAAGAACTGATCAAACGCCTGCGTCCTGATTGCCTTGAGGATCTGATTGCTTTAGTGGCTTTATTTCGCCCTGGGCCTTTGCAATCTGGCATGGTGGATGATTTTATCAACCGCAAACATGGACGCGCAGAACTAGCTTGGCCACACCCTGATTATCAATTAGATAGCCTACAACCTGTCCTAGAACCGACTTACGGGATTATTTTGTATCAAGAACAAGTGATGCAAATTGCCCAAGTCATGGCCGGTTATACCCTAGGTGGTGCTGATTTGTTACGGCGCGCTATGGGTAAGAAAAAACCGGAAGAGATGGCCAAACAAAGGGAAGTTTTCTTAGAAGGCAGTAAAAATAACGGTATTGACGAACATCTAGCGGCGAACATCTTTGATCTAGTAGAAAAATTCGCAGGTTATGGTTTTAACAAATCTCACTCTGCTGCCTATGCACTGGTCTCTTATCAAACGGCTTGGTTGAAAGCCCATTACCCTGCCTCTTTTATGGCCGCTGTGTTATCCACAGAAATGCATAATATTGATAAGGTGGTCATGCTGATCGAAGAATGCCGTTGTATGGGGTTAATCTTATGTCCTCCAGATGTGAATTCCAGCCAATATAAATTCACTGTGAATGCTCACCAAGAAATTGTCTATGGTCTTGGCGCGATTAAGGGGGTTGGTGAAGGCCCTATTGGTGCGATTGTCGAGGCACGCAATGCCCAAGGGAGGTTTCAGGATTTATTCGATTTCTGTCATCGCGTCGATACAAGGACACTCAACAAGCGGACTTTGGAAGCTTTGGTGCGTTCAGGTGCCTTTGACAAACTAGGTGCCCCACGTAGCCAATTATTTGCCGCATTAGAGGATGCTTTGCAAAGTGCTGAGCAAGCAAAGGCGAACCAGAATGCCGGTATTGTCGATTTATTCGCAGATGCTTTAACCCCAAGTAGCACAGATACCACAACAACTTATCAGGCTTATCAACAAGTACGTGAATGGACAGATAGAGAGCGTTTACAAGGCGAAAAAGACACTTTAGGGCTTTATTTAACAGGCCACCCTATTGATGCTTATTTGCAAGAACTCAGATTGAGTGTGCGTACCCGTATTGCAGATTTGCATCCCCAAAGAGAACCCCAAAGAGTTGCCGGCTTGGTTGTTGCACAACGTACTTTAAAAAATAAGCGCGGAGAGACTCTTGCGTTCGTCACTTTGGATGATCAAAGCGGTCGCATTGAAGTTGCCTTATTTGCTGAGCAGTATGAAGCGGTGCGCACTTATTTAAGTCATCATAAAGAGATGATCGCGATTGTAGAAGGCGAGGTGAGCCATGATGATTTTTCCAACACTTTACGTATGCGCGCCCGCGATTTTATTCCTTTAGCACAAGCTAGATGCCGTTATGCACAGGCCTTGATTTTGCGGTTTACGCAAGCACACAAGCTGTCCGACGTGCTGCCCAAAGTCATGGCGATTTTATCCACAGCTAAGATAGAGGATTCACAGGCCTTAGGTCTACCACTACATTGGCATTACCAAACACAGGATCCCCAACTCGCCTATCAAGTGAGTGTTGAGTCTCAGCCCAGCCCTTGGCGCATCTATCCAGATGAGACTTTGATTGAAACCTTGCAAGAACACCTAGGTAAACAAGGGGTTGATATCCGCTATCACTAAATAAGAGGCCCCAAGTTTAGAGCTTGGGGTCTTTAGATACGAGATTAAATATCTAAATTACTCACTGTCAGGGCATAAGTCTCAATAAAATCACGCCGAGGTTCAACTTCATCGCCCATCAAGGTGGTGAACATTTGATCTGCAGCAACAGCATCTTCAACAGAAACCCGCAACATACGGCGGCCATTTGGGTCCATGGTCGTTTCCCATAATTGTTCTGGGTTCATTTCCCCTAAGCCTTTATAGCGCTGAACATTATGTCCACGACGCGCTTCTTGCATCAACCAATTTAAGGCAGTTTCTAAGTTATCCACAGGTTGTTTACGCTCACCTCGTTGCACGTAAGCTGTCTCTGTTAATAATCCGGTGAGAATCTCTGCCTGCTCACGAATCAGTTTGGCATCTGCTGAACGGAAGAAATCAAAATCCCACAGATAAGTTTGCGTATTACTATGCTGAGTGACTTCAAGCCGTGGCAAATAAACACTGCGTTCTGGATCATAAATCAAAGACCAAGCCACTTGCATATTCGGAGCAAGTTGTGTGCTTGCACTGGCTTCTAGGCCAAACAGCCAAGTTTGCATGCGCGCCTGGTCCCCAAGCTCAGTGAGCTCTGGCAAAGGTAAATACAGCATGTGTTGCAATGCCCATGTGGGATACAAACGTCCTAAGCGCTCAATACGTTGATTCAAGTTTCGGTACTGATACACGAGTTTTTGCAGTGGTTCGCCACTAATTGCCGGTACATCAGCTGCAGGGAATAAGTGCGCATTTTCCAATGCGGTTTGTGTCAGATACTCAGTTAAAGCCGCTTCATCTTTCAAATATTGCTCGTGTTTGCCACGCTTAATTTTGTACAGAGGTGGCTGAGCAATAAACAGGTGCCCACGCTCAATCAATTCGGGCATTTGCCGGAAAAAGAAGGTAAGTAACAAGGTACGAATATGCGAACCATCAACATCCGCATCCGTCATAATGATAATCGAGTGATAACGTAATTTATCAGGATTAAATTCTTCGCGACCAATCCCACAACCCAAAGCAGTAATCAAGGTGCCTATTTCAGCCGAGCTGAGCATACGATCAAAACGGGCTTTTTCTACGTTGAGAATTTTACCCTTCAGCGGCAAAATCGCCTGCGTGCGTCGGTCACGTCCTTGTTTAGCAGAACCACCTGCTGAATCTCCTTCCACTAGATAAATTTCTGATAGTGCAGGATCTTTTTCCTGACAATCTGCCAATTTACCCGGCAAACCTGCAATATCTAAAGCCCCTTTACGCCGTGTCATTTCACGCGCTTTCCGTGCTGCTTCACGTGCACGCGCCGCATCAAGCATTTTATCCACAATGGCTTTTGATTCTTTGGGATTTTCTAGCAAATACTCGCCGAAGCAACGTGCCATTTCTTGTTCTACCGCGGATTTCACCTCAGAAGACACTAGCTTATCTTTCGTCTGGGAGGAGAATTTAGGATCTGGCACCTTCACAGAGACAATCGCAGTCAAACCTTCACGCGCATCATCACCTGAAGTGTTCACTTTGGCTTTCTTGAGCAAGCCTTCTTGCTCAATATATTGATTGAGCGAGCGGGTCAAAGCAGCACGGAAACCCGATAAGTGAGTGCCACCATCGCGCTGAGGGATATTATTGGTATAACAGAAAATATTTTCTGCAAATCCATCGTTCCATTGTAGAGCCACTTCTACACCAATCCCGTCATCACGCTCACAGCTAAAGTGAAACACGGCATTGAGATGATTTTTATTACGGTTGAGGTGTTCAATAAAGGCTTTTAAGCCGCCTTGATAGCAAAAATGTTCTTTTCGCCCACTACGCTCATCTTGCAAATAAATCCCAACACCTGAGTTTAAAAAAGATAACTCACGCAGGCGTTTAGCTAAAATATCATAATGAAATTCAATATTGGTGAAAGTCTGAGGCGAGGGCTTAAAACGAATCTGGGAACCGCTTTTTTCTGTGCTACCTACCACCTTCAGTGGATATTGGGGTACCCCATGTTGATAACTTTGCTCGAAGACTTGACCTGCACGCCAAATGGTTAAATCCAGCTCTGCAGATAAGGCATTCACCACAGACACTCCCACGCCATGTAAACCACCTGAGACCTTGTAGGTGTTAGCATCGAATTTTCCGCCAGCATGCAAGACAGTTAAAATCACTTCCGCCGCAGAAACGCCTTCTTCATGGTGAATGTCCGTAGGAATCCCACGACCATTATCAGCAACCGTTACAGATTCATCAGGATGAATAAGAACACGAATTTCTGAACAATACCCCGCCAAGGCCTCATCAATGGCGTTATCCACTAACTCAAATACCATGTGATGCAAGCCGGTACCATCATCTGTATCACCAATATACATACCAGGGCGTTTACGTACGGCATCTAGCCCGCGTAACACCTTAATACTTGATGAATCATAGTCGTGTGCGTCACTCATCCGATACTCCTAGAAAAATCGACAGGCGTTAACTGCCCCTGTTCCACGTGAAACCAGCTAACATCAGCTTCTGAGAAAGTTTCCATCGGCACAAGGTGTTTAGCATCAATACAAGTCATAAAAACCTGCTTGCCTTGTTGCACCAATAACTGACAAAAATTCTTTCTATGCTGTGCATCTAGTTCGGCTGCTAAATCATCCACCAGATACACACAAGCCTTATCAGTCAATAAAGCACCTTGCGCAAGTTTTAAGGCACTTACAACAAGCTTTTGCTGGCCACGAGATAAGATATTTAATGCATTATGTCCTTGATAACGAATGCGTAAATCCGCCCGTTGGGCGCCCAAGCTAGTAAAGCCTTGTGCTTGGTCGCGTGCACGCGAAGATGTTAAAGCATCCGAATATTCATATTTTTTATCCCACCCAGGATAATAAGTTAATTCTATGGATAAATTTAATGTAAGTGCCTGTAAATATTGGATAAATACTGGCTGCAACATTTCAAGATAAGCAAGACGTGCTTGATGTACCACCTGGGTATAGCGAATTAATTCATTATCCCAAAGCTGCAAATATGAGGGATCAATTTTAGCATGTTTCAGTAGGCTATTACGCTGCTTAAGTGCATTTTGTAACCCTTGCCATGCGGGCAAAAAATGCGCATGTGCATGAAAGGCTCCCCAATCTAAGTACTGACGCCTTAATTGAGGGGCACCTTCTAATAAACGTAGGCTATCAGGTGTAATCAGCTGTATAGGCAAACAAGCTGCCAGTTCTGCGGTTGTCCGTACGCTTTGTTCTTGTATATAGATCAAGCTTCTTTCTTGCTGGCGTTCTCTTTGGATAGCTAAACGATAACTAGCGCCACATTTTTGACGCACTTTTGCATAAAGATGGAGACTATCTTGTTGATGTTGAATACTCGATAGCAAAGATTTATGCCGAAAAGAGCGCCCTAGTCCCAGAATATGAACCGCCTCTAACAAACTTGTCTTACCACTTGCATTAGCACCATACACAACATTGATATGTGCATTGGGTTGCCAACGTGTTGGCTGTAAATTACGCAAACTGTGAATATCTAAGCGCTCTAACGTCATAAAATTTCAGCTTTTTGTATAGCTATTCATATAAAGATAAGAGAACATCTTCATGACGAAAATGCAGGTATTTGCTACCTCTACATAAGAAGAAAAAATCAATGAATGATTTGATTCTAAAGGAGATTTAATCCATGGACTTTTGGTATTCCACCTCTTTGCGTACCCGTTTATTTATTAATGTGTCCTTACTCTTGCTTGTTATTTTTGGGTTATCTTTGTTGATGCAACATCAACTCACAACAACCCATAGTCGTGAGCGCGTACAAAACCAAGATTTACCTCAAGTCTTAGCCTTGCTCAGTACGCAAATTCAAACAGAACTGACAGGCCCTATCGCTTTATCTCAGCAATTGGCAGAAAATTCCTTTATCCACCAGTGGTTACAAGACGGCAGCCCGCAGGATCAGCTCGCTAAAATACAAGCGCATTTACAACAGGTGCAGCAAATCACAGGGGCAAACCTGGTTTTTATGGCAACAGGTACAGACCAAACTTATTATCATTACTCCAATGGCACTTTGCAGCACAGACGTTTATCTGCACAAAATCCAGATGATGCTTGGTATTATCGTTTTAGCCAACAAGCAGAAGCTTTTGAGCTCAACTTAGACACCAATCATTTTGAGGGCGATCAGCTTAAATTATTTATTAATTACCGCTCTCATGCACAAATCACCCGCGAAGGGCACTCGCTTCCGGTTAACTTGGCAGGCGTGGGACTTGATATGCAGCATCTTGCAGATCTGATCCGTCAATATTCAATTGGTGATACAGGCTTTGTCTTTTTAACCCAAATGACAGGCCGAGTGGATATTCACCCAGATCCCAAAGTTGCAGGCCAGCTAACACTAAATGCCTTACCAGGCTTTGCCAATCTTGCTGAAGTGATGTTGCAAGATACTTCCGGAAAAACACGAGTCTATCAAATTCAGAATCAAGGACATACAGAGTATGTCGGCGTACGCTTTATTGCTGATTTACAAAGATTTCTTATCGTACAAGTTCCTGAATACCAAATTTTAGCACCGGTACAAGAGATCAGTTTACAACTTCTTGGACTGGCAGGTATTTTATCTGCTGTCGGTTTGCTTTTAGTGTACTGGCAATCTGGACATTGGGTTTTGCCGATTCGCTCCCTTGCCAAACAGATTTTACATGTCGCACAACAGCATGATTTAAGTTATCGCTTGCATACCAAAGATGGCGCCGAAATTGGTGAATTAGTCAAAGATATGAACCAGTTATTGCAGCATTTACAAATAGCTATCACTAAGGTGCAATCTAATAGCCAAGCAATGTATCAAGCAAGCGATCATTTAACCTTAGGTGCACATGCAGCAACGACAGCCATTCAACAACAACAAGTTTCTGTAACTCAAGTAGCACAAGCTCTCACTGAAATCAGCCAAAAAACGCACCGTATTAACACCCATGCACAAGAGGCTGCCGAACAGGCTACTGTTTGCCAAGCAAACACCCAAACAGGCCGTAAACATTTGACACAAAGTGCGCACACTTTGCACCAGTTGGCACACGAGGTACAAGCTTGCCATCACACCATGAGCCACCTTGCCCAAGCTACTAATAATATCTCTCATGTGGTTGATGTGATTCAGGCGGTTTCTGAACAAACGAATTTACTTGCACTCAATGCCGCGATTGAGTCCGCACGCGCAGGAGAGGCAGGCCGTGGTTTTGCCGTCGTTGCAGATGAAGTACGCGCTTTGGCGCAACGCACGCATGATTCAGCGGATGAAATCCAAGGTTTGGTCACAGAGCTACAAACACAAACACAAGACGTTGTTCAACGCATGCATGCAAGTTATACACATAGCCAAACCAGTGTTGCCGATCTGGAACTTGCTGTGACCGAGTTACAAGAAGTGGAAGATGGTGTTCAGCATATGAATACCATGAATGCAGAAATTGCTACCTTGATTGATCAACAAAGCCAACAACTCAAAACAGTGAATCAAAAACTACAAGAAATTGCCGAACACAGCCAACACACAGCTTCTTCAGCTGAACAAGCCACTGCTTTTACCCAAAATATCCAAGAATTAACACAAGAGTTGCAACAAAGAACAGCACTTTTTAAATGTGAGGGCGTACAAAATATTATGCGAGCTTAATGGCACAGAAAAAGCGGTAGATACATACCGCTTTTTCTTTTTTCGCCTCCTTAAGAAGACAGGCGCTGTTGCAAACAAGTGACTAATTGCTGATTTGCCTTGGGCGCTTCCGTATCCACGTGCAAGGCATAAATTTCTTCTTCTGGGGTCAGAGGTTCTAACTGTGCTAGCTGCTGGTGTAGGACTTCTAAAGTTGCCTCAGAAGCTTCCCCTTTGCGCAGAGCACGCTTGCGAATACGTGCTTCCAAGATATCTAAGGGTGCTTGCAAGACAATCACTAACGCAGGCAACCCCAAGTTTTCAGCAACTTGGCGCATGGCATCTCTTTGCCAACGGCGCAGATGTGTCGCGTCTAAAGTCACACTATAGCCCGCTTGTAATAAAGCTTGTGCCGTTTGTGCTAAATGTGCGTAAGTTTTTTCTGTTGCTTCTTGCGTGTAAATGCCAGAGGCTAATGCAGAATGACTATTTGCATCAGCTGCTAAACCAAACAGGCGTTTACGTTCCACATCTGAACGTAAGCGAATTCCACCTAATTGCTGTAAAACGTAGGCACTCAGTGTGCTTTTACCACTCCCTGCCACACCTAAAGTCAACAAAAGATAGGGACTTTTGAGTTCAGTATAGCTTTCTGCTAACTGGGCATAGCTACGATAATTAGCCAAAGCAGCAGCTTTTTGCGTATCGCTTGCTTGTGGGTCAGCTGCACAAAAAAGGTTAATTTTTGCTCTCACCATTGCCCGATAGGCTTTGTAGAAATCTAATAATGCTAATCCTTGATAATCTCCAGTCATTTCTAGGTAAGTATTCAAAAAGCTATGTGCATAAGCTTCTAGCCCTCGATCTTCCAAGTCCATAACGATAAAAGCAATTTCGCTCATGACATCAATCCAGCGAAATTCATCATTAAACTCAATACAATCAAAAAGTTTCACTTCATCATCAATCAAGGTCACATTGGCTAAGTGCACATCACCATGACATTCCCGCACAAAACCTTTTGCCAAGCGTTCTGCTAGCAAGGGCTGTAATCTTTGATATGTCTCTTGTGCCCAAGCGGCTAACTGTTGCATTTGCTGCTGGTCTTGCGCATCAGTTAATAAAGGCTCAATTTGCTGGAAATTTTGTAACATAGGTGCCCAGACTTGGGCTGGTGTACCTAATGTAAAACTTGCATCAGCACACGCAATTTTTTGATGGAAGTCTGCCAACTTGGTTGCCAGATCCTGCATGTGCCGTATTTCCAACTCCCCCCTTGCCTGCACCTCATTAAGTACTTGCTTAGGATCAAATTGACGCATTTTTATAGCATATTCAAAAACTTGACGTGTATCCCCCAGCAAAGGTTGTGTGCAGGTACCAGAAATAGGTACCACCTTCAAGTAAAGCTCTGGTGCCAAACGCTGATTGAGCTTCACTTCCTGTTCACAAAAATAACGCCTTTGTTCCAAGCTAGAAAAATCCAAGAAGCCAAAATTCACCGGCTTTTTGATTTTGTAGGCGTATTCCCCTGTTAACACGACCCAAGAAATATGAGTTTCATAGACATGAAACTCCTGAGTTGCGTGTGCATACACTTGTGAATTTTGCAAACTAGCGATTAACTCACTTGACATGATCACCCTCTGATTTTTCTGTGGTTAAAATAAAAATATCACTATATATCAATAGGATAGAATATAAAAGATGACTTGGACTTCCCTAAATTTGGCAGACATGAAAATGTGGATAAATCTGTGGATAACCCTGTTGATAACCTATGTATAACTCTGTGGATAAAAATAGATTTTTTACTCCTGTGGATAAGTCAGTCTTTTGTCCACAGGATATCCACAGGATATCCACAAGTTATTAACAGACTTATACACATAGCAAATATTTGTTTTATATACAAAAAAACTAGTTATGCACAGAATATTGCTTACCCTATAATAATAACAATAAAAAAGAAAAAGAGCTTATTATTATTAACCAACCACTTCACGATGGCCAATCTCTACTCACAAAACAAGGACTACAAAAATCCTTTGTTGAATGCTTGTATGCAGTCGGGGACTAACCTAAAATCCACATCCAACAAACCAGAACCACAATGCTTAGTAACAAAAAGCACTTGATATTTTAGATTTCTTTAATGTAAAACTTTCCCTGCACTTACCCTACATATCTTCAAATACTTTTCCAAAAAAAGTAGCAAACCCTTGAATCAATTAAATTTTTGCTAAATTTATTAGCCAGCCAAATAAGTCGCAATAAACCAAAGTGGAGACTCAACAAGGTGGATTATCCTAAGCATTTCGATGTTATCGTCATTGGTGGTGGTCATGCAGGTACTGAAGCTGCTTTGGCTAGCGCACGCATGGGATGCGAAACCCTGTTGCTTACTCACAACATAGAAACCTTGGGACAGATGTCTTGTAACCCAGCAATTGGTGGCATTGGCAAAAGTCACTTAGTGAAAGAGATCGATGCACTCGGTGGTGCAATGGCAAAAGCCACTGATCTAGCAGGGATTCAATTTAGAATTCTCAACAGCCGTAAAGGCCCTGCAGTACGTGCAACACGTGCTCAAGCCGATAGAGCACTTTACAAAGCTGCTATCCGTCATATGCTAGAAAATCAAGCACACCTAAGCTTATTCCAGCAGGCTGTTGATGACTTAATTGTTCAAAGCGATCAAGCGGTAGGCGTGGTAACCCAAGCAGGCATACGTTTTTTTGCTACCAGCATAGTGCTAACCACAGGTACTTTCCTAGGGGGTGTAATTCACATAGGTTTACAGCAGCACTCAGGCGGACGTGCAGGTGATCCACCAGCAATCGCTTTAGCGCATAGATTACGTGAATTACCTTTAGATGTTGGGCGCTTAAAAACAGGCACTCCACCTCGCATTGATGCTAAAAGTGTTAATTTCTCTGCGATGCAAGCACAACCTGGGGATACTCCCTTGCCAGTAATGTCTTTTCTTGGACACCCAGAACAGCATCCAGAACAAGTCCATTGCTACATCACACATACCAATGCGCAAACGCATGAGATTATTCGCACTAATCTAGACCGCTCACCCATGTACTCTGGAGTGATCGAAGGTATAGGACCTAGATACTGCCCCTCTATTGAAGACAAGATTCACAGATTTGCTGATAAGGAATCACATCAGGTATTTATCGAACCTGAAGGCTTAAATACGCACGAGCTTTATCCAAATGGTATCTCTACTTCCTTACCTTTCGATGTACAGCTTGCATTGGTACGTTCTATTTGTGGCATGGAGCAAGCGCATATCACACGTCCAGGGTATGCCATTGAGTATGATTATTTTAATCCACAAGGTTTAACTACCAGTCTAGAAAGCAAACATATCCACAACCTGTTTTTTGCTGGTCAAATCAATGGTACAACCGGTTACGAAGAGGCCGGTGCTCAAGGCCTACTAGCAGGCCTTAATGCCGGTTTAAGAGCACAAGACAAGGCACTTTGGTCACCTCGCCGTGATGAGGCTTATATTGGTGTTCTCGTAGATGATTTGATTACTTTAGGTACTTCTGAACCTTATCGCATGTTTACTTCACGTGCGGAACACCGTCTAGTGTTGCGTGAAGACAATGCAGATTTGCGTCTGACTGAACAAGGCTATCGGTTAGGTTTAGTGGATGAAACACGTTGGGCGGCATTTTGTAAAAAACGCGAAAGCATCGAGTGTGAAAGCGCGCGCTTAAAAGCCACTTGGATCCAACCACAAAGCCAGCAGGCACAAGCTTTACAAGAACTCACTCAAGAAAAGATTCAGCGCCCAACAAATTTATTAGACTTACTTAAACGTCCTGAAGTCGAATTCAAACACTTACAAGCACTGGATGAATTAAGTCAAACCATAGCACCACAAGTTAGCGAACAAGTCCAAATCCAAGTGAAATACGCAGGTTATATCAAACGCCAATATGAAGAGATTGATAAACTGCGTCGTCACGAAAATACACCCTTGGCGGTAGACTTTAATTATCAACAGGTTGATGGGCTTTCTAATGAGATTAAACAAAAGCTCAGCCATATACGCCCAAGTAGTCTAGCCCAAGCAGCACGCATTCCAGGAGTGACCCCAGCTGCTATCTCTATGCTTTTGATTTACATGAAGAAGCACAAGATGACTACCGTATCTTCAGCAGGTCAAATTTAATGTCAAGTCGTGTTGAGCAAGCCTTATCTACAGGGCTAAACGAATTATCCTTATCTCTATCAGCACAGCAGCAAGCAAGCTTATTGGAATACATCAGCTTGCTACAGAAATGGAACCGGACCTACAATTTAACTGCAGTTCGAGATCCGGTTGAAATGGTTTCGAAACATATCTTAGACAGTTTGAGTGTACTAAAGCATTTAGACCCTGAGCAGCCCTTACTGGACGTAGGCTCTGGTGCAGGTTTACCGGGTATTCCTCTTGCCATTTGTTATCCAAACTGGCCTATTAGCTTGCTAGACACCAATGGCAAAAAGTCTCGCTTTCAATTTCAAGCTTGCGCACATTTGGGGTTAACACAAGTTGCAGTGATTCATACTCGTGTTGAGAATTTTCAGCCATCAATCTTATTTCCACAAATCATTAGCCGTGCTTTCAGCAGCTTACAAGACATGCTGAGATGGACAGAGCATTTGCTTGCAGAAAAAGGCACTTGGTGGGCAATGAAAGGCACATATCCACAGGAAGAACTGCAAGCATTGGATAGCAAATATCAACTTTTGCAGACTTGCTCCTTACAAGTCCCCCAGCTTGAAGGCGAACGCCATTTACTCCAATTAGCACCTAGCTAATGTTGTCATCAAGATGAAAGACCCACAGCCTGTACCAGCATCTGCAAAAAGTGGCCGCTTGCAGTATTTGCCTATTGCAGCGATTCAACCGAATCCACAACAACCACGCCAAGAGATTCACCCGCAAGCTTTGCAAGAATTAGCGGCTTCTTTGCAAGCACAGGGGATCTTGCAACCTCTAGTAGTAACATCTTTGCCTGCAACATCGGATACGGCACAAAAATACCAACTTATTGCAGGTGAAAGGCGGTGGCGTGCTGCTCAATATTTGGGGTGGCAATCTGTGCCTGTACTGATTCGTGAGGCACAGCAAGATCAAATACTTGCACTTGCACTCATTGAAAATATTCAGCGGGAAGCCCTGAATCCGGTAGAAGAAGCGCAAGCTTTGAAGCGCTTACAAGAAGAATATCAATATTCGCAACAGCAAATTGCCGATGCGATCGGGCGTTCTCGTAGCACGGTTGCCAATTTATTACGTTTGTTAAAATTACCCCGTCCTGTGTTAGAGTGGCTTACCATAGGGGCTTTAGACCAAGGCCATGCACGTGCTTTACTTGCTTTACCAAAAGAACAGCAAATCGCTGGAGCACGTGAAGTGATTGATAAATCTTTGTCAGTTCGTCAGACAGAAGCTCTAGTAAAACGCTGGTTACAACAACTGCCACAGCCTAAAACCCATGTGCAAGATCAAGATTTACTCCAGCTACAAGCACACTTAAGTGAATACTTGGGTACACCTGTGGATATCAAGCACACTAAGCAAGGCCAAGGGCGTCTAGTGATTCACTATGCCTCCTTACATATGCTTGATCATATTCTTAAATGTCTTAGATGAGCCAAAAGTGTGCTTACCTGATAGACTTGCACTCTTTTGGAGAGATCTTTATATTGCACCTTGGTCTTAATTGAGCAAATGAAGACCTGTATATGTTGAATGCCTAGAGCAATGTCAATATAATCCAGCGAGTTTTTGTGTGAGTCTAATCCTTAAAACTCTACATCCTGTTGATTGACGAGGCGCATTTGATTAGTAAGCCAAGGCCAACAAAAACGTATCCTAGTGCAAGGATACAAGGCCCTAAAGTCATGCGTGTCATTGGGTTGCAGCTTTTAGGGAGTATAAGTCTTGCTTGTGTGGGTTGGGCGTTAGGCGATCTGGTTATTGCTTACTCTTTGCTTACAGGTGGGTTAGTTTGTGCCTTGCCCAATTTAGTCTTTGCATGGATGGCGTTTCGTTTTCAAGGTGCGCGTGCTGCCAAACGCGTAGTGAATGCCTTCTACAAAGCAGAAATGTTGAAGTTTGGTTTGACGGTCGTACTCTTTGCTGGAGTCTTCGCCTTAGTGCGCCCCTTAAACCCAATTTTCTTCTTCGTCGCTTATGTTGCAGTTCAAGCGTTACACTGGTTATCCCCTTGGATAATTAAGGTACGTTAGCTGCACAAATAAAAATTGAGGCTGAACTATGGCAGGAACTAATCCTACTGCGTCCGAGTACATACAGCACCACTTGCAAAACCTTACTTTAGGGTTTCACCCTGAAAATGGCTTGAGCTTTGCACATGGTGCAAAAGAAGCTCAGGAGATGGGTTTTTGGGCGATTCACGTTGATACCCTAGGCTGGTCGGTCTTGTTAGGATGTATTTTTCTTTACATCTTTAACAAAGCAGCAAAAAGTGTGACCACAGGGGTACCTAATGGCCTGCAAAACTTTGTGGAAATCCTCGTTGAATTCGTTGATAAAAGCGTCAAGGAGACTTTCCACGGGCGTAGCAGCCTCATCGCGCCTTTGTCCCTAACTATTTTCTGTTGGATCTTCTTGATGAACTTGATGGACTTAGTGCCTGTAGATTGGTTGCCTATGTTGGCATCCTCTTTAGGTATTGAGTACATGAAAGTCGTGCCAACAACAGATGTGAATGCCACCTTAGGCATGTCGATTTCTGTATTTGTGTTGATTATCTACTACAGCATCAAAGTGAAAGGTGTAAAAGGTTTTGCAGCTGAGCTAACTTTGCATCCTTTTAACAGTAAGTGGATGATTCCTTTTAACTTCTTGTTGGAAGGTGTCGGCTTGTTAGCAAAGCCTATTTCTCTGGCACTACGTTTGTTCGGTAACCTGTATGCGGGTGAGCTTATCTTTATCCTGATTGCCATCTTGCCTTTCTGGATTCAGTGGGCCTTGTCTGTGCCTTGGGCAATTTTCCACATCCTGGTTATCACGCTACAAGCCTTTATCTTTATGATGCTGACTATTGTATACCTCAGCATGGCATGTGAAGATCACTAAGATTTACTCCCTAGATGCGTCAGCTTATACACATCTAGGGTTCATTTTGCGGTAATTTAAACTTTAACCTTCAACTCAAACTTAAACTCTAATTTGGGAGAAAACGATGGAAGCTCAAGTACTGGGTATGACTGCTATCGCTGTTGCTCTGCTGATCGGTCTAGGTGCATTAGGTACCGCTATTGGCTTTGGTATCCTCGGTGGCAAATTCCTAGAAGGTGCTGCTCGTCAACCAGAAATGGTACCTATGCTGCAAGTTAAAATGTTCATCGTTGCAGGTCTTCTTGACGCGGTAACTATGATCGGCGTAGGTATTGCGTTGTTCTTCACCTTCGCGAACCCGTTTGTAGGTTAATTCTAGGTTACCTTGGGAACCGAAAATCTAACCACAAACTGAATAAGCGAGAGGTGCTGGCGTGAATCTGAATTTGACACTGATCGGCCAAGCCATCGCGTTCGCGATTTTCGTCTGGTTCTGCATGAAGTACGTATGGCCGCCTGTAACTGAGGCCATGCGTGCGCGCCAGAAGAAAATAGCTGATGGCTTAGACGCAGCAAGCCGTGCTTCACGCGATCTGGAATTGGCACAAGAAAAAGCCTCCCAGACATTACGTGAAAGCAAAGAGCAAGCTGCTCAAATCATAGAGCAAGCGAATAAGCGGGCTAACCAGATCATAGAAGAAGCTAAGGACCAAGCACGTGAAGAAGGCGAGCGCCTAATCACTGCAGCCAAGGCAGAAATCGACCAAGAAGTTAACCGAGCTAAAGAGCAACTTCGTGCTCAAGTTGCTCTGTTAGCGGTTCGCGGGGCGGAGCAGATCTTGGAAGCCTCTATTGATGAAAAAGCCCACAGCGAGTTGGTCAACAAACTTGCCGCTGAGCTTTAAGCGAGGTGACCAATGGCTGAAACAACGACTGTTGCCCGGCCTTATGCAAAAGCCGCGTTTGAATTTGCTTTAAGTCAGGGAAAACTCAACGACTGGTCTAAGATGCTGTCGGCAGTTGCCGCAGCAGCAGATCAGGGTGAGGTCAAACAGCTCCTACTTAATCCTGCTTTGACCAGCGCGCAAAAAGCAGAAGTACTGCTAGAAATTTGCCAATCCTCACTGGATGAAAGTGTACGTCATTTCGTACTTGCCTTAAGTGAGAATGGGCGTTTGCCATTGATCCCGGTAATTGCTGAACTGTATGAAGCCTTGAGGGCTGAGCAGGAGCAAACTGTCGATGTGGTGGTGACTTCTGCTTATCCTCTGGACGAGCAGCAGCAAAACAAACTGGCGCAGGCTTTGCGTAAGCGGCTAAACCGGGAAGTGAACCTAAGTACACACGAAGATAAAAGTCTTATCGGCGGTATCATTATCCGCGCCGGAGACTTGGTGATTGACGGTTCAGTCCGCGGCAAGCTAGCTAAACTGGCCGAAGCGTTGAAATCCTGATTTTGAGGGACATGGCATGCAGCAACTGAATCCATCCGAGATCAGCGAAATTATTAAGAAGCGCATCGAAAAACTCGATGTGACTTCTGAAGCCCGTAATGAGGGCACTATCGTTAGCGTATCTGATGGTATCGTACAGATCCACGGCCTAGCTGACGTAATGTATGGTGAAATGATCGAGTTTGAGGGCGGCCTTTTTGGTATGGCGCTTAACCTCGAGCGTGATTCTGTCGGTGCAGTTATCTTAGGCGATTATTTAGGTCTTCAAGAAGGCCAAACGGCTAAGTGTACCGGTCGTATCTTAGAAGTACCCGTAGGTCCTGCGCTAAAAGGTCGTGTAGTAGATGCCTTAGGTAACCCTATCGACGGCAAAGGTCCTATTAACGCAGACGAAACTGATGCGATTGAAAAAGTCGCACCAGGTGTTATCTGGCGTAAGTCTGTTGATCAACCTGTACAAACAGGTTACAAGGCAGTTGACGCCATGGTACCTATCGGTCGCGGTCAGCGTGAGTTGATCATCGGTGACCGTCAAACGGGTAAAACCGCTTTGGCTGTTGACGCGATTATCAACCAAAAAGACAGCGGCGTGATCTGTGTTTATGTCGCTATCGGTCAAAAGCAATCTACTATTGCTAACGTAGTACGCAAGCTCGAAGAGCATGGCGCTATGGATCACACCATTATCGTGGCCGCTGGTGCTTCTGATCCTGCATCTATGCAGTTCTTAGCGCCTTATGCTGGCTGTACTATGGGTGAGTACTTCCGTGACCGTGGTCAAGATGCTTTGATTATCTATGACGATTTAACCAAGCAAGCTTGGGCTTATCGTCAGATTTCTTTGCTTCTACGTCGTCCGCCTGGTCGTGAAGCTTATCCTGGTGACGTTTTCTATCTCCACTCACGTTTGCTTGAGCGTGCATCACGCGTAAGTGCTGAGTATGTAGAGAAGTTCACCAATGGTGAAGTCAAAGGTCAAACCGGTTCTTTAACAGCACTGCCTATTATCGAAACTCAAGGTGGTGACGTTTCCGCGTTCGTACCTACTAACGTAATTTCGATCACTGACGGTCAGATCTTCCTCGAAACCAACCTTTTCAACGCAGGTATCCGTCCTGCAATGAACGCAGGTATTTCGGTGTCTCGTGTAGGGGGCGCAGCTCAGACTAAAATCATCAAGAAACTTGGTGGTGGTATCCGTCTAGCACTTGCCCAGTACCGTGAACTGGCAGCCTTCTCTCAGTTCGCCTCTGACCTTGATGATGCAACCCGTAAGCAGTTGGAGCATGGCCAACGTGTTACTGAGCTGATGAAGCAAAAGCAATACGCGCCTTTATCCATTGCTGAAATGGGTCTGAGTCTGTACGCAGCGAACGAAGGTCACCTCGATGATATCCCTGTAAGCAAAGTGGGTGAGTTTGAAGCAGCTTTACATTCCTACATGAATAGTGAGTGTGCAGAGCTGATGAAAACCATCAACGCAAGCGGCGACTACAATGGTGAAATCGAGGCCGGCCTCAAAGCTGGTATTGAGCAATTTAAGGCTACTCAAACTTGGTAGCGAGTTAGGCTCGTCGTATGGCGGGCCTAAGTCTTGACACCAATTACGAGTAGGCGGACAAGGCAGAAGCGCTATGGCAGTCGGAAAAGAGATTCGCACCCAAATAGGGAGCATCAAAAATACGCAAAAGATTACCAGCGCCATGGAAATGGTTGCTGCGTCTAAAATGCGTAAAGCGCAAGAACGCATGGCCGCGAGTCAGCCTTATGCCAATCAGATTCGTAAAGTTGTCGGCCATATTGCCAAGGCCTCACCTGAATATAAGCACCTGTATCTAGAAGAGCGGGATGTGAAGCGGGTAGGTTACATCATAGTCTCAACAGACCGAGGTTTGTGTGGCGGTCTGAACACTAACTTATTCAAAGCTGCGATCAAGTCGATTCAAGGCTGGATGGATAAGGGTGTGGATGTAGATTATTGCGTCATTGGTAGTAAAGCCACAGCTTTCTTCCGTAGATATGGCGGGAATGTGATTGCAGCAAAGAGCGGGCTAGGGGATGCGCCTGTAGCAAGTGATTTGGTTGGTAGCGTTAAGGTCATGCTTGATGCGTACGACCAAGGCGAGCTAGATCGCGTGTATGTAGTGTATAACAATTTTGTAAACACTATGACCCAAAAGCCGCTAGTGCAGCAGCTATTGCCTCTGCAAGCTGACGCGGAACACGAAGAAACCGGCCCCAGCCACTGGGATTATCTCTATGAACCTGATGCAAAAGACTTACTTGACAAGCTGTTAGTACGTTACGTCGAGTCACAAGTGTATCAGGCTGTGGTTGAGAATAACGCCTGTGAGCAAGCGGCGCGTATGATTGCGATGAAAAACGCAACAGACAACGCGGGCAATCTTATCGACGAGTTGCAGCTTATTTATAACAAAGCTCGTCAAGCAGCTATTACCCAAGAAATTTCCGAAATTGTGGGTGGCGCCGCCGCTGTATAAGGCGTTACAGGTAAGCAGGTTTCAATTGCAGGTTAACGAGGAACCAAGATGAGTAGCGGACGTATCGTACAAATCATCGGTGCGGTAATCGACGTGGAATTCCCACGTGACACCGTACCCAAAGTTTACGACGCGCTGAAAGTGATCGGTACCGAAATTACCCTCGAAGTACAGCAACAGCTGGGTGACGGTATTGTGCGTTGTATCGCGATGGGCTCGACAGAAGGTCTCAAACGCGGTTTGGTCGCAGAAAACACAGATGCGCCTATTTCTATTCCTGTCGGTGTAGAAACTCTAGGTCGTATCATGGACGTGCTAGGCTCACCAATCGATGAGCAAGGCCCTATCGGTGAGAAAGAGCGTTGGGCAATCCACCGCGCTGCACCTAGCTTTGACGAGCAAGCCGGTGGCAACGAGCTTTTAGAGACAGGTATCAAGGTAATTGACCTTGTATGTCCTTTCGCTAAAGGTGGTAAAGTTGGTCTGTTCGGCGGTGCGGGTGTAGGTAAAACAGTTAACATGATGGAGCTGATCCGTAACATCGCGATCGAGCACTCAGGTTATTCTGTATTCGCCGGTGTAGGTGAGCGTACTCGTGAAGGTAACGACTTCTACCATGAGATGAAAGACTCCAACGTATTGGATAAAGTATCTCTCGTTTATGGTCAGATGAACGAACCACCTGGTAACCGTTTACGTGTTGCCTTGACAGGTCTAACGATTGCAGAGAAGTTCCGTGACGAAGGTCGTGACGTACTTTTCTTCGTTGATAACATCTATCGTTACACCTTGGCAGGTACTGAGGTATCCGCACTGTTAGGTCGTATGCCTTCTGCGGTAGGTTATCAGCCTACTTTGGCAGAGGAAATGGGCGTATTGCAAGAGCGTATTACCTCAACTAAGACAGGTTCTATCACGTCGATCCAAGCGGTATACGTACCTGCGGATGACTTGACTGACCCATCGCCTGCAACCACCTTCTCGCACCTTGACGCGACTGTTGTATTGTCACGTGATATCGCGGCTTTAGGTATCTATCCTGCGGTAGATCCTTTGGATTCTACATCACGTCAGCTTGATCCTTTAGTAATTGGTCAAGAGCACTATGATGTAGCGCGTGGCGTACAATCTGTACTTCAGCGTTATAAAGAGCTGAAAGATATCATCGCCATTTTGGGTATGGATGAGCTGTCTGAAGAAGATAAGCAAACTGTAGCCCGTGCGCGTAAGATTCAGCGCTTCCTGTCTCAGCCATTCTTCGTTGCGGAAGTATTCACTGGTTCGCCCGGTAAATACGTTTCCTTGAAAGATACCATTCGTGGTTTCCAAGGCATCTTGAATGGCGAGTTTGACCAACTCCCTGAGCAGGCGTTTTATATGGTGGGTTCTATCGACGAGGCTATCGAAAAAGCCAAGTCTATGAAGTAAGCCACCGGGTTGAGACTTTTATAGAGGCGAAACCATGGCTATAACCCTTCACTGCGACATCGTAAGTGCCGAGAAGTCTATCTTCAATGGCCGCGCAGAGCTGGTTGTTGCCGCCGGTGTGCTGGGTGATCTGGGGCTTGCTCCGGGTCACGCACCCTTACTGACGGAACTCCAACCTGGCCCGATTCGGGTAGTTAAACAGGGTGGCGAAGAAGAGATCTTCTACGTCTCCGGCGGTTTTCTAGAAGTGCAACCAAATGTAGTGTCTATCCTTGCTGATAGTGCTTTACGTGCGGTCGATCTTGATGAGGCTGCTGCAGAGCAAGCACGCCAAAATGCAGAACGTGCACTGAAAGAAAAAGGTTCAGAGCTGGATTATGCGCGTGCAACGATTGAGCTTGCAGAAGCTGTGGCGAAACTGCGTACTTTAGAGCAGTTACGTCGCAAAAATGCGCACTAACCTTCTAGTGACCAACCATCTCAAAGGGCAGCTTCGGCTGCCCTTTTTTATTACGAAGAAAAATACCGTAAATAATCTGTGAATAAGCCCACACGAACAGGGTAAAATGTGTGGGATTGTCAATTTTATAAGGGGAGAAGCGATGGCATTGGAAATTATTATTTTGGCCGCAGGACAGGGCAAACGTATGCGTTCTAGTCGTGCCAAAGTGTTACATCCACTTGCTCATACACCCCTTATTGGGCATGTCTTAAATGCCAGTGCTAAGCTGCAACCAGAGCGGATTCATATTGTAATTGGGCATGCAGGTGAGCAGATACAAGCCTATGTCGAGCAAACTTATCCACAGCTCCCTATTCATTGGGCACAGCAAACGCAGCAATTGGGAACAGGGCATGCGGTTACGCAAGTGTTAGCTCATTTACCAGCTGATGCGCAAGTTTTGGTTTTGTATGCAGATGTTCCTTTAGTTAATCCGCAAACACTCAAAGCTTTGTTGGCAGAAACGGCGCGCGCTTCCTTAGCTGTGTTGACTTTAGAACTAGATAACCCCCAAGGTTATGGACGCATCTTACGTAATACCCAAGGCCAAGTGTGCGCGATTGTCGAAGAGAAAGATGCTAGTGCGACGCAAAAAGCAATTCAAGAAATCAACACGGGCATCATGGCAACAGATAGCCAAACCTTAAAAACTTGGTTGCCGAAAATTTCTAATCAAAATGCACAACAAGAATATTACCTGACGGATTTGATTGCTTTAGTTGCGCAAGCAGGAATGGATGTAGCAAGTTATTGTGCACAGGATGCATTAGAGGTCACTGGAGTTAATACAAAAGCCCAGTTAGCACAATTAGAACGTGCCTATCAAAGATGCCAAGCCCATGCTTTACTTGAGCAAGGGGTGACCTTATATGATCCTGAACGCTTAGATATTCGTGGGCATTTAGAATGTGGTCAAGATGTGACCTTGGATGTGAATTGTATTTTTGAAGGTAGGGTGCGCTTAGGAAATCGGGTCACGATAGAAGCGCACTGTATTTTAAAAGATGTCACCTTAGGTGATGATGTTCATATACGAGCTTATTCACATCTTGAAGGCGTGGATTTACAAGGGCACAATCAGGTGGGCCCTTATGCACGTTTGCGTCCTGGTACCCAGCTAGCCACTGGGGCTAAAGTGGGTAATTTTGTGGAGACCAAAAAAGCTTATTTAGGCCCGAATACCAAAGCCAATCATTTAAGCTATTTGGGGGACGCGCATATTGAAGCTGAGGTTAATATAGGCGCAGGTACTATCACCTGTAATTATGACGGTGTGAATAAATCGCAAACCTATATTCATCAAGGGGCTTTTATTGGCTCGAATACGGCGTTAGTGGCTCCGGTAACTATCGGTGCGCAAGCGGTAGTCGGTGCAGGATCGACCGTCAGTAAAAATGTGAGTGCAGGTGCTTTAGCGGTGAGTCGTGCACGTCAAAGCGAATATCAACATTGGCCTCGGCCACAAAAAAAGCAGCAACAGGAGTCTTAATCCATGTGTGGTATTGTAGGTGCTGTCGCCGAACGTACAGTAACGCCTATCTTATTAGAAGGCTTAAGACGCCTAGAGTATCGCGGCTATGATTCTGCTGGATTAGCCGTGATTGCCCCAGAAGGATTACAGCGTCAGCGGGCCGTTGGTAAAGTCGCTCAATTAGAAAAACGTCTAGAAACACACCCTTTGCGTGGTATGACGGGCATTGCGCATACGCGCTGGGCTACGCATGGTGCACCGACGGAAGTAAATGCTCACCCGCATATGTCTGGGTCTCAATTGGCTGTGGTGCACAATGGCATTATTGAAAACTATGCCAGCTTGCGCCAGCGGTTACAGGCCACAGGTTATACTTTCGAATCCCAAACGGATACGGAAGTTATCGCGCATCTGATTGAGAAGTACTATCAACAAAGTGGTGATTTGTTTGTCGCTGTACAGCAAGCCATTATTTTGTTGGAAGGGGCTTTTGCGATTGCTGTGGTACATCAAGCGCATCCTGAATACCTAGTTTGTGCACGCAAAGGGAGCCCTCTGGTGTTAGGCGTTGGCAGTGGTGAAAGCTTTTGTGCTTCTGATCCACTGGCCTTATTGCAAGTCACAGACCGTTTTATCTACTTGCAAGAAGGTGATATTGCTTGTTTATCGGTCACAGGTGTGGAGATTGTTGATCAGCAAGGCCAAAACGTCGAACGTCCGATGAAAATGTGGGAGCATGGCCACCAAGCTGCTGATAAGCAAGGCTATAAGCATTACATGCTCAAAGAAATCCATGAGCAGCCCAAAGTTATGCAAGATACCCTTGAAGGGCGTATCAGCCAAACCAGTGTGCTTCCTGAGATTTTAGGCAGCCAAGCCAGCTTGATTTTGCCTCATGTTGAGCAAGTGCATGTCATTGCCTGCGGTACCAGCTTTCATGCAGGGATGGTCGCGCGTTACTGGATTGAGAAAATTGCTGGTTTGCCTTGCATGGTTGAGGTAGCGAGTGAATACCGTTACCGCGATGTGGTGGTGCCACCGAATACTTTATTTGTGTGTATCTCGCAATCAGGTGAAACCGCAGATACTTTGGCCGCGTTGCGTTTCGCACGTCAGGCGGGTTATCTCGCGACCCTTGCAATTTGTAATGTCCCTGGTAGCTCGTTAATTCGTGAAACTGATTTAGCCTTAATGACACGCGCTGGTCCTGAAATCGGTGTCGCATCGACCAAAGCTTTTACCACCCAGTTAATTGCCTTGATGCTGCTAACATTAGTGCTACGTCGTGTACGTCAGGCAGCCAGCCGTGGTCAAGACACTTGTGAGCAACGTATTGTCAGTGCTTTGCATGCTTTACCAGATAAAATCAATCGTGTGCTTGCTCTGGATGAACAGATCGAAGCCTATGCGCAAAGTTTTGCAGACAAGCAACACGCATTATTTTTAGGACGGGGTACTCAATATCCTATCGCAATGGAAGGGGCGCTTAAGCTCAAGGAAATCTCTTATATTCATGCAGAGGCTTACCCCGCAGGTGAGCTTAAACATGGACCGCTTGCGCTTGTTGATAAAGAAATGCCTGTAGTTGCCATAGCGCCACATGATGACTTATTGGAAAAACTCAAGTCCAATCTGCAAGAAGTACAAGCACGCGGTGGACAAGTTTTAGTGTTTGCTGATGGTGCGGCTCGTGTCGGTGCTGAAATGGGTTTAGCTGTCTTACATATGCCAGAAGTCATTGATGAACTAGCGCCTATCTTATACACCTTACCTTTACAACTGCTGGCTTATCATGTTGCCGTGTTGAAAGGAACGGATGTTGATCAACCACGTAACCTCGCCAAATCTGTGACTGTAGAATAATGAGGAGCCCTTGTGCCAAAACTACGTATTGCAACACGTCAAAGCCCACTGGCCATGTGGCAAGCCGAGCATATTCAGGCGCGTTTGCAGGCTTTACATCCTGATTTGGATGTTGAGCTGGTGCCTATGGTGACACGAGGCGATAAAATTCTTGATACGCCTTTAGCAAAAATTGGCGGTAAGGGGTTATTTGTCAAAGAATTAGAACATGCGATTTACGAAGGCCGTGCGGATATTGCCGTACATTCGATGAAAGATGTCCCTATGCATCTGCCCGACGATATGGCCTTGCCGGTGATTTGTACTCGCGAAGATCCCACAGATGCTTTCGTTTCTAACCAATATGCTGGGATACAAGATTTACCGCAAGGTGCTTGTGTGGGGACCTCGAGTCTAAGACGTCACATGCAATTACAGGCCTTGCGTCCTGATTTAGTGATTAAAAGT
Organism: Allopseudospirillum japonicum; assembly: GCF_900108915.1. Taxonomy (GTDB): domain Bacteria; phylum Pseudomonadota; class Gammaproteobacteria; order Pseudomonadales; family Halomonadaceae; genus Pseudospirillum; species Pseudospirillum japonicum. The sequence continues at coordinate 214,700 of NZ_FNYH01000003.1, forward strand.
TTGCGTGGCAATGTGCAAACCCGTTTGGCTAAGTTAGATGCGGGTGAATTTGCTGCCATTGTATTAGCGACTTCTGGGTTAAAACGTTTACAACTGGATGCCAGAATTCGTTGTGTGCTGACGCCTGAGCAAAGTTTGCCTGCGGTCGGGCAAGGTGCTTTAGGGATAGAAACTCGAGCAAACGATGATCAAGTGGCAGCTTGGTTAGCCCCTTTACATGATGAAAATACGGCTGCTTGTGTCTTAGCAGAACGTGCTATGAATCGTCATTTAGAAGGAGGGTGTCAAGTACCCATTGCAGGCTTTGCGCAGTGGACGCAGGATGGCCAATTGCATTTACGTGCGCTGGTTGGTGATTTAGACGCGGGCCGTTTACTCAGTGCGCAAGGTTATGCTGTTGCTGAGAAAGCAGAAGCTTTGGGGATTCAAGTTGCGCAAGACCTGCTCGCACAAGGCGCCGGTGAGATTTTAGCGCGTGTTTATGCGCAAGCGGATCACTAGGGCTCACTTGTGGATATTTGTGCCTCTTTAGAATTGACGCAAGCCCAAATACAGGCATTAAAGGCGTCTAGGCTTTTATTAACGCGTCCTCAAGAGCGTGCGCCTGCTTGGTTACAGGCAGCACAAGCATTACAAATGCAAGTAGCTAATGTGCCTTTGTTAGAACTAGAGCCGATACCAGAAGATGCACAAGCGCGTCATCTCTGGCTGAATTTAGATTTATTTCAGCATATTATTTGTGTCAGCCCAACAGCTGCGCAAGCTTTGGTACAGGCTTTGGACACTTATTGGCCACAGCCACCCCTCGGTATAGATTGGTATACTGTAGGCACAGGAAGCGCGCAAATTTTACAGGCTTACGGGTTAGCACCTGTTATTTGTCCACAGGTTGCTCAAGGTGATACGAGTGAAGCTTTGCTTGATTTGCCTGAGTTATCCACAGCCAGACTTGCGCAAAGCCGTTGCCTTATCTGCCGAGGTGAAGGCGGACGCATGCTACTAAGGGATACTTTGCAGGCGCGAGGTGCCAGTGTCACTCTGCTCAATGTTTACCGTCGTCGAGCACCAAATTTGAACACTGAGCAAACTCATTTGCTGTGCCAAGCGCCTTGGGATGCTGTGGTCGTCACCAGTGGTGAGGCGCTACAATATTTAACGACCTATTTAACGGCAAACCCACAATCCCAGCGCTGGTTAACGCCTTTACTGGTGCCTAGTGCGCGTTTAATGCAAGAAGCACAGAGTTTAGGTTTTCGCTCTGTGGTGAATACTCAGGGAGCCACGTTAGCGCCTGTATTGCGGGCACTTGCCTCCCTCAAGACAAATTAACGCCCTTTAGTCATAGATAGCCGATAGAGACAATCGGCCTAACAAGGTAAGCTGCCGATGAGTGAGAATAAAAAGGATGATCAGTCCAAAAAAGGACTATCGAAACCAGCCACAACCGCGGCTGACAAATCAAATCAACAAACAACCGCTTCTGCGGCAAGTAAGCCAGCAGCAGACAAGGTGAATCAGGCTGCTGATCAGCAACCAGCCAAGGATCAAGCTGAAAAGCCTACTGTAGATGCAGTGGTTACCAAAAAGTCAGCACCAGAAAAAACATCTGAGGCAAAGCAGCCATCAGAGAAAACATCCGGTTACCAGGCGAGTGTCCCTCCAACAGTGCATAAAACCAGTCCTTGGGCTGGGATCTTAGCAGGTGTTTCTTTATTAGGTGTGCTAGGCGTTGCAGGCGGAGGTTTCTGGCTTTGGCAGCAGCATACCCTAGCACAGCAAGAAATCAGTACACAAAAAACTCAGCTCAGCCAGCTAAAGCAAGCACTCGAAGGCTATAACAGCCAATTTGCTACCTTGCAGCAGGGTATTCAGCAAGGTGCACAGCACGACCGTCGTCAAGGGGATCAGCTGCAAGCGCTGCAAGCCCAAACGACTAAATTGATTGAGCAAATCACTCGGGATGAAGAGCCGCAACCACGTGATTGGTTAATGGCAGAGGCTGAATACTTGATGCGTCTGGCCAATCAGCGCTTGCAATTAGAGGGGGATGTGAAAGGCGCATTAGCCCTCTTATTGTCTGCAGATGCACGTTTGCAAGAAGCTGATGAAGCTGGTTTGGTGCCCGTGCGAGGCGTATTAAAAGATGATATTTTGACATTAAAATCCATTACGCCAGTCGATCTGAGCGAAATTATCTTGCGTTTGATGGCGGCAACTAAGAAAGTCGATGCTTTACCCTTCCCTTCTTCTCCTGAGTTGGCCGAATCTCCAAAGGATTTAGCTCAGCTTGTGGATAATGGCAATGTGCTGATGCAGCAAATGTGGGAAGAGCTTAAACAGCTGGTCGTTGTGCGCCAACGTGGTGAAGCGGTTGTACCTTTGTTGCCTCCGCAAGAAACCGAGTACTTGCGTCACAATCTCAAGTTACAACTTGAGCAAGCCCAAATGGCGGCCATGCGTGCAGAAGAAACCATTTACCAGCAAAAGCTCGCCCAAGCAGGCGAGTGGATGAATACTTACTTTGCAAAACAAAGTCAGGAAGTACAAGCCCTAGGTGCTGAATTGAAATCCTTAGGTGGTTTAAAGGTGACAGTGGCACGTCCTGATATTACTGGCTCGTTAGCGGCACTAAAAAAATACTTACGCCAGCGTTATGATACGCCTGTACCTGCGATTAAAGCTGGGGGTGATCAAGCATGAAGCGTTGGGGAATCTTACTAATTATCATGCTCGTGGCTGGGGTTTTATTTGGCCAGATGATGCTTAAAGGCCCTGGGTATATCTTGATTGCTTTACCAGGAAATACCACCACAGTGGAAATGTCACTTTGGGTGGGTGCTGTTGGTCTATTTTTACTGTTTATTGTGCTGTATTTTGGCCTGCGTTTATTGGAAGGTGCAGGTAATTCAGTGCGAGATCTGCGCCGTTGGCAAGTTGAACGTCGCCAGCAGCGTGCATTAGAGCATCATGTGCGCGGTATGCTAGAGCTCAACCAAGGACGTTGGAAGAATGCACAAAAGCTTTTAGAACAATCGGCTAAGCACTCGCCAGCTGGCACTCTCGCTTATCTGGGTGCTGCAGAAGCGGCCCAGCGTTTAAATACACCTGAAGCTGCGGATGAGTATTTGCGTTTAGCACAACAAGAAGGCAGCCAGCAAACCCATAAAGATATACGTGGTGTGCGTGTTGCCGTTGAGCTCACTCGGGCACGGCTGCAATTGGAGCGTCAGCAAAACCAGCAAGCCTTGGCAACTTTAACCCAGCTAAGAGAGATCGCACCAGATCAACCAGAAGTTTTAAAGTTACAAAGCCAAGTGCTACAACGTTTGCAACAATGGCAAGCTTTGTTAGGTCTGTTGCCTGATTTACGCGCGCAAAACTTGATTAGTGATCAAGAAGATCAGCGCCTAGAGCGTATGGGCTACCTGGGCTTGTTGAATGCGCAAATTGATGCGAATCAACAACAACAAAAAGTCTCCGCAGAAGTCAAGGAAACTTGGCGACGTTTGCCCAGTTACCTGAAAGCAGATGCGCAAGTCGTGCGTTTATATGTCGCGCACTTGTTGGCATATCAGGCATTTGATGATGCCGAAGCGGCTTTACGCCAAGCTTTAGAAACACGTTGGTGTGCAGATTTATTGGAAGAATATGGCGTTCTACCAGTGAAAGCAAATCCAAAGGTGCGCTTACAACAAATAGCGCATTGGCTGGAAGCCCGTCCACAAGATGCTGATTTATTACTGGCGGCAGGACGGATTGCGTTACAAGCGCATCAATGGCAGCAAGCACAAGAGTATCTAGAGGCTAGCTATCGTCAGCAGCCCGATAGTGTACGTTGTGCAGAGTTAAGCCGTTTATATGCCAGCTTGGGGGATGAACAAAAAAGCTTAGAATTACACCGCCAAGGCTTGTTAGATGTTCAAAGGCGTTTGCCTGAGCTTCCACAACCAAGCAAGGCTGTGGTGAAATAAGCCAACAAAGTGAATAAATAACCTCCTCCAAATAATGAGGGGGTTTTTTATCTGCAAGCGCAGAAAATCTTCTTCTGAGTCTTGGCTTGATCACGAGTACAAACTCACCCGCTAGATCGACCGCTGGTGCCCCAGCAGCATGTGGGGATGTCAGGTTACTTGATACTCGAAGTTGGGGTGGTCTTGGTTTTAGCACACAAGGTTTTGTGCAAGATTGCAACCTGTGGTGACGCAGCAAAAACCAGTGAGGTGATGGCTTGAAATAAGTGTACAAGGAGGGGGCCAGTATCTACAGGTGCATACAAGTGTAATCTGGCACAGGCCCTAGCTTTAATTGCGCATTTAAATCAATTAGGGCGCAGCGTAAAGTTTCCTCCAAGACAGGATGATAAAAAGGCATCGCCAGCATTTGTTGGGCGCTCATACGTTGTTGGCATGCCCAAGCGAGTAAATGGGCAAGATGCTCTGCACGTGGTGTGCATAATTCTGCCCCCAAAAATAAGCCACTGCCTTGCTCAGCATACAAGCGAATCCAGCCGACTTGCAGGTGCATCATGTGTACTCTGGCATCCAGATGAGTGCACTGGGCTTGGCCCAAAGCAAATTTATGTTCATCCCGATAACGTTCTAATAAATCCGCATAGCCTAATCCAATCTTAGCCATACTCGGCTGTGTAAAGCCTATGGCTAAAGGACAACGTCTTTGTCCTGCTTGTACTTTGGGGTAGCGTCCAGCGTTTTCACCTGCGATACAGCCTTCGTCTAAGGCTTCGTGAAGATGTAAGCGATCTTGGTTGGCATCACCAATAATAAAAATATGACTGGCGCTATTGTCTTGGCTAATACATTGCAGGGTGTATTGGTTGAAACGTGGAAAACCTTGGTCATCTAAACGGATATGGGCATTTTCTAGTGCAAGATGCTGTAAATTTGCCTGATAAGCAAAGAGGTTTAGCACATAATCCACTTGGGTGCTTTGTAGCGCATTAGGTGTTTGGTAGTGAATTGTTACCTGATTTTCTTGTGCGTCATAGCCAACGTGATGAATTTTTGTTTGTGTATGTAGCGTCAGCTTGGTTTGTAGATAGGCCTGTGCTTGTGCACGAATCCAGGGATCCGTTAGTAAACCAAATTGCTGCTTTTCCGTGAAAACTTCTACCTTGACTCCAAGCACTTGCAACGCTTGGGCAATTTCTAGGGCTTGTGTATCAGCGCCGATAATTGCTAGGGACTTTGGTAGGTGAGGCAAGTCAAACAGGGTATGGGTATCTAGTATTTTACTGGCTTGTTGTTGAGATAAGTGCGCAAGTGATGCAGGCCATAGCAAATGGGCGCCTGTAGCAATCACGATACGCTGTGCATAAATCGCTTGGCTGTGGCCGTTTGCTTGGGTCAAAATTAAAGTATGAGGATCGGCAAAATGAGCTTGGCCTTGTATTTTGTGCGTGTCGGGAATTTCCGCTAAATTTTGCTGCCAAGAGGTTTTAACCAAGGCATTTTGTTGACGTATATGAGAGAGAACTTCTTGAGTGTGCACTTGGCTATCAAGTTGTAAGCCAAATCGATCATGGTGCGTGATACAGGTGGCGACCTCGCTTGCAGCAACCAGAAGTTTCGTTGGTATATAAGCATGACTGGCATTGGATTTGTGAGAAAAACAAGCATCAATTAAAGCAATTTGATCAGTAAAACGTGCTGCTGCTTGATAAGCACTTAAGCCTGCACTACCTGCTCCGATAATAGCAACATCAACGCATTTGAGCGGCATCATAGAAGAACCTCCTTCAAATCACAGGCAGTCAGGCAAGGGAATCTGGCATAAAGAAGACACCCCGCCCAAGCGGACGAGGTAGAGGAATTAAGAAATCAAAGCTGCTAGAGAAGTGTCGGTTGCTTGTTGCTTAAATGGCATCGCGGTCGGTTTCGCCTGTGCGAATACGGATCACTTTTTCTAGCGGGGAGATAAAGATTTTTCCATCACCGATTTTACCTGTGTTAGCAACATTGGTAATTGCATCAATGACTTGCTCAACCACATCGTCATCAACAGCGATTTCTAGCTTCACTTTAGGTAAGAAATCCACCACATATTCAGCACCACGGTATAACTCAGTGTGGCCTTTTTGGCGTCCAAAGCCTTTCACTTCCGTGACTGTGATTCCTTGCACACCTATTTCGGAGAGTGCCTCGCGTACATCATCCAGTTTGAACGGCTTGATAATCGCAGTTACCAGCTTCATTACAGGGTTCTCCTTATTGGACTAGATTGAGTTAACACTAATCCCAGCTCAAAATTTAACCCTGTACCCTAGTAATCAAGGTACAGGCGTTGTACAAATAGAGGGTTAACCTTAAGTGGGCATCGAAAGAATTGAGGCATCGAGGCCAAGATTACACTTAGAAACACGCCTAGAATGCGGCCGTCTGCACATCAAGTCAAGCATGGCAATGTAAGAGAAAAGCAGTTCCCTTGCGTTTGAATTGGTGAGGTTTCACCCAAGGCAGGAATCGCCTGATCATTGATTTTAATATCACCGCCATGGCTGCGGGCAATACGACGTGCCATATAAAGCCCCAGGCCAGTGCCAGAAATTTTTTGACTTTTACGCCCGCGAACATAACGCATAAACAGGCTTTCTTTTTCTTGTAAAAGCTCACCTTCATCGACCACGTTAAATAGATAGTGATTTTGCTGACGTTGCCCGTGAACCAAAACACGTGCACCTTGGGGCCCATATTTTAATGCATTTTCAATCAGGTTACGCAAAGCAACCTCCAACAACGTCAGTTGGCCTTGTATAAGGGTTTGTTCTGCTGTGAGCATCCAGCATACCTGTTCCGCCTGAGGTACACTAGCTAATTGCTGTTCAATACGTGCTTGTAGTTCTTGAATATTAAAAATTTCTGTACGTGGGTTGGTTAAAGCATTTGCACGATCATCAACATAAAAGCCATCAACCGCACGTTGAATACGTTCTACTGCAGCCTGCATTCGATGTAGACGTTTGTGCTCCTCAGGTATTTTCTTGCTAAGTGCAGGCAAAGCCATCACTAGTACACTTAAAGGTGTACGGATTTCATGTGATAAAATGGCAAAAAATTCTCTTTGTTGTTGGCGTAATTCCTGCTCAAGGGTTAAAGCTGCTTCTGCATCTTTAATCGCAGCATCTAACTCCTGATACAATAAAGCTTGTTCTTTAAAATGAGTTTGGGTTTGCAAATTTAAGCTGTAGTTGAGATTCCCAACATAAAAAGGATAAGCCAGTGCTAAAGGCAAACTTAACCATAAGGTGAAGGTGGAAGTTTGCCAAATAAACTGCCAACCTTGTAACTCTGCTCCCCAAAGGGCCCCTAGTGTCCAAAGAAAGAGAGCATAAATCAGGTGAGTTGTGCCGGATAAGCTCAGCAAGTTAATCACAAACAAGCTAAAGCCAAGCAAAGCGGCAAGCGGGTGAAAGGCCCCTAAACCTGTGAGAAAACCTATCAATAAACCATCAAAATAAAAGCTCATCCAAGGGGAATAGGTTTTACAATAGGTCTCACAAAACCAAGCAAGATGGGGCCATAAGGCATAAGCGCCTAAGAGCCACCAAGCCCAAGGAGTGAGATTTAACTCCCAGTATACACCTGACCAAACAAGTGCACCTAGATAGGTAGCAAGTAGGCGACCTACATAGGCGGAAGGCGTTGCTAACTCCATATATGACCTAACATAAATAAATGAGACTTTACGATGACTCAAGACCAACTCAAACAAGCCGTTGCTCAAGCAGCTTTGGACATGATACAAGCGCGTTTAACCAAAGACACGGTTTTAGGTATAGGGACAGGCTCTACCGCGAATTATTTTATTGATGCACTTGCTCAATATCGTTTTGATTTTGATGGTGCTGTGGCCAGTTCTGCAGCGACTGAAGCACGTTTAAAAGCTGCGGGTATTCCTGTCTATGATCTAAACGGCGTGGGCACCTTGCCTATTTATATTGATGGTGCGGATGAAGCAAATCCACATTTACACTTAATTAAAGGTGGTGGGGCGGCTTTAACCCGTGAAAAGATTGTTGCCGCCGCCAGTGAAGAATTTATTTGTATTGCAGATAGCTCGAAGCAGGTCGACATTTTGGGTCATTTTCCGCTTCCTATCGAAGTGGTCCCTATGGCACGTAGTTATGTTGCGCGTGAGTTGGTCAAGTTAGGGGCGGATCCTGTCTATCGGGAAGGTGTAGTCACAGATAATGGTAATTGTATTTTAGATGCTTATCACTTGGATGTTTTAGATCCGATCGCCTTTGAACAACGTCTCAATCAAATTGTCGGTGTAGTGACCAATGGCTTATTTGCCCAAAGGGGGGCAGATGTTTTGTTGATTGGTCATCCAGATGGGGTAAAAACCTACTATCCCGCAAAAGATTGGGCTAGCTAAGGGAATCAGAAAGATGCAAAAGCGTTTTATTGCTGGGGCAGTTTGTCCTAAGTGTGGAGCTATGGATACCTTGAAAGCTTGGCACCATGAACAGGTACAATATCGGGAGTGTGTTGCCTGTGATTTCAAGGATGAATTACAAGAAAATCCACAAGTCGCAGAGTTGGCAACCCGTGTCAATCAAACCCCTGTACGCCCTGAAGATGAGATTAGCCTTGTGAAGATTTTAGGTTAAACCTTAGTCGTTTAAATGCAAATAAGCCTATCTTCACAGCGTAAAAGCAGGTATAAAAAAATGAGTTGGTTTTGTCGCTAAGTTGTCAAACCAAGCCATTACACTGAAGTAAAGTACAGGCCTAAGATGCTACTAACAGGCGCTTAGGTATTGAGCACACCACAGGAGATCTTTATGCAAGATGTTGTAATTGTTGCCGCAACCCGTACCCCTGTCGGCAGTTTTGGTGGAAGTTTAGCAGGTGTTTCCGCTGCAGATTTGGGCGCTGGTGTGATTAAAGCCTTGATTGAGAAAGCCGGTGTGGCACCTGAGAGCATTGATGAAGTGCTGATGGGGCAAGTGTTAACCGCAGGTTGTGGACAAAATCCAGCACGTCAAGCTGTGATCAAAGCAGGCCTACCTGCGACAACACCCGCGATGACGATTAATAAAGTCTGTGGTTCAGGCTTAAAAGCGCTACATTTGGCAACCCAAGCGATTCGTTGTGGTGATGCGGAGATGATTATTGCCGGTGGACAAGAAAACATGTCCTCCTCCGCACACATTTTACCTAACTCGCGTAATGGTCAGCGCATGGGGGATTGGGCTGCTAAAGATACCATGATTGTTGATGGTCTCTGGTGTGCTTTCAATGATTATCACATGGGTATCACTGCGGAAAATATCGTAGAGAAGTACGATATTAGCCGTGAAGAACAAGATGCTTTTGCCGCTGCTTCACAAAGCAAGGCACTCGCTGCGATTGCTGCAGGTCGTTTTGCAGATGAAATCACGCCAGTGAGCATTCCGCAGCGTAAAGGTGATCCTCTGGTATTTGCACAGGATGAAAACCCACGTGCAGGCGTTGATGAAGCCAAACTTGCGGGTATGCGTCCTGCATTTAAGAAAGACGGCACCGTAACTGCGGGTAATGCTTCTTCTATTAATGACGGTGCGGCGGCGGTTTTACTCTGTTCTGCTGCTAAAGCGCAAGAATTAGGCCTTCCTGTATTGGCGCGTATTAAAGCTTATGCCAATGCTGGGGTTGATCCTGCGATCATGGGAACAGGTCCTGTGCCCGCTTCTAAGCGTTGCTTAGAAAAAGCTGGCTGGAGTGTAGATGATCTTGACTTAGTCGAAGCCAACGAAGCTTTTGCTGCACAAGCGATTAGCGTCAACCGTGATATGGGTTGGGATACTAGCAAAGTGAATGTAAACGGCGGCGCAATTGCTATTGGTCACCCAATTGGTGCGTCTGGTTGCCGTATCCTAGTGACTTTGCTCCATGAAATGCAAAAGCGTGATGCGAAAAAAGGCCTAGCAACCTTGTGTATCGGCGGTGGTCAAGGGGTTGCTTTAGCGATTGAGCGCGACTAATCCGTTAAGATGATACCACTTTGTGTTCAACCCTCCTTCCCATGATGGGATCGAGGGTTTTTTTATGTATCAGGGTATGTGCTTGTTGGTATAGGTATTTATAAAGGGAAAAATACTTGCTTGCTCGTATACAAGCTTGTATTACACTGGCTCAATTCAGCCAAGAGTGCTTGCTAGGTTGGATGCTAATAAATGGAAACGGAGTTTCACCATGAATGCGCAAGTTGATTGGTCCTTAGTGCAGCGCTTAGCGCCAGATGCAGCTTCATTAAATGCCGCTAAAAAATTACTCAAGCCTAAAAGCTGGCCAAAAATGGGCCATGATGCAAAAGCCGATCTTCTATGGGGCCTGTGTCAAGGTTCTGGAGGCAGCCCTTATCAAACCCTAGTCTATGCACGAGGCGAAAGTTACCAGTGTTCTTGCCCTTCGCGTAAAGTACCTTGCAAACATGCATTGGCCCTGTTGGGGCGTTTCATTGAAACACCGGAAGCTTTTACCACTAAAGATCTACCCGACTGGGCGGAAACCTGGCTGCAAAAACGACTTGCAAAGCAGGCCGCTAAAAAAGAGATCACCCCAGAAGACGCCGCAGCTAAAGCTAAGCGCACAGCACAAACACAAGCTAAAAGGCTAGCAAGCGCGCAGGCAGCGTGTGCCGATGTACACCAATGGATTAATGATCAACTTGAAACCGGCATTGCCTATTTTATTAAAAATATCCATGCGCGGTGTCGACGTATGGCCGCGCGTTTGGTTGATGCAAAGGCGACTAATCTAGCAGGGCGCATTGATGAATTACCTGCCTGTATTCTGGAAGCCCCTACCTCAGTACGTGCACAAGTCGCCTTGCAGGAATTGGCCAAAATTGCCCTTTTGTGTCGCTTAGGGCAGGCAGCTTCTCCGTGCGCGCAAGTGAGGCGTGCGCTGATCAGTGGGGAAACCCGTCAAACCCTTCTTGATAGTACACAAACCCTTAAAATCTACGGGCGTTGGCAGGTGATAGGTGAAGAATTTAGCATGCGTACCACTGGTGTCTTAGCGCAAGCGCGTTGGTTATTACGTACGGATGCACCTGCGCCTTTAGCCTTGGTAGTGGATTATCACCCCCAGACTTATAGTGCAGAGGAGATTCCTGCGACTTTTGCGATGGAGTTGCTTGGAGAAGTAGTTTTTTACCCAGATTCTGCACCTTATCGGGCATTTTTGGGAGAGTACCAATTTGGAGCGCCGGCAAGCTTAGCGAGCCTAAGCCAAACACAACTAACCCAAGCACATGCCAATATCCATGAAAGCTTACTACAAAAAAATATACATACCCCATGGGCGCAAACGCATGCACTTATTCTGGGTGCAGGTCATATTGAGCAACAAGCCCAAGCGAGTTATTGCTGGGTGAGTCAAGACCAACAACAAAGCCTTGTACTTAGCAACACGCATTTTCCTGCTTATCTAGTACAAGCGCCTTTAGCTGCGGCTCTGATATTACATCAGGGCCAATATGCAAGATGCGTGAGTTTTTATACCCAAGCTTGGGGAGGTGTGGCATGTCAGTAACTCCCTTAACCTCTGTAGATACAGCTGTAGAAGAAGCACTTGCACAAGAGCTTGCACAAATTACAACGTTGGAAAACCATTGGCTATTGGGCAATGCCAATTTTGAGCTCAGCCAAGTGCCTCAAAGTTGGCAGCCTTTGTTAGCCCAGGTGGCACCTGCACAAAGGCAAGTCTATGCATTAATTCTGAGTCAACAACAAAAACTTTTTTTACAACAAGAAGTATGGCAGCCGTCGGCAGCTACTGGCAAAGCTGCTTTACCTGAGCTGCCCTTGCCTTGCTTACCCGCACGCGCACATGCCTTGTTTCACCAAGTGAAAGGGGCCTTAGCACAAATCCCACACGCGCATATAGGCCACTTGCTGCATCAAATGGCGGCCTTGGGTTACAGTGTGCCGCCACAACTTTGGTTACCTAAAACGCAGGACGGGCGTTATTTACCTGCCCTCTATTTGCCTTGGTGGTTTTGGGTTCGCGGGAAAGATCCATACAGTGCGCTTGATGTAGAGACTTGGTCTTGCTACACCGCGAAAGAAATCTTCTATCTATGGACGCACCTGTATAGACAAGATGCCGCTAAAGCTCGCACTTTATTAATGACATTTGCAAGCAAGTTACCGAAGGAATCAGGTGCAGAACTGCTTAAGATGTTGAGTGTGGATTTAACGGTACAAGATCAAGCTTTGTTAGAAACTTGTTTGCAAAATAAACACTTACAAGTTCGTCAAGTAGCCCAAGCCTTATTATGGCGTTTACAAGACGCACCTGTGGTGGATGAGGAGGCACTCGCCTTATTAAAAAACCAGCTGGAATATCGTCACGGGCGTTTGAGTAAAATATCAACAGAGAAAACAGAGCCACTTGCCACACCAATTGCTGCAGTACCTTACATCCATTTGGCACAGGCTTTTGATTTAAGTCCACATCAGCTGGTGTTGGCATGGCGAGAAGCTAGTTTCTCTGCAGCAGAGAACCAAGCATTCTGGTTGAGTGTTGTATGCCAATTACCGACTTACAGCTTAGAAAAGTGTCTCACAGATTTAGTGGCCCGTATTCCTAAAACGCCCAGTTTATTTAAAACCTTGGTCGCGCTTGGCATACGTTTAACGGCAGAACAAAGTCAGCAATTGGCTAAAGCTATCTTGAGCCATGCAGATAACCGCCTTGCTTGGAGTGAACTGCTTGCACTTGTCGATCAACCGTTGACCGATGTGGATATCACATCCGTGTGGGCTAGCGCGTTTGGGCAAAGCCTCGCTAAGAAAATCACTAAGGTTTGCAAGGCGTCAACGCATATTAATCAGCCGCATCTGATACGAGAAATACTCGCATTAGGCTGGCTGGTAGATGCTCAGGCCGCGAGTACCAGCGTAAAAATTTTGCAAGATTTAGGGGTATCTATACATGATACGGCTTTAGATACCCACCGCCTTACTCTTGAGCTAACTACTTCGCTTGATTGATTACAGACTTGAATAAGGATACAAGTATGACAGAAATGCTTCGCTTACCGGCAGAACAGGCCTATCAAGCTGAATTAGAAGCCCTTAAACAGGAAGATACAGGCGCACGTCCGCCGAATTGGCAATTATCACCACGCGCGGTTGTGACTTATTTAATGGGGGGAAAAACGGCTTCCGGTGTAGAGATTTCTGCTAAGTATTTTGGTGATGCCAGTTTAATAGAAACGGCAGTCGCTACCTTGGCAACGGATCGCGCTTTGCTTTTATTAGGCGTGCCAGGCACAGCAAAATCTTGGGTTTCAGAACATTTAAGCGCCGCAATTTGTGGCGATAGTACGCAAGTGATTCAGTGTACTTCTGGTACAGATGAAAACCAAATTCGTTATGGTTGGAATTATGCGCAGTTATTAGCGAAAGGCCCGAGCTTAGATGCCTTGGTGCCCACGCCTTTATATCGAGCCATGCAAAACGGTACCTTATGTCGTTTGGAAGAGCTCACGCGGATGGGATCAGATGTGCAAGATACCCTGATTACTATCTTGTCAGAGAAGATGCTACCCATTCCTGAGCTGAACCAAGCAATTTATGCACAGCGTGGTTTTAACCTCATTGCCACAGCCAATAACCGTGATAAAGGGGTGAATGAGCTGTCTTCCGCATTAAAACGCCGCTTTAATGTGGTGGTTTTGCCTTTACCAGATGATAGAGCACAAGAAGTGGCTATCGTTTATCAAAGAGTGCAAGAGATGGGTGCCGCCTTAGATTTACCTGTGCCGGCACAAGCAGCAGCAGAAATTGAAAAAGTGGTGACTATCTTCCGTGAACTGCGTGCTGGTGAAACCCAAGATGCTAATATGCGTTTAAAAACGCCAAGTGCCAGTTTATCTACGGCAGAAGCCATTAGCGTCATGGTGGGGAGTTTGAGCCAAGCACACTGGTTTAGTGAAGGGCGTTTAAGCGCACAGGAAATTAGCCATAATCTTATTGGCGCGATTGTGAAAGACCCTGTACAAGATAAGGCCGTCTTGGCGGAATACTTAGAAACCGTGCTGAAAAAGCGTTCTGGCTTTGAAGGCTATTATCGCAGCTTACACGCACGGCTTTAAGGTGGCCTTATGCCTGTAGATATCCATTATTTGGGGATTCGACATCATGGTCCTGGCTCTGCGCGCCATGTGTATGCGGCTTTGGAAGCTTTGCAACCAGAACAAGTCTTGATTGAAGGCCCTAGTGATGCAAGTGATCTGATTTCCTTGTTGATGCATGCACACATGCAAGTTCCTGTTGCTTTATTGAGTTATGCCGTCGATCAGCCACAAAGCAGCATTTACTATCCTTTCACTGAATACTCGCCTGAATATCAAGCTATCTTATGGGCTCATCGAGCGCATAAGCCAGTGCATTTTATTGATATTCCTTTTGCAATTCGTTTTGCTCAGCATCAGCAAGAAGCCTTAGCAACAGAAGAGGCGCAAGAAGAACCGGCACAAGAGGAAGCCGCAACCTCACAAGAAGAGCAAAGCGTCCAACCGCAAGACTCTGTACATCAAGATCCGTTACTCGCTTTAGCGCGCTTGGCCGGTTATACAGATGGGGAGGCTTGGTGGCACGATGTAATGGAGCAAAGTCAGGCGCAGCAAGATCCTCTGCAAATCTTCCAGCACTTGGCACTGGCGATGGAGGCGCTACGTGAAGCGCAAGGAGAAGAAGATCAAGAAGATCACTTGCGGGAAGCCTACATGCGAGTCGAGATTCAAAAACTCAGCAAGCAGCAAACACAAGGCTGTATCGCGGTGGTGTGTGGCGCTTGGCACCTGCCCGCTTTGAAACAAAAAGTGCGCCTTACAGCAGACAAGCAAACATTAAAAAGTTTGCCTAAAAAATTAGCAGCGAGTAAATACAAAACAACTTGGATTCCTTGGACCTCACCGCGTTTGGCGCAAGCTTCAGGTTATGGTGCTGGGGTACAAGCACCGCAGTGGTACCAGCATTTGTGGCAATTTCGGGAGCGAGATCCACAAGAAAGCAGCGTGATCTGGTTAGTTCATGTGGCCAGCTTGTTACGTGATGCGGGGCATTTTGTTTCTTCTGCGTCCGTGATAGAGGCCCAGCGTCTTGCGGTGAGTTTAGCTGCTTTGCGTGGGCGTTTGCATGTGGGATTAAGTGAGCTCAAATCTGCGGTACTTGCTTGCCTGTGTTTTGGGGATCAAACCCTGTGGCACAGTATTGAAGAGGCCTTGCTGATGGGGGATCAAGTGGGGGAAATTCCCGCAGATGCACCCTTAGTGCCTTTGCTGGAAGATCTCAAGCGCTTACAAAAAACCTATCGCCTGCCGCCGCAAGCAACGACGAAAGAGTACGCGCTTGATTTACGCACTGACTTAGGCTTAAAGCGTTCGCACTTGTTGCATCGTTTATCCTTGTTAAGTGTGCCTTGGGGGCACTTGCTGGATGCGCAAAGTGGGCGTGGTACTTTTCGTGAAGTATGGCAATTAAAGTGGCAGCCTGAATATAGTGTGCACTTAGTAGAACATCTGGTGTATGGGACCAGTATTGAAATCGCTGCAAATCGGAAAATGTGTGCTCATCTGCAAGCAGAATCCCAGTTAACACCACTTGCACAACAACTGCATGTTTGCCTAACGGCTGATTTACAAGATGCTTTGGATCTTGGGCTACAAAAACTCAGTGAATGCGCGACCTATACCCATGAGGGATTAAGTTTATTAACGAGTATTGTGCCTTTGGTTGATGTGAGTCGTTATGGCAGTGCGCGCCAGCTTTCCCTCGCTCATGTCGATGCTTTGATTGCACGCTTAGTGATTCAAGCAGGACTAGCCTTACCTTATGAAAGTCGTCAGCTGAATGCACAAGAAGCTGAACATTATCGACAAGCTATCACCCAAGTGCATCAAGCAGTCAATTTGCATTTTGCCGAGCAAGACGACGTGTTGGCCACTTGGTGGGATGCGCTTGAGCAAATGTTTGCTGGGGTGCAAACGACTCCTTTACTACGTGGTTTAAGCGCACGTTTGTTATATCAAGCACAGCATGTCACCGAAACTCAAGTGCAAAAGTCCTTCAATCAGTCTTTGAGTTCGGCCATTCCAGCCAGTGAAGCGGCTGCTTTTTTTGAAGGCTTTTTCAATCAAGCAGCAGATTTATTAATTTATGATCAAGCCTTGGCAGGCATTGTTAATACTTGGTTGATGCAATTGCCAGAAGAAGACTTTACCCACTGCTTACCCTTGTTGCGGCGGGTTTTCTCTTCTTTGGATACGCAGGAACGGAAAAGTTTATATGAGCAAATGACACGTCCTGCAGGGATGCAACTCAACACGCATTTGAGTCTGCAATATCTGCCTTTATGGCAGCAGCAAAGCCAACAATTGCATGCTTGGTTAGAGGTAGAAAAACACCATGGATAAATTGCAGGAAAAGCGTTGGGCCTTGGCTTTAGGTACACAAGAACACAATTTAAGTACGCAAGAACAAAGATTATCGCAAGCCCTAAGTCGTTTATATGGTGGTGAAGGCAGCAAGCAAAGAGGCAGTTTGCAGCGATCTGCCCCTAAAGTTGCGCACTGGTTAGGGGATATTCGCGAGTTTTTCCCTGCTTCTATTGTGCAAGTGATTCAACAAGACGCTTTTGAACGCCTTGGCTTGAAACAAATGCTGCTGGAACCTGAGTTTCTAACCGCCATGCAAGCCGATGTGCATTTGGTCGCTGATTTGGTGAGTTTGCGGACTTTGATGCCAGAGCAAACTTTAGAAACGGCACGTGAGGTCATTCAAAAAGTGGTGGATGAGCTCATGCAAAAGCTCGAACAGCGCACGACAGAAGCCATTCGCGGGGCGGTCAATAAATCTAAGCTGAGCTTACGTCCACGATTTCAGGATATTGATTGGCACCGTACGATTCGTGCAAATTTGCGTCACTACCAAGCAGCACAGCAAACCTTGGTACCAGAAAAGTTAATCGGTTTTGTGCGTCAGCAGCGGCGTTTAGCTGACCTTGAAGAAGTCATTTTGTGTGTGGATCAATCTGGATCTATGGCGACCTCTGTGGTGTATAGTTCGATTTTTGCCGCTGTGATGGCTTCGATCCCTAGCGTGAAAACCAAGCTTGTTTGTTTTGATACCTCAGTGCTGGATCTAACCGAACAACTAGAGGATCCAGTACAGGTCTTATTTGGCGTACAGTTGGGAGGGGGTACGGATATTCATCAAGCCTTAAGTTATTGTGAAAGTTTGATCGAACGTCCTAGCCAAACTCATGTCATTTTAATTTCGGATTTGTATGAAGGCGGTGATGAAAAAGCTTTAAAAGCTTGTGTGTCTCGCTTATTGGCTAAAGACGTGAATCTAATTAGTTTATTGGCTTTAAGCGATGATGGCAGGCCGGCTTATGATGCGCGTTTAGCAGCGGAATTTGCAACTTTAGGCAGCCCTGTGTTTGCGTGTACGCCGGACCAATTTCCGGATCTTATGGCCACTGCGCTGAAACGTGAAGATGTGCTTGCTTGGGCCGCAGATCAAGATATTAAAGCGGTGCCTGCTCACCCGAAGAATTAGCCTTTGCCAACAAAACTGAGGGAGCTGGTGTGTTAGGTGCTAGCTTCTAATATCCGAAAACAGAAAAATCGCCAAACTAGTTTTTCCTAGTAGCGAAGGTGCGTAAATAAGGTTTTTTGTTTAAGGAGGAAGGTGAAAATGGTGCCGGCTGCAGGAGTCGAACCCGCGACCTACTGATTACAAGTCAGTTGCTCTACCAACTGAGCTAAGCCGGCACGTATGGCTGGGGTACCAGGATTCGAACCTGGGAATGTCGGTACCAAAAACCGATGCCTTACCACTTGGCGATACCCCAACATTTGGAGATGGTGGCCAGAGACGGAATCGAACCGCCGACACGGGGATTTTCAATCCCCTGCTCTACCAACTGAGCTATCTGGCCCCAACGGGTGCGTATTAAACTAAAAACCCTTGAAAGCGTCAAGCACTTTTTGCAAAAAAATCTAATTTTTTTTATTTTTCTGGCGCTATATAGCCATCAGCTTGTTCAACTTCTTGATTATCAAAGAATTTATCCATTTGTTCTTGTAGATAGGTGCGTGTTTCTGGATCGGCAAGACGTAGACGCTTTTCATTGATTAACAAGGTTTGGTGTTGTAGCCATGCTTGCCAAGCTTGTTTCGATACGCTTTGCTGAATTTCTATCCCCTTAGGGCCAGGGAAAGGCGGATGGGTGAGGGCTTCTAAATCGCGTTGATATTTACGGCAAAAGATTAAAGTGCTCATCAGGCTTCCTTCAAATTAACGTCGGACAGGTCGCAAGAAAATTTTTAATCGGTGTGGGCAAGCCTATTTTATTTCCTGCTGTAGGAGCATACCAAAGTTGATCACTAGCGTCTTGTACTTGCAGGTGTCTTGCATGGATCTGGCAGCGATAAACGCTTAGGTGCAGACGAAAATGAGTAAAAGTGTGACGAATATGGGCTACTTGGCTGAGTTCACTGCTTGCTAGTCCTTGTGTATGCAACCAGGCTTGCGCTGCTTCCAAGGTGGCAAACTCAGGTAAGCTCCATAATCCTCCCCAAATGCCTGTATTTGGACGTTGTAGCAAGAGGACCTCTTGTGTGGCGTTGACGATTTGTATTCCATAGGCTTGGCGCTCTGGAAGGGTTTTTTTAGGCTTGGGCGTAGGGAGTTGTTTGGTTAATCCTTGAGCATAAGCTTGGCATTGGCTTTGCAGCGGGCAATCTGGGCATGCAGGCTTGCGTGAGGTGCACAAGGTGGCACCTAGGTCCATCATGGCTTGCGTGTATTCTGGTAATCGCTGGTGTGGTGTATGCATGGCAGCATATTCCCACAATTGCTTTTCAATCTGTGCTTGACCAGGCCAGCCAGCAAGCGCGTGAAAACGTGTGAGTACCCGTTTGACATTCGCATCAAGAATCACTGCATGCTGACCTGTGCTGATGGCTTTAATTGCCCCAGCTGTGGAACGCCCTATACCAGGCAAACTTTGTAGTGCTTGCAAATTATCTGCGGGAATTTCCCCTTGATACGTATCACAAATGATCTGAGCGGCTTTGTGAAGATTACGTGCGCGTGAGTAATAGCCTAAACCCGTCCAAAGATGGAGGACTTCATCTAAGGGAGCTTGTGCCAACTGACGTACATCAGCAAAGGTTTGTGTAAAACGTGGAAAGTACTTGAGGACGGTTTTAACTTGAGTCTGTTGCAACATGACCTCTGAAACCCAAACCGCATAAGGGGTACGCGGGTGTTGCCAAGGTAAATCCTTACGTCCGTGTTGATCAAACCAGGTTAAAAGCGCAGGTGCAAAGCGAAAGTGAGTCGACATAAATTAGCATCTTTAAGCTCAGTAAAAGTAGGATTTTATCCTAGTTTTTTACTCAGGTTAAAGGGCCATCCTCGAAACTTAAATTCAGCAAGGCTTGCGCAACAACACGATTGCGGCCATTTTCTTTCGCTTGGTACAGTGCTTGGTCCGTACACGCATATAAGTATTCAGCTGAGGTATCTGGTGTAGGGACTAGGCTGCAAACACCAATGGATAAGCTAATACGTCCAACTGGTGGATTGTATTTATGGCAAATATTGGCTTTGGCCATGGCATTTTGGAGTCTCTGTGCCATCAGTTGCGCTTGTGCTAACGAAGTATTAGTGAGTAAAACGCCAAATTCCTCGCCACCTAAGCGAAAACAATCATCCCCAGCACGCTGAAATAACCCGCGCAGTAAATGCCCGACTTGTGCCAAGACCTCGTCACCTTTTGGATGGCCATAGTGGTCGTTATACAGTTTGAAATGATCAATATCGAGCATCATCAAAGAGATAGATTGCTGAGTGCGGGAAGCACGTTGTAATTCGGTCACGAGCGCCTGATTAAAGCAACGTCGATTATGGAGCTGAGTTAGCTCATCAGTAATGGCAAGTTCCTCTAAAGCGGCTTGGGCTTTTAGTAAATCTTGCTCTCTTTGATGCATTAAATCCTGATAATGCGTAAAAGCTTGTGCCATATCACCAATTTCATCTTGGCCTTGGGCTTGTTGTAAATGTTGGATTTGGCGTTGATCAGGTAACAGCATGGCTTGGCGCAGATGCAATAAACGCTGGAAAAGATGCCGATACAGATAAATACAGCCAACGACAACACTAATAAAGCTAATCACAGAGGCTAAAATCAGCCAACGCCCATGTAATTGGGATTGGACTTTTAATTGATGTTGTTGCTGGCGAATTTGTTGGTGCATCCACTGAGTCACCCGATGGATATGCGCACTGAGTTGTTCGGAGTAGACTTGACTGCGCTCAAGGGCAAGCTCCTGTTCTGCGTAGAGTCTGAGCCAAGTTTGGCGGTTTTCTACCAGGGTTTGGGCAACATGGGAAAGCTCTAACTGTAAACCTGAAGGTTGAATGTGTGAGGCTGACAGATGCTCGATTTTGCGCTTTTGCTGATGCAAGGCTTGGTGTTGGTCCAAATTCAGGGCTAATAGCGCTTGGGTCCCTATATGATTGGCGAGACGATCTTCTGGTAAATTCTGTAATAAAGAAAATAAATGCTGAATTAACAAAGGGTTTTGTCGCTCTAGCACCAAGCGCTCACGAATGAGTTGATTAAATACCTCAAAATGCTGTTCAAGACGCGCAATTGCTTGGTAAACCGGCTCGCGTAGTTGTGTAGGAATTGCATCTTCTGCTAGAGAATCTAAGGCTTGATGTAAGTTAGCGAGCTCTTTTTGTTGGATCATGACTTCGCTTTCATGCGCGAACTCGTTAGGCGCTAGTAACAAGGTCGGGGCTAAGGCCTCAAAAGATTCCGCACTACGTTCCAAATAAGCGACATGCAGCACAAAAGGCAGCTGGGTTTGGCTGAAGTGGTTGAGCTGGGATTCAATACGCGCAAACAAACTGAGCGTGAGCGTTGTGGCCAGCATGACTAAGCCTAATAAGAGGACAAAACCTAGGCTAATTCTTTGAGTCAGGGTAAAGCGCCATGCGTTGTAAGGCTTGGTCGCTCGCTTTGCATCGGACATCTGCATAGGCCTTTTGCTCCCTGTTCACTTGCTGAGCTCACCGCGAAATTACGCAGGATTACGGCAATGTTTTAATAGGCACTGGGCAAGATTCCAAAGTACGTACATCTTGTATCACAAGTTCCCCAGTGATCACTTGTAGCTGTGCGCTTTGCAAGGCATCTAACATGGGTTCGGAAAGTAACAGGGCATTATGTTGATCATGCGCCCAAGCTAAGACTTTATCCGCAACGCCTAAAGCAACTTGTCCTGCTTGCCAATCTGTGTGATACGTTTGATATAAAAAACGCCAAGTCGCTAAATCCAGCCTTTTAATAAAAGAGGTCAGCATAAAGTCACTAGCGGCGTTCCAATTGACTGGCCCTGCAATACTCCAAATATTGGCTTGGGCTAATGCCTTTAAAACCTCTTGTGTGTGTTGGCCTGCTAAAGCAAACACCACATCCGTGCCTGCTTGAGTTAACGCTTGCACTTGGTAAAGAAGGGCTGGTTCGCTGATAGACCCCCTTTCTGTATTAGTGGCCTGAACACTAATAACTTGAGCTTGAGGTGCTACATAAGCCACACCTTGGGCAAATCCACAGCCAATATTAGAGTTGGTTTTACTTGCGGTGTATCCCACAATCCCTAAACGCTGATTTTTTGAGGTGAGACCCGCGAGGATACCAATCAGAAAGCTTGCTTCCTGATCTTTAAAAAGCACAGATTGCACGTTCGGCGCTTGGACAACCGCATTAAATAAACCAAATTTAATATGAGGATAAAGGGGAGCGAGCTTTTCCAAGAGGGGGCGTAGGCGGCAACCCGTAAAAAGCACAGGGGAATACCCGACTCTTAAATAAGCTTCTACCGTTTGCATGGCGGTATCATCTAGTTGCTGAACATCCAAGACTGCAAATCCATGCCCATATTCTTGGTTGAAACGTCGTGCACCTGTCAGGATTTGCTCATGTTGCAGATTGCGGCTATCTGCTTGGTTATCGAGCACAATTAAGGGACGAAAATGAGCAAAGACTTCAGCATGTGTCAAAGGAGGCAAGATGACACACGCCCATAAGCAATAAACGAATAAGCGCAAAAACGCTACCATACTCAACATAAAGTTTGTGCCTCTTGCAGGATAACCAGAATCAAGCGCTGACGATCCATATCAGGCATGGCTAAAGCAAGCATAGCTAAGGCTAAAAAAATTGCCTAAGTTCTACAGAATTTGTCAACAAATCACAGACTTTAAACAAAAATGCCCCCAAATGGGGGCAAACCTACACAAAAGTTATACAAGTATGCAAAAGGCAACTCATCTAGGCTGATGCTGGTTTCGCCTGAATATTTGGCGGAATCGCAACAAGATGCGGTGCTTGACGCACAATATAGGTGTAGACCGTAGGCACCACAAAGAGGGTGAGGAAGGTTCCTAAAGTTAAACCACCAACAATTACCCAGCCTATGGCTTGGCGGCTTTCTGCCCCTGCACCGACAGCTAAGGCAAGGGGAACATTCCCTAAGACCATCGCGGCTGTGGTCATCAAGATAGGACGCAAACGCAGCACAGAAGCTTCAACGACTGCTTGTACTTTATCCTGACCTTGCTCACGAAGTTGGTTCGCAAACTCGGTAATCAAAATACCATGTTTAGTGATTAAACCAATCAAGGTAATCAAACCAATTTGGCTATACACATTCATGGAGGTGCCTGTATACATCATGGTGAGCAAGGCACCTAATAAAGCCAAAGGCACACTAAACATAATCACCATAGGTGATGCAAAGCTCTCAAATTGTGCCGCAAGTACCAAATAAATAAAGCCCAAAGCTAAGATAAAGGTAATCATCAAGGTGTTACCAGACTGTTTGAACTCGCGTGCTTGGCCGTTGTAATCATATTGTACGCCAACGGCGTCCACTTCTTGAGCCGCTTCTAGAGTGAAGTTTTCAATTAAGGTCAAAGCTTCCCCTTGTGACAAACCAGGAGCAAGATTCGATTTAACGGTGGCTGCACGTAGTTTGTTAAAGTGATTGAGCTCACGTGGCGCGACACTTTCTTCAATCTGTACTAGGTTACTCAATTGGATCATTTGCCCACTTTGGCTGCGGACATAAATGGCCGCTAAATCTTGCGGACGGGTACGATCAGCATCTTCCACTTGCAAAATCACATCATATTGTTCGTTATTTTGCTTAAAACGGGTGACCTGTTTACCACCGAGTAAGGTTTCTAAAGTTGCGGTAATCTCCGAAATTGCCACCCCAACATCGGCTGCTTTATCACGGTTGATGCTCACTTTTAGCTCAGGTTTGTTGAGCTTTAAATCCACATCTGGGTTTTGAAAACGTCCATCGGCATACAGTTTTTGCATGACCTGATCGACAACCGCTTGCAGCTTTTCAAAACTATCTGTGGTTTGAATGACAAACTCAACTGGTTGCGCAATCGGACTTTGTCCTAACGAGGCCGGTGGGATGGGGAAAGCCATAATACCAGGAATCCCGCCGTAAAATTTAGGGGCTAATTCACCGGCAACTTGTAAGGTTGAGCGCTCCCTTTGCTGCCAATCTTTAAAGCCCATAAAGGCAATGACGTTAGATTCTGTAGGGAATAAACCGGTAATCACAAAATAACGTTCGACTTCAGGGACTTGGCTAGCCATACCCTCAATTTGACGAGAATATTTGTCCAAAAACTCTGTAGTAGAACCTTCTGGGCCTATCCCAAAACCAATTAAGGTGCCTCTATCTTCCTTAGGTGACAGCTCGGATTGCAAATGCTGTAAAGACCAATAAATACCGCCTAAACAAGCCAAAGCAAGTAGGAGAATCAAAGGACGTACTTTCAAACTGGCTTTGAGTACCGCACGGTATCCGGCGTTTAAGCTGTCCAAAACCCGCTCGCCCCAAAGATAAAAACGCCCATGTTGCTCGTGTTTTAAGATCCTCGAACACATCATAGGCGATAGCGTTAAGGCCACAAAACCAGAAACAATGACCGCAGCAGCAAGGGTTAACGCAAATTCAGCAAACAGTTTACCTGTGCGTCCTTCAGCAAACGCAATCGGGGTAAAGACGGCCGCTAGGGTGAGGGTCATGGCGATAACAGCAAAACCAATTTCGCGTGCCCCTTGAAAGGCAGCAGCAACCGGCGTCATACCTTCTTCAATATGACGATAGATATTTTCTAAGACCACAATTGCATCATCAACGACTAAGCCAATGGCCATCACCATTGCAAGCAAGGTCAGGGTGTTGACTGAAAAGTTGAACAAATACATAAACATAAAGGCACCAATCAAGGAAACTGGAATGGTGACCAAAGGAATTAGAGTGGCACGTAGAGAACGTAAAAATAAGAAGATGACGGCGATAACTAAAGCTACAGCTTCAATAATGGTGGCATAAACCGCTTGAATCGAGCGATCAATAAAAATAGAGGAATCATAAGCGACACGCACTTGCATCCCTTCAGGTAACAGGGCTTCTACCTGAGGAATCATGGCTTTCACGCCGGCAGAAACATCTAAAGGATTGGCAACGGACTGTTTGACGACCCCTAAAGCAACGGCAGTCTCACCGTTGAAACGCACGGTCCCGCGATCACTTTCTGGTCCTAAAGCAATACGAGCGACATCTTGTAGACGTACAAGATAACCATCAACATCTTTCAGGACAATATGCTCAAATTCGTCAATCTGACGTAAATCGGTTTGTGCCAACACACTAAATTCGCGTGCTTGCGATTCAATGGTACCAGAGGGGACTTCCAAGTTTTGTGAACGTAACGCGTTTTGAATATCGCTGACACTGATTTTATAAGCAGCCATACGCGCCCGATCAAGCCAGATCCGCATTGAATAGCGACGTTCCCCGAAGATACGCACATTAGCGACCCCTTCAATGGTTTGCAGCTTATCTTTGACTAAGCGATCTGCGTAATCTGTGATCTCTAACGGCGTGTGTCTTGGACTGGAAAATGCCAAGTACATAATTGGTTGCGCATCGGCTTCGACTTTAGCAACGATAGGTTCGTCAATATCATCTGGCAGCATGCCACGGACTCGACCCACGCGGTCGCGCACATCACTAGCGGCTGCATCTGCATCCCGCCCTAATTTGAAATATAAGGTGATTTGACTTTTACCTGCGCGTGATGCGGAGGTCATAAAATCAATTCCCTCAATCCCAGATAAAGAATCTTCAAGATTATTGGTGACCTGAGATTCGATAATAGCGGCATTGGCGCCTGCGTATGTAGTTTCTACGCTGACAGTAGGAATATCTATATTTGGGTATTCACGCACGGTTAGGCGATCATAAGCCAGAATACCGACTAACAAAATCAGCAAGCTCATAACGGTCGCCAGTACAGGGCGTTGAATGGAAATATCGGATAACACCATATCGCAAATACTCCCAGAGAATTATTGCGCAGTCGCTGGCGCAAGGTTAACAGGCTGAGCACGCATCCCAGGACGCAGTTTTAATTGGCCTGCCGTGACCACAATATCACCGGCGTTCAGACCTGAGGTCACCTCAACTTGACCTTGAACCCGTTGGCCAATTTGTACCGGAACAATTTCTACGACCCCCTCGACTAAACGCATCACTAATTGCTTGCGTCCTTGGGG
The DNA here is from genome assembly GCF_900108915.1 of Allopseudospirillum japonicum. GTDB lineage: Bacteria > Pseudomonadota > Gammaproteobacteria > Pseudomonadales > Halomonadaceae > Pseudospirillum > Pseudospirillum japonicum. The sequence goes on from NZ_FNYH01000003.1 coordinate 240,388, forward strand.
TACTAGGGCTTCTTCAGGAATTAATAACGCATCTGGCACTTCAGCAAGGAGGACACGCACTCGGGTAAATAACCCAGGTAAAAGTTCACCATCCGGATTGGGTAATTGAGCACGCACCAATAAACTGCGGCCATCCTGGTCCAATTGGGGGTCAAGGGCGTAGATTTCTCCTGTGAAGCGACGTCCGGGCAAGGCATCTAAATGAAGTTCAACACTTTGTCCGACTGCCATTTCAGCAAAAAAGCGTTCAGGCACCCGAAATTCGACTTTAATCGGGTCCAAATCTACTAAAGTGACTAGGTCTTGGCCTGCAGAAACCAGATCCCCAGGACTGACTTGACGTAAACCCAGCACACCATCAAAAGGCGCTTTAAGCGTCATTTTCGCTAAACGCTCTTGGGCTAGTGTGACTTTGGCTTGGTCAATACGTAACTGAGATAAGGCTGAATCTCGATCCGTTTCGCTGCCCACACGCTTGCTCAGAAGTTCACTGGCACGCTTGTAATCAACGCGTGATAAGGTTTCACTTGCTTGGGCTTGGGCAAGCTCGGCTTGTTGAATGGCCGCATCGAGACGAATTAACACATCCCCTTGGGTTACAGTTTGCCCTTCAGTGAAATGCAAACTTTGGATACGCCCTTGAACTTCAGAACGAATAACAACCTTCTCATTCGCTACCAGGTTGCCTATGGTGTCTAAGTCACGTACTAAATGACTTGGCGCTAGCTTGACCGCTTCCACTGGCATGGGCGGGCGTTCAGGCGCGGAAACAGAAGGTGCGGCCGCAATCAACAAAGCCAGACTCGCAAAACTGGCCGGTGATAAAATAGATTTCAGCACGGAAAATACCTCGGATGTGTGAAAATTCCATTCAGTAAACTTGATAGAGATTAGATTTCTTCTCGTGAGAGAGGCGCTTCATCTTTTATTAGATTTGACTTAAATTAGATTAAATAAAGGTAAAAAGACTTTAGTTAACTGGACTGTCTAGTCTACTATTGACTTCCATCAAGTCGCAATTGTGATTTTGTACCAGATTTGTACATGTACGCCTGCTGTCTTTGCTTTAACTAGGAGCTCATTTATGCGTTTGCCGTTAATTCTCTCTTTTAGTCTGTTGCCCTTTCATGTCATGGCAGCGGACTTGCTCAATATTTATCAGGATGCACTGACTGCCGATACGGAGCTAGCTAAAGTCCTAGCGCAATACCAGCAGCAAGAAGCAAGGCAAGATCAAGCGGAATCTGGTTTAAAGCCTCAAGTCAGTGCGACAGCCAATGTCAGCCGTCAACACACCTCTCCCAGTAGTCAAGAGGATTACACCAGCCATACCTTGGGTCTTTCTGCTTCCCAAGTCGTGTATCAGGGAAGCTTGTATGCGCAAGTGGATGCGGCCCAAGCGCAAGTAAAAGCCAGCCAAGCCCAGTATGAGCAAGCACAACAAGAATTAATGCTTCGTAGTGCACAAGCGTATTTTGCGGTTTTGCGTGCGCAAGATGCTTTACGTACTGCACAGGCACAAGAAACCGCGATTAAGCGTCAGCTCGATCAAGCGAAACAGCAATTTGAGGTTGGCTTGATTGCAATTACCGGTGTACACGAAGCGCAAGCCGCGTATGACCAAGCGCGTGCTAATCGTTTAGGTGCAGAAGGTCAATTGCGGGTGACTCAAGATGCACTCGAACAGTTAACAGGACAAAGTTATGCGGCTTTGGATGTGCTGAAAGATGATATACCCATTCAAGCGCCAGAACCTAACCAACGCCAACATTGGGAAGAACGTGCCTTAGCACATAATTTATCCTTGGTCTCTGCCGCCTATGGGGTTGAAGCTGCGCAAGCGAATATCAAAGCGCAACAGGCACAGCATTATCCTAGTTTGAGCTTTTATGCAGAGCATCAAAGGACAGACAATGCCCAAGGCATGGAGATTGATCGCAACTCCACCGTGTATGGGGTACGTGCGAATGTCGACGTGTATGCCGGCGGACGCACACAAGCGCAAGTGCGTGAATCCCGTTATGCACTAGAAGAAGCACAAGCTCAGCAAGAAAGTGCGCGCCGCAGTGTTTTGCAAAATGCGCGTAGTCTTTTTACTTTGGTGAATACGGATGTGTTGACAGTGCAAGCACGTAAGCTAGCGATTCGTTCGAACCAAAGTGCTTTAGAAGCCACGCGTACCGGTTACGAAGTCGGTACCCGTAATATTGTCGATGTATTAAATGCAGAGCGCAATTTGTATGCGGCGCAGCGTGATTATGACCAAGCACGTTATGATTATGTGATTAATATGCTGCAATTAAAATTTGCTGCTGGGGTACTGACACAAGAGGATTTAGCAACCCTGAATCAGTGGCTCAAGGCCTCCTCGTAATTCACTTTTGCATAAGCTAGCTGGGTTGCTGTAGTCAGCAACCCAACAAAAAAGACAATCTAGTGACATCCCCGCCCGATTGGGCGAGGGTTTACGCGGCAAAAACTAGTCTTCGTCTTCTTTATCCAGACCAAAGGCTGTATGAAGCGCACGTACGGCAAGCTCTAAGAACTTCTCATCAATAACAACAGAAATCTTAATTTCTGATGTGGAGACCATACGAATGTTAATGCCCTCATTTGCTAGGGTTTTAAACATGAGGCTAGCGACCCCAGCGTGAGAGCGCATACCAACACCCACGAGGGAAACCTTGGCAATATTGGTATCACCAACGACTTTACCACTACCCATCTCAGCAACGACTTGGTTGAGGGTTTCTTGGGCACGCTTATAATCACCACGAGCCACCGTGAAAGAAAAATCCGTTGCTTGGCCATCAGGAGAAACGTTCTGCACAATCATATCGATTTCGATATTGGCATCCCCAATTGGCCCCAAGATTTTGGCGGCAACACCAGGAATATCTGCAGCGCCTAACACAGTGAGTTTGGCTTCGTTTGCAGTAAAGGCGATACCTGAGATTACTGGTTCTTCCATCGGAGTTGACTCCTCATCATCGGCTACAATTAGGGTTCCTGCACCTTCGCTAAAGCTGGAAAGTACACGTAAAGGGACTTGGTATTTGCCAGCAAATTCCACGGAGCGAATTTGTAATACTTTGGAGCCTAGGCTCGCCATTTCTAGCATTTCTTCAAAAGTAATTTGCTCAAGGCGTTTGGCTTTCTGGCAAACACGTGGATCTGTGGTGTAGACGCCGTCCACATCGGTATAAATTTGGCACTCATCTGCTTTTAAAGCCGCTGCCAAGGCCACTGCCGTGGTATCTGAGCCACCACGTCCTAAAGTGGTAATATTGCCGTGTTCATCAGCGCCTTGGAAACCAGCAACGACGACAACACGGCCTGCATCTAAGTCTGCACGCAGCGACTGGGTTTTAATATCTCTAATACGCGCTTTGGTATGGCTGCTATCGGTTACAATCCCAGCTTGCGGACCTGTGTAAGAGGTCGCATGGACGCCTAATTGGCTCAACGCCATTGCCAGCAAAGCAATGGTAACTTGCTCGCCAGTGGAAACCAGCATATCAAGCTCGCGACCGGTGGGCTCTTCGTGAATCGCTTTCGCTAGATCCAGCAGACGGTTAGTCTCACCGCTCATCGCAGAGACGACCACCACTACTTGGTGTCCTTGTTGATGATAACTTTGCACCTTGCGCGCGACCGCTTGGATGCGTTCTACGCTACCGACGGAGGTGCCGCCGAACTTTTGCACATAAAGTGCCATGCGTTTGACTCCCTTTAGGGTATGGCTTTTTTCACCTTGTTAAGGTGTACACACAAGGTGAACTCGCAATCAAATATCAGTAACTTTCGCCTTGCTAGAGTAAAGAGAAGCGCACTATTTGGCTAGCATCTGCTGTACCCAAGCAGGGAATTTTTCTAGGCAAATGTCGAGCTGGCTGGCATCTGTACCCCCGCCTTGCGCCATATCGGCACGGCCACCGCCTTTACCACCGACTTGCGCCGAGGCTTGTTGAATCAGCTTGCCTGCATGTAAGCCTAAATCTTGGGCGGATGCATTGACGCCCGCAATCAGTAGGACTTTATCTTCATAGATGCTGGCTAATAAAAGTGCACAGGCGTGTTCTTGCGCGCTTTGTTTAAGTTGATCCAAAGTTAAACGCAAGGTTTTAACATCAACACCTTCAAAAGCTTGGGCAAGCACTTTGATGCCTTGGATGTCTTGTGCCGCCGCCAGCGGAGAACCTTGACCACCCCCTGTGGCGAGTTTTAATTTAAGTTGTTCACACTCCCGCTCGAGTTCACGTTGGCGCTGTAATAAGTTTTCCACACGCGGGAGCACATCTTGCGTACTGGCCACTTTGAGCAGACCGGCCAAGGCTTGGACTTGTTGCAAAGGTTCATATAAATATTGGAGTGCAGTGGCACCTGTGACCGCTTCGATACGACGAATACCAGAAGCAACACCGCCTTCGTGCACAATGTGAAACACGCCAATATCCCCTGTATGGCCGACATGGGTGCCGCCGCAAAGTTCTACAGAGAAGGCTTGATCTTGTGTCTCTGCGAGCCCCATGCTGAGTACGCGGACTTGATCACCGTACTTTTCACCGAATAAGGCTAAAGCACCAAGCTGTTTGGCAGTTTCTATGTCTGTCACCTGAGTGTTGACAGGTGTATTGGCTTGGATTTGTGCATTCACTAAAGCTTGAATTTGTTGCAGCTCAGCGGCAGTCACAGCTTGCGGGTGACTAAAATCAAAGCGCAAAGTATGGGCATCGACTTTAGAACCTTTTTGCTGCACATGTGCACCTAGCACTTGGCGTAAGGCGGCGTGAAGTAGGTGCGTTGCGCTGTGATTGGCAGCTGTGCTGGCTCTTTGTTGTGCATCTACATAGGCTTCGACTTGGGTATGAGCCTGTAAACTGCCTTCCAACAGATCACCATAGTGAATCCAAGCAGCACCAGCTTTTTGGGTGTCAGTCACACGGAAACAGGCGCCTTCTGCTGTACGTAGTGTGCCTATATCCCCAACTTGACCACCAGACTCAGCATAAAAAGGCGTTTGATTTAAAATGACCGCACCACTTTGCCCTGCTTCTAAAGTGTCACAGGCTTGATCCCCTTGGAATAAACCTGTGATCTGGGCTGATATTTGTAGTTGTTGATAACCACAAAACTCGCTGGGCTGATCGCTACGAATGAGTTTGGTGTAATCCACACTGAAATGGCTGGCTGCACGTGCACGTGCTTTTTGTTGTTCCATGGCGGCTTCGAAGCCGGCTTCATCAATTTGCCAACCGCGCTCGCGTGCCATATCGGCAGTTAAATCAACTGGGAAACCATAAGTATCATAAAGCTTAAAGATTAATTCACCGGCAAGGCAAGGCGGTGTTTGCTCATTGGGTGCTTGTAAAGCTTCCTCAAGTAAACGCATCCCTTGGCTTAAGGTTTTGGCGAACTGTTCTTCTTCTGCACGGATGGCCGCTTGGATATTGTCCGCTTCTGTGACTAATTCAGGATAAGCAGAACCCATCACTTGGATTAAGGCAGGGACCAGCGCATGCAAGAAAGTACCTTGGGCACCTAGCTTATGTCCATGACGGCAGGCACGACGAATAATACGACGTAGCACATAACCACGCCCGTCTGCGCTGGGGCGCACGCCTTCTGCTAGCAAGAAACTGACCGCACGAATGTGATCTGCTAATACATTTAAGGAAGGGCGTGCTTTGGCATCTTGTAGCAAGGTTTCTGGCGTGTCGCTTAAAAGCGCAGCGGCAGCTTGGCGTAAAGGCACAAATAAATCCGTATCATAATTATCTGTCACCCCTTGTACCACAGCACATAAACGCTCTAATCCCATCCCAGTATCTATGCTGGGTTTAGGTAAAGGCTGGAGCTCACCCTCGCTCGTACGATTGTACTGCATGAAGACGATATTCCAGATTTCCATATAGCGGTCGCCATCTTCTTCTGGCGTACCTGGTAAACCACCCCAAACCTGCTCGCCATGATCGTAGAAAATTTCACTACAAGGACCACAAGGGCCAGTATCACCCATCGCCCAGAAGTTATCTGAGGCATAGCGCGCGCCCTTGTTATCACCGATGCGAATAATGCGTTCGGGTGCTAAGCCGATCTCCTGTTGCCAAATCTGGTAAGCTTGGTCATCATCTGCATACACAGTGACCCAAAGGCGTTCTTGCGGTAGGTTAAGCCAGGTCTCACTGGTTAAAAAATCCCACGCAAAACGAATGGCTTCCTTTTTGAAGTAATCACCAAAACTGAAATTCCCCAACATTTCAAAGAAAGTATGGTGACGTGCGGTATAGCCTACGTTATCCAAATCATTATGTTTGCCACCGGCACGCAAGCATTTTTGCGAACTTGTGGCACGGGTAAAATCGGCTTTTTCCAGACCTAGGAAGATGTCTTTAAAGGGATTCATCCCAGCATTGGTAAATAATAAGGTGGGATCTTGTGCCGGAATTAAAGGACTAGAAGGGCTTAAATGATGCACTAAATGTTGGCTGAAATAATCTAAAAAGCATTGGCGAATTTGCGTACTATTGATGGGTTTCATCGGATAATCCACGTAAAATGATTGGAAAAGTCAGGATGCAAGTGAAAGCCTAATGTTGAGGTCATTATACTTAAAGTTAAATAGATGCATTCTAAAGTTTGCTTTATGCTAGTCTATTAAGTAAGAAGTTGATGTCTGAGGACAAAGCTTATTCAGGCTAGGGAGGCAAAATTTATGATGATACCTTGAGCTAAATGGGGCCGCGATCCATGATATCTACTCACCTGCAAGGTTCGGTCTACAAACGTCAATGGGCAATCTTGATGCTCGGTTTGTTGTTGGTCCTTGGTGCTTTGTTGACTAACTTGTATCAGGAACGCCAAGCAAGTTTACATTTAGCGCAAGAGCGTTTGAGCACGCAAGCGCGCATTATTGATGAGAATTTAGCCAACCAGCTCTTTGCAACTCGTCGGGTGCTCAATCATATTCAGCTGACTTTTATTGAGCAAGCACAGGAGCAACAAAGTTTACAACTTGACCCACAAACCAATCATCAATTGACCTCCTTGGTGGGGTTGTTACCTGGGGTCAGTAATTTATTAATTTTTGACCGTGAAGGCGATGTAATTGCTGCAAGTCGTTCTTTTTTGTTATATCAAAATTTTGCTTACCGTGATTATTTTGATCGCGCGCGTACCCTAAAAAAGCATCAATTACACTTATCTGCGCCTTTTATCACTATCACCAAAGAATTCACTATGGTACTCATTCAGGCTGTGCATAATCAAGCCGGTGAGTTTATCGGTGCCATTGCAGCGAGTTTATCCCCTGCTTATTTCGATACTTTACTCAACTCAGTACGTTATGCCCAAGATATGTGGGTTGCCTTAGCCCATGCTAATGGTATCCAGTTTATGATGGTGCCTTTTCGTGCCAATCAGGCAGGTCGTGATTTAACCCATCCTAGTTCGTTCTTTGCACGCCATATGCAGTCTGGGCGCAAGGATTCTTTTTTGATGGGGCGGGTTTACAGCACCAATGAAAGACGCCTTGCAATGATTCATAGTATTAGTATCCCTGCCTTGAACCTAGATGAGCACTTGGTATTAGCGGTCACACGGGATTACAACCAAGTGTTTTTACCTTGGTGGAATTCTGTGGCTTGGCAGCTAGGTGGTTGGTGTTTATTAGTTCTGGGAAGTAGTCTGAGTTTAAATCATTTCCAAAAACGTGCGCGAGAGACAGAAGCTGCACTGGCTTTTAGTGAAGAGCGTTTCCAGTTAGCAATTAACGCCAGCAATGATGGGATCTGGGATTGGGATTTACTCACCCAAGCCATGTATTTTTCCCCGCAATGGAAAGCCCAATTGGGTTACCAAGATCACGAGTTAGTGAATGCTTTCACTACCTTTGAAAGCCTATTGCATCCTGAAGATAAAGTCCGTGTGATGGCAGCGATGGAAGCTTGTATTCAAGATGAACAACAAACCTATGCCATTGAATTTCGCCTGCGTCACAAACAAGGGCATTGGTGCTGGATTTTAAGCCGTGGCAGGGTATTTCGTGATGCCCAAGGGCTGGCTTATCGTATGTTGGGTGCACATACAGAAATTAGTGCCCTCAAACAGGTGGAAGAGCAGTTACAAGAAGAACGAACCTTGTTTATGCGTGGGCCTGTGGTGGTGTTTAAATGGCAGAATGAATCCACTTGGCCAGTGGATTATGTTTCACCTAATGTAGTGGATCTTTTAGGGTATAGCCCAGAAGCTTTGATGCAAGCCCAGCCTGCTTATCCTCACCTGATCCACCCGCAAGATCAGGCGCGTGTGAATCAAGAAGTGGCTTCTTTTGTCACCCAAAAACGAGAACACTTTACCCAACAATATCGTTTACGCCATCGTTTAGGTCACTACATTTGGATTGATGATTACACCAGCATTCATAAAAATGCCCAAGGGGATGTGGTGGGCTTTAGTGGTTATGTGATGGATACCAGTGTCCAGCGTGAGCGCGAACAACGTTTGCGTGAAAATGAAGAACGTTTCGAGCTCGTCCTGAAAGGGACACGTGCTGGGGTTTGGGACTGGAATATCACCACGGGAGAGACCTTTTTCAATCAGAGATGGGCGGAGATCGTCGGTTATACGCTGGAAGAATTGGCGCCTATTAGCATTGAAACTTGGATGCGGTTAGCGCATCCGGATGATCTTGGGATGTCAAATGCCAAGCTGGAACAACACTTCCGTGGCGAATTACCTTTCTATGATGTCAATGTGCGTATGCGCCACAAAGACGGGCATTGGGTTTGGGTGCAAGATAGGGGGCAAGTGGTCGCTTGGGATCGGCAAGGCCAACCTGTGCGCATGGCAGGTACCCATATTGATATTAGCGCGCAAGTACAGGTGGAATCTGCCTTTAAAGAAGCCCATAAGTTGGCACGTGCTTTGTTAGATAATAATGCCGCTGCGATTGTACTGACCACACCAGAGCGTGAAATTATTCAAGTCAATCAAAGATTTTGCGATCTTTTTGGTTATGCTAGCGATGAGCTGGTTGGTAATACACTCAAGCCCTTACATATCAATGAAACAGCTTTCGCAAATTTTGTGCTCTTTTATCAGCAAGTACTGCAAACGCAACGTGCCTCGATAGAATATGAATTTCTAACCCGTGATGGGGAGCATCTTTGGTGCGCAGTGACAGGTTCTTTACTGGATGCGCAAAATCCGCAACGCGGCATTATTTGGACCCTGCTTGATATTAGTGAGCGTCGCCAAATGGAAGAAGCGCTAAAAGCAGCCCAAGGCGCTGCTGAAAGTGCTAGCCGTGCGAAAGGCGATTTTTTAGCCAATATGAGCCATGAAATTCGCACGCCTATGAATGCTATTTTGGGCTTATTAAGCTTATTAGAGCGCACGCAATTGGTGGCACAACAAGCAGATTATGTTTATAAAACTCAGGCAGCTGCGCGTTCTTTATTAGGGCTGTTAAATGATATTTTAGATTTTTCTAAGGTAGAAGCAGGTAAGCTGGAGCTTGAATATGCGCCTTTTCGTTTAGACGAAGTCTTGCGTAATTTAAGTGTGATTTTAAACGCGAATACCCAAAATAAAGCCTTGGAAGTCATCTTTAAAATCCATCCTAACGTCCCCAAAGCCTTAATTGGAGATTCGCTGCGCTTGCATCAAGTGCTGCTGAATTTAAGTGGTAATGCGATTAAATTTACCCAAGAAGGGGAAGTCATCTTAGAGGTGCAACAGTTAGAAACCCTAGGAGATCATCGGGTACTGTTGCATTTTAGGGTGCAAGATACAGGGATCGGCATTGCAGAAGATAAGTTAGAGCATATTTTTACTGGTTTCTCACAAGCGGAATCCTCGACATCGCGGCGTTTTGGGGGAACTGGGCTGGGCTTGGCCATTAGTCGGCGTTTAGTCGAACTGATGGGCGGGCAACTGCAAGCGCAAAGTGTGTATGGCCAAGGCAGTGTGTTTAGTTTCACCTTGCCTTTGGATTTGGATCCGAAAGCCAGCGTGCCGCAAAGTATCAGCTTACCGCCTTTGCATGTACTCATTGTGGATGATAATCCTTGTGCATTATCTGCACAGGCGATGATGGCGGAAAGTCTGGGTTGGTCTGTGCGTACCTGTGCCAGTGGTCAAGAGGCGTTAAAGCTGATAGGACGCCATCAGTTTGATTTGATGATTTTGGACTGGTTAATGCCAGATCAAGACGGTTGGCAAACGGCTGCCAGTGCACGCGAGTTATGCCAACAACAAGGGCGTCCCTGTGCACCGATTGTCTTGTTATCTGCGCAAGATCAGGAGCGCTTATACCAAAAAATGCAGGAAGCGCCGAATCTGGTAGAAGCGAGCTTACAAAAGCCGCTCACTGCCTCTATGCTGCTTGATACTTGGATGAATATTAGCCAACCACAAAATGTGGCAACCCAAGTACATACAGCACAAGAACTCGCCTTACAAGGTTTGCGTTTGTTAGTTGTGGAAGATAATCCTATCAATCAGCAGGTTGCGCGTGAGCTTCTCATACAGGAGGGAGCGCAAGTCGATTTGGTGAGTGGCGGCTTAGCCGCTGTAGCAAGCTTACAAAAAGATCCGCAAGCTTTTGATGTGGTTTTGATGGATATTCAAATGCCGGATATTGATGGGTATGAGGCAACTCGGCGTATTCGTACAGAATTGCAGTTAACCGACTTGCCGATTATTGCTATGACAGCTAATGCGTTACCTGCAGATCGTCAAGCGGCTTTGGATGCAGGTATGCAAGGGCATATTGCCAAACCTATCGATATGCAGGTGGTGATTCAACAACTGCAACCTTATCTTGATACGCATCGAGATGAGGCGCAAGAAGTAGCGTCTGAGCGCAACCAAATCGCGCCTGTGCCAATAAGTATTGATGATATTGCGGGTGTGGATGCAGAAGAAATTCCTGTACTGGATCTTGATGCAGCTTTGGCGCGATTAGGTGGCAATTTAGAATTACTACAGCAGTTATGCGAAATTTTCGTACCCCATCAGCGCGAGCTTATCCATGAATTAGCGATGGCCATCGAGAAACAAGACTATAGAGCTATGGTGTTACATGCGCATAGCATTAAAGGTGGCGCGGCAACACTAGGTGCTTTGCAGCTGAGTGCGTGTGCTGCACAGGCAGAAACCCAGGCCCGTGCGCAGCAAGAGTTAACGAGCACACATATCCACGCCTTGCAGCAGCACTTAGACACCTTGGTACAAGTGCTGCAACAAGAGTTAAGTTTACGTGGGGTGCACACCTTGATCACCTAACAATGAGATCGCTAAATGGCGTGCAGAAATGAGCTGGCGGCGAAAATGCAAGTATCCTTGTTTGCGCAGCCCTGCACGCCTTAATTTAAGGATCAAACGGGGGGCTAAACCACAAATAATCAAGTGGGTCCCTTCTGCTTGGATGTGTTTCAACTGAGGTACCAGCATATCCATTGCCGTAATGTCTAGGCTGGTGACCGTATGCATATCTAAAATCAGTACAGGGACTGGGGTATGTACCCTTTGTAAACGCCCTAAGACTTTCTCAGCAGCAGCAAAAAATAAAGGCCCTTGAAAGCGATATAAGCCAACATGTTCGGGTAACGCCAAATCAGTAATGGCTTGAGGCTTGTGTACATCTGTAGTTTGCGCCATGCGTGCCATAAATAACAAGGCGGCTAAGACAATACCTACACTGACCGCGAGTACCATATCGAACAAGATGGTGAGTAGAAAACAGGTGATCAATACCCAAAGATCATACCGAGGTGCAACTTTCAACATGCGGACTAGGTGAGGTAGCTCGCTCATATTCCAAGCAACCATCAACAAGAGCGCAGCTAAAGCAGATAAGGGTAAATAAGATAAGGCAGGTGCAAAAAAAACCAATGCGCAAAGCACAAATAAAGCATGGAAGACGGCCGCAAAAGGTGTTTTACCACCTGCACGTACGTTAGCTGCTGTACGCGCAATCGCACCTGTTGCGGTAATCCCACCAAAAAAAGGCGCGGCAAGGTTGCCAAGACCTTGGCCAATGAGTTCAGCATTAGAATTGTGGCGTGTTCCTGCTAACGAATCTGCAACTAAAGCGCACAGTAAGGATTCAATGGCACCTAAGAGGGCGATGGTGAATGCACTGGGCAAAAGGTCTTGAATCAGTGCCCAGGATAAACCTAAAGGTTCGCCTTGCGCGTTGGGCAGTTGCCATGGCCAGGCAAAGCTGGGCAACACAGGTGGAATCCCTTGCCCTTGGGTACCATCTGCTAGAGTGTAGCTAAACTCGGAACCTAAAGTGGCCACTTGCCAGCCACTAAGTTGTAAGGCATAGGCAGTGCAGACACCTAACAGTAAGGCAGGTAAGTGACCAGGTAAAGCCAACTTAAGCCTTGGCCAAAGGGCTAAGGTCGTTAAGACTAGACAGCCAACCAGCATATCAGGCCAGTGGATACTCGGTAACGCCTGAATCAGGTGTGTTAGCTTTTCTGCGTAGTGCTCGCCTTGCTCACTGATTTGTAAGCCTAAAAAGTCCTGCAATTGCAAAGTAGCAATGACAACACCAATCCCAGCGGTAAATCCTAAGGTGACAGGGGCCGGAATATATTGCACTAAGCGCCCTAGTCCTGTGATGCCCATCAGTAAAAGCAAAATACCTGCCATCAAGGTGGCGAGTAATAAGCCGCCCAAGCCGTGGGTTTGGGTCACAGGGAGTAAAATCACCACAAAAGCTGCTGTGGGACCACTGACTGCCAAACGGGAACCACCTGTCAGTGCAATCAAAGCCCCAGCAATCAAAGAAGTGTACAAGCCATACTGTGGCGGTACACCGCTGGCAATTGCAAGCGCCATGGCCAAGGGAACCGCAATAATGCCCAAGGTCACGCCCGCGAGTATATCTTGGCGGGCTATTTGCCATGAATAGCCTTCCTTGAGTACCTCGCGTACTGCAGTAGCAATTGGAAAGGAGATCGCCATGTTAACGCTCAGCAGCTTGTTGTTGCTGTAGCTTTAGCAGGGCCTCTTGGGCTTGCAATGCTTGCTCGCGATATTGTAAAGCCTGCTCGCGTGCTTCTAACGCTTGACGTTGATATTCAAGCAAACGCGCCTCTTGCTGTACTTGCTGGTGTTGATCCTGTCCAGATTCGACAGTTTGGGCACTGACTTGTGCTGGATGATCTTGCGGCGCCACCGGCATCACAGCTTGCGTTGGTGCTGAGCGCGTTTCTGCAGTTTGCTGTTTTGGAGGAAACTGTTCACGGAAACTGGCCTCACCGTTAAACCATTGTTCTTGCTCGGAGACTTGATCGGCCCAAAGGCTTGGACTGATCAACACACTGGCAAGTACAAGGTGGATGCATGTGCGTTGAGTTAGCATGATGAAAAATCTCCCGTGGCTATTGATTGATTGCTGAAGGTTCAGGGTGACACCAAGCATAGAGGCTTTGCTGGAAGCTTGTCTGTAGCACTTCCGGTGTATCTAGGGAAGTCAGTAGCCAGCTAATCACTAGAGCAAGAAGCTCCTGTGTTTGCTGGGCTTGTGCTTCCTGAGTGGTATTTTGTCCTAACCCTTGAGTTAACCTTTCTACCTGAATGCTCATTTTAAGCGCTTGATACTCAGGCTCTAAAGTTTGCCCACTAAGTAACTTAAAGCGTACGTACAGCTTTTGTTGTTCTTCTAAAGTTTTTGCAGGTGTGGCAAGTGCATACGCCTGACGCCACCAAGCAAGCTGAGGTTGCCATTCTGGTTGTGCGTGTTGCTGGACTTGGGCATCTAAGGTGTGCACGTCTGCGTAAGTTGGCTGGAGGCTGAGAGCTTGCCATAAAGACCAAAAAGGGGCGCGTGCGAGCGTTTCTTGTTGCTGCTTGAGCTGGGTCTCAATCTGCAATAATGCTTGGCTGCAGGCTTTGTTTTGTGCATGTTTTGCAGGTAACTCAGCAAGCTGGAGTGTTAAGACTTGGTGCTGGCGGAGAAAATCTGCATGGGTGTTGGCGGTCAGCTCTGCGTGTGCGACCTGATGGGCTAAAGCTTGAATTTGCTCACTAAGGGTTTGCCAAGCTTGTGCGTAAGCCGCTTTTTGCTGTTGACGCTCGTGATCACGATGCGCAAAAATTTGATCACACAGAGTGCGAAACTCATGCCAATATTCACGCTCTTGGCGACGATTTAAAGGTGCAATATTTTTCCATTCTTGCTGCAATTGTTTCGCTTGTTGGGCCGCACTAAAGACATCTTCCAATGTCAGTAAAATACGTGCTTGTTCAATTAAAGATTCTTTATGTGCAGCACTTTGGTGACGTGCTTGATCTAAATGTGTTTGTAAAGGCGTGATTGCCTGCTCAAAACGTTTTTGTAAGGGGCGATGCGCTTTGCGGCTCACAGGGTGAAAACGTTGCCATTCTTGGCGGGCTTTTTGCAAAATAGCAGTTAAAGCTCCTAAATCAAGCTGTTGCCATTCTGGTTTTTGTACTAAGGCTTCGAGTTCTTCACAGATCAGGTTTCTTTACTGACGGTGGTACTCACGCACCTTGGCTTCCTCAGCAAAATAAGCTTGGCAAGGTGCATACGCTTGATCGGCAGCTTGCTTAAAACGTGTCCATAAAGCTTTGTGCACCCCAACATTGCCTAGTTGTTTCCATTCTTGTTGAAGTGCCTGAATGCGTTCAGCTTTTAGTTGGGGTTCCATCTGATCATCGACTAAAGCTTCCATACGTTGACAAAGTTGCTCACGTTTTGGCTGCGCAACAAAACCTTGCCAGTCTTTCAGTTCGCTAATTCGTACATGCAAAGCTTTATAGGTTTGTTCTAAAGAAGTATGTGCGAGTTGAGCAGCTTGGGTGCTGCCAAGTTGTTGCCAGAGATCTTGCGCATGGCTATAGGTTTGAATTCCCGCTTGGGTTTCACCTGCATCCAAACGTTGGCGGCATTCTTCCAATAAACAAGCTAATTGGTTTTCTAATGCGCTTGGTGTGCTGGCCTCTGGTCCATCTGCGGGGGGATATGCCTGATGATGTGCTTGCTTTAAATAAGCATAAGCCTGCTCCAACAGGGGGGGACGCTCTAAGTTAGCAGGCCAAGCAGGAATTTCAGTTAATAGTTTATCAAGATGCGCAGCCTGACTCCTAGCTTCCATAGACTCATCCTGTGTGAGCAAAGGTGCTAACTGAGACTGCACTTGCTTAAGTGCTTCTAATGCGAGTGTTGCTTGTGCCAATTCTTGACTGATAGCTTGGTACGCATTGAGGGTATCTGGCTTAGGCGCGGCTTCTTGTTGCAGGTTTTGCCAATGCTTTTGTTGCCATTCTAATTGGCTTTGTAGGCTGGCTAATCCTGTGGCGCTTAAATCAAAATATTGATCAAGGTGTGCGTGGATTTCTTGCAAGCTTTGAACCACTTGCGCTTGTTGTTGTTGCACACGCGCTTGATTTTCCACAGCTTGGCGTTCTGCGTGTTCGCGTGCTTCTTGGTCGGCAATCGTTTTTTCGCACACTAAACGCGCCTCTTGATAACGGGCCTCTGTCGTTTCATCGCAGGGAGCTTCTAATTGTTGCCATTCTTTCACCAAATGACGAAATTTAGCCGCAAATAAAGGCGTGTAACTGGTACGCGCATGGGTGCAGATTTTATCTAAAAGTTGTTGTCTTTGTTGTAGTGCTTGTGCGCGTGCTGTGGCATCGGCTTTATAATCCGCAAGCCGCTCCTTAGCTAAGCGTAAAACACCTTTATCACGTACAGATAAACGGACCAGCTGTTCTAATACCGCTTCAGAATGAATACCTTGCGCTGCCTGTAAACGGACTTGGGCAATAGTATTTTCTAGCGCAATCGGCGCTAAGATCTCGGCTTCTAACTCGGGTGTTTGTTGGGCGCTTAGACGTGCCAAAGCTTGGAGTCTTAATTCGAGGTTGTCTGCTTCTTGCACTACTTTTTGTAGCAGCCAAGCATGCTGACACTGGGGATGTTCTAGCAGTTGCAACCTTTGTTCTAGTTTGGGAAGTGGGAGTTTTTCAGAATGAGGCGCTTGCCCACATAAAATGGGCAAAGCAGCATGTTGTACCGCTTGCGGTTGTGCTGCATTTGCACATTGATCAAACACCCAAGCCAAATCATTCAACTGTAAAATAGCAGCTTGCAAAAGTGGTGTCTGGGTTTCAGTCAGAATTAACTGTTCTAACGCCTGCCGCCCTTCAGGTGTTTGCGGATGAAGTTGATGCACGGCCTCAAGGCGTTGATTAGGATGTTGCACATTAGATTTATTAAACAAATTCAAGAATTTACTAAAAAATGGCATGGGGCGGCTCAACTCTTACTAATACGAATGGGTAGGAGGATGGCAACTTGCTTAACACCCGTTGCCCGCCTAGGAAAACAATCACTTAGATATCTTAAGTTTACCCTTTTCTTGGGTAAAAAAGATCAACAAAAACGCAGCAAAAGGTTAAACATAGATTGCGCTCCGCCTAGGATACGCTAAAATTCTGACATTTCTGACATTTGCGTAAGTGAATTGACAGATTTCAGCATCCGGCGCATCAAGGTTTAGTCAGCTAAAGGCCTGCCGATAATGAGTTCTAACATAAAAGGGCTTAGGTCAAACTGGCAACTCAGGTCGATCTTCTAGCCTTTGGTTCAGTGTGTTGTTGGATTGGATAAAGGTGGTCCTAGATGGAAGCAGCTTTACATACAAAAAGTGCTAAACAGACACCCTGTATCCTTGGGAGTGATGCAATGAGCACAACACAAGCTGCGATGATGAAGGTCTCTCAGCAGGCGTTAAGGTTCAAAGGGACCATGTTGCCTGTGACTGTGATGGAGCTATTTACAGCAGACTTGGTTGCATTAGAGCAACATTTAGCAAGCAAATTGCAAGATCCTAGTGCATTTTTTACGCGTTCACCCTTGGTACTGAATGCAGAACGTTTACCGCCCGAGCTCATGCCAGATCTAGCGGCCTTGGTGGCTTGTTGTCAGCGTCATGAATTACTGCCGATAGCCGTTCGTGGGGGCAATCATGTATGGCGGGAGCAAGCTTGGTCTTTGGGTTTAGGCTGGATTGATACACAAGACAATGCGCGTCCTCAAAATAAAGCCGTGCCTCATGCGGGAGCTGGTTTAATAGTAGAGCGCACCATACGTTCAGGGCAGCAAGTTTGGTCTCCTAAAGGAGATCTGGTCATCTTAGGCTCAGTGAATGAAGGCGCTGAAGTGCTCGCCGCCGGTAGTATTCATGTCTATGGCACTTTGCGAGGACGTGCATTGGCAGGGATTCATGGCGATCACAAGGCAAGAATTTTCTGTATGCAAATGGATGCTGAACTCTTGGCAATCGCAGGTAACTATAAAATGGCAGAAGATTTTGCCAGCCCTTTAAGAGGCAAGCCAGTGCAGACCTATCTTGAAGCAGAACGCTTATTGTTAGCAGAACTTCAGTTACCTACAAGCAATGGTGGTTGGCGTTCTTGGTTGCAAGCCTAATATCAGATGCTTGTATTCATTTAAGGTTACATCTTGTAATTAAATCAAACCCTGTCATGCCTAATATCTCAGTATACTTTGCCAACTTTAACTGATGCGAATGCAAAAGCTTGTAAAGTATATCCAAGCCTTTCATTAAAACCTTGAGTGAGCGCATGTACATTTTATCGACTGACAGATTTCAGGTGGAGAGTCCAACTTGGCCAAGATCATTGTAATCACATCCGGCAAAGGGGGCGTAGGAAAAACAACCAGTTGTGCCTCTATAGGTACTGGCTTGGCTATGCTCGGTCATAAAACCGTTCTTATCGATTTTGATGTTGGTTTACGTAATCTAGATTTAATTATGGGTTGCGAACGTCGTGTCGTGTATGACTTTATTAATGTTATTCATGGCGAGGCGAGTCTTAAACAGGCATTGATTCGTGACAAGCGGGTAGAAAATTTATTTATTTTGCCTGCATCGCAAACGCGTGATAAAGACGCTTTGACACAAGAAGGCGTGGAGCGGGTATTAAAAGAATTAAGCACAGACTTTGACTTCATTTTATGTGATTCCCCTGCAGGCATTGAGCATGGCGCACATATGGCTATGTTCTATGCAGATGAAGCCATTGTAGTGACCAACCCAGAAGTTTCTTCTGTGCGCGATTCAGATCGTATTTTGGGGCTACTCAATTCAAAAACGCAGCGCGCAATTGAAGGTCAAGAGCCAATTAAAGAACACCTTTTATTAGCACGCTATGATGTAGAGCGTGTAGAAGAGGGTGAAATGCTGACCCTAGAAGATGTTTGTGAGATTCTAGCGATACCTGTCATTGGTGTGGTACCAGAATCGGAAGCTGTATTAAAAGCATCAAACCAAGGGGTGCCTGTGGTGCATGATCAAACCACAGATGCAGGCCAGGCTTACTTAGATACAGTGAAACGTTTGCTGGGTGAGCAGGTTGATTTGAAATTTATCCACCCCGAAAAACGTAGCTTCTTAAGTCGCGTGTTTGGCGGAGGTCGTCGATGAACTTTCTGGAGTACTTTAAACGTGAGCAGCCTTGCTCAGCGAATGTGGCCAAGGAGCGCCTCAAAATTATTGTAGCTCATGAGCGTTTAAGTCGAGATCAGCCGGATTACTTGCCACGCTTGCAGCGTGAAATTATGGAAGTGGTCGCGCGTTATGTCAAAATTGCTGAAGATCATGTGCAAGTGACTGTGGATCACAATGGTAATTACTCTGTGCTAGAACTCAATATTACTTTACCGAAAAGCGCTTAATCTGGCATCTTGAGCAAACGTCCTGCTTTATGAGCTTTAAAGCGGGGCATTTTTTACCGGTATGTTTGATAAGGATTTTCCATGACCAAACCTAGCTTACTGTGGCATGACTATGAAACTTGGGGAGCCGATCCACGTTTAGATCGTCCTGCACAATTTGCCGCAGTACGCACGGATGAGGATCTGAACCCGATTGGTGAGCCGATTAATCTTCTCTGCCAGCCTGCCAATGATTTTATCCCACATCCGCAAGCCTGCTTGGTCACAGGGATTCGCCCGCAAGATGCGCTGCAAGAAGGTATGCCCGAAGCGGACTTTGCGCGTTGTATCCATGAGGCTATGAGCCAAACGGCGACCTGTAGCCTAGGATATAATACCTTAAGGTTTGATGATGAGTTTACCCGCCACCTTCTGTACCGTAATTTTTACGATCCCTATAGCCGTGAATATGCACAAGGTAATTCACGTTGGGACTTGATTGATGTGATGCGTGCTGCTTATGCCTTGCGTCCACAAGGGATGGAATGGCCATTACATCCAGATCAAACACCAAGCTTTCGTTTAGAAGATTTAACCGCTGCTAATGGGATTGAACATGGTCAAGCCCACGATGCGCTTGCCGATGTGTATGCGACCTTAGCGATGGCGCGCTTATTACGGCAAGCCCAGCCAAAATTTTATCAATACTTGTTTGCACACAGAACCAAATACAGTATTCAGCAACAAATTCAAGCCCATCCGCAAAAGCCTTGGGTGCATGTCTCCAGCCGTTATCCAGCCAGCCGAGCTTGTACGTCGGTGATACTTTTATTGGGCTGGGACAAAACCAATAAAAATGCCGCTTTTGCTTTTGATTTACGCCAAGATCCGCGCGTTTTGCTGGATTTAAGTGTGGAAGCGATTCAGGCCAACTTGTTTACTCCACAAAACCAATTGCCAGCTGGGCAAGAACGCATCGGCCTGAAACAAGTACATATTAATAAGTGCCCCGTACTTTTGCCGGTGAAAGCCTTAGATGCAGCAGCTTGTGAGCGTGCACAAATTGATATGGCAACTTGTGAACACCATTGGCATTGGTTATTGCAGCAGGATCTGGTGGCCTTGGAAGCGAAATTACAAGGCGTATTTTCTAAGCAGGCTTTTAATGATCAGGGAGATCCTGATCTCATGTTATATAGCGGTGGCTTTTTTTCAGCGCATGATAAGCGACAAATGCAACAAATTCAGGCCACGCCTGTAGAAGCGCTGGCGGATTTAGCCTTGCCTTTTCAGGATATTCGTTTACCGGAAATGTTATTTCGCTATCGGGCGCGTAATTATCCACAGACTTTATCCTTACAAGAACAGCAGACTTGGGATCAATATCGTTGGCAAAAATTACATGCTGAGCAAGAAACGAGTTTAACCCTTGCTGGTTTTCAGCAAACGCTAATGCAATTAGAAGCTGAGGGAATCGACCGAGAACAAGCGCTGATGCTACAAGATCTAGTCTATTATGTGGAGTCTATCTTACCGTATGATTTGATGCAGGATGACAGATAAAAGACATATCAGTGTCCCTCAAGTGAGGGGCAGTCTTTACTAACTGAAATCTGCAACTCGAGCGCGTGGGAAGTGACAAATAAATTCACAACCTAGACCGATTTCACTGTGGATATCCAGCCAACCTTGGTGACGCAACAGGACATGCTTCACAATCGCAAGACCTAAACCTGTTCCTCCTGATTCGGTGGAACGTCCTTTATCCACGCGATAAAAACGCTCGGTTAAGCGTGGTAAATGGCGCGAATCTATCCCTTCTCCATTATCAACAACTTCTAAATGCGCGCCCTCAATATCTGCATACCAGCGAATTTGGATTTCACTTTGTGCTGGGGTGTACTTGATAGCATTAAAAACCAAATTAGAAAAAGCACTACGCAGTTCTTTCTCTGAGCCGTATAAGCGTACATTAGCATCTGCATACAAAATGATTTGATGTTGTTTTTCTCCCGAAAGAGCTAAAGCATCTTGACGAATAGATTGCAGCATATGATCAACGGCGATTGGAAGAATCTCTTCTTCGACATCCGAAGTTTCTAAACGTGATAAGGTGAGTAAATCATTGACCAGATTTTGCATACGTAAGGTTTGCTGGCGCATTTGGGTGACGCCTTTTTGCCAACGTGGCGGTAACTGGTGTTGATACTCTTGATATGTTTCTAAATATCCCACCAAAACCGTTAAGGGTGTGCGTAATTCATGTGAGACGTTAGCCACAAAATCCTTGCGCATTTGTTCTAGCCGATGCAAACGGGTGATGTCGCGCACTAGCATCAAGCGATCATTATCGCCAAACACAGAAATTTGATATTGCAGCATCATACTATCGAGCATAGGGGAGGGCAGAGTTAAAGGTTCTTGATATTCTCCTTGCTCAAAATATTCGATAAAACGGGGGTCTCGCAATAAGTTAGTGATGGGTTGGCCATCGTCATCTGGCGCACGAAATCCCAGCAGTCGCTCGGCGGCTGTATTCCACCATTCAAGCTCTCCTTGGCGATCTACCATGACAACAGCATCGCGTAAAGAAGAGCTAGATTCTTGAATACGGTCAATCACGCTTTGTAGGCGTTCTTGGATTCTTTGCTGGCCTTTTTGATAACGATAGAGCTGATCAAATAAATCGCCCCAAATACCATCGCTTTCCGGGGGAGCAAGCTTAGCTTCATTGGCGAGCCAATCTTGTAGTATCAGCAAGCGCTTAAAATGTCGCCAAAAGAAAAGCGCAAAGCCAACGAAAGCGCCAGCGAGACTTAAATCCCAAGGCATTCCTAAAAGTAGCCCAAGGCCTAAATAGGCGACAAGACGCCAAAACTCATGATAAATCCCTAAATTCATCAACAACTTGCCTAAGTAATCTGCTGGTATGCGAGGTGTTTAGGTACGTGTAGAGAAGCGATAGCCCGTACCGCGCACCGTTTGTATCAAATGCTCATGGGCACTGCCAAGTGCTTTACGTAAACGACGAATATGCACATCTACGGTACGCTCTTCGACATATACATTGCCACCCCATACTTGGTCGAGTAGTTGGCTCCGTGTATAAGCGCGTTCTTGGTGGGTCATAAAAAACTGTAATAAGCGATATTCTGTCGGGCCGATTTCGATAGGCTGATTAAAAGAGGTGACTCTATGACTGACAGGATCTAGGCATAACCCTTCGACTTCTACCGGTTCCTCAATACCTTTGGGGGTGGTGCGTCTGAGGACGGCTTTTAAACGGGCAACCAGCTCGCGTGGTGAGAAGGGCTTAGTAATATAATCATCGGCACCTGCTTCTAACCCCTGAATTTTATTATCTTCTTCGCCTTTAGCTGTCAGCATGATAATCGGGGTTTCTGCGGTGACAGGATCACGTTTGAGACGGCGGGCGAACTCGATGCCGCTAGTTCCAGGTAACATCCAGTCCAACAAAATCAGGTCTGGGCGTTGATCAACTAAAAGCGCGTGCGCCTCTTGGGTGCTACCGGCTTCTAAGCATTGATAATCAGCCATTTCTAGGGCTACAGCAATCATCTCACGGATGGGTGCTTCGTCATCCACAATGAGGACAGTTTTTGCAGTCATGGTTGAACCTGAACCTTGCGTGTAACTTAAATTAGAGGATGCTTACTTTAGGGTGTTCGTTTAGGTGTCAGATGTATTACAACGTCTTTATATGACAGCTGGATGACAAGCAGAGGGATTTCCTGCATAGGTGCCCACAAAGACGCATATGGCAGGAAAAAAGATCGGAAGGATTAAGCTGGTAGTGTGCGCCCTTGGTAGATACACATATCTAAAAGATGGGTGGCGTGCGCAATTAAATAAGCCATATCTTCTATTTGCATACGCCCTAAGTGTTCAGCATGCAGATGTTGTAAACAAGCTGCGTGTAACTCTTCTAAATTATTACCGGCAAATTCGAACTGGGATTCTGGTAATTGTAACTCACCTAGGTATTGTTGTTCTTGGTAGTCAAAGCGCAAAGTTAAACGATATTGATCTAAATGAATTTCATAAGTCGGCGGGGTTTCAAGTGCCATCGGCAAGCATCCTTCTGACTACCTCGCCCACTTGGGCGAGGATTTACGGGGATTTTGCGAACATCTAAAGTTAAGGTAATACGGGGGAATAACTAGCCCAAGTCCGTATTTGCTGCAAGTCTACCACTTGTGCCGACAAAGTAGGATGCGCTATCTCTGGGTTCGCGGCATTTTCTACTGTTGTAGCTGATTCTCCTGTGACTTGCAGCCACAACTTGGGATAAGTCAGCAGTTGCTGATAAAAATCATGCATCTGCGTTAGAGAGATTTGATCCACTGCATCCGCAATAGCTTCTTTGCGTGCCTGTTCAATATAACCTAAGCGGATATCCATCCAACGCGTGGCAGCACGGCTTGAAAGTCTTGGATAAGGTTGGCGTAAACTAGCGATGACACCTTCTTTAAAACGCATCAAGGCGTCGTCTGTCAGGTTTGCCATTTGTGTTTGATAAGCTTGTAAAAAATTTTGTATCTGTTGTGCTAGTGCATCAGGTTGTATATGGGGTGATTGTACGACGTAGACTAACCCCGCACGATCAAGCAAGCTAACTTCTTGTGTAAAAACCACATAACCGAGTTGTTGCTCTGTACGTAGTTGATGGAAAAAGTCAGCACGTTGCATTTGGGCAAGCAAAGCAAACTGGGCTTGGGTTTGTACATCGGTTTGCTGCGCTTGTAGATATAAAAGTTGCGCATGATCATTGTGTTGAATCTCAGGTTTCCAAAGATAAGTTTTGGTCTGAGTGGGCAAAAGACGAGCGCGTCTTGGCGTGCTAACTTGGCTAGCATCTAAATGGAGCTTACTTTTGAGTTGTTCGGCTAGATGTTGTGCTTCTGTCGTTGTGAGGTTGCCATAACTTAAAATCTCTAGCTGCAAATGGGTGAAAAACTCGGTTTGGAAGTTTTGCAAATCAGCGAGTGTCAATTGTGCTAATGCTTGGGCTTGCTCTTGTACACTCCACGCAGGATCGAATAAAGCGCTAGATAAGGCATGGAACATCTGACTTGTTAAAGGCTTATGCTGCATATTGCTCAAAGCACGTTGCATTTCAGCTTGTAGCTGTGCAAAACGCTCAGGTGTGATTTGTAATGTCTGAACTTGCTCTAATAAATCTAGTGCAAATTCTATTTGTTTGGGTGCATAGCCCAAAGTGCGTAAGGTGACTCCTTCACTGGCTTGATAAAGATGCGCGGTCAAACCTGCTAAAGATGCGGGATAGGCTTGTGTATTAATGGCATCCGATGCAGCATTAATCCATAAAGCAGTGAGCATATGCTCACGTAAACTGCGTTGGCTAACAGGTGATTTTAGATAAATGAAGAGATTTGCCTTGGGCGTTTGCAAGGTACTTAAACTATGCCAAAGCTTGATTTCAGGGGTATCCAACAAGGTATGCATGGGTTCTTGAGATGCACGCGCTAAAATTGGCAGTGCATCCGCAATATAAGGGTTTGCTTCAGGCAGTTGTAAGCCAAGGGTGCTGGCATCTGTGATATCAGCAAGCGTCTGGATTGTTTGGGGCGCTAAGCGATATAAAGTTGGATACCAAGGGGATTTTTGCCAAGGGTATTGGGTTTGCTCAGTGAAATCTTGTGGCGGTGCAGCGTATAACAGTAACAAATTTTGTGGACGCAAGGCCTCTAAATAGGGCTGGATGGCATCCACATCAAAAGTACCGAAACGGTAAGAAGCTTGCAACGCATCTTCTACTGGATACAAATAGAGATTGTTTGCAAGCCGGCTGACATAATGAATGCCAGATAAAGGCTCTTGGAAATCAAAGCTTTGTTGAGCTAACAAAGCCATTTCTTGATAACGCCATTCTGCCATTCCTTGCGTACGCACAAGTTGGATATAGCTAAATATTTTTTGCAGAATGTCCGTTTGATGTTGTGCGCCTTCTGGTGTGAGACCTAGAGTTAATGCAAAAAAGGCTTGCTCACCGCTTGGTAGATCTAAACCTGCACCAAGTTGCGTAATCCAGCCAAGTGCATCTAAATGAGCATGCAAGCTGCCTTCGCCTTCATGGCCTAAAAAATTGGCTAAAAATTGTACAGGACGCAAAGGATATAACGTCTTGGGGTGGGGAACAGGAAAGTACAGCTTTAATGTACGTTCATCTTTTAGCGTTTGCACTTCTAAACGCAAGGGTAAGGGGTGTTGATCAGACCATAAAGCCAAAGAATCGCTTGGCTTGCTCTCTTCTTTCTTATCGAGATTGGCACCTATTTGGGCAAAATAAGTACGTACCCAGGTTGTTAATTGTTCAACCGATTGAGATCCCATCACGACCAAGCGCATATTGGGTGCTCGATAATAAGTCTCAAAAAATTCTCTAAGCGCAGGTACTAATTGTGGATCATCAACCGGCAAGGTTTGCGCATTACCTGCGCTAAAATGCGCTAAAGGGTGATCAGGATGGAAAGCTTGGCGCAAGGCTCCTAAAATACGGCGTCCGTCTTGTTGTAATTTAGCGGAATACTCAGAATCGACGGCTTTTACCTCACGCTGTACATATTGAGGATCGAGCAGGGGCTCACTAAAAAAAGGTGCGAAGCGTGCTAAAGCGCCTTCTAAATCCTTATGGTTGACATCAAAAAAATACTGAGTGTACTCATGCGCTGTCATCGCATTATGTTGGCCACCATGCTGGTTGATATAAGCTGCATAAGCATCTGCTTGTGGATAAGTACGGGTACCCAAAAACAACATATGCTCTAAAAAGTGCGCTAGTCTAGGGTAAGCTTTGGGCTCGTGATGGCTTCCAGCCCCTATATGCATGGCAACGGCCGCTTTTTCTGCTTCTGGATCTGTAATAGCTAAAACTTGGAGACCATTTTCTAAAGTGAAAGCGTGATAAGTGCGGGCATCATTAAGAGGCTTGTGAATCGTTGCAGCTTGAAGTTTGGACATAATAAGAGAGAGAACACAAAAAAGAAGAGTCGAAAAAAGCCTAATTGGCGCTTTGTAATGTCGAGAACTAAGCATAGGGTACCTTGTTGGCAAAAAAAACCTAGAGAAGATGACTTCAAGACTAATAGTTAACAGACCTAGGACAAATGAGCTAGGTTCCTCAGTGTAAAAATACGCTCAACAAAAAAACCACTAAACCCCTTGCATTCTGTTTTGATCTGCGTATAATTCGCCTCCGCTGCTTAGGACGAGACCATTAGGTGCGTCTAGGTAGCGGAAGTCTTTCCTTAGGGTTTTGTAAACAGATTTATTTGTTTTCAAGGTTCGTTAGGCTAGACTAGCCCTAGTGGGTTTTTGCTAAGTGTTTGATAAAAAAGACATTGACGCGAAAAACTCAGGCGCTATAATGAGCGCCATCAAGTC
>NZ_FNYH01000030.1 GCF_900108915.1 Allopseudospirillum japonicum
TACAAAATCCTTGTGATGTTATCATCAAAAGATTCCAGTAGAGAGCGCTTACATGTTAAAAGCCACGAAAATCAGAATTTACCCAACCCCAGAACAAACTGAGTTTTTGAATGCTCAGTTTGGAGCGGTGCGTTTTGCGTTTAATCGTGGTTTGGCGATTCAGTCTCACTTCTACAAAGTAAAAGGCATCAGCCTAAAGCCATCAAGCGACATTAAGCCCTTGCTAGCGAAAGCGAAAAAGTCACGCAAATATCAATGGCTCAAACAGTATGATTCGATTGCCTTGCAGCAAGGTATTATTCAGCTCGATAAAGCCTTTAAGAACTTTTTCAACCCAAAGCTGAAATCTCGTTATCCACGATTCAAATCCAAGCATGGCAAGCAGTCAAGCTATCACTGTACCAGTGTTTCTGTTGGTGCGAATTGGATTAAAATCCCCAAGTGCCAACCGATTACAGCCAAAATCCATCGTGAACTATCAGGCACGGTAAAAAGTATCACGCTATCAAGAACGACCAACGGCAAGTATTACGCCTCAATATTGGTAGAAGACGGAATCGAACAGCCAAAACCCCTTCAAACCATCAAAACGGCTGTTGGTGTGGATTTGGGTTTAACGGATTTTCTCACTGACTCAAATGGTCATATTGAAGCGAATCCCAAATATCTGCGTAATGCAGAAAAGAATTTAAAGCGTAAACAGCGTTGGTTATCACGCAAACAAAAAGGGTCAGCGAATCGTGCGAAAGCACGAAGAGTGCTGGCAAATGCTCATGAAAAACTCAGAAATATTCGTAACGATTTTCAACACAAGCTCTCTCGAACACTGGTTGACGAAAACCAAGCGGTCATTGTCGAGACGTTGAAATCCTCGAATATGATGAAAAATAAACATCTTGCTAAAGCAATCGGTGATGTCGCATGGAATAGCTTTGTTTCGAAATTGGAATATAAAGCGAAAGCCAAAGGCCATCATTTGCACAAATTGTCGCAGTGGTTTGCAGGGTCAAAAACCTGTTCTTGCTGTGGACACAAAATGGAAGAAATGCCGCTTAACATCCGTGAATGGTCTTGTCCGAGTTGTTCAACTCACCATCAACGCGATGTGAATGCAGCAATCAACCATCTAAAGCAAGGCATGATTGAACTTAAAGCGGCTGGACTGTCGTTTTCGCTTGCGGAGTCTGTGTAAGTCAATCATTCATTTGATTGTTGCGGACGTTGAAACAAGAAGCCTCGC
>NZ_FNYH01000021.1 GCF_900108915.1 Allopseudospirillum japonicum
GGTTTTTATCAAGGGATGCTGGGGCGGCAAGCCGATCTAGAAGGCTTCCAATGGTGGGCACAAAAGCTTGATGCAGGTGCAGATCTTGCGCAAGTGGCTGTGGATATCTTAGCCCTGAGCCTTGTTGAGCAAACACCTGACCAAAGCACTTGGATTCAAGGACTTTACCAAGGAATTTTGGGACGAGAAGCCCACGCCCAAGAAGTCGATGCTTGGCAATCCAGCGAAACGCTAACCGGCCTGGCCGAGCAATTACTGGCCTCTGCCGAGTATCAAAGTACCCAAGGCACCCAAATGGCAGTACAAGCTTGGGACTTTTGGGTTTAGGTTGGTCTCCCCGTCTTTGGGGCGGGGAGAATGTCAAAAGATAGTTTCGATAAGCCAAGTTTTTCATGGTGCAACTTGAACATGGCTAGGTTGTGAAAGCGACCAACGCATACCGTTTGATGCATGAGGTTTTGTAAGCTAGGTGTCACCTGTTTTTGCTCTTTTTACTTCTTATCTGATCATTAACGCTTTTCTTGTCAAAATCCTGTTACAATAATCTTCACAGGCTGATAGCTAATTCAGTGAAAACAATGCTATTTTGTACCCCTTATCATCTCAGTGGTATCTCAGAAAAATTGTAGGCGCTTTGACTGGTAGCCAGTCCCCCCTCCCAATTAGGATTAGTGGAATAGCGAGTGGATAGGAATCAATGCTAGAGTGCGCATCCGCCTCCCGAGGGCGCTTGGTATTAAATATGGCAGCGACCTTATTTATCTTTTCGCTGCTCATTTACGCAAGCTATCATTACAGCCGTTTATTAGCGGACAATGAAGGTCGCGATAAAATTTACCGCTTTGAATTACTGGCACAACAAGCCACCTTACTGCTACAAGAAAAAGTAGACCGCTTACCCACCTTGCTAAAAGCCACGCGTGGTTTGGTATTAAGTCATCCGCAGCTTAATCAAACGCATTGGGACGCCTTTTTTGCTTCCATGCAGCTAGACTTAAAAGCCTTAGGTATTGTCGGGATTACCTTTACTGAATATGTACCGGATGGTCATAAAAACTTTTATTTACAACAAAGACGGGAAGATTTTGGCCGCTTTACTATTTTCCCACAAGGATGGCGCTCTGATTATCTTGTGATTCGTTTTGTACTGCCCCAAGCGATTTCCACACAAATTCGTGGTTATGATATAGGGACAGAATACAGACGCCGTGCCGCTGCTGAGCAAGCTCGCAAACAAGACCAAGCTGCCATTACTTTGCCTTTAGTGCTCTTGCCTTCTGTATCACATTCCCTCGATTATTTGATGCTCTTGCCAATTCGCACAGAAACTACTTTTATTGGTTGGAGCACTTTAGGATTTAGCCTTTCTAAACTAATTAACGAGTTAAATCATCAGCTAAGTGATCATCAAAAACTGAGAATCCAAGTAATTGATCCGCGCCATAGACACACAGGACGTTTTGCTTATGATACAGGCAGCCAAGATTTAACCCCTTGGCAACTTAAATTACAAAGCCTTAAACAATTACAACTCGGTGATCAAAAACTACAATTACGTTTAGCACCCGCACAAGGTAGCGAACTTTATGTGTCTGTCGCAGATTTAAATACTTCTGCTTTAATTGCCGGTTTATTTATTAGTTGTTTAGGTGCTGGGATTAGTTTATTAGTGCTTAATAGTCGGCAAGCGGCAGCACAAATGGCCAGCCGCTGGTTAAGTCAATATCAAGAAAGCGAACAAAGATATCAGCACCTGTTTGATCTCTCTCCTGAAGCGATTGTGATTTGCCGGCAGCAAAAGGTACTTTTACTCAATCGTGCCGCGCGCGAACTCTTTGGTTGTAACGCTTCGCAAGCTTTAGAAGGACGCTCCTTACGTGCTTATTTAGACCCACAAGTGCAAGCGGCAGTACAAGCACATTTGGATCCGCGAACCGGTCAAGAACCTCCACCTTTACCTTTGGAAGCTGAGCTTCGGCGCTTAGATGGTGATATTCGTTTTGTTGAGCTGGTTTGTGCACCTATTTTGTTTGGTGAACATGCCGCAGAGCAATTTCTATTTCGCGATCTAAGCGCACAGGCTTTATCCCGTGCCGAAGCCCAACTATCGCGTACCTTATTTGAATATGCCTCTGAGCCTATGATGCTCACAGATAACCAAGGTTATATTCAAATGGTAAATCCTGCATTTACACAGATGACAGGTTATCTAGCAAGCGAGGCCCAGGGACAAAGTGTGGCTTTATTAAGCTCACAAATGCATGATAAATCGTTTTTTAAACAACTTTGGCAAACATTACATACCCAAGGGGAATGGACAGGAGAAATCACCAACCGCCGCCGCGATGGTAGCTTATATATTCAAAAAACCCGGATTAATGCTATTTATGACCATCATCAGCATATTTATCAATATGCTTGTGTGATGACAGATATCACAGAACAAAAACGCGAAATGGATGCTATTCGCCATCGTGCGTTACATGATGCTCTCACTGGGTTAGCTAATCGCCATCATTTTGAGCAAGAAGGTGCACAAGCTTTACAAACCGCGTTGCAAG
This sequence comes from Allopseudospirillum japonicum, assembly GCF_900108915.1. Taxonomy (GTDB): domain Bacteria; phylum Pseudomonadota; class Gammaproteobacteria; order Pseudomonadales; family Halomonadaceae; genus Pseudospirillum; species Pseudospirillum japonicum. Next base: position 2,562 of record NZ_FNYH01000021.1, read on the forward strand.
ACAGTCTGTATATTTGTGTGCTTTTTATCGATTTGGATGGTTTTAAACCCATTAATGATACCTACGGACATTTAATAGGCGATGAGCTTTTAAAGGTGGTGGCGCAACGTTTACAAGCTTCTGTCAAAGAACAAGATCTTGTGGCTCGTATTGGTGGTGATGAATTTTTAGTGCTTTTGACTCAATTACACGATAAACCCAGTGCTTTGAAAATTGCCCAGCGCATACAGGAAATTTTATTACGCCCTGTCACCTTGGACACACAGATTCAAGTTCATGTAGGTGCCAGCATCGGCATGGCCTATGCGCCCGAACATGCACAGGAAATAGGTTTATTAGTCGAATGTGCAGATCAAGCCATGTATCAAGGTAAACACACGGGTAAAGGGCAAATCCGTATTGCGCAACGCGAACCGCTCACACCGCTTTAACCTTTAACCTTTCATCACCTTTTTCCAAGGCTGAGAACATGCACTGCTAGGTCTGTCGCTCGGCTTCCTCTTGCAGCAAAGACAGCATACTTTGTGCCGCATTCGAAAGCGTGCGGGCATTATGGTACAAATAACCTAGCGGACGTCTTAAAGGGGCATGTTGCACTTGTAACGGCTGCATACTGGCATCAATAAGCGTTTCTGGCAGCACACTCCAGCCCAAGCCAATACTGACCATCATTTTGAGCGTTTCTAAATAATTTGTTGATAGGGCCACATTTAACGGCAAGCCTTGCTGAGCAAATTCTGCTTCCACAATCCCACGAGTAAAGGTTTGATGCCCAGGTAACACAGCATCATATGCGGTCAAATCCTGCAAACTAAACATCTTTTGTTGATGACTCGCTAACGGATGCTCGCGTGCGACAACAAAATGCAGTCGATCCCACCACACAGGTTCCACAATTAAAGCCGGACTTGGATTAGGTGCTAAGGTCACCACGGCCAGTTCTAGTTCTCCTTGTAAAATCCCTTCATAGGCTTGTTCGGAATCTAAAAAACGTAAATCTAGCTTCACTTGCGGATAAGTCTGCGTATAGGTTTTCAACAAAGGCGGCAACCGATGCAAACCTATATGGTGACTGGTTGCTAACGTCAAAGCACCACTGACTTGCCCAGAAAGATTATTGAGGGCACGCTTAGTATCTTCTAATGCTAATAAAATAGCTTGGGCTTTGGGTTGTAATGCTTGCCCTGCTTCGGTCAAAGTTACTTGGCGACCGATCCGATCAAATAAAGCATGGCCGAGTTGATGTTCTAAATTAGCAATACGCTTACTGATGGCCGGTTGGGTGACATGCAGATGCTGCGCAGCTAAGGAAAAGGAGCGCCATTGCGCCACTGCGAGAAAGGCTTGCAAGCTGGGTGTATCCATCTTGGTATTCCTTTTTGGAATGGAATAAATAAAAAATATGAATTTGTGTTATTAAAGCAAGCCCTTTAGGATAAGTACAATTCATAAAAAACCTAACCAAAACCCTGATTCGTTTGCTGTGCTTTTGCTTTGCACAGGCAGTGCCCTAACAGAGGAGATTCACCCATGGGCGGTAAGACTTTATATGACAAGTTGTGGGATGCCCATCTTGTGAAAGAACGTGAAGACGGTACGGCTCTTTTATATATTGACCGTCACTTATTGCATGAGGTGACCTCGCCCCAAGCCTTTGAAGGTCTGCGTCTTGCAGGACGCAAGCCGTGGCGCTTGCAAGCGAACTTGGCGACACCAGATCATAATGTACCCACGACCTTACAAGAACGCCAAGCCGGCATCGCTGGGATTGAAGATCCGATCTCGCGGATTCAAGTACAGACCTTGGATGAAAACTGTGATGCTTTTGGCATTACTGAATTCAAAATCAACGATGAGCGCCAAGGGATTGTGCATGTTGTTGGTCCAGAACAAGGAGCGACCTTGCCTGGGATGACTCTCGTTTGTGGTGATTCGCACACAGCAACGCATGGTGCTTTTGCGGCTTTAGCCCATGGTATCGGCACCTCAGAGGTCGAGCATGTGTTAGCCACCCAATGTCTGATTCAGCGTAAAATGAAAAATATGCTGATTGAGGTGACTGGGCAATTGCAAGCGGGCGTCACCGCGAAAGATATTATTCTTGCAGTGATCGGTAAAATAGGCACCGCAGGGGGTACAGGGTATGCCATGGAATTTGCTGGTGAAGCTATTCGCAGCCTCTCCATGGAAGGCCGTATGACCTTATGTAACATGGCGATTGAAGGCGGCGCGCGTGTGGGTTTGGTAGCCGTGGATGAGACTACCTTAAACTATGTCAAAGGCCGTCCTTTTGCTCCCAAAGAGGCCCATTGGGAACAAGCCGTTGCCGTATGGCGCGAATTGCATTCAGATGCAGACGCCCATTTTGATGCGCATATTCAGTTGGATGCGCAAACCATTGCACCGCAAGTCACTTGGGGCACATCGCCTGAAATGGTCGTCAGTGTACTCGACACAGTGCCTGATCCAGCGCAAGCGCATGACGAAAGCCAGGCCAAAGGTATTGAAAGTGCGCTCAAGTATATGGGCTTGGCTGCGAATCAGCCAATCACAAGCATTCAACTGGATCGTGTTTTTATTGGTTCTTGCACCAATTCACGGATTGAGGATTTGCGCGAGGCCGCTTCTATTATTCGTGGACGTCGTGTTGCTGACACCATCAAACAAGCCTTAGTGGTGCCAGGCTCAGGTTTGGTGAAACGCCAAGCAGAAGCTGAAGGTTTGCACCAGATCTTTATCGATGCAGGCTTTGAATGGCGCGAGCCAGGTTGCTCCATGTGTTTGGCGATGAATGCGGATAAACTAGGTGCGGGTGAACATTGTGCTTCCACGTCCAACCGTAATTTTGAAGGACGCCAAGGCTTTGGCGGGCGTACCCATCTTGTGAGTCCTATCATGGCTGCAGCGGCCGCGATTTATGGACATTTTGTCGATGTACGCAACGAATTGGCACAGGCGTAAGAGGACTTTATCCCATGCAAGCTTTTACTCAATTAACCGCTACCGTAGCGCCTATGGATCGTGCCAATGTCGATACGGATATGATTATTCCTAAACAGTTTTTAAAATCGATCCAACGTTCTGGCTTTGGTCCCAATTTGTTTGATGAGTTGCGTTATCTTGACGAAGGTCAACCTGGGATGGATAACAGCCAGCGCCCGCTCAATCCGGATTTTATCCTGAACCAAGCGCGTTATCAGGGGGCACAGATTTTATTAGCACGTAAGAATTTTGGTTGTGGTTCCTCGCGTGAACATGCCCCTTGGGCCTTGCTAGATGCCGGCTTTCGTTGCGTGATTGCCCCTAGCTTTGCGGATATCTTTTTTAATAATTGCTTTAAAAACGGTATCTTACCTATTGTTTTGCCAGAAGCTCAAGTAGATCAGCTATTCCAAGAGGTGGAAGCACAAGTAGGCTATCAACTCAGTATCGATCTAGAGCACCAAAGCATCCGCACCCCGACAGGAACAGAATTTACATTTGAGGTCGATGGTTTCCGCCGCTACTGCCTGCTCAATGGTTTAGATGATATTGGTTTAACTTTGCAAGAAGCCGACGCTATCCGTGCCTATGAAGCCCAGCGCAGCCAAGTGACCCCTTGGTTATTTCAATAACACATTGTTTAAAGGATCTTTGTGATGACAAAGCAAGTCGTTGTACTCGGTGGTGATGGTATCGGCCCAGAAATTATGGCTGAAGCGGTGAAGGTGTTAAATGCGCTCGCGTTGGATATTCAACTGACAGAAAAGCTGATCGGTGGTGCGGCGATCGATGCGCAAGCTCACCCTTTACCACAGGATACACTAGAAGCCGCGCAAGCTGCTGATGCGATCTTGTTAGGTGCTGTGGGTGGCCCTAAGTGGGATAACAACCCGATGGAATTACGCCCAGAAAAAGGTTTATTGGGGATTCGTAAACAACTGGGATTGTTTGCCAACTTACGCCCTGCGATTCTCTACCCACAGCTTGCTAGCGCCTCTAGCCTGAAGCCGGAAATTGTCGCAGGTTTGGATATTTTAATTGTTCGTGAACTCACAGGTGGCATTTATTTTGGCCAACCGCGTGGGATTCGCACCAATGAGCAAGGCGAGCGCGAAGGTTTTAATACCTATGTGTATAGCGAGTCGGAAATTCGTCGTATTGGTCGTGCTGCCTTTGAGGCGGCACAAAAGCGCAATAAGCGCTTGTGCTCGATTGATAAATCGAACGTATTAGAAGTGACTGTCTTGTGGAAAGAAGTGATCACTGAGCTGGCCAAAGAGTATCCAGAAGTGGAACTTTCACATATGCTCGTTGATAACGCGGCCATGCAATTAGTGCGCAACCCCAAGCAATTTGATGTCTTAGTCACTGGCAATATGTTTGGCGATATTTTATCGGATGAAGCGGCCATGTTGACCGGTTCTATTGGCATGTTGCCATCTGCTTCTTTAAACGAAAATAACCAAGGCATGTATGAGCCTTGTCATGGTTCGGCACCAGATATCGCAGGCCAAGGGATTGCCAATCCGTTAGCGACCATCTTATCGGCCGCGATGATGTTACGTTATTCTTTAGGCGATGAAGCAAGTGCGCAGCGTATCGAAGCTGCGGTTTCTAAAGTCCTTGATCAAGGGTTGCGCACCGCAGATATTTACAACCCGCAAGAAGCCGGCACCCAAAAAGTCGGCACTGCAGCTATGGGGGATGCGGTGGTTGCAGCGCTTTAGGGGGCTGCTACCCAATCAAAGACTTAATCCATTGATTTAAAAGAATTTGAGGTTTTATGTCTAAGCTTACTACAGGGTTTATCGGTTGGCGCGGTATGGTTGGTTCCGTACTGATGCAACGTATGCAGGAAGAGGGCGACTTCCAACTCGTGGAGCCGGTATTTTTTACTACTTCACAAGTGGGCCAAGCCGGTCCTGATTTTGGCCAAGGGAGCGCACCTTTAAAAGACGCTTATAACCTTGATGACCTGCAAGCCATGCAAGTAATTATTACTTGTCAAGGTGGCGACTACACCAATGAGGTCTATCCCAAGCTGCGTGCACAAGGTTGGCAAGGGTATTGGATCGATGCCGCGTCTGCTTTGCGTATGGCAGAAGATAGCCTGATTATTCTCGATCCTGTCAATGGTGATCTGATTCAACAAGGCCTGCAAAAAGGCGTCAAAACCTTTGTGGGTGGCAACTGTACCGTGAGCTTGATGTTGATGGGCCTAGGCGGTCTTTTCAAGCAAGGTTGGGTTGAGTGGCTGTCTTCAATGACTTACCAAGCAGCCTCGGGTGCAGGTGCGCAAAATATGCGCGAGCTCCTCAATCAAATGGGTGTGCTGCGTGATTCGGTTGCAGATCAATTAGCGACGCCTTCTTCAGCGATTTTGGATATTGATCGCCAAGTAGCGGCAAGCATGCGTGCTGAAAGCTTCCCAACAGATCATTTTGGCGCCCCTTTAGCCGGTAGTCTGATTCCTTACATTGATAAGCAATTGGATAATGGCCAAAGTAAAGAAGAGTGGAAAGGCTCTGTCGAAACCAACAAAATTCTTGGTTTGCAAGCCCAGCCAATTCCTGTGGATGGTCTTTGTGTACGTATTGGCGCTATGCGTTGCCATAGCCAGGCTTTCACCATTAAGTTACGCCAAGATGTACCTATGGATGAAATCCAAGCGGCGATTGCTGAGCATAATGCTTGGGTACAAGTGGTTGACAATACCCGTGAAGCGTCCATTGCGGGTTTATCTCCTGCAAAAGTTACAGGTACTTTAAATATCCCTGTGGGCCGTTTGCGTAAAATGCATATGGGTCCTGAGTATTTATCTGCTTTCTCTGTAGGTGATCAACTCTTGTGGGGTGCTGCTGAGCCATTACGCCGTATGTTGCGTATCCTTGCTGCGCACTAAGGTTGCTTGAGAAAAAATCGATAAAAACCGCCATTCTTCTTGGCGGTTTTTTATTAGGTCGGCAAGATTCTTTGTTTAATCTGGGTACTAGAAATCCCTTGTGTATAAGGCACATATTGCACTTGAATCCCTTGTGGCTGTAATGCCGCCTCTAAGGCTTGCCAACGGGGCGTATGCTGCCATTCATCTCCGCAAACCACCAGGTGTACCCCTTGCGCACAAATCCAGTGCGCGGCTTGCTCCGTCTCTGCCATAGGTGCCCCAACCAACACCGCTTGATCGACACAGGCTAAGGCTTGCACAAGGCTTAAACGCTCTTGTTGATTCATCACGGGCGTGCGCCCTTTACTTTTGATGGCAAAGCTGTCAGGCGCTACACCAACAATTAAATAATCACCCTGTGCTTTAGCAGATGTTAAATAGCTAATATGTCCTGGGTGTAAAAGATCAAAATAGCCTAAAGCCAACACACGGCGTGCTTTAGATCCCCCCAGTTGTTGTTGCACGAAGTGCAGAAGATTTTGCAATAAAATATCTTCAGGTTTAAAACGCATTAAAACATGTAACATGGCCTGCATTTTTTTATAGCGGCCCTGTTGTAATCCATGATAAAGACGCGCATACGCTTGGCAGTAATATAAATAAGAATCCTGCATAATATTCGGTGCACAAACAATAGTATCAAAATCAGGATCTGGGGTTTGCCAATCTGGGCCATATAAAGCTTGTAGAAGGTGTTCAGGATGACGCGGATACCAAAAATCACCAACCGGAGAAGCTTTGTTGACCACTTGAATTTTAGGGAAACGGGTAATACGGTTCCAAGCAAAAGGAACTTCCGGCATCCACAAACCTGAAACAGTGGCACCTGTGGTTTGCTCGGTTGCATAACCACATAAATCAAGCACCAAGCCCGAAGGATGACGCAAACAGCGTGGATTAATTAATCCATAAGAGAGGCTTTCTTCTTGCCAGCCTATTTGTTGTAAATGCTGCATACTGACATCCATTTGTGCCCAATCCACACCGATATCAATATCCTTATCTTGTGCCAACAATTGGCCAGTACGTTCTAGACCTAGTAAAGTGCCTGCAGTTGGAAACGCATGGATGCCGGCTTTTTTTAAACTCACCAAGGTCTGTAATAAGAGGGTTAACGCTTGCGTAGGTAGATTAGGTGCTGGAGAACTGGCTTCCAACATAGGCAAAGCGGTTTGCCCTGCAGCTAAAACCTGCTGCAAACGCCAGCTTAACGCTTGATAAAAACTCTGTACCGCTTGGGGCAACTGGCGGTTTTGTTGGTAGCTATGCGCCAAAAGATAGTGTGCCTCTGCTAAGGCAGGATGTGCCTGCAAGATGCGTTTTAAAGGGGCAATCCACTCAGCGCCTGCTTGTCTGATGTGTGCTAACTGCGCGAGATATAAGGTGGTTTTTACTGAAGGATCTTGCTTATGTAAATTTTGGAAAGCTTGCTCTGCCGCTGCATATTGACCACGGGCAAATGCCTGCTGCGCTTCTTGTAAGCTCACAGTAAAAGTTGACGTTTGCTTACCTTTATCTTGCGGCATCAGCCATCACCTTCAATTTTATCTCGCGTATTGGTCTTCTGACATTCTCCCCGCCCCAAAGACGGGGAGACCAACCTAAACCCAAAAGTCCCAAGCTTGTACTGCCATTTGGGTCCCTTGGGTACTTTGATACTCCGCAGAGGCCAGTAATTGCTCGGCCAGGACGGTTAGCGTTTCGCTTGATTGCCAAGCATCGACTTTTTGGGCGTGGGCTTCTCGTCCCAAAATTCCTTGGTAAAGTCCTTGAATCCAAGTGCTTTGATCGGGTGTTTGCTCAACAAGGCTCAGGGCTAAGATATCCACAGCTACTTGCGCAAGATCTGCACCTGCATCAAGCTTTTGTGCCCACCATTGGAAACCTTCTAGATCGGCTTGCCGCCCCAGCATCCCTTGATAAAAACC